>NZ_SWDW01000004.1 GCF_004919045.1 Sinomonas albida
CCTCTACGGGTACTGCGGAGACATCCCACCGGCGGAGATGGAGGCCGCCTACTACACTCGACAACCGGACCCGGCAATCGTCGGATCCTCAAACTAGAAAGTCTCCGGACACGCCGGGGCGGTTCACCCATCCCCAGACGGTCACCTTGCTGCCGTTCTCGCTGACGTAGACCCAGCCCTCTGGCTTGGACACGACGTACGTGTACGCTTCGGTTTTCGTCCATGTCGATCCGACCAGTGTCAGATCGTCTTTCCACCAGAACTTTGCCAAGGCCTCGTGGTCGGACCCGTTGGCGATTCCAAATTCAGCGTCATAGATACGGATGCCCATCGATTTCTCCCCTCGTTGAATCTCTGATGGCCTCGGTGTCGGCAGTCACCAGATCTGCTGCTCGCCCTCTTCTTCCTCTGTAGTACGCAGACGGCTCCGATCCAATAGGTCGCTCGCGCGCTCGTTGGCAGCGATAGACCCCTTTACGGCCTGCTCAGCGAGCAGAACGTAAGCCCACCGTCGATGACTGCGCTGGTCCGGCTCCAGCTCATTGATCTGCTCGCACCAGGCGACTGCAGCAGCCTGTTTCCGTTGCACGTTGATGTCGGACATCGCAAAGTCTGCCTTTGTCTCGACGACGTAGATCATGCTCTCGGTGCGTACCAAGAAGTCAGGGGAGTAGCGCGCGGGCATCCCGTCAGCCTTCAGATAGGGCCGCTGGACGAAGGTGTGCTTGTACTCGCTGACCTTGCAGACGGCCTCAACCAAGGTGTCCTTGTCGATCCACTCTAGGAATTTGCGCTCGAGGCCTCCGGCGTGGGTCGGGATCGGGAGCTTCGGATAGATGCACTTGGTCATCTCGACGCACGATGATGCCCTGACGCTGAGCGAGGTGACTTCCGACAGTCTGCGATGGTTCACCTCGGCGATGGAGACGGTTTCATTCTGAAGCGCGGCGACGAGTGCCGACGCGAAGTTGCCTGCCAGCTCATTGGTTATTTGGTCCCACAGCAGGACGCGCCAGTTCTCGTCCTCAAGCGGGTCGATCTCCATATTGAAGAAGCGATGTCGGACGTACGTGTCGATCCAGCCGAGGAGCTGAGGACGGTACATCTGGAGCAGCGGGAATGCCGCCAGCTCGCTGTACTTCTTAGAGCTTCTAGTAACCTCTGCGCGGCGTCCACCAAGCGCCTCGGTGATGCGCACGGTCACCCTGCTGAGGAAGTCGTTGTAACCGGTAGCCGTCATCACGCCACCGTTGACCCGGTAATCCCCGAACTGCGTCTTGGTCTGAGCATCCTCAGAGACGAACCGATCCCCGGAGCCGACAACCTTCTTGGCTTCGCTGAAGGGGAAGCGCGAGCGCGGAAGCAAGAAGGGGTCGACCAGGGGAGCCTTGAGCTCTTCCTCCCGGTCCCGCACCATCATCGGGACGTGGAAGTCGAACTCCTCGTACCCGGCTTTGAGGTTCACGATCTCAAGGTCACCCGTAGCCGATGTCGGTCGATCCAGCTGGTCACCGATGGCGCTGGCGAGACCAGCGGCCATTAGGGAGTCGTAGAACTGCGAGAATGCCGGGTGTTCAACGACGAAGAGCACGTCGAAGTAGTTCTGTGGTTCCAGGCGCTGAGCGATGCGACGCCGGTTCTCGCGCTTCATCTCGTCGATTTGCTCGTCGCCGCGCCACATCAGGCGTAGACCGCGTCCGATCGTCTGTTCGAGCAAGATGCCCGATGTGCTGGCCCGTAGAGGAACGATCACGGCGATGTTGTTGACATCGAAGCCTTCCCGCAGCATGAGGACGCTAACAATCACCCTGGGAGACTTATGCCGGTCGACGTCGAAGAGCCGTTCGCGAGCGACATCCCACTCCGCAGCCGTCATCTCGCCCTTGCGGTCGGAATCGACTACTAGGACATCTTCGGCTGGGAGGCCTTCGGCGTGTAGGAACTCCTCGACGAACCGCGTGACGGCGGTCTCCTCACAGACGATGAGGAGCTTGGGGTGCTTGTCCGGATCGACCGACGAGAACTCTTGCTCGAGCATCCCCAACTTGGTCAGCCCGGCCCGGATCATGACCCGCTGCCCTGACGAGAGCCCGATGACCTTGCCTCTGCCGTCGCGATCGGCGTTGAAATCGAGCGGCAGGCTCGCGATCTCCTTGCGCTTGTCGAGTGCCAGATTCTTCACGAGACCTAATGACATGGCCTGGTTCAGGTCGAAGTCGACGACGATATGGGGGAACCAGCGCCTGCTCTTCTTCGCGCCTGATCCGCTCTCATTGAAGGGCGTCGCTGAGAAGTCGACTTGGATAAACTTTTGACCCTTGGTCGACGCGATGTCGGAGAGGCTTTTCTGCCACTCAACCTCGTCGACCTGATCGCCCTTCTTGACCGTGTGGATGTGGTGCGCCTCGTCGTTGAACACCATCAGCGACGGCAGATCCTTGAGCCAAAGGAGTGGCCCACCACGGGTGAACTTGTTATCGAGAGCGCTCAGGCTGTTCCCGGCCGTCTTGCCAGGTCGGATCGGGAAGAAGCTCTCGACAGCTGCCTTCGCGTCTATGTCGGCCCCAGGCGAATCGGTGTCGGGTACAAAGTCAGGGTCTTCTACGCCGGCCAGGACGTGCCAGTTTGCGACCGCGATGACGCCGCTGCCGGTCACCTTCGAACCGATCTCGCCCTTGGTCACCACTGATGACTGGACGAATCCGAAGACGGCATCTCGGTAGTTGTCAGGCACAAAGATGTCTTGATTGGTGAAGATGTCCGACGTCTCAAAGTCGCGTTCGCCCTCGCGCTCCTTACCAAGGAACGAGTCAAGAAGCCGGTCGTAGACAATAAGCCCGGGCGCGACGACCAGGAAGTTCGAGGTGAACCGCTCGTCTTCTGGGTACTCACGGTGATTGAGGTACTGCCAGACCAGCAGAGCGTTGAGCACCCACGTCTTGCCGGTGCCGGTCGCCATCTTGGCTGCGTACTTGGGGTGGTTGTGAGCGCTCCGCGTCACCTCACCGAGCACATCGCCATCCAGTAGCGCTTCAGTCGCGATCTCTCGGTAGAGCGATTCGAGGTTGGGCGCTTTGAGGACTTCATGCGCGTAGATGATGTGCAGGATCGCCTCGCGCTGGCCATCGTGGAAGTTCGCGGTGCGGAGGCGCACATAGTCGTCTTGGAACCAGAACTTCAGCAGCTCGGCGGTGATGGGCGTGACCTCATCCATCAGAGCAGTCGGCTGTCCCTTGACGATGTCCGCGACCTGATCCCCGATTACTTTCTGGAGACCCGCGGCAAGTGGAAAGGTGCTCAATCCGGATGTCATGAGTTCACCTCCACGCTCTCGATGATGACCTCCGACTCGAAGCCGAACACATCGACGGCGCGAACACAGACGCGCCGAGCTGCCGGCTTTATTGGCACTGTCACCTCAGCCTTGGTGATGACCCGCAGCTCGTCACCATCATTGTCAGTGTTGCCCCGGTAATCTTGCCAGACAGACCGGAAGACCTGACCGTCATAGTCGGGGTCGATGGCCCAGTATTCGAGGAGCGCGAGCGGCTCTCGATTCATGACATCGAGGAGGAGCTCGCGGTTCTTCTCGTCCAAGTTAATCGAATCAGGCGACAAGAGCACATAGTTGTTGAGGTTCACGGTAAGTGTTTCATCAGCGCCCGAGGGAATCCGACTGACGACGCTGGCACTAAGGTACTGAAGCGTTGAGAATCGAACGTCGTCGGCCAGTTTGTCGACCGAACTGTTCTTGCTGATTCGGTCGAGCAAATCGGGTGGGATCACGCGGACCTCAAGGTGGTCGTCGTTCAGCGCATCGATGTCATGTCCGATCGAGTCGGCAAAGTTCCAGCCGAGTACGTACACCTTGTCGAAGCCGCCCATGACGGATAGCCGGGCTTGTTGCGCTCGACGAAGCGTCGACCCGGTAACGAGCGCGTTAGGGCTTGTGGCGATGACGAGCGCCTTCTCATCAGGAATGCGGCCGAGTGCTCCGCCTTGGCTGATCTCTGGAGGCAGCGGCACCGCACCGAAGAGTCGCAGGACCACCTGAGCAAGCTGGCCAACCCTGAACTTTCGCCCGAGCACCGACTTGGCCTGCTCAACCTGGTAGTCACCGATCGCTTCGTAGACGAAGGGCTGAGCATCTTGGTCGATGAGTCGCTTGCGAGTGACCATGATCGACGGCTTTCCAAGATCAGTAGCCACCCATCGCCGGCCAAGCTTCTCCGCGACGGCGGCGGTTGTACCCGAGCCGACGAAGAAGTCTGCAACCAAGCCCCCTTCGGGCGCGCATGACTCTATTATTCTTGCGAGCAGCCGCTCAGGCTTCTGAGTCGCATAGTCTAACCGTTCGTTTGCCTGAGATTGAACCGGCGATACATCATCCCACAAGTTCTGAACGGGATAGCCTTTCCAATCATCGAGATACGTCTTGCGACGAATCCTGCCGCCTTCTTTTTTGGGAAAGATCAACCGCCCCTCGGCGTCCATCTGTGCCATTACGGCTTCGCTGACGGCCCAACCATTCTTGGGCGGCTGGTGACCTTTGTATACGTACTTCAAATTTGGTCGATCGGCCGGATTGCCAAGGTTGTCACTAAGATAGCGGCGACCATCGGGCTCTACTAGATTGAATTTCGCCTCGATCTCCTCTCGGGAGACATCGCGACGATATTGAGGGGTGAAACGGAATCCGTCGGTTTTGGAGTACCAAAAAATCGAATCGGTCTGGACGCCAAAGGCGTTGTTCGAGCTAGCGGCTCCCGTGCGCCGCTTCCAGACGATCTCGTTCCTGAATTGGTCACGGCCAAATGTCTCGTCGAGCAGAAGTTTGACGTAGTGACCAACGTGATAGTCGATGTGGACGAAGATCGAGCCACTCTCCGCCATTAGCTCTCTCATAAGCACCAGGCGCGGCACCATCATCGCTAGATAGGAAGCGGTACCGTCCGACCAAGTATCAGAGTAGGCAAACTGCTCCAGTACAGTCGGCTTCTGGTCAATCGTTGTGCCTGGCAGCGTGATCTTTGTCCGGTAATCCGCCTTGGAGTCAAAGGGCGGGTCGATATAGATCAGGTCGACCTGATTGCGCATCGACGGACGCTCATCATCGCCAGCGAGAAGTGCTGCCATCGCGAGCAGGTTGTCGCCATATATCAGTTGGTTTGGCTGATCACCGTCCGCTTCGTCACGACGCAGGTGCCGGAAGAGGTCCTCTTCAGTGACGCTTTTGCTGGGTATCACCAGCTCACGAGTCTGAAGGGTGACACGATTGCGGCCCTCAAGCTGCTCGAGGTACTGGGAGGCACGGCGCTTCCCCTCAGCCACGATGCCAGGCAGCATCTCCAGTAGTGACTTGCTCAACGGTCCTCCCCATCAGCGTCTGATTGCTCGATTCAAGACTCTACCTGCGGCGCCGACAATCCAGCCGAACGACCGCCACGCGGTGCCTGTAGCTGACAGGCAAAAGGAGAGGGCCGCGCCCCCTACTGCACGGCCCTCTCCGTCTTTGGGAGAGCGCTACTTGGCGCCATCGCCCGCGAGGCGGTCAGCTACAGCTTGCGGCATGGATGCGCACGCGTCAGGGCTGTTCTGCGTGTCAGCGTGCGCCGAGGCGGTGTCCGTGATGCCGATGGTGGCCACGGCCGTGTGCCAGTCGCCATGGTTGTCGAGCTGCCTTGGAAGCCATACGTGGGGCCGCGCCGTTGATCAGGTCGACCGCGTACTTGTCTGCACCTGGCCCGAGATCGAGTCCACCTCCAGATGCCCGCTTCACCTTATCCGGGTCGGGCAGGACACCCATGAGCTGATCGGCCTGGTACTGCGTCATGGCATACGGCGGCGTGTCGGAGCAGTACCAGCTCGCTGCTTAGATCCCGAAGAGTTTTGGCCCCAACTGCGCGTAGTTGAGGTACAGCTCCATCATCCGTTTCTTCGGCACCAAGAAGTCGACTTCTTGCGATAGGCCGGCTTCGATACCGTTCCGCACCCAGTCTCGGTTTGGCCAGAGGAAGATGTTCTTGACGAGTTGCTGAGGGATCGTCGAGCCAGAGGGATCAGGCCGGCCTGCACTGTACGCCTGAGCCCGCGCCCAGAACGCATCCCAGTCGAAGGCACCGACACGCGTGCCGAGCCGATCGTCCTCATGCACGAGCGCTGCTGCCACGACGAACCGGCTGATGTGATCCATGCCCACCCACTGGTAGACGATCGGTTCGCGCGCTTGGAACATGTACGACGTGCGCTCGACGTGAAGTCAGTTGAGGGAGCTCGTGGCAAAGAGGCTGAGCGGGACCAGGGCGGCGACGAGCCGAAACAGGACGCGAAAGACGCGGCGCGCGCGGTGGTGCTTGATCTTTGAAATTTCCCTCAGGAACGTAGTTGAGATAGTGATCGTACGGAGCTGTCCAGTAGCGTTGACCACGCTCTGCCAGATACCCCATGTTGGCGGAAACTAGCTAGCACGTCGCTCGGATCGAGACCCAACTGGCCAACAGGCATCAATTGCGCGGCTTACTCTTGCGCGAAGATTTCGTTGGCGGTCCTATCGACCACGGTCCAGCACACCGCTTCGACCAAGTTCATCCGGTCTTCTGACCTATCAGTGGAGCTTACGAATGCCCTCTTCGATGAGTGCATAGTTCGTGCCCTCGTTCAGCCGGTTTTGCGCCGCTCGAGCGCACGCTGGTGGGAGGCCTGAACCGTCCATCTTGGCTGCGGCTGCCAACATACTGGCCAGCTACTCAGGCACACCCAGTGTCATCATTTCCAGCTGCATCGAGGTCGCCGAACGACCGAAAAGACCCATGACGCCCCGCCTTTGGGGGACTCGCTCGGACATGGCAACTACCAGCAGCCCATAGCCTAGTTCCCCCATCGAGTTGTACACGTCGATTGTCGGCATGCCGCGATAGTCTCCAAGTGGCCGGCTCGAGGCGAGTCAAGGCCAGACGGCTGACGGAGATGTCAGCATGAAATGGGGAGAAGCACATGGACGAAGACCGTCCCGTCGCGCCGAAACGACGTCGCTGGGTTTGGATCATTGGAGTCTCAGCCGTCGTCGTGGCGGTGATCGCGACCTGCACAATTTGGGCGTCGATCGCCATCGCTCAGTCTCAAGCGCAGTCCGCAGCCGACAGTGTGAGTGCCAGTGCGAGTGCATCAGCGTCCGCCGCGGCCAGTCGATCAAAGGCTGCCAGCGATGCCTTCTGGGCGCAGGTCGCCCAGGATAACCGGCGGATCTACGCATCCGAGAGCGCGTTCGCCAAAGCATTCAACGACTCACAGGCGCAAGACCAGATGACGGCGCAAGGATTCGTGCCGATCGCATCAGGTATCTACCGCAAGGACGGGAACTTCCACTGCACCGGCAGCTTGCCATGCACGATGTTCTACCTCACTGTGACGAAGGCATGTCCGGGCGGCGTGTATGTTGAAGCGTCCGCGATCCAGAACGGCGTCTCGGTCGGCCGAGCTGACGACTTGACCGCTGCCCTGAAACCCGGTGATGAGGCCGTGATCACGCTGACGGATACGTCGGGGATGGCCAACCAGTTCAAGATCACGTCGGCTACGTGCGAGTGATGATGATCAGTCGGAGACTGGCTGTACAACTCGCACCACCATCGCGCTATACGGGCTCCTTTGCTTGGAGTGAAGCCACAAAGGCGTCGCGCGCTTCAGCAACTTGGCGATCTGCAAGCTCAAGGATCTCGGTGAGATCCTCACCTTTGAGATAGATCAAACGCATGGCGGTTACACGGAAAGACAGGTACGCGATCCATAGCGGCTCCAACCAGTCCTTCGCGTCGACTAAGTCTCCGTAGACGGCTTTCGTACCGAGATTGGTTCGATAAGACCTGGTGCCAAGTTCCGCCGCGTGGGTGTACTGAGACGCCATGACATAGAACCGTGGGAGTCCTTCGCCTTCCGCAGCAAGAATTTCCTGTATCGTGTCAACTCTTTTCGGGACGGATACACCATCGGGGAGCTCTGCGGTGACCGCATTTGCAAAATCCTCGATTGCTTTGGCCTGAGCGACGATATGCGGAAAGCCCTCGGTCTCTTTCCGCTTGATCCGAGCCCCCTCATGCAGGAGCGCGATCCATCGCGCCTCGCGCTCCCACTCGTCCTCAGGTTGAAGTAGCCATAGGCAACGAGCAGCTGTTTCGACAGCAGCACGCGCAGTGACCCAGGCTGTCGGAGCCAGCACCATATCGGTCTTCGCGAGCGTGAGGGTTGACTGGGAATGGCGGAGTGCAAGATTGCTCAGCGTCCAGCCATGACGGGGCGCTTCGAACTTGGTGGTGAGATCCCAAGTGCCGCGCTCGGAGAGGAACTGCTTCAAGGCAAAATCGATCCGAGTAGCCAATCGTCGAAGCTCACGGGTCGGTTCGCGCACAGCAGTCATGCAAGCCATCTTCGCAGAAGGCCGCACGCCGGGCCTCTTTTGTCTTCTGCCGACCGCTGGGCGTTGATGGCGAGGCGGCCCAGGGGCCAGAAGCTGACCAGGAGATGGCGGACAAGGCGATGGCGTCGCCTGGCTATGCTGGCCGGCGCCTCTCTGAGGCGTGGGACCAACGATTTCCCCGAGCGTGCAGCAGATCTCGTCGTAACCGTTCGCGCAGATCAGCTGCGGGCCTTTCTTATGTCTAGGCCTTGCGTAGGTGGTGCTTTGCGGCCGCGCCGCCGGCAGCAAGTACGCGTCGGTCCTCCTCGCTGAACGTCTCGATCGACTCTCGCGGGTATCTCGGCAGCAAGAAGTCGAGTGCGCGACACTGATCATCGTAGGTCTTGGCCTTTGCTTCCTCGAGAATCTCGCGCGCTGGATCGGGGGTTTCTTTGGATTTGAGCAGGATCTCGATTGCATTCGGCACGATGGTGCTGGTCTCGGTCATGAACCGACCGTACGACATGGGTCCGACTAAAAGTCCACTTCTTGCGCCAGGCAGGTCGACTCCAGCCACGTTGACGACGTGCATTGTGTAGCCTTCCCCGTCCTAGACCGTCACGAAGAACACCGCATATTCGTTCTCGTCGTCCACCCGAATGGTCATAGAGCACCCGCTTGAGGTCGGTCGATCGGAGCCCCGACGCGCGGCTTCAACCGCTCGCCGGTGTCGCAGGGCGGGCGTGTCATTGCGCATGGCTCGGCCTCCTCGCTGGGACTGCTAGTGCCACTCGGGCGGCCAGCGGTGACGATGCTCGCGTATGCGATCACGATGGTGCTCGCGGAGAAGATCGTGACCGCGATCGAGCGCGGTGAAGCCAACGCCCGCTGGCGACTTGGCAGACGTGTACACGCTAAGCGGCCGGCACGAGATCAACGGAGCTGAACTCCGACAGTCGCTCGAGACGGTTGGCGCCTATCGCAGCGCAACGGTGGAACCACACGCACACGCGCTGGGGCGCGTGCCAGCCATCGCGCAGCCGAAGTGGCGGGCCTGGCGCACCCGTGTCGGCCGCGACGGCGAACTGCCTGAACAGTTCGAAGAACTCCTCGCAGCGCTCTCGATATTCGCCGACCCTGTTCTCACTGGTTCCACGCGCCGGCACCTGGAGCCCGTCAAGCGCCACCTGGAGCTAACAGCCCTCTGGCTCGACACGTGCTCTGTCAGCAATTGAATGTGTTATGTCTCAGGAGATCTCGGACACTCGGGTATCAACACATCCCGGACTGTTCTGGGGTCTGTGGTGTGGACACTTCTGCGGTCGAATAGACCGAGTGCCCGAAACCGAATCCACCAGTAGACCCCCGCATCCGACTCGCGATCGCGCGCTGGCCCGATGACGCCCCCAGGGGCACGGTCACGACGTTCTGCGCTGAGCATGACATCGCAAGGAGCACGTTCTACGCGCTCCGCGACCGCGCCAAACAGGAGGGGCAAGCGGCCGTTCTCGCGCCGAAGTCCAAGCGTCCGAAGACCAGCCCCCGTACCATCGCTGATGACGTGAAACAGCAGGCGGTCCAGGTGCGTGCCGCGCTGGAATCCTCCGGGCTGGATCACGGCCCGATCAGCGTCCACGACAAGATGGTGGCCCTGGGCTTGCCCGCCCCCTCGGTCGCGTCGCTGGCGCGCATCTTCCGCAACGCTGGCGTTGCCCGGAAGGAACCGAGGAAGAAGCCGCGTTCGTCGTATCGCCGCTTCGTGTATCCGGCCCCGAACGCATGCTGGCAGCTCGACGCCACCGAGTACGTTCTCGCAGGAGGCCGCAAGTGCGTGATCTTCCAGCTCGAAGACGACCACTCCCGCCTCGCCGTCGCCTCTCACGTCGCCACCGGGGAGACCAGCGCCGACGCGATCGCCGTCGTCCGGAAGGGCATCGCCGCCCACGGGGTGCCGCAGCGCCTCCTGACCGACAACGGTTCCGCGCTCAACACCTCCCGACGCGGGTGGGAAGGACAGCTCACCGCCTACGTCACCTCGCTCGGCGTCGCAGCGATCACAGGGAAGCCGGGCAAGCCGACCACGCAAGGCAAGAACGAACGGTTCCATCAGACCCTGTTCCGCTGGCTCGACAAGCAACCCCTCGCAGCCACCGTCACCGAGCTCCAGGAGCAGGTCGACCGGTTCGACCTCATCTACAACACCGAACGCCCACATCAAGGCTTGCCCGGCCGGCTGACCCCGCAGGCCGCATGGGATGCGACCGAGGTCGCCGAACCGCCCCGTCCCCTGCAGGACATCCCGAAGTCGATCATTTTCGACCCCGCCACCGCTGCTCCCGGCACGCCGCTGGAGGGTCTGCGCCCGCGTCGGGTGAAGGCCAGCGGCGCGATCGAGATCAAGGGCGTCTCCTATCAGATCGCCCGCGAACTCGCCGGGCACACCATCTACATCGCCACACCCGCCGAGGGCGTGAAGATCTGCGACAACACCGGCGACCTCCTCCTCGAACACCCTTGGCCCGCGCCAGGCGTCAAACACGTCAGCAACGGCAGACCCCCCGGCGCAGGAGCCAAGCGACCCAGGAACATCACCGAAGCGCTCCGCTCGACAGACCAGCAACCCGACGGCGAATACCGCCGCACCGTTCGCACGGACGGCCGCGTGAGCGTCCGCAACGTCGTCTACGGGATCGGCAAGGAACACGTCGGCGAAGAACTCCATATCCTCGTAGACAAGGCGACGGTGACGTTCTGGAGCACACGCACCGGGGAACTCGTTGGCGAGCACCCGCTCCCCGAACCTGGCATGAAACACGTCGGCTACGTCCGCTACAACCGCGCAGCCCGCCCCGAAGTGTCCACGATGTCTTGAGACATGAAGTGTCCGAGATGTCCTGATGCAGAACTGTCCGGCATGTCCCGAGACATCACATCAGCAATTGAATGGACGCATGCTACCGCGGGTAGGTGCTGCGCACCTGTCTCTCACAGAGGTGAGGGAGGCGGGCGTGAAGGGCGGTGTGACGCTGTTCCGCGGGGAGGGTGCGGCCGCGCGCCGGTATGTCGAGTCCGATCGCTCGCGCGCCGATGACTACTATCTCGGCGAGGGGAGCGTTGCCGAGTTCGTCCAGCTCGACCGCGACGGCGAGATCGTGGCCGTCCATGACCTTGCCCCGGAGGCGTACGCCGGATGGGTCGACTGGGCGCACCCGATCACCGGGGAACGGCTGGGTATCCCACGCCGGGCGGGCGACGGCCGTGGGGGATCGCCGCGCTTCGCGGAGATGGTGGTCAACGCGCCGAAGTCCCTCTCCATCGCCGCGGCCCTGCACCCCGAGGTATCGGCCGCGCTCGATGCCGCGCAGCAGGATGCCGCTGCGGAGATCCGCCGGTGGCTTGCCCGGCATTCGGTGACACGGGTCGGGCCGCGCGGGGCGCAGGAGGTGGTCCCCGTCGAGGAACTGCATACTGTCGCCGTCGTGCACCGCACGAGCCGCGCCGGGGATCCGCACCGGCACATCCATCTCCAGATCGGCGCCCGTGTGCGCGCGGCCGGGGCCTGGCGTGCCCTCGACACGGCGGCGCTGTTCGCGCAGCAGGGCGCAATCCGGGCGCTCGGCACTGCTGTGATCGCCGCCCACCCCGGGCTCGCTGAGGTGCTCGACCGGCACGGGCTGACGCTGCATCCTGTCACCGGCGAGGTCGCCGAGCTGCGGCCGTTCAACGCGGCGATGAGCGAGCGGGCCGTCCAGGTGGAGCGGAATCTCGCCCGCCTGACCGCCGAATGGGAGGCCGCGCACCCCGGCGAGACACCCGGGCCGGTGGTCACGGCGCGGTTGCAGGCGAAGGCGTGGGCGCACGGGTGGCCCGCGAAGAAGCCGACCAGCCTCGCTGAAGAGGCCGCGTGGATCGCCGAACTCCGTCAGGCCGGATACGACCCCGCAACGCTGAATCGGCCGGCACCGCGCATGGTGGTTGCACTCGATGAGCTCTCGATCGAGGAGGTCGCATCCCGAGCCCTCGACCGTTGCGCCGCCGGCGCCTCCGCATGGACCACGCACACGGTCACCGAGCACGTCACCGGCCTGGTGACCGAGTATGGCGTGCGCGCAACCGGCGAGGAGCTGCGGGAGTTCGTCGCTCTCGCGACCCGACTTGCGCTGGGGGACTGCCTCTCGCTCCTTCCGCCCGGCGCACCCGCACCGAAGCACGTCGCGCACCTCACGAGCGTGCGCGTGATCGAGGCCGAGACGAGGCTTCGCGACCTCCTGACCGCCCGCGTCGCCGAAGTTGAGCCCGAGCGCCTCGATATCGGTGGCCTCGTCCAGGCCGACGGCCTCGATTCCGACCAGCGCGAAGCGGCCGCGGCTGTTGCCTCGACAGATCGGCTCGTCGTCGTCGAGGGCGCGGCCGGTGCGGGGAAGACGACGATGCTCGCCGCCGCGATCGCCGCCTCCGGGCTCGACGGACGCCGGGTGCGCGTCCTCGCTCCGACGAAGAAGGCGGCAAAGGTCGCGGCTGAGGAACTCGGCGTTGCCGCCGACTCGGTTGCGGCGCTCGTGCACGCACATGGCTGGCGGTGGAACGACGACGGCGTCTGGACCCGCCTCGCCCGCGGCGGGCTCGACCCCGAGACCGGACGCGCCTACGACGGCCCGCCCGCCACCGCCCAGCTCAGCCACGGGGAGCGGATCGTCGTCGACGAGGCGGGGATGCTTGACCAGGACACCGCGCTCGCCCTGTTCACCCTCGCCGCGGAGTCGGGAGCGGCCGTCGCGCTGGTCGGCGACCGCGCGCAGCTCCCCGCCGTCGGCCGCGGGGGAGTGCTCGACATGGCCGCCCGGCTCCGCGGCCGCACCTGGCAGATGACTAGCGCGCACCGCTTCGCCGACCCCGCCTACGCCGATCTGACCCTCGCGATTCGGGACGGACGCGACCCCGGCGCCCTGTTCGACCAGCTCACCGCACTCGGCCTCGTAAGGATCCACGCAGACGCAGAAGACGCCCAGACGCACATCGCCAGCACAGCCCACGACGGCGACGCGATCACCGTCGCGACCACCGAGGAAGCCACCGCCCTCAACGAGCGCGTACGCGCCCGCCGCGTCGGGCAAGGCGTCGTCGACTGCGCGCGCGCGGTCACGGGCAGCGACGGCCTGGCCATCGGATCTGGCGACCTGATCCAGACCCGGCGCAACGACGCCCGGGTCGGCGTCGCGAACCGTCAGACCTGGACCGTGCAGCAGGTCGACGCCGACGGATCACTGTGGGTGCGCGAGGCCGCCACGGGACGCAAGCGCAGCACGAGCGTCCGCCTCCCTGCCGACTATGTGGCGGACCATGCGCACCTTGCCTATGCGGCGACCGCCTACGGCGTTCAGGGCACGACCGTGACGGCATCGCACACGCTGCTCACCGACCAGACGAGCGCGGCGGCCGTTTACGTCGGCATGACCCGCGGCCGCCAGGAGAACCTGCTGCACGTCGTCGCCGAGAACCATGCCGATGCCCGGGAACAGTTCACCGCAGCGATGGAACGCGACCGCGCCGATCGCGGCCTCGCCGTTGCCACGGACCGTGCAAGGGAGGCGGTCCGCGGTCTCGTCGACGACGGCCTGGCCGGGCGGGTACGAGACGAAATTGCCGCGCTAACTGCCCGCGCCGAGGCCGCCGAATGCACGGCCGCACAGTGGGGCCGAGTCGCTGACCTCCTCGCTTCGTCAGGCACGGCCCACCCTCTGTCCCTAAGGGAAGACAGACTGGTCGCTATGGCCCGCGTGTTCGGCATCGAGCAGATCCACCGCGCAGCTGCGCGGTACGAACGAGTCAACCCCGACCGCGAAATTCGACGTTGGACAATGGCCGCCCACGACGCCCGAACCGAGGCCGATGCGCTGAAGGCCCTCACCCCTCGCGACGCCCTCGCCCGCATCGAGCGCGCCCGTGCAGCCGAGGCACGGAAGGTCGCAGCCCGCACGGCCCGGCAAGCCGAAGCTGAGCACCTGGCCATGCGAGGGCAGGCATCCGGCCGGGAGGCTCGCGGCCGAAGCCTCTGAGCGAGGCAGCGAACTCGAGGGGCCATCCCACCAAGCACTTGGGAATCCCGTGGTGCGAACACCGGGGCATTCGTGGAGGTCGACAGATCTGTCTGCCAGCGGAGCGAGCCAGACAGCCATCGAGCACTGCAACGGTGACAGGAACGGTCTCGTCGATGGGTACGTCTGGCATGCGCCGGTCCGGGCTAGAACCTCGGGCGCGGCTACGAGCAGGACTTCGTGGACTCGGCCTCCGGCAGGCTTGCCTCCCGACCCGGGCTGGAGAAGGCGCTGGTGTCGGCGAACAGGAGTGCGGATCAGCTCATGGTGACCATGCAGCGATGCTGTGGATACGTTGATCAAGACCTTGGCGGACTAATGCCATGGTCCTCGGAGCGGATGTCACTCGGGTCAGTATTCGCCCCGACCTGAACGCCGGCCGGCAGAGCACCTGCGAGGAAGTTGGAGCCGATACCTGCGGCTAGCAGAAGCAGTTCTCCGTGACCACGCTCGGCTGTCTAGTGCTCCCACACGGAGCGAGGATGATCACCAGGGCCAGAAACGTCCAGACGATGGCGCGCGCGGCGAACACGTTCCTGGCCGCTTTGGCGCGTTCGTTCACGCGCCGCTGTCGGGAAGAATCAAGCCTTTGTCATAGCTGTGCTGCGGAACAGCCTCCGGGACACCTAGGATGCAGGCGGTGACACGTTTCGTCAGCGGCGCCCCGAGCGGGAGGCCTGTGAACGTTGCCTCGACGTGGTCTATGGGAAATGGCTCTGCGCGCAGTCTCGGCGTGATGTGCTTGAGACGGAGGTAGCGTGAGCGCCGGCGTACGCGGCGGGCGTCGTCGAGCAGCGGCTGGACGAGTGTGAGCCATTGTTCGGCCACGAGGTGCGGGTCGGGGTGCGCCTCGTCGCTGCTGTGAGCGGCGATCGCGCCGATCCTTCTCCAACGTTCGCTGGTCTCATGGTCTCCTTGCCGCGCGGCGTCGGTTGCCCAGTGCCCGGTGACTTCTCCCATTTGCTCGAGTGCTCGCAGCATCCTGCGGGGAAGGAGCAGCCGTTCGAGGCGCGTGGCTGCTGTGAGATAGAGGTTCAGCCATTCGTCACAGGTCGGATCGAAGGGAAGACTTGGCGGGTCGTCGCCCAGTTTCTCACGCAGAGGCTCGGAGACGTTCTCAAGACCGATGATCGGTTGAGCGTCCTTCCCCTCGAGCATGATCCAGCGGGGGGCGCCGTGTCCGACGCCGGTGACGGCAAGGAAAGCCCAGGGCGCTGTGGATCTGACCGGGCTGACCCGTGCGAGCACGCGATGTGAGGTGTTCCGGTGCTCCTCATACACCGGCCGCGAAATCAGCGCGTTCGGCCCCTCGACCAGGCGGCGCACTGGATCGAGTGCATCGCGGATGCCGTCCCAGGCTTCGGTGCGAGGCGCCTCCATTGCGGCGATGTGCTGCTCTATCTCGACGATGTCGTCTTTCCCAGCGGCGAGATCGGGCACCTTGAGATTCGCACCCAGCAGCGACGTGCTTTCCTGTGTCCGAACCGCAAGGAGCTCATTCGATCTCGTGGCGAATGATGCGCCGTCGCGCGGCCACCAGGCTTCGATCGAGTCGTGCGGGCTGTCCATCCGGTCGACCCGTCCAACTCTCTGCTCAGCGACTCGGAGAGTTGTCGGCACGTCGAGATGGACGATTGCCGAGGCGCCCTGAAGGTTGAGCCCTTCGTTCATGGCATCGGAGCACAGCGCGATCCCGGGAACGCCACTGTCCGGGGCGAAGACGCGCTCGACCTCCTTGCGGTTCTTCTTGTTGACGCCGGTTGCAACTATCACTTTGGTGTCGCCTGCGTCGATGAGCGGTTCGATTGCCGCGAGCGTAATGAGGTGGTGGTCGAACGCGATGACTCGTTGGTGTTTGCGGCCGAGCTGCGCGAGGAGGTCGGCCTTAGTCCTTTCGCGTGCCGTCGACAACCGCTGGCCAGCGTTCAGGATCATCCGGTATCGCTCTGCTTCTTGCTCGCAGGCTGCCCGCCATTCTTGGGCGTCGGTGAGCCACTGCGGCACTTCGCACTTGAGGAGTATCTCCGGGGGGCCCTCACGGGCGAGCCGAGTGACGGTTCCCAGCATGTTGCCTGTCGGCTTGGGCTTGAATGCGCCCTCGATCGAGCATTGGCGGACGGCTTCCTCAGTTCCGGCCACGTGCTCGATGAGGGCCGCCTTGGATGACCGCATCGCGGTCAGCACATGGTGGTTGGCGAGTCCGCGGCCCGACGCGAGCCGGATCTCCAGCCAGCGCTCGTCGGTGTACTCATGGGCCAGCCCGGGTGGGACAGCGATCTGGCGGCCGAGCAACGCCAAGCCGGCCAGCTCGGCCGATGCTTCACGAACCTTGCCCGCGGCCGCCTTATCCTCGGAGCTCTCCCCCGTTGGATAGGTCATGGTGTCGTGCTGCGGGTATCG
Organism: Sinomonas albida; assembly: GCF_004919045.1. Classification (GTDB taxonomy): domain Bacteria; phylum Actinomycetota; class Actinomycetes; order Actinomycetales; family Micrococcaceae; genus Sinomonas; species Sinomonas albida. The sequence goes on from NZ_SWDW01000004.1 coordinate 16,888, forward strand.
ACAGATCCGCCCGGTTTCCGGGTGACGGTATGAGTCAGGGTCGTCGTCGACCATAGAGTTCAGCAACGCCTTGGTGCGTCGTACAGTGAAGCGTTGGATCTCGCGGCGCAGCTGCTCCTGCTGCTGCGACGACAGCTCAACGTTCTGGCCGCGTCGTCGTTCGAGCTGCTCCAGTATCTCCAGCGTCTCGTCCTCGAAGTTGTCCGGCCCCAGGAGCCCGACCAGCTGGAGAAGGTCGGAGGGGCCTCGGTTGATCGGCGTGGCGGTGCACAGCACGACGTGCTCGGCGAGACTGTCCCTAACCTGGCGAGTACGGTTTGCATCGGGGCTCAGGAAGTTGTGGCATTCGTCGACGGCGAGGATCTGCGCGTCCCTGACCGCCAGTTCCTGCGCCCGGGGTCCGTCGCCCGACTGCCGGCTCAGCAGGCCGTGTGAGACCGTGTTGATCGAGACACCGCAAGACACCGCCTCGCGATACCAGGTTTGCTCCACGGACGGCGGACAGACCAGCACAGTCAGATCTCGCCTCACCCGACCGGTGTTCCACAACCGGTCCCGCACAGCGCGCACAAGGTGGGCTCCCATCCGCGTCTTGCCGGACCCGGTGGCGTCGGCTACGAGCACACTGCCAACGTTCTCCACGATCCACAGAGCCTGCGCGATCCCCGATACCTGCGACGGCCAAAGCCGCGAGCCCTCAACGCTTCCTGACAGGTAGCGCTCGGCCCACGCCCCGTCCAGTAGGTCAGAACACGCCCGCGCCAGCGCCTCCTGCCAAGGGACGAACCGGAGCAAGGCGAGCAGAAGTTCACGGAACTGGTCGCTCCACGGCTGACTGATACTCCAATAGTTCTCCGCCACCTTGACGAGGTCCCGGTAGCGCTGGCTGTCGATCCGCCGGTCAAACCTCGTGTTCGCCTCGATCTGGCTGCCGAGGCCAGCGTCGGTGAAGTTGCTCGAGCCGGCCGTCGCCGCGTCCGAACCCACATAGATCTTCGCGTGCAGCCGCGTGCGGCCATCGACGAACCGGACCACGAGCCGGTCCTCATCGAGCGCTTTGAGCACCTGAAGGACCTTGGCCGACAACCTCAGGGACACACCCTCCTCCTCGAGCCAGTACCGCCGGACCTCATCGGTGAACATCACCTCAGCCGAAGCGAAGCTCGATCTTGCCGACGTGAACGGCTCCGTGCCGAGTAGCACCCTCGCCTCGGCAGCATCGGGCTGTCGATCCCAGGCTGCGATGAGATCGACCAATTCGGCGATCGAGGAAAACCCGGCCACCATCAGCGGCGACGCAGACGAAACCAGATCTTTCTTGACCACAGACCGCACGCGCGCGCCCGCATGGTTGACGGGGAACTCATCAGCCGCCGGCCAGCCGAGGCTCGCCAGACTCTCCAACGCGTAGCTGCCCGGCTCGACTGAGAACAGATCGGCCTGTCCCTCCCACTCGTTGCGACGTGGACGCGGACCGGTCCCTCGCGGACTCACGATCGCCCTAGTCGTCCTTGTTCGTGGTGCGGTAGCGCATTGGCGACAACTTGTCGCCAATGGCGTGGGTGAGGCTGCGATGAGTGTGGTTCGTCATGCGCCCATCATCCATGGGGGCACCGACAGAATAAGGAATCTGGGCCGTCAGGCGTCGAAATCGCGGACTGCCGGTGGGCGATTCCCGCCGGTGGGAACGCTATGGTGGGGCGGGGCTGACTGGTCAGGGGTGCTCATCGGGTTCTCCTGCTGTTTGAGGATGGCCGGCGGGAGCGAGACGACAAACGGCGCCGGGGGAGAGTCCGCAGCGAGGACCTGCCTCGATGCGCGTGCTGCGGGCAAGACGTGGGAGGTTGTGATGTGTTCTAACCGAGTTGGGCATGTAGGAATGAGTCAATCGGAGCGCCCGACAAAGGTAGGGCGACGCGTAGCGATACTTGTGGTCGTGACAATCTTGGTTGCTCTAATTCTTGCGTTCATATATTGGCCAATCTGCGAACAGAGAATAACGGATGGGGGACAAGTACTCACCGCTTGCCGTCGCCTGCAGGCGTCGGACCCGCCCGTCCTGGCGGCAGCTGTCGTCCTACTTGTAGCCTTAGGAACCTTCTTCACGGAAGTCGCGGCCTTCGGCATTTCACTAAAGCGGCAGGTCGCCGAGGCAAAAGCTTCCGCGGACGACGCGAGGGTTGCCTCGGGCAAGGCTGAAGAGGCAGCGGCCTCTGCGCAGGGAGCAGAGCGGAGTGTGGCTCAGGCCGAGCAACTCGTAACCCAGCTCGCACTCCCTCAACGTGAGCCCGCGCCAGCCAAAGACCTCGAGGAGCACATCCGAGCACTCGCGGCCGAATACAATGCCATCCGCCGCGACCTTCCTAGCAGCCCCCAACGCACTACCCGCATGACGAGCATCGTTGGCCGGATGGTTACCGCGGCAAATGCCCAAGGGCCGGAAGATGTCGACGTAGCGCCCTGGCTAGGTTCCGCAGACCAGGGTCTGAGGTTGGCGGCATACGCGTTCCTTTACACTCATCCTGTACCCGCACTGACCCTGCAACTTGCCGATGCCGCCGTTGAAGAGGATACCCGGTTCGGCCAGTACTGGGCTCTACGTGCACTACGCCGACAAGTCTCCCTGGATCCGGATTCCTTGGACCTCAATAGCAGGCGACGACTTGAAGGGCTGCTCACTAAGGTCGGCCCCAGCACTGACCGTGGTTATGAACTGCGCCAAATTCTAGAGATTCGAGGCACATGATCCTTTGCCGCGGTCAGCCGGCCGCCCACCATAAACCCATCGAAAACACCCGTGACCGACTTGGGATAATCCGTAAAATCCACATGGGGGAGTCGTCCGATTCCCTGTGTGACCAGGGAAAACGCGAGCTTTCCGCAGCATCCCAGAAGGTTCCAAAATTCTCCAAGCACATGCGGTCTTTTCATCTTGAAACGGTGACAGCCGACGTCTTCAGGAAAGTCGGGCAAACTATCGCGACGCCCTCCAAAAGTTCTTCGCATGGGCCCCCAACCACGTCGATGGGACTGATCTAGGTGGTCAGGCTGGTTTTCGGACTGCCTACCTCACCATGTTGGGAACGCAGGACCTAAAGCAGGCGCTGTCTTCGGCTGCTCAACGAGCGAAAAAACGAATGAAGCCGAAGCCAGGGGAGATCATGCTGAGCGAAACGGCTCTGGAAGATCCTCCTTGATGACACGTTCCCCGTTTCCTAACGGGGAAGACCTGTGTGCGGAGATGACAACGGGCGCGCTGTTACTCAAGGATCCTGAGGTTCAAACGCGGTGCCGGCCGAGGTAGGTTCAGGCGCCCGCGCAACACGAGGATCCCCTTCGTGCTTGACCGTAACCACCAGGGCGCCCTTGGACGCCGCGGTGACCCCAGGCGGCTTTTTTGGGGGGCACAGGCATTGGCGTTCGTCGGGTCCGGGCCGCAACGACACCTCGGTGCCTGCCAGAGGCGCAGCCGGCAGCACCGGGCAGGTGCTTGTTCTTCGGGCAGCTCGATCGTGTGAGATGCCGTGTCCAGCCACCCCTCAAGGATGCGCCGACACGCGAATTACAACCGTGTCATTCCGCAAGAATGGGGGGTAGACTCTGGACATGGAGGGGATGAGAGGGCGATACCTGCGGAGCGGGCAGGGCTTGTCAACGACCCCCCGGTCGGGGGAGACTGGAGTTCGTCCTGCTTCTCTCAGCGCCCGGTCGTGGTGTCCGGCGGATTGTTGCTAGATGCATGGACAAGTTGTCTGTTTTGTAATTACATGTAGCTGTTAGTTATGGAACAGATTAGGTCTTCGGAACTGAATGCAGTACTGCGGTTGCCCAGATTGTGGCTACGACTTCAGCGTCGAAGTCTCCTCTGGTGCTATCGAAGACCTTGTGGAAGAAGGGTTTATGCCGCGAGCTGATGAGAATGCAAACTCTCGCGGGGACATGATTGGGGGAAACGATCAGGTGAAGATCTCCAGTGCTGAAAAGCGAGGCGACACGGTCATCCACGTGCTTGTAGGTGCGTCCAGTCGTGAGATTGCCAGGAAAGCCAACATGGAGGTTAAGAATCGCCGTCTTAGGGGCGACAGAAGTCTGATTCGGGTGATTGGCGCGCGCCGAAAGTCTGAACAGGTGGGGCCTCCTGAAGAATCGAAAGTCGTAAATAAAGTCATTCGGCCTGCGCTGTAGATATCGTCGCCTAGAATGGTGTTCGGTGGGGAGCCCTTTCTTCGTGATAGCGACGTCAGTGCGTCTTTGCTCTCATTGGTTGAGCGTGATTCCTTGGTTATCTACTGTGGTGCCGGAGTCACCCGAGACAGAACCAACCTCGGATGGAACGAGTTGGTCGGCGCGGTCTTTAGTGAGGTCAAGAAGCGAAAGGGCCGGGATAGGACCCGCGATTCGGTACTGGAGATAGCACTCAGGGACGGGGCGATCGATCCGAAGCATAAGGCATCCATCGTCACCCAAGATTGCCAGAAGAGTCTTGAGGAAGAGAACCAACTCCTGGCCCCGATGCTTAGGAAGGCCCTCTATGCGACCCATGGGTGGCAGCAAGGGTATCTTCTCCGCAACGTAATCCGACTGTCAGTGCTTTATGCCGTACAGGGACGTAGGATAAGCATAGTCACTTCGAATTACGACGACTATATCGATCGCAAGCTACAACAAGAGATCGACGACCAGTTCGCGGGCGCGGCTCCTGATGATCCAACGCCTGGGCTTCGAGTTAATGTGCTCGGTAATCCTCATTATCAAGAAGTGCTGAAGGAACCCACCAACGGGGCATCGTATATCGATGTTCATTTTATTCATGGCAGAGTTCCGAAATCGGGTCGCACCCGGGGAACTATCGTCTTTTCCGAAAACTCCTACTCATTAAGCCGCCGTCAAGTTGTCGACTTTCTGATTGGCCAGTTCAACGCGGGATCCACGTTTCTTTCAGTTGGCGCGAGCCTTAATGACGAGCCGTTGATTGAAGCTCTGATCCGGACTCGTCCAGTAGATACGACCCGCGTGGCGCTAGTTGTTCCGGGGGCAACGGACTCTTCTACTCGGGAAGCGGAAGCACTAGCGCAGAAGGTCCGAGGCGACCATATGCGCGTTAGCGTACTCACACCCGATAGCTTCGCTCAGGTTGCCCAGTACGTAGATGAGCTGCGCGTCTGTGCCGCAGCCAGGGAACTCGGGGTCCTAGACCAGCATGAGCCGGTTTTCTGTTATTCAAAGAGATTGGAGTGGTGGTGGCAGGAATGGTCACACTCCAATTGGTCTCGACGACGTGACCGGCACTATCGTCTCCTTAGTGAATCTGTCGCGCAGATACGACAGTTCTTCCAAGTCAATGGAATCGTTCGGCCCTCCGGGCGAGACGAGGAAGTTCTAAGGCTTGAGTTGTGGATCAGAATCGATCCGTCGGTTTCCCGTGACCGAAGAAAATTTACTCTTTTTGCTAACTCTACCGGTCCGCTGCTCGGGCCTTTCGAAGCCATGAGGAGTGAGCAGATCCGCCCGGGGAGTTCCATCGCCGCGATACGCACGTTCATGGAGGGGCGCCCACAACTCTACGACTTGCATGACCTTGGCTATTCCAGTCAAGCGTCGCGCTGGAAGAGCTTCCTTTCAGTTCCTATCTTCCAAGAGCTTGGCTATGAAGTGGACGGGGCATTTTTCACCGGTGCGGTTCCCGTTGCGGTCGTCACGTTGACATCGACGTTGCCCACTAAGGCTTCAGATTCCAAGAAGTCGGTAAGCTCTTTCGCCGACCCGGTGCTCACGAATGATCATTACGTCGAATTGCTTGCTCACATGATCGGTGTCGGCCGGGAAATTACTTCGCTCAAGTAGAGCTGTGTCATGGAGTGCTTCTCGCCGACAATATTGCGATTGTGCTCTTGATTCGAGGGTTGGCAACTATCTGTATCCCGAATCGGGATGCACGCCTTAGTAGGCTGCTTCCAGATCGTCTACGAGCCTTCGCCTTGCCGTCTGCATCGGCCCTGGCCTTGGCGCCCTTCTCGGTCATATCGACGTCGACGACCGGATGCGTGCGCTCTGGGATCGGGACGCCGGCCACAGGCTCCTTGCCGGTGATCTTCGCCGAGTCCGGGGCGTTGTCGAACTGAAACCCATCCGGGCCGCGGAAGACGAAGCGCACGCCCAGCGCGACGAGGGCGGACTGAGGGTCGCCGAAGGCCTGCCCGACCACAGGTGGCATTGTGGGGCGCGGGATGCCCGACGGGGTGCTCCGCGCAGTCGACGAGGACTGCAGGGAGCCGCATGCCGAGAGGCCCACAGCTAATACCGCTGCAATTGGATGGCTTTAGACCGTGCTGGCGGTGCCTGCGTGCCAGGACTGGGCGAGGCTCAGAGTCCTCCACCTTCCGACGTGTGCGCTCCGACTCCTTTCCGAACGCAGCTCGAGGTTCTGCAGGCCTTGGCTGCTGCGCGCCCTTCGAGAGTGTGAGAAGTCGTCAGTGGCTATTCTGTCCTTCTTCGCGTCGTCGGCTGCGCTGACCGCAGCTGCTTGCACATGTCAACCTACCGTCAGGGCGGCTCATAGGCTTTGGACAGCCCTTCGATACGATGCTGCCGAAGCGAAACGACCCAGAGTGCCATCTTGGGGGACTTCTTGGCAGATCCTGCGGCTGGGTTGCCGGAAAGTCGGTCGCCGCGGCGGGCCCCTGGCGTTGAATCCACTCGGGGCGGGGGCAAGGTGGCGTCCAGGCGACAGGGCAGGATCCGCTTAGGGGGACAATTTGATGTCCCCAACTGTCCACGCTTGCGCGCCCGCTTCACTGGAAGAAGCGTGATCACATCTGGGGAACGCTGCCCGCAGCCGGCGATCCCTCCGGAGCCTGTGCTCGCCGCTTTGACATGCGCGGCGACAGCGGGGTAGGGCTGTGACGAACGGGCCTGCACCCTATGCGCACCGTTCGAAAGGAAGGTATCGATGAAGACCCGTCGCCATGGCGAATCCGCGATGCGCGTGTACGAGGCGCTGGACGTGTTCCGGGAGGTGTCGCTCCGTGGGCTCCGCTCGAGCTTCCTGCCGCCGGACGATCCGGATGCCCCCCGTGTCTGGACGGCGGAGTCGGCTGCCAGCCTGATGCGCTTCTTCGTCGAGAGCCCGGACGAGAGCGCGCGGTCATTCCTCGAGAAGCTCGCCGATCAGCTCAGCGGTGTGCCGCGGGCTGCGGGCCAGCTCTTCGAGGAGCTCGCCTGGCTCCATTTCGCCGTAGCGGCCCCCTCCAAGCAGGGCTACGGGTCCAAGCGCAAGCTGCTCGATGACATCGCAGCGATGGCACGGGCCACCGGACCGACAGGCATCTTCGACGAGGCGCTCCACGCAGGGCTTGTCGCGCCGGGCACGTCGTTCTTCACCCGGCGTCCGAACCAGCTGTGGCTGCTCGTCCGCTTTGCCGTCCGCTGGACGGCTGCGACGGCCGACGAGCGCACCCTCTGGCTCTCCGACCCGCGGGCCTTCCGGCAGATGGTCTTCGGCCTGGACGGCGTCGCCGATCAGACGCAGCGTCACGCGCTGCTGCACCTCATCCATCCGGACGCCTTCGAAGACGTCGTCAGCCAGTACCACAAGCACGCCCTCGCCGCCCTCGCAGAGCCCGGCGAGGTCGGAGCCGACGACGACGAGACGATCGCGAACATCCGAGCGCGGCTTGCGAAGGACCACGGCAGCGACTTCTCGTTCTACAGCCCAGAGATCCGCCGCCTCTGGCAGCCCGAGGAGGCTCCTGCGACTGAAGATCAGCACGACGGCGCCGTCCCGGCGCAAGGGGTCGATGTCGACGAACCGGACGCCGCCCTGCGCGGCGCCTGGCTGGTCCGCGGGGCAGGCGGCGAGAAGGTGCCTGAATGGCTCGAGCAGGGAATCTGCGCCATCTACTACTCGGACTCTTTCCCCTTTCCGCTGCTTCAGGGCATGCCCCGGGACGAACTGCGCGCCCTCTCCGAGGAGGCCGGCATCGACACCACGACCGGCGGCTACAACATGGAGCTCGGCCAGGTGTGGCGGTTCGTCAACAAGATCGAAGTCGGCGACTACGTCGTGACCGTCAACGGGTCGGACGTGTATCTCGGCGTCGTCGATTCCGGTCCCAGGGATCGCAGCGCGCGGACCCGGATCGAGACGGTCAGGTCGGTCGAGTGGCTCAACGCGGGCCAGCCGATTCAACGGCGGGCGATCGCGCCGAGCCTGCAGTCGAAGATGAAGACCCTGCTCACCGTCAGCCTCATCACGTCCGAGATCGACGAGCTGGAGCGTTGGGTCACCGGCCACACGTGGGAAGAGCCGGCGACAGCCCCGACCATCCGAGAACTCGCCCTGCCTCGCGCGACCGCCGAGCTCGAACGCGACCTGCTCCTCCCGCAGCAGTGGCTGACGGACGTGATCGAGCTGCTCGAGGAGAAGAAGCAGCTGGTCCTCTACGGTCCGCCCGGCACCGGCAAGACGTTCCTCGCGCAGGCACTGGCCGACCACCTCACCGCCGGCGGCGGGGCGTCCGAGATCGTGCAGTTCCATCCGTCGTACACGTACGAGGACTTCTTCGAGGGCTACCGGCCCGCGCCCGGCGCCACAGGCCGCGTCGAGTTCCAGATCAAGCCGGGGCCGCTGCGCCGCATCGCCGAGGCTGCGTCGGCTGCCCCCGATACGCCCCACGTGCTGATCATCGACGAGATCAACCGGGCGAATCTCGCCAAGGTGTTCGGCGAGCTGTACTTCCTGCTCGAGTACCGCGACCGGCCGATCAGCCTGCAGTACTCCGAGCTGGAATTCACGCTCCCCGCCAACCTGTTCATCATCGGCACCATGAACACCGCCGACCGCTCCATCGCCCTCGTCGACGCGGCAATGCGGCGTCGTTTCTATTTCCTCGAGATGGCGCCGTCTGCGGCGCCGGTCAGCGAGGTGCTCCCGAAGTGGCTCGCCCGGCACGGGATGTCCGACGCTCCCGCCCTGCTGCTCGCCGAACTCAATCGGCGGCTCGGCGATCCGGATGCGGCGATCGGCCCTAGCTACCTCATGAGCAGGTCGGTCACCGAACCCGGACGACTCGAGCGGATCTGGGCGCACGCGATCCTCCCGCTGCTCGAGGAGCGCTTCTACGGCAGCGGCGAAGACCTCAAGCAGTACTCCCTCGGCGCCGTCCGGGCCGCGATCGACGGCGCGGCGAATGAGGATTGAGCTCGACGAGTGGGCGAGCGCCGGGGACCTCGGACTCGCTCCCGGTGCCATCCAGCAGCTAGCGCGCTCATCCGCATTCACCGTCGGCCCCGACCCCGACAGCCCAGGCCGATGGATGCTTGCGGCGAAGCAGCACGTCGGCATCGCCCGCGTAGACGGGCTCGAGCTGCGTGTTCGCCCGAAGGTGCCACCGGATCGCCTGATCGAGCTGCTCGCCGCGTCCCTCGACCGGATCGCCTGGGACCACCGCGACGTTGCATGGGCTGTCTCGGACGATCTCATCGCCACGATCGCGGGAGCATTCCTGGCCACAGCCGAACGCGCGCTCAACCGCGGCATCCTCCAGGGCTACGTGACCGAGGAAGCAGACCTCTACGCCGTCCGCGGCCGCATCGATCTCAGCCGGCAGATGGCCCGCAACCCCGGCCTGCCCCTGCCTGTCGCCGTGACCTACGACGAGTACACGACCGACATCCTCGAGAACCAGCTTCTTGCCGGGGCCGGGAGACTGCTGCTCCGACTCCCCGGGCTCACGAATTCGCTGCAGCTCCGGCTCAGACGCCTCGAGTACCAGCTGCTCGAAGTCACTCCGATGCGGCCTTCGCCGACTCCGCCTCCGGTGCAGTGGACGCGGCTCAATCTCCGGTACAGGCCAGCGGCTGTGCTCGCACGCATCATCCTCAGGTGGGGAGCGCTCGACTTCGAGGGCGAGGGCTCGACCGACGCGCCTGCCTTCATGGTCGACATGAACCAGGTCTTCGAGGACGTCGTTGGGCACGGAGTCCGCGAAGCCCTTGATTCCAAGCTCACCGTCGACCTGCAGCGCGGCGACTCTCTCGATGCGCAGAGGCAGATACCGATCCGGCCGGACATCGTCATCCGCAAGGGCTCCCGGGCGATCGCTGTCGCCGATGTCAAGTACAAGCGGGTCGCCCGGAGGGGGATCTCAAGCGAGGACGTCTTCCAGGCGCTCGCGTACGCCACCCGCTACGGCCTGCGCGAGTGCACGCTCGTCTACCCCGAACAGCCGCCCGTCGAGCGGCTTGAAGTGGGCGAGGTCACGATCTCGCTCGCCGCGGTCGAGCTGGATCAGCCCTCTGCGCAGCGAAACGCGTCGATCCGCGCTCTCGCGGAGCGCCTGGAACAGGCATCGGCACTTCGCTCCGGGAGTCCAGCCGCGCAATGACGGCGCGGATTGGGGGGAGTCGTCCGCGCGGTGTTGGCCTGCGTGCGCTCCATCCGAATTCCGGTTTCCTTACGTTCAGGGAAGGTCCAGCCCTGCCACACTCGGCCTCGACGCAGCGGTCCCCGAGCGCGGGAGCGCACGCTCGGTGAAGCGCCCAACGACATGGACTCCTGCCCATCTCGGCGATGAAGCTGGGCTCGGCTGGAACGGGCCGTAGGACGAAAATCCTCGAACGACGTACTCGCAACTCCTTGAAACCTTCTGCGCCAAAACTCGTCAATCCTTTGCTTAATTTAGGATTGGGTGCGGCTACCGTGGACACGCGGTAGGTGTTTGAGCACTCTCCTCCCAGTGCTCGTGCCCCCAGGCGCGATCGGCGAGGAAGATTCGAGAAGAGGGACAATGACCCAGACCCAGTGGGCCGAGCATCGGGCGGCGCTCAAGGCATGGCGTGACGGGCTGGTCGGGCTGACTGGGCAGAGCGCCCTCATCAAGTTCCGTGCCCCGAAGGGTTCGTCGCTCCTCATCGACTCGCCGTCTCCGGACGAAGTCCTGGCCCGGCTCCAGTCGGGAAAGCCGAACGTATTCCGCGGCGAATTCAGCCCGGAGGACCTGGACGCGCCGAGGCCGCTGCCGGCGGGAAGCTTCTTCCATTCCCCGAGGCCGGACGGCGAGGTCGGCAGGGTCGTCCGCAACCTCATGCGCAAGGCGTCGGCCGAGTTCCTCGACCGCGGCCTCGCGGTGCTGTACATGGCCTTCGGCCTCTTGGACTGGCACGACGTGGACGGCACGCCGATGGCCTCGCCGCTCCTGCTGGTGCCGGTCCGGCTGCTTCCCGAGGGCCCGAAGGGCACGCCCCGGATCACCGAGGGCGAAGACGACCCCGTCCTCAATCCGGCTCTTGCCCTGCGCCTGAGGGAGTTCGGCATCGAGCTCCCAATGGCGGAGGACATCGAGGGGCTCGGGGTCTCCGAGACGCTCGCGGCGGTCCGGGCCGCCCTGGAGAAGCACAAGCCCTTCACAGGCTGGACCCTCCGCAGCACCGCCTTCCTTGCGACATTCTCCTTCGCGAAGGAGGCCATGTTCAGGGACCTCCTCGACAACGAGGCCAGGATCCTCGAGCACCCCATCGTGCGGGCGATTGCCACCTCGGACCCGACCCGGCAGTCGCCGGAGTTCCAGTTCGACACGATCGACCCCTCCGACATCGACAGGCTTGCCCCGCCGGAGGCCACGCCGCTCGTGCTCGACGCCGATTCCTCGCAGCGTGCGTCGGTCGCTGCCGCCCTTGCAGGGAGGACGTTCGTCATGGACGGCCCTCCCGGAACCGGCAAGTCGCAGACGATCGCGAACATGATCGGCGCACTGCTCCATGCCGGTAGGACAGTCCTGTTCGTATCGGAGAAGATCGCGGCACTCGAGGTCGTGCGGAACCGTCTCTCCCACGTCGGACTCGGCTCCTACGTCCTCGAGCTCCACTCGCACAAGGCAAGCCGGAAGGAGGTCGCGGCCGAGCTGCTCAAGACGCTGGACAGCGTCGTCAGGCCCCCAACGCCGATGCCGGCGCTGGCCCGGCAGAGCGTGAAGGAGCGCCGGGAGCAGCTCAACGGCTACGCCGCCGCCATGAACGAAGTGCGCGAGCCGCTGAACATGTCCCTGCACCAGGTGCTGGGCCTGTACGCGAACCTTGCGACGGCGCCGATCGCACCTGTCCCGGAGAAGGCCCCGACTGCCCTCACCGAGGCCGGGTACCTCGGGATCCAGGAGACCCTGTCGAGGCTGGTCCGCGCCTGGCGGCCCGCGGCGCAGGGCAGGTCGTTCCTTTGGCGCGATGTCGTGGACGACCAGTCACTCGAAGTCCGGCTCTACCAGGCCGAGACGGCACTGGAGGAGCTGCGTGGCACGGTGGCGCTCAACGCGGACCTCGTCGACGCGTTCGGCCTCGGGAAGCCGTCCGAAACCCCGCGCCTGATCGCGCTCATCGAGCACCAGCATCGGCCCCACCCCAACAGTGTCATGGAGCAGTGGCTCACCGACGGGTCCACCGAGCCCCTGGAGTCTGCCCGCGCAGACCTCGGCCGGCAGATCGCCCGCCTCCGGGAGGCCGAGGAGAAGGCCGCGCAGGAAGCCGGCGTCCCCTGGACCGCGCTGCCGCAGCCGGAGGCGGTCCCGCCTGGCCCCTCACCAGTCATGGCATCGCCGTTCCCCGTGGACCTGCAGGCCGTTCCGGCCTCGCACTTGGCCCCGGCCGCCGACCGCTTCCAGGCGCAGGCGCGCATGCTGGGCGAGCGGACCTCGTCCCTGTCCTCGCTCGCAATCAGCCTCGGCCTCCCGCCGGTCTCGATGTTCGCGGACGCAGATCGCGTGACCCGCATCGTCGACCTGCGCGCGCAGGGCACGACGCCCGACCGGCGCTGGTTCACCCCGCTGGGACTGGCAGAGGCCCGCGCGGCCGCAGCCAGGCTTCGGGAGCACATCGCCGCCCTGGAAGACGCAGAGTCCAAGGCCTCGTCGGTGTTCACCCCCGAAGCGCTAAAAGCGCCCCTGGCGGAGCTGCAGGACCGGTTCACGAACCTCCACAGGGGCCTGAAGAAGCTCTCCGGCAGCTACCGCACGGACAAGAAGACCGTCGCCGGGCTGCTGACTAATGCCGCCGACGTGAAGAACGGCATAGGCCACCTCGCCGATGCCGTGGCGTGGGGCGAGGCCAGCAGGGACTTCGACGCCTTCGCCGCCGCCCACGGGGCGACCCTCGGCATGCACTGGGCAGGGCGCGAGACCAGCTTCGAGTCGCTCAACGCCGCCTTCGATACCGTCGATGAAGTCCTCGCACTCACCGACGGCAGCGTGCCAGCCCCTCTTGTTGCGTACATGACTGCGACGGACGCCAACGCCGCCCACCGGGCCGTGGCTGAGGCAGCCCGCGCCGACATCGAGGAGTGGAAGCGGGGACTGGAGCCGGCTCCGGCGCTGACCGGCCGTCCCGAGCTCGTGCTCGAGCCCATCGCCCAGGCGATCGACTGGCTCACCGCACACGTCGAGCCCATGCGGGAGGCCTCGGCACGCATCGGCGCTGTGGGGAGCGCCACCGGCCGAGACCACACGCTCGACGAGGCTGACGGCATCCTCGAACTGGCGGCCGACGCCGGGCGGGCGACGGAAGAGCTGCGCGCGGCGGAGCCTCGCTACCGGACCGTGCTAGGGGACGGCTTCGACTTCGCAGGCACGGATCTCGAGAACCTCGACGAGGCCATCGCCTGGGCGCTCGGCCTCCGCTCGCTCGCCGGCGGAGCCCTGACCGCCCGGCAGGCGAAGGCCCTGGCCGACTCCACGCCCGTCGACGCGATGGGCCCCGCCCACGAGAAGTGGGCACAGGCTCGTGACCGTGTGATCGCTGCCTTCGCTGAGAGCCGCCACGGAGAGCTCACCGAGGAGTTCGACAGCTTCAGCGATGCCGTGGAGCTCATGGCCGAGTTCCGTGCCGACACCGTCGGCCAGCAGGAGTGGTTCGACTACCGACGGGCCTACGGGGACCTCGCCGAGTTGGGCCTGGACACGGCCGTCGACTTCTGCATCGAGCAGCGCCTCAGGGAGCACGAGGTGCCCAACGTGGTGATGCGGGCCCTCCTGCGCGGCTGGTCCGACGCCGTCATTCAAGGCGATGCGCGCCTCCGTCCGCTCCTGGCGACCGACCGCGAGGCGCTGGTCGAGGAGTACCGCACCCTCGACGGCGACCTGATCAAGGCCGCAACCGCGGACATCATCCTGGCCGCCAACGCGCGGCGCCCCGTGAACACCGCGATGGGGGAACCGGCGATCATCCGCCGCGAGGGGGCCAAGCAGAAGAAGCACAGCCCGGTGCGCGAGCTCATGTCGCTCACCCGCAACGCCACGCGCAGCATCAAGCCGGTCTTCATGATGTCGCCGCTGGCGGTCTCGCAGTACCTGCCCCCCGACATGGAGTTCGACGCCGTCATCTTCGACGAGGCCTCCCAGGTCACCCCCGGCGACGCCATCAACTGCATCTACCGGGGCAGGTCACTGATCCTGGCCGGCGACGACAAGCAGCTGCCGCCCACATCGTTCTTCGAGCGGAACACCGACGACGACGAAGAGGAGGAGACCGACGTCAAGGACTTCCAGTCCATCCTCGAGCTCGCCAAGGCCTGCGGCGCCTTCAATAACCTCGGCCTGCGCTGGCACTACCGCTCGCGCCAAGAGGACCTGATTGCCTTCTCGAACTACAAGTTCTACGAGGGCAAGCTCGTCACCTTCCCCTCGGCCCACGCCGAAGGGGACGACGTCGGCGTCGAGTTCTTCCACGCCCACGGCATGTACCGCCGCGGCGGCGGCGCCTTCAACCCTGTCGAAGCCGCCAAGGTCGCCGAACGCGTGATCGAGCACTACACGAGGCGCCCGGACCTCACGCTCGGCGTCGTGACCTTCTCCGTCGCACAGGCCGAGGCAGTCCAGAACGCCGTAGACGAGGCACGCGTCGGCCGGCGCGACCTTGACCGGTTCTTCGACACCGAGGACCGCCTCGACGGCTTCTTCATCCGGGCCTTGGAACAGGTCCAGGGCGACGAGCGCGACGTCATCATCTTCTCCGTCGGGTACGGCCCCGACGAGGCAGGCAAGATCTCGACCAACTTCGGCGCCCTGAATAAGGACAAGGGCTGGCGGCGCCTCAATGTCGGGATCACCCGTGCCCGTCAGCGCGTCGAGGTCGTCGCCTCAATGCGCGCCGGACAGATCCCGCCCTCGACGAACGAGAACGTGGAGTACTTCCGCGCCTACCTCGACTATGCCGAGAAGGGGCCCCAGACCCTCGCCGTGCCGTACTCGTCGACCGGCCTCGACCCGGACTCGCCCTTCGAGGAATCGGTCATTGCCGCCGTCCGCGGCTGGGGCTATGCCGTCGAGCCGCAGGTCGGGGCGGCGGGCTTCCGAATCGACATCGGCGTGCGCCATCCCGCGTATCCCGGCATGTTCGCCATCGGCATCGAATGCGACGGCTACCAGTACCATTCGGCTCCCGCCGCCCGGGACCGCGACCGGCTCCGCGACCAAATCCTCACCGGCCTCGGCTGGCGACTGCACCGAATCTGGGGCACAGCTTGGTATCGCGACCGTGCTACCGAGGAGCGCCGCCTGCGCTCCGCCATCGAGGAAGCCATCCGCGCTCCGATCGAGGGCCGGACCAAGAAGGCGCCAGCGATCGAACGGCCCGTCGTCGAGACGGAACAGGCAGACAGCGCCGCGTCCCCGACGTGGACGACCCCGTATCGGATCGCGCCCGCGCAGGCCCTACCCTACTGGGTCGAGCCGGGCGAACCCGGCAGCCACCTCCACATGGTCGAGGCCATCGAGACGCTCGCCGAGCACGAGGCGCCGCTCCACCTCGACGTCGCGTATGAGCGCCTTCGGGACTGGTGGAACATCGGCCGGATCGGTGCGAACATCCGCGGCAACATCCACCTCGCCATCCAACGGGCACAGGTCGTCCGGGACGGCGACTTCCTCCTGGTCCCCGGTGGCGATGTCGCGTCCGTCCGCACACCAACCGCCAAGGTCGCCCGGAAGGCCGAACAGGTGCACCTGGAAGAGCTGGCCGTCGCGGCGGTCCTGACCATCCGCGATGTCGGGGCAGTCAGCAGATCCGAAGCCGTCCAAGGCGTGGCCCGGGTGTTCGGCTGGACCCGAACCGGGACTGCCGTCGATCGCCGGATCAACGAGGCACTCGACCGTCTCGTCGGCCGTGGCGAGATCACGTGCTCGGACGACGACACGCTGACTCTTGCCAGGGCGCTTCCGGAAGGCGGGGCCTCGGTGTAGGCGTCCCGCGACGCCGGCTCTCCTCAAGAAGCAGCGGTGCATCTCACCCGAATCTCACAACCCGCACCCGAGTTCGCTCGATCCATTTGTCAGCGCTCCTGAGGAATGGCACTCTTTCGCTCTTCCTGGGCAAATTGAAAAGCGTTCCCGGGCGCGGTGAGATCAGATGGCTTCAAGAACTGGGGGACGCCGCGCCCGACACGTCCAAGTTGGATCGGATCGAAGTCCCACGGCCTCGCAGCCCGCGACATTGTCATCTACCTGCCCGAGCGCAGCTTCATGAGTACCCAGGCACGCGCTAGATCACGAATACGGTCAGTACGAGCGGACCGCAGATCCTACGCGCCGCCTGGATGTCTAGGACTGGCTGCCCAAGAACTACGGAGCGCATTTCTGCCGGGGATGACACCTGATATGCGGCTCAAGCAGCCTCTCCGAGCGGTGAGATCCAAGATATCGGCCCCACTCTCCAGGAATTGGCGCGATTCGGTGGGCCCGATGCACTGGAGGGCCCACAGCATTTCAGATTTCCAGACGCTGATGTGACGACAGCCCATACGTTGAGGGAGAGAGAATTCCTAGAAGGTTGGCTTTCAGTTGCTCACCACGGTCTGTGCCTGCCGAGGAAGCCGATCGCCGTGCAGACGAGGGTGGGTCGGCCAGAGGCATGAGCG
This sequence comes from Sinomonas albida, assembly GCF_004919045.1. GTDB lineage: Bacteria > Actinomycetota > Actinomycetes > Actinomycetales > Micrococcaceae > Sinomonas > Sinomonas albida. Next base: position 33,782 of record NZ_SWDW01000004.1, read on the forward strand.
GAATGTCGTCTCGGACTCGCGGAAGGGCGCGCCGTCGGTCAAGACCATCCCGCCCGCCGATAGCATGGGCGTTATGTCTGACGGCAAGGCGATCGAGAACCCCGGATCAAAGTTCACCCAGGTGCTGGACGCTTCGGCGAAGCTCCCAGGGGTACGGATCAACAGGGCGGCATACCTCCGCGCAGCGCTGAAGCGATACTGCCCCGAAGAGCAGATCGACAGGGCGATCGCCGCCAGCCCCGCGGCCGCAGGCGTCCCGCTCGAAGTCATCACGGAGATTGCGAACACCTCCATTGCCTTCGAGACGAGCAAGGTGGCCGGGATCTCCGCTCTCGCCGGATTGCCCGGCGGGTTCGCGATGATCGGCACGGTGCCCGCCGACCTCCTGCAGTACTTCGGCCACGTACTCCGCACAGCGCAGAAGCTCGCCTACATCTACAGTTGGCCGGACCTGTTCGCCGACGACGATGAGGAGCTCGACGAGGCGACCGAGGGAATCCTCACCCTCTTCGTGGGGGTGATGTTCGGCGTCCAGCTGGCACAGTCCGGGTTGTCGAAGGTCTCGGCCATGATCGCTGCGCAGGTTCTCAAGGAGCTGCCGAAGCAGGCGCTCACCAAGGGGACCGTCTACCCGGTGGTCAAGAAGGTCGCCTCCTACCTTGGCGTCAGTATGACGAAGCAGCTCTTCGCCGGCGGCGTCGCAAAGTTCGTCCCGGTTGTCGGAGCCGTCCTCTCCGGTGGTCTCACGCTCGCGACATTCCTCCCCATGTCGAAGCGGCTGCAGAAGCACCTCGCCAGTCTGGAGCTCACGAAACCGGGGCACCGAGATGAAGCAGATGACTTCATCTACGCAGAAGTCAGCGAGGACGAGATCGAACTGTCGAAGCCCTAAGGCGCTACGGGCCCGGTGCTGCTGAAGACGCCGGGGAGCAGCTGCTCTCTGCGGCGAAGTGGCCCGGGCAGAAAGCCTGCGATTGCGGCCGGCACGCCTGCTGTCGTCGTGGGCGTCCTGTTGCGGTTGGCGGTTGTGGTTGCGTTCATGGAGCGGAATCCGTTCGCCGTGCCAAGCGATGGTTCAGGTGGCTCACATCAGACAGAATTTCTTATTTGCCCTCGGCGGTACAGTTTCGCCCGGCCCCAGGCCCATCACATACCCATCGAAAACACCCGTGACCGACCGGGAATGACCCGGTACAATTCAAATGGGGGAGTCGCCCGATTCCCCGTCTGACCAGGGAAAACGCGAGATTTTCGCAGTCTTCCGGAGGGTTCAAAAATCCTCCAAGGGGTCGCAGGTTCAAATCCTGTCAGCCCGACCATGTGATGAGTCGGGTCATCCTTCACGGATGAGTCGGGTCATAGGTAACACCCCTGGTCTTCGGACCGGGGGTGTTCTGTTTTCTGGGTTGGTAGTCCTTGGTGGGGTCGATGGTGAATTCGGCGAAGATTTCGCCGGTGCCGTGTTCGAGGGCGGTGACGTCGGTGTCGTGCACGAGCAGGATGATGCGTTTGTGCTTGTGGGCGCGGCCGATGCCGAGGTGTCTGAGGCGTCCGGCGTGGCGCAGGGTCACGACGCCGACGGTGTCGACGCGGTCGGTGCGGATCCGCCAATGTCTGCCCTGGGCTGCGATCGCGGGTGCGGCTTTGGGGGTTGCCTCGTAGGCCTGGGCCGGGGTGCGGCGGTCGAGTGCCCTGTGGGGTCGTTCGTGGTTGTAGACGTGGCGGAACTTGGCCAGGAGTTCGTTCAGGTCGGCGAGGGTGTGGGCTTCGGGCTGGGAGCGGAGCCATTTCTTCAGGGTCTGGTGGAAGCGTTCGATTTTGCCTTGGGTCTGGGGGTGGCCGGGGTGTCCGTTCTTCTGGGTGATTCCGAGGGACGCCAGGAGGTTCTCGAAGGCGTTGCGTCCGCCGCGTCCGCCGGCCAGACGGGTGGTGTAGACCATGCCGTTGTCGGTCAGGGTGCTGGCGGGGAGGCCGTACTCCTGGGCGGTGGCGAGGAAGGCTTCGACCACGATGGGTCCTGTGACCCTGTGGTGGGCGGTGAGGTGGAGCAGGGCCCGGGAGTGGTCGTCGAGGAAGTCGATGATCTCGGTGTCGGTGCCGTCGGCGAGGGCCCAGTGGGTGAAGTCGGACTGCCAGGTCTCGTTGGGCTGGGCGGCGACGAAGCGGCGCAGGGACGACTTCGGGCGCTTGTGCGGTTCGGGGGATACGAGCCCTGCGGCGGTGATGATCCGGCGGATGGTCGAGACCGCGGGGGCTGGTCCGCCTTCCTTTTCCAGGTGCCAGGCGATCGTAGCCGGTCCGGCGTCCAGGCCCCTGGCGGCGAGCTCGGCGCGCAGGGCCACGATCCGGGTCCGGGTGGCCTCGGCCGTGGCGTGCGGGGTAGTGCTGGGGCGGCGGGATCGCGGTTCGAGGCCGGCCTCGCCTTCGGTGGCGTAGCGGGAGAGGAGCTCGTGGACCCAGCGGCGGCTGACGCCGTAGCGGTAGGCAGCCCCGGACTGGGACATCCCGCCCTCGAGCACGGCCAGGACGATGACCTTGTTCTTCGACATGGCCCATGCTGGCGTTCGTGGCCGTGGGAACCATGTCGCGACTCACCGGTGAACGATCACCTGTGAACGATGTCCCGACTCATGTGGGAACGATGTCCTGAATTCACACACCGTCAGCCCGACCACGAAGCCGCGGAAACCTTACGGTTCCCGCGGCTTTTGCGTTGGTGAGATCACCACCCGGCGCCTACCTAGCGGGGGGTCGAAGCCCCTACCCTTCCGTGGCGTTGTTTGTCCCTGCCCGTGCCGGGGAATTGGATACCAGTCCTTCCCGCCGGGATTGGACTCTGGCTTTGCCGATCAGAACGGGGGCTTCACCATGCTGGACACTCTCACTGCCGGGCTTGCGGAGGTAGCGCGCTTCGTCCCACAGTTCCTTCTCTTCCTGTTGATACTCATCGTCGGGATGCTGGTGGCGAGGGCGCTCGCGAAAGCCCTCTCGCGCCTGCTGGCCAAGGTCGGGTTCGACCGGTGGGTCGAGCGCGGCGGGGTGAAGCGGGCCCTGTCGGGGTCGAACCTAGACGCCAGCACGATTGTGTCGAAGATTATCTACTACGCCCTGGTGCTGTTCGTGCTCCAGTTCGCCTTCGGTGTCTTCGGCCCGAACCCGGTCAGCACGCTCCTGGCGGCGATCATTGCGTTCCTGCCCAAGGTCGTTGTGGCGATCATCATCGTCATCGTCTCCGCGGCGATCGCCGCAGCCGTGAAGACCCTGATCCAGGGCTCGCTCGGGGGCCTGTCCTACGGGCGGGTGTTGGCAAACATCGCAGGCATCTTCATCATCGGCATCGGGATCATCGCCGCCCTGAACCAGGTCGACATCGCCGTCACCGTCACCACCCCGATCCTGATTGCGGTCCTGTCAGCCCTCGTCGGCGTGGTCATCGTCGGTGTCGGGGGCGGGCTGATCCGGCCCATGTCCGAGCGCTGGGAGCGCTACCTCACCCGTGCCGAGCAGGAAGCGCCCCGGGTCAGGGCCCAGGCCCACGCCGCCCCGCCGGCCGCGGAGCAGATCAGGGACGCCGCCCGCCAGTACGCCCCCGAGGACCCCGAGGGCGGCTCCCACCGCCACTGACCCCGGGACCGCCGGGAACGAACCCCAAGGGAGCCCCTCAGGACGCCGGGGGGCCACCGTACAAGCTAGCTCGTCGCGTAGTGGGTGCCGGGGTTTTTGCGCCGCTCAATCGCCTCGCCTGAGGGCTGGTTGGCAACGAGGCCCCCTAGCCAGCGGATCAAACTGTCACGGTCAAACCCTGCCGTCGAGGCGTCGAGCATCGCGTAGAGTTCCGCTTCGACTTGTTCCACCTGCGCTGCTGTTTCCTGACCTCGGTCGGTCAGGGTTAGCTTGATGGCGCGCCGATCCTCGGGGGCGGTTACCCGGTGGACCATGCCCGCCTGCACCATGGAGCTGACGAGGCGGCTTGGGTTCGTTCCCGCTTCGCACACCAGCAATTCCCCCAGTTGCATCAAGCTCAGCGGCGCATGCTCAGCGAGCAGACGCAGCACTTCCGCTTGTGACGGCGTCACCCCGAGCGGGCGGAGGGCATGCGCCAGTTGGCGGTTGCCTTCGCGCTGGGCGGCCAGGATGAGATAGCGCAGCTCTTCAGCGGGCCGCATCTCAGTTTCGCGCTTCCGCCCGGTGGAGCCGATCAGCAGCGCTAGGATCATGCGCAGGCAAGATCACCAGGTCAGGGTAGATAGTACGGAGGGCGTTGACCGCCCGCGTCGTCGCCTGCAGCTTGGCGTGGTCGCCCACGCCAGGGACGCGTTCCTCAGGCATCAGGGCCACGTCATAGGTGAGGTCGCCGACCATCAGAAGCGGTGTCGCGCCTTCGCGCCGGACGAGGAGGGACATCGAGCCTGGTGTGTGACCTGGCGTCGAGAGGAGAATTAACGATCCGTCGCCGAACAGGTCGATCGACGTCGGAAATTCGCCGACCCGTTCACCAGCACCATCCGTGAAGCTAACGCGTCGCCAAGCGAGGCCGGGCAGCTCGATATGGCCGCGCATCAGGCCATTTAGTGCCGCGTCAGGACGCTGGAGGCTGCGCCACTCGTCGTCGTTGACGACAATCTCGGCGTGCCTGAGTTCAGCGAGGCCACCGATATGGTCCTGATGCAGATGAGACAGGATGGCGTAGCGCACGTCGCCGATGTCGTGCCCGGATCGAGCGAGGGCCGCCGGCAGCGTGTCCTCTGTTCCAATCTGGAACTTCGCTAGCCGGCCATACAGCCAGCCAACGATGCCCTTCGGGAAGTAGTGCGGATCGGTCACCGAGGCGCGGTCCTGGCCGGTGTCGAACAGCACCAAACCCTGCTCGTGTTCGACGACGTAGACGTTAATCGGTCGCGGCGCCGTCCACCGGCGGGATGTCAGCAACCACCAGAGCAGCGGCGCGTGAGAGCTCGCAACATGCTCGGGGCGGATCGCGACAGTACCGGTGCTGACGACCTCTACGGAACGGATGGGACTAGACATGGAAGTGTCTCCTAGTCATGTATCGGTACAAAGTATATTACATGTCACATATTTTGTATACCCATCGAGCTAGTCATATCGAGTCGCCTTCCGACTACTGCCTGAAGAAGGCCTGCGCCCTCCTGTAGCTACAGCCAACCTCGGCGGCGATGGCGCGAATGGCTGTGCCCTGGGCGCGGAGCCGGCACATGCGGATCTTCCGCTTGGCGGTCAGGCTTTGCTGCCGCATTGGGACCTTGCGCGCTGAGAAGGCGTAGCAGCGAGGACTTGGCGATGCCTTACCCGACTGCGAGTTTCGTGGTCGGCTTGCCTGCCTCGTAGAGCGCGACCAGCTTGTCCAGCGTGTCTTCACCCAGCCGATCGACGAGGCGGTAGCGCTGGCGAGTGAGTGGTGGGGCTACCGCCGACGGGGTGGACATAGTGTTCGCGGGTTGGTTGTTAAGGGCGGCCTGGAGGGCCGGCAATGGGCGCCCCATGACGGAGAGTCCGGCCTCACAACCCCGAGCCCGCAGTCTTGCCCTTCGTGGTGGCGGCTACGCCCCCGCGAGCGCGCTCAGGTCCTGAAGCTCCCACGAGTTGCCGTCTGGGTCGCGGAAGTGCGCGAACTTGACGCCGCCCATGTCCCGAATCTCGCCAACGTCGGCTCCGCGGGCCCGCAACGATTCGCGGACCGCTTCGATGTCGGTGACGACCAAGTGGAGGCCTCGGACGGTGCCCTTCCCAGGACCGCCGAAGCCCATTCCCGTGCCGATGGCGATGGAGCAGGCGGAGCCAGGCGGGGTGAGCTGGACGATCCTCATGCCCTCCGCGGGCTGAATGTCGTGATCGACCGTGAAGCCGATGGCGTCGGCATAGAACGCCTTGCTGCGGTCGACGTCCGAGACGGGCAGGGGGACGAGTTCGAGCTTCATGGTGAATGACAATGTTCTGCTCCCTAATCGGTGACGGATGCCCGCTGAAACAGGGCTGGGGTGAATTTGTCGAGGGATTGGTGCATGCCGGCGTACGCGAACACGGACATGAGGCTCCGAGTCCAGCCACGCTCGGTGATGGTGAGCTCGGTGAGGCCTTTGACGTCCTTGAACTCGACTACCGTGTGCACGTTCTGGGAGAAATTCTCGGGAAGCCTGTCCGGAGGCAGCGGAACCCCCTGCGCATCGGTGATGTTCTGCGTGAATTCGAGCCGTTCCATGGGGACAATCCGCTGATATGTGCCGCCCGTGAAACTCTCCGCCCCGCCCTGATAGTCCGGCGCGCGCATGCTGAAGACGTAGGAGCCGCCCTCGCGCAGATCGATCGTCGCAGAAGGCGAGGTGTAATCCTCAGGCCCCCACCAATGGGTGACCAACTCCGGGTCCGTCCACAGCTTCCACACCGTTGGCACCGGCGCATTGATAATCCGGCTGATCACAATCTGCGTGCCGTCACTCGCCATCGTGAGTCTCCTGCCTTGTCTTTTCGATATAGGCGGCCATCGCGTCGAGGCGCCCATTCCATTGCCGTGCCCGATCGGAGAGCCAGCCCTCGACCTCGGCCATCGACGCAGTGTCGAGCCGGTAGATGCGCTGCTGGGCTCGTCGCGTGACACTCACGAGCCCGGCTTCCCGGAGCACTTTGAGGTGCTGTGAGATCGCCGAGGCGCTGCTCGTGAAGGCCGTGGAGATGTCTCCAGCGGGCAGCTCGCCCCGCCTAGCCAGCAGGTCCACGATGCCCAGCCGTGTCGGGTCGGCCAGCGCTGCGAACGCGATCGTCGGGCTTCTGCTCACGGCAACAACAATACAGTCAACACTTAATTAAGTGAAGTCTAAAATATACAGGTGAGCTGGTCCCAGCGTCCCGGGAGCCGCCTCGGGTAGCGTGGCCAGCATGACGGAGATCCTGATCGACGATCATGGCCGCCCCGAACCGCCCTATGCGGGAGATGAGGCGTCGACCCTCCTCGGCTTCCTCGACTTCCAGCGCGCGACTTTCGAGTGGAAGTGCCGCGGGCTGAGCGACGAACAGCTTCGGGTGACGCTCCCGCCGTCGTCCATGACGCTGGGCGGGATGCTCAAGCACCTCGCCCTCGTCGAGGATGGTTGGTGCTCGGAGGTGTTGGCCGGCCAGGCGATGTCCGAACCATGGGTGGGCGTCGACTGGGATGCGGACCGCGACTGGGAGTGGCACAGTGCGGCGAACGACGACGGCGCGGCCCTCCGCGCGCTGTGGGCCGAGCGGGTCGAGCGGTCCAAGGAGATCGTCGACGAGCTCCTCGCCGAAGGCGAACAGGCCGCGCTCGCGACGCCGCACGCCAACCGCGAGGGCCGCGAGGCCGTGTCGCTTCGCTGGGTCCTGGTCCATCTCATCGAGGAGTACGCGCGCCACAACGGCCACGCCGATCTCCTCCGCGAGTCGATCGACGGGCAGACGGGGGAGTGACCGTGCAAGTGGGTCGCGGGAATTCCGCGGGGCGCCGGGAAGTTGGCGTGTGACGTGAAAGCATTCGGCTTCCTCTCGTTCGGCCACTACGGCCCGTTCCGCGGTTCGGAGACGCGGACGGCCGCGGACATGATCCTGCAGGCCATTGATCTCGCGGTCGGCGCCGACGAACTCGGGGTCAACGGCGCGTACGTGCGCGTGCACCACTTCGCGAGGCAGCAGGCGTCTCCGATGCCGCTCCTGTCCGCGATGGCCGCCCGGACGAAGCGCATCGAGGTCGGTACCGGAGTGATCGACATGCGCTACGAGAATCCCCTCCAGTTGGCCGAGGAGGCCGCCGCGCTCGACGCGATCGCCGGGAACCGGATCGCGCTGGGCATCAGCCGCGGCTCGCCCGAGCCGGCGCTGCGGGGCTACGAGGCGTTTGGCTACACGGGTTCGGCGGACCCACGCGGCGCGGACCTCGCGCGGTCGAAGTTCGAGCTCTTCCTCTCCGCGATCAGCGGCGAAGGCATCGCCGAGGCGGATCCGCGGCAGGCGCCGGAGGGCACGCGGCTGCATGTCGAGCCGCACTCGCCGGGCCTGAGGGACCGGATCTGGTGGGGGAGCGGAACCCGGGACACGGCCGAATGGACCGGCGCGCAGGGCCTCAACCTCATGAGCTCGACCCTGCTCACCGAAGACGCCGGGGTGCCGTTCCACGAACTGCAGCGCGAGCAGATCGAACGGTACCGGGCCGCCTACAGGGCAGCGGGCCACGAGCGCGCGCCGCGTGTGTCGGTGAGCCGGAGCATCTTCCCGATCGTCACGTCCCGCGACGCGATGTATTTCGGGTCGCGCACGGACAGCGATCAGGTGGGAGTGATCGACGGCTTCCGGTCGACGTTCGGCAAGACGTATGCGGCGGAGCCGGACGAGCTCGTCGAGCAGCTCCTCGGGGATTCGGCGGTCATGGCCGCGGACACGGTGATGCTGACGATCCCGAACCAGCTTGGCGTCGAGTACAACCTGCACGTGCTCGAATCGTTCGCCACGCACGTGGCCCCCGCCCTCGGCTGGAAGCCGAACACCGAGGGCCCTGTCGAGGGAGATCCGGTCGCGTGAGCCTAACCCCTGCGGTCAGGCGAGGGCCTTGGCCACGACGGCGGCCGTCTCGCGGAGCTCCGGGAGCATCGCGATGAGCTCCTTCTCCGGAGTGAGGAACGTGATGCTCGAGAGGCTGATCCCGGCCGGTCCGTTAGGGCCCACGTCGAGGGCGAGAGCGATGCAGCGGACATTCTGTTCGTTCTCCTCTTGGTCGACCGCGTAGCCGAGCCGCCGAATCGTGGCGAGCTCCGCGAGGAACGCCTCGGGGTCGGTGATGGTGGTCGGGGTGCGGCGTGGCATGCCCCGCGCGGCGAGCACCTCGTGGACCTGATCGTCGGGCAGCGTTGACAGCATGGCCTTGCCGACGCCGGTGGAGTGCGCGGGCATGCGGAGCCCCACGCGCGATCTCATGATGAACGCGTTGGGCGCGCTGGCCTTGTGAGTGTAGAGCGCCTCGCCGTCCGCGAGGACCGCAACATGGACCGTCTGGTTTGTCGCGTCAGCGAGGGCATGGATGGCGCGGTCGACGACGTCGCCCCAGCCCGCGTCCGCCCCGCCGAGGGCGCGGGCCCTTGGCCCTAGTCCGTAGAAGCCGCCGTCTCGTTGGACCGCCCAGCCTGCAGAGGTTAGGACGCCCAGGACCCGATGGACGGTCGGCTTGGTCATACCGGTGCGCTCGGCGAGCTCGCCCAGCCGCTGCGGCTGGGCGGACGCGGAGAGGGCTTCAAGCATGTTCAGGATCTTGTGCCCCGAGGCCGACTCGCCTTCAACCATGTGGTCCTCTCTCCCTTTTTGGATGGCCCGTTTGCCGGGTAACCGCTACACGGGGTGACCCGTGCCCGGGGAAACCCTTGACCGTCCGCAACCGCGGTTCTAGTGTGGCCGATGGTTCTGGATTTTAGAACACCATTCCGGATGCCGGAACACCGGGGGTGCAAGGTCTGCCGGAGACGACGACGTCTCGTGCAATGCCGCGCGAGGCCACACATTTCGAAGGGCGAAGATGGATCAGGCCACTATTCGACGGTTGTCCGATGAGGCAACCGGCGTCCTGCTGAACAAGAACGGAACGACGTCCAGTCGCCGTGGCGGCTGGATGATGATCGCGACGATCCTCATCGAGGCGTGGGATCTGTATGCGATCTCCTTCGTCCTCGTCTTCATCTCGGCGGAGTATCACCCGACGGCCGTGGAACTTGGCCTCGTGACGGCCGGCGTCCAGGGCGGTGCCCTCATCGGGGCACTGATCGGCGGCTACGTCGCCGACCGGCTGGGCCGCAAGCGCGTGTTCATCCTCACGATGGTCCTGTTCATCGTGCTCGCCATCGTCCAGGGGTTCTCGGTCGGGGTGTGGGACCTCATCATCATGCGGTTCCTCATCGGCATCCCGCTCGGCAGCGACATCTCCAACGGCTACGCCTACATCATGGAGTCGATGACCAAGGGCGCCCGCGAGGTCATGGGCAGCCGCTGGCAGTTCATGTTCGGCCTCGGCGAGGTCTTCTCGATCCTTGTCATCACCATCATGTACGTGACCGGGATGCCCCACGAGATCCTGTGGCGCGTCGCGCTCGCCATCGGCGCCATCCCGGCGCTCATCCTGCTGCTGGCGCGGCTCAACCTGCCCGAGACACCGATGTCGCTCATCCAGCGTGGGCAGTTCGTCAAGGCCAAGGAAGTCTCGCAGCGCCTCTTCGACGACCCGCTCGAGATGCTCCCGAACCACGACGTCGAGATCGAGAAGCCCAAGGTGAGCGACTTCCTGAAGGTGATCTGGGCCGACAAGACCCGTCGCCGGGCCACGATCTTCGGCTGGATCTCCAACGCCTGCCAGGGTGCGGAGTTCACCGCGTTCGGCTTCTACCTCCCGGTGATCCTCGTGACCGCGGGCGTCGGCGTGGCCGGCAGCGGCGCGAACACGAACATCACGGGCACCAACCTGGTGACCGCGGCGATCTACGTCCTCGCGACGATCTCGGGCTTCACGGCGCCGCTCATGATCAAGAGGATCGGCCACCGCGGCGTGGCGATGTGGGGCTTCGGGCTCGCGTTCGTCGGCCTGCTCATTGGCGCGTTCGCCCTCGGCGCGAACATCCAGTGGCTCATCGTCCTCGGCGCCTGCACCCTCATGTGGGGCCACTACTGGGACGCCTCGAACGGCATGACGATCACCTCGATGGTCGCGCCCTCGCGGTTCCGGGCCACGGCCTCGGGCTTCGGCTACGTGTTCGTGAAGGCGGCCTCCTTCTTCGGGGCGTTCATCTTCCCCGTGATGACCGTCTCGTGGGGCAAGGTCGGCGCGACCCTCGCGGTCTCCGTCCTCTCCCTGATCGGCTTCCTCTCGGCGAAGTTCATCCTGCCCGAGCTCTACGGCTACGTAGACCAGGAGGAAACTGTTCCGAGCGCGAGCGGAACGGCCCGCTAATCGGGTACCGGCCGCGGGCCGATAGGGAGATCTCGCGGCGGAGGCCGTCCTGCTTCACCACGGCGCTGGGCTCACGTTCGGCGCCGTGGTGTCGCGGACGGCCTTCGCCGTGTCGGCACTACTTGAGGAACTTGGAGGTCGTCCGGTCGGCGAGGAGCTTCCCGCCCGTCTGGCACGTGGGGCAGTACTGCAGGGCGCTGTCTGAGAACGTGACCTCGCGGATGGTGTCGCCGCACACGGGGCACGCCTCGCCCGTGCGGCGGTGCACGCGCATGCTGGCACGCTTCTCGTCCTTGAGGTCCTCAGGCGGCCGCCCGACCGCCTCGGCGGTCGCCCCCTCGAGCGTGGTGCGGACTGCCTCGTACAGGCGCTCCGTCTCGGCGTCGTCGAGCGTCGACGCGACCGCGAACGGCGAGAGCTTCGCGACGTGCAGGATCTCGTCGCTGTATGCGTTCCCGATCCCCGCGATGATCTTCTGATTCCTCAGAAGCCCCTTGATCTGCTGGCGCTTGTTGAGGAGCGCGCGGAAGCGTTCGAGCGTGAAGTCGTCCTCGAGCGGTTCGGGACCGAGCTCCGCGATCGCGGGCACGTCCTCGAGCCTCGGGACAATCCACACCGCAAGGCGCTTCCAGGTCCCCGCCTCGGTGAGCTCGATGCCGGTCGTCTCATCCCCGCGAACGAACCCGAAGCGCGCTGCGGAGTACACCTTGCCCCGACCGACAGTGGCTTCGGGCAGCTTGTCGAGGACCTTGACCCAGCCGCCCAGCGCCAGATGGACGACGACGACAAGCCGGCCCCCGCCGTCGTCCGCGCCTTCCGCGCCAGAACCGTCGGGCGAGACGCGGAACACGACGTACTTGCCCCGCCGGCTCACGGACTCGATCGTGCGGCCCACTAGCGCTGTGTAAGGCGGATTGGCGGTCTTGAGGGCGGAGGGAGAGGTGAAGAGCACGCGCTCGAACGTGGCACCCGCGAGCCGTGCGTCGAGGAACGCCGCAAGTGCCGTGACCTGTGGAAGTTCGGGCATGGCTCCCTTTCGTCCGGCCGGCTCCGCAGCCGGTCCGCCGCGTGGGGACGGCGTGCCGCGCCACGCTCCATCGTCGCAGAAACAGGCGCCCTAAGCGGTGGATTTCTTGTGCCTATACTTTCAGCGACACGGCCCTGATGGAAGCGCCGGAGCGCTTCCGACCGACGAAAGGCGAGCCCCCATGAGCAACGTCCCCGCCGATCTTTCCTACACCGCCGAGCACGAGTGGGTCACCGCCGCCAACGGCGACGGGATCGTCCGCGTCGGCATCACCGACTTCGCGCAGGACGCGCTCGGCGACGTGGTCTACGTCCAGATGCCCGAGGTGGGCACGGAGGTGAGCGCGAACGCCGTCGTCGGAGAGGTCGAGTCGACCAAGAGCGTGAGCGACATCTACGCTCCCGTGTCCGGGACGGTCGTGGCTCGCAACGAGGCCCTCGACGGCGATCCGGCCCTCGTGAACTCGGATCCGTACGGGGACGGATGGCTCATCGATGTCAAGCTCAACGACCCTGCGGAGGTCGAGGATCTCCTCAGTGCGTCGCAGTACGAACAGCAGGTAGGGTAGACATCTGGGAGTACGTGATAGAGGAGGAATGATGGGCACCGAGGAGCGTCGCGGGCTCGACGCAAGTGAGGCCACGCAGCGCGACATCTCGGCGTCGGAGACGACGTCGATCCATCTGCCGCCAGTGGTTCCGGAGCCTCCCCGGAATCGGCAGCTAACTTCCGAGGAAGCGGCCGCCATCGCAGCGCTTCCGCACGGCTCCGCCCTCCTGATCGCCCACTCGGGCCCGAACGCGGGCGCGCGCTTCCTTCTTGACTCGGACGCGACGACGGCAGGGCGTCACCCCAACGCGGACATCTTCCTCGACGACGTGACCGTCTCGCGGCGTCATGCCGAATTCCGGCGCACGCCGAGCGGTGCGTTCGAGGTGGTCGACGCCGGGAGCCTGAACGGAACCTACGTGAACCACGACCGCGTGGACAGCGTGACGCTGCGCAGCGGCTCCGAGGTCCAGATCGGCAAGTTCCGGCTCACCTTCTACATGAGCCCCGCGCAGGCCACGGTGAGGCACACCGCCTAGGGGGCGCGCATGGCACTCGCTCATCCGGAGCGCCGGGGGTCCACAACCCTCAACATCGGGGAAGTGCTGGCCGCACTGGCCGAGGACTTCCCGAGCATGACTGCGTCCAAGATCCGCTTCCTCGAGGAGAAGGGCCTCATCTCGCCGCAGCGGACGCCGGCTGGCTACCGCCAGTACGGCGAGGGCGACGTCGAGCGTCTGCGCTTCATCCTCGCCCTGCAACGCGATCAGTACCTTCCGCTCAAGGTCATCAAGGACTACCTCGACGCGATCGATCGTGGCGAGCGTCCCGAGAACCTGCCGGGCGGCCTGACGCTGTCGCCGCGCGCCGTGAGCGAGGACGTCGCAGCGGAGCTGCGCACCACCCGTTCGCGGCTGCTCTCGGAGGAGCAGCTCCGCGCAGAGTCCGGTGCCAGCGCGACCCTCATCGACGCCCTGCGGAGCTACGGGCTTGTAGCGCCCGAGGACGGTCGCTACGACGAACACGCACTGCAGGTGGCGCGCGCGTGTGTCCAGCTCGAGTCCCACGGCATCGAGCCGCGTCACCTCGGCCCGTTCCGCTCGGCGGCAGAGCGCGAGTTCGGGCTCGTGGAGCGGGCTGTCGCGCCGATCGCGTCGCGCCGGGACGAGGCCTCGCGGGCTCGCACGGCGGAGACGGCTCGGGAGATCAGCGACCTGTGCCTGAGCCTGCACCGGGCGCTCGTTCATGGTCGGATTTCCAGGATGGAGGGCTGATGATCGAAGTTGAGGTAGTGGGCGTCCGCATCGAACTGCCGTCCAACCAGCCTCTCGTGCTCCTCCGGGAGAAGCACGGCGAGCGGCACCTGCCCATCTGGATCGGCACGGCGGAGGCCAGCGCGATCGCCCTCGCCCAGCAGCACGTGGTCCCGCCGCGGCCGCTCACGCACGATCTGCTCGTGAACGTGGTCCACGGCCTGGGCCGCCAAGTGGTGAGCGCGACCATTGTCGCGGTCCAGGACAGCGTCTTCTATGCGCAGCTCAGCTTCGACGACGGAACGGTCATCGAGTCCCGCGCATCGGACGCGCTGGCGGTGGCGTTGCGGGTCAACTGCCACATCTGGTGCGCCGATTCGGTGCTCGAGGAGGCGGGCGTCCAGCTGGCCGAGGGCAGCGAGGAAGGCACCGAGGAGGCCGCACCCAGCACTGACGAGGAAGAACGTGAGATGCGTCGCTTCCGGGAGTTTCTCGCCGATGTCGAGCCCGAGGACTTCGACGAGTAGATCCGACACGGCAAACGCTACGGCCCGATGTCTTTGATTTCACTTCCGGCGAGTCCTAACGTCATGGGTAGAAGCTCCCATTGCATCCCCGGCAGGCACGGGCGAAACTGGAAGTTGCACTGATCGTTGTAATTACAGTGCAAGTCTTCAGTCGCCTCCCTCTCCTGGGCGGTGCGGCATCCCCAGGGGGAGCGAGAGAAGGAGGGTGACGTGAGTCCTCAGGGCGATTCTGGCAAGTTGCGCCGTGTCAGCGGCCCCGGCACCGATGTTCCCAGCGGCGAGCAGGGACTGCTGTTCAGCGAAGACCTGCCCGTGCTTGACGAAGAGGCCGGCTACCGCGGCCCCACCGCCTGCAAGGCTGCCGGCATCACGTACCGGCAGCTCGACTACTGGGCCCGCACGGGTCTCGTCGAGCCGACCGTGCGCGGCGCCGCCGGGAGTGGCTCCCAGCGGCTCTACGGCTTCCGCGACATCCTGGTCCTCAAGGTCGTCAAGCGCCTCCTTGACACGGGGGTGTCCCTCCAGCAGATCCGCATCGCGGTAGGCCACCTTCGCGAGCGCGGCGTCGAGGACCTTGCGCAGATCACCCTCATGAGCGACGGCGCCTCCGTGTACGAATGCACCTCCGCGGACGAGGTCATCGACCTGGTCCAGGGCGGGCAGGGCGTCTTCGGCATCGCCGTGGGCCGCGTGTGGCGCGAGGTCGAGGGAAGCCTCGCCGAGCTCCCGAGCGAGCACGCCGAGGACCAGGCGTTCCCGGGCGACGAGCTGGGCCGGCGGCGGGCTGCTCGCAAGATCGGCTGACCATCGGACGACGGCGGCCATTCAGTACTTAAGGCAAAGGGCACCCCGCGTGGGGTGCCCTTTGTCGTTGCCGGATGAGCGGTCGTGTCGGGATCAGCGAGCGGACCGCGGGCGGAACTCGCGGCTCTGCTTCATCACTGAGTCGAGGAGCTGGTCGTACAGCGCGGCGGTGCTGCGTGCGGCATCGCCGGGCCAGTGGTGCACGGCGTGCGCCGCGCCCTGAATCTGCTGCCAGTTGGCGAGCTCGGGGATGGTCGGCGTGAGCAGGAGCGGGCCGAACATCTGCTTCATCTCCTCGAGCCGGTACGCATGCTCGGTCGAGGACGGGCGGACGCGGTTCGCGATGATGCCCGCGGGGGCGAGCGTCGGCGCGAACTCCTCGCGGAAGAGCTGGATGGCGCGCATGGTGCGCTCCGTGCCAGCCACCGAGAACAACCCCGGCTCAGCGACGAGGAGCACACGGTTGCTCGCGGTCCAGGCCATCCGCGTCAGCCCGTTGAGGGACGGCGGGCAGTCCACGAGAACAAGGTCGTAGCCCTCTACTCCGTCCAGCACCGACGAGAGGCGCTTGAGGTCGCGGCGCGCGAGGTCCGGGCGGTCGTAGACGCTGCTCAGCGAGCCGCCGAACGCCACGTCGAGGGCGCGGCCCTTGCGCCCGTCGAGGTTCCCGGCGCGCGCGACCCAGCTGCTGTTGACCACGTTGTCGGCCATCCGGACGCGGCGGGGCGACTTGAGCATCCGCGCGACCTCGGCTTTGCCGTCCGCGGCCACGCCCAAGGCCGTGGAGGCGTCGGCATGGGGGTCGAGGTCCACGACGAGCGTCGGGATGCCGGCCGCGAGGGCCGCCGACGCCAGGCCTGTCGTGACCGAAGTCTTCCCAACCCCACCTTTGAGGCTGCTGATGCTGACTACTTGCACTGGAGAATCCACACCTATCCGCTGGCCGACTCCCCACCATCTTAGTGGTCGCCGAGGAGCGCTGAGAGCCACACCCGTGGTCCTGCGGGCGGCACATTACATGGTCTGTCATCGTGATTCCGGGCACACGCCATTGAGTTGGTAGTTTTCTCGGATAGAGACTAGGCACCACCTAGCTGGACCCATCCGTGCCCCGAATGAGGAGTCGACGTGTTCTCGAAAATTCTGGTGGCCAACCGCGGAGAGATCGCCATCCGAGCCTTCCGCGCAGGCTACGAACTAGGTGCCAAGACTGTCGCGGTCTTCCCGTATGAAGACCGCAATTCGATCCACCGCCAGAAGGCGGACGAGGCCTACCTCATTGGCGAGGAAGGGCACCCGGTCCGCTCCTACTTGGACATCGAAGAGATCATCCGCGTCGCCAAGGAAGCCGGCGCTGACGCGATCTACCCGGGCTACGGGTTCCTCTCGGAGAACCAGGGCCTCGCCCGGGCGGCCGCCGAGGCCGGCATCACGTTCGTGGGCCCGCCGGCCGAGGTGCTCGAACTCGCCGGCCACAAGGTCCACGCGCTGCAGGCGGCCCGCAAGGCCGGGATCCCCGTGCTCAAGTCGAGCGCGCCGAGCGCGGACCCGGAGACGCTCCTCGCTGAGGCCGAGTCGATTGGCTTCCCGATCTTCGTGAAGGCGGTGGCGGGCGGAGGCGGTCGCGGCATGCGCCGCGTCGACACCCCCGAGGCGCTCCCCGAGTCGCTCAACGCCGCGATGCGCGAGGCGGACGCGGCGTTCGGTGACCCGACGGTGTTCCTCGAGCAGGCCGTCCTCCGCCCGCGGCACATCGAGGTCCAGGTCCTGGCGGACGCCGAGGGGAACGTGGTCCATCTCTTCGAGCGTGACTGTTCGCTCCAGCGGCGCCATCAGAAGGTCATCGAGATCGCGCCGGCCCCGCAGCTCGATGAGTCGATCCGCCAGGCCCTCTATGCCGACGCCGTCAAGTTCGCCAAGGCTCTCGGCTACGTCAACGCAGGCACCGTCGAGTTCCTCGTCGACACCGTGGGGGACCGGGCCGGCCAGCATGTATTCATCGAGATGAACCCGCGCATCCAGGTCGAGCACACGGTGACCGAGGAGGTCACCGACGTGGACCTCGTCCAGGCTCAGCTGCGCATCGCGTCGGGGGAGACGCTCGCCGATCTGGGCCTCACGCAGGATTCGATCCAGCTCAAGGGCGCCGCCCTCCAGTGCCGCATCACCACCGAGGACCCGGCGAACGGCTTCCGTCCCGACGTCGGGAAGATCACCGGCTACCGCTCGGCAGGCGGCGCGGGCGTCCGCCTCGACGGCGGGACGGTCTACCAGGGTGCCGAGATCAGCCCGCACTTCGACTCGATGCTCGTCAAGCTCACGTGCCGCGGCCGCGACTACGCGACTGCCGTCAAGCGCGCGCGGCGTGCCCTAGCCGAGTTCCGCATCCGCGGCGTCTCCACCAACATCCCGTTCCTCCAGGCCGTGCTCGATGACAAGGACTTCGTGGCCGGCAACGTCGCGACGTCATTCATCGACGAGCGCCCCGAGCTCCTGCGGGCCCGCAGCTCGGCGGACCGGGGCACCAAGCTCCTGACCTGGCTCGCGGACGTCACCGTCAACAAGCCGAACGGCGAGCTCCCGGTCCACGCCGATCCGCGCGCCAAGCTTCCCGCGGTGAACGCCTCTGCCGTGCCAGACGGATCGCGCCAGCGCCTGCTCGAGCTCGGTCCGGAGGGCTTCGCGAAGGCTCTCCGCGAGCAGTCCGCCGTCGCCGTCACGGACACGACGTTCCGCGACGCGCACCAGTCGCTTCTCGCGACGCGCGTCCGCACCCGCGACCTCGTCGCGGCGGGCCCGGCCGTCTCCGCGCTCACGCCGCAGCTCCTCTCGGTCGAGGCGTGGGGCGGTGCGACGTACGACGTCGCGCTGCGTTTCCTTGGCGAAGACCCCTGGCAGCGGCTCGCCGCGCTCCGCGCGGCCATCCCGAACATCTGCATCCAGATGCTCCTGCGCGGGCGCAATACGGTCGGCTACACGCCCTACCCGGAGGAGGTCACGAACGCGTTCGTCAAGGAGGCGGCCGAGACCGGAATCGACATCTTCCGCATCTTCGACGCCCTCAACGACGTGAACCAGATGGCCCCGGCCATCCGCGCCGTGCGCGAGACGGGTACCGCCGTGGCCGAGGTGGCCCTGTGCTACACGGGCGATCTGCTCGACCCCAACGAGTCGCTCTACACGCTCAGCTACTACCTCGAGCTCGCGCAGAAGATTGTCGACGCGGGAGCGCACATCCTCGCGATCAAGGACATGGCGGGGCTCCTGCGGCCCGCCGCCGCGGCAAAGCTCGTCTCGGCGCTGCGCGAGCGCTTCGACCTTCCCGTCCACCTTCACACCCATGACACCGCTGGCGGTCAGCTCGCGACGCTCCTCGCGGCGGTCGACGCGGGCGTGGACGCGGTCGACGTCGCGTCGGCGTCCCTCGCCGGGACCACGAGCCAGCCGCCGGCCTCGGCGCTCGTGGCCGCACTCGCACACACCCCGCGCGACACGGGAATCTCGCTTGAGGCGGTCAGCGCCCTCGAGCCGTACTGGGAGGCCGTCCGGCGCGTCTACGCGCCGTTCGAGTCCGGACTTCCGGGCCCCACGGGGCGCGTCTACCGGCACGAGATCCCGGGCGGTCAGCTGTCGAACCTCCGCCAGCAGGCCATCGCGCTCGGCCTGGGCGAGCGCTTCGAGGCGATCGAGGACATGTACACGGCCGCGGACCGCATCCTCGGCCACCTCGTCAAGGTCACACCGTCGTCAAAGGTCGTGGGCGACCTCGCCCTGCACCTCGTGGGGCTCAACGCGGACCCGGCCGACTTCCAGGAGAACCCGCAGAAGTACGACATCCCGGACTCCGTGATCGGCTTCCTCGGCGGCGAGCTCGGCGACCCGCCCGGGGGCTGGCCTGAGCCCTTCCGCACGAAGGCCCTCCAGGGCCGCACGGTGCGCGTCCGCGAAGAGCAGCTGAGCGCCGAGGACTCCGCAGGACTCCGCAGCGACTCGGCGACGCGGCGGGCTACGCTCAACCGTCTCCTGTTCCCCGGACCCACGAAGGACTACCTCGCGAGCCGCGAGGCGTATGGGAACCTCTCAGTCCTCGACACGCGCGACTACCTGTACGGGCTTCAGCGCGGCACGGAGCACGTGATCGAGCTCGAGCGCGGGGTGCGCCTCATCGCGCAGCTCGAGGCCGTCTCCGAACCGGACGAGAAGGGCATGCGCACGGTGCTCGCCCTGCTCAACGGCCAGTCCCGCCCCGTCTTGGTGCGCGACCGCTCCGTCGAGAGCAACGTCAAGCAGGCGGAGAAGGCGGACCCGGGCAACGCGAACCACGTCGCGGCGCCGTTTGCCGGCGCCGTCACCGTGACGGCGAAGGAGGGCGACACGGTCAAGGCCGGCGACACGATCGCGACGATCGAGGCGATGAAGATGGAGGCGTCCATCACCACGCCGACCTCGGGAACCGTGTCCCGCGTGGTCATGAACGGCGTTCAGCAGGTCGAGGGCGGTGACCTGCTGCTCGTCGTGTCGCCTTCCTGACCCTCGACCTCAGGGACCCCGGACGGGCGAGCGGCTACACTGACAGCGATCAGAGGCTGGGGCGGCGGAGCATGGGCTGCGCCGCCCCAGCCTCCTCAAATGTCACCGAAGGTGACGAGCCGAGCCTGAGCGGGAGTCATGACCGAGGAGAACACTCACCAGCACGACGTCGAGCCTGACGGCGTCGCCGGGCCCACTCCAGAGGCCGACGCCGCGGCGAACCATCCTCCGGCTGAGGAATCCATCGGGGGCCACGACGGGGCCGAGGCTCCCGGGACTGCCGAGCACGGGAAGCCGCCCGCAACGCACGACGGCGGCGAGGAGCCGAACGAGGCCGGGGCGCCAATCGAGGTGGTCACGGTGGCCGATGCGCAGGATCGTCTGTCCGCGGGCTCGCTCGCGGCGCTCACGATGCCCCAGCCGTCGATCGGCTCGAGCGTGCCTCCGGAGCCGGGCCGGCCGCCGGCGGGCTACCTTCCCCAGTCGCCGCTGCCGCGTGTCGAGACCGTGGGGCTTCCCCTCGGGGACCCCGCCGAGACCAGTCGGATGACCGTCGGCGACCCGCGCCCGCCCGTCGAGGAGGAACCGGCCGTCGCGCGCCAGGACGCGGCCCCCGAGGCGGCCGTGAGCGAGCGCCGCGCCCGGCCGACCGGGCCCGAGCCGGCGTCGTCTCTCACGTCCGATCGGCTCATCGAGAAGGTCGCCACGCCGCCGGTGGGCGGGTGGCGCCTCTGGCTCTACAAGTTCACGTTCGGCTACGTGAACCTCGGCGACTCTGATGCTGTACGGATGCAGCGCGCCCTCGAGCACCGCATCGCGACCCGGCTGGGCGACCGCACGCGCTACGTGCCGATCCTGTCGCGCAAGGGCGGAGTGGGCAAGACGACCGTCACGACGCTTCTGGGCATGGCCCTCGCAGGCCTCCGCGAGGACCGGGTCATCGCCCTCGACGCCAATCCGGACCGCGGAACCCTGTCAGACCGCAATCCCGGCCGTGCCACGTTCACTGCGAGGAGCCTCGTCAAGGACCGCTTCGGCGTGGATTCGTTCGCGCAGCTCTCGGCCTACACGGCCCGGGAGGGCTCCCGGCTCGACGTCCTCGCGTCCGATGCCGACCCCATGGTTGCCGACGCGTTCGACGACGGCGACTACCGCGCCGTGACGGACATCCTCGGGCGCTACTACTCGATCGTCCTGACGGACTCGGGCACGGGCATGGTCCACTCGGTCATGAAGGGCACGCTCGACAAGGCGGACGCCGTCGTGCTCGTCTCGGGTGGCAGCGTCGACGAGGCGCGGCTTGCCTCGGAGACGCTCTCATGGCTCGAGGCGCATGGCCGCGACGACCTCGTGAAGAAGGCGATCGTCGTGGTCAACATGGCCGCAGGCGACGGGACCCGTGTGGACATCGACGAGATCGAGGATCACTTCCGCACGCGCGTGGCGCACGTGATCCGCATCCCGCATGACCGGCACCTCGCCGAGGGCTCGCAGATCGAGTTCGACAAGCTCCGGGCCGAGACCCGCCACGCGGCCGACGAGCTTGCGGCGCTCGTGGTCGAGGAGCTCATCGACTGACAGGGCCCCGTGGTGCGCGGGTGCCCTCGGCGTCCGCCACGCTCGGCCCGGTCAGACGGCGGTGGGCTTCGGCGCCGAGTAGATCTGCTCGACCACGTCCCCGAAGTCGGACATGACCTTGGCGCGCTTGACCTTGAGCGACGGCGTGAGGTGGCCCGACTCCTCCGTGAAGTCGGTCGGGACCACACGGAACGCCCTGATCGCCTCCGCCTTGGACACTGAACCGTTCGCGCGGTCGATCACGGCCTGGACGTGCTCCCGGACCAACACATTGTCGCCCGCTTCGGCGATGCTCAGCGCGGGCTGGCCGTGGCGCTCGAGCCAGCCGGGGAGGGCCTCTTCGTCGAGCGTCACGAGGGCCGCGATGAACGGGCGCCCTTCGCCGACCACGACGACCTGGGAGACGAGGGCGTCCGCCCGGATCTGGTCCTCGAGCTGGGCGGGGGCAACGTTCTTGCCCCCCGCCGTGACGATGATCTCCTTCTTGCGGCCCGTGATCGTGAGGAAGCCGTCGGGGTCCAGCTCGCCGATGTCGCCAGTGTGGAACCAGCCGTCCGTGAACGTCTCGGCCTGGAGCTCTGGAAGCTCGTAGTAGCCGCGCATGACGCACACGCCCTTGGTGAGGATCTCGCCGTCGTCTGCGATGCGCACGGCGTTGCCCGGCAGCGGGGCGCCGACGGTGCCGATCTTGACGCGATGGGGCGTGTTGACGCTGATCGGGGCGGTCGTCTCGGTGAGCCCGTAGCCCTCGAGCACGAGGAGCCCGATCCCGTGGAAGAAGTGGCCCAGGCGCTTGCCGAGTGGGCCGCCCCCGGAGACCGCATACCGAATGTGGCCGCCCATGGCCGCGCGCAGCTTCCGGTAGACGAGCGCGTCGAAGGCCGCATGCCGAAGCCGCAGGCCCAAGCCGGGCTTCCCGCCGTCGTCGTGCGCCGCGGACCACGCGATCGCAGTGTCCGCCGCTGCGGCGAAGATCTTGCCCCGGCCTTCGTTCTCGGCCCGCGTTAATGCCGAGTTGTAGACCTTCTCGAAGACCCGCGGGACGGCCAGGATGAACGTCGGCTGGAAGCTCTGCAGATCGGGGAGCAGGTTCTTGATGTCCGGCGTGTGGCCCACCTGGACGCCCGCGGCGACCGCGAGCACCGAGATGAAGCGCGCGAAGACGTGGGCGAGCGGGAGGAACATGATGGTCTTCGCCCCCGGGGTGAAGACCTCGCGGACGGCGGCGACCGTGTTCTCGGAGAGCCCCACGAAGTTGCCGTGCGTGAGCTCGCAGCCCTTGGGGCGGCCGAGCGTGCCCGACGTGTAGATGATGGTCGCGAGCGAGTCGAGCGTGGCTGCCGAACGGCGCTCCTCGAGTTCCTCGTCACTGATGCGCGCCCCCGCTGCGCGGAGCTGGTCGAGCCCGGCCGGCGTCATCTGCCAGACGTCATTGACCGCGAGGCCCTCCGAGTCGACGGCGATGCGGATCATGTCCTCGTGGCTCGCCGTCTCGCCGAACGCGGCGATCGCGCCCGAGTTGCCGAGGTTCCAGGCGATCTGCGAGGGCGAAGAGGTCTCGTAGATGGGGACGGACACCGCTCCGGCGAACCAGATCGCGAAATCGACGAGCACCCATTCGTAGCACGTGCGCGCCATCACGCCGACTCGGTCGCCCTGCCCGATCCCGCTCGCCATGAGCCCCTTGGCAATCCTCTCGACGTCGGCCCGGAAGTCCTTCGCGCGCACGTCCTGCCACGCTCCCGAGGCGTCGCGCCGGGCGAAGAGGGGTGGGTTGGAGGGCTTCTCCGCCTGTTCGACGACGAAGTCCGTCGTGTTCCGCGCGACTGCGTGGGGGACAAGGGGCGGGACGATCTTCTCGCGCACGGTGACTCCTCTGCTGTGCCCACAAGGGGTGCTTATCTCAACGATAGCCAAGGCGGCGGCGGTGTGGCCCGCGCCACGTTGCGAAAGCTACTGGCCAGTAACTTTACTCCGGGGGCCGGGAGTCCGCCACTGTCTGCCGCTTTAGACTGGGCCGGTGCCCATTCAACGACGCCCTTTTCCGCCGCGCCGCCCAGCAGGACCCCGCCTCCGCCGCCGCGGGCTCGCCATCGGCATCGACATCGGCGGCACGAAGGTTGCAGCGGGCGTCGTGGACGCGGACGGTGCGATCCTCCGCGAGGCTCGGCGCGCCACGCCGGGCTCGCAGCCGCGCGAGGTCGAGCGCGTCATCGCCGAACTCGTCGACGAGCTGAGCGGGGATCACCGCATCGCGTCCGTGGGGATCGGGGCGGCCGGCTGGATGGACCTTGAGGGCGGCACCGTCCTGTTCAGTCCGCACCTCGCGTGGCGCAACGAGCCGCTGCGCAACAACCTCGAGCGGCTCCTGCGGCGCCGGGTCCTCCTGACCAACGACGCCGATGCCGCGGCCTGGGCGGAATGGCGCTTCGGGGCGGGGCGCGCGGAGCCCAGGCTCGTGTGCATCACGCTCGGCACGGGCATCGGGGGCGCGATGGTCCTGGGCGGACGCCTCGAGCGCGGACGCTACGGGGTGGCCGGAGAGTTCGGACACCAGATCATCATGCCCGGCGGGCACCGTTGCGAATGCGGCAACCGAGGCTGCTGGGAGCAGTACGCGTCGGGCAATGCCCTCGGTCGCGAGGCGCGAGAGCTCGCGAGGGCAAACTCTCCCGTCGCGCAGGAGATCATCAAGGCGGTCGACGGCGACCTCGACGCGATCACGGGCGCGGTCGTCACGGACCTCGCCCGCAGGGGCGAT
The DNA here is from genome assembly GCF_004919045.1 of Sinomonas albida. Classification (GTDB taxonomy): domain Bacteria; phylum Actinomycetota; class Actinomycetes; order Actinomycetales; family Micrococcaceae; genus Sinomonas; species Sinomonas albida. The sequence continues at coordinate 57,768 of NZ_SWDW01000004.1, forward strand.
CCCACCTCGAGGGAGCTGCTCGAGGACGTCGGCGAGTGGCTCGGCCTCGGCCTCGCGAATCTCGCGGCGGCGCTAGACCCGGGAACGTTCGTGGTGGGCGGCGGGCTGTGCGATGCGGGCGATCTGCTGCTCGACCCGGCGCGAAGGGCGTTCGCCCGCAACCTGACCGGCCGCGGCTTCCGTCCGGCCGCCAGCATCCACCGGGCCCAGCTTGGCCCCCAAGCCGGACTCATCGGTGCGGCCGACCTCTCGCGGGTCAACGCGCGCGGAAATGGATGGGTGCGCTAGACGCGTCCGCCGCTCGCTCTGGGCCGAGCCGAGGGGCGCCCTGACACCCCGCGCGGGTGGCGCGTGATCGCTCAGAGCCGCGCGCCGTCGTCGTCCTCGTCTTTGTCCCGGGGGAGCCGCATGATCAGGAAGCCCACGGACGCGATGAAGATCGCGACAAGCCCAGCGATCGCGTAGCTCGGGATGCCGCGCCAGAACAGGGCGGACAGCAGGAGCGCCACCGGGGCTCCGAGCGCGCCGATCCACGAGAGGACGGCCGCGGGGTCGGCGCCGGCAAGCACCGGCTCGGGCTCCTCGGGGACGAACTCGCCGTCGTCGATGGGCTCGTAGTCCCGCGGCCCGTCCGTCGGGCGTCCGCTCAAGCCCAGAGGGTCGAACTCCGCAAAGCCCTGGGCCTTCCCCGGCTCGGAGGCCTGGGCGCCGTTCGGCGACTCGGACGCGTGCGCAGCCGCGGCGCGCTCGGCCGCGGACGGCTCGAGCGGCGCTGGGCCGAACTCGTCGGCGTCCCAGTCCGGGCTCACCCGCGGATCGCCCGCGCGGAGCCTCGCGACGAGGTCGCGCCAGACGTCGTCGTCGGCCTCATGGTCGGCGCGGTCCGGGTCCGGCTGGCCGTTCATGCATTCTCCTGGCTCTGCGGGCGCGCGCCCTCCGGTTGCGCCGACGTGACGCCGCGGAGGAACTCCGACGAGCGCGTGAAGATCGTCTCGGCGTCGTAGTCGAGCGTCGCGACGTGGTAGCTGTTCGGGAGGCGCACCAGCTCGATCTCGGTGCCGCCGTAGCGGCGGGCGAGGGCAGCCACGCTGCGCTCGGTCGAGACGGTGTGGTCCGCCGTCGAGCGGAAGATCTGGAGCGGCGCCGTGGCCTGCGGGAGGAGGCGTACCGTGTCGCGGAAGAGGAGCTTGAGTTCGTGTGCGGCCGCGACCGGAACGCGAGGGTAGGCCCGCTCGTCCTGTCCCGGCTTCTTGATGTCGTTGCCGATCGCAGGGACCGAGCGCACCGCGTACCGGATGAAGAACGAGAAGTGCGAGCGCGGATCGTCGACGACAAGACCCGGATTGACCACCGAGACCCCGGCCACCGGGTGGAGGGCCGCGAGCCGAAGGGCGAGCGCTCCGCCCATCGAGAGGCCCGCCACCGCGACGGAGGAACATTCGCTCGCGAGGTCCAGATACGCGGCCTCGAAGGTGTCGTACCACTCGTGCCAGCGGCGGGTCGAGAGGTCCATCCACGTGGTGCCGTGTCCTGGCAGAAGCGGCGTCACGACCCGGAGCCCGTCGCGGCGCAGCGCATCGGCCCATGGGGCCACGCTCGCAAGGCCCCCCGTAAAGCCATGGCTCAGGACGACGCCGGCCGGCGTCGTGACGCTGTTCATGTCAAGCATTATGCCCCGATCACGCGCCGACGGCGGGGTGGGCGGTTCTCGCAGCGCAGCGCTCGAAGAATTCCGCGGTCCGGTCCACGATGAGCGGCGCCTCGCGGTCGCGCGTCGCGACGTGCGGGCTCTCGTGCAGCGGGACGAATTCGACGTCGTGGCTCGAGACGCGCCGCAGGATGCGCGCCACGGACGACGGCGGGACCACCGGATCCTCGTCCGACTTGAACGCGAGCAGCGGCGCTGTGACCTTCGGCAGCGCGCGGTCCGCGGCGCGGAAGAGCTGACGGAGCTCGTAGACGGCCGCGAGGGGAGTGACGTCGTACTCGCCCTCGTCGCCCACGGGCTCGGGTGCCGCGGGCTCGTCGATCGGCGCGGTGGTGCGGCGGAAGTGCCTGATGGCGCCGATGTAGCGGACACGCCAGTCGTAGAAGCCGAGGCCCGGGTTGACCACCGCCACGCCTGCGACGTCCAGACGTGCGGCGGCGCGCAGGGCGATGGCGCCGCCCATCGAGAGGCCCGCGACGAAGAGGGCGTCGTTGCGAGCCGCGAGGCGCGCGCATGCCGCTTCGAAGCACTCGGTCCACTCACGCCAGCGGCGGCCCTCGAGGTCATGCCAGTCGGTCCCGTGGCCCGGGAGAAGCGGAACCTCGACGTCGAAGCCGCGGGCGGCGAGTCCCTCCGCCCACGGCGCGACAGACGAGGGCGATCCGGAGAACCCGTGGCACATCGCCACTCCCCACCGGGCTCCGGGCCGATCGACAGGTGCGGTCATGCCTCCATCGTGGCATCGCCACGCGGTGCGTGCACGAATTCGGGCGCACAGGGTGCGGGTCCTTACTAGAGTGAGTGTGGCAAGCATGCCCGCGACCGCGGAAGGCGCACCGTGATCTACTGGGTCCTCAAACGGATTTTCATCGGACCGATCGTCAAACTCCTGTTCCGGCCGTGGGTCAAGGGACGTACGAATGTCCCCGACGAGGGACCCGCGATCCTCGCCTCGAACCATCTGTCGTTCTCCGACTCCATCTTCATGCCGCTCATGGTGCGGCGGCCGGTCGTCTTCCTCGCGAAGCAGGAGTACTTCACCGGAACAGGCCTCAAGGGGTGGCTCACGGCCACGTTCTTCCGGGTCACGAACCAGCTCCCCATGGACCGCTCGGGCGGCGCAGCCTCCACGGCGTCCCTGACCGCCGGGGCCGAGGTGCTCCGCAAGGGAGGCCTCCTGGGCATCTACCCCGAGGGCACCCGCTCGCCGGACGCGCGCATGTACCGCGGGAAGGTCGGCGTGGCGCGGCTCGCGCTCGAGACGCGCGTGCGGGTGGTCCCGGTCGCGATGATCGGCACGGACAAGGTCCAGCCGATCGGCCAGCGCTTCCCGTCGATCCGCCGCATCGGCGTGATCTTCGGCCAGCCGCTCGACTTCTCGGAGTACTACGACCGTGCTGAAGACCGTGACGTGCAGCGGCTCGTGACCGACCGCATCATGCAGGAGCTCCAGCGCCTTTCCGGCCAGGAATACGTGGACGTCTACGCGGCGACCGTCAAGGCCCAGCTGGCCGCAGGGGAGGGCGCCCAGTCCAAGCAGGGGAGCCGAGCGCATCAGGGCGAGCCGGAGCCCGGCGAAGGGACGACGGCGGGGCCCGGCGAAGGGACGACGGCGGGCGCGTGAAGTGCCGTCGTCATGCGGCTTGGCGCCCTGATGCGCTGAGCTAGCCTTGTCTCGTGACTGAACTCTCCACGCCTCCGCCGGCCCCTTTCACGAGCACGTCGCAGAGCGGCGCAGCCGACTATCCGGGGCTCGACGCCTGGCGGTCACTTCCGGCGTCCCAGCAGCCCTCGTGGTCTGACGCGGGAACCTTCAAGCGCTCCGTCGCGGAGCTGTCCGTTCTCCCGCCGCTCGTCTTCGCGGGAGAGGTCGACCTGCTCCGCCATCGCCTTGCCGACGCCGCGCAGGGGCGGGCGTTCCTCCTCCAGGGCGGCGATTGCGCGGAGACGTTCGAGGCGGCGACGGCGGATCGCATCAGCGCGCGGGTCAGGACCATCCTCCAGATGGCCGTCGTGCTGACCTATGGCGCCGCGATGCCGGTCATCAAGATGGGCCGCATGGCGGGCCAGTTCGCGAAGCCGCGTTCCTCGGACACAGAGACGCGCGAGGGCGTCACGCTGCCGGCGTACCGCGGCGACATCGTCAACGGCTACGAGTTCACGCCCGAAACCCGCGCGCACGATGCGGGCCGCATGCTGCAGGCCTACCACACGTCCGCGGCCACCCTGAATCTCATCAGGGCCTTCACGCAGGGCGGCTTCGCGGACCTGCGGCTCGTGCACGCGTGGAACCAGGGTTTCACGAAGAATCCTGCGCACGCGCGCTACGAGTCGCTCGCGCGGGAGATCGACCGGGCCATCACGTTCATGGGCTCGTGCGGCGCCGACTTCGAGGCGCTCAAGCGCGTCGAGTTCTTCGCGAGCCACGAGGCGCTCCTGCTCGACTACGAGCGCGCGCTCACCCGGATCGACTCGCGCACGGGCCTCCCGTACGACACTTCGGCCCACTTCCTGTGGATCGGGGAGCGCACGCGCGAGCTCGACCACGCCCACGTCGACTTCCTCTCCCGTGTCCGCAACCCGATCGGCGTCAAGCTCGGCCCCGGCGTCTCGGGCGACGACGCCCTGCGCCTCATCGACAAGCTCGACCCCGAGCGCGAGCCCGGCCGCCTCACGTTCATCACGCGCATGGGTGCGAAGAACATCCGCGAGAAGCTTCCCGCGGTCGTCGAGAAGGTCACGGCCTCGGGCGCGAAGGTGCTCTGGGTGACCGATCCCATGCACGGCAACACCGTCACGTCGCGCAACGGCTACAAGACGCGCCGCTTCGACGACGTGGTGGACGAGGTGCGCGGCTTCTTCGAGGTGCACCACGCCCTCGGCACGGTGCCGGGGGGCCTGCACATGGAGATGACGGGCGACGACGTGGCGGAGTGCCTCGGCGGCTCGGACCCCATCGACGAGGCCGCGTTCGAGGACCGGTACGAGTCGGTGTGCGATCCCCGGCTCAATCACATGCAGTCGCTCGAGATGGCGTTCCTCGTCTCGGAGTCGCTCACCAAGCGCTGACCGGCCGAACGCCGACCGCGCAAGCCAACCGCGCGCCGTCGTCCGTCCCGACGTCGGTCAGACGACGGTGAGCGTGATGGTCGAGCCCTCGGGCACGTCCCGGTCGACGGGGTCCTGGGCACGGACCGTGCCGAAGAATCCGCCCAGGACGTTCTGGACCTTGACCGTGAAGCCGAGCTTCTGAAGCGCGTCCTGGGCCGCGCTCACCTGCTGGCCCACGAAGTTGGGCACGTGCACCATGCGCGGGCCCTTCGAGAGCGTGAGCGTGACGGTCGAGCCCCGCGTGAGACTCTGGCCGGCGCCCGGATTCTGGGTGACCACGGATCCGGCCGGAATCGTGCGGTCGAACACGGGGGTGTCGGCCACGGACGGCTTGAAGCCCGCCGCGGTCAGCGCGGCGACAGCGTCAGCCTGCGTCATCCCGACGACCTTGGGGATGGGGATCGGCTGCGGGCCCTTCGACACCGTGAGGGACACGGGACTCCCGTGCTTGAGCGGGGTCCCCGCGGTCGGATCCTGCGCCATGACGACCCCCGCCGCGACCGTGTCGCTGAACGACTCGGTCACGGTGCCGAGCGTCATCTTCGCGTTCGAGAGTGCCTGCTTGGCCGCGTCGATCGGGGTCCCCGTGAGCTGGGCGAGGGGGAAGAGCTCGGGGCCCTTCGAGACCATGAGCTGGACGCCCTCGAACTTGCGGATCTGGGCGCCGGCCCCCGGCGTGCTCGCGACGATGAGTCCCGCGTTCACGGTGTCGTCGAACACGTCGTGAGTGGTGAAGCCGAGGCCAGCATCCTGGATGACCGCCTGGGCCTGGGCGACCGTGAGGTTCCTCACCGGTGGCACGGTCGCGAGCGCACCGGGGCCGAAGCCGAAGAACCACCCGATCGCTGCCGCGAGGAGAGCGAGGACGACGACGATGGCGAGCCACACGAGGCCCCGTCGCCGGGGATGGCCCTTGCCGAGCTGGTGGGTGGGGCGCGCGGCCGCGGCGCGCGCAGCGCGATCGGCCTCTTTGGCCTGCCGCTTCTGCTCGCGCGGTCTCGGCGGCTCGTTGCCTTCGGGCCTCGGCATGACCGAGGTGTGGGACGAGCCGTAGGCCGTGATGACCTCGGTGCCGCGCGGCATGGCCTCCGTCCGATCGCCGGAGAGGCGTTCGGTGAGCGAGTCGTGGGGGCCGCGGGCGGCCGGCGCACGGTAGTCGAGCTGCGCGTCCGTGAGGGAGAGCCGGATGTCGCGGATCTCGCCCAGCAGGGCACCGGCGCTCGGCGGCCGGCCGTTCGGGTCCTTGCGCGTCATCCAGCCCACGAGCTCGTCGAGCTCGGGCGCCAGGCCTGGTGCCCGGTCCGAGGGCGGCGGGACGTCGCTGTTCACATGCTGGTAGGCCACATGGGTCCGCTCCGGCCCATGGAACGGAAGGCTGCCGGTGAGCATCTCGAACAGCATGATCCCGGTCGAGTACAGGTCGCTGCGGGCGTCCACCGGCCGGCCAGTGAGCATCTCCGGGGGAATGTATTCGGCGGTCCCGAACAGCGTGTCCGTGACCGACGTCGCGGAGAGGCTCCGGGCCAGCCCGAAGTCCCCGACCTTGACGCGCCCGTCGTCGGCCAGCAGGACGTTCGCCGGCTTGACGTCGCGGTGGATGATTCCCGCCGTGTGCGCGGCCGCGAGCCCGTCCACGACCGCGTCGATGAGCGCGAGGGCCTGCTTCGGGGCGAGCGGCCCGGTTTCGTCGAGCAGGTCCCGGAGGGTGCGCCCCTGGACGTACTCCATGACGAGGTACAGGACGCCGCCGTCCTGACCGCGGTCGAGCATCGACACCACGTGCGGGTGCGAAAGCTGGGCAGCCGCGATGGCCTCGCGCTCGAAGCGCTCCGCGAAGCTGCGGTCGCGGCTCAGGTGGGGGTGGAGCACCTTGAGGGCCACCCTCCGGCGCAATGACGTGTCCATCGCGAGATAGACGGTCGCCATGCCCCCCGTCCCGAGCAGCGACAGAACCTCGTAGCGGGCCCCCACGAGGGAGCCGACGAGGCCGTCGGTGTGCTGTCCGTTCACCCTACGATCCTATGCCGCCCGCCTCTGAGCGGCGCTGAGGCGAGGGCCGTACGGCGAGGTGTCAGTGGAACAGTGCCATGTCGGCGGTGACTGCCTTGACGTAGTCCTTCGTGTCGTCGAACATCCCGCGCTTCGCAACGGAGGTCTGCCCCTGGTAGTAGCTCGCGATCGCGGTCTTCTGGTCCGGGGTTGCGGCGGCGAGGGCGCGCAGGACCGCGACGCCTGCAGTCGCGTTGTCGCGGGGATCGAGCGGGTTGAGCGTGCGCCCCACGAGGGCCGAGGCCCAGGCCGCGGTCGACGGCACGATCTGCATCGCGCCGATTGCGTTCGCCGGGGAGACGGCCCGCTGGTTGAAACCGGACTCGTGGTAGGCGATGGCCTGGGCGAGGACGGGATCCACGCCCATGGTCCGGGCCGTGTCCGCGACGATCTGCCGCATCTGGTCCCTCGAGGGGACGGGCGCCGCGTTCAGAAGGCGCTTGTTGTCATTGGCCGAGGCCACGACGGCGTCCGGGTACGTGAAGCCCAGGAAGGACTTGTCCACGAGCGGCTTGGGTGCCCCGGCAGAGGCCGGGGTCACCGCGGACGCGGGGCTTACCACCGGGGCTGGCGGGGCCGGGAGCTTGAGGGAACGGCCCGCGTAGATCACGGAGGAGAGGCTCAGGCCATTGGCAGCGAGGAGATCGCCCATGGGCACCTTGAGCTTGGCCGAGATGCTGTAGAGCGTGTCTCCCGGCTTGATCTGGTAGCTCCCTGCGGTCTGCGGAGCCGGAGCCGGAGCCGGTGCGGGGTCCGCGGCGGGCGCGGGGGCTGGCGCCGGTGCGCCCGTGAGCCGCAGCTTCTGGCCCGGGAAGATGAGCGAGCTGGGCTGAAGGCCGTTGAGTTTCAGCACGTCGTGCCAATCGAGCCCATAGCGCGAAGCGATGCCGATAACCGTGTCCCCGCTCGCGACGGTGTAGTCGGACCGGGCCTGCGGGGCTTCGGGGACCACCTCGGGCGCGAGGCGCGAGGGAACGAGTGCGGCGATCTCCGAGGCGGGGACGACGTCGGCCTGCCTGGTGCTCTCAGGGACGACGGCGCCGGCACCTTGGACATGGGCGGGCGCGGGCTCGGCGATGGCTGGCTGGGCGAGGGCCAGCGATGAAAGGACAACCGCCGGAAGGGTCGCCGTCGTAACGGCGACCGCGGGCAGCATGGCCTTGGCCCCGGGCTGAGCGTTGCGGATGGCCGACATGACAAGTCCTCCGTGTGACGGTTGTGACTAATGTGACTGGAGCGATGACATAACACTCACGATACATATGTGACTCGAGTGAATCTCTCACGGATCAGTCACGAGCACAAGGCGCGGGCACGCGCGAAGGTTCTCATGCGCCGACTAGGAGCGACCGCAGGGTCCGTGGCACGCTTGACGCGTGAGTGAAATTGAACAGATGGTGTCCGAGTGGCTTCCGCTGCCCGACGTCGCAGAGCAGCTTGGCTGCAAGATCACCAAGGTGCACGGCCTTCTCGACGAGCGCGCCCTCGTCGCACTGAAGGTGGGGGAGCGAAACATCAGATCAGTTCCCGCGCTCTTCCTCGACGGCGATCACGTGGTCGACAGCCTCAAGGGCACCATCGCGGTGCTCGCGGATGCCGGGTTCTCCGACGAAGAGCTGATCGCGTGGCTGTTCACGCCGGACGAGTCGCTCAGGGGCCGGCCGATCGACGCGCTCCGCGAGGGACGCAAGACGGAGATTCGGCGCCGCGCGCAGATTCTCGCCTGGTAGCCCGCGGAGTCGGCTTCTCGGCTGAAGGGGCCGAGCTCAGGCGGCGCGCTGCACCGCGGAAAGGCCGAGGCTGCGCAGCGCCGCGCGCACGTCGGCGGGGAGGTGCAGATCCTCGAGGGCGTCGAAGGCCCGGCCCGAGAGACCTTCGATGAGGTCCTCGGTGGCGGCCAGGGCCCCGCTCTCGCTGATCACGCCGCGGAGCCGCTCGACGTCGTCGTCGCTCAGGTCCTGGCGACCCAGGCTCCGCTCGAGCAGCGCGGCGCCCTCCGCCGTCGCCCGTTCGAGCGCGAACGCGACGAGCACGGTGCGCTTGCCCTCCCGCAGGTCGTCGCCGGCTGGCTTGCCCGTGGTCTGCGGATCGCCGAAGACGCCCAGGACGTCGTCGCGGAGCTGGAACGCTTCGCCGAGGGGGAGCGAGAAGCGCGAATAGGCGGCCAGGAGGGCGTCGTCCGCCCCGGCAAGCGCTCCGCCGATGCCGAGCGGGTGCTCGGTCGAGTACTTCGCCGACTTGTAGCGGATCACGTTCGCCGCCGCGGCGACCGCTTCGCTGCGGGCCCGGCTCGGCCCGGCTACTTCCTCGAGGATGTCGAGGTACTGGCCCGCCATGACCTCGGCCCGCATGGTGTTGAAGATGCGGCGCGCTGATGTCCCCGACGCGGCGGCTGCCCCGATTCCCGTGAACGCCTCTTCGCTGAACGAGAGGCACAGGTCGCCGGTCAGGATGGCGGCGGCCTGGCCGAAGCGCTCCTCGTCGAGCGCCCAGCCGCGGTCCCGGTGGAGTTGGCCGAAGCGTCGGTGCACGCTGGGGCCCCCGCGCCGGATGTCGGATCGATCGATGATGTCGTCGTGGATGAGGGCCGCGCCCTGGAAGAGCTCGAGCGCGGCGCCGGCCCGAACGGCCTCGTCGCCGAGGCGGCTTCCGCCGGCACCACGCCAGCCCCAGTAGCACAGGAGGGCGCGCAGGCGCTTGCCGCCGGTCACGAGTCCCGTGATGGCGTCCATGAGCGGCGCGACATCGGGGGAGACCGCGGCCATCGCCTCGCTCTGGGCCGCGAGGAAGCGGTCGAGCTGGACCGCGAGTGCGTCGCGGTAGGCCGTCTGCTCGTGCCGCGTCTCCTCGTCGAGCGTCGCTCCGTGCTGCTGGGGGCGGGCGTGGTCGTCGGACATGGCTACTTGATGGTCCCGGGGGCCACCGAGGCGCCGACGGTGAACGTCGTGCGTCCGTTCACGACGACGACCGCGACGTTCACGGTCTCCTTGCCGCCCGAGCGGACGAAGTCCTGGCTGTCCGTCGTTCCGACCTTGGTCTTCGCGGCGGCGGTGAAGCCCTGGCCGGTGAACTGGCCCGCATAGTAGTCGAGGATCTGATCAGAGGTGGCCGAGGTCGAGGCCACGAGCGATGCCGTCTGGGGGTTGGCCGTGGCGTCATAGCTCGTCTGGAGCGTCGTGGCTCCCGGCATGATCGGGACCACCTTCTGGGGGAAGCCCGGCACGAGGGCGTTCACGGTCGCCGACGCGGAGCCCGACGGCGCGGAGCTGACCGAGGCGCTTGCGCTGGCGGAGGACGACGGCGACGCCGCGGCCGAAGTCTGCGCGGGGCTCGACGACGGGCTGCTGCTGGCTTGGGCCGAGCAGCCCACGAGGGCGAGAACGGCAAGGGCCACCCCCGGGATCAGGCCTCCACGGTTCCTCAAGTTGACTGGCACTCGTATCCTCCACACATTCGTTTCGTTCAGTCGTCTCGTTGTGGCTCGGCCCTGCCGTCAGGGCCGAGCCCCCGGTCAAGTCTAGGGGGCGGCGCAGGGCACGGCTCAGCTGGCTCCGGTCGGAAGCGCCCGCCGCCTAGTATGGATAGGTGGAGAACCGAGATCCGGCGAAACCCGGCGAGACGCTCGACGTGCTGCGCCGGCGCGGGATCCTCCACGTCGATATGGACGCCTTCTTCGTGGGCGTCGAGGAGCGGGAGCGGCCGGAACTCCGCGACCGGCTGGTGATCGTGGGCTTTCCCTCCGACCGCTCGGTGGTGCTCTCTGCCAGCTACAAGGCGCGCGCCTATGGCGTGCGGAGCGCCATGCCCATGTCGGCGGCACTGCGGCTGTGCCCTCGGGCGATCGTCGTGGAGCCGCGGCACTCCCTCTACTACAGCGTTTCCCGCGAGCTCATGGCCCTCCTGCGCGAGTTCACCGACCTCGTCGAGCCGCTGAGCGTCGATGAGGCGTTCCTCGACGTCTCTGGCGCCGTCCGGCGTCTCGGTCCTCCCGAACAGATCGCTGCGTCCATCAAGTCGGCGGTTCGCTCGCGGCTCGGGCTGACGGCGTCCGTGGGTGTCGCGTCGACCAAGTTCGTGGCCAAGATCGCCTCGACCCGGAGCAAGCCGGACGGCCTCCTCGTCATCCGGCCCGAGGACACGGTTTCCTTCCTCCATTCGCTCCCAGTCGAAGCGCTGTGGGGGATCGGCGGCAAGACCGCCGAGGTGCTCGCGCGGCTCGGAGTCCACACGGTCGCGGATCTGGCCCACACCCCGGACTCGACGCTCCAGCGGACGCTCGGCGCTCCGGGGCTCCATGCGAAGGCCCTCAGCTGGGGCCTCGACGATCGCCGCGTCACGCCCGAGCGCGAAGAGAAGAGCGTCGGCGCGGAGGAGACTTTCTCTGTCGACGTGTCCGAGGACGAGCCCCTGCGGCGCGAGCTTCTCCGCCTCGCCCACCGGATCGCCGTCCGCATGCGGTCGGCGGGGGTCCAGGCGGGGACGGTCGCGCTCAAGCTCCGCTACGCCGACTTCTCCACTCTGTCGAGATCACGGGCGTTGACCGTTCCGACCGACTCCGCCCACGTGCTCTACGAAGAGGGGATGCGACTCCTCGCTGGCCTGGGGGAGCGCCCCCAGAGCGTCCGGCTCATCGGGCTCCGGGGGGAGCGGCTCTCCCGCGGCGGGGGAGCGGTCCAGCTGAGCCTTGAGCGGCGGGATGACAACTGGCGCACCGCCGAACAGACCCTCGACGCGGTGACGGCGCGGTTCGGGAATTCGTCCCTACGTCCCGCCAGCCTGCTGGACGACGGCGGCGAGCGTCGCCGCCCGTCGGGGCCGTCCGACGGGCATCCGCCGCCCCGGGGACGTTCGGCCCCTTTTGGTTGACGGGCCGTGGGCATATCCTTAAAAGACCTTGAATATCGGTGAAAGCATCGTATCGGCGGGCAGCCGGAGAGCCTCACGGACGGGCAGCCTGCTCGTCGGGACCCGTCAGATGCTCGCGGAACTGGACGTCGGTCCGATGCGTTGTGCTGATGGCGGCAGTGTCCGTCGCAGCAAGCATGAAGGAGTCGCGATGCCTCTCTCCGAGCACGAACAGAAGATGCTCGAGCAGCTTGAGAAGCAGCTGCACGAGGAAGACCCCAAGTTCGCTGACTCCATGGGCGCCGATGCGCTGCGTCGGTTCTCCACGCGCCACATCGTCCTCGGAGTTTTGGGCGTTATTGTCGGGCTTCTGGTTCTGCTCTTCGGTGGGGTTCAATTCTCGAACGTCTTCGTCGGGGTCCTCGGCTTCCTCATCATGGGCGCGAGTGTCTATTACGGGACGCTTCGCGGCGCGCGGCGGATGCGCGCGCCCCGCAAGGGCGGCGCAGCTCCGAAGGCCGGGTTCCTGGCGCGGCTCGAGGCGCGGTGGGACGAGCGGCGTCGCGAGCAGGGCTGAACACCCCCACTCTCCTCCACGGCAACACGTCCGAATCCGCCCACTTTCCTCCCCAGACCACCTCAGGGACCCGCTGACAGCGGGTCCTGGGTCATTTAAGGGCCCTGAGCCGCGTTCCGTCTTCCTTTTCCCGCCCTGAACCATCCACTTCCCACCACCCCGGCTCTCGCCCGAGATCCCGGGGTTTTTTCTTTGTCCGCGTGGGAGATAACACGTCGTGTCGCGTTGACGGTGGGGAGTTGTGGAGTAAAGTGGTGGCTGTAAGAGGGAAGTGGCGGATAGGGACGTGCAGCTCCTCGGATCAGACGGGTGGTGGTGCCGATGTTGCTCGGTACTCATTCGCCGCGTCTGGACGAGAAAGGGCGGCTCATCCTCCCGGCGAAATACCGCGACGAACTGGCCGACGGGCTGGTTCTGACCCGGGGCCAGGAACGCTGCCTCTACGTCTTCAGCCAGAAAGAGTTCGAGCGAATCCACGAGCAGATGCGAGAAGCCCCTATCTCCTCGCGTCAGTCGCGGGACTACCTCCGGGTCTTCCTGTCTGGAGCCTCTGACGAGGTGCCTGACAAGCAAGGGCGCGTCACGATTCCGCAGAACCTCCGCAAATATGCGGGGCTCGAACGGGAACTCGCCGTCATCGGCGTGGGAACCCGGGCGGAGATCTGGGACGCCCAGGCGTGGGAGGACTACCTCGCCGAGAAGGAAGCCTCCTTCTCGGAAACCGACGAGGATGCCCTGCCGGGCATCTTCTGACGGAACGGCCGGCTGGCCGCGATCTCCAGCCGCCCGCGGCTCCGTCCTGGCTCACCTTCCCCGGCGCCAGGCTGGAACCCACGGTGCGGAGGGGGATCCCGATCAGTCGGCAGCCTGAATGCCGCACGGGACAGGTGCGGCAGCGAGAGTGCGGCGCGGGACAGGTGCCGGGCTCTCGGGAAAGACACGGCACTAAGGAGGGGACATGCCGCAGCAGGACGACGAACGCCCGACCTCGGAGCGTCACGTTCCGGTGCTCAAGGAGCGCTGCGTCTCCCTCTTGGCTCCTGGTGTCGAGGCCGCGCGCTCGGCTGGCCGCGCTCCCGTGGTCGTGGACGCGACGCTCGGGATGGGCGGACACAGCGAGGCCATCCTCGAGCGATTCCCGGACGTGACCCTCGTCGGCGTCGACCGCGACGAGGAGGCCCTCGCGCTCGCCGGGGCGCGGCTCGAGCGGTTCGGAGACCGGGCGCGTCTGGTCCACGCCGTGTACGACGAGATCCCGGAGGTGCTCGAGGAACTCGGGTTCGACGGAGCAGACGGGATCCTCATGGATCTCGGTGTCTCCTCGCTTCAGCTCGACGAGCGCGAGCGCGGCTTCGCCTACTCCTATGACGCGCCGCTCGACATGCGCATGGACACGAGCCGGGGGCAGACCGCCGCCGACGTCGTGAACACGTACAGCGTCGAGGACCTCACCCGGATCATCCGGGCGTGGGGCGAGGAGAAGTTCGCGGGCCGGATCGCTCGGCGCATCGTCGAAGAGCGCGCCGAGCGCCCGTTCGAGACCACGGGGCAGCTGGTCGAGGCCATCCGGACGGTCGTCCCGGCCGGGGCCGCCAGGACCGGCGGGCATCCCGCCAAACGCACGTTCCAGGCGCTCCGCATCGAAGTCAACGAGGAACTCGACGTCCTCGAGCGCGCGGTGCCCGGCGCGGTCGACTCGCTACGCCTCGGGGGCCGGATCGTCGTCATGTCCTACCACTCGCTCGAGGACCGCATCGTCAAGGGAGCGCTGCAGTCCCGCTCGCGGTCGTCGGCTCCTCCGGACTTCCCGGTCGAGCTCGAGGAGCACAAGCCCGAGCTCAAGACGCTCACCCGCGGCACGGAAGTCCCCACCGCGCAGGAGATCGAAGAAAACCCGCGGGCCGCCTCGGCCCGCCTGCGAGCCGCCGAACGCATTAAGGTCAGGAGCACACGATGAGCGCAGTCGCCCAGCGGAACGTCGTGACGGACGGAACTTCCGCCGTCGCCCGTCCCCTCGCCCCCGCGAAGGGTGCCCCGCGCCGTGCGCCCCTCTCGGTGGTGCGGACCGCACCCGCCCGGCGGCGCGCGCCGTTCGCCATCTTCTGCCTCGGTGTGCTTGGCGTCGCGCTCGTGGCGGTCCTGGTCCTGAACATTGCCGTGTCGACCGGGCAGTACCAGCTCGTCCAGCTTCGAAGCCAGCAGATGGGGCTAGAAAAGCAGAACCAGGATCTCGCGCAACGCGTCCAGAATTTCGAGGCTCCCCAAAATCTGGCCGCCCGAGCGGCACAATTGGGCATGGTTGCCGCGACGTCGAAGGGTCAGATCGACCTCAAGACGCTCCTGGTGACCGGGATGCCGAAGCCGGCGGCGAAGGGTGCCTCCCAGGGCGCCGTCATCGCCGCCCCGGAGGTGCCCGGCCTTGTTGTCGCCGCGCCCGCGCCGCCTGCAAAGGCGGCCGATGCGCTCAAGCCGGACACCGCCGCGGCCAAGGCTCCCGCGGGGACGCCCGCCTCGGCTGTACCCCAGGCGCCGGCGGCGGCTCCGGCCACACCGGCGGCGCAGCTGAACGGCGGGTCCGTGCCCGCGCCGAAGCAGAAGACGCCCGGTCAGTGACGGTGCCGGCTCTTAGCGGGGGCGGACCGGGAAAGAGCAGGGGACAAGAGCGTGGCCACATCGACCAAGAGCACGGCGCCCACGGCGTCGAGGGAGCCCACGGGCCGACCGCCACGGGGGCCGCATGACCACGTCCGGGTCGGGAGCGCGACCCGCAGGCTGAGGCTCGGCGTGGGGGTGATGCTCGTGCTCCTCCTCGTGATCGGCGGCCGGCTCCTCCTCGTCCAGGGCCTCGGCCTCGGCGGCTACGCGCAGGCAGGCCTGGCCAAACGGCTGCAGACCACTGTCCTGCCCGCGGCTCGGGGCGTCATCGAGGATGCCTCCGGCAAGGTTCTCGCCCAGAGCGTGATCCGGTACAACATCACCGTCGATCAGACCACCGCGTCGAACTTCACCGACTATCAGAGGACGGAGAAGGACGGAGACGGCACCAAGGTGGTCACCATGACGCGCAGCCAGGCGATCTCCGACCTAGCTGGCATCCTCGGCATGACGGTGGACCAGGTCACCGCGGCCATCACCGGCGACAAGAAGTTCAACTACGTGGCGCGCAACGTCACGCCCGACGTCGAGAGCCGGGTGGCCGACCTGGCCTTCCCCGGCGTCTACTCGGAGGGCTCGTCGCAGCGCGTCTATCCGCAGGGCGCCGTGGCCGGAAACCTGGTGGGCTTCGTGGGAAGCGACGGCACGGGGCTTGCCGGTATCGAGCAGACGCAGAACAACCAGCTCTCCGGCAAGGAGGGCAAGCGGACGTTCGAGATCGGTGCGGACGGCCTGCGGATCCCCGTCGGCACGGACGAGTACACCCCCGCCCAGAACGGACAGACCGTCAAGCTCACCATCAACTCGGATCTCCAGTACTTCACGCAGCAGGCGTTGCAGTCCCAGGTCGACAAGTACAGTGCCGAGTGGGGGATCGCGATCGTCGAAGACGCCAAGAGCGGCAACATCGTCGCGATGGCGGATTCGAACGCGATGGACCCCAACGACCCCGGGAAGTCCGCGGCCAAGGACCGCGGCGTCCGCGCGGTCACGGCGGCCTACGAGCCGGGTTCAGTCGAGAAGACGCTCACGATGTCCGCCCTCATCCAGGAAGGCAAGGCCAATCCGCTGAGCGAGTACACCGTGCCGCCCACGGTGACGCTCGAAGGCCAGACGTTCGCCGATGCCTTCACGCACGGGACCGAGAAGCGCACGCTCGCGGGCATCCTCGGCTACTCGATGAACACCGGAACCGTCCTGGCGGGGCAGGCGCTCAGCAAGCAGGACCGCTACGACTGGTTCACGAAGTTCGGGATCGGCCAGGCCCCCGACGTCGGCCTGCCGGGCGAGGCCAACGGCATCCTCGCCTCGCCGGACCAGTGGGACGGCCGCCAGCAGAACACGGTCCTGTTCGGCCAGGGGCTCACTCAGTCCACGCTGCAGACCGTGCGTGCCTATCAGGCGGTGGCGAACAACGGCCTGCTGGTCCAGCCACGGCTCATCGACGGCTACATGGGCTCGGACGGCAAGGAGCAGAAGGCGCCGACGCAGCCTTCCAACCAGGTGATCAGCCCGCAGACCTCCCAGCAGGTCAAGGACATGCTCGAGAGCGCCGTGACGAAGGGGGAGGTCAAGCCCGCCTCGATCGACGGGTACCGGGTGGGTGCGAAGACGGGTACGTCCCAGGCCCCCCGCGAAGACGGCATCCCCGGCTACGACGGTGTGACGTCATCGCTCATCGGCATGGCCCCCATGGAGGACCCGAAGTACATCGTCGCCGTCGTCATCCAGCGGCCGAGGGGCGACATCTTCGGCATCGGCAACGCGGACGTGTTCCGCTCCGTCATGTCGCAGACCCTGCGCCTCTACAACGTGCCGCCGTCGACCGGAACCCCGGCGACCCTACCGCAGTACGCCCAGTAGCCCGCCGTCCTCGACCCGCCGCAGCTCGCGTGCCGGAGTCTCGTCAGCACCCCGGTGCATGCCGCCGATCGCCCTAGTCTCGCCCCGCGGGGCCCGGTGGCGAGCGGCTAGAGTTGGAACCTGTTGAAAGCGATGAAGGTGATTGTGAGCGAGCACGAGAGTCCGTCGGACCCGTCGTCCGCGCCCCACGAGGGCGCGCCGGCGAGGTCCCCCTTCCGTCCACTGCACACCCAGCCGGTGCCTCTCTCCGAGGTCGCCGGCCTGCTGGGTCTTCCTCGGGAGGCAGCCGGCGAGACGTTCGTGACCGGGGTCGCGCTTGACTCGCGCGCCGTCGAGCCGGGGGACCTGTATGTGGCGGTGCCTGGGACGGGCCGGCACGGCGCGTCCTTCGCCGCACAAGCCCTCGAGAACGGCGCCGTGGCCATCGTGACGGACGAGGCTGGGGCGCGGCTCACCGCCCTCGACGACGCGGTCGGGGGCGTCCCGGTGCTGGTCGTGGCGGAGGCGCGCGCCGCCGTCGGGCCTATCGCCGCGCTCGTCTTCGCGAGCCAGCCCGAGGGCGCCGAGCGGCCCCTCCTGCTCGGCGTGACGGGGACGAACGGGAAGACCACCACGACGTACTTCGCGAACGCGCTCCTCGCCGCGCTGGGCCACCTCACGGGGCTCATCGGGACCATCGAGATCCTCGCGGGCGGGGAGGCCATTCCGAGCCGGCTCACCACGCCCGAGTCGACCGATGTGCACGCCCTCCTCGCCCTCATGCGCGAGCGCGGGCTGACGGCCGCGTCCATGGAGGTCTCGTCCCACGCGATCGAGTACCGGCGCGTCGACGGCGTCCGCTTCGACGCCGCGGGCTTCACGAACCTCACGCAGGATCACCTCGACCTCCACGAGACGATGGACGAATACTTCGCCGCCAAGGCGAAGCTGTTCACCCCGGAGCGCGCGGCGCACGGCGTCGTGATGGTCGACGACGCGTGGGGCCGAAAGCTCGCGGCAGAGGCCGCGATTCCGATCACCACCCTGTCCGTCGCGGGGGAGGAGGCCGACTGGACGCTCGCCTCGAGCGAGCGCGACGGCCTCGGTACCGCCTTCGTGCTGCGCGGGCCCGGCGAGGTGTCCCTGCGCCTCCGGACGGGACTCCCCGGCCAGTTCAACGTTGCGAACGCAGCCCTCGCGGCCCTCCTGGTCCACTCCGCGGGCACCCCGCTTGAGGAGATCCAGCGGGCGGTTGGCGTGGCCGATCCCTTCAGCGTCGAGGTCCCGGGCCGCATGCAGCTCGTGGGGACCGAGCCGGCCGCGGTCGTTGACTTTGCGCACAATCCCGACGCGCTCGAACGGGCCCTCGATGCTGTGCGGCCGCCGCACGGGGCGGGCCGCGTCGTCGTCGTCTTCGGCGCGACCGGGCAGCGGGACCAGGGCAAGCGGCCCATCATGGGCGCCGTCGCGGTGCGCGGTGCCGACGTCGTGATCGTGACCGACGACGACCCGCACGACGAGGATCCGGCCGCCATCCGCGCCGAGGTCCTCGAGGGCGCTCGGGCGGAAGACCGGGCGGGCAGCCTGGACCGCGTCGTCGAGGAGGTCGCGCCGCGCGCGGACGCCATCCGCCGGGCCGTTGAGCTCGCGCGCGCTGAGGACGTGATCCTCGTCGCGGGCCGCGGCCACGAGGTGTTCCAAGAGGTCAACGGGGTCAACCTCGACCTCGACGACAGGGTCGAACTCCGGGCCGCCCTCGAGGCGCGCGGATTCCGCACACTGGGTGCCGAGCAGATAGAGTCCACAACCGATGATTGAGTTCAGCGCTGCGGAGATCGCCCGCATCACGGGCGGCCGCCTCACAGGCGATCCGAGCCTTACGCCCAGCCACGTCACGACAGACTCCCGGGAGGCGCGGGCAGGATCGCTGTACGTCGCCAAGCCCGGCGAGCATGCGGACGGGCACAGCTTTGTCGGCCAGGCCTTCGCGGCCGGCGCGATTCTCGCGCTGTGCGAGCGAGAGGTCACGGACGACGACGGCCGCGTCTACCCGTCGATCGTCGTGCCGGACGCTGTGCTCGCCATGGGAAAGCTCGCGAAGGAGGCCGTGCGGCGCATCCGCGAGGCCCGGTCCGCGCGAGGCGAAGCCTTCACGGTCGTGGGCATCACGGGTTCCGCGGGCAAGACCACCACGAAGGACCTCCTCGCGGGGATTTTCCGCTCGACCCCTGAGGGATCGGCCGCGGCTGCCTCGACGATCGCCCCGCAGGGCTCGTACAACGGCGAGGTCGGCGTCCCGCTCACGGTCTTCACCGCCGACGAGTCGACGCGGTACCTCGTGATCGAGATGGGCGCGACCGGGATCGGCCACATCCAGTACCTCGCCGACCTCGTCAAGCCCGACATCGGCGTGGTGCTCGTGGTCGGAACCGCCCATGCCGGCGAGTTCGGCGGCGTCGAGAACATCGCGAAGGCGAAGGGCGAGCTGGTGGAAGCGCTCGCCCCCGAGGGGACGGCGGTCTTCAACGCCGACGATCCCCGCGTCCGCGCGATGGAACCGCGCACGCGGGCCCAGAAAGCGTTCTTCACCGCAAACCCCGGGACGGCGGTCGAATACGCCGCGCGCGGAACCGTGGTGGCCGCCCTCGGCGCCCACACGAGAGAGGACGGCTGCCCGGCCTTCGGGCTGCAGATCGACGACGAGCCGCCCGTCCACGTTCAGAGCCGACTCATCGGCTCCCACCACACGGGGAACCTCCTCGCGGCCGCCGCCGCGGCGCACGCGGCGGGAGTTCCCCTGGGTGTGATTGCCGCTTCGCTGTCCTCGCAGGGGCCCGCAAGCAGGTGGCGCATGGAGCGCACCGACCGCCCGGACGGTGTGACCGTCATCAACGACGCGTACAACGCGAACCCAGAGTCGATGCGCGCGGCCCTGCAGACTCTGGCCGACCTGGGCCGCGGGCGCAGGACCTGGGCCGTGCTCGGCGCGATGCTCGAGCTCGGGGACGAGTCCATCGCCGCCCACACTGCGGTGGGGACGCTCGCGGTCCGCCTCAACATCGACCGCCTCGTCGTGGTCGGCCGGGAGGCCCGCCCGCTGTACATCTCTGCGGTCAACGAAGGCTCGTGGGGCAACGAGTGCTCGTTCGTCGAGGACATCGACGAGGCCTTCGCGCTCCTGGAGCGCGAGCTGGCTCCCGGGGACCTCGTCCTCGTCAAGTCGTCGAACGGGGTGGGCCTCCGCCACCTCGGCGATCGGATAGCATGGGCGGCGCAGCCTCAGCCCACTGACCCTGCGGGAACGGAGCTCACGTGATCGCACTGCTGATCGGGGCAGCGCTCGGCCTCCTGCTCGCGTTCGTCGGCACCCCGCTGTACATCCGGCTCCTGGTGCACAAGGGCTACGGCCAGTTCATCCGCGACGACGGGCCCACGAGCCACCACACCAAGCGCGGCACGCCGACCATGGGCGGCACCGTGTTCGTGCTCGCGACGGTGCTCGCGTACTTCTTGGCGCACCTCATCGTGTGGCTTATGCATCCGAACAGCGGCGGACCGACGATGTCCGCGCTGCTCCTGCTCTTCCTCATGGTCGGAATGGGCCTGGTCGGCTTCCTCGACGACTTCATCAAGATCTCGAAACAGCGCAGCCTCGGGCTGAGCGCCCGGGCGAAGCTCATCGGGCAGGGCGCGGTCGGCATCATCTTCGCCCTCCTCGTGCTGCAGTTCCCGGATGCGGCCGGGCGGACTCCGGCGTCCACGATGATCTCGTTCCTCCGCGACATCCCCTGGCTCAACCTGGCGTTCGGCGGCACCGTGCTGGGCGCGATCCTGTTCGTGATCTGGGCGAACTTCCTCGTCACGGCCGCGAGCAACGGCGTGAACCTCACCGACGGGCTCGACGGGCTCGCGGCGGGCGCCTCGATCATGGTGTTCGGCGCGTATACGCTCATGGGCATCTGGCAGAGCAACCAGCGCTGCGGCTCGGCGCGCGTGCCGGGCTCGGTCTGCTACGAGGTTCGCGATCCGCTGGATCTCGCCCTCCTCGCCGCGATCATGAGCGCCGCGCTTGTCGGGTTCCTCTGGTGGAACACCTCGCCCGCCAAGATCTTCATGGGGGACACGGGCTCCCTCGCCATCGGCGCGGCCATCGCCGGCTTCGCGATCCTCACGAGGACGGAGCTTCTCCTCGGGGTGATGGGCGGCCTGTTCGTGATCATCACGCTGTCCGTCATCCTCCAAGTGGGCTTCTTCAAGCTCACCAAGGGCAAACGCCTCTTCAAGATGGCACCGCTGCAGCATCATTTCGAGCTCAAGGGCTGGGCCGAGGTGACGGTCGTTGTCAGATTCTGGATCCTCGCCGGGCTCTTCGTGGCGGTGGCCCTGGCAATTTTCTATGCGGAGTGGGTGGCGGGGCTGTGAGTAGTGCGGAACGGCTTGAGTCACTGACGTCCTGGGATGCCGACTGGTCCGGCCTCCGGGTCGTCGTGACCGGCATCGGTGTCTCCGGTTTCGCGGCGGCGGACACGCTCATCGAGCTCGGGGCGAGCGTCGTCGTCGTCGACGCCTCCGTGACGGAGCGAACTGAAGCGCACGCCGAGACTCTCCGCATCGTCGGGGCAGAGGAAGTCCGGCTCGGGCCGGAGGCGGTCGAATCGCTGCCGATGGTCGACGGCGCCCTCCCGGATCTCGTCGTGACGTCGCCCGGGTGGCGTCCCGACCAGGCCGTCCTCGCGGCGGCCGCGCGAAAGCACGTCCCGGTGTGGGGCGACGTCGAGCTCGCGTGGCGGGTGCGGGCCAGACGCGGCAAGAAGACCGCGGACTGGCTCGCCGTCACGGGCACGAACGGCAAGACCACAACCGTGGGCATGGCCGAGTCGATGCTCCAGGCGGCGGGCCTCAAGGCCATCGCCGTCGGCAACGTCGGCAAGCCAATCCTCGATGCGATCCGCGAGCCGGTCGAGTACGACGCCTTCGTCGTCGAACTCTCGAGCTTCCAGCTGCACTGGGCCGAGTCGCTTTCGCCCGTGGCGTCGGTGGTCCTCAACGTCGCCGAGGACCATGTGGACTGGCACGGCTCCTACGCGGGCTACCTCGAGGACAAGGCCAAGGTCTACCGCAACACGCAGAAGGCCGCCATCTACAACGCCGAGCAGATCGAGACCGAGCGCATGGTCGAGGAGGCGGACGTCGTCGAGGGCTGCCGGGCGATCGGCTTCACGACCGGTGTCCCGGGGCTCAGCATGCTGGGCGTCGTCGAGGGGCTCCTCGTGGACCGCGCGTTCATCGCCGAGCGGCGGGACCACGCGGCGGAGCTCGCCGCGGTCCAGGACCTCGGGGCGATCGCGCCACGGCACACGGTCGCGAATGCCCTCGCGGCTGCCGCCCTCGTGCGGGCGTATGGTGTCGAGCCGATCGCCGTGCGGGAGGGCCTGCGCCGCTTCCTCCCCGGTGACCACCGCATCCAGCCCGTCGCAACGATCGGCGGCGTCGTCTGGGTCAACGACTCGAAGGCGACCAATCCGCACGCGGCCGCGGCCGCGCTGGCCGCGTTCCCCTCGGTTGTCTGGATCGCCGGCGGACTCTCGAAGGGCGTGACCTACGACGAGCTCGTCTCGCGCAACGCCTCGAGGCTCAAGGCGGTGGTCCTCATCGGCGTCGACAGCAGCGAGCTCGCGGGGGCTCTCGCACGACACGCGCCGAATGTCCCCGTGATCCCCGTCGAACCGGGCGAGACTGGAGAAGACCGGCCGGACGGGGCATCCATCATGGAGATGGCCGTCGCGCGCGCGGCCGACGCCGCAGCGTCCGGGGACACCGTGCTCATGGCGCCGGCAGCCGCGTCGATGGACCAGTTCGTGTCCTACGCCCAGCGCGGGGACGCCTTCATCGACGCCGTCCGACGGCTCGTCGAGAGGCAGGCACCGAGCAAGGAGTAGAGGATGGCCACAGCGCAGCAGGAGCGGCCGGGTGAGGCCGCGCAGACGCTGTGGCGGCGCCTCGAGGGCCCTGGCCCGCTGGGGGCGGGCGCCGGCTACTACCTCATCCTCGGCTCGACGCTCGCGCTCACCGCGATCGGCATCATGATGGTGCTCTCGGCGTCGAGCGTGGAAAGCATCTCGCTCGGCGACAGCCCGTACACGGCCGCCCTCAAGCAGACCATGTTCGGCGTGATCGGCGTCATCGGGATGTTCGTGATCTCGCGCATCAACGTGCGGTGGCTCAAGCGGCTCGCGTGGCCCGGCATCGGCGGCACGCTCGTGCTGCTCGTGCTCGTGCAGGTCATCGGCAAGCGCGTGCTCGGCAACCGCAACTGGATCGACGTCGCGGGCTTCAGCCTCCAGCCGTCGGAGTTCGCGAAGCTCTTCCTCGCCCTCTGGATGGCCACGATCCTCAACATGAAGTCGGACCTCCTCGGGCGCTGGGGCCACGCCCTCGTGCCGGTGGTCCCCATGGGACTTGCGGTCGCCGGCCTCGTCGTGTGGGGCCACGACCTCGGCACGACGCTCGTGATCCTGCTCGTCGTCGCGGCGGGCCTGTTCTTCGGCGGAATCCCCACACGCATCTTCGCGGTCTGCGGCGCCTTCATGGCGGCGGGTGCCATCGCGTTCGCCATGACGAGCGCCAACCGCATGTGCCGCATCTACGAGTGGCTCGGCCAGAGCAACTCCGCGTGCACCCAGGACGGCGCGGACTTCGGCTATCAGGTCCAGAACGGCCTGCAGGGGCTTGCGTCCGGCGGATGGCTCGGCGTCGGCCTGGGGCAGAGCCGCCAGAAGTACAACTGGATTCCCGAGGCGCAGAACGACTTCATCTTCTCCGTGCTCGGCGAGGAGCTGGGCCTGTTCGGCACCCTCCTCGTCCTCGCCCTCTTCGCGGTCCTCGCGGTCGGGATCTTCCGCGTCGTGGTCCGCCAGAAGGAGATGTTCCCCCGGATCCTTGCCGGCACGATCATGGCGTGGCTGCTCGGCCAGGCCGCGCTCAACATGGCGATGGTCACGGGCCTCATGCCGGTGATCGGCGTCCCGCTGCCGTTCATCTCCTCGGGCGGCTCGGCGCTCGTCAGCTGTCTGTGCGCGGTCGGCGTAGTCTTGTCTCTGGCTCGCGAAGAGATGCGGCCAAGCCGCGCAGCGCGCACGAAGGGGACCGTGAAGAAGCCGCAGCGCGCCACCCCGAAGACGTCGCCGAAGCGGAAGGCCACCACGTAGCAATGCCCCCTCAGGACCCCTCCGGCACCGCACCGCGCCCACGTCAGTCCGGTCCGTCCGTCGTCCTCGCGGGCGGTGGAACGGCGGGGCACATCAGCCCGCTCCTGGCGATCGCGCGAGCCGTCGTGCGCCACAGCCCCGGCGCGCGGATCCTCGCCGTGGGAACAGAGTCGGGCATGGAGACGCGGCTCGTGCCCGCGGCAGGCTTCGAGCTCGCCACGATCGACCGGGTCCCGCTCCCGCGGAAGCCGACCCTCGACCTCGTGCGCCTGCCCGCGCGGCTCAGAAACGCGGTGCGCCAGGCCGAGCGCGTGCTCGAGCAGGCGCACGCCGACGTGCTCGTGGGCGTGGGCGGCTACGTTTGCACGCCGATGTACTTCGCGGCGAGGCGGCGCGGCACGCCGATCGTCATCCATGAGGCGAACACCCGGGCGGGGCTCGCCAACCGCGTGGGCGCCCTGTTCACCGAGCGCGTCGGCAAGGCCTTCCCGGAGACGAGGCTGCGGCACTCCCGCCTCGTCGGGATGCCCATGCGGCGCGAGGTCTCGAGGCTTCGCCGGGCCGAGGCCCGCGAGGGCGCGAGGCGGGCGCTCGGGCTCGATGCGGAGCGGCCGACCCTCGTCGTGACCGGAGGCTCGTCCGGCGCCCTGAGCATCAACCGCGCCCTCGCGGCGTCCCTTCCGGCGCTCGCGGCGGCCGGTGTCCAGACGCTGCACATCACGGGCCGCGGCAAGGCCGTCACGCGCGAAGGTGGCGAGCCCCTCGCCGCTGACGGATACCACCAGGTCGAGTACGTCGACGGGATGGAGACCGCGTACGCGGCCGCTGACCTCCTCGTGTGCCGCGCGGGCGCGGGCACGGTGTGCGAGGTGGCGGCGGCGGGCGTCCCCGCCGTGTTCGTGCCGCTCCCGATTGGCAACGGCGAGCAGGCCCTCAACGCGCGCGGCCTCGTCGAGGCCGGTGCCGCGCTGCTCGTGCGGGACGCCGACTTCACGCCGGGGTGGCTTGCACGGGAGGTCGTGCCCCTCGTGGCTGATGGGGGCAGGCTTGAAGAGATGTCCAGGCGCGCGGAGGCCCTGGGCATCCGCGATGCGGACGAGGCGATGGCGGCGATGGTCATGGAGGCGGTGAACGCGTGACGGGACATGAGGCACAGCGGCTGGGGGAGGAGCTCGCCCAGCTCGGGCGCGTGCACTTCATCGGTGTCGGCGGCGTGGGCATGTCCGCGGTGGCGCGCGTCATGGTCGCTCGCGGCGTGCCGGTGAGCGGGTCCGATGCGAAGGATCTCCCGGTCATGCGCGATCTCGCGGCGCTCGGCGCCCGCATCGCGGTCGGGTATGACGCAGCGAACCTCGGGGACGCCGAGACGGTCGTGGCCGGCTCGGCGATCCGGCCGGACAACCCCGAACTGGCCGAGGCCCGATCGCGGGGACTGCGCGTCCTCCACCGCTCGGAAGGGCTCGCGGCCACGATGGCCGGAAGCCGGGTGCTCGCCGTGGCGGGCACCCACGGCAAGACGACCACGACGTCCATGGCCACGTGGATGCTGCGCGGCGCGGGCCTCGACCCGAGCTTCGCGATCGGTGCGAACGTCCCGGCCCTCGGCGTCAACGCCGCGTCGGGCGCCACGGACGTGTTCGTTGCCGAGGCCGACGAATCGGACGCGTCCTTCCTCAACTACCGCCCGCTCGTGGAGATCATCACGAATGTCGAGGCGGATCACCTCGACCACTACGGGACGGCCCAAGCGGTCCACGCCGCGTTCGACGAGTTCGCGCGGCTCCTTCCGCCGAGCGGCCTCCTGGTTGCGTGTGCCGACGATCCCGGGGCGCGTGGGGTGGCCGAGCGCGCGCGGGAGGCAGCGCACGACGGCGGCCCCCGGGTGGTGCTCTACGGCACCGCCGAGGAGGCGGACCTGAGGCTCCTGCAGGGCGCCGAAGGCGCGACGCTCGCGTGGGCCGGCGGCTCGGCGCGGCTCCCGCTGGCCGTCCCCGGGACGCACAACGCGCTCAACGCGGCGGGCGCGTTCGCCGCCGTCGTCCTCGGCCTCGGTGCCGAACCGCAGGCCGCCGCGGCGTCGCTCGCCTCGTTCACCGGCGCTGCGCGCCGCTTCGAGCTCAAGGGCGAGGCCAACGGGATTCGTGTGTACGACGACTACGCACACCATCCCACGGAGGTCCGCGCGGCGCTGGCGGCTGCCCGGAGCGTGGCCGGCCGCGGGCGCGTGCACGTGCTGTTCCAGCCGCACCTGTTCTCGCGGACGCGGGAATTCGCGGCCGCGTTCGCCGAGGCGCTCTCCGCCGCGGACACGGTGCGCGTCCTCGACATCTATCCGGCGCGCGAAGACCCGATCCCGGGCGTGACGAGCCGTCTCGTCACGGACGCCCTGCCCGCGGGTTCATATGCGTCGTCGCCCGAGCTCGCCGTAGCCGAGATCGCGGGCCTCGCGGCACCGGGGGACATCGTGCTCACGGTGGGGGCAGGCGATGTGACCGCCCAAGGGCCGGCTCTCGTCGAGGCCCTGCTGGCCCGTGGCCAGGGGGAGCCGCCGCATGCCTAGCCCGCGCAAGCCCCGCGTCCCGCGCACGGGAAGCGGCCAGAGCTCCCCGCGCAGCAGCTTCCAGGACGACGAGGCGCTTGACGCGTCGCGGCTCGCCTCCGAGCCGACGGGGGAGGAGCGAAGCCGGGTCTCGCTCGGCTCATCGTCCAAGGTCACGGTCCTGCGGCCGGTCCGCGACGGGGACCACGGGGACCACGGGGAAGACTACGCCGACTTCGCCGACGAGTGGCACGAGGCGCCAGAGGACAGCCACGACGAGGACACGGCCGACGCGTCCGAGGACGAGGAACCGCGTCCGCCCAAGCCGGCCCGGACGCGCGGCTGGGGCGCTCGGCGGGCGCGCAAGGCTGCCGCGGCCAAGGCCGCGGAGGAGGCTGCCGCCTCCCGCGACGTCCTGGCGTTCCCCGTGCCCCGAGCGCGCCGCGTCCGGCGCCGCGTGATCGTCATCGCCGCGTCCGCGGTCGCGCTCGTCGCCGGGATCATGGCACTCCTCGTGTTCTCGCCCGTGCTCGCCGTGCGAACCATCACGGTCGAGGGCACCAAGATGCTCGCGCCCGCCCAGGTGGTAGCGGCGCTCAAGCCGATCCAGGGGCGTCCGCTTCCCCTCGTCGGCCCGGACGATGTCTCGCGGCTCGTGACCCCCATCGTTCAGGTCAAGTCGGTGCGGACCCGTGCCGTGCCGCCCAACACGCTGCTCGTCACGGTCGTCGAGCGCGTCCCAGTGGCGCTCGTGAAGCAGTCTGACGGGTTCTCCGTCGTGGATGGCGACGGCGTCGAGATCGCGAAGACCAAGGACCAGTCCGCGTTCGCGGTTCCCGTCATCGATGCCTCCGGCGCCCCGATCGCCCACCCGACCTTCCTGGCCATCACGAGCGTGCTCGGGGCGCTGCCCGCGGATGTCCTCTCGCAGCTCGCGACCGCGAAAGCCGACTCGGTCGACTCGGTCCAGCTCAAGCTCGCGGACGGCAAGACCGTCATCTGGGGCAACTCGCAGGACCGCGACCTCAAGGCCAAGGTGCTCGCGGCACTCATGAAGACCAACGCGACTCCGGTCAAGGGCCAGCCCCCCGTGACGGTCTATGACGTGAGCACGCCTCGGCATCCGGTCACGCGATAATGCGTCCCCGCACGGCAAAGCGCGCGACACGCCTAGGCGGTCGTTGCACCGAGGAATCGCTGCAAATACCGTCTTCAACAAGAGCTAGTTGACATAACTATAACCTTCGACTTGAGGGTTAAGGTTGTAGGGATCCAGCTTCTTGCAGAACCAGCAGGCTTCGAACAAGGGACTCAACGTGGCAGCACCGCAGAACTACTTGGCCGTCATCAAGGTCGTCGGCATCGGCGGCGGTGGCGTGAACGCAGTCAACCGCATGATCGAAGTCGGTCTGCGAGGCGTGGAATTCATCGCCATCAACACGGACGCCCAGGCGCTGCTCATGAGCGACGCGGACGTCAAGCTCGACGTCGGCCGCGAACTCACCCGTGGTCTTGGTGCCGGCGCGAACCCCGAGGTCGGCCGCCAGGCAGCCGAGGACCACTCGGATGAGATCGAAGAGGTCCTCCGCGGCGCGGACATGGTCTTCGTCACGGCAGGCGAGGGCGGCGGGACGGGAACCGGCGGCGCGCCCGTCGTGGCCCGGATCGCCCGCTCGCTCGGCGCGCTCACCATCGGTGTCGTCACCCGTCCGTTCACGTTCGAGGGCCGCCGCCGCGCGAGCTCCGCCGAGAACGGCATCGAGGCGCTCCGCGACGAGGTGGATACGCTCATCGTCATTCCGAACGACCGGCTGCTCTCGATCAGCGACCGCAACGTGTCGGTGCTCGACGCGTTCCGCTCGGCCGATCAGGTTCTGCTCTCTGGCGTCCAGGGCATCACGGACCTCATCACGACCCCCGGCCTCATCAACCTCGACTTCGCCGACGTCAAGTCCGTCATGCAGGGCGCTGGTTCCGCCCTCATGGGCATCGGCTCGGCGCGCGGCGAGGATCGTGCGGTCAAGGCCGCGGAGCTCGCGATCGCCTCGCCGCTCCTCGAGGCCTCGATCGACGGCGCCCACGGCGTGCTTCTCTCGATTCAGGGCGGCAGCGACCTCGGCCTGTTCGAGATCAACGAGGCCGCGCGCCTCGTCCAGGAGGTCGCGCACCCCGAGGCGAACATCATCTTCGGCGCGGTCATCGACGATGCCCTCGGCGACGAGGCTCGCGTGACGGTCATCGCGGCGGGCTTCGACGACGTCAAGGCGACGTCGCCGTCGCTCGAGGACACGAAGGCCAAGGCTGCCGCGCAGCAGGCCGCCGCAGCGGCGTCGTCGGCCGTCCCGGCGGCGCCCCAGGCGCCGTCGACGCCGCGACCGTCCGCGCAGCCCACGCCGTCCCACGCGGGCCTGAGCCAGTGGAGCCAGTCCCACTCGACGGCCGATTCCGGCTTCGATGTCGAGCTTCCGGCCGTAGTCGAGCCGGACCTCTCGGGTTCGCGCGACGATCTCGACGTGCCCGACTTCCTCAAGTGACGCTCGGGGCATCCGCCCCCACCCCGCGTGGGGGCGGGGCGGAAGGATTCTTCTGGTGGCGCCGGGACATCCGTCCCGGCGTCACCGCCGCATTCACGCGGGTTTCTGCGGGCAACCTCGCCTTTCATGTCGGAACGGACGACGGCGGCGTGCGCGCAAGTCGCGCGGCGCTGGCCCGGGCCGCCGGCGTAGACCGTTTCCAGTACATGGAGCAGGTACACGGGAACACGGCCGTCTGGGCCGAGGATGCGGGAGAGATCCCGGTCGCGGACGCCCTCCTCTCTCGTGGCGCGCCTGTGGCAGTCATGGTCGCCGACTGTGTCCCGATCCTGCTCGTCGGGGAGCTCCCGGATGGTTCGCCAGCGCTCGGTGCGGTCCACGCGGGGCGAGTGGGTCTCGCGGTCGGCGTGATCCCCGCGGCGATTTCGGCACTGCGGGACGCGGGCGCCGAAGGCCTCGAAGCCTGGATCGGACCGAGTATCTGCGGGCGCTGCTACGAGGTCCCGGCCGCGCTCCGCGACGAGGTCGAGGCAGCGGTGCCCGGGACGGCCTCGACGACCTCGTGGGGGACGCCCGCGCTCGACCTGCCCGCCGGCGTCGACGTCCAGCTCGCTGCAGCGGGCGTCGTGGTCCACGCGGAGGCGGGCGGATGCACGCTCGAGGAGGAGCAGCTCTTCTCCCACCGCCGGGCCCCGGGGCAGGGCCGGTTCGCAGGCCTGGTGTGGGCGCATGCCTGATCGGGACGCCCGGCGAGCCGAGCTCGCCGCAAACCTCGAACGGGTCCGTGGCCGGATCTCCGCTGCGGCGCGGGCTGCCCGACGGGACGACGAGCCCCGGCTCATCGTCGTGACGAAATTCCATCCCGCTGAGGACGTGCGGCTGCTCGCCGGGCTCGGCGTGACCGAGGTCGGCGAGAACCGGGAGCAGGAGGCTACCGCGAAGGCCGCCAAGCTCACGGACCTCGGGCTCTCGTGGCACTTCATCGGCCAGCTCCAGTCGAACAAGGCCAAGAACGTGGTGCGCTACGCGGACACCGTCCATTCGGTGGACCGGCCGTCGCTCGTGGCGGCACTCGAGAAGGCTGTTCTCCATGAGCCGGAACGAGCCGGGCGTCCACCCCTCGCGTGCCTCCTCCAGGTGAACCTCGATGAGGACGCGGCGCCCGGGCGCGGGGGAGCACTGCCCGCCGAGCTGGGGCGGCTGGGAGACCTCGTGGCCCGTGCCGACGGGCTGCGGCTCGCGGGCGTCATGGCGGTCGCGCCGCTGGGTGAGGATCCCGCGCGGGCCTTCGAACGTCTTGCCTCATGTGCCGAGAAGCTGCGCGGGGACCATCCAGATGCGAGGATGGTGTCTGCGGGAATGAGCCAAGACCTCGAACAGGCCATCGCGGCAGGCGCGACACACGTGCGGATCGGTACCGATGTCCTCGGTCCCCGGCCACGCGTGCTGTAGCGTCGAATCGTCGGGACCTCTAGGGCCGGGACCCGTGCACGAGGACCGCGTGGCCCGAGTACAGGAGTCGAGCATGGCCGGAGTTATGCGGAAGACCATGGTTTACCTCGGCCTCGCAGACAGCGATGAGCAGTTCGAGGCCGAGGCCCATCACGCCCGCACGGAAACCACACGTACGGAAGAGGACAAGCCGGTGCACACCGAGCGCGAAGAACGTCGCCAGTCACTCGCAACCCGCGAGCCTGCCGCCGCAGAGGTCGAGGAGTACCGGGCCCCGGTGACGCCTATCAAGCGCGCCGCTGCCGTGCGCGAAGACGGCGGCCTCCGCCAGATCACCACGGTGCACCCGCGTTCGTACAATGACGCCAAGGTCATCGGTGAGAGCTTCCGCGAAGGCATCCCCGTGATCATGAACGTGACCGACATGGGCGAGGCGGACGCCAAGCGCCTGGTCGACTTCTCTGCCGGCCTCGTGTTCGGCATGCACGGCAGCATCGAGCGCGTCACCAACAAGGTGTTCCTGCTCACTCCCGCGACGATCGAAGTCCTCGGCGAGGACAAGAAGACGACGAGCGACGGGACCACGAGCTTCTTCAACCAGAGCTGAGCTTCGCGTGGCCATTGTCTGGGCAATTGCGTATGTGCTCCTCGATCTCCTCCTGGTAGGTCTCGTGGGGCGCCTTGTACTGGACTGGGTTCAGTCGTTTGCCCGATCATGGCGCCCGCGCGGCATTTCGCTGGTTGCCGCGAGCGCCATCTATTCGATGACCGATCCGCCCATGCGCCTGTCGAGGAGGCTCTTCAAGCCGGTTCGGCTTGGTGGCCTGAGTCTCGATGTCGCGTTCATCGTCCTCGTGCTCGCGGTGTACATCGCTATGGATATCGTTCGGAATCTCGCGTAGGTTCTTAGCAAAAGGTCCGGGGCTTCTCCTGAGCCGCACTTAGGTGCTAAGGCGGAAAGTAGAGCGACCGGGTGAATGTCAGTTACGGTAGTCGGGGAGGCGCAAGCCGTCCGACTGACAAGACCAAATGAGGTGAGCAGATGGCTCTGACGCCAGAAGATGTCGTCAACAAGCGATTCCAGCCGACCAAGTTCCGCGAGGGCTACGACCAGGACGAGGTTGATGACTTTCTTGACGAGATCGTCATTGAGCTGCGTCGGCTGAACCAGGAGAACGACGAGCTCCGTAAGAAGGTCGCCGAGCTCACCTCCAAGGGCGGCGTCTCGGCACCGGAGAAGCCGGCTGCCGAAGAGGCCAAGCCGGCCGAGGTCGCCAAGCCGGCCCCGATCGCTCCGGCTCCCGCGCCGGTCCCCGCCGCGACCTCGGCGTCGTCTGTCACGCAGACGGCCGAGTCCGCCGCAGGCCTCCTCGCGATGGCACAGCAGATGCACGACAAGCACGTCCAGGACGGCGTCGACCAGCGCGACAAGATCATCGCCGAGGCCCAGATCGAGGCGAGCAGCCTCGTGAGCGAGGCTCAGGAGAAGTCCCGCAAGACTCTCGGTGCCCTCGAGCAGCAGCGCTCGGTCCTCGAGCGCAAGGTCGAGCAGCTCCGCGGCTTCGAGCGCGACTACCGCGCTCGCCTCAAGGCCTACATCGAGGGTCAGCTGCGCGATCTCGACGCCCGCGGGTCTGTGGTGTCGAACGAGATCCCCGACAACGCCGAGGTCTAAGTCAGAAGTTCGTCTGAGCCGGCGGCCGCACTTCACGCGGTCGCCGGCTTCGGCATGCCAAGGGAAAACAGCATGGACAATTCCACCCCGACGCCGCCCTCACAGGACGCGGCGCCGCCGCCCGCCGCGCGTGGCCGCGTGGCGTGGCGGGCGATTGGTGTGCTCGCCGCCCTTGCGGTCGTGGCCTACCTCGCCGACCAGCTCACCAAGCTCTGGGTGACGAGCACGATGACGGAGGGCGACCGTATCGCCGTCATCCCGCCGCTCGTGCACTGGTACTACATCCGCAACTCGGGCGCCGCGTTCTCGATTGGCGAGAACGTGACGTGGGTCTTCAGCATCATCATGACGGTCGTGGCGGTCGCGATCATCGTCTATGCGCGGCGGGTTCGGTCGATCGGCTGGGGCGTTGCGCTCGGGCTCGTCCTCGGCGGCGCCCTCGGCAACCTCACGGACCGCCTGTTCCGCGAGCCTTCATTCGGCATGGGCCACGTGGTCGACTTCATCCAGCTGCCGAATTTCGCGATCTTCAACGTTGCCGACTCGTGTGTCGTGAGCGGCGTGGCGCTCATCTGCCTGCTCACTCTTCTCGGGATCGGCGCCGACGGGACCCGCCACGCGAAGCACGAGGCGAGGGCCGACGGCCCCGCTGCGGGCACGGGGTCCGGCGGGGAAGAGCGGCCGGGGACGCCGGGTGCCTGAGCGGCACACAGTCCCCGAAGAACTGGCCGGGGCACGGGCCGACGCCGGCCTCGCCGCGCTCCTCGGGCTCTCACGATCAGCGGCAGCCCAGATCCTCTCGAGCGGCCACGTGCACATGGACGGCAAGCCCCTCGGGAAGTCGGACCGGCTGAGCGTCGGCGCAGAGCTCGATATCGACGCGCCAGAGCAGCGCGATCCCCTGGAAGTGGTGGTAGAACACGTGGACGGCCTCGAGATCCTCCTCGACGACGAGGACTTCGTCGTCGTGGACAAGCCTGTGGGCGTCGCCGCGCATCCGTCCCCCGGCTGGGTCGGCCCCACGGTCGTGGGCGGCCTCGCCGCGGATGGCTTCCGCATCTCGACGTCCGGCGCTCCCGAGCGCGCGGGGATCGTCCACAGGCTCGACGTCGGCACGTCCGGCGCCATGGTCGTCGCGAAGACGGAGCACGCCTACACCGTGCTCAAGCGCGCGTTCAAGGAACGCACGGTGGAGAAGGTGTACCACGCCGTGGTCCAGGGCCTCCCGGACCCCCTCGAGGGAACCATCGATGCGCCCATCGGACGGCATCCGGGCTATGACTGGCGCTTCGCCGTCGTCGAGGACGGCCGCGATTCGGTGACGCACTACGAGGTGCTCGAGGCGTTCGGCCGGGCGAGCCTCGTCGAGGTCCACCTCGAGACCGGCAGGACCCACCAGATCAGGGTTCATTTCTCTGCCCTGCACCATCCCTGCGCCGGGGACCTGACGTATGGAGCGGATCCGCGCCTCGCCGCGGACCTCGGGCTCACGCGGCAGTGGCTCCACGCGCACCGACTCGGCTTCGCGCACCCCCGTACCGGCGAATGGGTCGAGGTCACGAGCCCCTACCCGGCGGACCTCCAGTTCGCGATCGACGCCCTCCGCGGCAACTGACCCTGCGCCCACCGTCCCGGCCCGCTCGGAGCGACCGGCGCGGCAGCGCGGAGCGGGCGCGCACCGAGCCTAGACTGGTGCGGTGACTTCCAGCGGTTCGTTCGTGCACCTCCACAACCACACCGAGTATTCGATGCTCGACGGCGCGGCGCGGCTGGGCGATCTGTTCAGTCACGCCGAGGAACTGGGCATGAACGCCGTCGCGACGACGGACCACGGCTTCGTCTTCGGGGCCTTCGACTTCTGGAAGAAGGCCACCGACGCCGGCATCAAGCCGATCGTCGGAGTCGAGGCCTATCTGACGCCGGGCACCGCCCGCCAGGACAAGACCCGAGTGCGCTGGGGCGACGGCGGCCGCAACGACGTCTCCGGTGCCGGCGCCTACACGCACATGACGATGTGGGCCGAGACCACCCAGGGCATGCACAACCTCTTCAGGATGTCGTCGCTCGCGTCGCTCGAGGGCTACCTGTACAAGCCGCGCATGGACCGCGAACTCCTCCAGACCTACGGGAAGGGCCTCATCGCGACCACGGGGTGCCCGTCCGGCGAGGTCCAGACGAAGCTCCGGCTCGGCCTGTATCGGGAGGCCCGGGAGGCGGCCGCGGAGTTCCGCGAGATCTTCGGCCGGGACAACTTCTTCTGCGAGGTCATGGACCACGGGCTCGACATCGAGCGTGGGGTCCAGGCCGATCTGATCAAGCTCGCGAAGGACCTCGGACTCCCGCTCGTCGCGACGAACGATCTCCACTACACGCACGCCGAGGACGCCTCGAGCCACGCCGCGCTCCTGTGTGTCCAGTCCGGCTCGACGCTCGCCGACCCCAAGCGGTTCAAGTTCGACGCCGACGAGTTCTACCTCAAGTCCCCGGCCGAGATGCGCGCGATCTTCAGCGACCATCCCGAGGCCTGCGACAACACCCTGCTCATCGCCGAGCGCTGCAACGTCGAGTTCAACACCAAGGCCAGCTACATGCCGCGCTTCCCCTGCCCCGAGGGGGAGAACGAGGAGTCGTGGTTCGTCAAGGAGGTCGAGCGCGGGCTTCAGTACCGATTCCCGCAGGGCATCCCGGACGATGTCCGCAAGCAGGCCGAATACGAGATCGGGATTATCACCCAGATGGGATTCCCGGGCTACTTCCTGGTCGTCGCCGACTTCATCAACTGGGCGAAGGACAACGGTATCCGCGTGGGGCCGGGACGCGGGTCCGGCGCGGGCTCGATGGCCGCCTACGCCATGCGCATCACCGACCTCAATCCGCTGGCCCACGGCCTCATCTTCGAGCGCTTCCTCAACCCGGACCGCGTCTCGATGCCCGACTTCGACGTCGACTTCGATGATCGCCGCCGCCCCGAGGTCATCAAGTACGTGACCGAGAAGTATGGAGACGACCGCGTCGCGATGATCGTCACGTACGGCACCATCAAGGCCAAGCAGGCCCTCAAGGACTCCTCGCGCGTGCTCGGCTACCCCTTCTCCGTGGGGGAGCGGCTCACGAAGGCCATGCCGCCGGACGTCATGGGCAAGGGCATGCCTCTCGCGGACATCCACAACTCCGAGGCGAAGCGCTACGGCGAGGCCGAGGAGATGCGCGAGCTGCTGCGCTCGGACGCGGACGCGCAGCGCGTGTTCGAGACGGCCCTCGGCCTCGAGGGGCTCAAGCGCCAGTGGGGCGTCCACGCCGCCGGCGTCATCATGTCCTCGCACCCGCTCATCGACATCGTCCCGATCATGCGCCGTGAGCAGGACGGCCAGATCATCACGCAGTTCGACTACCCGACGTGTGAGGGCCTCGGCCTCATCAAGATGGACTTCCTCGGCCTGAGGAATCTCACGATCATCACGGACGCCCTCGACAACATCAAGCTCAACCGCGACCACGTGCTCGACCTCGAGCGGCTCGAACTCGACGACGTGGCGTCCTACGAGCTGCTCGCGCGTGGCGACACCCTGGGGGTCTTCCAGCTCGACGGCGGCCCCATGCGCTCGCTCCTCAAGCTCATGCGCCCGGACAACTTCGAGGACATCTCCGCCGTCCTGGCCCTCTACAGGCCGGGTCCGATGGGTGCGAACGCGCACACGAACTACGCGCTCCGCAAGAACGGCCTGCAGGACATCACCCCGATCCACCCGGAGCTCGCGGAGCCACTCGAGGACATCTTGGGCGGGACCTACGGCCTGATCGTGTATCAGGAGCAGGTCATGGCCATCGCTCAGAAGCTCGCGGGCTACTCGCTCGGGCAGGCCGATATCCTGCGCCGCGCCATGGGCAAGAAGAAGAAGTCCGAGCTGGACAAGCAGTTCGAGGGATTCTCGAACGGCATGCTCGAGCGAGGCTACTCCAAAGAGGCGATCAAGACCCTCTGGGACATCCTGCTGCCGTTCTCCGACTACGCGTTCAACAAGGCCCACTCCGCGGCCTACGGCGTCGTCTCGTACTGGACGGCGTACCTCAAGGCACACTATCCGGCCGAATACATGGCCGCGCTCCTGACCTCCGTCGGCGACGACAAGGACAAGCTCGCGATGTACCTCAACGAATGCCGTCGCATGGGCATCACTGTCCTTCCGCCGGACGTCAACGAGTCCGAGCTCAACTTCACTCCTGTCGGCAGCGACATCCGCTTCGGAATGGGCGCGATCCGCAACGTCGGGGCGAACGTGGTCCACTCGATGGTCGAGGCGCGCTCGGAGAAGGGCGCGTTCACGGGCTTCAGCGATTTCCTCCAGAAGGTGCCCGCCGTCGTCTGCAACAAGCGGACCATCGAATCCCTCATCAAGGCCGGTGCCTTCGACTCGTTGGGGCACCCGCGCCGCTCGCTCGCCATGGTGCACGAGGAGGCGGTGGACGCCGTGATCGTACTCAAGCGCAACGAGGCGGCCAACCAGTTCGACCTCTTCAGCGCGTTCGACGGCGGCGACGGCTCGCTCGGCGCCGGCCTCGCGGTCGAGATCCCGGATCTCCCCGAGTGGGAGAAGAAGGACCGCCTCGCGTTCGAGCGCGACATGCTGGGACTGTACGTCTCGGACCACCCCCTGCAGGGCCTCGAGGGCGTGCTCGAGGGGCATGCCGACCACGCCATCTCCCAGCTCATTTCGGACGAGGGCCCCGCGGACGGCTCGATCGTGACGATCGCCGGCATGATCACGTCGTTGAGCCGCCGCATCGCGAAGGCGAGCGGCAACGCGTACGCGCGGGCAGAGATCGAAGACCTCGGCGCGTCGATGGAGGTCATGTTCTTCGGGCAGGTCTACGGCCCGATCTCCTCGATCCTGGCCGAGGATCTCATCGTGGTGATCAAGGGCCGTCTGCAGCGCCGGGACGACGGCGCCGTGACGCTCAGCGCGATGGAGCTCACGGTGCCGGACCTGAGCCAGGCCGACGGTGGTCCGGTGGTCATCTCGATGCCGACCCACAAGGCCACCGAGCGGATCGTCACGCGGCTGGGCGAGGTCCTCAAGACCCACCCGGGGCACAGCGAAGTGCAGCTCAGGCTGCACGGGACACGGAGCATCGAGGTCATGAAGCTCGGCGTTCACCTGCGCGTGAATCCGAACCCCGCGCTGTTCGGCGACCTCAAGGTCCTCCTCGGTCCCGCGTGCCTCGATGCGTGAGGAGGGGGACGTGATGGAAGCCGCGCCGGCGCAGCGCCTCCTGCCCAGCCTCGCCACGATGATCCGGTGGTTCGCGCTGCCCGCCGCGGCCGGGCCCGTGCTCGGCGTGGCCTGGTGGCTCGCGGCCCCCGGCGGCCGGCTGTATGGGGACGGCTCGGACTTCGGCCAGTGGATCTCGCGCGACTTCGTGTTTGTCGGGCTGGCAGCGGTGGCGGCGGTCGTCGTCGTGGTCTTCGCGGTCCGGGCGCACGAACGCTTCGGTTTCGCGGGGCGCTACCTCGCAGGCCTTGTCGGCTCGGGCGCCGGAAGCGTGCTCATGTGGCTCACGGGCGTGGGCCTCGGCCAGCTGCTCGGGTCGTCGCGGTCGGACCCCAGCGTCGACGGCTCGGCGTTCGGCCTCCACGCGTTGAGCGCCCTCGCGCTGTGGCCGGGGATCGTCGCCGTCGTCGTCCTCGGGCTCGTCACGGTCCTCTGGAGCCCGCCCACCCGACCCTGAGCCCGCCCACCCGGCCGTAAGCCCACCCGGCGTGAGCCTACCCACGCGTGCCTCGGCTCGGCCGCCCTCGGTGAGCGCCGCCGTCGTCCGCCCCGGCTCCCCGCGGCCCGACGCCCAACGCCCAGACGGGACCGTAGACTGGGGTGGTGACCTCTGCAGCCCCCTCCCTCGAGTTCCGCACGATCGATCTGAGGGGCAGGAGCCTCAGCCTCGCCGAGCTGCGCGCGGTGGTGCCGCGCCTCGAGCCTGAGCAGGGCTCGGCGGTCGAGGACGCCGTGCACGGCATCATCTCGGACGTGCGCTCGGGAGGCTTCGCTGCCCTCTCGCTCCTCGCGGAGAAGTTCGACGGCGTGACCCAGCGCCACCCGCGCGTGCCCGCCGAGGCGATCGCCGGCGCGCTCGGCACGCTCGATCCGGCCGTTCGCGCGGCGCTCGAGGAGTCGATTCGCCGGGCCCGGCTGTTTGCGGCCGCCCAGCTGCCCGAGGACGTCACCGTCCGCCCGGGCGACGGCGCCGTCGTCACCCAGCGCTGGGTGCCAGTGCACCGCGTGGGCCTGTACGTGCCGGGCGGCCTCGCGGTCTATCCGTCGTCGGTGGTCATGAACGTCGTGCCCGCCCAAGCCGCCGGGGTGGGCTCGATCGCGCTCGCCTCGCCGCCGCAGAAGGACAACGGTGGCCTCCCGCACCCCACGATCCTCGCCGCCGCGGCCCTGCTCGGCATCGACGAGGTATACGCGATCGGCGGCGCGCAGGCCGTCGTCGCGTTCGCGTACGGCATCCCCTCCGGGTCGGACTCGGCCGGCGTCCTCCCGGCGATCGAGCCGACGGACGTCGTCACCGGGCCGGGCAACATCTTCGTCGCGACGGCAAAGCGGCTCGTGAAGGGCGTCGTCGGGATCGATGCTGAGGCGGGGCCGACCGAGATCGCGATCCTCGCGGACGCGACCGCGCGTCCCGAGCTCGTCGCGGCCGATCTTGTGAGCCAGGCCGAGCACGACACCCGTGCTGGGTCCGTGCTCATCACGGATTCGCCCGAGCTCATCGAGGCGGTCCGCGAATGCCTCGCCGACCAGGCCGAGCGCACGAAGCACCGGGATCGAGTCCTCACCGCACTCTCCGGGCGGCAGTCGGGCGCGGTGCTCGTGGACGACGTCGACTCCGGCGTCGCAGTGTGCGACGCCTACGCGGCCGAGCACCTCGAGGTCATGACGGAGGACGCCGCGGCGGTAGCGGCGCGGGTCCGCAACGCGGGCGCGATCTTCGTGGGCGACTACAGCCCGGTGAGCCTCGGCGACTACACGGCGGGCTCGAATCACGTGCTGCCGACGAGCGGCACGGCCGCGTTCTCGTCAGGTCTCAACGTCGGGACGTTCCTCAAGGCAATCCAAGTGGTGGACTACAGCTCGTCCGCGCTCAGCGCCGTCGCCCCCCACATCAGGAGCCTCGCCGACGCGGAGGATCTGCCCGCCCACGGCGACGCGGTTGATCGCCGGTTCGATCACCGCCCCTAGTGGGGGCGACCACTACATGTGGTAGTCATTCCTTGGTGACTCCGGGCCGTCGCCCGTAGAATCGAGAGATGTATTGCCCGTTCTGCCGTAACCCGGACTCGCGCGTCGTCGACAGCCGCATCCAGGACGACGGCGCGTCGATCCGCCGCCGGAGGCAGTGCCCCCAGTGCGGCCGTCGGTTCACGACGATCGAGACGACGAGTCTCACCGTGATCAAGCGTTCGGGCGTGGGCGAACCTTTCAGCCGCGGCAAGGTCATCAACGGCGTGCGCAAGGCCTGCCAGGGCCGGCCGGTCACCGAAGACGACCTCGCCATGCTCGCCCAGGAGGTCGAGGAGGCGGTCCGTTCGAGCGGCGCGGCCGAGATCAACGCGCATGAGGTGGGCCTCGCGATCCTCGGCCCGCTGCGCAAGCTCGACCACGTCGCGTACCTGCGCTTCGCGAGTGTCTACCAGTCGTTCGAATCCCTCGAAGACTTCGAGGCGGCCATCTCCCTCCTGCGCTCCGAGCAGGCCGATGCACTGGCCGCGGAGCACGCCCAGGGCTGACCGGGCACCTTGGGGCACCGGGGCTGACCGGCCGCCTGAGGGAGGGCAGGCACGGCGGGCGCGCAGGCATGCGAAAAGGGGCCCGGCATCGCCGAGCCCCTTTTCGCATGATGTCTACTTGTGGAGCTTGTGGTGAATGCCGACCTGGAGGGCGGCGCCCACGATGCCCGCCTCGTTCTTCAGCTCGGCAGGAACGATCGGCGTCCGGAGCTTGAGCCGCGGGAGGTATTCGTCCGCGCGCTTCGAGATCCCGCCGCCCACGATGAACAGCTCGGGGGAGAAGAGGAACTCGACGTGGGAGAAGTAGCGCTGGAGCCGCACGCTGTAGTCCTCCCAGCCGATGCCCTCGCGCTCGCGTGCCACGGCAGAGGCCTTCGTCTCCGCGTCGAAGCCGTCGATCTCGAGGTGGCCGAGCTCGGCGTTCGGCACGAGCTGGCCGTTGAAGACGAAGGCCGAGCCAATGCCAGTGCCGAGGGTGATGACGAGGACGGTGCCGTCGACGCCCTTGCCGGCGCCGTAGCGCACCTCGGCGAGGCCAGCGGCATCGGCGTCATTGATGACCTCGACCGGGCGGTCCAGGTGCTCCGTGAAGAACTTGTCGATCTCGAAGTCGATCCAGCTCTTGTCGACGTTGGCCGCCGAGTGGCAGACGCCGTGCTGGATGATGCCCGGGAACGTGATGCCGATCGGCAGGTCCTTGGAGGGCGCGTCGTCGCGCGAATTCAGGTCCTCGACGATCTGGGCGACGACGCCGGCGACCGGCTCGGGCGCGGCAGGCTGAGGCGTGTCGATGCGCACGCGGTCACCCACGAGCTTGCCCTTCTTGAGATCGACGATGCCGCCCTTGATGCCGGTGCCCCCGATGTCGATGCCGATGAGGTGATTGTGCTTCTTGTCGCTCTTGGACATGCGTTCTGCCTCTCGCGGGGAGTTGGAGGGGTTCTTCGGTGGGTATAGCGGTCTCGACGGACGGCGTGGCGCGCAGCCGGCGGGTCTAGGGGAGCGTCAGGACCTCGGCGCCCGAGTCGGTGACGACGAGCGTGTGCTCGAATTGGGCGGTCCGCCGCCGGTCGCGCGTCACGACCGTCCAGCCGTCTTCCCACATGTCCCACTGGATGGTTCCGAGGGTGAGCATGGGCTCGATCGTGAAGACCATGCCCGGTTCCATGACCCGACGGTACGCCGGGGCGGCGTCGTAGTGCGGAATGATGAGGCCCGAGTGGAAGGCCTCGCCGACGCCGTGTCCCGTGAAGTCGCGGACCACGCCGTAGCCGAACCGCTTGGCGTAGGACTCGATCGCACGCCCGATCACGTTGATCTCTCGCCCGGGAGCGACCGCCTTGATGGCGCGCCGCAGGGACTCCTGGGTTCGCTCGACGAGCAGTCGCGACTCCTCGTCGACGTCCCCGACGAGGAACGTGTGGTTGGTGTCGCCGTGGACGCCGTCCTTGTAGGCCGTGACGTCGATGTTGATGATGTCCCCGTCGGCGAGGACGGTCGAGTCCGGGATCCCGTGGCAGATGACCTCGTTGAGGGACGTGCACAGGGACTTGGTGAATCCGCGGTACCCGAGGGTCGACGGGTACGCGCCGTGGTCGATGAGAAATTGATGCCCGATGCGGTCAAGCTCGTCGGTCGTGATCCCGGGGCGGATGTGCCGGCCGACCTCGGCCGTGGCCTGGGCGGCGATCCTGCTCGCGGCCCGGATGCGCTCCACCTGCTCGGGCGTGTAGACGTCGTTGCCGTCGTAGGCCTCCGGCCCGTCCTTGCCGACGTAGCCCGGCCTGGGGATCGAGTCGGGCACCTTGCGCATCGGGGAGACGGTCCCCGGCACGAGCGTGCCGACGGGTGCCGTGGTTGACGGAGAAGGCATAGGCTGAGTGTACTCGGCGCACAGGAGGACGAGCCGCATGGCGCAGTATTGGTACAACGTCCGGACCCATCAGGTCGAAGAGGACGCGATGAGTGACTGGACCCAGCTCATCGGGCCCTACGCGACCCGCGAAGAGGCCGAGCACGCTCTCGAGAAGGTCAAGGAGCGCAACCGCGCCTGGGATCCGTCGGACGCGGACGGCAACGGCTGGTCGGACAACGACTAGGGCGCGTCGGACGGCGACTAGGGCTGGTCTGACAACGACTAGGGCTGGTCTGGCGGGCTGACGCCCCTCAGAAGCTGTGCTCTGGCCCCGGGAAGGTGCCGGAGCGCACGTCGTCGCCGTAGCGGCGCGCGGCGTCCAGGAGCGTTCCGCGCAGGTCCGCGTAGCGCTTGACGAACTTCGCGATCCGCGTGCCCTCGCCGCCGCGGAGTCCCGCCATGTCCTGCCACACGAGCACTTGCCCGGTTGTGGCCGCGCCGGCCCCGATGCCGATGGTCGGGACACGGACGGCGGCGTCGACCGCCGCAGCGGTTTCGGCCGGGACCATCTCCATGAGCACGCAGAAGGCGCCGGCGGCCTCGAGCGCCTTGGCGTCCTCGATGAGGCGCTCGGCGTCGTCGCCCCTTCCCTGCACGCGGTAGCCGCCCAGGGCGTGTTCGCTCTGGGGGGTGAAGCCGATGTGCGCCATGACGGGGATGCCGGCCTGGACCATCGCCCGGACAGTATCGGCGTAGTACGCCCCGCCCTCCATCTTCACCGCGTGGGCGAGGCCCTCCTTGAGGAATCTGACCCCGGTCTCCACGCCCTGGGCGGGGGAGGCCTCGTAGCTTCCGAACGGCAGATCGGCGACGACGAGCCCGTGACGGGCCGAGCGGGCGACGGCGCGGCAGAGGGGGAGGAGCTCGTCCACGGTGACAGGGAGGCTCGTCTCGTGCCCGTAGACGTTGTTCGCGGCCGAATCGCCGATGAGGAGGACCTCGATTCCCGCCTCGTCGAAGATCTGGGCCGCGTACTGGTCGTACGCGGTGAGCATCGCGAAACGCTCTCCGCGCTCCTTCGCGGCGGCGAGGTGGTGAATGCGCACGCGGCCTGCGGTGCGGCCCGTCGTGGCGCCGGTTCCGGCGTGCTGGGGACCGGATCCGTAGGGGGCCGGGGACTCGGGTGACGTGGTGGGGGCCATACGGACGACACTAGTCGAAGCTGAGTAGAGTGGGGGAAGCGCGCAAGGGCCTGAACTCGCAAGGGAGACCTTTCATGAATCGTCAGCAGGAATTCGTGCTCCGCACCATTGAGGAGCGCGACGTCCGCTTCGTCCGACTGTGGTTCACCGACGTGGTCGGCTCGCTCAAGTCGGTCGCGCTGGCTCCGGCCGAGGTTGAAGGGGCGTTCGAGGAGGGCCTCGGCTTCGACGGCTCCTCGATCGAGGGCCTGGCCCGCGTGTCCGAGTCGGACATGCTCCTGCAGCCGGACCCCTCGACTTTCCAGATCCTGCCCTGGCGAGGCGAGACCGAGCCGACCTCACGGATGTTCTGCGACATCCTGACGCCGGACGGCGAGCCCTCGCTAGCGGACCCCCGCAACGTGCTCAAGCGGACCCTCGCCAAGGCGGCCGAGATGGGCTTCACGTGCTACACGCACCCGGAGATCGAGTTCTACCTTCTCGAGTCGGACCAGCTCGGCCCCGACGGCGCGCCGCTGCCGATCGATCAGGGCGGCTACTTCGACCACGTCCCGGGCGGCGTGGCCCAGGACTTCCGCCGCACCGTGGTGAACATGCTCGAATCCGTCGGGATCTCGGTCGAGTTCAGCCACCACGAGGGCGGCCCCGGCCAGAACGAGATCGATCTGCGCTACGCCGACGCCCTCCAGACCGCGGACAACATCATGACGTTCCGCACGGTGGTCAAGGAGGTCGCGATCCAGCAGGGCGCGTACGCGACGTTCATGCCGAAGCCGTTCACGGCGTACCCGGGTTCCGGCATGCACACGCACTTCTCCCTCTTCGAGGGCGACTCGAACGCGTTCCACGAGCCCGGGGCGCAATTCCAGCTCTCGAAGACGGCGCGACACTTCATCGCCGGGCTCCTGCGCCACGCGAACGAGTTCACGGCCGTGACGAACCAGTTCGTCAACTCGTACAAGCGCCTCTGGGGCGGC
The DNA here is from genome assembly GCF_004919045.1 of Sinomonas albida. Lineage (GTDB taxonomy): Bacteria > Actinomycetota > Actinomycetes > Actinomycetales > Micrococcaceae > Sinomonas > Sinomonas albida. The sequence continues at coordinate 101,783 of NZ_SWDW01000004.1, forward strand.
GGCGAGGCGCCGAGCTACCTGAGCTGGGGCCACAACAACCGCTCCGCGCTCGTGCGCGTCCCGCTGTACAAGCCGGGCAAGGGGCAGTCGGCCCGTGTCGAGTACCGCGGCATCGACTCCGCAACCAACCCTTACCTCTCCTACGCCGTGCTTCTTGGCGCAGGGCTCAAGGGCATCGAGGAGGAGTACGAGCTCCCGCCCGCTGCCGAGGACGATATCTCGTCGCTCAGCTCGGCCGAGCGCCGCGTCCTGGGTCACTCGCCGCTGCCCTCGAGCCTTCACGACGCCATCGGCGCCATGGAGGACTCCGAGCTCATGGCCCAGATCCTGGGGGAGCAGGTCTTCGAACACTTCCTGCGGAACAAGCGCCAGGAGTGGAACGAGTACCGTCTCGAGGTCACCCCCTACGAGCTGCACCGCAATCTGAGCATCCTCTAGGCCGCCATGGCGCCCAGCCTCGCCCGGCGGCTCATCGCCCTCGGCTCGTCCGATCCCGAACGCGCGGAGCGGTTCCTCGGGGCCCCCGAGGTCGCGGGGATCGACGAGGACGTGCTCCTTGAGGGACTCGCGGTGGCCCCGGATCCTGACGCCGCCCTCGTGGCGCTCGTCCGGCTGCTCGAGAAGGATCCGAGTCTCCGCCGCGTCGTCGAGGCGGGACCCTCCCGCAGCGAACCCCTCTTCCGCCTCCTCGGGGCCTCGGAGGCCCTCGCGGAGTTCCTCATCCGGCGGCCCGAGCACCTCGACGTCTTCGACGCGCCGCCGTCCGCGGAGCCGTCCGGGGCGGACCCTGAGCACCTCCGGGTGTCCCTCCTCCGGTCCGTCGGCGCGGACCCGGCCGCGCGGCGCCCCGTGGCGTCGAGGATGGGCGCCGACGCGCACGAGGCCCTCCGCGTCCGCTACAGGAGGCACCTGTGCGAGCTCGCGATCCGCGATCTGGGCGCGGCATCGCCCACGGACTTCCTCCCCGCGGCAGCGGCTGAGCTCGCGGACCTCGCGGCCGCGGCGCTCGAGGCGGGCCTCGCCGTCGCCCGTGCCGAAGCGGCGGCGACGTTCACCGCGGAAGAGGTGGGCGCCGTCGCCCTCTCGATCATCGGCATGGGGAAGTGCGGGGCGCGCGAACTCAATTACATCTCCGATGTGGACGTTATCTATGTTGTCGGCGCGGACCAGCCCGGGCCGGAGGGCCTCGACGATGGGCTCGCCGTGAAGATCGGGACGGCCCTCGCAACAGGTCTCACCCGCGCGGTGTGGGGGACGGCGCGCGAGCCGGCGCTGTGGCAGGTCGACGCGAACCTCCGGCCGGAGGGCAAGGACGGCCCGCTCGTCAGGACGCTCGATTCCCACCTGGCCTATTACGCGCGATGGGCGCAGAGCTGGGAGTTCCAGGCGCTCCTCAAGGCCCGCTGCATAGCGGGCGACGGCGAGCTCGGCCGCCGCTACGAGGAGGCCGTGGCCCCGCTCGTGTGGGCATCCGCGGGCCGGGACGGCTTCGTGGAGTCAGTCCAGGCGATGCGGCGCCGCGTCACGGAGCACATACCGCCCGCCGAGGCGGACCGGCAGATCAAGCTCGGACCCGGCGGGCTGCGCGATGTGGAGTTCACCGTCCAGCTGCTGCAGCTCGTGCACGGCCGCACCGACGAGTCGCTGCGCGTGCGGGACACGACCTCGGCCATCGCGGCACTCGCGGCCGGCGGGTACATCGGCCGCACCGCCGCCGCCGAGTTCGATGCGTCCTACCGCCGCCTCCGCCTGCTCGAGCATCGCATCCAGCTCGCGCATCTTCGCCGCACGCATCTCATGCCCGTCAAGGAGGACGCGCTGCGGGCGCTCGCGCGCGCCGTCCAAGGCGTCATGGACTCGGCCAAGGCGTCTCCGGAATCGCTCCTCGACTCGTGGCATCGGACCAAGCGCGCAGTGCGCGAACTGCACGAACGCATCTTCTACCGGCCGCTCCTCAATGCGGTGGCGAACATGAGCCCCGAGGACGCCAAGCTCTCGCCCGAGGCGGCTCAGGGCCGCCTCGCGGCCCTGGGCTATCAGGACCCGGCGGGCGCGATGCGTCACATCGAAGCGCTCACGGCAGGAGTGAGCCGCCGGGCGGCGCTCCAGCGCCAGCTCCTCCCGGTCCTCCTGGACTGGCTCGCGCAGGGCGTGGACCCGGACGCGGGGCTGCTGGCGTTCCGGCGCGTGAGCGAGACGCTCGGGACGACCCACTGGTACCTCGGCATGCTGCGGGACTCCGCGGCGGCCGCCGAGCGGCTGTGCCACGTGCTCGCCGACTCGCGACTCATCGCCGATCTCCTCGAGGTGTCTCCGGAATCGGTGGCCTGGCTCGGGCACGACAAGGATCTCGCGCCCGTCCCGCTCGAGGTGCAGTGGCAGGAGATCCAGTCCAAGATCTCCCGCCACGACGACCCGACCGCGCGGATGCGGCTCGTCCGGCTCATTCGGCGCCGTGAGATCCTGCGGATCGCGATCGCCGACAGCGCGGGCCTGCTCAATCAGGACGAGGTGGGCCGGGCCCTCGCCGATGCGGATCAGGCTGCGGTGCTGGGAGCGCTTCGCGTGGCCGAGGATCAGGCGGCGGCCCGCGGGCCCCTCCTGACCAATGTGCAGATCGTCGCCATGGGCCGGCAGGGTGGACGGGAGATCGGCTACGGCTCGGACGCGGACGTCATGTACGTCCACCGCCCGCTTCCGGGCGCCGACCCGGCGGCTGCCCAGAGGCAGGCCACCGAGATCGTGACCTCCCTGAACGGGCTCCTCACGCAACCGCTCAAGCCCGCCGTCCGGGCCGAGCGCGTCCTTCAGCTTGATGCGGACCTGCGCCCCGAGGGCAAGTCCGGGCCCCTCGTGCGGTCCCTCGATTCGTTCGCCGAGTACTACCGGCGATGGGCGCTCGTGTGGGAATGGCAGGCGCTGCTGCGGGCGCGCCCCATGGCGGGCGACGACGGGCTCGCGGCCGACTTCATGGCGCTCGCCGACAGCGTGCGCTACCCGAGCGAGCTGTCCGCGGCGGATGTCACGGAGATCCGCAGGATCAAGGCGCGGGTGGAGGCCGAGCGGCTGCCTCGCGGCGCGGATCCCGCGCGCCACCTCAAACTGGGGCGCGGCGGCCTGAGCGACGTCGAGTGGCTCGTCCAGTTCATCCAGCTCCAGCACGCTGCGGAGCGGCCCGAGCTGAGGACGACGGCGACGATCCCCGCCCTGCGCGCGGCGGCGGAGCTGGGGTACTTGGACGACGCGGAGGCGAGGCTGCTCGCCGACACGTGGCGCCTCGCGAGCCGGATCCGCAGTGCGAACGTCGTGTGGACGGGGCGCGCGTCCGATCTCCTGCCCGCCTCGCGCCGTGACCTTGAGGCGGTCGCTCGGTGGTGCGGGTACGCTCCAGGACAGGCGACGGCGCTCGAGCAGCGGTACCTTCAGCTCACCCGCCGGGCGCGGCACGTCTTCGAGGAGAGGTTCTACGCGGTCGGCCGGTAGCGCCGGCGGCCGCAGCGAGGAGGGATCATCGTGGTCCACGACCTGATCGATGTGCCGCACGTCGCCGCGGAGGAGCTCCGACGGGCCCGCGCGAACCCCCACGGCCGCAGTGCCCGGGCGCTCACCCATGACGGCCGGCTTCGCCATACGCTCCTGGCGATCCTCGACGGCGAGTCCCTCGGCGAGCACGCGAAGCCGGAATCGGCAACGCTGCAGGTGCTCTCGGGCTCGCTGGTCGTGAGCTCGGGGGAGATGGAGACGAGGCTCGAGGCGGGACAGCTCGCCGTGCTGCCGGGGCCGAGCCACGACGTCACCGCCGTGGGGGACGCCGTCGCCATCCTCACAACGCTCGCGGGCTGACCCCTTCAGTTGGCTCTCGCCCTGAACGGGGGAAACGGCGCGCCCGGTGCTCTGCCCGTTGTGGACCGGGCGCGCCGACGCACCGTAGCCCGAAGGCTTCTGTGCGCCGTGTCACCGTACCGCCTGAACGCTGTACATGTAAAAGCCGACACGCGTGGGTGCAGGACTCAGCGTGGGCCGTACCTGTCGACGAGGCCGCGCAGCGCGGCCCGGTCGCCGTCGCCCAGGCCGGGCACCTCGAGGAGCTCGCTGATCATGGCCAGCACCTGCCGCGCGATCGGCCAATCTCCCGCCGTCTCGGAAGGGACGATGCCTGTGGCAACGACGGTCTCGCCGTCGGCGATGATTTGGCTCACACTCGAAAACCTAGCTATAGACAGAAGGTTCTTTCTAGGTCCGAAAGGCCTGTCGTGACCCGCCCGTGCGGGCGACCCTCAGCGTCGCGGGCGTCCGCAGCCCGGTCCGTATGCAGAAGAGTCCGCACGGGCTGCCAGCAGTCGATGCCAGCGGCCCGCGCGGACTCTCCACGCCTCTGCCTGGGTCAGCTCCCGGCGGGATCAGACGCCGAAGTAGAGCTCGAACTCGTAGGGGTTCGGTCGCAGCGAGAGCGGAGCGATCTCCTTCTCGCGCTTGTAGGCGATCCAGGTCTCGATGAGGTCCTGGGTGAACACGCCACCGGACTGGAGGAACTCGTTGTCGGCCTCGAGCGCGTCGAGTGCCTCCTCGAGCGAGCCCGGAGCCTTGGGGATGTCCTTGGCCTCCTCGGCCGGGAGCTCGTAGAGGTCCTTGTCGATCGGGGCCGGAGGCTCGATGCGGTTGCGGATGCCGTCGATGCCGGCCATGAGCTGGGCCGCGAACGCGAGGTACGGGTTCGAGGACGGGTCCGGAGCGCGGAACTCGATGCGCTTGGCCTTCGGGTTCGTGCCCGTGATCGGGATGCGGATACCGGCCGAGCGGTTGCCCTGCGAGTAGACCATGTTGACCGGAGCCTCGAAGCCCTTCACGAGGCGCTTGTACGAGTTCACGGTCGGGTTCGTGAACGCGAGGACCGCCGAGGCGTGCTTGAGGAGGCCGCCGATGTACCAGCGAGCCAAGTCAGAGAGGTTCGCGTAGCCCTTCTCGTCGTAGAAGAGCGGCTCGGAGCCGTTCCACAGCGACTGGTGGCAGTGCATGCCGGAGCCGTTGTCGCCGAAGATCGGCTTCGGCATGAACGTGACGGCCTTGCCCCACTCGGTTGCCGTGTTCTTGATGACGTACTTGAACTTCTGGAGGTCATCCGCGGCGCGGACGAGCGTCGAGAAGCGGTAGTTGATCTCGGCCTGGCCAGCGGCGCCGACCTCGTGGTGGGAGCGCTCGACCTCGAGGCCCACGGCGTCGAGGTTCAGGACCATGGCGTCGCGGAGGTCGGCCTGGTGGTCGATCGGTGAGACGGGGAAGTAGCCGCCCTTGAAGGGGGTCTTGTTGGCGAGGTTGCCGCCCTCTTCCTCGCGGCCCGAGTTCCACGGAGCCTCGATCGAGTCGACCTTGTAGAAGGAGCCCTGCGGAGACGACTCGAACTGGACGTTGTCGAAGACGTAGAACTCGGCTTCGGGGGCGAAGAACGCCGTGTCCGCGATGCCGGTGGAGGCGAGGTAGGCCTCGGCGCGCTCGGCCACGCCGCGGGGGTCGCGGTGGTACGGCTCGCCCGTGCGCGGGTTCACGATCGAGAAGTTGAGCGCCAGCGTCTTCTCAACGCGGAACGGGTCGACGTAGGCCGTCGTCACGTCCGGGATGAGCTGCATGTCCGACTCGGCGATGCCCTGGAAGCCGCGGATGGACGAGCCGTCGAACAGCTGGCCGTTCACGAAGAACTCCTCGTCCACCGTCTTGGCGGGAACGTTGAAGTGCTGCTGGATGCCGGGCAGGTCGGTGAAGCGGATGTCGACGAACTTGACGTCCTCGTCCTTGATGAACTTGAGGACTTCCTCCGCAGACTTGAACATCTGTTCTCCTTACAGATCGGAATGGCACGCGCCGGGCGCATACGGAGCGCAGGCAATCATGGCCGCGCGGCAGGCGCCGTGCTGCAACGGCACCCAGCCTACGAACGCGGAGTTTCCCGGCAGTGTCCACATTGTTTCGGCAAGGTTACATCCCCGCCATCGCGCCCTACGCTAGGCCGTGGGGCGGCGGCCAGCCAAGTGCCGGGCGTAACAGGGCCGTTATGCAGAGCCGGATGTCATGTCGACAAACCCGCGGCACGCCTCCTCGATGTTGGCGATCAGCCGGCTTTGCGGGGCTGCGGTCCAACGCCTTCTGGAATCCCATGGTGGACGTGCGGTTCGTAGACAAGCTTCACAGTTCGGCCGTCCAGCACGGTGGACTCGATGAGGTCCAGGTCGAACTCCGCGCCGTTCTGGAAGAGAGCGGCGTAGCCCGCGTGGCCGGTGATGGCGGGGAACATCATGACCTCGAGCCGGTCGACGAGGCCGGCAGCGAGCAGCGTGCGGTTCAGCGAGACGCTGCCGTGCGAGCGCATCGGCACGTCGGTGGTGCGCTTCAGCCGCTCGATCGCGGTCACTGCGTCCTCGTTCAAGACGGTGGTGTTCTGCCACCCTGGCGCCCCCGGGTCGAGCGTGCGGGAGAACACGATCTTCGGCAGGTCGTTGAGGCTCTCGTAGTACGGTTCGTCGTACTCGGCGACGAATTTCCGGAACTCTCGGAACGTTGTCGCGCCGAACACGAGCACCTGGTCCTGCGCGAAGGTGCGCACTCGGTCCTCGATCAGCTCGGGGCCTTCCTTGCCCCAGTACCCGGGCCAGCCCGCGGCGGAGCCGTAGCCGTCGACGCTGCAGAAGAAGTCGACAGTGAAGGTGGTGCTCATGGTTCCACTCCCTTTCTCGGGCCACCCCAGGTGGGGCGGCTTCATCACTTCTACGATCACGACCGCCTCGATGCGACACTGCTCAAGGACTAATGCTCACGGACCAATACTCACGGACCAATGCTCATAAGGCCGCCAACTAGACTTGTCCGGTGATCGAGCGCAGAGACTTCAGTTCGTGGATCAGCGGCCTGCCGACCGAGCCGGGTCACTACCCCGGCCGCGCGCTCGGCCTTCCGCGGTCCGGCCCGGGGTCGATCGCCCGTCCGGGACGGCGCGTCATCGCGCTGTGCGTCGACTGGGCGGCTTGTCTCCTCATCTCGACGGCGTTCTTCCACGGCGACTCGCTCGTGACCTTGGGGATCTTCGCCGTCGAGCAGATTCTCCTGGTGGGGACCGTCGGCTACGGGCTCGGACACCGGCTGATGGGGCTCAAAGTGATGCGCCTCGGAGGGGGCGCCGCTGGGTTCTCCGCCGCGGTCCTGCGGACAGTCCTGCTGTGCTTCGTGATCCCGGCCGTCGTGTTCGACGTCGACCAGAGGGGCCTGCACGACAAGGCCGCGAAGACCGTCCTCGTCCGGATGTGAACGCGCCGAACCGAACGCGACGCGTCGCCCCCAGGGGGTCGTGACGCCAAGGAGGCCCGGACATGGTGTCCGGGCCTCCTTGAGTACGGTCTGACGGCAGAGCCGCCGTGCCTTTGCGCGCGGCTCGGTCAGCGGCCGCGCATGGCGCGACGGTCGGGGCGCACGCGCGTGGGGTCGATCCCCTTGGGAATCGGGAGCCGAGTGCCGAGGGAGGCGAGGCGCTTGTTGACCGCCTGGACCTCGACCTTCGTGAGCTCGGGCTTGAGCTTCTGCATGGACTTGGCGATCTTGTCGATCGGCGTCTGGCCATCGCCGCGGCCGGACTCGATCACATGGATCGGCACGTTCGGCAGGATGCGCGCCAGGCGCTTGCGCTCACCGTCCGCAAGAGCGCGGACGCGGCTGGACGGACCTTCCGTGACGAGGACGACGCCGGGGCGTCCCACCGCGCGGAAGACGACATCCTGCGTGCGCGGGTTCATGGCGACGGGCTGCTCCTCGACGATCCAGCCGCGTCGAAGCGTGCTGAGCGCGGCGCCGGACGCGCCGGGCTGGCCCTCGATCTGGGAGAAGGCCGCGCGCTCGGCGCGGCGGCTCAGAATCAGCACGGCGGCCAGGATGCCGAGCAGGATGCCGATGATCAGGCCTGTGACCCAGTTTTCGAGGATGAAGCCGACCAGGAGGCTCGCGCCCACGAGGACGAGGAACGCCAACGCCATGAGCCAGACGACGTTCGGGTCCGCCCGACGGGTCATCTGGAAGACCTGAATCATCTGCTGGAAGCTGTTCGGCTTCTTCGCCTTCTTCGGAGCGCTCTCCGAGGGCGTGTTGGAGGTGTTCTTCGCCATAGTCCCTCAATTCTAAGGGAAACGCCGCCCTCCGGGATCTCGTCCCGAAGGGCGGCGCTCTGGCCACGTGGTGCGGTCGGTCCGGTCAGCTGCCCTGAGCCGCCAAGAGCGTCGCCGCCTCTTGACGGGTCGAGCCGGACGACTCGATGTGCGCGAGCTGCGGCGGGATCTCGCGGCCCTTCTTGCGCATCGCGGTCGCCCAGAGCCGGCCGGCGCGGTAGGACGAACGCACAAGGGGCCCGCTCATGACGCCGAGGAAGCCGATCTCCTCGGCCTCCTGCGAGAGCTCGACGAACTCCTGCGGCTTGACCCAGCGGTCCACGGGATGGTGGCGCTCCGATGGGCGCAGGTACTGGGTGATCGTGATGAGGTCGCAGCCCGCCTCGTGGAGGTCGCGCAGCGCCTGGGAGACCTCCTCGCGGGTCTCGCCCATGCCGAGGATGAGGTTGGACTTCGTGACCATGCCCTGGTCCCGACCCTGGGTGATGACGTCGAGCGAGCGCTCGTAGCGGAACGCCGGGCGGATGCTCTTGAAGATGCGCGGGACCGTCTCGACGTTGTGCGCGAACACCTCGGGCTTGGCCTCGCAGATCGCCGTGATGTGCTCCGGCTTGCCGGAGAAGTCCGGGATGAGGATCTCGACGCCGGTGCCCGGGTTCAACTCGTGGATCTTCCGGATGGTCTCGGCGTAGAGCCAGGCGCCCTCGTCCTCGAGGTCGTCGCGCGCCACGCCGGTGACGGTCGCGTACCGGAGCGCCATCGACTGGACGGAGCGGGCCACCTTGGTGGGCTCGAACCGATCGAGCGGCGAGGGCTTCCCGGTGTCGATCTGGCAGAAGTCACAGCGCCGCGTGCATTCCGAACCGCCGATGAGGAAGGTCGCTTCCTTGTCCTCCCAGCATTCGTAGATGTTGGGGCAGCCGGCCTCTTCGCAGACGGTGTGCAGCCCCTCCTTCTTCACCTGGTTCTTCAGCTGAACGAACTCCGGGCCCATGTGGACCTTCGCCTTGATCCAGTCGGGTTTGCGCTCAACGGGCGTTGCGGCATTGCGCTGCTCGATGCGCAGCATCCGGCGCCCTTCGGGTGCGAGCGTCACAGGAGTGCTCCTTCGGTTGGGGAAGCGGCGGAGAGGTCCTCGGTGCCGAGATCGTCGGCAGCGAACTCGCCGGCGCGGCGAGTGAGTTCCTCGGTGATGCGGTCGACGATGTCGAGCGGGTCGATCTCGCGCCCCGCCTCAGCGGAGATCGTCGTCGTGCCGGCGTCGGTGATGCCGCACGCGATGATCTGCTCGTAGGGAGCCAGGCTGTTGCTGCAGTTGATGGCGAAGCCATGGCCCGTGATCCCGTCGTGCACGCTGATCCCGATGGCGGCGATCTTCCGGTCGCCGCCGCGCTCGTCGGCGCGGACCCAGACGCCCGAGCGGCCGTCGACGTGTTCCGCCTTGATGCCGTACTCGGAGATGACGTCGATCATGACTTCCTCGAGGAGCTCGACGTACGCACGCACGCCGCGCGGCTCCTTGAGCCTGACGATCGGATAGCCGACGAGCTGGCCGGGGCCGTGCCACGTGAGCTTGCCGCCACGGTCCACCGGAACGACCGGCGTGCCGTCGAGAGGCCGCTCGTGGTCCTCGGTCCGTTTGCCTGCCGTGTAGACGGCGGAATGCTCGAGCAGTAGGACAGTGCTGGGGGCCTCACCGGCTGCCACCTCGTCGTGGAGCTGTCGCTGGGCCGCGAGTCCTGCGGCGTAGTCGACGTAGTCAGGCGCGAACCCCAGCCGGGTGAACGCGAGAGTCATGCGGACTAGCTTAGTCCTCCGGGCGGTGGGTCCTGCCATGAGATGACTCACATCACTCCTGCTCGAAGGCCTGTGGATAACCGCTTGGCGCGTCACCTTGCTCCGGTAGACAGGGGACATGGAACCCCGACTGCCGCCGTCTCCGGATCCTTGCGTCGCCCCGTCCCCTCCGTCGCCCAGCCCCGCGGCGCCCGCGGTGCGGGGTCACGACGTCGTCCGTCGCCTGGGCAGGGGCGGGGGCGGCGACGTGTGGCTCTTGCGCGAGCACGGGACGGGACGACTCGTTGCGGGGAAGGTGGTCCGGGCCGCCGGTCACGGAGGCACGGCCCGGGGACCCTCGACGGCGCGTCGCGAGCTTCGTGCCCTGCGGGCGGCGACGCATCCCCACGTCCTGACGTGCCACGCGGCGGTGCCATCGGGCGCGGAGGGCACCTCGACCGTGGTCGTGAGCGAGTACGCCGCCGGCGGCTCGCTCGCGCGCCTTCTGTCCGTTCGCGGCCGTCTCGGCGTCGGCGAGACAGTCACGGCGATTGGGCCGATCGCCCAAGCCCTGGCCGCTCTCCACGAGCAAGGTATCGCACACCTCGACGTCTCGCCCGGAAACATCCTCTTCACGGCTCAGGGCAAGCCCCTCCTCGCGGACCTCGGCGCGGCGTGGCTTGTAGGCGACCCGCCAGCGGCCCCATCCGGAACCCCCGGCTTCGAGGACCCCAGCGGTCCGCCCGAGGAACAGGACGCAGCCCTGCGGCCCGCCGCAGACGTCTTCGGCCTGGGCGCCGTCGCCTGGTTCTGCCTCGCCGGCGCCGTGCCGGGCCGCACCGCAGAGCGACCGCCGCTCACGATGCTCCGGGAGACGGTTCCTCCAGAGCTCGCCACGGCGATCGATGCGGCGCTCGCCGACCGGCCTGCGGATCGCCCCACGGCGGCGGAGTTCGCCCGGGCGGTCTTCCGGAGCGCACGCCCGGAGCCGGTCGACCTGGCCCCCGCGGTCGACGACGACGTCCTCCCCGAGCTGGTGACGCGGATCCGTCCGGACGAGCGTGGGAAGTCCCGGAGGCGGGGTCGGGGCGCCGGCCGTCTGCCCGGGCGGCCGTCTGCCCGGTTGGGGTTATCGAGCCTCCGATGCGCCATGCTATGGCGACCTCTTGCGGCACGGCTGGCGACCGCAGCCTCGCGATGGCCGTCGGCGCCCTCCCGCGAACCCGCGCCGAGGTCCTTGCGAGCCCACCGACGCTCACGGGCTTCGCATCGTTTGCCCCGGCATCCGTCCGTGGCGAGGCGGTCGCTTGCCCGCTGGGGCGGAATCGCGCTCCTGGCCCTGGCAGGCTGCGCCGTCGCGTGGGGGGCCGCGGCGGGCGGGGCTCCGCGGTCGGCCGCGGGAGCCTTCGCGGGCGCGACAGTCCAAGCTCCCGCGGCATGGTCGGGCCTGCCCGACGTGCTTCGGCGCCGGGCCGAGTCCGCCGATCCTGTCCAGGCCGTCCAGGCGCTCGCCCAGATCAGGGCTCGCGCCATCACTGCGTCAGACCGGGAACTCCTGGAACGGGTGAGCGCTCGCGGTTCAGAGGCCGCCACGGCGGACTCCGGCCTCCTGGACAGGCTTGAGCGGGAGGGGACGCGCCTCGACGGCTTCAGCGCCGAGGTCCTCTCAGCCGAGCTCCTGCCGCAGGCCGCCGAAGCAGGCGGCAGCACCGCCGTCGTCCGGGCTCGCGTGCTGAGCTCCGGGTACGCAACCCTCACCCAAGCGGGCCGCGAGCTTTCGGGCCCGGGCGCCGGAAGGGATCAGATGCTCAGGATCGTCCTCGACCGGACGGAAGGCGCGTGGCGCGTGGTACGGATCCTCTCCGCGTGAGCCGGAAAGCAGGCCGTGGTGCGTTGGGTCCCGGAGCTGCCGTCATGAGCGGACCGAGTGACAGATCTCTCGGGAGGAGGACAGGTCGCTTGCCTATGATCGGAGCATGACTGCCTCCAGCTACTTTCGGTACCCCCATGTCCACGGCGGGCTTGTCGCCTTCGTGGCCGAGGATGACGTGTGGCTCGCGCCCGTGGACGGCGGGCGGGCGTGGCGGGTGTCCGCGCTCCAGCTCCCCGCCCGCAACCCGCGTTTCACCCCGGACGGGGAGAAAGTGGTCTGGAGCGTGGTCCAGGGCACGGCACCCGAGGCTGTCGCCGCGGACGTCGACGGCGGAGGCTTCCACCAGCTCACGTACTTCGGCCACCAGAGCACGCGCGTCAAGGGCTTCGATCCGCGCGGCCGCGTGATCGTCACGAGCGCCCACAACCAGCCCGACTCGAGGCACACCCACGCCTACGCCATCCCGGTCGATGGCGGGTGGCTCGAGGAGCTCCCGTACGGGCCGGTGGATTCGGTCGCGTTCGGGCCGTCCGTCGGTGACGAGCGGCCGGTGGTGGTCGGCACGGTCCTGTCCCGGGACCCGGCGGCGTGGAAGCGCTACCGCGGCGGCGCCATGGGCAAGCTGTGGATCGATGCCGACGGCGGCGGCGAATTCCGGCTCCTCACGCCGGGCCTCGGCGGCAACGTGAGCGATCCCATGTGGATCGGCGGCCGTATCGCGTTCCTCTCCGACCACGAGGGCTACGGCAACGTGTACTCGGTCCTGCGCGACGGCTCGGACCTGCGCCGGCACACAGACTTCGACCGCTTCTACGCGAGGCACGCGAGCACCGACGGCGAACGGATCGTCCTCGAGTCCGCTGGCGAGCTGTGGCTCCTCGACGGACTCGACTCCGAGGCGCGCCGCGTCGAGGTCGCGCTCGGCTCGGCGTCGACCTCGCGCCGCCCGGTCCCGTTGGCGGTTGGGCGTCATCTCGCCGATGCGGTGCCCACGGACGACGGCGCCGCGAGCGTCGTCGAGGCTCACGGCACCGTGCACTGGCTCACGCACCGGGACGGCCCGTCGCGCGTGGTCGAGGCCGCCCCGGGGGTCCGGGCGCGCCTCGCGCGTCCCCTTGGAGCTGACCGCGTCGCCTACATCGCGGACCACTCCGGCGAGGAGGCCCTGTTCGTCAAGGACCTCGCGGACCCGGCAGAGTGGGGCCACGCTGCCCCTGGCGCGGCCGGGCCGACTTCGGCGGACTCGGGCCTCGACGCGGCAGATGAGGGGAGCGGCCTCCCGGCCCCGGTGCCGGCTGGCGGGAGCCAGGTCGCCTCTGTCCCGTTGGGGCGGACGGAACAGCGCTCGTACGCGGTGCCGGTTCCGCACGCCGTCGCGGCCCCCGAGGAGAGCCAGGCCGCCGTCGCGAAGCACTTCGAGCTCCCCACCCCAAACCGGGTCGCGGAGCTCGTGCCGAGCCCTGATGGCCGGCACGTGGCGCTGGGCACTGCCTTCGGCGAGGTCCACCTCGTGGACACGGAGACCGGTCAGTCACGCACGCTCTCGACCGTGGACGAGGGGAGCATCGAGGAGCTTGCGTGGAGCCCGGATTCGTCGTGGCTCGCGTGGAGCGAGCCCGTGACGGCGTTCGGCTCCCGCTCGAAGTTGCGGCTCGCGAATGTCTCGACGGGCCAGATCGCAGACGTGACCGACGGACGCTTCTTCGATGCGTCCCCGGCGTTCACGCCCGACGGCAAGTATCTCGCGTTCCTCTCGGGGCGCAGCTTCGACCCGGTCTACGACGGCCACTCGTTCGACCTCTCGTTCCCGAGCCCCATCAAGCCATACCTCGTGCCCCTCTCGGCGACGACCGCCACACCGTTCGGCCCGCGGGCAGCGGACTTCGGCGCGGCCGCAGATCCTGCCGCGAGCGACTCCCAGGGCGGGGACACCGAAGGCGCGACGAGCGACGGCGGTGGGCGCGCGCCGTCGTCCGTCGCCGTGAGCCTCGAGGGCCTCGCGCACAGGGTCGTTGCCCTGCCGGTCCGCCAAGGCAACTACTCCCGCCTCACGGCTGCCAAGGACGCGCTGCTGTGGCTCTCGCACGATCTCTCGGGGACCACGGGCGAGGGCAAGGCGAAGCCCGGTGACAAGGATCCGCAGCCGAGCCTCGAGCGCTTCGACCTCGGCGACTCTCGGACCACAACGCTCGTCGGCTCGCTCGACGCCTACCGGCTGAGCGGGGACGGCTCGCGGGTCGTGTACGTGAGCGACCGCCAGCTCCACTCCGTGCCGAGCGCCTCGAAGGCCGACGACGACAGCCCGGAGCACGTCAAGGTGCAGCTCGACCGCATCCGCGTGCGGCTGGACCCCGTGGCGGTGTGGCGGCAGGCCTTCGCCGAGGCGTGGCGGCTCCAGCGCGACTTCTTCTGGACGCCGGACATGGCGGGCCAGGACTGGGACGAGGTGCGCGGCCGGTACGAGCCCCTCGTGGACCGCCTCGGCTCTCACGACGACCTTGTGGACCTCCTGTGGGAGGTGCATGGCGAGCTCGGCACCTCCCACGCCTACGTCACGCCCAAACTGCCCTCCGAACCGGGCGCAGGCGGCCAGGGCCGCCTCGGGGCGGAGTTCGACTATGACGACGGCTGGGTGGTTCGGCGGGTCCTCGCGAGCGAGTCGTCCGATCCGCTCGCGACCTCGCCGCTCGCGGCGCCCGGAGCGGGCGTGCGCGCGGGCGACCGCCTCCTCGCCGTCGACGGTGTCCCCCTCGGCCCGGACTTCGGCCCGGCGACGGCGCTCGTGGGGGCCGCGGGCAAGGCGGTCGAGCTCACGATCCTCAACGGTTCAGCGCACGCGGGGGAGGAGGGAGCCCGGCGGCGCATCGCGGTCGTGCCGATCCGCGATGAGGAGCGGCTGCGCTACCAGGACTGGGTCCAGGCCAACCGCCGCCTCGTGCGCGAGGCCTCAGACGGGCGTTTCGGCTATCTGCACGTGCCGGACATGGCCGCGCGCGGGTGGGCACAGCTCCACCGCGACCTCGACACCGAGACGGCACTCGACGCCCTCGTGGTCGACGTCCGTCGCAATCGCGGCGGCCACACGTCTCAGCTCGTGGCAGAGCTCATTGGCCGGCGCGTGACGGGGTGGACCGTGCCTCGCGGCGAACAGCCGCGCACGTATCCGCGACACGCTCCCCGCGGGCCGGTCGTGATCCTCGCGGACGAATTCGCGGGGTCCGACGGCGACATCATCACGCAGGTTGGGAAGCTGAGGGGGATCGGCCCCGTGATCGGCACCCGGACGTGGGGCGGGGTGGTCGGCATCGACAACCGTTTCAAGCTCGCCGACGGGACGGCCGTGAGCCAGCCGCGCTACGCGACGTGGTTCGGTGGGGGAGTCCGCTGGGACGTCGAGAACTTCGGTGTCGAGCCCGACATCGAGATCGCCTACCCGCCGCACGCCCATGCCGCGGGGGTGGACCCGCAGCTCGAACACGGGATCGGCGTGCTCAAGGAGATGCTCCTGGAGATTCCCACGGAGCGTCCGCCCGCCCGGGAAGGCTACCGCTCGGTGCGGCCCGCGCCGCTGCCGCCTCGTCCGCAGGCCCGCGTGGCCGTCGAGGCCGTGCCGTCCTACGAAGGCTGAGTCCGGACCTGTATGACGAGCCCCGGGGCCCTGACGCAACAGGGCTCCCGACGCAACTGGGCCCCCGAGCTGCACCGCGAGGCGCAGGTCGGGGGCCCAGTTCGTGATGGGCCGTTCGTGGGCGGCGGCCCCGAACGGCCGGTGCCTCAGGACTCGAGGGAGGCGGTGAGCGTGATCTTGATGGCAGCGAGGGCCTGGCTCACAGGGCACCCCGCCTTCGCGCTCGCGGCGATCTGCTGGAACTCGTCCTCGCCGATGCCGGGGACCTTCGCGGAGACCGTGAGCTTGCTCGTGGTGATGCCCGTGCCCGGCACGAAGTCGACTTCGGCCTGCGTGCGGATCTCGTCGGCTGTGTAGCCGGCCTCGGCGAGCCCATTGCTGAACGCCATCGAGAAGCAGGCTGAGTGGGCCGCTGCGATGAGCTCCTCGGGGCTCGTCTTGCCGTTTGACTCGGCGCTGCGGGCCTTCCACGTGACGTCATAGGTTCCGAGCCCGGACGTGTCGAGGGTCGTCTGCCCTGCGCCCTCCATGAGGCTGCCGTTCCAGACGGTGTGGGCTGTGCGGATGGTGGCCATACTGCGCTCCTTCGCTGTGCTGATGGGCTGAGAGTGTGAACTGGCCCGGCCATCGTAGGCACAAAGCGGCCCCGCCTGCGCTTGGATGAAGAAGCGCGGACGGGGCCGCCTTGGTGTGCGCCGGAAACAGGCGGGTGGACCTAGGGCCAGATCGTCGCGATCGCGATGTTCAGCAGAGCGAGACCGCCGACGGCGTGGGCCACGCCGGGGGCGACAGGCTCGCCTGCCTTGCGCCGGCGGTTGCCCACGAAGGCGAGCGCGCCGACCACAATCGCCACGACGAACTTGACGATGAGCTTCGGGTAGTCGGGGGTGGGCCAGCTGGGGACCGTGCTGACCATGACGGGCAGGAGGCCCGCGAGGATGATGCCCGTGACGAGCTGGGTCATGGCACCGTCGAACTGCCGCGCCCCCACGGTCGGAGCCTTCATATTGGCGATCCACGGGCCCACGATCATGGCCGCCCCAACAATATGGATGAAGAGGACGATGCTGAAGACGACAGTCATGGTCCCGATTCTAGTTGTTGGCATGGGGTCTGCCCGGCCGCTTCACGGGTGCGAGGGGGTTCCAAGTGGGTAACGAATGAGGGTGACGGCGAGACCCATTTGGGTCAAGCCGTCACCCTCAGCGAGTCACGGTGAGCGGACCGACTCAGACGCCGAGGTCAGCCTCGAACGCGCCGCCCTCGAGGCGCGCACGGAGCGTCTGCAGGAAGCGTCCCGCATCCGCGCCGTCGACGAGCCGGTGGTCGTAGGTCAGCGAGAGGTACATCATCGAGCGGACCGAGATGACGTCGTCGCCCTCCGCGTTCTGCGTCACCCACGGGCGCTTGACGATCGCACCAGTGCCGAGGATCGCGACCTGGGGCTGGTTGATGATCGGCGTGTCGAAGAGGGCCCCCACCGAGCCGATGTTCGTGATGCTGAACGTGCCGCCCGAGAGCTCGTCGGGGCCGATCTTGCCGCTGCGGGTGCGCGCCGCGACGTCGGCGATGCGGCCCGCGAGGCCGGCAAGGTTCAGGTCACCCGCGTTGCTGATGACGGGAACGAGGAGGCCCTTCTCGGTGTCCACCGCGATCGCGAGGTGCTCCGCGTTGTGGTACGTGATCTCCTGCTTCTCCTCGTTGTACTCCGCGTTGAGCTTCGGGTGCTGCTTGAGCGCCTCGGCGACAGCCTTCGCGATGAACGGGAGGAACGTGAGCTTGACGCCGTTCTGGGCCTGGAAGGCGCCCTTGGCACGGTCGCGGAGCTTCGCGATCTTGGTCATGTCGATCTCGTGGACCTGCGTGAGCTGGGTCGACGTGTCGAGCGACTCGCGCATGCGGCGCGCGATGACCTGACGGATGCGCGGAGCCTTCTCGGTGGTGCCACGCAAGGACGACGGGACCACCGGAGCCGGAGCCTGCGCGGCGGCGGTCGGCGCGGCCTGAGCGGGCGCCGCCTGGGCCTGGGCGGCCGCCTGCTTGGCTTCGGCTGCAGCGACAACATCCTGCTTCCGGATGCGGCCGCCGACGCCCGTGCCGGTGACCGTCGACAGATCGACGCCCTGCTGGTTCGCGAGCTTGCGCACGAGTGGGGTCACGTAGCCGGCCTCGGAGCCGCCCGCGGCCGGTGCCGAGGGTGCGGCAGGCGCGGCCTGAGCCGGTGCCGGCGCAGCCTGGGTCGGAGTCGGAGTCGGAGTCGGAGCCGGAGCCGGAGCCGGTGCGGCCTGAGCCGGTGCCGGAGCGGAGGCGGGAGCGGTCTGGGCCGGAGCAGAGTGGGCCGGAGCGGCCTGCGCCGGGGCAGCCTGGGCGGGAGCCGGGGCCTCCGCTGCGGGCGCGGCCTGAGCCGCGGCACCGGAGCCGACAATCGCGAGGACCGCGCCAACCTCGGCCGTCTCGTCCTCGTTCACGCGGATCTCCTGGAGCGTGCCGGCCACGGGGGACGGGATCTCGGTGTCGACCTTGTCGGTCGAGACCTCCAAGAGCGGCTCGTCGACCTCGACGGCGTCGCCAACGCTCTTGAGCCAACGCGTCACCGTGCCTTCCGTGACGCTCTCGCCGAGCGCAGGAAGGGTGACCTCGTGACCCTCAGGCGCCGCCTGGGCCGCCGACGGCTCGGCGGGCTCCTCCGCCGGAGCCTGCTCCTGCGGAGCGGCTTCAGCGGGCGCGGGCTCGGCGGGTGCAGCCTCGGCGGGCGCTGACGTCTCCTGGTCGGCAGGCGCCGCGGGGGCCTCGCTGGATCCGGCGCCGTCGCCGATGCGCGCGAGCGGAGCCCCGACCTCGGCCGTCTCGTCCTCCGCGACGAGGATCTCCTCGAGGATGCCGGCTACCGGCGAGGGGATCTCGGTGTCCACCTTGTCCGTCGAGACTTCGACGAGGGGCTCGTCAACCTCGACGCGGTCACCCACCTGCTTGAGCCAGCGCGTGACGGTGCCTTCGGTGACGCTCTCCCCGAGAGCCGGCAAGTTGACGGATTCAGACATTGTCTCCGTGCTCCTTTGTGGTTTCTGTCGTGCGATTGATGTCGGTATCCGGTGGGCTCAGCCGTGGAGCGGCTTGCCGGCCAGCGCGAGGTGCGCTTCGCCGAGGGACTCGTTCTGGGTCGGGTGGGCGTGGATGAACTGTGCGACATCCTCCGGGTAGGCCTCCCAGTTGACGATGAGCTGCGCCTCGCCGATCTGCTCGCCCATGCGGGCGCCGATCATGTGCACGCCGATCACGGGGCCGTCCTTCTGGCGGACGACCTTCACGATTCCGGTCGTCCCGAGGATGGAGCTCTTGCCGTTGCCCGCGAGGTTGTATTCCTGCGTCTGGATCTGGTCGTCGCCGAACTTCGCCTTCGCGCCCTTCTCCGTGTAGCCGACGGTCGCGATCTCGGGGTCGCAGAACGTCACCTTCGGGATGTTGACGTCCTCGACGACGACGGGGCTGAGGCCCGCGATCTCCTCGGCGACGAAGATGCCCTGCTGGAAGCCGCGGTGGGCCAGCTGGACGCCCGGCACGATGTCGCCGACCGCGTAGATGTTGCCGACGCCCGTGTGGAGGCGCTCGTTCGTGATGACGAAGCCGCGGTCGATCGTGACGCCCTGCTCCTCGTACCCGAGGTTCGCCGTCACCGGACCGCGGCCCACCGCGACGAGCAGGAGCTCAGCCTCGAACGTCTTGCCGTCGACGAGCGTGACCTTGACGCCGTTGTCGTCCTGCTCGACGCTCTGGAAGAACGTGCCCGTGTTGAACTTGATCCCGCGCTTCTTGAACGCGCGCTCGAGCTGCTTGACGATCGCGTCGTCCTCGTTCGGGACGAGCGAGGGCAGGCCCTCGACGATCGTGACATCGACTCCGAAGGACTTCCACACCGAGGCGAACTCGACGCCGATCACGCCGCCGCCGAGGACGATCGCCGACTTCGGGATGAAGTCGAGCTCCAGCGCCTGGTCCGACGTGATGACCCGACCGCCGAGCTCGAGGCCGGGGAGCGAGCGCGAGTACGAGCCCGTGGCGAGGATGATGTTCTTGCCCTTGTAGGCGGTGCCGTTCACGGTGATCGTGTCCGGGGCGGTGAGTCGGCCTTCGCCTTCGATGACCGTGATGCCCTTGGACTTGATGAGGCCCGTGAGGCCCTTGAACTTGCCGGCGATCACGCCGTCCTTGTACGCGTTGACCGCGTTGATGTCGATGCTCTCGAGGCTCACGTTGATGCCGTACTTCGCGGAGTCGCGGGCGTGGTCCGCGAGCTCGGCGGCGTGCAGGAGGGCCTTCGTGGGGATGCAGCCGTTGTGCAGGCACGTCCCGCCGAGCTTGCCCTTCTCGACTAGCCCGACGCTGAGGCCGAACTGGACGGCGCGCAGAGCTGCTGCGTAGCCGCCACTGCCGCCTCCGAGGACCAAGATGTCGAATTCCTGCGCAGTAGGCTGGTCGGCCACGTGACGCTCCCTCGCATTGAAGGACGGCGATAAGCCGTCGTAGGTGACGATGTGCCCGCCAGCCGGTACGCTGGCAGGCCCGGTATCAGGGCAACCCTATCTCCCTGACGGACTATGCTCCACCTTCCCCCGGTGGTTTGTCTCTCCGTTGTGGCAAGGCTCACGCAGGTTCGGACGTTCCGCAAAGTGGATTTATGTTCTCATACTGCGAAAAGCATGTCCTCGGTGGGGAAAAGAATGACGCGCGGGCGTCGCGGCGTTTCGGCCAGCGACACGCCGCGAGGGGCGTCCCGGTGGGACGCCCCTCGCCAGGACGTGTCCGGCGAGCGCTCAGTTCGCCTGGGCCCCCATGCCCTCGAGATAACGCACGAGCGTGCGAACCATGGCACCCGTCCCCAGCTTGGGGGTGTGGCCGTACGCCGAGCCCGTGTTGTACGAGGGACCCGCGATGTCGATGTGCGCCCACGGGATCGGGGTGCCGTCAGTGCGGTCGCCCACGAACTCGCGCAGGAAGATCCCGGCGGTGAGCATCCCGCCCGGCCTGTCGCCGACGTTCGCGATGTCCGCCACCGGCGAGTCGAGCCCGGCCCTGAGCTCCTCGGGAAGCGGCATGGGCCACGCTGCCTCGCCCTCGTCGTCGGCCGCGGACTTGAGCCCGGCGGTGACGGTCGAGTCGCCCATGAGCCCGGCGGTGCGGGTGCCGAGCGCGATGATCGCCGCGCCCGTGAGAGTCGCGATGTCGATGATGACGTCGGGGTTCTCTTCGCTCGCCGCCGCGAGGCCGTCCGCCATGACGAGGCGCCCCTCGGCGTCCGTGTTGAGCACCTCGACGCTCGTCCCACCGCGCATGACGATGACGTCGGACGGCCGCTGGGCGCTGCCGGACGGCATGTTCTCGGCGATGCACAGCCAGCCGGTGACCTTCGTCTTGAGCCCGAGCTTCGCGGCCGCGAGGACCGCGGCCAGCACGGAGGCTGCGCCCGCCATGTCGCTCTTCATCTCGTCCATCTTGGCCGCGGGCTTGATCGAGATGCCGCCCGTGTCGAACGTGATGCCCTTGCCGACGAGGTGAACGGACCGTGCCTTCGCTGCCTGCGACGGCGTGTACTCGACCTTCACGAGCCGCGGGAGCCGCGAGCTGCCCTGCCCAACGGCGAGGATGCCGCCGAAGCCGTCCTTCTCGAGACGCTTCTCGTCCCACACCGTGAGCTTCACCGACGACGTGCTCTTGGCGAGTTCCTTCGCGGCATCGGCGAACGCCGCCGGGTAGAGCTGGCTCGGCGGCATGTTGACGAGCGTGCGGGTCGTGTTGACGGCCTGGCCGACGACGGCGGCGCGCGCCAGGGCGGCGTCCGCGGCCGCGCTCCCGGCGAGCGGCGTGAGCACGACGACGCGCTCGACGTTCGGCTTCGAGGCCTCAGCCGAGCGCGCGCGGTGCTCGGTGTAGGAGTACGCGCCGAGCGCGGCGCCCTCGGCGACCGCGGCGACCTCCCCAGCGGACGGGGCGGGGAACGCGAGGATCACGGTGCCGAGTCCGGCGAGCTGCCGGACCGCGGAGCCTGCGGCGCGGCGGAGCTGCTCGTGCGAGGGCGCGGCGCCGTCGAGCCTTCCGACTCCCGCGAGGGCGATGACCTGGGTGTTCAGTTCCGGCACGCCGGGCAGACGGAGAAGCTGGTCCGGCGCGCCCGTGGCCCCGAGCATCGCGAGCGTCCCCTGGACCGCCTCGGCGTTCTTCGCGCTCAGCGGGCTGTCCAGGAGGACAGGGCCATCGGTTCCCTGGGCGACTCCGATCACGACTGCGTCGCTGCGGGTCTTGCGCAGGTCCCGCGCGACGGCACTCAGGGATGCTTCGGCGTTGATGAACACGGGATAGTGCCTCGATTCTTCTGGGCGTCAGGTGCGTTCGGGCCGGCCGGGCGCCTGTGCAGCCCTGCGCAGCCTCGGACTTCCGATCGTAGCCGCTGGTGGAATGATGGAAGGCCGAACGCCGTTGACATGGGTGTCGCCGTTACCGCATGCC
The DNA here is from genome assembly GCF_004919045.1 of Sinomonas albida. Classification (GTDB taxonomy): domain Bacteria; phylum Actinomycetota; class Actinomycetes; order Actinomycetales; family Micrococcaceae; genus Sinomonas; species Sinomonas albida. The sequence goes on from NZ_SWDW01000004.1 coordinate 123,702, forward strand.
TCCGCGACGCCCCGCCACCGGCGGATGACTTCGATCGACTCTTATAGGGAGCGAAAACTCATGGACTTTGCCCGGAGAGGGCCGCTTCAGGACCCCGCCGGCCTCTACTCGGCGGCCCAGGAGCTGCTCGACGACCCCGCGCTCAAGGGGTTGCCGCTGCTCATGGGCTTCACGGGTTTCGCCGATGCCGGGCAGGCGGTCGATCAGATCACCACCGAGCTCCTGCGCACGGGCGAGCCGCGCACCGTCGTCGAGTTCGACATCGACGCCCTGCTGGACTACCGCGCGCGGAGGCCCAGAATCACGTTCAATGAGGACCACCTCGAGGACTACACACCACTCCGTCTGGCGCTGTATGCGCTCGACGACGGGCTGGGGCAGCCCTACTTGCTCCTGGCCGGTCCCGAGCCGGACTTCCAGTGGGAGCGGTTCGCGCGCGCCGTCGTCGGCCTCGTCGAGCGGCTGGATGTGCGCCTCGTGCTGTGGACCCACTCGATCCCCATGCCCGTCCCGCACACGCGCCCGCTCGGCGTCACGGTGCACGGGAACCGGCCCGAGCTGGTCGAGGGGATCTCGCGCTGGAAGCCCGTCGTGAGCGTTCCGGCCGCGATCGGGCACCTGCTCGAGCTGCGGCTCGTCGAGTCGGGCCGCGGCGTGGCCGGCTTCGTGGTCCACACGCCGCATTACCTCTCCGAGGCCGAGTACCCTGGCTCCGCCGTCGCGGCCCTCGAACACCTCGGGGCGGCCGCCTCCCTCATGCTTCCCACGGATCGCCTGCGCGAGGCCGGGCGGGAGGTCGAGCGCCAGATCGCCGAGCAGGTCGCATCCTCGGACGAGGTCCGCGAGCTCGTCGAGGGGCTCGAGGCGCGCTTCGACGAGCGCAGCGCTGACGCGCCGCGCCGCTCGCTGCTTGCCGCCATGAGCGGCGAGCTCCCGGATGCCGAGGTGCTCGGCGCTGCGGTCGAGGCGTACCTCGCGACCCAGGAAGGCCAGCCTGAGCCCGGCGCGGACGACGACGGCAGGTCATCTGGGGGGCCCGTCTCGCCGTCCGACTAGGATCGGACGCGTGAATAGCTGGCGCGCGTGGACCGTTTGGGGGATCGGGGTCTTCGCGTACCTCGTGGCTGTCGTGCAGAGGACGTCGTTCGGCGTCGTCGGCCTTGAGGCGTCCGACCGCTTCCACGCAGGCGGGGCCGTCCTTTCCGCCTTCACCGTCCTCCAGCTCGTTGTCTACGCGTCGCTCCAGATCCCGGTCGGCATGCTGGTGGACCGCTTCGGCTCGCGGATCATGGTCGCCACGGGTGCCGTCTTCATGGCGCTCGGCCAGCTCCAGATCTCGGTGGCCGAGTCCGTGGTGACCGGCATCATTGGCCGCATGCTCGTCGGCATGGGCGACGCCATGACGTTCGTCTCGGTCCTCAGGCTCGTGCCCTTGTGGTTCAACGCAAAGCGCAGCCCCCTCCTGACCCAGCTGACCGGCATGCTCGGCATGCTCGGCCAACTCGTGAGCGTCATCCCGTTCCTGGCGCTCCTGCACGCCCGCGGCTGGACAACAGGCTTCCTCTCCTTGGCCTCTTTGTCCGTGCTCGTCGTCGTGCTCGTTCTGGCCTTCCTCCGGAACGCGCCTGCGGGGGCCGCAAAGCCCGCCGAGGGGGCTCCGGAGGGGACGCGAGCCGTGCTCGGAGCCGCCTGGCGGCAGCCGGGGACTCGCCTCGGGCTGTGGAGCCACTTCACGGTGCAGTTCAGCGGCAATGTGTTCGCCCTGGCGTGGGGATTCCCGTTCATGGTGGCCGGCGAGGGGTATGACTCCGCGACGGCCGCCGGGCTGATGTCGTTCTTCGTGGTGGTGGCGCTGTTCGCGGGCCCGCCCATGGGCCGCTTCGTGTCACGGCATCCGCTGCGCCGATCGACCCTCGTGCTCACCATCACGGGACTCACGGCGATCGTGTGGTCGGTAGTCCTGCTCTGGCCTGGGCAGGCGCCGCTGGGGCTGCTTTTCGTGCTCGTGGCCGTCCTCGCCGTCGGCGGCCCGAGCTCGATGATCGGTTTCGACTTCGCGCGGACGTTTAACCCCTCGCATCGGCTCGGGACGGCGACCGGAATCGTCAACTCCGGGGGCTTCGTCGCCGCGCTCGTGACGATGTTCCTGATCGGCTATCTGCTCGACCTTCAGCACGGGCTCGGACTCTCGCCGGCCGGCCTCTACTCGCTCGGCGCCTTCAGGGTGGCCCTCGCCGCGCAGCTCGTGGTGATGGCGTTCGGCGCCGCGATGATCCTCGGGGTCCGGCGCAAGGTGCGCCGTCAGCTCGCCGCGAGCGGCGTGCCCGTCCCACCGCTGCGCGAGGCCCTGCGCGACGCGTGGGCGGACGTGCGGTCGCGGCGCTCCAGCGTGCGCTGATTCCTCGTCCCCAGAAATCGTCGGGGCGTGTCGTCCACATGTGCCGACGGGCGGACCCGCTGCCGGTTGGGCGCGGCAAGACTGGCTCCATGGATCATTCAGACCAGGGCCAAGGCAGGCCACAGCCCGCTCGGGAGCCGGCAGAGCTCGTCATCCGCGAACCCGAAGACCTCCTCGGCTACATCCCGCACGCCATGGGGGAGTGGCCGTCGGAGAGCCTCGTCGCCGTCACCGTAGGCTCCGGGACGGTGGGCGTCACGGTGAGGGTCGATCTGCCGCCGCGAGACGGCGGCGATCTCGCGGCCTACGCCGAGGCGGTCTGCGGATATCTGTCCACCGATCCCCTCGCCGACGGGGCCGTCCTCGTCGTCTACACGGCGCAGCCGTGGGCCGAGGCGGCGAATCCGCCCCGGCACGGCCTCGTGACCGAGCTGCAGGCCGCCCTTGCCCGCGCCGGGCTTCCTGTGCTCGATGCGTGGCTCGTCGGCGAGCGGCACTGGCGCAGCATGCTGTGCAGCAGATCGTCGTGCTGCCCGTGGCCCGGGGAGCGCGTCGAGACAATCACCGCGAGCCGGCTCGGCACGGAGCTCGTCTACCGTGGCAGCACGTTCGAGGCGCCCGCCGGCGGCGGGCCTCTCCGCGCCGCGCTGCCTGGCGGGGGATCGCCTTCGCGAGGATCGTCGGCTGGCGCCCGGCCGGCCGACCATTACGGCGTTCACACCCGGTCGTGGTGGGATCCGTGCGAATTCGCGGCCGCGCTGGCTGCCTGGGAGGACACGCTCGGCGACTCCCGGGCGCCCGGGCCCGAGCGGCTGAGCTTGCTCGCGGCGTCGCTCGCGCGCCCTGCGTTACGCGACGCCGTCATCGTCGCGGCAGCCTTGGGCGGTCGCGCGGCATGGGTGGGGACTCTGGAGAACGGCAAGAAGTACGACCGCGACCTCAGGTCCGCGAATGGGGCCGCTGGCCGCTCTGCAAGGCCCAGCGGCGCTGACTTGGGGGAGCAGATGTTGCGGGGGCTTCCCGAGCTGCCCGAGCTGCCCGGCGGCCTCACCGCGAGGGAGGCTCGGCAGATCCTCGCGGCGTGGTCGGCGCACACCGAGCGGGTGGACAATCCCAAGTCCGTCGACGTCGAAACGGGGTGCGACGAGCTGGAAGGTGCCAATCCCGAACTGGAAGGTGCCAATCCCGAGCTGGAAGGCGTCAATCCAGGGCGCGACGGGCTGGACAGTGCCGGTCTCGAGGAGGCAGCCCTTGCCTTCGGAGGCGTTCTGCTGGGCAGCACTCCTGAGCCGCCCTCATGGGAGCGGATCGGCCGCCTCGAGCGCGTCCTCCGGGCCATGACCTCGATGGAAGCGCCGGAAGTGCGAGCCCCTGCGTTGGCGATGCTCGGCTGGATCCATTGGGTGCGCGGCCGTGGGGCGAAGGCGGTCGGCTTCCTGCGCCGCGCCCTGAGTGCGGCGCCGGACTACCGCTTCGCCGAGCTGTTCCTGGCGCTCGTCGAAAGCGGTGAACTCGCGGCGTGGGCACGGCGGCCCGAGACGGCATGGAGGAGGCTGAGCGACGTCGCATGAGGGCCTTCGGCCGCCGAATGCCGCCGTCGTGCGGGTCTCGTGCGACAATGGACGCCAGACCCGGTCGGGTCCGAGCATCGGAAGCCGCGAAGTTTCTGCCGAATTCTGTGAATTTGGGAACGAATCCAGCGGTCGAGGGGTTTTCTACATAAGACCCTTCGGTCCGAGACGCGCGCTGCGCGGAGCACGGACTTGACAGGGTCATAGTGGTGTTGCCCCCTTGGCGACTCCAGCACTGCGGCAGGAAGGTGATCGTGACGCCCCCCACGGAGAAGGAAACGGCTCAGAAGGCCACGGTGGAGACCGAGGTGCCGAAGGCTGCGTCCAGCAAGCGAGCAACATCGGGCTCGCGCTCCAAGACCACGCCTGCGACCAAGTCCAAGACGACGGTACGCAAGTCCGTGGCCGCGGACCCCGCGGTTGCCAAGGCGGCAACGAAGGGCAAGGACGCGGAGGCGGCCACCGGGTCTGATGAACTTGAGGCCGAGGCCGCGGATCTCGACGCTGTGACCCCGGCCGACGACGAACTCGCGGCCGAGACCGAGGTAGAGGAAGACACCGGGACCAAGGGGCGCACCACTGGCTCTGCGGCCCTGGTTATCTCCGATGCTGACGAGGACGACGCGCCGGTCCAGCAGGTCACGTCGGCTGGCGCCACGGCGGATCCCGTCAAGGACTACCTCAAGCAGATCGGCAAGGTCGCGCTGCTGAATGCCGAACAGGAGGTCGACCTCGCCCTGCGCATCGAGGCTGGCCTGTTCGCGAAGCACAAGCTCGACGAGGCGGAGTCGTCCTACGACGCCCAGTACCGCCACGACCTCGAGCGCATCGTGCACGATGGCGAGCGGGCCAAGAACCACCTGCTCGAGGCAAACCTGAGGCTTGTGGTCTCGCTAGCAAAGCGCTACACCGGCCGCGGCATGCTCTTCCTCGACCTGATTCAGGAAGGCAACCTGGGCCTCATCCGCGCGGTCGAGAAGTTCGACTACACGAAGGGCTTCAAGTTCTCCACGTACGCGACGTGGTGGATCCGTCAGGCCATCACGCGCGCTATGGCCGATCAGGCCCGCACCATCCGCATTCCGGTGCACATGGTCGAGGTCATCAACAAGCTCGCCCGCGTCCAGCGGCAGATGCTGCAGGACCTGGGCCGCGAGCCCACCCCGGAGGAGCTCGCCAAGGAGCTCGACATGACGCCCGAGAAGGTCGTCGAGGTGCAGAAGTACGGACGTGAGCCGATCTCTCTGCACACCCCGCTGGGCGAGGATGGCGACTCGGAGTTCGGCGACCTCATCGAGGATTCCGAGGCCGTGGTGCCCGCCGATGCCGTGAGCTTCACGCTCCTCCAAGAGCAGCTCCACTCCGTCCTCGACACGCTCTCCGAGCGGGAGGCGGGCGTTGTGGCCATGCGCTTCGGCCTGACCGACGGCCAGCCGAAGACCCTCGACGAGATCGGCAAGGTCTACGGCGTGACGCGCGAGCGCATTCGCCAGATAGAGTCCAAGACGATGTCGAAGCTGCGCCACCCGTCGCGTTCGCAGGTGCTGCGCGACTACCTCGACTAGGCACTCGTCCACCAGTCACCGCCTGAATCCGCGGTGATTCGCAGTCCACGGCGAAGCGCCGGGGCCACACAGTTCGATCTGTGCGGTCCCGGCGCTTCTGGGTTGGTTCGGTCAGTGTGCGGTGAGGTGCGGCTTCGCCTCCGGCTTGATCAGTGGCGGAAGCCGAACGGCGGCGTGAGCCCCGTGTAGTCGCCCACAACCTTCGCGTCATAGGGCGCGAAGAGGCCGGCCGTCGTCGTCGTCGGACTGTAGCCGGAGACGTTGAGGAGGCCCTCCTGCCGGACGATCGTGCCCGCGGGGCTGACCTCGATCACCCGGTTGTTGAATTGGTCGCTGATGAGGGTGTTGCCGCTGGCCAGCCGCACGGCCCGCGTGGGCAGTGGCGCCGGGTTGCTGCCGGGCTGCAGGTTGGTCGTGTAACTCCACACGACCTTGCCGGCCGGAGTGACCTCGATGGCCCGGCTGTTGTTCGAGTCCGTGATGAGCGTGTCGCCGCTGACCAGCCGGCTCGCGAACGCCGCGCCGCTGAGGAGCGACGGATCCGGGACGGCAGGGTACTGCCAGACGATCTGGTGCTGGCGGTTGACCTCGATCACCCGGTTGTTGTTCTCATCGGAGATGAGGATGTGCCCATTGGCCAGGAGCTCGGCGCTGTTCGGGTTGTTGAGCTGGTCGAATCCGATTCCCGTGGTCCCCGTCATGCCGTACTGCCAGACGATGTGCTTGGCGAGGTCGACCTCGATGATCCGCTCGTTGGCCTGATCAGTGATGAGCACGTGCTGATCGGGGAGCCACGTGGACTGGACAGGAGTGTTGAGCTGGTCAGGCCCCGAGCCGGTGACGCCGAAGGTGCCGTACTGCCACACAATATGGCCGGCGGGATTGACCAGGATCACACGGTTGTCAGCACACCCTTGGGGGCACCCGGGAACAGTGTTCGGGGGAGTGCCCGTCCCGGCCATGAGCGTGAGCGGCCCCACCCGCTGTGCGTCGTTGGTGCCGATGATCGAACGGGCGGAGAAGTCACCGGGACCGAGGCCGAACTGCCAGACGATCTGGTGCTCGGCATTGACCTCGATGACGCGATTGTTGAACTGATCGGCGATCAAAAGGTCGCCGGGTTTGTTGAACGATGAGGATGGCCCTCCCGGCGTCGGAGTCAGGGCGACAGCCGGAGCCGCCGCGCCCACTGCGAGGACGAGGACCGAGAGGCTTGCCGCCGAGAGCCACCGGCGGAGCGCTCCACGTCGGGCCAGTGCGTTGAACATCGGGTTGTCCTTTCCGGGCGGCCGGGCCGCAGGCGCGGGGCGCCAGCGGCGGTTCCGGCCAGACTCCCTCAAGACGTTGCGCGGCGTCCCGCGGTTCACCCTGATGGCCTCGGCTGGCGCGTCACAGAGAACCGCGTCACAGTGAACGCGGAAGGGCCCGGACACCACTTTGGTGTCCGGGCCCTTCCGGCGGCTGTTCCGCCCGCGATCGGCGCGAGGCTCGTGGTCCGGGAGGTCAGTCCTCCGGGAGCGCGGCCTTCTCGCTCAGGCGTGACGTCTCGTCGTGCCAGTGCGACGCCTTGGGCCGCAGGGTCGTCTCGACGGCGCGCGCGTGGTGCGCGCAGAACATGAGTTCTCCACCAGAGGCCTCGAGGACCACTCGAACGTAGGCCTGCGCGCCGCAGCGGTCGCAGCGGTCGACAGCGGTCAGTGTGCGATCTGCAAGGGCTGAAGTCATCGTGGCCTCCTTCACCGGTACCGGGCGCTTCCTCGGTCTACCCCATCTAACACCCCATCCCCCAACGACCCATCCCGTAAAACGGCTACTTTCGCTCGGGGCGTATCACTCTTCCATAACGCAACCGGCGTTCGACAGGGCACTCGGTCCCGATTCGGCAACTGACAGAGTGGCGGAAAAGGAATGTCCCGCGGGGCGACTACGCTGTGGAGATGGCGCGTGCCCGTACCGCGCACCAAGTTCTCGTTCCGAAGGAGCCCCCCGAGCGTGACCCCGAGCTCTGAATACACCGCCAGGCACCTGTCCGTCCTCGAAGGGCTCGAGGCCGTTCGAAAGCGCCCCGGCATGTACATCGGCTCGACGGATTCCCGCGGGCTCATGCACTGCCTGTGGGAGATCATCGACAACTCCGTCGACGAGGCTCTGGCAGGCTTCGGACGGGACATCAAGGTCATCCTCCACCCGGACGGTTCGGTGGAGGTGCACGATGACGGGCGTGGCATCCCGGTCGATGTCGAGCCGAAGACGGGCCTGACCGGCGTCGAGGTCGTCTTCACAAAGCTTCACGCGGGCGGCAAGTTCGGTGGCGGTTCCTACACCGCGTCCGGCGGCCTCCACGGTGTGGGCGCGTCGGTGGTGAACGCGCTCTCGGCGCGGCTCGACGTCCAGGTGGACCGGGGCGGCAAGACCTATCAGATGTCGTTCCGGCGAGGGGAGCCCGGCCGCTTCGCCGATGCCGGCTCTCGCGTGAGCCCCGACGCGACGTTCGAGGCGTTCGTCGACGACTCGGTGCTCGACGTCGTCGGCAAGGCAAAGCGTGGGGTGACCGGCACGCGCATCCGTTATTGGGCGGACCGGCAGATCTTCACGCCTGACGCGAAGTTCTCCTACGACGAGCTCGTGGGCCGCGCCCGCCAGACGTCGTTCCTCGTCCCGGGCCTCCGGATCACGGTGCGCGACGAGCGGCGGCTCGCCGGGACTCCGGGCGAGTCCGGTCCGCACGAGGAGGTCTTCCACCACGACGGCGGGATCTCCGAATTCGCGGACTACCTCGCGATCGATGCGCCGGTGACCGACACATGGCGTCTCCACGGCTCCGGGACCTTCAAGGAGACCGTGCCGGTCCTCGACGAGAAGGGCCACAGCCGGATCGCGGAGGTCGATCGCGACTGCGAGGTCGACGTCGCCCTGCGCTGGGGCGTGGGCTACGACACGACCGTCCGGACCTTCGTGAACATCATTGCGACGCCGAAGGGCGGAACGCACCAGGCGGGCTTCGAGGCCGCGCTCCTGAAGGTGTTCCGCAAGGCCGTCGAGGCCAACGCGCGCAAGCTCAAGGCCGGCAACGACAAGATCGAGAAGGACGACGTCATGGCGGGGCTCACGGCCGTGCTCACGGTCCGGCTCGCCGAGCCCCAGTTCGAGGGCCAGACGAAGGAGATCCTCGGCACCCCCGCCGTCCGCCAGATCGTCGCGCGGGTCATGGAGAAGGAACTCTCCGCGAAGCTCGGCTCGACGGCGCGTGCGGACCGCAACCAGAGTGCGGTGCTCCTCGAGAAGGTCGTCAACGAGATGAAGTCCCGCGTCACGGCGCGGCTTCACAAGGAAACCCAGCGGCGTAAGACGGCGCTCGAATCCTCCACGCTTCCGGCCAAGCTCATCGACTGCCGCACGGACGACGTCACCCGATCCGAGCTCTTCATCGTCGAGGGCGATTCCGCGCTCGGCACGGCACGGCACGCGCGCTCCTCCGAATTCCAGGCCCTGTTGCCCATTCGCGGCAAGATCCTCAACGTCCAGAAGGCGTCGGTGGGGGACATGCTCTCCAACGCCGAGTGCGCCGCGCTCATCCAGGTGGTCGGCGCGGGCTCGGGCCGCAGCTTCGACCTCGAAGCCGCCCGCTACGGGCGCGTCATCCTCATGACTGACGCCGACGTCGACGGCGCCCACATTCGGACCCTGCTCCTCACGCTCTTCTTCCGGTACATGCGGCCCATGATCGAGGACGGGCGCGTCTACGCTGCCGTTCCGCCGCTGCATCGCCTCGAGGTCGTCAATCCCGGGAGCAAGGCCAACGAGATGGTCTACACCTACTCCGAGAACCAGCTCCATGCCCAGCTCAAGCGCCTCGAGGCCGATGGCCGCCGCTACAAGGAGCCGATCCAGCGCTACAAGGGCCTCGGCGAGATGGATGCCGACCAGCTCGCGGAGACCACAATGGACCCGCGCCACCGCAGCCTGCGCCGCGTCACGATCGAGAGCGCCCAACGCGCGGAGGAGGTCTTCGAGCTGCTCATGGGCTCGGAGGTGGCGCCGCGCAAGGACTTCGTCGTGACCGGCAGCTCGAGCCTGGATCGCGAGCGCATCGACGCTTAGCGCGAGGGACCAGCTTGCGAGGGATCAGCTGAAGAGCCCTGGCGCGAGCGGGGAGTCGCGAGCGCATCGACGCTCAGCGCGAGGGATCAGCTGAAGAGCCCCGGCGCGAGCAGAAGAACAGTCGGGACGGCGAGCAGAAGGCCCGAGCCGGCGAGCACCGCCGTCGTCTGTGCATGACTCAGCGGCGGCTGGGGGGTGAGGAGCCGGCTGACCCGCGAGGCGAGCGAGGCCTCGCCCTCCTCGGGCATCCCCGGTTCGGTGCGCCTTTCGGTGCCGTTGCCGGAGGGGGAGCCGCCCTGTCCCGCGTGCGCCTCGGCGCTCCCGAGCGCCACGAGGGCGATGGCCCGCACGAGGACCTCGTCCGGTGCGGTGCGGCGCGCGACGTCGTCCGCGAGCATCTCCACGAGCGAGGACACCGCCTGGCGCGAGAGGCGCGTCGTCGGGAGCCAGGGGAGCGCCTGCCGCCACGCCTCGAAGGACCAGAGCAGCAGGTGGTGCCGCTGGGTCAGGTGTGCGCGCTCGTGATCGACGACGGCGGAGAGCTCGCCTGGAGTGAGCGCCTCCATAAGCCCGTCGGAGAGGACCGTCACCGAGCGGGACCCGCCCGGAAGGCAGTACGCCACGGGCGCCGGGTGGTTGATCACGAGCGTGCGCTCGATCGCCCCCGATGGAAGGCTCAGGACCTCGAGCAGCTCTCGGTGGCGCCGCCGCTGCGTCGTGATTCGGGCGTACGTGAGCCCCAGCGTGAAGACGAGATGGAGGCCGAGGAGCGCCGCCGCGCACAGCGCGAAGAGGTGCCAGAAGTGGAGTTGGTCCGAGGAGCGGTTGCCCACGACGATCCCGAGCGCGCGCCGCACTGCTTGGGGCAGGTTGTCGCCCAGGGGTTCGAGCCCGTACACGAGCATGGCGCCGATCATCGAGAGGCCACCGCCGAGGGCGATGGACTGCCACAGGACCATGGCGGCGAACGGGGAGCGGGAGGTCCACCGCGCTCGGGACAGGGCCACGGGAACCGGCCACGCAAGCAGGATGGCCAGTACGGCGAGCAGGTAAGCGGTCAGCAGCACGGCTGTCCCCGAGGCCCAGGGGTTTCGGGCTAGCCCCGGGCGAGGAGCCGGCGCAGCGTGGCGGCCTCGGCTTCGCTGACGCTCCCGATGAAGCGGGCCAGGACTGCCTCGCGGTCGGTGGCGGTTCCGAGTGCCTCGTGCATGAGGCGGGCGGTGTGGTCCTCGCGAGTCGAGATGGCGCGGTAGCGGTGCGGGCGCGTGCCGCGCTCGCGTTCCACGAGTCCCTTCTTCTCGAGTCGCGAAAGCACGGTGAGAACGGTCGTCACGGCGAGGTCCTTCGCCTCGTGTCCCTGGCCCTCGCTCTGCGCGAGGCGGTCACGCAGTTCATTGGCCGTGGACGCATCGGTGGTCGACCAGAGCTGGTCCATCACCGAACGCTCGAGCTCCCCGAGGCTTGCCATCGTTACGTCCTCCCCTGATGATCGTTCCCGGGCTGCAGGTGCGACCGGACTGGGTTCCCACGGAACCCTGAGCCCATTCTACGCGAGGTAGAAGAGGGTGTGCAGCAGGCGCTGTCGCGTGTTCACTGCGAGCAGGACAATGGCCGGATCCCGGCATCGCCAGGAGCGGGCACGTCCCAAATGTTCTACACTCTGTAGAAGAGTAGTTTCTACGGGCCGTAGAAGACTTCCCCGGCATCGACAGGAGCGCACATGGACGCCTTGGAAATCGCCCGCTGGCAGTTCGGCATCACGACTGTCTACCACTTCATGATGGTTCCGCTGACGATCGGGCTCGGGCTCGTCGTCGCGGTCATGCAGACGGTCTGGTTCCGGACGGGCAAGGTCGAGTACCTCAGGATGACCAAGTTCTGGGGCAAGCTCTTCCTCATCAACTTCATCATGGGCGTCGCGACCGGCATCGTGCAGGAGTTCCAGTTCGGCATGGCGTGGAGCGAATACAGCCGCTTCGTGGGCGACGTCTTCGGCGCTCCGCTCGCCATGGAGGCGCTCCTCGCGTTCTTCGTCGAGTCGACGTTCCTCGGGCTCTGGATCTTCGGCTGGAAGCTCCTGCGTCCCGGCCTCCACCTTGCGGCCCTGTGGTGCGCGGTCATCGGTTCGGCCGTCTCGGCGTACTTCATCATCGTGGCCAACAGCTGGATGCAGCACCCTGTCGGCGTGACCGTGGTCAACGGGCACCCCGTCATGACGGATGCCTGGGCCGTGTTCACGAACAACACCGCGCTCGTCGCAGTACCGCACACGCTGCTCGGCGCCCTCGGCGTCGCGGGCGCCTTCCTCCTCGGCATCTCGTGGTACCACCTCTGGCAGCGCCGCCGGGATGGCATCGACACCGTGGAGGAGGACGGCCGCGTCATCGCCGGCGAGAACCCTGGGCTCCCGGGCCGTGACCGCACTGACCACCGCGTGTGGCTGAGGAGCCTGCGGATCGGCGCCGTCGTCGCGATGATCTCCTTCGCCGGCACCGCCGTCACCGGCGATATCCAGGGCAAGCTCATGTTCGTCCAGCAGCCCATGAAGATGGCGGCGGCCGAGGCGGCGTGCCACGACGGGACGAGCTTCTCCGTGCTCTCCGTCGGCGACGTCGGCTCGAAGGACTGCTCGAACGTCGCCGCCCTGATCGAGATCCCGGGACTGCTCTCCTTCCTCGCCAAGGGCGACTTCACGACGGACGTCAAGGGCGTCAACAGCCTTCAGGACCAGTACAAGAAGGCGTACGGGACGAACCTCCCGAACAATCCCATCTACGGCGACCGGGCGGGTGAGCCCATCCAGTATGTCCCGGTGATGGAAGTCACCTACTGGGGCTTCCGCATGATGATCGGCTTCGGAGGCCTCGCGGCCCTCGCCGCGGCGGTGGCCCTCTACCTCACCCGCAAGGGCACGGTCCCGCAGGCGCGGTGGCTCATGCGGCTTGCCGTCGTCGGCATCCTCGCTCCGTTCGGCGCGAACGCGGCCGGGTGGATCTTCACCGAAATGGGCCGCCAGCCGTTCGTCGTCGCCCCCAACCCGTCCCTGGCCGGAAGTGTCGACCAGGTGTTCATGTTCACCGCGGCGGCCGTCTCGCCCGGCGTGAGCGCAGGGGAGATCCTGACCTCGCTCATCGTGCTCTCTTCCATCTACGCCGTCCTCATGGTCGTCGAGGTCCGTCTCCTGTGGCGGTACACGCGCGGCGGCGTCGCGTCCGCGATGCCCGAACTCGCGGAGACGCACGGCGATGGGGACGGCAAGCAGTCCGACGACGTCCTGGCCTTCGCCTACTAGGAGCGCACCATGTCACCTTCGGAATTCCTGCCCACCGTCTGGTTCTGCGCCGTCAGCGTCCTCTGGATCGGCTACCTCTTCCTGGAGGGCTTCGACCTCGGCGTCGGCATGCTCATGAAGCTCTTCGCGCGCAACGACGCCGAACGCCGCGTCCTCCTCAACACGGTCGGTCCCGTCTGGGACGGCAACGAGGTCTGGCTCCTGACAGCCGGCGGGGCAACTTTCGCGGCGTTCCCGCGCTGGTACGCCTCACTGTTCTCGGGACTGTACCTCCCGCTGCTCCTCGCGCTCGTGGCCCTGATCTTCCGTGCGGTCGCCTTCGAGTACCGCGGCAAGATCGTCTCGGCGAGGTGGACGCGCGCGTGGGACTGGGCGATCGCCTTGGGCTCCGCGGTCGCCGCGTTCTGCGTCGGCGCGATGCTCGCCCTCACGACCACCGGACTCCCGCTCAACGCGAACGGCGACCGCGTGGGCGGACCGTTCGCCTGGTTCACCGTCCACGCCGTCATCGGCGGCCTTGCCCTGGTCGGATTTGCGCTCGTGCACGCGCTCGCCTTCCTCGCGCTCAAGACCGACGGCGAGATCCGACGCCGCGCACACGCGGCGTTCGTGCGCTGGATGCCGCTCGGGATCCTTCCGCTCGTCGCGTGGGTCATCGACGTGCAGCTGCACGGTTCGAAGTGGTGGAGCTGGGCGCTCACGGTCATCGCGGCCGGCGCGGCGCTCGCCTCGTGGGCTCTCGCGCGCCGTGGCTCGGAGGGGCGCGCCTTCCTCCTCATGGCGATCTTCCTGGCCACGGGCGCGGCGGCGATCTTCAGCGCCGTGTTCCCCGTCGTGCTGCCGTCCACACTCGACCCCGCGTACAGCCTCACGGTCGGGACGGCGTCGTCCTCCGCCTACACGCTGGGCCTCATGAGCGTCGTGGCCCTCATTGGCCTCCCGCTCGTCCTCGCGTACCAGAGCTGGACCTACTGGGTCTTCCGGAAGCGGATCACGGTCGGCAGCATCCCGACGGCCCACAACGTCATCCCGGCATTCCTCGTCCGCGCCGTGACGGGCGGGAGCCCCGAGGGGCGCCGCCGGGCGGCGGAAGAGTAGTCCGTGCGCCCGAGCATCCCCTCCGGCCGCACGACGCGCGCCGCGCTGGCTGTCCTGGCCATCCTTGCTGTCGCGAAGGCAGCCGCGCTCGTCCTGCTTGCTCAGGGCATCGCGTCTGGGCTCGCCGCGCTATTTGCATCGACCGGCGCTGATTGGCGCGGGGCGGCACTCACCGCCGCGGCCGGCGTCGTGCTCCGGGCCGCGGCCGAATGGGGCACGCTCCAGGCCGGGCGATGGGCGGCAGTCGGTGTTCGCGAGGAGCTCAGGGCGCGTCTCATCGCTGCCGCCCTCGAGCGGGGCGGGCGCAGCGCAGCGGACGACGGCGACGCGCGCGTCGCGGGATCAGCTGCGGGGACCGCGGTGCTCGCCGTGCGCGGCCTCGAGGCGCTGGACTCGTTCTACACCGCGTACCTGCCGGCCCTCGTCCAGTGCGCCGCCGTCCCGCTCATCGTCGGGGCGCGGGTGCTGGGCGCGGACTGGGTGAGCGCGCTCATCATTGCGCTCACGCTCCCGCTCGTCCCGCTCTTCATGATCCTCATCGGCAAGCACACCGAAGACCGCGTCTCGGCCGCACAGCAGGCGCTCGCGCGCCTCGGAGCGCACCTCGTCGAACTCGCGCAGGGACTTCCCGTCCTCGTGGGCCTCGGACGCGCGGCCGAACAGCGGAAGGCGCTCCGCGCGCTCTCGGACGACTTCTCGTCGCGCACCATGGGCACCCTGCGCGTCGCGTTCCTCTCGGCGCTCGCCCTCGAGCTGCTCTCGACCATCTCGGTGGCGGTTGTCGCGGTATTCATCGGCATCCGGCTCGTCGGGGGCGAGATGCCGCTCGAGGCGGGCATCCTTGCCCTCGTCCTCGCCCCAGAGTGCTTCCAGCCGCTCCGCGACCTCGGCACCGCGCATCACGCGAGCCAGGACGGCGCCGAGGCGCTGCGCCGCGCCGAGGAGGCCATCGGGCGCCCGGCCGGACGCCGCCTCCTCGGCGAGCACGAGCCGGCCTTCGCCGGTTCTGCTTTGGCCGAGCCTGAGCCAGCCTTGGCCGATCTCGCTTTGGCTGATCCCGCTAGGGTCGATCGGGCCGATCCCGCTGTGGCGCGCCCGGTCGCCGTGAGTGTTCGCGCGCTCACCGTGAGCTACGACGGAAGGGAGCGCCCCGCCGTCGAACGCGTCACGTTCGACGCGCCGGCGGGCCAGATCACGCTCGTCGCGGGTCCAAGCGGGGCAGGGAAGACGACCGTGCTGCTGGCGCTCGCCGGCCTCGTCAGGGACGGCGCCGGCGCCCGCGTGAGCGGTACCGCCTTCGGCTGCGAGCCGGAGCGCGTGGCCTATGTGCCGCAGCATCCCCAGTTCACGGAGACGAGCGTCGCCGCCGAGCTCGAGCTCTCCGCCGCGGGGATCGCACCGGAGCGCCTCAGCGCGGCGGTGCGGGAGGCCCTCGGCGCAGTCCGCTGCGGCGGGCTCGCCGACGCGAACCCCGCGGAGCTCAGCCCGGGCCAACAGCGTCGCCTCGCCGTGGCGCGGGGAATCCTGCGCGTCGAGGCGGGCGCGACGCTCCTCCTCCTCGACGAGCCGACCGCGCATCTCGACGCCGCCTCGGCCGAAGCCGTCGAGGCGGCGATCGCAGGCCTCTCGGGGCGCGCGACCGTGCTTCTCATCGCCCACGATCCCCAGACCGCCGCGCTCGCCGGAACTCGAGTGGACCTCGTCGCGCCGGCCGGGGCCGCACCAGGGCCGCGGCGCTTCGCCGTCGTCGGTGCGGGACACGACCGGGCTGTTCCGGAGCGGGCTGTTCCCGACCGGGCTGTTCCGGAGCGGGCCCGCGAAACGACCGACGGCGGCCCCTGGCTCGGAGCGCTGTGGCGCCTCGTGCGCCCCGACCTGGGGCGCTATGTCCTTGCCGCGCTCGCGGGACTCGGCGCCGCCGCGTGCGCCGCGGCGCTCGCGGGCCTCTCGGGCTGGCTCATCGTCCGGGCCGCCCAGCACCCGCCGATCCTGTACCTCCTCGCGGCGATTGTCGGCGTCCGGTTCTTCGGCATCGCGCGCGCAGTCCTCCGATACGCCGAGCGCCTCGCGACGCACTCCGCGGTCTTCGCGACGCTCGCCCGCCTCCGCGATCGCCTGTGGGCGGCCCTTGCGATGCGCGGCCTGAGCGCGCGCCGGCTGCTTGGACCCGGTGCAGCGCTCGAGAGCCTCGTGGGCGACGCCGAATCGGTGCGCGACGAGTTGCCGCGCATCGTCCAGCCGCTGGCCACCGCGGTCCTCCTCGGGGCCGCCGCCCTCGTGGCCGTGGGCCTCCTCCTGCCCGCGCAGCTGCCGGCGCTCGCCGCTGCCGTGATCGTCGCCGTCGTCCTTGCGCCCCTTGCCGCTGCGTGGGCGGACCGACGTGCGGCGCGCCTGGTCCAGCGGGGCCGGGCGCACCTGCTCGAGCGGATCGGGCAGGCCCTGGCAGCGGCTCCGGACCTGGCCGCCAACCGGCTTGCGGCGCGCGTCCTCGCGTCCCTGCGGGAGGACGATCGGCGGCTGACCGCGCTCGAACGCCGGGGCCTCGCGGCGGAGGGGCTCGGCAGGGCCCTCGTGATCCTGGCGACCGGCCTCGCCGCCGTCGCGACGCTCGGTGCGGCCGCCGGGGCGGGCGCGCCCGCCACCACCACGGCTGCCGTGGTCCTGCTCCAGCTCGCCCTCGCGGAGCCTTTCGCGGCCGCGGCCGCGGCCGTGCAGCGGATCCCCGCGCTCCGCTCGGCGCTCGCCGGCGCGGCCGCAAGCGAAGCCACGGACCGCGCCGCGGACGGTACCGCGGAGCTCTACTCGCCCCCGGACGCCGCGGCAGACGCGCCGTCGGGTCTCGAACTCGATCGCCTCTCGGCGGGCTGGCCGGGTCAGCCTGCCGTCTTCGAGGGGCTTACGGCGAGTGCAGCGCCGGGGGAGTGGCTCGTGGTCGCCGGTCCGTCGGGGAGCGGCAAGACCACGCTTCTCGCCGTCCTTCTGGGCTTCCTGGCCCCGCGCGCGGGTCGCGTCCGCGCTGGCGGCCGCGTGGCGTGGTGCCCGCAGGAATCGCACCTCTTCGATTCGACGGTGCGGGGCAACCTCGCGGTGGCGCGCGCCCGCGAGAATGCGCCGGCGGACGACGAGCTGTGGGGAGCGCTCGACCGCGTCGGCTTGGGCGATCATGTGCGGGGCCTCGCGGGTGGACTCGACGCCCGCATCGGGAGTCGGGGCTCCGAGCTCTCCGGCGGCCAGCGCCAGCGGCTCGCGGTGGCCCGCACGCTCGTCGCCAACGCTGCCGTGGTGCTCCTCGACGAGCCCACCGCCCATCTCGACCCCGAGGCGGCGGGGGAACTCGTCACCGCGCTCCATGAGGCGCTCGCGGATCGGACGGTCGTCATGGTCACCCACCATGCCTCCGAGCTGCGCGACGGCGACCTGCTGCTGCGGCTCGACGCCGCGGACGACGGCGCGCAGAGGTGTGCGCTGGCGGGCTAGCTGTCCAGCTAGCCGTGGACGTCGTGCAGGTGGTGCTCGACGTCGTGCAGGAAGTACTGCGCGAGCGTCACGACCGTGAACTCAGAACCGTTGCTGCGGAGCCCGCGGCGGCCGTACGCGCTCACGGGAACGGCGGCGAAGGCGTCTCTCGCCGCCGCGCCCTGCTCGGCGAGCTCGGTGCGGACCGTGGCCGGATCGGCGTCGGCGTACGCCTTCTCGAGCGCCGTGGCGTCCTGGTCCCAGTTCTCGAACCGGGCGTCGTCGGCATCGAGCATGAGGTCGAGCCGCTTCCGGAACAGCTCGAACACGTCCCGAACATGGAAGCCGTATTCGAGCGGCGACCACGTCGAGGGGTCAGGGCGTTCGCGGACGTCGTCGCGCGAGAGCGCCGCGTCCCAGCGCGGCAGCGTAGCGCCCACGCGCTCGGCGACGTCGTGCGGCGTGAGGCCTGCCGCCTCGAAGCCGCACTCGGGGCACTTGCGCTCGAGGACCCAGGTCCAGTCCTTGGCGTCGGGGGTGATGGCCATGCCGGAAGTTTATCCGCCGGTCTGGACGTTCGGCGTCGGCCGCGGCCGACGCCCCGACCGGTACCCACGGCGCGATCCGGGCGGCGGTTGCATTACGAAACCGTAACGCTTTCGGCTTGTTCCCGAGTTACCGATCCGTAGGGCCGAGCGGATGGGGTGCCTCTGGCGCCGGATGCACTGTGGTTACTGGGATGCGCCGGCCTTGGCGGGGCCGGGGCGCGGCACCGAAGGCGAGGCGGCCGCTCGCCTGGGATGTGACTCGCGTCATCTCGTGGGGCGGAATGTGACATTCAACTCTCAAATAGGGGTACTAAAGTGGTTTGCTGCCCGTCACAGCGGGGCAACTGACAGTCACAGCAATCGACTCCTCGAGAGAAGCGAGAATGCCGAGAGACCTAAGCCAGACCGCAAGCGAGTCAGCCGCGGAGCAGGTGCCCACAGGGCGCCGCCGGATCACTTTCCGCAAGCGGCGACTCAGGGTCGATGACGTTCACGTCGTGGACCGTTCCATGCTTCGCCGAGCCATCGGCGGGACGATCGTGGGTAACACGATGGAATGGTTCGACGTCGGCGTCTTCGGCTACCTCATTACGACTATGGGTCCCGTTTTCTTGCCCAAGGCCGATGCCTCCGTGCAGACGCTGTTCCTCCTCGGGACCTTCGCCGCGACGTTCGTTGCCCGCCCTGCAGGCGGAGTCTTCTTCGGATGGCTCGGCGACAAGATCGGCCGCCAGCGCGTGCTTGCGGCGACCCTCATCATGATGGCCGCGTCGACGTTCGCGCTGGGCCTCCTGCCCGGCTACAACCAGATCGGCCTGTGGGCGGCAGTCCTGCTCGTGGCGGTGAAGCTCGTCCAGGGCTTCTCGACCGGCGGCGAGTACGCCGGCGCCACGACGTTCGTGAGCGAGTATGCGGCGGACCGTCGCCGCGGATTCTTCGCGAGCTTCCTCGACATGGGCAGCTACTTGGGCTTCGCGTTCGGCGCGGCGCTCGTGTCCGTCCTGCAGATCACGCTGGGCTCGCACTTCATGGGCGACTTCGGCTGGCGCATTCCGTTCCTCGCCGCCGGCCCGCTGGGCGCCATCGCGATCTACTTCCGGCTCAAGATCGAGGAGAGCCCCGCGTTCCAGGCCGCGCTCGACGCGCAGGAGCACGCGGTCCACGACCTTGCCAAGAACGACGAGAACGCCCAGAAGGGCCCGCTCCGCATCGTGCGCCAGTACTGGCGCGAGATCATCGTCTCGATGGTCCTCGTTGCGGCGGCCAACACGGTGGGCTACGCGCT
This sequence comes from Sinomonas albida, assembly GCF_004919045.1. Lineage (GTDB taxonomy): Bacteria > Actinomycetota > Actinomycetes > Actinomycetales > Micrococcaceae > Sinomonas > Sinomonas albida. The sequence goes on from NZ_SWDW01000004.1 coordinate 143,016, forward strand.
CACCTCGTACATGCCGACGTATCTCACGGAGTCCAAGGGCTACGACGAGCTGCACGGCACGCTTCTGACGATCCCCGTGCTCGTGATCATGAGCCTGTGCATCCCGCTCACTGGCCGTCTCTCCGACCGCATCGGCCGCCGGCCGGTGCTGTGGACGGGCGCGATCAGCACGATCGTCCTGGCCGTGCCGGCGTTCCTGCTGATCGGCGTTGGAACGGTGTGGGCAACCCTCGGGGGCCTCGCCCTCGTCGCGTTCCCCGTGACCTTCTATGTCGCGAACCTCGCGTCCGCCCTTCCGGCGCAGTTCCCGACCGCGAGCCGCTATGGCGGCATGGGCATCGCGTACAACTTCGCGGTGGCCATCTTCGGCGGCACCACGCCGTTCATCGTGGACGCGCTCATCCAGGCGACCGGCAACGACATGATGCCCGCGTACTACCTCATGGCGACGTCGATCGTGGGTGCAATCGCGATCTTCTTCCTGCACGAGTCCGCGGGCCGTCCGCTGCCGGGATCGATGCCGAGCGTCGAGTCCTCCGCAGAGGCTCGCGCCGTCGTCGCGGACCAGGACGTCGACCCGCTCATCGACCTCGAGCACATGCCCCTCTCCGAGGTGCCTGTCGCGGTCGGCGAGAACGGCGACGCCGTCCAGCTCCCGCTCGATCACCCGGCGGCCGTTGCCGCTGCCGAGCGTGAGGGCGTGGATCTCGAGGCGACCGCGCTCGAAGCCCAGGTCTCGGGCGAGGTCCCGGTGGCATCCGGCCCGATCTCGGGCCCGATCCCGAAGGTCTGATCCCGAGGCTCAGATCTCCAAGGTCTGATCGGACCGCCAGGCACAGAAAAAAGGCCCGGCCCCACGTGGGGCCGGGCCTTTCTGTGTGCGTGAGCGGGCGGCTCAGCCGAAGCTGGGGCCGATCGCCTCGACGGCCTGCGAGAGGGGCACCCCGGAGCCGTCGCGGCGCCCGTGCTCGGTCGGCAGCGAACGGGCCACGCCGCCGCTCGACGAGGCCTTGGCCGGACCGTGACCGGCCCACGCTGCGAGGAGGACGTCTTCGCCCTTGAGGTAGCGGTGGGCTCGGACGCCGCCGGTCGCGCGGCCCTTCGCCGGGTACTCCGCGAAGGGGGTCACCTTCGCGGTGCCCGGCGCGGTGCCCGGAAGGGCGTCGCGGCTGCCCGCGATCGTGACGACGACGGCGGCCTCATCGCCCGCGGCGACGACCCCGAAGGAGATCGCCTGGTCCCCGTCGGCGAGGCGGATCCCCGCCATGCCGCCCGCCGTGCGGCCCTGGGGCCTCACCGTGGACGCGGGGTAGTGGAGCAGCTGGGCCTGCTCGGAGATGAACACGAGCGAGTCGTCGTCGGACGCCGGTTCTGCGCCGATGACGCGATCGCCCGGCTTGAGCGTGATCGCCTCCCAGTCCTCCCGGTTGAGCGGGTACTCGGGAAGGACGCGCTTGACGATGCCCTGCGCCGTCCCCAGCGCGAGGACCGCGTCGAGCGGCACGAGCGCCACGAGCGCTTCGCCCTTCTGGAGCGTGATGAAGTCCTTGGCGGCGACGCCGCCCGTGAGGTTCGGCAGGCCCGCCGACGGCGCAAGCGCGGGCAGGTCGATGGCCTGCAGCCGCATCATGCGCCCGGCGGAAGTGACGGCACCCAGCTCGCCGCGCGCCGTCGTCCGCACCACGGAGCGGAAGACGTCGTGCCGCGCGCGCGGGCCGCCGTCGGTGAGCGGCTCCGCGCCGGCGGTGCGCGCGAGGTTGCCGGACGCGGACAGGATGGCCCAGCACGGGTCGTCCGCGATCTCGAGGGCCAGCGCGGGTGCCTTGCCGGAGGCCTTCTTCGCGGTGTCGGCGGCCGCCGCCAGCGCGCGGGCGACGGCGGCCGGCTGCTCCTCGGACTCGAGCAGTACCGTCCGGCGCGGCGTGCCGTACTTCGCCGCGACCTCGCCGAGTTCACGGGAGACGAGCTCGCGCAGGAGCGAGTCCGAGCCGAGGATCGCCTCGAGCTCCTCGATCTCGCGCCGCAGCTCGTCCTGCTCCTTCTCGAGCTCGATGCGCGAGTACTTCGTGAGCTGGCGCAGCCGGAGTTCGAGGATGTAGTTCGCCTGGACCTCGGAGAGGTCGTAGACGGCCATGAGCCGCTCCCGCGCCACCGCGGCCTCGTCCGACGTGCGGATAATCTGGATGACCTCGTCGATGTCCATGATGGCCACGAGCAGGCCCTCGACGAGGTGCAGGCGATCCTTGCGCTTCCCGAGGCGGAATGCCGTGCGCCGGCGGACGACCGCGAGCCGGTGCTCCGCGTAGACCTTGAGGAGCTGGAGGAGCCCGAGCGTCTGCGGCTGCCCTTCCACGAGCGCCACGTTGTTGATCCCGAATGAATCCTCGAGCGGCGTGAACCGGTAGAGCTGCTCGAGCACGGCGTGCGGGTTGAAGCCGTTCTTGAGCTCGATCACGAGGCGCAGGCCGTGGTTGCGGTCCGTGAGGTCCACGACGTCGCTGATGCCCTGGAGCTTCTTCGCCCCGACGGCATCCTTGATCTTCTCGATGACCTTCTCGGGGCCGACCGTGTACGGGAGCTCGGTCACGACGAGGCCGGTCCGCCGGGCGGAGAGCTGCTCCACCGCCACGGTGGCGCGCGTGCGGAACGAGCCGCGCCCCGTGCGGTACGCGTCGCGGATCCCGTCGAGCCCGACGATCCGCCCACCCGAGGGCAGGTCCGGGCCGGGCACGAACTCCATGACGTCCTCGAGCGTCGCCTCGGGGTTCGCGATGACGTGCTGGGCGGCCGCCACGACCTCCCCGAGGTTGTGCGGTGCCATGTTCGTGGCCATGCCCACGGCGATGCCGGTGGTGCCGTTGACGAGGAGGTTGGGGAAAGCCGCCGGGAGCACTTCCGGCTGCATGAGCTGGTTGTCGTAGTTCGGCACGAAGTCGACGACGTCCTCGTCGAGATCGTCCGTGAGCGCGAGCGCGGAGGCCGCCATGCGCGCCTCGGTGTAGCGCGGCGCGGCAGGGCCGTCGTCGAGCGAGCCGAAGTTGCCGTGCCCGTCGATGAGCGGGAGGCGCAGCGAGAAGCCCTGGGCCATGCGAACCATGGCGTCGTAGATGGCGGCATCGCCGTGGGGGTGCAGCTTGCCCATGACCTCGCCCACCACGCGGGCACTCTTGACGTGGCCGCGGTCGGGACGCAGACCCATCTCGCTCATCATGTAGAGGATGCGGCGCTGCACGGGCTTGAGCCCGTCGCGGGCATCGGGGAGTGCGCGCGAATAGATCACCGAGTACGCGTACTCGAGGAACGACGACTCCATCTCCGACGCGACATCGATGTCCGTGATGTTCTCGGCGAGTGCCTCGCCGAGGGGGAGCATTTCGGATCCGGGCTTCCCGGAGGTCGTACGGCGTGCCAACGCTAGCTAGATCCTTAAGGTGGGTCGAACAGGGCCTGAACTAATCTAACCTTATGGCGGATGAGGACGCGGTCAGCGCATATCCCCGGCACTGGGAGGCCGATGTCGTGCTCCGCGACGGCGGCACGGCGCACCTCCGGCCCATCCGGCCGGACGACGCGGAGGCGCTCCAGGCGTTCCATGTGAGCCAGTCGGAGAGCTCGATCTATCTCCGCTTCTTCAGCTACAAGGCGAAGCTGAGCGACGCGGAGCTGCGCCGCTTCACCGAGGTCGACTACCGCGACCGCGTGGCGCTCGTCATCACGATCGGCGGCGAGATCGTGGGGGTGGGCCGCTACGACCGGCTCACCGACCCGTCCGAGGCTGAGGTCGCGTTCAACATCTCCGACCGCCACCAGGGCCGGGGGATCGGCTCGATCCTCCTCGAACACTTGGCCGCCGCGGCGCGCGAGCGCGGCGTCCGCCGCTTCACGGCAGAGGTCCTGCCCGAGAACCGGAAGATGCTCACGGTGTTCGCTGAGGCGGGCTACGCCCTCGAGCGGCGCTTCGACGACGGCGTCGTGATGGTCGAGTTCGAGATCGACCCGACCGAGAAGTCGCGCGCGGTCATGGAGGCCCGCGAGCACCGCGCGGAAGCGCTCTCGGTCCGGGGGCTGCTCGCCCCGCGCTCCGTGGCCGTCATCGGTGCGAGCCGCCGGTGGGGCTCGGTCGGCCAGCAGCTCCTCGCGCACCTTGTCGAGGGGGGCTTCTCGGGCAGGATGTGTGCGGTCAATCCCGAAGCCCTCGAGCTCGGCGGGATGCTCACGTACGCGAGCATCCGCGACGTCCCCGAACCGGTGGACCTCGCGCTCGTCGCGGTCCCGTATAACGACGTCGCCCGGGTCGTCGCCGATTGCGCCGCGGCCGGCGTCAAGGGCGTCGTCGTGGCTTCGGAGGGGCATGCCGAGGACGGCGTGCGCGGCCTCGCGCGTCAGCGCGAGCTCGTGCGGCACGCGCGCGCCTACGGGATGCGGCTCGTGGGTCCCGGCTCGCTCGGCCTCGTCAACACTGATCCGGGCGTGCGCCTCAACGCCTCGATGGCGCCCCGCATGCCGCGGCAGGGGGGCTTCGGGGTCTTCAGCCAGTCCGCAGCGATCGGGATCGCGCTGTACGCGGCTGCCGATCGCCGTCGGCTCGGCTTCTCGACCCTTGTCTCGAGCGGCAACCGCGCGGACGTCTCGGGCAACGACGTCATGCAGTTCTGGGAGGACGACGTCGCGACGAGCGCCGTCGGCCTCTATCTCGAGTCCTTCGGCAACCCCCGCAAGTTCTCCCGCATTGCGCGCCGGCTCGCGCGCAGCAAGCCGGTCATCGTCGCCAAGAGCGAGATCCTCGGCCTCCAGCTCCCGCCGGGCCACGCCGTCCGCACGTCGCAGGCCCCGCCTGGTGCCCTCGACGCGATGCTGCGGCAGTCCGGCGTCATCCGCGTCTCGACGCTCGAGGAGCTCGTCGACGTCGCGCAGGTCGTGTCGGGTCCGCTGCCAGGGGGCGCGCGCGTCGCGGTCATGGCCAACGCGCTCTCGCTGGGCCGGGTCGTAGCCGACGCGGCCGAGAGCCGAGGGCTCGTCGTGACCCAGAGCATCTGGGATCTCGACCTCGCGGGCCGCTCGGTCGCGCTGCCCGCGCTCCGCACCCGGCTTCTCGACGTCATCGACTCGGGGGTCGCGGACGCCGTCGTCGTGGCGCTCGTTCCCACCGCGGGCGTGCGTCCCGATGCGATCGCCGCAGTCCTCGCCGAGTGCGCCGCGCTGCGCTCGGCGACCGTCGTCGCGGCGTTCACCGGGATCCTCGGAACCCCCGAGGCGGGCGAGGGCATGCTCCCGGACCCGGGGCCCGACGGGATCGCGACCGCGACCGTCCCCGCGTTCACGAGCGCCGGCGACGCCGTCGCAGCGCTCGCCGCCGCGGTCCGCTACACCGAGTGGCTGGACTGGGAGGAGGGCACGCCCTTCGAGGCGACGTACGACGACGACCGTGCGGAAGAGCTCATCGGCTCGGCTCTCGCTGGGGTCGCCGGCGCGGAGCTCCGCCGCCTCGGCGCGGAGGAGGCCTCGGCTCTGCTCGCGTGCTACGGGATCCCGGTGCTCGCGTCGCGGAGGGTCTCGACTGCGGACGAGGCCGTGGCGGCGGCCGGAGACCTCGGCTGGCCGGTGGCCGTGAAATCGACGGCGTCAAACCTGAGGCACCGGCTCGACCTCGGGACGGTGCGCCTCGACCTGCGCGACGAGGGGGCCCTGCGCTCCGCGGTGGCCGTCCTCCAGCAGTCGCTCGCAGCCTTCGGTGCCGTCGCGCGGGATGCCGACGGGGGAGCGCCGCTCGAGGTCCAGCGCATGGCGCCGCTCGGCCAGGCGTGCGTGGTGCGGGCCATCGAGGACCCGCTGCTCGGCCCTGTGATCTCGTTCGGCCTCGCGGGGGACGCGGTCGCGCTGCTCGACGACTGGGCACACCGCGTCCCGCCGCTCACGACCCAGGACGTGCGCGATCTCGTGAGGGCTCCTCGCGCGGCGGAGAAGCTCCTCGGCTACGAGGGCCTGCCCGCGCTCGACGTCGCGGCGCTCGAGGATCTCGTGGGGCGCGTGTCGCTGCTCAAGGACCGTCACCCCGAGGTGTCGGTGCTCGAGCTCAAGCCCGTGGTGGTGAGCGAGCGCGGCCTCACCGTCCTCCACGCCGACGTGTGGCTGGGCAACGCCGAGCACCGAACGGACAGCGCGCGCAGGGCGATGTCCCAGCAGTGAGCACCGGCCGCCGTGCGCAGCCGCGCACGGCCGCGCGCCTTCTGCCCGGGGCTCAGGCCCACGCGACCCGTCTGAAACAACGTCTGAAACAATAGGGCCCATGAGTCAATCGCCGTCACCCAACGGACCAGGGCCTGCCGCCGCGAGCCCGAGGACGCTTGCCAACGACCTTGACCGCACGGGCTTCTACCCGCGGCTCGTCGCCGACGTGGTCGACGATGCCCTCGACGGCTCGGTGCCGCTCGCGCACCTCGTCCACCTGGAGACGCATTTCGAGCGCGCCGAGGTCCGCCGCCACGTGACGGTTCTCGCGCTCACGGACGATCTGCTCGTGGTGACCCACGTCGACGAGGCACCGCTCGAATCCGATGCCCAGCGCACCACCGCCCAAGTCTCGACGGAGTCCGTACCGCTCGCCCAGGTCGCAACGGTCGTCCTGAGCTACGTCTTCACCGAGCCCGCGGCCTACCAGCCCGGGGACCCCGTCCGTGAGGTCACCCTCTCCATCGCCTGGTCCGGGGGTCAGAGGCTCGACCTCCTCCCCGCCACGTGCGGTGACCCGAACTGCGACGCCGACCACGGCTACACCGGGTCGATGGCCCAAGAGGATCTCGTCCTGCGGATCAGCTCGGAGGCCGACGGCCCGGAGGCCGTGACGGCCGCGAAGCACTTCGCCCGCCTGCTGCGCGCCGCCAACGCGGCGAGCCCCGCCGGCCTCCCGCCGCTCGCGCCGGGGGCTTCGGCGCCCCTCCCTCGCCCCCACGTGGCCGGCTTCGGCGGCCGCGCCGAGCGCGGCCACAGGGGGCGCCAGTGACGGGCGCGCCCCTCACGCAGCACGGCGCGGGGGCGGCCGGACAGCGCGCGGCGACGGAGCCGCCGTCGTCCGATGCGGCGGAGGCCGCGGGCGGCCAGCCGCTGCCCGCCCCGCCCGCGTACGGGCACCGGAGCGTCGCCGAGATCCTGCCGAGCTGCGCGGCGGCGCTCGGCGTGCAGGGCTTCGAGAACACGCTTGGCCTCCCGGCCGTGCCCCGCGCGTGCGTGGTCATGGTGGACGGGCTCGGGCGCCAGCACCTGACCCAGCGCGCCGCGCACACGCCGTTCCTGCGGGCCGCGCTCCAGGCGGGCCAGGGCGGCATCCCGACCACGCTCGACGCCGCGTTCCCCAGCACGACGGCGGCCTCGCTGGCGAGCTTCGGCACGGGCCTCCCCGCGGGGCAGCACGGGATGGTCGGCTACGACGTCCTCGCACCGCACCTGGACCGCGTGGTCAATCAGCTCGGAGGATGGGACCCGGACGTCGATCCTGACCGCTGGCAGCCGTTCCCGACCGTCTTCGAGCGCATGGAGGCGACCGTCCCGGTCGCGACCGTGAGCCTTCCGCAGTTCGAGCGATCCGCGATGACCCGTGCCGCGCTGCGCGGCGGCAGGTTCATCGGTGCGGAGACGCTCCACGCGCGCACGACCGCCGCGGCGGAAGCCATGGCGGCCTCGCCGCGGATGCTCCTGTACTTCTACCTCAACGAGCTCGACAAGGCCGGGCACGTGTCGGGCTGCGCCTCTCCGGCCTGGGAGGAGGCGCTCGAGGAGGTCGACGCGAGCATCCGCCGCCTCGACGGGCAGCTCCCCGCGGGGACGCTCGTGCTCGTGACGGGCGACCACGGGATGGTCGACGTCCCCGCGCACCGCAGGATCGACTTCGGCGCGGAGCCCGAGCTCGTCGAGGGCGTGCGCCACACCGCGGGGGAGCCCCGCATGGTGCACCTCCACCTCGAGGACCCGGACGACGACGGCGCCGCGCGGCGTGTGCTCGACCGCTGGCGGGCGCGCTTCGGCAGCCAGGCATGGATTGTGACGCGCGCCGAGGCCGTCGCCAAGGGCCTCTTCGGCGAGGTGCGCCCCGAGGTGGCCGACCGGATCGGCGACATCCTCGTGGCCGCGCAGGGCGAGCTGGCGCTCTACGACGGCCGTCGCGTGCGGCCCACGGCGTTCTCCATGGTGGGCCAGCACGGGTCCCTCACGAAGGCCGAGCGGGCGGTCCCGCTCGTGGCGTTCCGCGCGACGGGCCGCGCCCAGTCGAAGCGGAGGCGGCGTGGCTGAGCTCGTGTTCTTCACGGGGACCATGGACAGCGGCAAGTCCACGCTCGCGCTCCAGATGGACTACAACCACCGCGCGGGCGGCCGCCGCGGCGTGCTGTTCACCAAGCACGACCGCGCCGGCGAGGCCGTGATCACGAGCCGCCTCGGGCTGCGCGTCGAGGCGACAGAGGTCACCGAGGCGACGAGCTTCTGGAACGAGGTCGTGCGCCTGCGGACCGCGGGGCACGAGGTCGATTACCTCGTGTGCGACGAAGCCCAGTTCTACCTGCCCGGTCAGGTCGACGAGCTGGCCCGGGTGGTCGACGAGCTCGGGGCCGACGTCTACGCCTTCGGCATCCTCACGGACTTCCGCACTGAGCTGTTCCCCGGGGCGCGGCGGCTCGTCGAGCTCGCCGACCGCCTCCAGCTGCTGCAGGTCGAGACGCTGTGCTGGTGCGGCCGCCGCGCGACGCACAACGCGCGGACGGTGGACGGGCACATGGTGGTCGAGGGCGAGCAGGTGCTCGTCGCGGACGTCCGGTCCGAGCAGTCCGCCCACGTGGACGACGCCGAGGTGGGCTACGAGACGCTGTGCCGCCGGCACCACCGCGAGCGCCGCACTGCCGCTGTGGCCAACGTGCTCCGCGAAGAGGACCAGCTCCTGCCGTTCGAGGACTGACGCACTCGCCCGCCGACCGAAACGTGGACGTGCCGCTCGCGGCGGCGTGAGGCCTGCTACTCGCCCTTCGTGCCGAAGACGATCTCGTCCCAGCTCGGGATCGAGGACCGCTTGGACCGCGACGAGCGGCGCGCAGGTTCGGGGACCGGCTCCGGGCTCGTCCCGTGCTCGGCGGAGGCCTCGTCGGCGTGTGAGCGCCCCGGCGCGGAGCCTGCGGACGCCGAGGATGCGGATGCCTCGGTCGCGCTGTCCGTGGTGCCCCCCGATCGGGTCTTGTCGCCGCGGCCCTCGCGGGGCCGGAGCCGTTCGGCGGTCGGTTCGCCCCGCGCGTCGTCGGGCTCCGGGTTGGCGTCGGTCCGTGCGGCGTCCTCCTCGCCGGAGTCCGAGCCGCTCCTGCCTGCGCGGCCATCGCGCCCCGGGCCGTCGAGGGGCGACGTGGGACCCGGCACGATGGTGATCTCCCGAGTCGCCGAGCTCAGCCCGGGGGCGAGCCTCAGGTGGCTGTCCTCGGACCCGCGGACCGGTTCGTCGACGCGCGGGAGACGCGGGAAGAGCGAGGTGATTCCGTCGCGGACCGGCTCGAGGCGCCGGGGGCGGGGCTCGTCGTCGTGCTCGGGTCCCTGCCGCGAGGGGCGCTCGGGCTCGGCCTCATGGGGCCGGGAGGGGCGCTCGGGACCAGCGTCAGCTTTGCGCGAGGGGCGCTCGGGGGCGCCGTCCGCCGGCCGCGGGTGGGCAGCCGGGATGCCTTGGGTGAGGAGGAGGGCTAGGGCGTCGTCCGCGTCTTCGTCGACGCCGAGCCGCTGCCCTCTGCGTGCCCTCAGCATGTCGAGGAGATCCGTCTCGGGATCCCGCCGCTCGGGCTGCTGCTCCGAGTGCTGCGGCTCCTCCTCGACATCGAAGGGACGGTCCACGATCGAGAGCCGGCGCGGGGAGGTGGGCCCGTCGATGGTCTCGAGCTCGCTGAGCTGCTGCGCCCAGCGATTGGCGTTCGCAACGCTGCGCCGCACGGGGTTGTAGGTCCACGTCGCGGGCGGCTCCTCGCCGATCGAGGAGGGCGTGCCGTCGGGAAGCTCGAAGCGGGCCACAACGGTCCAGAGCCCGTCCCGGCGGCGCCACGAGTCCCACTCGACCCGGGACGCATTCACGCCGTAGACGGCGAGCCGGTGGGACACGACGTCGCCGAGGTGAGCGGGGCCTTCGCCGAACTCCGCTGCGAACGCCGAATGCGCTGGGGGAGTGATGCCGACCTCGCACGCCTGGGCCAGCCTCACCACGTGTTCGCGCTCAGCGAGCACGGGCGACTCGAATCGCTGGACCCGGGCGAGCGGGATGCCGGAAGCTTCCGCGATGCTCTCGGCGGTCGCGCCGGCGCGGATCTCGGCCTGAATCTCGCGGGGCGTCATGTTGGCAGCGCCGGACGGCGCGGGACGCTGCGGCGCGGGGCGCGCGACGGCCCGGCGCAGGGCTTCATCGAGGGGGAGCCGGAAATCTGCGCCCGACCCGGCGCTCAGCAGAAGGTGCTGCCCGTCGTCGTGCACGCCGACGAGGCGAAGTTCCTGCAGATTGTCCTGCGGTTGCTCCCGCATTGAAGCCTCCAGCTTGCCTAGTCCTCCACAGAACAATGCCATCTCCGGCCCCGGATTACCGGGCATTCACTCGGTGTGCCGCGACTTCCCACGTACACGAGTGGCATTTCGGACTCCGATCGGGAACAATCTCTCCGTCACTGGGCACAAAATGGGGGCCGAGTGCGTTAGAGAGTGGACTACGTGGAGTGACCACGTGACAGTAGCGAGTAACCGGAGCGTGAACGAATAACTATGGCGACCGACTACGATGCGCCGCGCAAGAACGAAGAAGAGCTCAACGAGGATTCCATCGAAGAGCTGAAGACGCGGCGCACGGACAAGCAGTCCGCCTCGGTGGATGAGGATGAGGCAGAGGCCGCGGACAGCTATGAGCTCCCCGGCGCCGACCTTTCCGGCGAGGAGCTGCTGGTCCGTGTCCTGCCCGCCCAGGCGGACGAATTCACGTGCGCTTCGTGTTTCCTGGTGCGACACCGGTCCCAGATTGCCCGCGAGAAGAACGGGCTCTACTACTGCAAGGAGTGCGAGGGCTGAGCCCTCGCACCAAGCGCACTGCGCGCAGGCTGGGCCGGGCTCAGCCCTTCGAGGCGGTCAGGGCGGCGACGAGCCGTTCTGGCCGCCTCGTCGATACGAGCCAGTAGGGCGTGGGATCCTCCGGGTCGGAGAGATCGACGCGGACCACGGGATTGATCCAGCCACGTATGCAGAGGTAGGCCCTCCCGTCGAGCCGCACCCCGCGCTCGGCGGTTGCCTCGTCGCCCGCGAAGCCTTCGGCGGCAGCGACGAACTCCCGCGGCAGCGCCGCGCGGCCGGCCCGGAAGTCGCTGGCCGTCACGACGACCGATGGGGTCGTTGCCAGCAGGGTCCCGCTCAGCACGAGGAAGACGACGACGGCGCCCGTGAACCCTGCGGCGACGCTGATCGGCGCCAGGACCAGGATGCACGCGGCCGAGATGCCCAGCACCACGACCCAGACCCACCAGGAGGGCCACAGCCGCTCGCTGTAGACGTGGTCCGCGGACGCACGCGGTTGAGGGGAAGGCGAATCAGGCATGGCCTTAGCTTTCCACCTCGCGCGCGAGAGCACCAAAGCAGCGCGACCAGAGCAGCGCGGCGGACGGGACGGCCGCACGCCGCCCGTCACGGCTGGCAGGCGCCGCCGAGCCGATACAGTGGGTAGGTGACTGCAGCCCAGACGACCGACGACTCCGTGGCCAACGCCGCGTCCGCCCAGGAGTGGCAGCCCTCCCTCGACATCGAAGTGGTGATGCTCGACGACGGCCTCCCCGCGCCGTCGTACGCTCACCCCGGCGACGCAGGCGCGGACCTGTGCTCGCGCATCGATTTCTCGCTCGCCCCCGGCGAGCGGCTCCTCGTGCCCACGGGCGTCAGCATCGCCCTCCCGTTCGGGTTCGTCGCGCTCATCCACCCGCGCTCTGGGCTCGCGACGCGGCACGGCCTCACGGTCGTGAACGCGCCGGGGACGGTGGACGCCGGGTATCGCGGCGAGATTGCCGTGACGCTGCTGAACACGGACGCGCGCGAGACACTGAGCCTGCGCCGCGGCGATAGAATTGCCCAGATGGTAATCCAGCGCGTCGAGCACGCGCGATTCGTCTCCGTCGACTCGCTCTCCGAGACGGCGCGGGGGACCGGCGGCTTCGGCTCCACCGGGGGATTCGGGGCGCAGTAGCGCCTGCACGTCACGGGGCACGCGCAATGGGCAGCGCCCTGGACGGCTGACTTAAGGAGTTTGTTGACGTGCTGTTCGGACGTGGCAAGAACGCCAAGCTGACCGCCGAGGATCCGTCGGTCCTCGGCGCCGCCGAGCGCAGCCCCGAGGCTGACAAGAGCGGCTATGGCCGCGCCGCGAAGGGGCCGTTCGACGCGAGCGAGCGGGACACCGCGGTCGGCTACGTGGACCTCGGTGCGCTCCTCATCCGTCCCGTCGAGGGGCTCCAGATCCGCCTTGAGGTCGAGGAGGCCACCCGCCGCGTCGTTGCGGTGACGATGGACCTCAACGGCTCGAGCCTTCAGGTCCAGGCGTTCGCCGCTCCCCGCACCGAGGGCCTCTGGAGTGAGATCCGCGCTCAGATCGCGCAGTCGGTGGCGAGCCAGGGCGGGACCGTGGAGGAGATCGAGGGCAGCTTCGGGCCCGAACTCGTCGCGAAGCTCCCGACCTCGACGGCGGACGGCCGCCGCGGCCACCGCGTGGCCCACTTCATGGGCGTGGACGGCCCGCGCTGGTTCCTGCGCGGGGTCATCTCCGGCAACGCGGTCATGGACCGCGCGGCCGCCGAAGAGCTCGAAGAACTCTTCCGCTCGGTCGTCGTGGACCGCGGCGAGTCGCCGCTCCCCCCGAGTGAGCTGCTTCCCCTCCGGCTCCCGGTCGAGCCGGGCCAGTCCGAGCAGGCCGTCAACGGCGCGCAGGGCCCGTCCGCGCCCGAGCGGGGCCCGGAGATCACCCATCTTGGCTGATCGCTCCGCCCCCGTGCTCCTCGACTTCCTGAACCTTCCGGAACGGGAGTTCGTCGCGGGGGAGGGGGTCATCCGCTCGGTGACCTTCGTCTCGCCGTCTGAGGCGCCGAGCTTCAGCGCCGTGATCGAATCGGCAGACGCGCCGCGCCCCGGCCGCGGGCCGTCGATCCGGCTCATCTGGCTAGGGCGCCGGCAGATTCCGGGAATTGGGGCGGGCACACTCCTGCGCTTCGCCGGAATGCTGTCCGAGCGCCATGGAGAGCCGACCATCTACAACCCTCGCTACGAGATCCTGGCCAAGGAGGACTGACATGGAGTCCGAGAGTCGGCCTACCCCGGACGGCCGCGCCGAGCGCGAACCGGGCGTCGCAGACCTCGCCGCGGCGTATGCCGCCAAGGCGGGCCTTCATCGCCACGACGACGGGCGGATCGACGTGCTGCGCAGCGCGGGCGGGATCCGCGGCGTGCTCGAGAGCGTCCTTCCGGGCCTCGTGTTCCTCGTCGCGTTCACGGTCCTCCGAGACCTCGTCCTCTCGGCAGTCCTCGCCGTCGCGGTGGCGGCCGTGTTCGTCGTCGTTCGGCTCGTGGGGCGGACCACGCCCACGCAGGCGTTCGCCGGCGTCGCGGGAATCGCGGTGTCCGCAGCCCTCGCCCTCTTCACCGGCAAGGCGCAGGACTTCTACATCACGGGCTTCCTCACGAACGCGGCCTACATCGTCGCGCTGTCCCTCTCCGTGGCCGTGCGGTGGCCCCTCATGGGCGTGCTGTTCGGCTTCCTGCGGAACGAGGGCCTCCACTGGCGGCAGGACCGTCAGCGCGCGCGGCAGTACCGCCTCGGCACGTGGATCATGGTGGCCGTCCTGGCGCTGCGACTCGTCGTCGAGGTCCCGCTCTACCTCGCGGGCGACGCTGGCGTCGTCGCGCTCGGCGCCATGCGGCTCATCCTGGGCATCCCGCTCTACGCCCTGGGGATCTGGCTCGCGTGGCTCGTCTCGCGTCCCCTTCCGGGCACCGAGCGGACGGACGACGCGCGGGCCTAGCATCGCGCTGTCGTCTCACCTGCGCCGTCGGTTTCAGCCGTCGAAGCCGTCGTGCTCGCCCTGGTCGCTCCTGAGCTCGTCCGACTCTTCCGCGCTCCCGGGGGCGAGCAGCGCGCGCAGCTCGTCCTCCGCCGCGATGGTCGTGACGAAGAAGAGCTCGTCGCGGTGGTCCACGACGTCGTCCACGCTCGGCGTGATGGGCGCCTGGTCGCGCACGATCGCGACGAGGGTCGCGTCCGCGGGCCACTGGATCTGGCCCACGGTGCGACCGATGAGGTCCGAGTGCTGCGGGACCGTGAACTCGACGAGGGAGGCGACGCCGGTCTGGAGCGTGAGCAGGCGCACGACGTCGCCGATCTCGACGGCCTCCTCGACGAGGGCCGTCATGAGCCGCGGCGTGTTGACGGCGACGTCGACGCCCCACGAGCCGTCGAACATCCAGTCGTTCTTGGGGTTGTTGACGCGGCCCACGGTGCGCCCCACGCCGAACTCGGTCTTTGCGAGGAGCGACACGACGAGGTTGACCTTGTCGTCGCCCGTCGCGGACACGACGACGTCAGCCTCGCCGACCTTGGCTTCCTTGAGCGTCGAGAGCTCGCACGCGTCCCCCACGAGCCACTTCGCGCCGCGGAGGCCGCTGCGGCCGATCACCTCCGGCTTGGGGTCGATGAGGAGGACCTCGTGCCGGTGGGCCAGGAGCTCGCGCGCGATCGACGAGCCGACGCTTCCGGCGCCGGCGATGATGACCTTCACATGCCCTCCTTGGCGGGCGGCGCCGCGAGGAGGCGGGCCACTTCTGACGAGTCGTCGAGGCGCATCATGACGTGGACCGTGTCGCCCTCCTGATAGCTGGTCCCAGGGCCCGGCAGGATGCCCTCGCCGAAGCGGGTGAGATAGGAGACGCGCACGGGCGCCGCCTTCTCGATTGCTGCGATGGGGTGGCCGAGCCACGCCGGGTCCAGAGTGACCTCAGTCAGAACGAGGCGCCCCGACGCGTCGCGGAAGTCGCCGGCGATGCCGGCCTCGGGCAGGATGCGGCGAAGCACCTGGTCGGCGCTCCAGCGGACGGCCGCGACCGTGGGAATGCCGAGGCGCTGGTAGATCTCGGCGCGGCCTGGGTCGTAGATGCGGGCCACGACGTGGGGCACGTGGAACGTCTCCCGGGCCACACGCGTCGCGAGGATGTTCGAGTTGTCGCCGCTCGAGACGGCCGCGAACGCGTACGCCTCCTCGATGCCCGCGTGCCGCATCGTTTCGCGGTCGAAGCCGATCCCGGTGACCTTGCGTCCGCCGAACGTGCGGCGGAGTCGCCGGAAGGCCCGGTCGTCCTGATCGATGATGGCCACGGAGTGGCCCGAGTCTTCGAGCGTGTGGGCGAGGGAGACGCCGACGCGCCCGCATCCCATGATGACGTAGTGAGCCACAGGCCCAATCTACCGAATCCGCGAGGCGCCCCGGGCCGCGGCGGGTGAGTGGACTATGACTTGACCTG
Source organism: Sinomonas albida (assembly GCF_004919045.1). Lineage (GTDB taxonomy): Bacteria > Actinomycetota > Actinomycetes > Actinomycetales > Micrococcaceae > Sinomonas > Sinomonas albida. The sequence continues at coordinate 158,553 of NZ_SWDW01000004.1, forward strand.
CCGGAGCGCATACCGTGTCAGGGTGCTGCAGATACTCAACGCGGTCAAACGGGTGCTCGTCGGACGCCCTTTCCGCAACGACAAGTTGAGCCACACGCTCCTTCCGAAGCGGATCGCGCTGCCGATCTTTGCCTCGGATGCGCTCTCCTCCGTCGCGTATGCCCCGGATGAGATCCTTCTCACGCTCGCCCTCGCGGGTGTGGGCGCGGTGGCACTGTCGCCGTGGGTGGGCATCGCGGTGATGCTCGTCCTCCTGACGGTCGTCGCGTCGTATCGGCAGAACGTCCACGCGTACCCTTCGGGCGGCGGCGACTACGAGATCGCGACCACGAACCTTGGGCGGTTCGCGGGCCTCACGGTCGCGTCGGCCCTCCTCGTGGACTACGTGCTCACGGTGGCGGTGTCGATGTCGTCGGCGGCAAACTACCTCACGACCGCGATCCCCGCCTTCGAGGGGAAGCAGGCGGTCATCGCCGTCGTCGGCGTCCTGGTCCTCGCCCTCGTCAACCTGCGCGGCGTCAAGGAGGCTGGCACGGTCTTCGCCGCCCCGACATACATCTTCATGGTCTCGATCATCGGCATGACGCTCGTGGGGCTCGTCCAGTTCCTCACGGGCAACCTGCATCCCGCAGCGAGTGCGGGGTTCCAGATCGTGCCGTCCTCCGAGTTCAACTCGGGTCTCGTTGGCCTCGCGGGCGGATTCCTGCTGCTCCGCGCCTTCTCCTCGGGCGCCGCGGCACTCACCGGCGTCGAGGCGATCAGCAACGGCGTGCCGAACTTCCGGCCGCCCAAGAGCTCGAACGCAGCGAAGACGCTGCTTCTGCTCGGCACCGTCGCCGCCGGGATGCTCGCGGGCATCCTGTTCCTCGCCAACGCGACGCACGTTCACCTCGCGCAGGACCCCACGAGCGAGCTTCTGCAGAACGGCCAGCCGCTCCCGGCCGACTATGTGCAGACTCCGGCGATCGGCCAGATCGCGGACGCTGTGTTCGGAAGCGGAAGCATTGCCTTCTACATCGTCGTCGCCGCGACGGGCGTGATCCTCGTGTTCGCGTCCAATACGGCGTTCAACGGCTTCCCGATCCTCGGGTCGATCCTCGCCCAGGACGGCTACCTCCCGCGCCAGCTGCGCACGCGCGGCGACCGGCTGGCGTTCAGCAACGGCGTGATCCTGCTCGCCGCCGGGGCGCTCGTGCTCATCATCGCGTTCGACGCGGACGTCACGAAGCTCATCCAGCTCTACATCGTGGGCGTCTTCGTCTCGTTCACCGCGAGCCAGCTCGGGATGATCCGGCACTGGACGCGCGAGCTCCAGCGGGTCAAGGACCGCCAGACCCGCCAGCGCATTATGCGCTCGCGCGTAGTCAACTCGATCGGCTTCGGGATGACGGCGACCGTGCTCGTGATCGTCCTCATCACGAAGTTCGAGCACGGTGCGTGGATCGCGATCCTCGCGATGTTCGTCCTGTTCCTCATCATGTGGAGCATCCACGCGCACTACGCCAACGTGGCGCGCGAGCTCGCGGTCGGCGACGACGCCTCGGCCCGGGCCCTGCCGAGCCGCGTGCACGCGGTCCTCCTCGTCTCCCACGTGCGCAAGCCCGTGCTGCGGGCGCTCGCGTACGCGCGGGCGTCCCGACCGTCCCGGCTCGATGCGGTGACCGTGGACATCAGCCCCGAGGAGACCGCGCAGACCGTCGAGGACTGGCAGAAGCTCGACATCCCGGTGCCGCTCACCGTGCTCGCAAGCCCCTACCGAGAGACGGTCACGCCGCTCCTCGATTACATCGACGGGATGCGCCGCGAGTCGCCGCGGGACCTCATCGTCGTGTACATCCCGGAATACGTGGTCGGCAAGTGGTGGGAGCAGCTTGTGCACAACCAGACGGCGCTGCGCATCAAGGCGCGCCTGCACTTCGAGCCCGGCGTCATGGTGGCGAGCGTCCCGTGGCAGCTCAAGTCGTCCGAGGACGCGCGGAAGCTGCAGGAGCTGTGAGCGGCGCACTCGAGCTCAGGCTCGGCCCGATCGCCCACGGCGGCCACACGGTGGCCCGGCATGAAGGCCGGGTCATCTTCGTGCGCCACGGCATCCCGGGCGAACTCGTCCGCGCCCGCCTCACGGAGTCCGATGAGGGCAAGCGCTTCTGGCGCGCCGACGTGGTCGAGGTGCTCGGGCCCTCGCCCGCGCGGCGGCCGCATTTCTGGGCGCCCGCGGACTCGCCTGCCGCGTACGCCGCGGGCACGGTCCCCGTGGGCGGCGCCGAGTTCGGCCACATCGAGCTCGCCGAGCAGCGCCGCCTCAAGGCCGCTGTGGTGCGCGAGCAGCTCACGCGGCTCGCGCACCTCGAGCTTGAGGTAGAGGTCGAGGCTGTCCCGGTCGGGGACGCCGGCCCGACCGCCGGCCGCGGCGAGGGCTCGGGGCACGCCGCGGACGACGACGGCCTCCACTGGCGGACGCGGTGCAGCTTCGCGGTGGACGCCTCCGGACGCCTCGCGATGCACGCCCATCGCTCGGAGGCGACCGTCCCGGTGCAGGACATGCCGCTCGCCGTCGATGGAATCGAGCGCCTGGGGCTCTGGGACGCCGACCTGTCGGGCGTCGCGCGGGTCGAGGTCGCCGCGCCCGCCTCCGGGACCACGCCGCTCGTAGTCCTCACGCTCTCGGAAGACGTCCCGTCGAACCGCCTGCGCGAGCTTCTCGACGCGATCGACGGCGACGCCTCCGTGAGCGTCGTCGACCCGACGGGCGGCGCGCCCCTCACGCTCCGCGGCCGCGGCTCGGTCGCCGAGGAGGCCGGAGGGTTCCACTACACCGTGACGGGCGAGGGGTTCTGGCAGATCCACCGGCGTGCCCCCGAGACGCTCATGGCCGCGGTCCTCGACGCGGTGCGTCCCGTGCTGGGGGAGGGCGGCTCTGCGGCCGACCTCTACGCTGGGGCGGGCCTGTTCACGGCACCGCTCGCTTCGATCGTCGGCCAGTCGGGATCCGTCCTCTCCGTCGAGGGGTCTCCCGGGACGAGCCGCGACGCCCGCCGCACCTTCAAGCGCGAGCGGCACGTCGACGTCGTCCAGGGCCGCGTCGAGCGCGTGCTGCGACAGCACGCTGGGGCGAGCTTCGACGCCGTCGTCCTCGACCCTCCGCGCGCCGGCGCCGGGCGCGAGGTGGTGCGCCAGCTTGTGGCCGCCGCGCCGCGGGCCGTCGCCTACGTCGCGTGCGATCCCGCGTCCTTTGCGCGGGATCTTGGCTGGTTCCGCGAGGCGGGGTGGTCCCTCGAGTGGCTGCGCGCGTTCGACTTGTACCCGCATACGCACCATGTGGAAACGGTCGCGCTGCTGACGCCCGGCGCCTGAGCCCGCCCCGATCAGGGTGGGGATGGGTGCGAACGGTCGCGCTGCTGACGCCCGGCGCCTGAGCCCGCCCCGATCAGGGTGGGGATGGGTGCGAACGGTCGCGCTGCTGACGCCCGGCGCTTGAGCCCGCGCCAAGAGAACTGGGCTGGAGCGCATGTGACGGGTCGGCCTGCGCGGGTAGGGATCCCTCGAACTAGGATGGGCAGTGGCGCAGGGAGCCAGACCGCGCACGATGCAAGCTAGCTAAGGCTTACCTAACTAGCAACGGCACTTCCGCGCGGCAAAGATGGCAGTGTTGCGAGAGGAGTGGTGCATTGAGCACTGTGGACAGCTTCGGATCCAAGGGCGTACTGAACGTCGGCGGCACCGATTACGAAATTTTCCGACTGAGCGCGGTGGAGGGCTCGGAGTCCCTCCCGTTCAGCCTCAAGGTTCTCCTTGAGAACCTTCTCCGCACCGAGGACGGTGCCAACATCACCGCTGATCACGTGCGCGCTCTGGCTGGCTGGGATCAGAATGCCCAGCCGAGCACGGAGATCCAGTTCACGCCGGCCCGCGTCATCATGCAGGACTTCACGGGTGTTCCCTGCGTGGTCGACCTCGCGACGATGCGCGAGGCCATCAAGGACCTCGGCGGCGACCCTGAGCGCGTCAACCCGCTGGCTCCGGCCGAGCTTGTGATCGACCACTCGGTGCAGATCGACGTGTTCGGCAACGCCGGCGCGATCGAGCGGAACATGGAGATCGAGTACCAGCGCAACGGCGAGCGGTACCAGTTCCTCCGCTGGGGCCAGACGGCGTTCGAGGACTTCAAGGTCGTCCCGCCGGGCATGGGCATCGTGCACCAGGTCAACATCGAGTACCTGGCCCGCACGATCATGACGCGTGAGGTCGAGACGCCGGACGGCAAGGTCCTCCGCGCCTACCCCGACACGCTCGTGGGCACCGACTCGCACACGACCATGGTCAACGGCCTCGGCGTCCTCGGCTGGGGCGTCGGCGGCATCGAGGCCGAGGCCGCGATGCTGGGCCAGCCCGTCTCGATGCTCATTCCGCGCGTCGTGGGCTTCAAGCTCTCCGGCTCGATCCCCGCCGGCGCGACCGCGACGGACGTCGTCCTCACGATCACCGAGATGCTCCGCAAGCACGGCGTGGTGGGCAAGTTCGTCGAGTTCTACGGCGACGGCGTCGCGGAGGTTCCGCTCGCGAACCGCGCGACGATCGGCAATATGAGCCCCGAGTTCGGCTCGACCGCCGCGATCTTCCCGATCGATCAGGTCACGCTCGACTACCTGCGTCTCACGGGACGTTCCGAGGAGAACCTCGCGCTCGTAGAGGCGTACACGAAGGAACAGGGCCTCTGGCACGACGCCTCCCACGAGCCGCGCTTCTCCGAGTACCTCGAGCTGGACCTCTCGACGGTGGTCCCGTCGATCTCCGGCCCGAAGCGCCCGCAGGACCGCATCGAGCTCTCCGACGCGAAGGAGCAGTTCCGCAAGGACCTGCACAACTACGTCGAGGTCGGCGACGGACACGTCGTGGACGGCACGGTCGACGAGTCGATCGACGAGTCCTTCCCGGCCTCGGACGCTCCCTCCACGACTCAGGCTGACAGCTATGCCCACGAGACGGCCCGGCTCCAGAACCCGATCGAGTCGGCCGCGAGCGGTGCGTTCGGGCGCCCGTCGCAGCCGGTTCAGGTCAAGATGTCGGACGGCCGCGAGTTCGAGCTCGACCACGGCGCGGTCTCGATCGCCTCGATCACGTCCTGCACCAACACGTCCAACCCGTCGGTGATGCTCGCTGCGGCGATCCTGGCCCGCAACGCCGTCGAGAAGGGCCTTGCGTCGAAGCCGTGGGTCAAGACCTCGGTTGCGCCGGGCTCGAAGGTCGTCACCGACTACTACGACAAGTCGGGCCTGGTGCCTTACCTCGAGAAGCTCGGCTTCTACACGGTGGGCTACGGCTGCACGACGTGCATCGGCAACTCGGGCCCGCTCGAGACGGAGATCTCGGAGGCCGTCCAGGCCCACGACCTCTCGGTCACGTCGGTCCTCTCGGGCAACCGCAACTTCGAGGGCCGCATCAACCCTGACGTGAAGATGAACTACCTCGCGTCGCCGCCGCTCGTTATCGCCTACGCCCTCGCCGGCACGATGGACTTCGACTTCGAGTCGGAGCCCCTCGGCCAGGACCAGGACGGCAACGACGTGTTCCTGAAGGACATCTGGCCGAACCCGACCGAGGTCCAGCAGGTCATGGACGCCTCGATCGACCAGGACATGTTCACGAAGTCCTACGCGACGATCTTCGACGGCGACGAGCGCTGGAAGTCGCTCCCGACGCCGACCGGCTCGACGTTCGAATGGAGCGACGACTCGACCTACGTCCGCAAGCCCCCGTACTTCGAGGGCATGAAGGCCCAGCCGGACGCGGTCACGGACATCGAGGGCGCGCGCGTGCTGCTCAAGCTCGGTGACTCCGTCACGACGGACCACATCTCCCCGGCCGGCTCCTTCAAGTCGGAGACGCCGGCGGGCCAGTACCTCCTCGCCCACGGCGTCGAGCGGAAAGACTTCAACTCCTACGGCTCGCGCCGCGGCAACCACGAGGTCATGATCCGCGGCACCTTCGCGAACATCCGCATCAAGAACCAGCTGCTCGACGGCGTCGAGGGCGGGTTCACGAAGGACTTCACGCAGGACGGCGCGCCGCAGGCCTATGTCTACGACGCCGCGATGAACTACCAGGCGGCTGGCACGCCGCTCGTGGTTCTGGCCGGCAAGGAGTACGGCTCCGGTTCGTCCCGTGACTGGGCCGCGAAGGGCACCGCGCTGCTGGGCGTCAAGGCCGTCATCGCCGAGAGCTACGAGCGAATCCACCGCTCGAACCTCATCGGCATGGGCGTCCTGCCGCTCCAGTTCCCCGCCGGCGAGTCCGCCGGGACGATCGGCCTCACGGGCAACGAGGTGTTCTCCTTCCAGGGGATCACGGCGCTCAACGAGGGCACCACGCCGGAGACCGTCAAGGTGACCGCGAAGGCGGAGGACGGCAGCGCGAAGTCCTTCGACGCCGTCGTGCGCATCGACACGCCAGGCGAGGCGGACTACTACCGCAACGGCGGAATCCTGCAGTACGTGCTGCGCCAGATCTCCGCGAAGTGACGCACTAGCTGCGCGGGCCGGAGCCACGGCCAGCGGAGTCTGCGAGGGCCCCCACCGCATCGGTGGGGGCCCTCGCGCGTCCCAGCCCGATCCGGGCTGCGCGGGGGCAAGGCGCTACAGTGGGTTGAGCACGTTTCGAGCAAGGAGCCGCCGTTGGGCATTCTGGAGAGCATCCGGGGACCGCAGGACCTCGACCGCCTCACATCCCAGGAGCTGACGGATCTGGCAGAAGAGATCCGCCGGTTCCTCATCCGCAACGTCGCGCAGACCGGGGGGCATCTGGGCCCTAACCTCGGTGTCGTCGAGCTGACGCTCGCGATCCACCGCGTCTTCGACTCGCCACGCGACAGCATCGTCTTCGACACGGGGCACCAGTCGTACGTCCACAAGCTCGTCACCGGGCGGCAGGACTTCTCGACGCTGCGCCAGCAGGGCGGCCTGTCGGGCTACCCGTCGCGCGCCGAGAGCGAGCACGACATCGTCGAGTCCTCGCACGCTTCGTCCTCCCTCTCGTGGGCCGACGGCATCTCCAAGGCGCGCAAGCTGACGGGTCAGGGCGACCGCTCCACGGTGGTCGTGGTGGGCGACGGCGCGCTCACGGGCGGCATGGCCTGGGAGGCGCTCAACAACATTGCCGCTGACAAGGACCGCCGCGTGGTCATCGTGGTCAACGACAACGGCCGCTCGTATGCGCCGACGGTCGGCGGCTTCGCAGACTACCTCGCCTCCCTGCGCCCCGCGATCGACGCCGTGCGCACGGCAGCGGTGTACGAGGGAACGCTCGCGTTCTGGAAGAAGCGCCTCCAGGAGGGCGGCCCCGTGGGCCGTTTCGCGTACAAGGGCCTCCACGCCGCGAAGAAGGGCGCCAAGGACTGGTGGGCGCCCCAGGGCATGTTCGAGGACCTCGGCCTCAAGTACATCGGTCCCGTGGACGGGCACGACGAGCGCGCGCTCGAGAACGCCCTGACCACCGCCAAGCACTTCGCGGGCCCCGTCATCGTCCACGCGATCACGGAGAAGGGCCGCGGCTACGCGCCGGCGCGCGCCAACGAAGAGGACCAGTTCCACGCGGTCGGCGTGATCGATCCCGTCACCGGGGAGCCCGTGGCCGCCGCCGGGGCTGCGTCGTGGACGAGCGTCTTCGCCGAGGAGATCGCGGCGATCGCGGACGAGCGTCCCGACGTCGTGGGCATCACCGGCGCGATGCTGATCCCGGTGGGCCTGCACAAGTTCGCCGCCCGGCATCCCGACCGCGTCTTCGACGTCGGCATCGCGGAGCAGCACGCCATGACGAGCGCGGCCGGCATGGCGTTCGGCGGCCTGCACCCTGTCGTCGCCGTGTACTCCACGTTCCTCAACCGCGCGTACGACCAGCTCCTCATGGACGTCGCGCTGCACAAGGCCGGCGTGACGATCGTCCTCGACCGCGCGGGCGTGACCGGGCCCGACGGCGCGAGCCACCATGGGCAGTGGGACATGGCGCTGGTCCAGAGCGTGCCCGGCCTCCACCTCGCGGCGCCCCGCGACGCGACCCGCCTCCGGGAAGAGCTCCGCGAGGCCGTCGCCGTCTCCGACGCACCGACCGTGGTGCGGTTCTCGAAGGGCAACGTGGGCCGCGAGACCGAGGCGTCGGAGCGGCTCGCCGACGGCGTCGACGTGCTGCGCCGCACGGGGGCGCGGGCTCCCGGCCAGCCCGGAGCCGACGTCCTGCTCGTCGCGGTGGGCGCGATGAGCGATCTGGCGCTCGACATCGCGGAGCGCCTCGACCACCAGGGCATCAGCTCGACGGTTGTGGACCCGCGCTGGGTCTTGCCTGTGCCGAAGAGCGTCATCCGCCTCGCGGCCGACCATCGGATCGTCGTCTGCCTCGAGGACGGCGTCCGCGCTGGCGGCGTCGGCTCGCGGATCCGTCAGGAGATGCGGGCGGCGGGCGTCGACACGGCGCTCAACGAGGTGGGCCTGCCGGTCGAGTTCCTCGACCACGGCACGCGGTCCGAGGTGCTCGCCAGGATCGGGCTGACGGCCCAGCAGGTCACGCACGACATCGTCGCGCAGGTCCTCGGCACGAAGGTCCCGTTCGCGCGGCCCCTGCCCGGGCAGACGGCGCCGCGCACGGGAAGCCTCCCGCAACTGTGAGCCAGCCTGCGTCGGCCCGGTCGGTACCGAGTCGCACGGCGGCGCCCACCGAGGCCGACCTCCCGCGCGTGGGGGATCTCGTCGTCGCCCGCAACCGCAAGTGGAACGGCGCGGCCCATTGGGTCGTGCCCGGCGTCGCCCTCGGCGAGGACGAGCACGGCTGGTGGATCTACCAGGGCAGCGGCGAGTTCATCTCGCGCCCCGGCATGGCGCTGCACACCCGCACGGACGCGGTGCTGTTCGTGCCGCGCGAAGGGGCCTACGCGGCGACCTTCTACGACGACGCGAATCCGGGGGAGTTCCGCGTCTACGTGGACCTCGCGTGGGACCTTGAATGGCATCGCATCCGGGGGTCGGCGTCGGACGGCCGCGGCGCTGTCGAGTTCCACATGGTCGACATGGATCTCGACGTCATCCGCTCGGCCGTGAACGGCGTCTTCGTGGACGACGAGGACGAGTTCGAGGAGCATGGCGCGAGCATGGACTACCCGGAATGGCTCGTGGCAGCCGTCCGGGACGAATGCGGCCGCCTTGTGGCGGCCGTGACGGAGGGCTATGGCCCGTTCGGCGGTGTCGCCGAGGAATGGCTGGCCCGCGGACGCGAGGCCGCGAGAGAGGACCACGAATGAGCTTCCTGCGCGTCTACCGCCGCGGCGACGACGGCACCTTGGAATTCAGGGAGGCCTGGCACGACGACGACGCGGACCAGTTCGTGGTCAACCACGGCACCGTGGGCCACGTCTCGACGACGGAGGCCACGGACGACGTCGACGCTGCCGCCGCCGAGGCGCTCCTCGCCGCCTTCGCTGCCCAGTGCGGAGAGGACGGCTACGCGGAGATTCCGGACGCGGAGCAGCACCGCGTCGTGGCGCAGTTCGCCCTCAAGTCCCAGGACGGCACGGAGCGCGACCGGTTCCTCGAGCGCCAGGCCGTGGGGGCCCTTTCAGCGCACCTCGCGTGGCGCGGGCTTGGGACGGTCGAGGGGAGCGAGATCGGCGGCGGCCGCCTCACGATCTTCACGCGCTGCGTCGACGCCAACAAGGCCGTGGCCGCCGTCAAGTCGTGCCTGCGGGAGGCGACGAGTGACTTCACGAAGCTCTCGATCGCGGTCGCGGGGCCGGACGCGCCCGATGCGTTCAAGCTCAAGCACGCGCCGTCGGGAGTGCGCAGCTTCACGCTCTGACTGGGTTGGCCCGCTCCCGGCCGCGCCGGCTGGCCCCCACCCCGCGAGTAGGCTGGCCGTATGACTGATTACCGCCGCCTGGGCCATTCCGGGCTGACCGTGTCCACCGTCGGCCTCGGGTGCAACAACCTCGGCCGTGCGAACACCCCCACGGAGTCCCAGGAAGGGACCAACGCCGTGGTCCACGCCGCAATCGAAGCGGGGATCACGCTCTTCGACGTCGCCGACGTCTACGGCAAGACCCCCGGCCTGAGCGAGCAGATGCTCGGCCAAGCGCTCAAGGGGCGCCGCGACGATGTCGTGGTGGCCACGAAGTTCGGCATGGACATGCGCGGCGCGAACGGCAACGACTTCGGCGCGCGCGGCTCGCGCCGGTATATCCGTCAGGCCGTCGAGGCCTCGCTGCGGCGCCTCGACACCGACTGGATCGACCTGTACCAGTTCCACACCCCCGATCCGCTCACGCCCATCGAGGAGACGCTCGCCGCGCTCGACGACCTCGTGCACGAGGGCAAGGTCCGGTACGTGGGCCACTCGAACCGCAGCGGCTGGCAGATCGCCGAGGCCGAATTCGTGGCGCGGATGGGCGGCTACACGCCGTTCGTCTCGAGCCAGAACCACTACAACCTCCTGGACCGCCGCGCAGAGCTCGAGGTCACGGAAGCGGCCGAGGCCTACGGCCTGGGCGTGCTCCCGTACTTCCCGCTCGCGAATGGCCTGCTCACGGGCAAGTACTCGCGGGGGACCGCGCCGGAGGGCTCGCGGCTCTCGCACTCGCGCACCAACCTCGTCCACGACGCCGACTGGGACCAGCTCGACCGCTTCTCGGCCTTCGCGGAGGAGCGCGGTCTCACCGAGCTCCAGGTCGCGTTCTCGTGGCTCGCCGCGCAGCCGTCGGTCGGAAGCGTCATCGCGGGCGCGACGCGCCCCGAGCAGATCCGCGAGAACGCCGAGGCCGCCTCGTGGCAGCCGAGCGCCGAGGACCTCGCCGAGCTCGACGAGATCTTCCCGCGGACGCCCAAGGTCGCCCTGTTCTGAGCGCGCTGCCGTGACCACCTCGCTCAACCCCGCCGCGAGGCCGGTGCTGCATGAGCCGCGCCGTGAGCCCGTGTCGCTTCTCCTCGACTGCGACACGGGCATCGACGACGCGCTCGCCCTGATCTACCTGTGCAGCCAGCCGCACGTCGAGCTCGTCGCGGTGACGAGCACGCCGGGCAACGTCGACGCGGACCAGGTGGCACGCAACAACCTTGCGCTTCTCGAGCTGTGCGGCCGGCCGGACGTTCCGGTCGCCGTCGGGGCGCGGGCGCCGTTGCGCGTCCCCCTCGTCACGACGCCGGACACGCATGGGCCGCAAGGCATCGGCTACGCCGAGCTCCCACAGGCCCGTCGCACGCTCGAGCCGAGCGACGCCGTCGACCTCTGGATCGAGGCCGCGCGCTCGCGCCCGGGCGAGCTGACCGCGCTCCTCACGGCGCCCCTGACGAACTTCGCGCTCGCGCTGCGGGCCGAGCCACGGCTGCCCGAACTGCTCAAGGGAGTCGTGATCATGGGCGGTGCGTTCTTCTATCAGGGCAACACGACGCCGACTGCCGAATGGAACACCCACGTGGACCCGCACGCAGCGGCCGAGGTCTTCGCGGCGTTCGCCGGGCAGCCCGAGGACCGGCTGCCGATCGTGTGCGCGCTCGAGACGACCGAGCGCATCGAGATGCATCCCGAGCACCTGGCCGCGCTCGCGGAGGCGGCCGGTTGCAACGAGCCCGAACTCGTGCGCCCGGGCGACGCCGGGGGCCTGCGCAGCCGCGCGCGGAACGGGCTCGTGCGGCACGTGAGCGACATGCTGCGCTTCTACTTCGAATTCCACCGGCTGTACGACCAGGGCTACGTGGCCCACGTCCACGACTACTTCGCGGCGACCGTCGCTGCCGGGACCACCCGGTTCGCGACGCGGACGGCGACGGTCCACGTCGAGACCGAGGCGCCGAGGCTCGTGGGGACCACGGTCGCGGACTTCCGCGGGCTCTGGGGGGAGGCCCCGAACGCGCGCATCGTGAGCGAGAACGAGCCGGCCGCGGCGTTCGCCGAGTTCGTCAGTTCGGTCGGGGCGCTCGCGCGACGCCTCGGCTAGACTCGCAACCGGCCCTACGAGGGCCTCCGCCGAGGTGACATGAGGCGGAACCCAGTCCATCCGCAGCATCGAAGGCCGCCATCAAAGGCCTTCCCACATCGAAGGACATCGCCAGCCATGTCACATCAGCTCACGGTTGATGCGCCCCGCCGTTCGCCCTTGAGGACCTTCCTCACGATCCTCGGCGTCGCGGCCGTCGTCGCGACCTACGCGTTCCTCATCGTCTCCGAGCCCGCCGACGTCGTGAACGGACCCTCCGCCTCGTCGGCCCTCGTGGCGCTCGTCGGCTTCGGCCTCGCCATGGTGCTGCTCTTTGCCGGCATCCTTCCGACGCTGCCGACCACGACGCTTGCGCTCATCCCCGTGGCGCTCGTGCTCAACATCGTGCTCGGCCAGTTCGTCGGGAGCACGCTCGTCCCGATCTACCTCGACTCCATCGGCACCGTTCTCGTGGGCTACCTCGCGGGGCCCTCGGCCGGCGCCACGACCGGGCTGCTGAGCAACCTCGTCTGGTCGTTCTTCAACCCCTCGGTCCTGCCGTTCGCCGCGGGTGCCGCGGCCATCGGCGCCCTCGCGGGTCTCTCCGCGCGCCTCGGGATCGTCCGCCGCTTCTACCTCGTGCCGATCGCGGGACTCGTGACGGGCTTCGTCGCGGCCGCCATCGCGGCGCCCATCGCGGTGATCGTCTTCGGCGGCACGGCGACGGGCGCGACAGGTGCCATCATCGCCCTCTTCCGTGCGGCCGGCGAGGGGCTCGTCCAGTCGGTCACGACCGGCGCCTTCACCTCGGATCTCCCTGACAAGCTCGTGACGTTCTCCGTCGCCGCGGCCTTGGCGTACGCGCTCCCGCGGCGCAGCACGCAGCGCTTCGAGTTCGTGCGCCGGTACCGCGTCCTCGCGGGCGCCAAGCGCACGGGGGAGCCGGCGGACAGCAAGGCGGCTCCGGCTGCCTGAGCTTCCCTCGCATCATCCCGAGCCGGACGACGGCGGGATCCCCGGCGGCCAGACCTCCGACGGCCAGACCCCTGACGGCCAGACCTCCGGCGGGACCCCCGACGGCCAGACCCCCGACGGCGGCCCGCAGCGGCGGCGCCTGAATCCGCTGACAGGCCTGGCCCTCGCAGGTTCGGGGGCCGTCGCGTGCCTCGCGTGGGCGGACTGGGCGGTGTGGCTCGCCGTGCTCGCGGCGTCCCTCGGCGCCGCCGCGGCGGGGCGGGTGCTCGGGAAGGCCGTCACCGCGGCGCTCGTCGTCGTCGTGCCCTTTGCGCTGTGGGCCCTCGCGATCCACGGGCTGTTCTTCCCGGAGGGCCGGACCGTCCTCGCCGCATTCGGCCCGGCGCGGGTCACGGCGGAAGGCCTCGCCTACGCTGGCGGGATCGTCCTGCGCACGGCCGCCCTCGTCGTCGTCATGCTTGCCTTCTCGACATGGGTCGAGGTGCCGGTGCTCCGGGCCGCGCTCGTTCGGCGCGGCGTGCCGGCTCAGCTCGGGTACGTGCTCTCGACCGCCCTCGGCCTCGCCTCGACCGTCGCGGAACGCCTCGAGCGGATCCGTGAGGCGCAGGAGGCTCGCGGGCTCGTTGTGCGGCAGAGCCTCCCAGGCCGTATCGTCGCGGCGCGGCTGCAGGTGGTTCCGCTCGTCCTCCAGCTTGTCGACGAGGCCGGCGAGCGGGCCCCGGCGCTCGAGGCCCGCGGCCAGGCTCTGCCGGGCCGCCGGACGTCGTACGTCGACGAGCCAGATTCGCGCGCCCAGCGCGCGCTGCGCTGGGTCCTCGCGGTGGCGAGCCTCGCCGTCGTCGTCTCCGTGATGGTGCCCGCGGTCGCGGGTGTGCTCGGGGGCGGGCGATGACGCCGGTCCTGACGGCGCACGTGCGCCGCTTCGCGTACGACGACGTCGGGCCGCCTGCCGTGCGCGACGTGCGCCTTGCGCTCGAGCCGGGCTCGCTGGTCGCCGCGCTCGGCGCGTCCGGGAGCGGCAAGTCGACTCTCGCGAAGATCGTCGCCGGGTGGGCGCTTCAAGGCGGCCACGCGCGGTTCGAGGGGACACTGGAGCTCGCTCCGGGGCCGGACGGGCCAGGCGGGCGGCTCGAGTTCTCGGGGAGTCGCGACGATCCCCGGCTGCGGCTTGGAGCGTGGGGCCAGCGGGTCGCCTACGTGCCCCAGCGGCCCGGCGATCTTCTCACCGGTGCTGCCGCGAGCGTGGGGGAGGAGCTTGCGTTCTCGCTCGAACAGCGCGGGGTAGAGCGGGGCGCGATGCGCGAGCGCGTCGTGCGGGCGGCCCGCGCGGTGGGCCTCGGGGAGCTCCTGGAGCGGCATCCCGGCCGGCTCTCGGGCGGCGAGCAGCGCCGACTCGCCCTCGGCTGCGCGCTCGTGGAGCGGCCCGACGTCGTCGTGCTTGACGAGCCGTCGGCCTCGCTCGACGCCGACGGCGCCGAGGCGCTTGCCGAGCTCGTCGACGGGCTCCGCCGGGATGGCGCGGCGGTCGTGATGTTCGCGGCGGCCGTCGACGCCTTGGTTCGGCGCGCGGATCGGTGCCTCCTGCTCGACGGCGGTACCTCCGCCGCCGAGGGCACGCCGGACGAGGTGCTCGCGTCATCGGCGTTCGCCGCGTCGGGGGTCGCTAGCGCGGGCCGGGAGGCGACCGGACCGACGGATGGCCCGGCGGCTCAGGCCCCTGGGGGCCAGGGTTCCCGCCCGCTGGCCGAGCTCGACCGCGTGACGTTCGCGTATGCCCTGGCCCGCGGACATGCCGCACGCCCCGTGCTGGACGGCGCGTGCCTGACGGCCGGCCCCGGCGAGGTCATCGCGCTGACGGGACCGAACGGCGCCGGCAAGTCCACGGCCCTGCGCCACTTCGCTGGGCTCGCGCGGCCGCTCTCGGGCACCGTCCGGATCGGTGGCACCGACATCGCGGGCGTTCCCGCAGGGCGCGTGGCGGCGACGGTCGGGACCCTCTTCCAGGATCCGCGCGATCAGCTCTTCGAGCGGACGGCCCTCCGCGAGGTCTCCTTCGGCCTCGCCGCATTGGGCCTCGCCCGCGATGCGGCGAGGGCGAGGGCGCTTGAAGCGCTCGACGCGGTGGGGCTCGCGCGGCAGGCCGACGTGCACCCCTACGAGCTCTCCTCGTCGGAACAGCGTCTCGTGGCGCTCGCCACGGTCCTTGCGCGCCGGCCCACGGTGCTGCTGCTCGACGAGCCGACCGTGGGGCTCGACGGGCGCGCGCTCGGCCGCCTCGACGCCGCGGTGACGGATGCGGCTCGGGCGGGCTCCGCCGTCGTCCTTTCCACGCACGACCACGCGTGGGCTCGGCGCCGCGCGCATCGCGTCCTGGCCCTCGAGCGCGGGCGCTTCGCGGAGGCGTGACCCGCGCGGGGGCGCGGATTCGTCCGGTAAGGTCGAACGCTGGGGCCACTCCCGGTGGGCGGCCGTCAGGAGGAACAGTGGAGTCGGCATGGGAGCTGTGGGAGAGCTTCTGGGTGGCTGGCGTCCGGCGCGGTGCCGCGGTTCGGCGCTTCGACGGCGAGCTTCTGTCGACCCGCATCGCGTTCGACGACGGCGTCGGCGCTCCGCTCGCGTCCGAGTCTGAGGTCTGGCTCTCCGACAATCGGGAGACATGGAGCCGGCTCCGCTACCGCCAGGAGCCCGGCGGGCTGCGCGCATCGGCGGACCGCGCTGGGGCCGGACTCGGCGTCGATACGCTGCCAGCGAGCGGCGAGTTCCTGCTCCTCTCCCGTCTGGCCGGATCCGGCGAGCGCAGCACGAGCTATCGGCGCGTGGACGAGGCACGCCCCGAGTTCCCCGCGGCGCCCGCCGAGATCCGGCGGCGACCCGCAGAGGGCATCGACCTGCTGGCGGGACGGTCCGTGCTCGCGGAGCGGTTCGACGTCGTGGCCGGGGGCCTGCGCGTCGCGATGCACTGGGCGTTCGACGGCGCGATCGTGCGGAGCGCGTGGGGCGGGGCCCTGCTCTTTGCATGCCGCAGCGAGGCGGATGCGCTCTACGGACTCAATCCCCGCATGGGCGACTTCCTGCGCCACGGATTCGGCGAGCCCCGGCCCTGACCAAGGACCCCGCAACGGGGCGGACGGGACCCCGCAACGGGGCGGACGGGACCCCGCAACGTTGTGGGGTCCCGTCCCTCAGGTTGTGGGGTCGCGTCCCTCAGGTTGCGGGGTCTCTGGCCACTCAGGCGTCCGCGTGGAACTTGCGTCCCGTGACCCGTTCGGACGCGCCGACCCGGTCGAGGTACGGCGTGATGCCGCCCAGGTGCATGGGCCACCCGGCACCGAGGATCATGCACAGGTCCACGTCCTCCGGACCCGCCACGACCCCCTCTGCGAGGAGCAGCCCGATCTCCTCGGCGAGCGCGTCCTCGGCGCGCGTGAGCACCTGCTCCGCCGTCGACGGCGCGTCGCCGAACGTGAGGAGCTCGAGCGTCGACGCCGGGACCTCCTGGCCGCCGTCCGGCGTGGGGGCCCAGAGGCCCTTGATGCCGGCGTCGATGAGCGCCTGCTGGTTGGCCGAAACGTGGAAGCGGTCCCCGAACGCCGCGTGGAGCGACTCGGAGACGTGCTGCGCGACGGGCAGCCCGACCATGGCCGCGAGAGTGAACGGCGTCATGGGCAGGCCCAGCGGCTTGAGGGCCGTGTCCGCGACCTCGGCCGGGGTGCCCTCGTCGAACGTCGCCGTGACCTCGCCCATGAGCCGGAGCAGGACGCGGTTCACCACGAACGCGGCGGCGTCCTTGACGAGGACGGCGGTCTTTCGGAGCGACTTGGCGAGCACGAACGCGGTCGCGAGGACGGCGTCGTCCGTTTCGGGCGCCCGGACAACCTCGACGAGCGGCATGACCGCAACGGGATTGAAGAAGTGGAAGCCCACCACGCGCTCGGGATGCTCAAGGCCCTCGGCCATCGCCGTGACCGAGAGCGAGGACGTGTTGGTGGCGAGGATGCATTCGGGCGAGACGACGGCCTCGACCTCGGCAAAGACCTGCTTCTTGACCGAGAGCTCCTCGAAAACTGCCTCGATGACGAAGTCGGCGTCCGCGAACGCGTCCTTCGAGACCGAGCCGCTGACGAGGGCCTTCGTCCGGTTGGCGGCCCCTGCGGAGAGGCGTCCCTTCGCGAAGAGCTTCTCGATCTCGCCGTGGACGTGGGCCACGCCCTTGTCGACTCGGGCTTGGTCGATGTCCGTCATCACCACGGGCACCTTGAGCTGGCGTGCAAAGAGGAGCGCGAGCTGGCTCGCCATGAGGCCCGCGCCGACCACGCCGACCTTGGTCACGGGTCGCGCGAGCTTCGCGTCCGGTGCACCGGCCGGGCGCTTGGCCCGCCGCTGGACGAGGTCGAGGAACGCGTAGACCGTGTCGCGGAACTGCGGGGTCTGCATGAGGTGAGTGAGTGCCTCGACCTCGAGCTCGGCCGATTCCTCCTGGGTCGCGAGCTTGCCCGCCTCGAACACGTCGAGCACCTTCCCCGGCGCGGGCGCGGCGTCGCCGGTCTTCGCGGCGACGAGGGCGCGCGCGGCCTTCGCCGCAGCGTCCCAGCGCTCGCCCACCGCCGCGTCCGCGGAAGGATCGACGGCGTGCGGACGTTCGACGGCGGTGCGGCCCGCGAGCACGCCGCCCGCCCAGGCGAGGGACTGCTCGAGGAAGTCGGCCGGCTCGAAGAGTGCGTCCGCGATCCCGAGGGAGAACGCCTCCTGGCCGCCGATGGTCCGGTTGTTGCTGAGCGGGTTCTCGATCATGATCTTGAGCCCCGCCTCCGGGCCCGTAAGGCGCGGGAGGCGGTACACGCCGCCCCAGCCGGGCACGAGGCCGATGAACGCCTCGGGGAGGCCCAGCCCGTTCGCGCCGCTCGAGACGGTGCGGTACGTGCAGGCGAGCGCGATCTCGAGCCCGCCGCCCAACGCCACGCCGTTGATGAAGGCGAACGTCGGCACCCCGAGGTCCGCGAGCAGGTCGTAGGCCGCGTGCCCGAGGCGGGCCATCTGGGCGCCGTGCTCCGGCTTGCGCAGCTTCTTGACCGTGGTGAGGTCGGCGCCCGCGACGAGGAAGTAGGGCTTGCCCGTCACCGCGACGGCCTGGATCTCCCCGTCCCGCGCGCGCTCCCGCAGGCCCTCAAGCGTGCGCCCGAGTTCAACGAGCGTGTTGGGTCCGAGGGTCGTGGGCTTCGTGTGGTCGAGGCCGTTGTCGAGGGTGATGAGCGCGATCGTGGCACCCATCTCGCCGCCCGCTCCGGGCAGGACGACGTCCTTCACGAGGGAGTGGGTGACGATCTCGTCGGGGACCTCGGCGACGAGATCGGCGAACTGGTCGAAAAGCGAGGCGGTCACGTCATTCGCCCTTCCGGTAGTCGGGGTGGTTCGGGTTCTCCCAGATGACGGTTCCGCCCATGCCGAGTCCGATGCACATCGTCGTCATGCCGTAGCGCACGCTCGGGTCCTCGGCGAACTGGCGCGCGAGCTGGGTCATGAGGCGCACCCCCGATGAGGCGAGGGGGTGGCCGACGGCGATCGCCCCGCCGTAGCGGTTGACGCGCGGGTCGTCGTCGGAGATCCCGAAGTGGTCGAGGAAGCTCAACACCTGAACCGCGAATGCCTCGTTGATCTCGAAGAGCCCGATGTCCTCGATCGACAGGCCCGCCTTCGCGAGGGCCTTCTCCGTGGCCGGGACGGGCCCGATGCCCATGACCTCGGGCTCGACGCCCGCGAACGCGAAAGCAACGAGGCGCATGCGCGGGGTGAGCCCGAGCTCCTCGGCAGTCTCCGCGGACGTCAGGAGGCACGCCGTCGCGCCGTCGTTGAGCCCGGCGGCGTTGCCGGCTGTGACGTTTCCGTGGGGGCGGAACGGGGTCCGGAGCGCGGCGAGGTCCTCCATCGTGGTGCCGGGCCGGGGCGGCTCGTCGGCCGTCGCGAGGCCGAAGCCCTCGCCCGGGCGATGGGTCGAGACCGGGACGAGGTCCGGCTGGATCCGGTCCGCGGCATATGCGGCCGCGAGCTTGGCCTGGGACGCGACCGCGTAGCGATCCGCCCGCTCCTTCGTGATGGCGGGGAAGCGGTCGTGGAGGTTCTCGGCCGTGTTGCCCATGTTGAGGGCAGTCGGGTCGACGAGGCGCTCCGACAGGAATCGCGGATTCGGGTCGGTGCCCTGGCCCATCGGGTGGTTGCCCATGTGCTCGACGCCACCGGCGATGACGACGTCGTAGGCGCCGACGCCGATGCCGCTCGCTGTCGTCGTCACCGCTGTCATGGCACCGGCGCACATGCGGTCGATCGCGAAGCCGGGAACCGTGCGGGGGAGTCCGGCCAGGAGCGCCGCGCTGCGCCCGATCGTGAGGCCTTGGTCGCCCGTCTGCGTCGTTGCCGCGATCGACACTTCGTCGACGCGCTCGGCCGGAAGCGACGGGTTGCGGCGCAGCAGCTCGCGGATCGCCTTGACCACGAGGTCGTCCGCTCGCGTGCCGTGGCACATGCCCTTCTCGCCGGCCTTGCCGAAGGGTGTTCTGACGCCATCGACAAAGACGACGTCCCGGATGTGCCTGCTCGAGGCCATGGGCAGCTCCTGCGGTGTGGGGTGGGGTGGGTAGGGTCACTCGGTCCGAGGGCAGGACCGCCCTCAGCCAACATGTTACTGACGAGTAACTTAGCTGGCAATGCCCACCCTGCCACAGGTCAGTGCTCGGACGCAGCCGCCTTCTTGCGCGCCGGGAGGGGCTCAGGGTGCTCGAACGCGTCGAGGACGGTGCCGAGGACGCGCTCGATCTGCCACTCGCGCGCCCCGAGCTCCCGCAGCGCGTCGGCCAGCGACTCGGCGGTGAGCTCCTCGGGCGGCCGCCATGCAATCCGGCGCAGGTGATCGGGCGTCAGGAGGTTCTCGGTCGGCATTCCGAGCTGCTCCGCGAGCTCCGCGACCCGCGGCCTCACCGTGTGCAGCCTCGCGGCGGCTTCGGGATCCCGGTCGTCCCACACGCGCGGCGGCGGGGGCGCGTTGGTCGGCAGGTGGAGGGGCGGCAGGTCGTCGTCCGGCAGGTTCCGCGCGGTCGAGACGGCGCGGAGCCAGCGGGGAGCCTCCCGTTGGGCGGCCCGGCCGTGGAAGCCCTTCGTGGCGATGAGCTGCGGCACCGTGGTCGGCATGGCGCGGGCGACGGCGACCACCGCCGAGTCCGGGATGAGCTTCCCCGGGGCGATGTCCCGCTTCCGGGCGAGCGCGTCGCGTTCGGTCCAGAGCTCGCGCACCGCCGCGAGCTGCCGGCGGTTGCGGATCTGGTGGACGCCGGATGTCCGGCGCCAGGGGTCCGGCTTGGGCTCCGGCAGCCCAGCCGCGAGGATCCCGTTGAACTCCTCCTCGGCGAGCTCGAGCTTGCCCTGGGCTGCGAGGAGTTCGGCGAGCTCGTCCCGGAGCTCCACGAGCACCTCGACGTCGAGGGCCGCGTAGCGGAGCCACGGCTCCGGGAGCGGGCGCGTGGACCAGTCCGCCGCCGAGTGCTCCTTGGCGAGGCCGAAGCCCAGAAGCTGCTCGACGACCGCGGCGAGGCCCACGCGGGGGAGCCCCGCGAGGCGCGCGGCGAGCTCGGTGTCGAAGAGCCGGTCGGGCCACATGCCGAGCTCGGCGAGGCACGGAAGGTCCTGGGTGGAGGCGTGCAGCACCCACTCGACGCCGCGGAGCGCCTCGCCCAGGACCGCGAGGTCCTCGAACGGCTCGGGGTCGATGAGCCACGTCCCGGCGCCTTCGCGTCGTATCTGGACGAGGAAAGCGCGCTGGCCGTATCGGAACCCGGACGCGCGCTCGGCGTCGACGCCAGCGGGGCCCGTGCCGGCCGCGATGGCGCGCGCGGCGCGCTCGAGGCCTTCAGGTGTCTCGATGACGAGCGGCACGCCGTCGCGCGGCGCGTCGAGCTCAATGACCGCGGGAACAGGTTCGGCGAATCCCTCGACGTGGAGGTGGGCCGTCCCGCCGTCGTTCGCGTCAGGGGTCGGTGAGAGGGTAGCTTCGGTGGGGCCGGGCTCCGAACCGGCTTGAGCGGCGTCCTGTGACTGTGCGGTCATGATTCCCTGAGTCTACGCCCGCCGCCCATCACGCCCGGCGGCGAGGCAGCGGTGCGACGCCCTCGGGGAGGGGCGGAACGCCTGCGAACGTGCAGACCATGTCCGCCCAGGCCTCGAGGTGCGATCGGACGGCGGGACTCGCGGGCGTCCACGACGCCCTGAGCTCGATGTCGATGGATTCGCGGCGCCCCGCGAGCGTGCCGAAGCTCTCGGAGAGCACGCGGGTGGCCGTTCCTCCCGCCGCGGTGTAGTCGGCTCCGTGCTTCTCGAGTGCCTCGACGAGCCACGTCCACGCGACGGAGCCCAAGAGCGAATCCTCGGCCATCTCCGGCTCGAGGCGGGCCCGAATGTACGTGACGATGCGGAACGTGCCCTGCCACACCGCCGGCGGTTCGGGGTCGTGGAGCAGGATGAATCGCCCCGTGGCCAGCTCTCCGGAGTCCGGGGCGGCTGCGGCGCGCTCCGGGGCGCGCGAACGGATCACGGCGTCGAGCACCTCGGCTTCAAGTGCGACGGCGTACGGCGCGAGCCGGGCGGGCGCCGGGATCTCCTCGAGCCGCAACTCGGAGCGGCCGACGGCGGCGCGCAGCGAGCGCAGAGCGCTCTGGAAGTCCGCAGGCAACTGGGCTAATGCGGTCACCATCTCAGGGTACGTCGCGGGGCCCCGCCGTGCGCGTCTGGCACGCCGAGGCCCCGCCGATACTCAGAGCGCCGCGTTGGCCGCGATGTAGCCCGCGATGAAGGCGAGCGCGCAGTCCCGGACGAGGCGGTCGGGTGGCAGGAACCTGGAGTGGTGGAGGCCGGGGCCCCCTTGCTCCCGCCCGGCGCCCACGAAGGTCATCAGGCTGGGGAGGCTCTCGGTATAGAACGAGAAGTCGTCCGAGCCGCAGGACCGGAAGCCCGGGCTGGCGACCCTGAAGGACGCGTCCCTGAGCAGGGCTTCGGCACGGACCGAAAGGGCATCGTCGTTGACCAGCGGTGGGCCGCCCCCGTCGACTGTGTAGTCGCCGTCGACCCCGTGGCCGGCGGTGTACGCCTTCACGATGCTCTGGATCTCGGAGTGGACCAGGACGCGGTCCTGCTCGAGCGAGGTTCGCAGCGTTCCGGAGCAGGTGACGCTGTCGGCCACGATGTTGGCACCCGATCCTCCGCGGATCGTCCCGACGGTCAGCACCGTGGCGCGCATCGGGTCCGTGCGCCGGGAGACCACCTGCTGCAGCGCGGAGACGATCGAGCACATCACCGGGATCGGGTCCTTGGTTGTCTGCGGATAGGCTCCATGACCGCCTCGGCCCCGGACGGTGATCGTGAAGTCGTCCCACGATGCGTTCACCATGCCGGGGAGTGCGGACACCGTCCCCACGGGCAGTTCGGGCTGGACGTGGACGCCGATCACCGATCTGGCTCCGAGGCGGTCGAGGATGCCGTCCCGCACCACGTCGGCCGCGCCCTGCGGCGCAGCTTCCTCGCGGGGCTGGAGGAGCAGGGCAGGGGACAGTGGTCCTGGTCCGGCGTCCCTCAGGGCCGCGAATGCCAGCCACGCCGAGGCCATATGCACGTCGTGACCGCAGGCATGCATCGAGCCCGGCACTGCCGAGCGCCAGTCGACGCCTGTTTCTTCATGGATGGGAAGGGCGTCGGTCTCGGCGCGGAAGACCACGGTGCCCCTGTTCGGTCCCTCCAGCCGGGCGACGGCTCCGGTGAGGGCCACAGCTTCGGGGACGGCCCACGGCACGCGCCTGAGGACCATGTCCCGGGTGTCGGCCTCGTCGCCGGAGAGCCGCGGCGAGGCGTGAAGTTCGCGCCGGAGGTCAACGGCCTCGGGAAGCCGGGCGTCTACTGCTGCGGTCAGGGACGATATGAAGTCAAGGTCGTTGATGTTGTCGGAGTTCTCCATCCCCAGGAGCCTGGGGACGCTGGGACTATGGGACGGCACGGGCCACCGCTTCCTTGGACTAGAGCACAGCCGAGAGGAACGCGCGCGTCCGCTCGTGCCGCGGGTTGGTGATGACGGATTCGGCGGGGCCTTCCTCGAGGATCCGCCCGTCGTGCATGAAGACGACGCGATCTGCGACGTCCCTGGCGAAGCCCATCTCATGCGTCACGACGATCATCGTCATGCCCGTCCTGGCCAGGTCCTTCATGACCCGCAGCACCTCGCCCACGAGCTCGGGGTCGAGCGCTGAGGTCGGCTCGTCGAAGAGCATGAGCTTGGGCTCCATGCACAGGGCCCGGGCGATGGCGACGCGCTGCTGCTGCCCTCCGGAGAGGTGCCGGGGGTAGGACTTCGCCTTGCCTGCGAGGCCCACCTGCTCCAGGAGCTTCAGGGCGCGGGCCTCCACGGTCTTCCTCGGCTGCTTGAGCACCCGGAGCGGCGCTTCCATAAGGTTCTCCAGCGCGGTCATGTGCGGGAAGAGGTTGAAGTGCTGGAAGACCATGCCGATGTCGGTCCGCGCGGCGCAGACCTCGTTGTGGGACTGCTCGTAGAGCTTGTCACCTTTGAGGTGGTAGCCGACCACGCGGTCCGCGATCCGGATGAGGCCGCCGTCGATCTTCTCCAAGTGGTTCACGCAGCGGAGGAAGGTGCTCTTCCCCGACCCGGACGCGCCGATGAGGCACACCACTTCGCCGCGCTCGACCTCGAGGTCGATCCCCTTGAGGACCTCCAGGGGGCCGAAGCTCTTCCGGACACCCTCCGCCCGCACGAGCGGCATGGTGTCTGCATTGGTCTCAACGCTCATCGTTCGTGCCCTTTCTCGTGGCCAGCGGTGAATGGACCCTGAAGAACGCCCTCAGACGCCCCCAAGCGGTGGGCGGGGCGCTCCGCGTGGTCCCGCGGGAGAACCGCCGCTCGAGGTACCCCTGTCCGACCGTGAACACGGTCGTGACGACGATGTACCAGATGCTGGCAACGACTAGCAGCGGGATGACCTGGAGGTTCTTGGAGTAGATGATCTGCGCCGAGTAGAGCAGATCGGGAACCGCCAGCACGCTCACGAGGGACGTGGTCTTGAGCATGCCGATGAACTCGTTGCCGGTGGGCGGGATGATGACGCGCATCGCCTGGGGCAGCACCACCCGGGACAGGGTGAGGAGCCGTGGCATGCCGAGCGCGCCGGCGGCCTCGGTCTGGCCCTGATCCACGGACTGGATCCCGGCCCGGACGATTTCCGACATGTAAGCGGCCTCATTGAGCCCGAGGCCAAGGATGGCGGCCGTCATCGGCGTGATGAGCTGGTTGGCGTCGAGGCTGACGCCGGGGATGCCGAACGTGATCTCCGGGTACAGGGCCGCGAGGTTGAACCAGAACAGCAGCTGGACGAGGACGGGCGTGCCGCGGAAGATCGTCACGTAGCCCCCGGCGAAGGCGCTGGCCACGGGATTCGGGGAGAGCTGCATGACGGCCAGGACGACGCCCAAGGCGACACCGACGGCCATGCAGATCACGGTCAGAAACAGGGTGACTTCGATGCCGTTGACCACCGTGACGTCCCGGAAGTACCGCGCCACCTTGTCCCAGCCGAAGCGGGGGTTGGTGACGGCGGAGAAGACCAAGAGGCCCATGATGGCCGTCAGCATGATCCCGGCCGCCCAGCGCCAGGGGTGGCGGGCCGACACCACGGTGAACGCGCCCCCGCCCACGGGAGTGCTCGGGGGCGTGATGGTCTCGATCACTGGGCACCCCTTGCGTCAACGGCGTCCGGGGAGACGGCCACGGACTGGGCCAGGCCGTACTTGGCGTTGATCTGCTTGTAGGTGTCGCCGGTCACGAGCGCCTTGACGGCGGCCATGATCGCCGGGGCCAGCGGCGAGCCCTTGGCCATGGCCATCCCCACCGGGGTGGGCAGGTAGGACTTGTCGCTGGAGAGCTGGAAGGCGCCCCCGGACTGCTTGCTCGCCCAGGCCATGCCGAGTTCGCCGGAGAGAATGCCGTCGATGCGCCCGGAGGCGAGGGCCGTGTTGGCCTCGTCCTGAGTGGGGTACAGCTGGATGTCGATCGCCGGCTTGCCTGCGTCGGTGCACGTCTTGGACCACGCAGGGAGGGTCTCGATGCCCTGGGTGGTGCCCTTCTCGCCGCCGATCTTGGTGCCGCACAAAGTCATCGGATCCACGTCGAGATGCTTCGGATTGCCAGTCTTGACGGCAAGGGCGGCACCGCTGAGCTGGTACTCCGCGAAGTCCGCGTTCTTCTTCCGCTCGGCTGTCACGTTGAAGGCGGAGATCCCGAGGTCGTACTTGTGCGAGCTGAGGCCGGGGAGGATCGCGTCGAACGTGGCGGGCACCATCTCGACCTTCACGCCCAGGGTCTCGCCGAGCGCCTTGGCCAGGTCGGCGTCCAGGCCGATCACGGTCTTGTTGTCGGAGGCGTAGAACTCGAACGGCGGGTAGGTGGGGTCGGTGCCCACCGTCAGCGTTCCCTTTGCCTTGACGTCGGCGGGCAGCAGGTCGGCGGCTGCCTTGTTCAGGGGTGCGGCCGCGACCTCGGCGCTCGGCGCGGAGTTCGCCGTCGCGGCCTGTTTGGCATCGTCGACGGACGCCGACGTGCAGCCGGTCATGGACATAGCCGCGGCCGCCGTGACGGCGGTGGCAGTGAGGAGCTTGGGAAGGGACATGATTGCCTTTCTACGGTGTCGGGCCGTGGTCAACGGCGGTGTTGACCAGTGGTGCCTACCTCGACGGGGCGCAGTCGATGCCGGGGATACGGGGGAATGCGGGGTGTCATGGGCCACTACTTCCGTGTAGTTGGCGTGACTGGATTCACTGTATACAGTGGATTCTGTGATGTAAAGCACCCTAGACTCGGGGTGCACATGAAGGGAGGCGAGCGGTCATGCCCGCACAAGCCGTGAGGACTGGGCGTCCTCTCAGCGAGCAGGTCTACGAGAAGATCAGCAATGACATTGTCAAAGGCGTGATCGCCCCGGGGGCGCCGCTCATCCAGGAGCAGCTTGCCGAAGAGTACTCCGTCTCGCGCACCCCGGTCCGGGATGCGCTCAACCGGCTGGTCCACGAGGGGCTGGCCACGCTCACGCCGGGGTCGGGCTACGCCGCCACAACCCTGACGCGCTCAGAGGTCGCGGAGGTCTACGAGGTCCGCAAGGCGCTCGAGGTCATGGCCATCCGGCAGCTCGAAGGGAAGTACACCGGGTTGGAACTTGCCCGGCTCGAGTTCCTGATCGCCGAGGGGGCCGCGAGCGCTGACGCCGAGGAATTGTTCGAGGCGACGCGCGCCTTCCACCTCGCGCTGATCGCGGCGACCCCCAACCGCTTCCTGGTGAGGACGCTGCAGGCGGTGTGGGACAACCCGGTCCAGCGGCTCATCAGCCATTCCTACCCCGTGGACCAGGCCAAGCTCGACCGCGTCGCGGAAGCGCACCACAAGATCGTCGACGCCGCCCGGGCGGGCGATCTGGAGGCCCTGATCCTGCTGCTGGACACGTGCCATCAGAAGGACCAGTGACGTCTGCATGGTCGTGCGTCGCGTGCGCCGAGCGCCAGAGGCCGCGGTAGCGCTCGGCAGCACGCGCCGAGCGGCCTAGCGGGCGAGTTCCTCGCGTACGGCGGCCGCGAAATCGTCGACATCCTGCTCAGTCGTATCGAACGAGCACATCCACCGCACCTCGCGGCGCTTCGCGTCCCAGTCGTAGAACTTGAACCGGTCGCGGACGCGGTCGGCCACGCCGTCCGGCAGGATCGCGAACACGCCGTTGGCCTGGGTCTCCTGGGTGATCTCGACGCCGTCGAGCCCTTCCACGGCCGCGCGTAGCCGGGCGGCCATGGCGTTCGAGTGGGCGGCCGAGCGCAGCCACAGGTCGTCCTCGAGGAGCGCAAGGAACTGCGCCGAGACGAAGCGCATCTTCGACGCGAGCTGCATGTCCATCTTGCGCAGATACGCGAGGCCATGGGCTGCCTCGGGGTCGAGCGCCACGACGCACTCGCCGAACAGCATGCCGTTCTTCGTGCCGCCGAAGGAGAGGATGTCCACGCCCGCGTCGCGCGTGAACGCCCGCACCGGCACCCCAAGGCCGGCCGCGGCGTTCGCGAGCCGCGCGCCGTCCATGTGCACCTTCATGCCGAGCGAGTGCGCGTGCGACGTGATGCCGCGCAGCTCCTCGATCGAGTATCTGGTCCCGAGCTCGGTCGTCTGGGTGATCGACACGGCGAGCGGCTGGGCGCGGTGCTCGTCGCCCCAGCCCCAGGCCTCGCGGTCGATGAGCTCGGGGGTGAGCTTGCCGTCCTCAGTGGGGACCGAGAGCAGCTTCAGTCCGCCGACCCGTTCCGGGGCGCCATTCTCGTCGACGTTGATGTGGGCCGTCTGCGCGCACACGACCGCGCCCCAGCGCGGCACGAGCGACTGCAGCGAGAGCACGTTCGCGCCCGTGCCGTTGAAGACGGGGTAGGACTCGACGCCGTCCCCGAAGAGCCGCTCCATCTCGGCCTTGAGACGCGCGGTGTAGTCGTCGTCGCCGTAGGACGTCTGGTGTCCGCCGTTCGCTGCGGCGAGCGCCGCGAGGACCTCGGGATGCACGCCCGAGTAGTTGTCCGACGCGAAGCCACGCCGGGCGGTGTCGTGGAGGGGCCAGCCCGCGGGCGCGCCGGGAAGTGCGGGAGGAGCAGGGGTCGAAGTCACTGTCACAGTATTGCGTACCGTTCTCTGGAAGTTTTCGGGGGCGCTGTCACGCCGTGAGGTCGAGCCGGGTGCCGTTGAGTGCAGCGGCATCCTCGGAGAACAGCGACACCACCCGGGCGGCGAGCTCGTCCACGTGCGTGTAGCCGGGGAAGCGCCGCTCGGGCTGGGCCGTGCGCATCGCTTCGTCGAGCAGGGCCTTGACGGCGAGGACGACGGCGGCGCTCGTCTGCGGCGCGGGGTCCGCCTTGCGCGCCGACTGGGCCGCCAAGAGGCCTTGGGCCATCGAGCGGGTCCACATCTCCGCCGCGGCCTTGGCCGCCGCGTAGTTCGCGATCCCGGCGGTGGGCCGATCGAGCGTCGTCGACGTGACCATCGCGAAGCGGCCGCGCGGCGAAGCGGCGAGGTCGTCGAAGAAGGCGCGGCTCGTGTTGCGCAGGGTCGTGATCGCCCCCCGCGAGAGGAAATCCCAGTCCTCGTCGGACTGCTCGGCGAGCGAGCCGCCGCCGCGCCATCCGCCCACGAGGTGGATGACGCCGTCGACCGCGCCGAAGGTTCCGCGCAGCTCCGCGGCGAGCGCCTGGACCGCGGGGAAGTCGGCGAGGTCGCACGCGCGCTGGGGAACGCCGGCGTCATGCGTTCCGAGCGACGGCGAGCCGAACGCCTCGGCGAGGCGGCCGGCGCTGCTGCCCACGGCGACGGCCGTGGCGCCGGCGGCGCGAAGGGCCCTGACCGTCGCGATGCCGGACGCCGCGGTGGCCCCGGCAACGACGACGACCGCGCCCTCCGCCCCGCGCGCCCCCAAGCCGGTGCCGGGTTCGCTCACTGGGCGGCCTCGCCGAACGTGCTCCGGCCAGTGATGCCGGCGGTGGATTCGATGACGTGACGCATCTTCTTCTCCAGGGCCTCGTAGAACATGGATAGCGGGAACTCGTCGTCGAGCACCTGGTCCGTGATCTCCCGAGGCGTTCCCGTGAGGGGGAGCGCGTCGGGACCCTTCGCCCATACCGACGCCGGGTGGGGCGTGACGGTGCCCGAGACGAGTTCGTACGCTGCGAGCCAGTGTGCCACCTTCGGGCGGTCGATGGAGCGCCAGTACAGCTCGTCGATCGCGTCGCCGAGCGCGCTCACGACCGAGGGGACCTTGGCCCAGTCGATCGTGAGCTTCGTGTCGGTCCAGTGCAGCACGCGGTGCTGATGCATCCAGGCAAACAGGAGCTGCCCGCCGAGGCCGTCGTAGTTGCGCGCGCGGTTGCCCGTGATGGCGAAGCGGAAGATCCGGTCGAAGACCACGGCGTACTGGACGAGCTTCGCGTGGCGGCGGGCCTCAGGGTCCGCCGTCTCGTCGCGCTCGATCCTGACGGACTCCCGGAACGCCGTCAGATCGCACCGCAGCTCCTCGAGCGAGTAGAGGAAGAACGGCATGCGCTGCTTGATCATGAACGGATCGAACGGGAGGTCGCCGCGCATGTGCGTCCGGTCGTGGATGAGGTCCCACATCACGAACGTCTCCTCTGCGAGCTTCTGGTCCGCGAGGAGCTCGGCGGCGTCGGCCGGCAGCTCGAGGTTCGTGACCGTGGCGGCGGCGTCGAGGACGCGGCGGAACCGCGCGGCCTCGCGGTCGGCGAAGATGGCGCCCCACGTGAACTTCGGCACCTCGCGCATCGCGACCGTCTCGGGGAACAGCACCGCGGAGTTCGTCGCGTAGCCCGGCGTGAAGTCGAGGAAGCGGATCGGCACGAAGAGCCTGTTGCTGTAGGCGCCGGCCTCGAGCTCGGCGACGAAGTCCGGCCACACGACCTCGACAAGCACCGCTTCGACGAGCCGGTCGCGGCTCCCGTTCTGCGTGTACATCGGGAACACCACGAGGTGCTGGAGCCCGTCGGCGCGGTCGAGCTGGGGCTGGAACGCCACGAGCGAGTCGAGGAAGTCCGGGACGCCGAAGCCCTGGTCGGACCAGCGGCGGAGGTCCCGGACGGCGAGGCGCAGGTAGTCGGCGTCGTGGGGGAAGCGCGGCGCGAGAGCCTCGATCGCGCTCGCGATCTGCTCGATGAGCCGCGCCGCGAGGGCGTGGTCGGAGGCCTCGGGGACCGAGCCATCGTGGGCCTGGAGCGGCTGGAGGCGGATGGCGGCCTCCTTGAGGGTGAGCCACTGGGGATCCTGGGCGACGCTGCCCAGGGCCTGGGGGTCGGGTGAAGTGCCAGGGGCGTGAGCGATGGTGGTCACGGCCAACTCGCTTTCTCTCGCTAGTTCTCTCGCGGTTCCTTCCCGTCGGGGAAGACTGATTCGAGAGTAGCCAAGAGGAAGCATCGCTGACGCTGAAAAGCCGTGAGCATCAGGAAGACTATCGCTTAGGTTCCGGAAAAACCGGCCGTGGCCCGCTGCAGCGAGGCCTCGGCCGGTTTCCTTTTCAGCCCTGCGTCAGTCCTAGGTCAGTCCCACGTCAGTCCTCGTCGGGGACGAGGGTCAGGGAGATCGAGTTGATGCAGAAGCGCTGGTCCGTGGGAGTCCCGTATCCCTCGCCCTCGAAGACGTGCCCGAGGTGGGAGTTGCAGTTCGCGCAGCGGACTTCGACGCGATCCATCCCGAAGGTGCGGTCGTGCAGGTAGACCACGGAGTCGTCCGCGAGCGGGGCCCAGAACGAGGGCCAGCCGCAATGCGAGTCGAACTTCTCGCGGCTGGTGAACAGTTCGGCCCCGCACGCGCGGCAGCGGTAGCTGCCCTTCGTGTGCGTGTCCCAGTATTCACCGGTGTAGGCGCGCTCGGTGCCGGCCTCGCGGAGCACGTGGTACTCCTCGGGGCTCAGGCGCGCGCGCCATTCGGCGTCGGTCAGCGCGGTGGGGTGGGGGAGATCTGGGCGGGTCTGGCCGGCAGGGGTGGGCTGTGCAGCATCCATGCCTACGTCAACGATCAGGAGTCGCCGATGAATCCCGTCCCCGCGTAAAGATGCAGCACGGGGATCCCGATCTTGCGCTGTGCCTGATTGGCCCAGTCGGTGTGGAAAGTGTCCTCGATCGCATGCGGGAGGGTCACCACAACGGCCTGCGCCGCGCCAGAGGACGACGCGCGGTCCGCGAGGGCCGCTACCGGGTCGCCTTCCACGAGGGTGCCGGTAGCGCCGGCCCCAAGGTCTTCGACCGCGGCGAGGGAGCCCGCGAGCGCCGTCTCCGCCATGGCGCGCTGCGCCGCCGGATCGCCTTCGCCGCCGAGGCCTTCGAACGCCTTGCTGAATTCGAGGAGCGAGAGGTGGTCGAGGAAGTCGACCACGAGGCGGCGCTTGCGTCCCGTCGGGACGAGAACCTCGATGGGGGTGTCGTGCTCGACGAGTTTGGACACCGCGGTCCGCTCGGCGGGTCCGAGGGCGACTTCGGTCAGGATCAGGATCGGCGCCGTCATGGGTTCAGACTAGCGGCCGCCCGCCGAATCGCCCACAGGCTGCCGTGGAGCGCGCCGCCGTCCGCGTGGCACTCCCGAACTTGCGACAATGGGGCCATGGCCCGCACATCATCCGGCTCCGAGTCCACCCGCAGCGCCCCTCTTCCGCGCAGCGTCTGGGCGCTCCTGGGTGCCGGGGTGGGCCTCGGCGCCGCGTCCGCGGTCGCGGCCTCGAGCTCGGCGCTTGCGGCGTACTTCGCGCGGCGCATCGTGACGCCGGAGCGCGTCAAGAGCGAGGACCAGGAGGTTCTGGCTGTCCAGGGTTCGGATGCCGAGCGCCGTGTCATCCTCCGCGCGACCCCTGAGACCGTGGTCGACGGCGAATACAGCCTCTTCTTCGACGCCGGGGCGGGGCATGTACGGCTCGGGCCCCTTGAGGACTACACGCCCGGCGACGAGACCGTGACCCGCCGCGTCGTCGCGGAGTACGCCGGGGATCTCGGCAAGGCAGTGCGCGCTCGGTGGAGCGGCGTCGTCTTCAGTTCGCCCGCGGACCTCGACTGCCAGGCTGAAGACGTCACGATCCAGACCGATCTCGGGCCGGCACCCGCGTGGCTCGTGCGGCCCTACAGCCCGGAGCGCTCCCGGACGTGGGCGATTATGGTCCATGGGCGCGGGGCGTCGCGCCTCGAGTCACTGCGCGGCCTCATTCCGGCCCGCCGGCTCGGGCTCACGAGCCTCGTGATCTCCTACCGCAACGACGGCGACGCCCCCGCGACGGCCGACGGCCGCTACGGGCTCGGCATGACGGAATGGCGGGATGTCGAGGAGGCTATTGCCTTCGCACTCGCGAACGGGGCGGAGGACGTGGTGCTCTTCGGCTGGTCCATGGGTGGCGCGATTTGCCTCGCCGCAGCCGACCGCTCGAGCCTGCGCCAGTACATCAGCGCCCTCGTGCTGGACGCGCCCGTGGTCGACTGGGTCGACGTCCTCGCGCATCAGGCGCAGAAGAACCGGATCCCGGCTGGGGTCGGGCGGTTCGGACAGTTCATGCTCGCCCATCCGTGGGGGCGCCGGATCACAGGGCTCGCGGCGCCGCTCGACTTCCAGGCGATGGACTGGGTCACGCGTGCCGTCGAGCTGCGGACGCCGACGCTCATCCTGCACAGCGCCGACGACGACTTCGTCCCGTTCGGGCCCTCCGCTCTCCTGGCAGGCCGCAATCCCGAGATGGTCACGCTCGAGACGTTCCGGAAGGCGCGCCACACCAAGGAGTGGAACGTCGACCCGGAACGGTGGGAGCAGTCGATCGTCACGTGGCTCGGCGAGGTGCTTGCCCCGCGTCCTGGACCCGGGCAGGGCGCCGAGCGCGCAGCCGGCGAGACGCCCTCTGCGGACGTGGCGGCGGAGAGCCGCATGGTCGCGCGGGCAGATGAGGGGCTTCCGCAGGAGGCCGCCTCGGCGAGCTCGGTCGAAGCCTCAGTGCCCGCGCAGGCGGGCGACTGACGCCCTCGTGAGGCGCACGAGGTCCGCCGGGGCGAGCTCGATGTCGAAGCCGCGGCGCCCACCCGAGACGAGGATCGTCTCGTATCGGAGCGCCGAATCGTCGATGGCCGCGGGGGAGGGCTGGCGCTGCCCGAGCGGGGAGATCCCGCCGAGGACGTAGCCCGTGCGGCGCTCCGCAGCGGCCGGATCGGCCATCGACGCCTTCTTCGCGCCGAACGCGGCGGCGGCCGCCTTGAGGTCCAGGCTCCCACTCACAGGCACGACGGCGACGCACAGCTTGCCTGCGACGTCCACCATGAGCGTCTTGAAGACGCGCTCAGGCTCGATGCCCAGCGCGTCCGCTGCCTCGCGACCGTAGCTTGGCGCGGACGGGTCGTGCTCGTATGGTCGCGGGGTGTACTCAACCCCGGCCGCGTCGAGCGCGGCCGTCGCCGGGGTGCCGGGACCCTGAGGTCCCTTGGTCTTGCCCGTGGACCGCATCGGCGCCTCCCTTCGGGCGGAATGCTCATCGGTCGGAGGTGACCGCTCGTCGTCGAAGGACTGTTGCGCGACAGACTACCGGGGGCGGGCCATCCCTCGACACCTGCAGGAGTGCGACCTGAGGGCAGAGCCGGCCAGAGGCTGGATCGACGCATCCCGATTAGGGTGAGTCCCGTGCACGAGAATCAGGTGGAGATCGGCCAGGCCGACGTCGAGCGGCTCGTGCGCGAACAGTTTCCTGAGTGGGCTCGTGAGCCCATCGTTCCCCTTCGGACTTCCGCGACGACGTGCCACATCTTTCGGATCGGCCCGCGCCTCGCGGCGCGCTTCCCGATGCAGGTCGCCGACCCGGGGGACCTTCGGTCGTCGCTTGAAGCGGAACGGACCGCGCTGGCCGAATTCGCCGCCTCGAGCACCGTCCCGTCACCGACAACGGTCGCCATCGGCCAACCCGGTTCCGGCTACCCCATGCCTTGGACGGTGCAGACGTGGATCGACGGAGACGTCGCGACACCCTCGTCCGCGCAGGGGTCCGGGCTGCTTGCACAGGACCTCGCCGAACTGCTCCTGCAGCTTAGAGCAGCCGAGACCCGAGGCAGGCGATTCTCGGGAGGCGGTCGCGGCGGGGACCTGTCCGTCCACGACGAGTGGGTCGAGTACTGCCTGACGCGAAGTGAGGGAATGCTGCCGGTGAGTCAGGTGCGGGCCGCGTGGAAGACGCTTCGCGCGACGCCCCGCACCAGTCCCGACGTCATGGCTCACAAGGACCTGACTCCCGCGAACCTGCTTGTCGCCGATGGCCGATTGGCCGGGGTCCTCGATGCCGGCGGCTTCGGTCCGGCAGACCCGGCCTTGGACCTCGTGGTCGGCTGGCATGTGTTGGACCGAGGGCCCCGTGAGCTCTTGAGGTCGCGGCTCAGCGTCGACGACGACGAATGGCGGCGAGGGGCGGCCTGGGCGCTGCAACAGGCGGTCGGCCTCGTCTGGTACTACGAGGAATCCAATCCCTCGATGAGCGAACTCGGGCGCAGTACGCTCGGCCGCATCCTGGCCGCACCCGACCTCACCTGGTGAGGCCCCTGGCACCCAGCGGGGCGAGCGCAACCTGCTTCGCGAGCCCGTAGGCGGTCGGAAGGTCGCTTTCGTTCGCGACGAATACGCGGCCGATGACGAGCACGGAATGGCCAGGCGAGGGGATGTGCGTCATGCCTTCCGGCACGGATCCGTTCCAGCCCGGCCCGCTGATGACATATTCGCCGGCCCCCGTGCCGGTGGTGCGCGTGCCGACATAGGCAAAATTCGAGCTGTCCGACGGGTTCGTGAACTGGAGGCTGTAGTACCGTCCGGCCATCTCGGGCACGTGGAGGACCAGGGGGCCGTCCTTCAGTTCAAGCCAGCCGCCGAGGTAAAGCAAGTCGTCGGTGCCCGTCGCCAAGAGGCTCCCTCGCGACTCCGATGGCGAGGGCGTGCTTGGCATGGCGTACAACGAGTTGACGGGGATCGGCCCTTCGCCGAACCCATGCTTGACGATCGCCCTCTTGAATCCGCCGACCGTGAGCCGCGGCCACAGGTAGATGAAGGCCGGTGCGCCGACCAACCACACGATGACCGCCGCCACCGCGAGCGGGACGATATCGCTCCCGCCGCGGATGCGCTGGTAGATGACCCACGCGAAGACCGCGAGGATGACCACCGTGAGGGGAATTCCGTACTTCAAGATCAGGCGGTTCACGTCACTGCGCCTTCGCGACAGGCGGTACGCGGTAACTGCCGTTGAGTATTTCGGCTCCCGGCAAATAGGCGCGGAGGGTCAGCTTGAACTTCCCGGAAGGGCTCGGCAGCCAATTCTGTTCGCGGCCCGGGGGAGCGTCGCGTTGGAGATAGATATCGACCGAGCCGTCGGCGTTCTTCTGGAGGGCGGTCCGATCGTCAATGCTCGACCGGTCAATGGCATTGCCCACCATGTATCCGACCGTGTCGGTCATGGTGAGTGACCAGAATGCTCCATTCGGCGGCAGCTGCCCTGCCGGGAAGCGCAGAACATACTCGTGCCTGCCGCTGAGCGGCTGCCCCGTGCCGTCCTTCGTCGTGGTCCAGTAGGCGGCCTCTTCGAAGACGTTGACGAGCGGCAGGGCCTTGGCACAGGCAGCCCGGAGGAGGATCCCGTTTCCGGGCCGTCCGCATTCCCGGAGGGTGCTCCAGCCATTGACCGTCGTCGTCGCGGCCCTGGCCACCGAATTCATGATCAGGATGGCCGTCAAGAACGCGAACGTGGCCCCGATGATGATCCCCTGCACCACACCTGATTGTGCAACCCACGCGAGGACGCTTCCCATGAGCGCACCTTAGCTCCGTTGCGGAGAGTGCACCATCTGCAGCGAATCTTCCTAGGAGCGCGAGCAGGAGCCTCAGGCGGTTTGGCCGAGGTGGCACTCGCCGGCCACCTTGCGCTTGATGCGCGCGAGCATGGCGCTCATGCCGCGCAGGCGCAGGGGCGAGACGGCGCGATCG
This sequence comes from Sinomonas albida, assembly GCF_004919045.1. Classification (GTDB taxonomy): domain Bacteria; phylum Actinomycetota; class Actinomycetes; order Actinomycetales; family Micrococcaceae; genus Sinomonas; species Sinomonas albida. Next base: position 194,063 of record NZ_SWDW01000004.1, read on the forward strand.
AGGCCGAGCTCGTGGGCGATGTCGTCCGGCACTGCGAGGATCTCGGTCGCAGGGAGGCCGTCGAGCCCCTCGGCAAGGATGCTCGCGAATCCTCGCGTGGTCGGTGCCTCCCGCGGGGCGGTGAGGAAGAGGCGCACGGTGGGGGACCCGCCGTCGTCCGCTGGCTCCGTCTCGATCGTGATGAACACGGGCGACTGGCACTCGACGACCTGCTCAAGCCGCTCGGGATGGTTCTCGTACCGCTCAGGCAGCTCGGGGAGTGACTGTGCGAACTCGAGCAGGAGCTGAAGGCGCTCGCGCTCCTCGAGCTCCTGGAACTCGTCGATGATCTCCGCGAGGGCCGCGGGCGTGGTGTGAGTCGTCATATCCCTTCCAGACTATGCCGGCGATACGCTGCGCGGCGGCCTCGCTGTGAGACCGCCGCGCCCGTATCGGTGCCTGTGCCCGCTCCCTAGGAGAGCGGCCAAGTGCCTCGTTCTTCACCCTTAACAATCGGAACCCGCACCGCATTTCCCCACTCGGTCCACGAGCCGTCGTAGTTGCGCACGTTGTCGAAGCCGAGGAGGTACTTGAGCGCGAACCACGTGTGGCTCGAACGCTCGCCGATGCGGCAGTACGCCACGACCTCGTCGCCCGCGGTGAGGCCGGCCTCGCCGAGGTACAGCGCCTCGAGGTCGCCGCGCGATTTGTACGTTCCGTCCTCGGCGGCCGCGCGGGCCCAGGGGATGGACGCGGCCGTCGGGATGTGGCCGCCGCGCAGGGCGCCTTCCTCGGGGTAGGCCGGCATGTGCGTCCGCTTGCCGGTGTACTCCTCGGGCGAGCGGACATCGATGAGCGGCTTGCCGAGGTGCGCGAGGACGTCGTCCTTGAATGCGCGGATCGGCGCGTCGTGGCGCTCGACGACGGGGTAGTCGCCTTCGACGGGGTTCGGGACCTCCGTGCTGAGCTCGCGGCCTTCGGCGATCCACTTGTCGCGGCCGCCGTCGAGCAGGCGGACATCCTCGTGGCCGAACAGGGTGAACACCCACAGGGCGTAGGCGGCCCACCAGTTCGACTTGTCGCCGTAGATCACCACGGTCGTGTCGCGGGAGATGCCCTTCGAGGAGAGCAGCTTCGAGAACGCGGGGCCGTCCACGTAGTCGCGGGCGACTTCGTCGTTGAGGTCGGTGTGCCAGTCGATCTTGACGGAGCCCGGGATGTGGCCCGTCTCGTAGAGCAGGACGTCCTCGTCGGACTCCACGACGGCGAGCTTGCCACCCTCGAGCGCGCCATCGGCGAGCTGGGCGGCGAGCCACTCGGTGGAGACGAGGCGCTCGGGGTGGGCGTAGGAGGCGAACTTCTCGTTCGTGTCGAGGGGGTAGCTCACGGCGGTTGCCTTTCGCTCGGGTGAGTCGGAGCCACGGCCAGTCACGACCGCGTGCTCCTGGGAAGCCTCTCCCAGCGTAGCCACGGTGCGCGTGCGGGGTGAGTGCCGCCGTCGTGCGTTGTCATGCTGCGAAACATGACGCGCGTGTCCGCGCTATCCTTGCCCTTGCCCCTCAAACCGATGTAGAGCCCTTGCTCGCCCATATAACGGACGGATTCCTTGGCGACTGTCGCACACCTGACCACCCGCACGCCGAAAGTGTCCGTGGACGAGATCCTGGCGGGCTTCCACCCGTCGCCGCGCTTCGGCGAGGTCTCCTTCGCGAGCTATCGTCCGGACCCGGCGCAGCCCTCGCAGGCGGCGGCGGTCAAGTCGCTCGAGGATTTCGGCGCGTCGGTGGACGGCGCGCGCGACGGCGGAGGCCTGTTCTCCAGGCTCTTCCGCGGCACCAAGGACAAGGGGCGGGCGGGCGTCTACCTCGACGGCGGCTTCGGCGTCGGGAAGACGCACCTGCTGGCGTCGCTGTGGCACTCGGTCCCGGGGCCCAAGGCCTTCGGCACCTTCGTCGAGTACACGAACCTCGTGGGCGCCCTCTCGTTCCGCAAGACGGTCGAGGCGCTCAGCACCTACCGGCTTGTGTGCATCGACGAGTTCGAGCTCGACGATCCGGGCGACACCGTGCTCATGTCGCGCCTCATGCGCGAGCTCGCCGACGCGGGCGTCAAGCTCGCGGCCACGTCCAACACGCTCCCCGGCTCGCTCGGGGAGGGGCGCTTCGCCGCCGTCGACTTCCAGCGGGAGATCCAGGTGCTCGCGGACCAGTTCGACGTCGTGAGGATCGACGGCGACGACTACCGCCACCGCGGTCTGCCGGCGGCCCCGGCACCCCTCGAACCGCACGAGCTCGACGCGCGGATGAATGCAGAGTTCGACGGCGGGACGGTCGCCGTCGATGATTTCGGTGCCCTCCTGAACCACCTCTCGGGGGTCCACCCGAGTCGCTACCGCCAGCTCATCGACGGGATCGACGGCGTGGTGTGGAAGGACGTCCACACGATCGAGGAGCAGGCCGTGGCGCTGCGCTTCGTGGTCCTCGCGGACCGCCTCTACGACAAGGACGTGCCGATCCTCGCCTCCGGGGTTCCATTCGACCAGCTCTTCACTCCCGAGATGATGGCGGGCGGGTACCTGAAGAAGTACTTCCGCGCCGTCTCCCGGCTCACGGCCCTGGCCCGCGAGGGCCAGGCGCACGAGCCCTCGTAGGCCGCTCGCAGACGACTCGGAGACGACTCGGAGACGACCCGGAGACGCAGAAATGCCGGTCCCGCCTCTCAGCGGTACCGGCATCCCTGTGACGTATCTTGGTCGGTCCGGCCTGCGCCGGCTGAGTCCCTAGGACTGGCCCCCGATAGATCGGGACGATGACTCGATTCGCTCGAATCTCATAACGCAGTTACCGGCCCTGCCCGCGATTGCGTCGACTGAAGACACGGCCACCTCCTTTCGCTCAGGGAGCCACAGCGCTCCACCACGAACGATAGTAGCCACGTGTCGGGCCCAATCCAACACCCTCCCCAGAGTTGGGGGCGTTTTCCCGGGGAAGGAGTTGGGGGCGGCCCGCACGTGGCTACCGGGGGGAGAGAGCAGCGGGAGACGCGGATATGACGCGGGTTCCTTCCTCGGGCACGTAAACTCCAAGTGAACGACCCGCCGTTCTGGTGCCAGGGACGCTTATAGCCATTCGTGTTCACGCGCGCGCCGTGCCGCATCATGCCGAGTTGGCGAGTGCATCTTCTGCATGGCGTGTGACAGGTAGTTCCGCACAGTTCCTTCGGCGAGGTGGAGCCTCTCGGCGATGTCGGCGACCGAATAGCCGTGGCTGGTCTCCCTGAGCACGTCGAGTTCGCGTGCGGTCAGTGGGCAGTCGTCGACGACGGCGAGGGCTGAGAATTCCGGGTCGATCCACCGTCGGCCGCGGCTGAGGGCACGGATCACGGCCGTGAGCTGGACGGGTTCGGCGGCTTTGCTCAGGATGCCCCGTACCCCGACGGAGAGGGCGCGGTGGAGACTCCTGGGGCGTGCATGGCGTGTCAGCAGAAGCACGATCTGGGTGGGATTGCACTCCAGGACAGCCTTGGCTACGTCAATGCCGTTCATTTCGTGCATCTCGGCAGCGACGACGAACACATCGGGGCGAATTTCGAGCACGAGTTCAACGGACTCCTCGCCCGTTGCGGCTTCGCCGATCACCACGATGTCTTCTTCGAGGGCGAGAACCGTCGCGAGTGAGCGCCGGAGGAGCCCTTCGTCATCGGCCAATACGACACTCGTTTGCATCCATCCCCCCCCCATAAGCCTGACCTGCGGTCGCCCCTGATGGATCCCGAGGTGCGGTCGGAACCATGATCGGAGAGGCAGGTTTGACACATTACCCGACCGTGAGTCACTGAATTTCGGACGGTGGAGGCACACATCAGTACCCGCCCTCCCAGCGTCTCAACACTCCGCGCCAGGCTGGAGGGAGGGCCGAACCAGTGATGGATGTCATGCATGACTCGTGACAGAGGGACACTGCAGCCGCCTCCGCTGAACGTGCATGCTGGTTGTGCGAGCGGCCAGCACCAATGCGTAAATCAATCACTAACATCTTTGGGGGGAATAATGAATGGTTTGAAGAATGAGCGTCGGCTCGGCGCTCTTATGACGGTTGCGATTGCGGCATCTCTCCTGTCATGGGGCCTGCTTTAGCGGAACAATGCCTAAATTTACAGTCTTAGGAGGCGTCATCGAGGCCGAGGATTTCGTTTGATAGCTCAGGCGCGTCATGTCCACCTCCTCGTATGGATCGGCAGTCTTTGTGTGGGTGTACTGCTGTTTCTCGTCGCGGTGCTGGGCTATCAGGCCATCGATCGGCAGCTTCCCCCGGGCACCCGTGCCGTGGTGCAGATCCAGCAGGTTTCCACGAGCGAAGCCGCCGCGGTGACGACGCTTGAGGCCGTCGCCGTCGATGCCAAGGTAAACCTGCTGAGAATCGGAGCAAATCCTGCTGGGCCCGGTGCCCCTCCGTGGTATTTCGCCTTTGTTGGGGACAGGGCGCTTTTTGAGGCCACGATGCCAAACGGTGCCTACCCAGCGTTCACTCCGACTGCCGCCCCCGAAGTCTTTCCCGGTGCCACCCTCGCCGAGCGCGATCAGCCAGTCCGCGGTGCGTACGCGGTCCAGGGCGAATTCGGCAATCCGCTGACCCTCCGGGCCATGCTGGCGGACGGTGGTCTGGGTGCTGAAGTCACCCAGGTCAGGCCGATCGACAACTATGCAGCGGGATTATTCGCTTCTTTCTCCTGGCTTTCTCTCGTGGCCGCGGTGCTCTCTTTGGCGCTCGCGATCGTCTACTGGATTGCATTCAGCAGAAAGTCGACGGCGCTACAGGAGTTCCATGGATATTCGGCCTGGCGCATAGTCGCAGGCCAGACGCTCGGTGTGATGACGGCTTACGGCTGCTCGATGGTCGTTGTTGTCGTAGTCGGAACGGTCGCCCTGAGCCTTTACAACGGTCTGAGTCAGTTCCCATCGTTTATCTGGTGGGTTGTAGTGCCGATGGTCGTGGTGGGCGTGGCCAGCCTATTGGTCCAACTGTTCGCATCCTTCGCTGCATTGCGGCTGTCGAAACACGCCGCGGTCAAGGGCGCCCGCCCGATGCTGCTCCTCGGTGCCGCCGCAGGCCTGACTCAGATGCTCATGCTGGGACTTGTCTACGTGACGGTCGCCCAGGCGGGCGCTGGAATTGCGAAGATCGTCTCTGACTCGCGCAGTTTCGCTGATTGGGAGGGCGCACGGTCGAGCGTGACGGTCCAGATCAATCCCCACGCCTTCGAAGATCCGCAGGCTCGGCAGGTAGAACCGGCCGTGATGTCAGCCTACGAACGCTTCCGCCAGCTATTTTCCGAGCTGGACCGTGAGGGCAGCGCCGTGCTGAGTTTCCACCAGACGAACCAGCAGACTGATGCGCCGGGCGCCGACCTCGCCAGCTTCGGCCCGCTCGGCGGCAATTCACTCGTCGTGAACAATAACTATCTAGATCGCCACGCGGTGGTCGGTGCCGGCGGGTTACGTTACCGCGGTATGGAACCGGCGGAAGGCCGGATTCATTTGCTCATTCCGGAGGCCCGCCGGGCCCAGAGCGCCGAGCTCGTAGACGCTTGGGCGCAAAGTTCATTTGTCTCGAGAGAGCCATGGAACACCAGTGCGCGGACCGAGCCCTATGACGTGGCCGTCCATTACACGCGCGACGGACAGGAGATCTTCAACTACGGCGACACCTGGAGAATGGAGCGTTGGAGTCAACACGATCCGGTGATCGCGGTGGTCTCGCCCGAGACGGGCTACTTCAGCGGGTACAACCTACTTGGAGCGGCGGCCAATAGCGGCAACGTGGTCTTCAGCGATTCAGCGAGATTCCGGGCATTGGTGAACGAGGCAGGGCTCGCGCCTCGTTTCGCTTCGATCAGCAACCCGGCTACTCATGCCGCGCAGCAATTGCGAGATCGGGAGACCAAGCTGATCGTCGCGGTGGGCAATGCGACGGTCGGCGGAGCCGTGCTTGTCGCGGCTATCGCCGTGCTCGCGGCCATCTACACTAGCGCGTTCCGCCGCGAATCATTTGTTCGGCGCACCCATGGGTGGGGCTCGGTGCGCATTCATGGGAAGGTGGTCAGCGCCGTGGGCATGATCAGCGCCGTCACGGTGGCCGTGACCGGTGCCATGCTCGGGCCCGCGGGTTACATGCGACCGTGGTGGGCGGTTGTCTTGGCCGCGGGGCTTACGGCGACATTCATCCTTACCTTTGCCATCGCGATCATCTTCCTCGACCGCCGAGCGCGAGCCGAGCTGATCAAATGCCCCTAATCGGTTCGAGCCCTGTGCCGTCGAATTCGGCCGACTGTCGATTGAACGTAAGGACCCTTTTCATGAGCTCAGATTCGACGGACCTTCTTCCCGTGCGCGTTGACGGGCTTGAAAAGGGTTTTGGCCGCCGTCGTCTCTGGAGCGGGGTGAGCTTCCAGATCGGTGCGGGCCAGATGCTCTCCCTCGCCGGAGCGAGTGGCTCGGGGAAGACCACCCTGCTCAACTGCGTAGGTTTGCTCGAATCCTCCGACAAGGGGGTGATCCGGTTCGGTAACGTCGATGGCACGCGTCCGGGTCGGGGTCTGCGCCGCCGCCTGTACCAGGACGCGATCGGTTTTCTCTTCCAGAACTCGGGCCTCGTGGAATCCTGGACGGTGCGGGAGAACGTTCAGATCGCACTTGGTCACCGGCGAATGGGCTCGGCTTTGAAGCGTGCGGCGATCCAGGGCGTCCTCGATCGGATGGGAGTTGGAGGCTTCCAGGACGATCCGGTGCACACCCTCAGCGGGGGCGAGCAGCAGCGTGTGGGCCTAGCCAGACTCCTGCTCAAGAAGCCTCGTGTTGTACTGGCTGACGAGCCGACGGCTTCCCTCGATGCCGAGAACGCGATGTCCGTGATCGAGGCACTGCAACAGCTGGCGCTCGACGGCGCCGCGGTGATGGTGTCCACCCATGATGATCGAGTTCTGGGGGCGAGCGACGGGATCCTCCGGCTACACCAGGGAAGTCGTGAACGAGGCGCGCTCGCTGAAGTGAGCTGGCTCGGCTAATCGGCCTTCCGGTGGGCGATACTGGGATCGAACCAGTGACCTCTTCCGTGTCAGGGAAGCGCGCTACCGCTGCGCCAATCGCCCAATGCGCCTTCGACTCATCGACAACTTCCGATTGCGAAGTCCCGTTAAGAAGAAGAGAGCGGACGACGAGACTCGAACTCGCGACATCCACCTTGGCAAGGTGGTGCTCTACCAACTGAGCTACGTCCGCAGGGGAGGCCGTGAAGCCTCTCCGTGGGCGATACTGGGATCGAACCAGTGACCTCTTCCGTGTCAGGGAAGCGCGCTACCGCTGCGCCAATCGCCCAGAGTCCCGGTCGGATCCGGGAATCAGGATGTTCACCGAGGTGGGGACGGGATTCGAACCCGCGTATACGGCTTTGCAGGCCGCTGCCTCGCCTCTCGGCCACCCCACCGTGTTGGCATCCGCATGGATGCTTCCGACAGTGTCCTGCGAGCGGACGACGAGACTCGAACTCGCGACATCCACCTTGGCAAGGTGGTGCTCTACCAACTGAGCTACGTCCGCAGGGTTGTTGTTTGGCCTCATTCCGCCCCGCAACCCATCGGGCCGCGTTCGGGCTCGAGGCCGCGCTTCAACGAGTAAAAACTCTATAGGACGGGCGGGCGATGCACAAATCGCGGCGAGGCGAACCGCCGGTTGCTGCGCGGTGAACCACAAGGATGCAATTCGGGGGCCGTGATTTGGGATCTTGGCGCGGCGTGGGCTAAAGTCGTAGAGCGCTCGGAGACGGGTGCCGCACCGAGAACTCGGGCGATTGGCGCAGTGGTAGCGCGCTTCGTTCACACCGAAGAGGTCACTGGTTCGAACCCAGTATCGCCCACGACTGGACCCCCGGACGCTGTCCGGGGGTCCTTCCTTTTATCGGCGCGCTCGCGTTGTCGGACCCGCGTGAAAGGGTGACCTCATGACAGTCCCTGGCCTCGCTGCAGAATCTCCGGACGGTTTCGGCAGGATGTATCGGCGGTCTCTCTCCGTCGAGCCCACCGTGCCGTCGATCACGACCGTCATAGCGCAGCAGCCGCTCGACCTCGACGGGTGGCGCAGCTATATGGCCGCGCGTCATGTGGCGGACCACCCCGAACTCCGCGACGCACTCGACAGTCCCGCCCGGATCCGGCAGCTGGTGCGGACCGCGGTCGACGCGTCGGAGGTCTACGCGAAGTCGGCTGCCCAGCGCGGCGACCGGGTCCACACGTTCGCCGAGCAGCTTGCGCTGCGCGCGCTCGGGCGGCCGCACCGCCTCGACGACGCGCGCGAGGACCTGAGGTCCCAGGGCGAGGAAGCGTTCGCGCTCAGCGTCGAGCGGTGGTGGGAGAGCTTCGGTGTCGAGCCCATCGCTCCAGAGCTCACCGTGTGGAACACGACGGTCGGCTACGCCGGGACCCTCGATCTCGTGGCACGAATCAACGGGCGGGTCTGCGTCGTGGACTACAAGACGAAGGGCACCACTCGGGACGGACGCGTCAAGCCCCCGGACGACAAGGTGGCGATGCAGCTTGTGGCGGGGATGAAGGCCGAGGAGAGCCTCGTGGACGCGGCCGCGGGGGAGTGGGAGCCGTGGAAGTACGGCGAGGACCCGATCCTCATCGCTGTCGCCGTCGGCGAGACGGAATTCGCGGCGGTCCGGGTCAACCCCGAGGTCCGGAAGTTCCATTGGCAGACGTTCTGCCGGCTGCGCCGGGTGTGGGCAGCGAGGGTCGAGGCCGCCTCGGCGGGACGTACCCTCCTGCCTCTTCCTCCGCCGCCCCGCGCGGCCGAGGCGGGCGAGCCGGACGTGAGCCTCGCCCCGCCGTCCTCCGTCACGCCCGATTAGACTTGCCCCAGCTCACCTGCCGTCTCCCACCTCAGCCCTGACCCCGTCCTGAAAGGCTCCGAAGCGCCATGGCCATCCTGCCCATCCGGATCATCGGCGACCCCGTGCTGCGCACCCCAGCGGACCCCGTAGCCGACTTCGGGCCGGAGCTCGAACGGCTCGTAGCGGACATGATGGAGACCATGGAGGACGTCGACGGCGCGGGCCTCGCCGCGCCGCAGGTCGGCGTTGGCCAGCGCGTCTTCACGTATCATATCGACGGCGTGCGCGGGCATCTGGTCAACCCTGTCCTCGAGCTGTCCGACGACTTCCAGGACGACGTCGTGGAGGGCTGCCTGAGCATTCCGGGGGTTGCCTACCCCGTCCGGCGCCGTCGCACTGTCACCGCGTCCGGTTTCGACGTACAGGGCAATGCCATGACGATCGAGGCCGAGGGAATGCTCGCGCGCGCATTCCAGCACGAGACGGACCACCTCGACGGAATCCTCTTCGTCGACCGGCTCGAGGGCGACGAGCGCCGCTCGGCCTACCGGGCGATCCGCGCGGCCGACTACTCCTCGGTGGCCGGACAGACCGTGACGAAGCGAGCGGGCCACGTGGGCTCGGCCTTCGGCACCGGCGCGTCGTTCGGCAAGAGCGCGTTCGGCGCGGCGAGGAGCAGCGCGTGAGGGTCCTCTTCGCGGGCACCCCAGAGGTCGCTGTGCCGTCGCTCGATCGGCTCGCGGCCGAGCCGGGCATCGAGCTCGTCGGGGTGCTGACCCGGCCGGACGCGCCGATCGGACGCAAGCGGGTCCTCACGCCGTCGCCCGTTGCCTCGCGTGCCGCGGAGTTGGGGCTGCCCGTCGTCAAAGCCGCGCGCATCACCGCCGAGGTGACCGAGCAGCTGGCCGCGCTTCGGCCCGAGGCCGCGGCGATCGTCGCCTACGGGGGCCTGGTGCCGCCTGCGGCTCTCGCGGTACCGGCCTATGGCTGGGTCAACCTGCACTTTTCGCTGCTGCCGGCATGGCGCGGGGCGGCCCCCGTGCAGCACGCCGTGATCCACGGGGATGACGTCATGGGGGCCTCGACGTTCCGGCTCGAGGAGGGCCTCGACACGGGACCCATCTTCGGGACTCTCGCGCTCACCCCCGCCGCGGACGCGACGGCGGGGGAGCTGCTCGGCGAACTCGCCGTGAGCGGGGCCTCGCTGCTCGCGCGGACCCTCGGGGGGATCGCGGACGGGTCGGCGGCCCCCCAGCCGCAGACGGGCGAACCGACGTATGCGCCGAAGCTCTCACTCGAGGACGGCCGCCTCGACTGGGAGCAGCCGGCCGTGGCGATCCATCGACGGGCCCGCGGCGTCACCCCGGAGCCGGGTGCGTGGACGACGCTCGGCGGCGAGCGATTCAAGCTCGAGCCCCCCAGGCTCAGGTCCGATGTCACCGGGTTGCCCGCAGGCGAGCTCTCGTGGGACGGGAAGACGCTCCTCGTCGGGACTGCGACGCACGCGCTGGAGCTCGTCCGCGTCCAGCCCGCGGGGAAGAAGATGATGGCCGCCGCGGACTGGGCCCGTGGAGCGGCCACCGCCGAAGGGATGAGGTTCGCATGACGCCGTCGGAGCGCGGATCCGCAGATCGCGGGCGCTCGTCCCGGCGCAACGAGCAGGGGCGCGAGCGAAATCGCGGCGCGACCGGGCAGCGGCACTTCAGCCAGCAGGCGCCGAGCCAGCGCGCGCGGGCCGCTGACCCCGCACGGCTTGTGGCCTTCGAGGTCCTCCGGGCCGTCTCGCGCGACGACGCCTACGCGAACCTCGTGCTTCCCGCCCGGATCCGGCATCACCGGCTGGACCGCCGGGACGCGGGCTTCGCGACGGAGCTCGCGTACGGGGCGCTCCGCGGGCAGGGAACGTACGACGCAATCCTGGCGCGGTGCGTGGACCGCCCACTCGATCGCCTCGATCCGGCCGTCCTCGACGTCCTGCGGCTCGGGGCCCACCAGCTCCTCGCGATGCGCGTCCCGCCGCACGCCGCGCTCAACCAGACCGTCGCCCTCGCGCGGGGCACGGTCGGTGCGGGCCCGGGCTCGCTCGTCAACGCGGTCCTGCGGCGCGTGAGCGAGCGCGACCTTGGGCAGTGGCTCGACGAGCTGACGAGCACGACGGCGGACGAGACTGAGGCGGCCGCGGTGCGGTACGCGCATCCGCAGTGGATCGTGCGCGCGCTGCGCCAGGCGCTCGTGGCCCATGGGCGCCCGGTGGCCGAGATCGATGCCCTCCTCGAGGCCGACAACGCCGCCCCGGTGGTCAACCTCGTCGCCCTGCCCGGGCTGGGGAGCGTCGATGAGGCGCTCGACGCCGGCGCGACACCGGGAGAGCTCGTCGAGGGCTCCGCCCTGTCGGCGGGCGGGGACCTGGGCCGCTGGGCGGCCGTGCGCGGCGGGACGCTCCGGGTGCAGGACGTCGGTTCCCAGCTCGTGGCCCGCGCGGTGGCGGCTGCGCCGCTCGTCGGGCAACGCGGCGAGGACGACGGCGAACGCTGGCTTGATCTGTGCGCCGGCCCTGGCGGCAAGGCCGCGCTCCTCGGTGCGCTCGCCGCCGAACGCGGGGCGACGTTGCTCGCGAACGAGCCCGCCGAACACCGCGCGGACCTCGTGCGCCAGGCCCTGCGTCCCGTTCCCGGGCGGGCGTGGGACGTCCGCACGGGCGACGGTCGGACGCTCGGCGCGGAGCTCAACGGCACGTTCGCCCGCGTGATCGCGGATGTTCCGTGCAGCGGGCTCGGCGCGCTCCGCCGTCGTCCGGAGTCGCGCTGGCGCCGCACGCCCCAGGACCTCGCAGAGCTGGCGCCGCTCCAGCGCGAGCTCCTCGCGGCGGCGATCGACGCGACGGCGCCGGGAGGCGTCGTGGGCTACGTGACGTGTTCCCCGCACCCTGCCGAGACCGTCGCCGTCGTCGAGGATGCGCTCCGCCGGCGCACCGACATCGAGCCGGTCGACGCGGGCGCGGCGCTCGATGCGGTCGCACTCAGGCCGCTGGGCGCGGGGCACGGCATGACCGCCCAGCTTTGGCCGCATGTGCATGGGACCGACGCGATGTTCCTGGCGCTCTTTCGGAAGCGCAGCCGCGGAGACGGCTGAGGCCCGCCGTGTTGCCCAACCCTGCCCGCGGCGTGCCGCCACGCCGCCGCACCCACAGAAGGAGTCCTGAGTGAGCCGCTGCAGCATCCACCCGAGCATCCTGTCCGCAGACTTCGTGAACCTCGAGGCCGAGCTGGCCCGGATCGGGACCGCGGACGCCGTGCACGTGGACGTCATGGACAACCACTTCGTCCCCAACCTGACGCTGGGGCTGCCCATCGTGGAGCGGCTCCAGGCGGTGAGCCGGCTGCCGCTCGACGCGCACCTCATGATTGCCGACGCCGACCGTTGGGCGCCGCTGTACGCCGACCTCGGGCTCGCGTCCGTCACCTTCCACGCCGAGGCGGCCATCGCGCCGATCAAGCTCGCGCGCGAGCTTCGCGCCCGGGGCTCCAAGGCCGGGATGGCGCTGCGGCCCGCCACGCCGGTCGAACCGTACCTGGACATGCTGACGGAGCTCGACATGCTGCTTGTCATGACGGTCGAACCGGGCTTCGGAGGCCAGGCTTTCCTCGACCTGACGCTCCCGAAGATCCGCCGGGCGCGGGAGGCCGTGGACGGCAGCGGGGCCAAGGTCGCGATCCAGGTCGACGGCGGGATCTCGGCCGCGACCATCGAGCGCGCCGCCGAGGCCGGGGCGGACGTCTTCGTGGCCGGATCGGCGGTCTACGGGGCTGACGACCCGGCGTCGGCCGTCGACGCGCTGCGCGCGGCAGCCGAGGCCGCAGTTCGGGCGTAGCTCCCCGCGGCGGCGCGGCGGCGCGGCGGTGCAGCGGTGCCTCGGCCCGGCGGTGCCGTGACGTTTATGACGTTCGCACCCCGCCCACAGGGACCGTGTGCCACAATGGCAATGGCCGTTTGATTGATCTGTCATCTGCAGCACTTGGGCATCGATGGCGGGTCATGAGCGGTTGAGAAAAATGAACGTGCTCCGGGGTCGGTGAAAGTCCGAACCGGCGGTGACAGTCCGCGACCCTGCGGCCGAGCTCCCTGTGGGCGAGGCCAACGGTTGAACCGGTGGAATTCCGGTACCGACAGTTAAAGTCTGGATGGGAGAAGCACGTGCAGTCTGCGGTGCGCTGTGGCGCGCCGCCTCTGTCGCAACCCCGGAGCCGCTGCGGTCCGGAAAGGAAGGTTGCGATGGACTTCTTGCAGTGGCTCTTTACCGCGCAGATCCCGATTGCGGGATCGGCGCTCCTTGTCCGTGAGGTGCTGGGCAACGTCTTCGGCCTCGCGAGCGCCCTCGGCGGGATGGCCCGCCGCGTGTGGGCATGGCCCGTGGGCATCGCGGGCAATCTCCTCCTTGTCACAGTCTTCGCGGGCGCGGCCTTCGGGGTCGCCCCGGAAACCGGCGTCGGCTCGGCGACCCTGTGGGGCCAAGTGGGGCGCCAGCTCATGTTCCTCGCGGTGTCGGCGTACGGGTGGGCCAAGTGGCAGCGCGCGCGGGACGCCGCCCGGCGGGGCGACCCAGGAGCCGGCCAGGCGGACCTCGCGCAGGGGGCGATCGCGCCCCGCTGGGCGAGCGGACGCACGCGGCTGGGGCTCGCCATCGCGCTCGTCGCCGGAACGGCGGCGCTCACCCCGCTCTTCGCGACGCTCGGCTCGTACCCGCCCGTGTGGGCCGACGCGTGGACCTTCATGGGCTCGTTCCTCGCGACGTACGGCATGGCGCGGGGCTGGACCGAGTTCTGGCTCATCTGGGTCGCGGTGGACGTCGTGGGCGTCCCCCTCCTCTTCAGCGCGGGCTACTACGCGAGCGGCACGATGTACGCCCTCTACGGCACGTTCACCCTCGCCGGCTTCTTCGTGTGGTGGCGCGAGCAGCGCCGGGAGTCCCGCGCGGCGGCCGCCGCGGCACGGTCCGCGGACGGCGAGGCGGCGGCGGTATGAGCGTCGCCCCGCTCCCAGCGAGCATGGACCCTTGGACGTGGAGCGCTGACGACGTCGCGCACATGGCCGACGCGCTCTCCCTCGCCAGCCGCGGGCTGCGGGGAGCCAACCCGCTCGTCGGGGCGGTCGCCGTCGGCCGCGATGGCTCGATCCTCGCGACGGGCCACCACCGCGGCGCCGGCACGGCGCACGCGGAGGCGGACGCCATTGCGAGCGCCGAGCGCGCGGGCGTGGACCTCAGGGGCGCCACGATGTTCGTCACGCTCGAGCCGTGCAACCACACTGGCCGCACGGGCCCCTGCGCGCAGGCCCTCATCCGCGCCGGGGTCGAGAGCGTGGTGTATGCGATCGACGATCCCCACAGCGCCGCCGCCGGCGGGGCCCAGACGCTGCGCGCCGCCGGTGTCGAGGTCAAGTCGGGACTCCTCGCGGACCGCGCCGAAGAGCTCAACGAGCGCTGGCTTGCGGCCGTGCGCGGGCGCCGCCCGTTCGTGACGCTGCACATGGCCCAGACACTCGACGCCCGGATCGCGGCCGACGACGGCACGAGCCAATGGATCTCCAGCCCCGAATCGCTCGCGGACAACCACGCGATCCGCTCCCGGATCGACGCGATCCTCGTGGGCACGGAGACCGTGCTCGTGGACAATCCGCGGCTCACCGCGCGGGACGGCGACGGCACCCTGCTTCCGAGCCAGCCGCTGCGCGTCGTCATGGGACTTCGCGACGTCCCCGAGGGCGCCGCGGTGCGCGGCACGGACGGCCGCTTCCACCACGTGCGCACGCAGGATCCAGCGGCGGCCCTCGCGGAGCTGTTCGACCTCGGAGTGAGGCATCTCATGGTTGAAGGCGGCTCGCGAATCATTGCGGCCTTCCTCGCCGCGGGGCTCGTCGACGAGCTCATCGTCTACGAGGCGCCCACGATCCTCGGCTCCGGCAAGGGGACCGTCTCCGACCTGGGCATCCGCACGCTGGCCGACGCCCAGCACTGGGCGTGGGACGAGAGTGGGGGAGGCGCGGTCCGACGCCTCGGCACCGACCTGCGCCTGCATCTGCGGCCCGCCGCTGCACCGCCCGCCACCGCCCCGCAGGCCACCACACCGCCCGCCACCACACCGCCCGCCGAGGCAGGACCTCGCGACACCCCTCATCCATCCGAAGAAGGACACCACTGATGTTCACCGGGATCATCGCCGAGCGCGGCATCGTCGAGGCCGTCGAAGCCACGGCCCAGAGCGCCGTCATCACCCTCACCGCCCCCACCCTCGCAGCCGACCTGCCCCTCGGGGGCTCCATCGCGGTGGACGGCTGCTGCCTCACCGCGATCCGCAACGACGGCCACACGTTCGCAGTCGACGTCATGGGCGAGTCCCTGGCCCGCACGACGATTGGGGGCCTCGCCCCCGGAGACAGCGTGAACCTCGAGCGCTGCGTCCCTGCAGGGGGCCGGCTCGACGGGCACGTGGTCCAGGGGCACGTGGACGGTGTGGGCGCCCTGGTTGAGAGGGAGCCGCAGGGCAACTGGCATCGCCTTCGCTTCACCGTGCCGGCCGGGCTCGCGCCGTACGTCGCCGAGAAGGGCTCGATAGCGGTCGACGGCGTGTCCCTCACCGTGACAGCGGTGAGCCCTGCGTCCGAGCCCGAGCAGTGGTTCGAGGTCGGACTCATCCCCGCGACGCTCGCCGAGACGGGGCTCGGTGCGAAGGCCGTCGGCGCCGCCGTCAACCTCGAGGTCGACGTGCTCGCGAAGTACACCGCGCGCCTGCTCTCTTTCGAAAGCGTGGCTCAGGGCAGTGCCCGGGCGCGGCATGCCGCCGGCGTGACGATGGACCCCGAGGAGGCGACGGCATGAGCGCCCCTGCCCAGGCCATCCGCCTCGAGCCCGTGCAGGCGGCGGTCGACGCGCTCCGGGCGGGCCGCGCCGTCGTCGTTGTCGACGACGAGAACCGCGAGAACGAAGGCGACATCATCTTCGCCGCGCAGTATTCGACGCCAGCGCTCATGGGCTGGACGATCCGGCACACGTCCGGCGTGGTGTGCGTGCCGCTCGCGAACGCCGTCGCCGATCGCCTCGCGCTGCCGCCCATGGTGGAGCGCAACGAGGACGCGAAAGGCACGGCGTACACGGTTTCGTGCGACCTCCGCGCAGGCATCTCGACCGGCATCAGCGCGACGGACCGCTCCAAGACCGTCGCGGCCCTCGCCGACGCGACGTCGACGGCCTCCGACTTCACGCGCCCGGGGCATATATTCCCGCTGCGGGCGGTTGACGGAGGTGTGCGGGCCCGCCGGGGCCACACCGAGGCGGCCGTTGACCTGTGCCGTCTGGCTGGATTGGCCCCAGTAGGAGTGATTGCAGAAGTGGTCCACGACGACGGAGAGATGATGCGGCTCCCTGCATTGCGGGGATTCGCGAACGAGCACGGATGCCCGCTCATCTCGATCGCGGACCTCGTCGACTTTGTGGCGGCCCGCGGGCATGCCGGGGAGGAATGAGATGAGCAGCACGAGTGCAGACGGCGCGCGGCGCAAGCATCCGGTCAGCGGCGGCCCCATCGTGAAGCTGCCGACGGCGTTCGGCGAGTTCGTCGCGCAGGCCTGGATCGATGAGGAGACGGGACACGAGCATCTCGCCGTGAGCTCACCGGAGCCACCGGCCGACGGCGTGGCCCCCCTCGTGCGGCTCCATTCCGAGTGCCTCACGGGAGACGTCTTCGGTTCTTACCGCTGCGACTGCGGCGAGCAGCTCGCCTACGCGCTCGCGCTCATCCGCGAGGAGGGCGGCACGCTCCTGTACCTCCGCGGGCAGGAGGGCCGGGGGATCGGCCTCGCCAACAAGATCAAGGCGTACGCGCTCCAGGAGGCCGGCTTCGACACCGTCGAGGCGAATGAGCAGCTGGGCCTCCCGGTGGATGCGCGGTGCTACGACGCGGCCGCCCAGATCCTCGCAGAGATGGGCCTCACGCGGATCCGGCTCCTCAGCAACAACCCCGACAAGCAGCACCGGCTGGCCGATGCTGGCGTGCACGTGGTCGAGATGGTGCCCACCGAGGTTCCCTCGCGCGCCGAGAACCTCCGGTACCTGCAGACCAAGAAGGAGCGCATGGCGCACCGCCTGACGCTTGACGTCGAGGCCGTCCTGCCGCGCATCCAATCGGACAACGACTGAGCGTCCCTTCGCGGAGACGTCGCCTTTCACGACCACGCGGACGTCCAGCGACGTCCCTGAGAGACAAGGAACCACCACCACGTGAGCGGACACGGCGCGCCCACCCTCGCCCTCGACGACCCACGCCTCGCGCAGCTGCGGCTCGCGATCGTGGCCGCGAGCTGGCACACCGAGATCATGGACGGCCTCCTCGACGGCGCCCTGCGCGCCGCGCGGGACGCGGGCATCGCCTCGCCCACGGTCGTGCGCGTCCCGGGCAGCTTTGAGCTCCCGGTGGCCGCGAGTCGCCTCGCGGCGACGCACGACGCCGTCGTCGCCCTCGGCGTCGTGATCCGGGGCGGAACGCCGCACTTCGAGTACGTGTGCGAAGCGGCCACGGTCGGCCTCACGGACGTGAGCGTCCGCACGGGCGTGCCCGTGGGCTTCGGCGTGCTGACGTGCGACACGGAGCAGCAGGGCCTCGACCGGGCGGGCCTGCCGGGGTCCGTCGAGGACAAGGGGCACGAGGCGACGACGGCGGCGCTCCTCACCGCTGCCACGCTGAGCGCGCTCTGAGCGGCGAAGGCCCCGTTCCCGCTATGGGCTTGGTCACATCGTCGAGGTCATACGGCCCCCGCCGATGCGGGCGGGCCATGAGCCTCCAGTAGGCTTGACCCGTGAAGGATTTCGAGTCGCTGTTCGCTGAGCTCAGCGAGAAGGCCACGAGTCGCCCCGAAGGGTCGCGGACCGTCGTCGAGCTGGACTCGGGAGTCCACGGCATCGGGAAGAAGATCGTGGAGGAGGCCGCCGAAGTCTGGATGGCGGCCGAGTACGAGTCGGACCAGGCGGCCGCTGAGGAGATCTCGCAGCTGCTGTACCACGTCCAGGTGCTCATGATCGCGAAGGGCCTCACGCTCGAGGACGTGTACACGCATCTGTAGCCGCGGGCGCACCCGGTTCCCCGCAGAACCGGGCGTCCGTGGCGGAAGCCGCGTACCTCCCCTTCCGAACAGAAAGACCACCATGCTCCGTGTAGCAGTTCCCAACAAGGGCTCCCTGTCCGAGGCCGCGTCCTCGATGCTCTCCGAGGCGGGCTACCGCCAGCGTCGCGAGGGCCGCGAGCTCGTCATGCTCGATCCCGAGAACGACGTCGAGTTCTTCTTCCTCCGGCCGCGCGACATCGCGGTGTACGTGGGCCAGGGCACGCTCGATGTCGGCATCACCGGGCGCGACCTGCTCATCGACGCCGAGGTCGAGGCCGAGGAGCTCCTGCCGCTCGGCTTCGCGGCGTCGACGTTCCGCTTCGCGGGACCCGACGGCGAGTTCACGTCCGTCGCCGAGCTCGACGGCCGCCGCGTCGCCACGAGCTACGACGGCCTGGTCCGGACCTATCTCGAGGATCTGGGCGTGACCCCCTCTCGGATCGTGCGGCTCGACGGGGCTGTCGAGTCCTCGGTGCGCCTCGGCGTCGCGGACGCCATCGCGGACGTCGTCGAGACCGGCAACACGCTCAAGGCCGCGGGGATGGCGGTCTTCGGGGATCCGATCCTGGAGTCCGAGGCCGTCCTGATCGGGCGCAGGGGCCACGAGCTTCCCGCCATCGACGTGCTCATCCGCCGGCTGACTGGTGTGCTCGTGGCACGCCGGTATGTGCTCATGGACTACGACGTGCGCAAGGAGCTCGTCGAGCAGGCCTCGGCCCTGACGCCGGGCCTCGAGTCACCCACTGTCTCGCCGCTGCGGGACTCTGAGTGGGTCGCCGTGCGGTCGATGGTGCCGAAGCGGGACACGAACCGCGTCATGGATGAGCTCTACGACCTCGGCGCGCGCGCGATCCTGGTCAGCAGCATCCACGCGTGCCGGATCTGAGGGAGGGGCCGGCCATGGGCGTCGCCGTCCGCGTCATCCCGTGTCTCGATGTCGACGCCGGGCGCGTCGTCAAGGGAGTCAATTTCAAGGGCCTGCGCGACGCGGGCGATCCGGTCGAGCTCGCGCACCGCTACGATCGGGCGGGCGCCGACGAGCTCACCTTCCTCGATGTCACGGCGTCCTCGTCCGAGCGGGAGACGACGTTCGACGTCGTCCGCCGCACCGCGGAGGAGGTCTTCATCCCCCTGACAGTGGGCGGTGGCGTCCGCGGGGTCGCCGAGGTGGACCGGCTCCTGCGCGAGGGCGCCGACAAGGCCTCGATCAACACCGCCGCGATCGCGCGTCCCGACGTCATTGACGAGATCACGCGCCACTTCGGCTCGCAGGTCCTGGTCCTGTCCGTCGACGCGCGCAGGGTCCAGGAAGGCACCCACACGCCGTCGGGCTTCGAGGTGACCACCCACGGCGGGAGGCGCGGCACGGGCATCGACGCGGTTGCGTGGGCCAAGGAGGCGGCGGACCGAGGGGTGGGGGAGATCCTGCTCAACTCCATCGACGCGGACGGCACCAAGGAAGGCTTCGACCTCGAGCTCATCCGGCTCATCCGCGACGCGGTCTCGGTGCCGCTCATCGCCTCGGGCGGCGCGGGCGTGCCCGAGCACTTCCCGCCGGCGATCCAGGCCGGCGCCGACGCCGTCCTCGCCGCGTCGATGTTCCACTTCGGGCCGGACAGCATGATCGCCCAGGTCAAGGCGGCCATCCGCGAAGCAGGCTACGAAGTCCGCTGACCCGCGTTGCGGCGGTCGCGGTCTGGCGCGGTCTAGGGTTCTTCGAACTCTAGGGATCTTCGAACTCTAGGGTTCTTCGAACGCAGACGCGGCTCAGGGCCCGACGTCTGCGGTCGTGAGGAGGGCGACGGCGTCAGGCTGGCCCTCGAACGTCACGAGCGCGTGGGATCCGCGGCCAGTCGCGTGCAGGAGCAGCTCGCCGGGCTCGCCGACGATGGCGACCGATACGGCGGCGCGCTTCGCCACGTGGCGCGGGCCGTGCGGGCTCACGAGCACGATCCCCAGATCGACGCCGCGATACAGGATGGCCGCCTGCCGGACCACGTGCTCCCACAGGGCGTCGGAGTAGGCTGCGTCGAGCGCGCGGGGAGCCCAGCGCTCGGTCGCGCGCCGGACGTCCTCGGTGTGGACGAAGAACTCGGCCAGGTTCGCGGCCTCGTCGAGGCGCGGGATGCGCAGAGGCGACGCCTTGGGCGGGCCTGCGCGGAAGGCCGAGACGAGGGAGGCGAACGCCTCGGGCGCGGCGTTCTTGGACGCGAGGCGCTCGGTGGCGGCGTCGGACACGCCACGGAGACCTCGCACCGCCAGGCCGAAGCCCACACGGGGGCTGCGTTCGCGGAGGTAGAGGTGAGCGGCGAGTTCCTTGGCGGCCCAGCCCTCGCACAGAGTGGGCGCGCTGGGACCGGCCGCGAGCAGGGTCTCGGCCAGAACTTCCCGGGACGGCGGTACGAAGTGCATCACTAGCGAAACTAGCACGCGAGCGGGTACCCGCGCGCGCGGACCGGCGCGCCGTCGATCAGCACTAGACTTGAGGGGATGTCTGAGCAGAAGAACCCCACTTTCGGCGCCCTGCCGGCCGAGATCGCGGACCGCCTCAAGCGGGATCCCGCGGGCCTCGTTGCCGCCGTCGTCCAGCAGTTCGACACCCTCGAGGTGCTCATGGTCGGCTGGATGGACGAGGAGGCGCTCCACCGCACGCTCACGAGCGGCCGGGTCACCTTCTGGTCGCGTTCGCGGCAGGAGTACTGGCGCAAGGGGGATACCTCCGGCCACGTCCAGTGGGTCAAGTCGGTCGCGCTCGACTGCGACGGCGACGCGCTCCTCGTCCAGGTGGACCAGATCGGGGCCGCCTGCCACACCGGCACGCGGACCTGCTTCGACGGCCGCGAGCTGCCCGCCGTCGTCGGCTCCGCCGCAGCGACGGCCTGAGGGTCCCGCCCCGCCACCCGAACCAGCCACCCGCCCCGCCCTCAACGGAAGGCACACGACCCACGCCATGCTTGACCTAGGAGTCATCGAACCCTCGCTCGGGGAGTTCCGGACGCTCGCCGCGGACCGTCGTGTCATCCCGGTCCGCGTCAGGCTCCTCGCCGACGCAGAGACGCCCATCAGCCTGTACCGCAAGCTCGCGGACGGCCATCCCGGCACGTTCCTCTTCGAGTCGGCGGCCGTGGGCGGGTCGTGGTCCCGCTATTCGTTCATTGGCGCCGAGTCGCGCGCGACGCTCACGAGCAAGGATGGCGAGGCATTCTGGACGGGCGAGCCTCCCGTGGGCGTCCCGACGAGCGGCAACCCGCTCGAGGCCCTGCGCGACACGGTCGCCGCGCTGCGGACCGAGCGTTTCGACTCCCTCCCCCCGCTCACGTCCGGGATGGTCGGCTTCGTGGGCTGGGAGGCCGTGCGGCGCTGGGAGAAGCTCCTCTCCCCGCCTGAGGACGACCTCCAGCTGCCCGAGCTCGCGATGAACCTCGTGACCGACCTCGCGGTGCACGACAACGTGGACGGCTCCGTGACCCTCGTGGCCAACGCGATCAACTTCGACAACAGCAACGAGCGCGTCGACGACGCGTGGCGGGACGCCGTGGCCCGGCTCACGCGCATGGTCGAGCGCGTCCTCAAGCCGGCCCCCGCCGCCGTGTCGGTGCTCGGCCCCGTGGTCGACTACCGCGACAAGGTCCAGGAGAACTGGGCGGAGTCCGGCTACCTCGCAGCGATCGCGCGCGGCAAGGAGGCGATTGTCGACGGCGAGGTGTTCCAGGTGGTGATCTCGCGCCGCTTCGAGCTCGACTTCGATGCGGCGCCGCTCGACGTCTACCGCGTGCTCCGGGCCCTCAACCCGAGCCCGTACATGTACCTCCTGAGCCTCGCCGACGCGGACGGCCGCGAGTACTCGATCGTGGGCTCCTCGCCCGAGGCCCTCGTGACCGTGACCGGGGACCAGGTGGTGACGCACCCGATCGCCGGCTCGCGCCCGCGCGGCGCCACGGTTGAGGCGGACCGCGCCCTCGCGGAGGAGCTCCTCGCGGACGAAAAGGAACGGGCCGAGCACCTCATGCTCGTCGACCTCGCGCGCAACGACCTCTCGAAGGTGTGCCGCCCGGGCACGGTCGAGGTGAGCGAGTTCATGGAGGTCGAGCGCTTCAGCCACATCATGCACCTCGTCTCGACCGTCGACGGCCACCTGCGCCCGGACGCGACGGCGTACGACGTTCTCGCCGCGACGTTCCCGGCCGGCACGCTCTCGGGCGCGCCGAAGCCCCGGGCGCTGCGGCTGCTCGACGAGGTCGAGCCCTGCCGGCGAGGGGTCTACGGCGGGGTCGTGGGCTACTTCGACTTCGCGGGGGACATGGACATGGCCATCGCGATCCGCACCGCGCTCCTGCGCGAGGGCCGCGCCTACGTCCAGGCCGGCGGCGGGATCGTGGCCGATTCCGACCCGGTGGCCGAGGCGCTCGAGTCGGTCAACAAGGCCGCGGCGCCGCTGCGCGCCGTGCACACCGCGTCCGCACTGCGCTCCGCCGCGACGCTGCCTGGGGTCGGAGGTGGTTCGCGTGGCTGAGCCGCAGGAGAACGGGATCGTGGAGACCGCGGGACATGAACCGGCGCGCGTAGCCGTGTGGGCCCGCAAGTCGACCGTGATCGGCCTGAGCGTCGTGGTGGCGCTGCTCGCGTTCGGCTCGACGACGCAGACTTGGATCGACGCCGAGGTGCAGGGCGCCGCCGTGCGGACCGCGCACGTCACGGTCCAGGGCAGCAAGGCCGCGACCGCCGTCACGGCCCTCGCACTCGTGGGCCTCGCGGGGGTCCTGGCCGCCGCCGTCGCGGGGCGACTCGGGCGCATCGTGGCGAGCGTCGTCGTCGTCCTCGCCGGGTTCGGCATCGCCTCGGCGTGCATCGCCGTCATCGCCGATCCGCGAGGCGCCGCGGACAGCTCGATCGCCAAGGCGACTGGAGTCTCCGGTGGGGCCGCGACGACGGCGCTCACCTGGTTCCCCGTCGGCGCCACGGTGGCGGGCGCGCTGCTCGCGCTGTGCGGCGTCCTGGCGCTGGTCGCCTCGCGCCGTTGGCCCACCCGGACGAAGTACGACGCCGGCTCCCGCACCTCGCGCGGTGCAGGCCAAGGGGACGGCTCGGGCGGCGAGGGCGACGCCGAGGCGCCCGCGTCCCGCGTCGACGAGATCGAAGGCTGGGACCGGCTCACGCGCGGCGACGACCCCACGCGCTGACGGCGCGACGCATAACGCGGGCGGGCCGCGGCAGACCCGTCGAAGATGGCAGAATGGCCACTGGACACCCTGACTGAGGAGAAGAAGGAAATGAGCAACGCGAGCGGTTCCCAGAGCAGCACGAAGGAAGTCCTCCACGGCGAGGACCTCGGCCATGGGAACAGCCCGGCCGCCTGGACGTGCGTGTTCGTCATGCTCCTCGGCGCGCTCGTCTCAAGCATCGCGTTCGTCATCGCCAACGCGCCGATCTTCTGGGCCGGCGTCGTGATCGTCCTCGCCGGTCTCGTGGTCGGCTGGGTCATGCGACGCGCGGGCTACGGCGTGGGCGGCAGCAAGCTCAAGAACACGCACTGATGCCCACGGTCCTCGACGAGATCGTTGTCGGGGTCCGCGAGGACCTCGAGGAGCGGCGGCGAGCCCTCCCGCTCGCCGCGGTCCGCGAGGCCGCAGCGGCCCGGGGTGCCGCGTACGACGCCTTCGCGGCCCTTGGCGGCCCCGACGATCCGCGCAGCCAGCTCAAAGTCATCGCGGAGGTCAAACGGCGCAGCCCGTCAAAGGGCCAGCTCGCCGACATTGCGGATCCCGCAGAGCTCGCCCGACAGTACGCGGACGGCGGGGCCTCCGTCATCAGCGTTCTGACCGAGCAGCGCCGCTTCAACGGGAGCCTCGCCGACTTCGACGCGGTGCGGGCCACGGTGGAGATCCCGCTCCTACGCAAGGACTTCACGGTCGACGAGTACCAGATCTTCGAGGCCCGGGCCCACGGTGCCGACCTCGTGCTGCTCATCGTCGCGGCGCTCGATGGCGCCGAGCTGGCCGACTACCTCGCGCTGACCCACGAACTCGGCATGAGCGCGCTCGTCGAGGCGCACACCGAGGAGGAGATCGACCGGGCGCTTGCCGCAGGCGCCCGGATCCTCGGCGTGAACGTCCGGAACCTCAAGACGCTCGACGTTGACCGCAGCCTGTTCGGCAGGCTCGCCGGGCGCATCCCGGCCGGCCCCGTGGTGGTCGCCGAGTCCGGAGTGCGCGGACCGGAGGATGTCGCCGAGTATGCGGGCCAGGGCGCCAACGCAGTGCTCGTCGGGGAGGCGCTCGTGACGCACGGCTCCCCGCGCGAGAGGATCGAAGAATTCAAGCGCAGCGGCGCGGTGGCCATCGCCGAGCGGCTCGGCGCACACTAGAGACCGGCCGCGCCCCGCCCGGACCCCGGTTCGCCCAGATCAGCAGACTTCAAGAAGGACGGTGAGACTGGTGGCTGAGAACGCGCCAGAAGCAGCCGCGGCAGACTTTACGTCGCGCGCGGCGGACACGAACGGCTCGGGCACCGAGCCCGCGGACGTCTTCCTCTCGGGAAGCCTCCGCCACTCGCCGGGCCCGTACTTCGGCGCCTACGGCGGCCGCTGGATGCCTGAATCCCTGATCGCGGCGCTCGACGAACTTGAGGAGACGTTCGAGAAGGCGAAGCAGGATCCCGAGTTCGTCGCCGAGATCGCGGAGCTCAACCGGAACTACTCCGGGCGCCCCTCGCTCCTCACCGAGGCGAAGCGCTTCTCGCAGCACGCAGGCGGCGCCCGCGTGTTCCTCAAGCGCGAGGACCTCAACCACACGGGCTCGCACAAGATCAACAACGTGCTCGGGCAGGCCCTGCTCGCCAAGCGCATGGGCAAGACCCGGATCATCGCCGAGACGGGCGCGGGGCAGCATGGCGTCGCGAGCGCCACGGCCGCCGCGTTCCTCGGTCTCGAGTGCGTCGTGTACATGGGGGCCGAGGACTGTCGCCGCCAGGCGCTCAACGTCGCCCGCATGCAGCTGCTCGGCGCGACTGTGGTCCCGGTGACGAACGGCTCGCAGACGCTCAAGGACGCGATCAACGACGCGCTCCGGGACTGGGTCGCGAACGTCCAGACCACCCACTACCTGCTCGGGACGGCGGCCGGCGCGCACCCGTTCCCGGCCATGGTCCGCTTCTTCCACGAGGTCATCGGGGACGAGGCTCGCTCGCAGATCCTCGAGCAGACGGGACGGCTGCCAGATGCCGTGTGCGCGTGCATCGGCGGCGGTTCGAACGCGATCGGCATCTTCCATGGCTTCCTCGACGATCCGGACGTCGAGCTGTTCGGCTTCGAGGCGGGCGGCAGCGGGGTCGAGACGGGCCACCACGCCGCGACGATCACCCTCGGGCGGCCGGGCGTGCTGCACGGTGCCCGCTCCTACCTCATGCAGGACGAGGACGGCCAGACGGTCGAGTCCCACTCGATCTCGGCGGGCCTCGACTACCCGGGCGTCGGGCCGGAGCACTCCTACCTCCACGACATCGGTCGGGTCACGTACGAGCCCATCACGGACTCCGAGGCCATGGACGCGTTCAGCGTCCTGTGCCGCACTGAGGGCATCATCCCCGCGATCGAGTCCTCGCACGCCCTGGCCGGCGCGATCAAGGTCGGGAAGCGGCTCGCGGAGGAGGGCGACGCGTCCGAGAAGATCATCATCGTGAACCTCTCGGGGCGCGGCGACAAGGACGTCCAGACGGCGGCCGACTGGTTCGGCATGCTCGACGAGAACGGGCAGGTCAGGGGCACGACGCTGTCCACGAGGCGGCCGAAGGGCTTCGCTCCCAACGGTGACGAGGGCGAGGAGAACGCATGAGCGCGATGGAGCAGGCCGCGGAAGGCACGGTTGAGGGGCACGCGAGCAAGAGTGCTGCCGCGATCGACCGTGCGAAGGCCGAGGGCCGGGCGGCTCTCGTGGGCTACCTCCCCGCGGGCTTCCCGAGCGTCCAGGAGAGCATCGACGCCGCGATCGAGCTGGCCCACAACGGCGCGGACATCATCGAGATCGGCATCCCGTATTCCGATCCGGTCATGGACGGAAGCGTCATCCAGGCGGCCACGACGGAGGCCCTCGCGAGCGGCTTCCGGGTGGCGAGCGTGTTCGACGTCGTCAAGGCGGTCACGGATGCGACCGACGCCGCGGTGCTCGTGATGACCTACTGGAACCCCGTCATGCGGATGGGCGTCGACGAATTCGCCCGCAGGCTCGCGAGGGCCGGGGGAGCGGGACTCATCACCCCGGACCTCATCCCGGACGAGGCGTCGGAGTGGTTCGAGGCCTCGGACCGCTACGGCCTGGACCGCGTGTTCCTCGTGGCCCCCTCGACCACGCCGGAGCGCATGGCCATGACCGTCGACGCCACGCGGGGCTTCACCTATGCCGTCTCACTCATGGGCGTCACCGGCGCGCGCGCGGCCGTCGACGAGAGCGCCCAGCGCGTCGTCGCGGGGGCCCGCGAGGCGGGCGCGGAGCGCGTGTGCGTGGGGCTCGGCGTGTCGAATGCCGAGCACGTCCGCGAGATCGCCGCCTACGCCGACGGCGTGATTGTGGGCACCGCGATCGTGAGCGCCCTCCGCGATGGGGGACCGGCCGCCGTCGGACGTCTCGCCGCCGCGCTGAGCGGCGGGCTCGCCCGCGAGGGGCACCCGGCATGACCATGGCCCTGCACGGGGCGCCGGCGCTCCTTCCGGGGGCGCTTCCGGCGCCCGCGTGGTCGGGCTTCGACATCCCGCTCCCGTGGGGCTCCCTCAGGATCCACGCCTACGCGTTGTGCATCCTGCTGGGCATCATCGTCGCGCTGTGGCTCACGATGAGCAGATGGAAGGCTCGCGGCGGCCCGGGCGACGCCGTCTGGGACATCGCCATCTGGGCCATTCCCGCCGGAATCATCGGCGGGCGCCTGTACCACGTCTTCTCGTCGCCCGACCGCTACTTCGGCCCGGGCTACAACGGGACCGGCGACCTTTGGGCCATTCCCCGGATCTGGGAGGGCGGCCTCGGCATCTGGGGCGCGGTGGCGCTGGGCGCCCTCGGTGCCTGGATCGGCTGCCGGCGAGCGGGCGTGAGGCTCACCGCGTTCATGGACGCGGCCGCTCCCGGCCTCCTGCTGGCGCAGGCGATCGGCCGCTGGGGCAACTACTTCAACCAGGAGCTGTTCGGCGGCCCGACGAACCTTCCATGGGGCCTTCAGGTCGACCCGTTGAGCCCGAACTTTCCCGCCGGCTTCCCCGCCGAAACGCTCTTCCACCCGACGTTCCTCTACGAGTCGGTGTGGGACATGGTCGGCGTCCTCCTCTTGCTCGCCCTCGACCGCCGCCTGCGCTTCCGCGGCGGCCGCCTGTTCTGGATCTACGCCGGGTTCTACACTCTCGGCCGGGTGTGGATCGAGGCCCTGCGGATCGACCCCGCCGAGCAGGTCACGCTCTTCGGCGTGACCGCGCGTCTCAATGTCTGGACGAGCATCTTCGTCTTGGTCCTCGCGCTCGTCGTGTTCTTGGCGCTGAGCGCCGTCCGCGGGCGCGAAGTGGACACGGTGTGGCTTCCCGGGCGCGATCCCGCGGCCCCGACGACCGAGGCCGGGGAAGGGGCGACCGAACCGCCCGAGGGCGCGGCAGAAGCGGACGACGACGGCGCGGTGTCACACAGCGACGGCGCGGTGTCACAGAGCGAAACGGCGCCTATCCAGCATCCGGACTCTTCCGTCTCGGCATACGGCGACCGTGGTAAGGTTGCGACACACCGAGCCGCCCTCGATGAGCCGCGTCCCGCATCTCAGGACGCGCTGACTTCAGCGGAGGACGACGGCAAGTAGGGCTCCGGCCTGCCTCGCCAACGCACAGGGCCACCGCCCACGCGTTGCTCGCTCCACAAAGGCGTGGATCACAGGTCGCCCGAGCCCAGTGCCGCCGGCCGCACGTGGGGTTGGTTGCCCGACGCTGTTCGACGGCGCGGCACCCACCCTACAATTTCCAGTAATCAGCGCCGTGCTCGGTCCGCCGTGGCCAGCAACGCGGGGCCAACGTTGTCCCCTGTCGCTCATCGATCAGGAGGAAGGACGTTCCGTCATGACTCACCCGACACACGGCACAGCCGTCGAACTCAGGTCAGGAGGGGTCGTCTCGCCGTTCGAACGGTTCTCGGCCCTTCCTCCTTCGGCCGGTCTCTACCGTGCGGATCAGGAGAAGGACGCGTGCGGTCTCGCGATCGTCGCGACGCTCCGTGGCGAGGGCGGGCATGACATCGTCGACGCCGCCCTCCATGCCCTTCGCGCTCTCGAGCACCGCGGCGCCGTCGGCGCCGACGAGGGAACGGGAGACGGCGCAGGCATCCTCCTGCAGATCCCGGACGACTTCTTCCGCGCGGCGGTAGACTTCGAGCTTCCCGCGCTCGGACAGTACGCGGTCGGCATCGCCTTCCTTCCCTCGGAGGACCGTGAGGACACCGCGGCCCGCGCGGGCATCGAGGCTCTGGCCGAGGCCGAGGGCCTCACAGTGCTCGGCTGGCGCGAGGTCCCGATCGTCGCGGAGCTCGTCGGTGCGATGGCGCGCGCCTGCATGCCGCGCTTCGCGCAGCCGTTCTTCGGGAGCGCCACGGGTGAGCTGCTGGACCGCGACGACCTCGACGCGCGGGCCTGGCGCATCCGCAAGCGCGCGCAGAACAAGCACGGCGTCTACTTCCCGTCGCTCTCCTCGCGCACCATCGTGTACAAGGGCATGCTGACCACGGCCCAGCTCGAGCCGTTCTACCCGGACCTCTCGGACGAGCGGTTCACCACGAAGCTGGCGATCGTCCACTCGCGCTTCTCGACGAACACGTTCCCCTCGTGGCCGCTCGCGCAGCCGTTCCGCACGATCGCGCACAACGGCGAGATCAACACGGTCAAGGGCAACCGCAACTGGATGCGCGCGCGCCAGTCCCAGCTCGCGAGCCCGCTCCTGGGGGACGTGCCCGAGGAGCTGTTCCCGATCTGCACGCCCGGGGCGTCCGACTCGGCGTCGTTCGACGAGGTTGCCGAGCTCCTGTGGCTCTCTGGCCGCCCGATCACGCACGCCATCATGATGATGATCCCGGAGGCGTGGGAGAACCACGCGACCATGGATCCCGCGCGCCGCGCGTTCTACGAGTACCACTCCCTGCTCATGGAGCCGTGGGACGGCCCCGCGGCCGTGTCGTTCACGGACGGAACCCTCGTCGGCGCGACGCTCGACCGGAATGGGCTGCGCCCCTGCCGCTACTGGGTCACGGAGGACGGCCTCGTGGTCTTCGCCTCCGAGGTCGGCGTCGTCGACATCGAGCCGGCGAAGGTCGTCAAGAAGGGCCGCGTGGCCCCCGGCAAGATGTTCGTCGTGGACACCGAGGCCGGGCGCATCATCGAAGACGCCGAGGTCAAGGCCGAGGTCGCGGGGGCCAACCCGTGGCAGGAGTGGCTCGACCAGAACGTCATCCGGCTCAAGGACCTTCCGGAGCGCGAGCACGTCATCCACACGCCGCAGTCGGTCAATGTCCGCCAGCGTACGTTCGGCTACACGCAGGAGGAGCTCCGCGTGCTCGTGGGGCCGATGGCCCGCACGGGCGCCGAGCCGATCGGGGCGATGGGCTCCGATACGCCGGTCGCGGTCCTGTCCAAGCGGCCGCGCCTGCTCTTCGACTACTTCGTGCAGTCGTTCGCCCAGGTGACGAACCCGCCGCTCGACGCGATCCGCGAGGAGCTCGTGACGAGCCTCAACGGCGCGATCGGCCCGAACGGCAATCTCCTGCGCATGGGTCAGGTCAAGGAGAAGCAGGTCGTCCTGACCTTCCCGGTCATCAACAACGATCAGCTCGCGAAGATCTCGAACATCGAGAACGACCAGGGCGACCGGATCGCCGTCAAGGTCCGCGGTCTCTACCGTCCCGAGGGCGGCGAGGCCGCGCTGCGGTCGCGGCTCACGGAGATCTGCGAGCAGGTCTCCGGGGCGATCAATCGCGGCGTCCAGTACGTCGTGCTGTCCGACCGCGACTCGAACGCGCAGTGGGCCCCGATCCCGTCGCTCCTGCTCGTCTCGGCCGTCCACCACCACCTCCTCCGCAGCGCGAACCGGACCAAGACCGCACTCATCGTCGAGGCCGGCGATGTACGCGAGGTCCACCACATGGCGGTGCTCCTCGGCTATGGCGCGTCGGCGGTCAACCCGTACCTCGCGATGGAGTCGGTCGAGGAGCTCATCCGTTCCGGCGAGCTTCCCGGCGTCTCGCCCGAGGACGGCGTCTACAACCTCATCAAGGGCCTCGGCAAGGGCGTCCTCAAGATCATGTCCAAGATGGGCATCTCGACCGTCGCGTCGTACTGCGGCGCGCAGACGTTCGAGGCGCTCGGCCTGTCCCAGGACCTCGTCGACGAATTCTTCGCGGGCACACACAGCCAGCTCGGCGGCGTGGGCCTCGACGTCATCGCGGCGGAGGTCGCCGCGCGGCACGAGATGGCGTACCCGGCGTCCGGCATCGAGCAGCCGCATCGCCCGCTCCTCAACGGGGGCGAGTACCAGTGGCGCCGCGACGGCGAGCCACACCTGTTCAACCCGGAGACGGTCTTCCGCCTCCAGCACGCCACGCGCGAGCGCCGCTACGACGTCTTCAAGGCGTACGCGGAGGGCATCGACGACCAGTCGAAGAACCTCATGACCCTGCGCGGCCTCCTCAAGTTCCGCGAAGGCCTGCGCCCGGCCATCCCGATCGATGAGGTCGAGCCTGTCTCGAGCATCGTCAAGCGCTTCTCGACCGGTGCCATGAGCTACGGCTCGATCTCGAAGGAGGCCCACGAGACGCTCGCGATCGCCATGAACCGCCTCGGCGGGCGCTCGAACACGGGCGAGGGCGGCGAGGACGTGGACCGGCTCCTGGATCCCGAGCGGCGCTCGGCAATTAAGCAGGTCGCCTCGGGCCGCTTCGGCGTGACGAGCCTGTACCTCACGAACGCCACAGACATCCAGATCAAGATGGCGCAGGGCGCCAAGCCCGGCGAGGGCGGCCAGCTCATGGCGCAGAAGGTGTACCCGTGGGTGGCCCGGACACGTCACTCGACGCCGGGCGTCACGCTCATCTCGCCGCCGCCGCACCACGACATCTACTCGATCGAGGACCTCGCGCAGCTCATCTACGACTGCAAGCGGTCCAACCCGAGCGCGCGCGTCCACGTCAAGCTCGTCTCTGAGGTGGGCATCGGCACAGTCGCCGCCGGCGTCACCAAGGCGAAGGCCGACGTCGTCCTCGTCTCGGGGCACGACGGCGGGACCGGCGCCTCGCCGCTCAACTCGCTCAAGCACGCGGGCGTCCCCTGGGAGCTCGGGCTCGCCGAGACCCAGCAGACGCTCATGCTCAACGGGCTGCGCGACCGTGTGGTGGTCCAGGTGGACGGGCAGCTCAAGACGGGCCGCGACGTCGTCGTGGCCGCGCTGCTCGGCGCCGAGGAGTACGGGTTCGCGACCGCCCCGCTCGTGGTCTCCGGCTGCATCATGATGCGCGTGTGCCACCTCGACACGTGCCCGGTCGGCGTCGCGACGCAGAATCCCGAGCTCCGGGCGCGCTTCAGCGGCAAGCCCGAGTTCGTGGTCAACTTCTTCGAGTTCGTCGCGGAAGAGATCCGCGAGACCCTTGCGGCGCTCGGGTTCCGCTCGCTCGAGGAGGCGATCGGCCGCTCGGAGTTCCTCGACACGCGTGACGCGATCGAGCACTGGAAGGCGGAGGGCCTGGACCTCTCGCCGATCCTCGCGGGTCTCGACTTCGACGAGGACGCGCCGCTGCGCAACCTCACGGGGCAGAACCACGAGCTTGACAAGCACTTCGACGTGCAGCTCATCGAGATGGCGCGCGAGGCGCTCACGGACCGCAACCCGGTCAAGATCAGCCTGCCCGTGGTCAACACAGACCGCTCGGTCGGCACGATGCTCGGCCACGAGGTGACCCGCACGTTCGGCACCGACTACCTCGCGACCGACACGATCGACGTGACGCTCACCGGCACCGCCGGCCAGTCGCTTGGGGCGTTCCTGCCTGCGGGCGTGACGCTCCGCTTGTTCGGCGACTCGAACGACTACGTGGCCAAGGGCCTCTCCGGCGGCCGCGTGATCGTCCGGCCCGACCGCACGAACGTCTTCCCTGCGGAAGACAACGTGATCGCGGGCAACGTGATCGGCTACGGCGCCACGAGCGGCGAGGTGTTCCTGCGCGGCATCGTGGGCGAGCGCTTCCTGGTCCGGAACTCCGGCGCGACCGCGGTCGTCGAGGGTATCGGCGACCATGGCTGCGAGTACATGACGGGCGGCCAGGCCGTGATCCTCGGACGCACGGGACGGAATTTCGGCGCGGGCATGTCCGGCGGCACGGCGTTCGTGCTCGACCTCGATGCTGCCAAGGTCAATACGCAGTCCCTCAACTCCGGCGAGCTCACGCTCCTCGAGCTCGACGACGAGGACCGCGACATTGTGCGCAACCTCATCGCGAAGCACGCGGAGGAGACGGGCTCGCAGCTCGCGCAGCGGCTCCTCGACAACTTCGACGACACCGCAGCCCGCATGACGAAGGTGCTGCCCCGCGACTACGCGGCGGTGCAGCAGACCCGCCTGGCGGCCCTCGAGGAGGGCCTCGACCCGGACGGGGAAGAAGTTTGGTCTCGCATCCTGGAGGTGACCGGTGGCTGATCCACGCGGATTCCTGAAGGTTCGGCAGCGTGAGACGCAGCCGCGCCGACCCGTGCCCGTGCGCATCATGGACTGGAAAGAGGTCTACGAGGCGCAGGAGAACGGCGTCCTCAAGCGCCAGGCGAGCCGCTGCATGGACTGCGGCATCCCGTTCTGCCACCACGGCTGCCCGCTCGGGAACCTCATCCCTGAGTGGAACGACCTCACGTGGCGAGGCAAGGAACAGGACGCGAGCGAGCGACTGCACGCGACCAACAACTTCCCCGAGTTCACGGGCCGGCTCTGCCCCGCCCCGTGCGAGACGGCGTGCGTGCTCGGCATCAACCAGCCGGCCGTGACGATCAAGCAGATCGAGGTCTCGATCGCCGAGCAGGCGTTCGAGGGCGGCTACGTCGAGCCCCTCCCGCCCGCGCGCCTCACGGGCAAGACGGTCGCGATCGTCGGTTCGGGCCCGGCCGGGCTCGCCGCTGCCCAGCAGCTCACGCGCGTCGGCCACACGGTGGCCGTCTACGAGCGCGATGACCGCATCGGCGGCCTGCTGCGCTATGGCATCCCGGACTTCAAGATGGAGAAGGACGTCCTCGACCGGCGCCTCGAGCAGATGAAGGCCGAGGGCACCCGGTTCCGCTCGGGTGTCGAGGTGGGCCGCGACGTGAGCTGGGACCAGCTGCGCCGCCGCTACGACGCCGTCGTCGTCGCCACGGGCGCTACCCTGGCGCGCGACCTCGCGATCCCCGGGCGGGACCTCGACGGCGTGCACTTCGCCATGGAGTACCTCGTCCAGTCGAACCGCGTCGTGGCCGGAGACGCCGTCGAGAACCAGATCGACGCTCGCGGCAAGCACGTCGTCATCCTGGGCGGTGGCGACACGGGAGCCGACTGCCTCGGCACGGCGCACCGCCAGCAGGCCGCCTCGGTCACGACGCTCGCCATCGGCAAGCAGCCGCCGGCCGAGCGCCCGGGCCATCAGCCGTGGCCCATGTTCCCGACGCTCTTCGAGGTTGCGAGCGCCCACGAGGAGGGCGGCGAGCGGACCTACCTCGCCTCGACGGTCGAGTACATGGGCCAGGACGGGCGCGTCACGGGGCTCAAGGTCGCCGAGACGGAGTACGTGGACGGCAAGCGCATCCCAAAGGCCGGCACCGAGCGGGTCATCCCGGCGGACCTCGTCCTGCTCTCCCTAGGCTTCACGGGGCCGGAGGAGTCCGGGCTTCCCGCGCAGATCAGCGCGCCGTTCGACGCGCGGGGCAACGTTGCGCGGGACTCCGCGTACATGACGGAGACGCCAGGCGTGTTCGTCGCGGGCGACGCCGGTCGGGGCCAGTCCCTCATCGTGTGGGCCATCGCCGAGGGACGCGCGTGCGCGGCCGAGGTTGATCGGTTCCTCATGGGGAGCACCATCCTCCCGGCGCCGGTGGCTCCGACCGACCGAGCCATTTCGGTCCTCTGATACTCGCGCGCAGGGTCCCCTCGGGGGCCCTGCGCGTTGTGGGCGGGGCCGTTCCCACCACGAACGGACCGCTAAGTTCATCCCCCAGACATCCACGTTCCCTACACAACCCCTAGGGTGAGGTATATGAGACGAGCGAAAATCGTTGCCACGTTCGGCCCGGCCATCTCGAGCTACGAGAAGACCCTCGCAGTCATCGAAGCCGGTGTCGACGTAGCCCGACTGAACATGAGCCACGGCGACCACTCCGTGCACGATGCCACGTACGAGAATGTGCGGAAGGCGTCCGCGGAACTCCACAAGGCCGTCGGCATCATGGCCGATCTCCAGGGCCCCAAGATCCGCCTTGGCCGCTTCGTGGACGGCCCCTACGAGCTGGCCCCCGGCGACGTCTTCACGATCACCACCGAGGACGTCCCCGGCACGAAGGACATCTGCTCGACGACGCTCAAGAGCCTGACCGAGGACGTCGCGCCCGGTGACTCGCTCCTCATCGACGACGGCAAGGTCGCCCTGCGCGCGACCGCGGTCGACGACGTCAAGGTGGTCACCGAGGTCGTCGTGGGCGGCATGGTGTCCAACAACAAGGGCATCAACCTGCCCGGCGTCGCGGTCAACGTCCCCGCGCTGAGCGAGAAGGACGAGACGGACCTCCGCTGGGCTCTCAAGCGCGGTGTCGACTACGTCGCCCTCTCGTTCGTGCGGGACGCGAAGGACATCGAGCGCGTCCACGAGATCATGGAGGAGGAGGGCCGCAAGGTCCCCGTCATCGCCAAGATCGAGAAGCCGCAGGCCGTGGAGCAGCTCCACGAGATCATCGACGCGTTCGACGCGATCATGGTGGCCCGCGGCGACCTCGGCGTCGAGCTGCCGCTCGAGGAGGTGCCGCTCGTCCAGAAGCGCGCCATCGAACTGGCCCGCCGCTGGGCCAAGCCGGTCATCGTGGCCACCCAGGTCCTCGAGTCGATGATCGAGAACCCGCGCCCCACGCGCGCTGAGGCGTCGGACTGCGCGAACGCCGTGCTCGACGGCGCGGACGCGGTCATGCTCTCGGGCGAGACGAGCGTGGGCGCCTACCCGATCGAGACGGTGCGCACGATGGCGAAGATCATCGAGTCCACCGAGGAGCACGGCCTCGAGCGCGTGCCCGCGCTCGGCTCGCAGCCGAAGACCCGCGGCGGCGCGATCACCCGTGCCGCGGTGACGATCGCGGACCAGCTCGACGCGAAGTACATCTGCACGTTCACGCAGTCCGGCGATTCAGCGCGCCGCCTGAGCCGTCTGCGCCCGCAGAAGCCCATCTTCGCGTTCACGCCCCTCACGTCGACGCTCAACATCCTGAGCCTGTGCTGGGGCATCCAGCCGCGCATGGTCGAGTTCGCGGAGCACACCGATCAGATGATCGCCCAGGTGGACGACTACCTGCTGCGCGCGGGCCTCGCCGAGCCGAATGACATCGTGGTGGTCGCGGCCGGTTCGCCCCCCGGGGTCGCCGGCTCGACGAACGCGCTGCGCGTGCACAAGGTCGGCGACCTTGCGGACGCCGGACAGCTCGTGGACGGCGCTGTGAAGCCGGCCCGCGAGCAGGTCGGCCCGTGGCCTGCCTCGACCGAGCCGCGGCGCCCGAAGATCTGATCGACCGCTGGCAGGAACACGAGAGGCGGCACCCGGTGGGTGCCGCCTCTCGGCGTCTGAGACAGCCGCTGTGCAGCTGGTGTTCTGCTGCTGGCCGTCCACGGCTGGCCCGCTGTGCCGCCGCGCGCCGTCGTCCGACGACGGCGCGCGGCGAGCGCGCGTCAGCTGACCTGGTTGATGATCGTCTCGGCGACCTCGCGCATGCTCAGGCGACGGTCCATGGACGTCTTCTGGATCCAGCGGAACGCCTCCGGCTCCGTGAGGCCCATCTTGGTCATGAGAAGGCTCTTGGCGCGCTCGACGAGCTTGCGGGTGGCGAACTGCTCCTGCAGATCGCTCACCTCTGCCTCGAGGGCCTTGATCTCCTCGTGGCGGGAGAGGGCGATCTCGATGGCCGGGATCAGGTCGTTCGGCGTGAACGGCTTCACGACGTAGGCCATCGCGCCGGCGTCGCGGGCGCGCTCCACGAGCTCCTTCTGGCTGAATGCCGTGAGGAGCACGACCGGCGCGATGCGGGCCTTGACGATCTTCTCCGCCGCGGTGATGCCGTCCATGACCGGCATCTTCACGTCCATCAGCACGAGGTCGGGGCGCAGTTCTTCCGCGAGCTCGACGGCCTTCTCGCCGTTGTCGGCCTCGCCCACCACGTCGTAGCCCTCTCCGCGGAGGATCTCGATGATGTCGAGACGGATGAGCGTCTCGTCCTCGGCCACGATCACGCGGCGTGAGGAGGAAGCCTTCTCCGCTTTCGGGGCGGCGCTGGGGGCGGGCGTGGGCTTGGCGGTCTTCTCCGACGTCTTCTCGGACACTCGGGCTCCTTGCTGCAGGTTCAGGGTGGAACTAGGACGATCCTACCGGTGGCGAGCCTTTTCCCGCTCGCGGACGCGGCCGGGGCGGTAGGGGCGGTAGGAGGAAGGCGCGGACGGCCTGTAGAGTTATGGCGCACGGAGCGGCGCGTTGGGCGCCGTGGAAGGCCCGAGTGGCGGAATCGGCAGACGCGCCGCACTCAAAATGCGGTATCGAAAGGTGTGTGGGTTCGAGTCCCACCTCGGGCACAGTGCTTTCCCTCGTCGTGCAGTCCAGTCAACGGCAGGTACCGTTTTGGTACCATCATGACGTGGCTATGAATCTCCGTGTCCCTGAAGACCTCGATCGGCGGCTGGAAAAGTTGGCTGCCGAAGAACACACGTCCAAGTCCGCGCTTCTCTTGCAGGGCGCAGAGTTGGTTCTGAAGCGCCACGCGCGCCGGCGCGAAATCAGCCAGGGCCTTGATTTTGTTATAGGCCATGACGCTGATTTGCTGAAGCGCCTCGAGGACGCGTGACAGCGTACCTGGACATTGAGGATGCACTTCAGGTAGTTGATCGGTACGGCTTCCATATCCGTGATGTCGGGTTGTTGGCCTCGGCGTTGGCCAGACCGGCTACGAGTGTCATGGGCGTGGAAGCCTATCCGGAACTGGCGGTGAAGGCGGCAGCCTTGTTGGAGTCGGTCGCCCGGTTCCATCCACTCATTGATGGCAACAAACGGACGGCGTGGACGCTCATGGCGCTGCTCCTGTGGATCAACGGTTACCGGCATGGCTTCACCACGGATGAAGGCTTCGACCTCGTCGTTGGAGTCGCCGCGGGCACTGTCGACTTGCTGGACTCTGCCGCCGAGATTTCCAGGCATCTGGTGTCCCGGTAGTCCTCCCGCGCTCAATGCGGCGGAATCCCTCACCACGCTCGTGCCCTCCGGGCTACGCTGGGGCCCATGGCTGACTTCGTGTACTACGTGGGAAGCAGCGTGGACGGCTTCATCGCGCAGGAGGGCGGCAACCTGGCCTGGCTCGACAAGTTCGACAATGTCGAGGGGCTGGGGGAGTCGTACCGCTCGTTCGAGGAAGGCGTGGGCTGCGTCGTGATGGGCGGCGAGACCTACCAGTGGATCCGCGAGCACCATCCGGGCGAGTGGTCGTACAGGGTGCCGTGCTGGGTGTTCAGCCACCACGAGCTGTCAGCGGACGACGGCGCGGACGTCGTCATCGTGCGCGGAGACGTGGCTGAGTTCGCGGACGAGCTGCGGCTCGCCGCGGGGGGCCGAGACGTCTACATCGTGGGCGGCGGCGACCTCGCAGGCCAGTTCCTGGCAGCCGGGCTCGTCGACCGGATCGTCGTCACGTTCGTGCCCGAGGTTCTCGGGGGCGGCGTTCCGCTCTTCGGTGCGCAGCCGCTGCCCGAGGCGCGCAGCTTCAGGCTCGTGGGACTCGAGCAGCGGGACGGGACCGTCGAGCTCGACTACCGTCTGGCTGACGGCTGACGGCTGACGCCTGAAGCCTGAAGCCTGAAGCCTGAAGCCTGAAGCCCGACGCCTGACGCCGGGCTACGCCCCCGCAGATTCCGGGCGGGGCCTGGACACGGGGGCGTCGCGGAGGAGATTCGTGATCCTCGCGGTGCACACGCGCCGGCCGGCGGCGTCCGAGATCACGATCTCGTGGGACGTCATGGTCCTGCCCAGCTGGATGGCCGTGCACACCCCTCGCACGATCCCCTCCGACGCCCCACGGTGATGGGTAGCGTTGAGGTCTACCCCGACCGCGATCCGGCCCGGACCGGCGTGGAGCGTCGCAGCGAAGGACCCCAGTGTCTCGGCGAGCGCGGCGCTCGCCCCGCCGTGGAGAAGGCCCACCACCTGGGTGTTGCCCGAGACCGGCATCGTCGCGACAGAACGCTCGGCGCTCAGCTCCTCGAACACGATGCCGAGCTTCGCGACAAGAGCCCCCACGCCCACGTCCGCGAGCCAGTCGCGAAGATGCTCGGGAACGTGCGCCGAAGCGATCTCCTGAGCGTAGTCGCCGGGCACGCCCGCGAGGCGCTCGGCTCGAGTGTCATTCCCGTCCATGCCCACTAGGCTGGCACCCGTGAGTCAAACGAGCAAAGCCGAACCCGCCGTCGTCGATCCTCTCGGAGGGGCCGGCCGCCTCCTCGTCCTCGACGGGCACTCCATGGCGTTCCGCGCGTTCTTCGCGCTGCCGGCCGAGAGCTTCCGCAACGCCGAGGGTCAGCACACCAACGCGGTGCACGGCTTCACCTCGATGCTCATCAACCTCGTGCGGGACCAGAAGCCCACCCACATCGCGGTCGCGTTCGACGTGAGCGACGAGACGACACATCGCAAGGCCGAGTACAGCGAGTACAAGGGCGGCCGCAACGAGACCCCCGCCGAGTTCCGTGGCCAGATCGACATCATCAAGCGGGTCATGGAGGCCCTCGGGATCCAGACCCTCGAGCTGCCCGGCTACGAGGCGGACGACATCCTCGCGACGCTCGCGGCACAGGGAGCCTCGAACGGCATGGAGGTCCTGCTCGTCTCGGGCGACCGGGATACCTTCCAGCTCGTCAACGACCATGTCGCGGTGCTCTACCCGCGCAAGGGCGTGAGCGACATTCCGCGGATGGACGCCGCCGCGATCGAGGAGAAGTACTTTGTGCCGCCGGCCCGCTACCCGGACCTCGCGGCGCTCGTCGGCGAGTCCGCCGACAATCTGCCGGGCGTGCCCGGCGTTGGGCCCAAGACGGCGGCGAAGTGGATCGCCCAGTACGACGGGCTCGAGGGCGTCCTCGCGCATGCGGCCGAGATCAAAGGCAAGGCCGGCGAGAGCCTCCGGGAGAACATCGAGTCCGTCGAACGGAACCGACGCCTCAACCGGCTCATCACCGATCTGGACCTCCCCGTCCAGCTCGCCGCGCTCGCGGACCCGAAGCCGGACACCGCGGCGATCGAGGCGCTGTTCGACGAGCTCGAGTTCCGGACGCTGCGCACGCGCGTCTACGAGATCTTCGAGACGGCGCCCGAGGCGTCGAGCGAGGACGTCTTCGAGGTGCCGGAGCCGACGCTGCCGTCCCCGGACGAGCTCGCCGATGCTCTCGCGAGCCTCGGCGACGCTGCCCAGGGCGCGCCGATCGCCGTGGCGGTCCGTGCCGAGCCGGCGGGTCAGCGCGAGGAGGCCACCGCCGTCGCCCTCGCTGCGCACGGTTCGGCGCTTTACGTGCCGCTCGACGGTGCCTTCCCGCCCGCCCTCTCCGCGTGGCTCGAGGACCCTTCGGTTCCGAAGGCGTTCCACGGGTACAAGGAGGCGGCCAAGGCACTGCGTGCGGTCGGCGCCGAGCTGGCGGGCGTCGTCGACGACGTCTCGATCTCCGGCTACCTCATCGAGCCGGACCGCCGCAGCTACGCCCTCGCGGACCTCGCCCAGCACCATCTCGACATCCAGCTCGGCGCGGCGCCTGCCGCCGGGCAGCTCGCACTCTCGTTCGAGGAGGACGGCGAGGCTGCCCGCGCGCTCGTGCGGGAGGCCGCCGTCATCCGCGCGCTCAACGTCGACTTCACGCCGCGCCTCGTCGAGGTGGGGGCGACAGCGCTCCTCGCCGACATGGAGCTCCCGCTCGCCCGCGTCCTCCTGGACATGGAATGGGCCGGAATCGCGGTCTCCACCGAGCAGATCGTCGCGCTCATGGACGATCTGGGCCGCGCGAGCGAGGAAGCCGCGGCGAAGGCGTACGCGGCGATCGGCCACGAGGTGAACCTCGGCTCGCCGAAGCAGCTCCAGATGGTCCTCTTCGAGGAGCTCGAGCTGCCGAGGACGAAGAAGATCAAGACGGGCTACACGACCGACGCCGCGTCGCTCAAGGACCTCCTCGACAAGACCGGGCACCCGTTCCTCGAGGGCCTCATGGCGCACCGCGAGTCGAGCAAGCTTCGGCAGATGGTCGAGACGCTCAAGAAGTCGGTCACCGCCGATTCGCGCATCCACACGACCTACGCCCAGAACATCGCCGCGACCGGGCGCCTGTCCTCCAACAACCCCAACCTGCAGAACATCCCGATCCGCTCCGAGGAGGGGCGCCGGGTCCGAGACGTCTTCGTGGTGGGTGAGGGCTACGAGTCGCTCCTCTCGGCCGACTATTCGCAGATCGAGATGCGCATCATGGCGCACCTCTCGAACGACGAGGGCCTCATCCAGGCGTACCGCGCGGGGGAGGACCTCCACCGCTTTGTCGGCGCGCGGATCTTCCACGTCGAGCCCGCGGACGTGACGTCCGAGATGCGTTCGAAGGTCAAGGCGATGTCCTACGGCCTCGCGTACGGGCTTACGTCGTTCGGGCTCTCGAAGCAGCTCGAGATCTCCGTCGACGAGGCGCGGACGCTCATGAAGGACTACTTCGACCGCTTCGGCGGGGTCCGCGACTACCTCCGCGGCGTCGTCGAGGTGGCGCGCAAGGACGGCTACACGTCGACGATCTTCGGCCGCCGCCGGTACCTTCCGGACCTCAACAGCACGGACCGCGCCCGGCGCGAGCTCGCGGAGCGCATTGCGCTCAACTCGCCGATCCAGGGCTCGGCCGCGGACATCATCAAGCGTGCGATGCTCGGGGTCGAGGAAGAGCTCCGCGAGCGGGAGCTCGGCTCGCGCCTTCTCCTGCAGATCCACGACGAGCTCGTGGTCGAGGTCGCGCCGGGCGAGGAGAGCGCGGTGCGGGACGTCGTCGTGAGCCGCATGGGCGCTGCGGCCGAGCTCTCCGTTCCGCTCGATGTCCAAGTCGGCGTGGGCCGGACCTGGAACGAAGCCGGGCACTGACGACCCACGCACGGGGACAACGATCAAGGGGCACGAACACATGGGCGACTACGAGGTGCGCCGCTTCCGGGCGGCTCTTCCGGGCGAAGACGGCTACGAGCAGACGCGCGCCTGGGTCCGGGCCGTCGGGGCCGGCTTCTACGACAAGCGTCGACCGGACGAGTTCGTGGCCAAGATGGCCGGAGCACTCGTGGCAGATCGCCGGGAGATCACCGGCGCGTACCAGCAGGGCCAGGTCCCGGCCGCGAGCCTCGGCGCCGAGGTGCCGGTCGCAACCTTCGCGACCTTCCGCAAGTCGCTCAATGTCGGCTACGGCGTGCTCGTCCCGGCCCACCTCATCACGGCAGTTACCGTGCGGCCGAGCCACCGGCGCCGCGGGCTCCTGCGGCGCCTCATGACCGAGGATCTCGAGCGGGCGAAGGCCGACGGCGTTGCCGTCGCCGCGCTCACGGCGTCCGAGGCCTCGATCTACCGCCGCTTCGGCTTCGGCGTCGCGACCTCCGAGCGCCGGGTCACCGTGACGACCGGCCCGGGCTTCCGGCTCGCGGTTCCCAGCGACGGGCGGATCGAGACGGCCGATCCTGCGGTCCTGCTCGAACTTGCCCCGCCGATCTTCGCTCGGGTCCACCGCGCGCTGCCGGGCTCGATCGACCGGCAGGAGCGCTACCGGCTGGCCGCGGGCGGGCAGTGGGACAACGACGGCGGCGAAGACGCTGCGCTGCGGGCCGCCCTGCACTTTGGTCCGGATGGCGAGCCCGACGGCTACGTGACCTACGCGTTCCGCGGCTGGGAACACGAGCCGTTCACGATCGACGTCCGTGACCTCGTCGCAGCGACACCCGAGGCGTACCTCGCCCTCTGGGATTTCCTCGGCTCGCTCGACCTCATCCGTCGCGTGTCGTGGTACGAAGCCCCCGTTGACGATCCGCTCGCGTGGGCGCTCGAGGATCAGCGCGCGATCCACGCAGAGGCGGCCCAGGACATGCTGTGGCTCCGCATCCTCGACACATCCGCCGCCCTCTCCGCTCGGCGGTACGGGGCGGATGGTG
This sequence comes from Sinomonas albida, assembly GCF_004919045.1. Lineage (GTDB taxonomy): Bacteria > Actinomycetota > Actinomycetes > Actinomycetales > Micrococcaceae > Sinomonas > Sinomonas albida. Next base: position 236,523 of record NZ_SWDW01000004.1, read on the forward strand.
AGCTCGTGCTCGACGTGGCCGACGGCCTCGGACTCGCCGGCGGGCGTTTCCGACTGCGCGTCGACGGCGGGATGGGGGCTATATCCGATGCCGGCAGCGCGCAGCCCGACCTCAGCTTGGACGTGTCGGAACTCGCGTCGATGTACGTGGGCGGCGTTCGAGCGACTACTCTGGTGGAGGCCGGGCGAATCACCGAGGCGCGCGCCGGTGCCGCGGTGACGGCGGAACGGATGTTCGCCGTGGAACGCTCGCCCCGCTGCCTGACGCACTTCTGATTTGGCCTAACGCACTTCTGGGCCGATACCCCCACCGACTTGGAGAGACATGCCCTCCTCGCTGCCGCGTGTGACGCGGCGAGCCGTCCTCGCGGCCATGGGGGTGTCCCTTGCGGCCCTTGCAACGAGTTGCGAAGGCCCGCAGGCGGCCAGACCGTCGGTAGGCGCCCCCCAGGAGCTCCTCCCCGCACCTGTGGATTCTGCGACGGCTAGCCCGGCGCCGACGCCGGCGCCCACGCCGGCGCCCACGAAGTCCCTCCTGCGCGAGTTCAGCGTGGCGGACCGGAAAGCGGTCGAAAGCCGCTTCACGGGGCATGTGCCGCACGACTGGGGGCTCGCCATCCCGGGTCTCGTCACGCGCACGCCGTCGACCGCCGTGGCCCTCACGTTCGACGCATGCGGCGGCCCCGGGGGAGCGGGCTTTGACAAGCAGCTCATCGAGACGCTGCGCAAGCTGCATGTTCCGGCGACGTTCTTCCTCAACTCGCGCTGGATCCAGGCCAACCGGTCGCTCAGCGCCGAGCTGGCGGCGGATCCCCTGTTCGAGATCGGGAACCACGGCACCGCCCACGTTCCGCTGTCGGTCACGGGGCGCAGCGCCTACGGCATCCGCGGTACGTCCTCGGTCGGGGCGGTGCTCGACGAGCTGCTCGGGAACGCGCCGCACGTCCACGAGCTCGCAGGGTCTCCCGTTCCGTGGTTCCGGCCCGGTACGGCGTACTACGACGACGTCGCGGTCGGGGTGACTTCCGCCGTCGGCCTTGTCCCCGTCAACTTCGCGGTGAACGCAGACGCCGGTGCCACGCTGCCCGCGCCCAAGGTCGCATCGATTCTCGGTGGGGTGAAGGCGGGGGACATCGTGATCAGCCACATGAACCAGCCCAGCTCCGGCACGTCCGCGGGCTACGCGGCGGCGCTTCCGGGGCTCCTGGGGCGCGGCCTGCACTTCACGACCCTGAGCCAGTCAGGCCTCACGGTCCCGAGCGTGCCGCCGCCCGCCTAGGGGTACCTGCCGTTTTGACCCGCTTTGCGGCACGAGACTAAACTGGACGGGCGCGTAGTGCGCAGCGTTCCAATCCAACTTTCAGGATGTCTGGCCCCTGCCTGACTGCCTGACCGACAACCAATCCACATCGGAGCCCCTACTACATGACCATCACCTCCGCCGAGAAGTCCGGCACCCCGCAGGTCGCGATCAACGACATTGGCTCTGCCGAGGACTTCCTCGCCGCCGTCGATGCCACCATCAAGTACTTCAACGACGGCGACCTCGTTGAGGGAACCGTCGTCAAGGTTGACCGCGACGAGGTCCTGCTCGACATCGGGTACAAGACCGAGGGCGTCATCCCCTCCCGTGAGCTTTCCATCAAGCACGACGTCGACCCGGGCGAGGTCGTGTCCGTGGGCGATCAGGTCGAGGCCCTCGTCCTCACGAAGGAGGACAAGGAAGGCCGCCTGATCCTGTCGAAGAAGCGTGCGCAGTACGAGCGCGCGTGGGGCGACATCGAGAAGATCAAGGAAGAGGACGGCGTCGTCACCGGCACCGTCATCGAGGTCGTCAAGGGTGGCCTCATCCTCGACATCGGTCTCCGTGGCTTCCTCCCGGCTTCGCTCGTCGAGATGCGCCGCGTCCGCGATCTTGCGCCGTACATCGGCCAGAAGCTCGAGGCCAAGATCATCGAGCTCGACAAGAACCGCAACAACGTGGTCCTGTCCCGCCGTGCATGGCTCGAGCAGACCCAGTCCGAGGTCCGCTCGACGTTCCTGAACAAGCTCGAGAAGGGCCAGGTCCGCACGGGCGTCGTCTCCTCGATCGTCAACTTCGGTGCGTTCGTGGACCTCGGCGGCGTCGACGGCCTCGTGCACGTCTCGGAGCTGTCCTGGAAGCACATCGACCACCCGTCCGAGGTTGTCGAGGTCGGCCAGGAGGTCACCGTCGAGGTTCTCGAGGTGGACCTCGACCGCGAGCGCGTCTCGCTCTCGCTCAAGGCGACGCAGGAGGATCCGTGGCAGACGTTCGCCCGGACCCACGCTCTCGGTCAGGTCGTGCCGGGCAAGGTCACGAAGCTCGTTCCGTTCGGCGCGTTCGTCCGTGTCGAGGACGGCATCGAGGGCCTCGTCCACATCTCCGAGCTCGCTGAGCGTCACGTCGACCTCGCCGAGCAGGTTGTCTCGGTCGGCGACGAGATCTTCGTCAAGGTCATCGACATCGACCTCGAGCGCCGCCGCATCTCCCTGTCGCTCAAGCAGGCCAACGAGGGCGTGGACCCGGACTCGACCGAGTTCGACCCGGCGCTCTACGGCATGGCCGCCGAGTACGACGAGGAGGGCAACTACAAGTACCCGGAGGGCTTCGACCCGGAGTCCAACGAGTGGCTTGAGGGCTACGAGACGCAGCGCGCCGCGTGGGAGCAGCAGTACGCCGACGCGCAGTCCCGCTGGGAGTCGCACAAGAAGCAGGTCTCGCAGCACCTCGCCGACGACGCCGCTGCGGCGTCCGGCGGCGGCCGCGAGTCGGCCCAGACGAGCTACTCCTCCGAGGCTCCGGCCGTCGAGAGCGGCACGCTCGCGTCTGACGAGGCTCTCGCCGCCCTGCGCGAGAAGCTCACCGGCAACTAATTGGCGGCCAGGAGCCGGCTTACGGGCCGGCTCCCGGCAACTGATTTGCCGGATGGCACCTGATCTTCGGCGGCCCCGGCCGCACGAAAGTTCAATCCGCTGAAAGGGCGGGCCCTGCGAAGGCAGGGCCCGCCCTTTCGTGTTGTGGGGTCCCGTCCCGCGTGTTGTGGGGTCCCGTCCCGCGTGTTGTGGGGTCGCGTCCGTTGTGTTGTGGGGTCCTGGTCGGACTCAAGTCCCCGCAATTGGTTGCCGGTGACCCCGCAACGGGTGGCCAGTGACCCCGCAACGGGTGGCCAGTGACCCCGCAACTAGCGAACGTCGACCCAGGACGTTCCGAGGCCGGCGGCCGTCGACGAGCCCGCCGTGAGGCTCGCGAGCCGTTCGGCGAAGGCGGCGGCAGCGCCGTCGTCGTCGGCTATCGCGACGCGCACCGTCGCCGTTCGCGGACCGTAATCCGTGCCGAGCACCGCGATGCCTGCCGTGCGCAGCTCGTTCTCGAGGCGCCCCGCGACTCCGTGGCCGGCGTCCACGGCGAGCAGCCGGAGGCGCTCGCGCCGCACGAGCGGGGCGGTCGCGAGCGCGGAGGACACGGACTCTGAATACGCCCGCACGAGCCCGCCCGCGCCGAGCAGGATCCCGCCGAAGTAGCGGACGACGACGGCGGCGACGTCGCTCAGGTCCGCGGCGCCGTCGAGCGCGGCCCCCTTGAGCAACGCCTCGAGCATGGGAGTTCCCGCGGTCCCCGACGGCTCGCCGTCGTCGTTGCTGCGCTGAGTGGTGCGGTCAGGGCCGAGCACGAACGCGCTGCAGTGGTGCCGAGCGTCGTGGAACTCGCGCCGCAGTTCGGCGACGAGCGCCCTGGCCTCATCCTCGGTCTCGGCGCGCCGCAGGACCGTGATGAAGCGCGAGCGCTTGATCTCCAGCTCGTGCCGATGCTCCCCGTCGACGGTGCTGTAGCGGTGCGCGTGGCTCGGGGTCTCGGTCACCGACCCAGCTTAGGCGGAAGGGGCAGCGGCGCCTGGGCGAGGGCGCCCAGCGGGCGGCCGCGCAGGGCGAGCTACAGTGGACGCGTGCTGAGAGTGGGCCTGACGGGCGGCATCGCGTCCGGGAAGTCGGAAGTGTCGCGTCGTCTGGTCGAGCTCGGCGCGGTCCTCGTGGACGCGGACGTGATCGCGCGCGAGGTCGTCGAGCCGGGCACGGAGGGCCTCGAGGAGGTCGCCGAGGCGTTCGGCCGGGAGGTTCTCGCGGACGACGGCGCGCTCGACCGGGCGGCCCTCGGCGCGATCGTCTTCGCGGACCCCGGGCGACGCGAGCTCTTGAACTCGATCATCCATCCCCGCGTTCGGGCTCGGGCCGCTGAGATCGCGGCCAGAGCCCCTGCGGGGTCCGTCGTGGTCCAGGACATCCCCCTGCTCGTCGAGACGGGGCAGGCGGGGAACTTCGACGTCGTCGTCGTGGTCGATGCACCGGACGAGGTGCGGATCCGGCGCCTCGAGGAGCGCAACGGCCTGAGCGAGGAGCACGCGCGCGCCCGCATGGCCGCCCAGGCCAGCCGGGAGGAGCGACTCGCGGCTGCGGACCACGTGGTCGAGAACGCGGGCACGCTCGAGGAGCTGCGCACCGCCGTCGACCGCCTCTGGGCCGACGTGCTCGCACCCGCAGCCGAGCGCTCGGGGGCGACGGGCCTCGATTAGCCGGGAGCGAATGCGGACACAGACTGTCCGCTGCCCGGCGTAGATTTGGGACATGAGCCTTGCGCAGGAGATCAATCGCGTCGTCGCGCCGTTCGAGGTCGTCAGCGAGTACCGGCCTGCGGGCGATCAGCCCACGGCCATCGCCGAGATCTCGGAGCGGATACAGAACGGGGAGAAGGACGTCGTGCTCCTCGGCGCCACCGGCACCGGCAAGAGCGCGACGACTGCATGGGTCATCGAGAAGCTGCAGCGTCCCACCCTCGTGCTCGTGCAGAACAAGACGCTCGCGGCCCAGCTCGCCAACGAGTTCAGGGAGCTGCTGCCGAACAACGCGGTCGAGTACTTCGTCTCGTACTACGACTATTACCAGCCCGAGGCCTACGTCCCGCAGACCGATACCTTCATCGAGAAGGACTCCTCGGTCAACGAGGAGGTCGAACGGCTGCGCCACTCGGCGACGAACTCTCTCCTGACCCGGCGCGACGTCATTGTGGTCGCAACGGTCTCGTGCATCTACGGCCTCGGTACGCCCGAGGAGTACGTGGCCGGGATGGTCACGCTCCGCAAGGGCATGGAGCTCGACCGCGACACGCTCCTGCGCCAGTTCGTCGCGATGCAGTACGTGCGCAACGACGTCGACTTCCACCGCGGAACGTTCCGCGTGCGGGGGGACACCGTGGAGATCATCCCGATGTACGAGGAGCTTGCGCTGCGCATCGAGTTCTTCGGGGACGAGGTCGAGAGCGTGCACACGCTCCACCCGGTCACGGGCGAGGTGATCCGCGAGGAGACGGAGATGTACGTCTTCCCGGCCTCGCACTACGTTGCCGGACCTGAACGCATGAATCGGGCTATCACCGCGATCGAGGACGAACTCGCAGACCGGCTCAAGACGCTTGAGGCGCAGAACAAGCTCGTCGAGGCCCAGCGGCTGCGCATGCGCACCACGTACGACCTCGAGATGATGCAGCAGATGGGCTTCTGCAACGGGATCGAGAACTATTCGCGGCACATCGACGGCCGCGGGGCCGGGACGGCACCCCACTGCCTCTTGGACTACTTCCCGGACGACTTCTTGCTCGTCATCGACGAGTCCCACGTCACCGTCCCCCAGATCGGCTCGATGTACGAGGGCGACATGTCGCGCAAGCGCACGCTCGTGGAGCACGGTTTCCGCCTGCCCTCGGCCATGGACAACCGCCCGCTCAAGTGGGACGAGTTCCTCGAGCGCATCGGCCAGACGATCTACCTCTCGGCGACGCCGGGCAAGTACGAGCTCGGGAAGTCGGACGGCGTGGTCCAGCAGATCATCCGCCCCACCGGCCTCATCGACCCCGAGGTCGTGGTGAAGCCGACCAAGGGCCAGATCGACGATCTGCTCGGGGAGATCCGTGACCGGGTCGCGCGTGACGAGCGCATCCTCGTCACGACCCTCACGAAGCGCATGGCAGAAGACCTCACCGACTACCTCATGGGCCACGGCGTCAAGGTCCAATACCTTCACTCGGACGTCGACACCCTTCGCCGCGTCGAGCTCCTGCGCGAGCTGAGGCTCGGGGTGTTCGACGTTCTCGTCGGCATCAACCTCCTGCGCGAGGGCCTCGACCTGCCCGAGGTCTCGCTCGTGAGCATCCTCGACGCGGACAAGGAGGGCTTCCTCCGCTCCGCGACCTCGCTCATCCAGACGATCGGCCGTGCCGCCCGCAACGTCTCCGGCCAGGTGCACATGTACGCGGACAAGATCACGGACTCGATGGCTCAGGCGATCGACGAGACCAATCGGCGCCGCGAGATCCAGATGGCGTTCAACCGTGCGAACGGCATCGACCCCCAGCCGCTGCGCAAGCGTATCGCGGACATCACGGACCAGCTCGCGCGCGAGGACCAGGACACACGCGCCCTGCTCGAGAACAACAGGCTCGCGAAGGGCGCCAAGCGTCGCGGCGCCGGCGACTCCACGGACAAGGCCGCGGCCGAGCTGCGTCGGGACGGGATTGCGGCGGCACCGGCCGAGGACCTCATTGGCCTCATCGAGCAGCTCACCCAGCAGATGCGCGGCGCGGCAGCCGAGCTCCAGTTCGAGCTCGCGGCGCGACTGCGCGACGAGGTAGCCGACCTCAAGAAGGAGCTCCGGCAGATGCAGGCCGCCGGGCACGCCTGAGCCGGGGTCCCACCTGCCCTGGGCGTGTGGCCAGGGCAAGTGAGCCCGGGCTGCGTCAGCCCTCCCGCGCCATGGTGAGGAGCCGCGCGAAGATGCCCTCGCCGTCGTCCGTGATGCCGTCGTGGTGGAAGTCCGCCGTCTCCCACACGCGGAGGCCGCGGACACGGCCGGCCGTCTCGAGGGAGAGCCCTCGGTCCACGTAGATGTCGTCGCGGTACACCGCCGCCGCCACCGGGACCGAGTTCTCCGCGAGGCGGCCGGGATTGTAGAGGGAGCCCCAGTCGGCCTTCTCGGCGAGCAGCCGCGCGGTCTCAGCCAAAGGCGTGAGGGCCGGGTCCTGCTCGAAGAGCCACGGGCAGACCATCTCGCCGAGGAGGAGCGGGTCCGCGGCGTCGGGCCGGAACTCGGGGTGCTCGTCCAGCACCCCCCAGGCTGCCCACCCGCTGGCCTCGCCCTGGGCGTAGATCGATTCGTGCAGGACGGCATACAGCGGGTTGGGAGCGCGCGTCACGGTCGCGTGCACCTGGCCCAGGAAGCCGTCCGAAAGCCGCACGCCGGAGGGGCCACGCGTGAACGCGTCCTCGAGAAGGTAGTGCAGCGAGTCGACGCGCGTGTTGCCGCCGAGGAGGTTGCCCACGAGCTGGAACCGCTCGGGGCTCAGCCGGCTCCCGTCGGGGAGCCGCTCGTCCACGCCGCGGAGGTGCTCGACGATCGCGGTGACGCGCGCCCGATCGTCGGGATACCACGCGAAGTATTCGGCGTTGCGTTCGGCGAGCCGGGCGTACGTGGCGCGGTAGACGCGCTCGGCGGGACCGTCGAGTGGCGCGAGGCCGCCCGTGATGAGGGCCTCGCGGACGCCATGCGGCGCGATCGAGAGGTAGGTGAGCGCGCAGAAGCCGCCGAAGCTCTGCCCGTAGACCGTCCACGGTTCGGAACCGAGAGCGCGGCGGATGGCCTCGCAGTCGAGCACGATCGAGTCTGCGCGGAAGTGCGCCAGATAGGCGGCCTGGTCAGCGGGACCACCACGCAGCGGCAGCGTCGAGCGGTCGGCGGGGGTCGAGAGGCCCGTCCCGCGCTGGTCGAGCATGAGGATGCGGAAGTCCTTGGCCGCCTCCTTCATCCAGCCGGAGAGCGACGTGACGCGCGCCCCGCGACCGCCGGGACCGCCCTGCAGGAACACGAGCCATGGGAGGCGGCCGGCAGTGTCGACGGGATGCGTGGCGGAGACGTATTCCCGTGCGAAGACGTCGATCTGCTCGCCATCGGGGTCGCCGTGGTCGAGCGGGACGGTGAAGACGTGCTCGACCGTCCGGAGCCCGCGGAACGCGTGGGCCCCTAGGACCCTGTGCGGCGTCGACTCGGAAGTCCTCACTCGGGCGCCCCGAGGTTCGGCGTTCCGAAGCGGGTCAGTGCCTGTCCCGTGAGGCGGAACGTGTCCCACTCTTCGAGCGGCGAGGCTCCGAGGCTCCTGTAGAAGCCGATCGAGGGCGCGTTCCACTTGAGCACGCTCCATTCGACGCGGGCATACCCGCGTTCGACGGCGATGCGGGCCAGCTCCTGCAGGAGCGCCTTCCCGTAGCCTCGACCGCGCGCCTCCGGACGCACATAGAGGTCCTCGAGGTAGATCCCGTGGGTGCCCTCCCACGTCGAGTAGTTGAGGAACCAGAGCGCGAAGCCCATGACACCATCGGCGTCCTCGACGACGTGGGCGAAGATCGCCGGATTGGCTCCGAACAGCTGCTCGGTGAGAACGGAGGCCGTTGTCTTGACGGCGTCCGGCTCGCGCTCGTACACGGCAAGGTCGTGGATGAGCCCGAGGATCGCGGGGACGTCGTCTGGGGCAGCGGGCCGGAGCAGCGTGGAGAGGGAAGGAAGGCTCATACTCCCCAACCTAACCGCCGAGCCGCCCGATCTGGGTCACGCGGATGACGGCGCTGCCGGCCTCGTCGCTCGCGGCGAGGTCCACGTCTGCGGAGAAGCCCCAGTCCCGGTTCCCCGCGGGATCGTCGAAGATCTGCCGCACGTGCCACACGCCCGGCTTCTCGTCGATGATGAGCAGCTGCGGCCCGCGCGCGTCGGGGCCGGTGGCGATGTCCTCGTGCTCGTCGAAGTACCCGTCCAGAGCCTCCTCCCAGGCGTCCTCGCCGAAGCCGGCCTCGCCGTCAAGCTCGGCGAGCGCCTTCGAATCCTCGTCGGCGAAGAGCTCGACTCGCCGGAACAGCTCGTTTCGGACCATGACCCGGAACGCGCGAACGTTCGTGGTGAGCGCCGGCGGCGGGGGCGGCGGCGCGTCGTGGGGGTGGAGCTCGTGGCCGCTCGTGAGCTCCTCCCACTCGTCGAGCAGGCTCGAGTCGACCTGCCGGACCAGCTCCCCAAGCCACGCGATGAGGTCCTCGAGGTCGTCGCGGAGCGCGTCCTGCGGGACCGTCTGGTTGAGCGCCTTGTAGGCGTCGGTCAGGTAGCGCAGCACGATCCCCTCGCTGCGCGCCAGGCCGTAGAACTGGACGAACTCGCCGAAGTCCATGGCGCGTTCGTACATGTCCCGGACCACTGACTTGGGGGCGAGCTCGAAGTCGGAGACCCACGGCGCGTGCTTGCGGTACTGCTCGAACGCGGCGTCGAGGAGCTCCTTGAGCGGTTCGGGGTACGTGACGTCGTCGAGGAGGGCCATGCGCTCGCTGTACTCGAGGCCCTCCGCCTTCATCGCGGCGACGGCGTCGGCCCGGGCCCGCTTGAGCTGGGCGGACAGGATCTGGCGCGGCTTCTCGAGGGTCGCCTCGATGACGGAGACGACGTCGAGCGCGTACGACGGCGTCTCCGGCCCGAGCAGGTCGAGTGCGGCGAGCGCGAAGGGGGAGAGCGGCTGGTTGAGGGCGAAGTTCTCCTGGAGGTCCACGGTGAGCCGCAGGGTGCGGCCCGAGGCGCGGTCCTCCGCGGTCAGCTCGGCCGCCGGGATGCGCTCGACCACCTCGGCTGCGAGCAGTTCGCGCAGGATTCCGAGCGCGCGCCGCATGAGCCGCAGCTGGACCACGCGGGACTCGTGGTTCTCCTCGAGGAGCCGCCGCGCGGCGGCGACCGGGTTGCCCGGGCGGGCCACGAGGTTGAGGAGCATCGCGTGCGTGACCGTGAAGCTCGAGGTCAACGGTTCGGGCGCAGCCTCGACGAGCCGCTCGTACGTGGGCTTCCCCCACGAGACGAAGCCCTCCGGCGGCTTCTTCTTGACGACCTGGCGCAGCTTGCGCGCGTCGTCGCCGAACTTCGCGCGGGCCTTCTCCATGGCGCGGTTGTTCTCGACCACGTGCTCGGGCGCCTGCACCACGACCGTGCCCGCGGTGTCGAATCCGGCCCGCCCCGCCCGGCCTGCGATCTGGTGGAACTCACGGGCGTTGAGGTGCCGCGTCCGCTGGCCGTCGAACTTCGTGAGGGCCGTGAGGAGCACCGTGCGGATCGGCACGTTGATGCCGACGCCGAGCGTGTCCGTCCCGCAGATGACCTTGAGGAGCCCCGCCTGGGCGAGCTGCTCGACCAGGCGGCGGTACTTGGGCAGCATGCCCGCGTGGTGCACGCCGATGCCGTGCCGCACCAGACGGTTGAGCGTCTTGCCGAAGCCCGCGGCGAACCGGAACCCGCCGATGAGCTCGGCGATGCGGTCCTTCTCCTCGCGCGTGCACATGTTGACGCTCATGAGCTGGTGGGCACGCTCGATCGCCTCGACCTGGCTGAAGTGGACCACGTAGACGGGGGCCTGCTTCGTCGCGAGGAGCTCTTCGAGCGTCTCGTGGACCGGCTTCTCCTCGTAGTAGTAGTGCAGCGGGATAGGCCGTTCAGCCCCGGCGACGGTCGTCGTCGTCCGCCCCGTGCGCTCGGTGAGCTCCTTCTCGAAGCGGCTCACGTCGCCGAGGGTCGCGCTCATGAGCAGGAACTGGGCCTGGGGGAGCTCGAGCAGCGGGACTTGCCATGCCCAGCCGCGCTGCGGGTCGGAGTAGAAATGGAACTCGTCCATGACCACGGGGCCGAGATCCGCCTCGGCTCCCTCGCGGAGCGCGTGGTTCGCGAGGATCTCCGCCGTGCAGCAGATGATGGGGGCCTGCCCGTTGACGGACGAATCGCCCGTGACCATTCCCACGTTCTCGGCCCCGAAGATCTCGCACAGGGCGAAGAACTTCTCCGAGACGAGCGCCTTGATGGGCGCGGTGTAGTAGCTCCGCTGGCCCGCCGCGAGCCCGTGGAAGTGCGCCGCGACAGCGACGAGGGACTTGCCCGAGCCCGTCGGCGTGGCGAGGATCACGTTGTTGCCCTGCACGAGCTCCATGACGGCCTCGTCCTGAGCGGGGTACAGCGAGAGCCCACGCCCCTCGGCCCAGCCCACGAACGCCTCATAGACGGCGTCGGGCAGACTGTCGGTCAGTGCGGGATCGGCGTCGCGGCCGCGGTCGGGGAGGAGCTGGTCGAGTCTCATGGCGGCTTCAGCCTATCGGCACTAGCGTGGAGCCATGAGTGCCTCGCCCACCTGGGATCCTGCCCTCTACGTCCGCTTCGGCGATCACCGGGGCCGGCCGTTCTTCGACCTCACGTCCCGCATCGGCGCCGAATCGCCGCGGCACGTCGTGGACCTCGGCTGCGGCCCGGGCACGCTCACGGCGGCGCTCGCCGACCGCTGGCCGGACGCCGCGGTCGAGGGCGTGGACAGCTCGGCGGACATGATCGCGGCGGCGGAGCGGAAGATGGCGGGCCGGCCGGGCCTGAGTTTCCGGCTCGGCGAGATCGTGAGCTGGGAGCCCGCGGACGACGTCGACGTGCTGGTTTCGAACGCGGCGCTCCAGTGGGTGCCGGGTCACCAGGCGCTCATGGGACGGTGGCTCGAGCAGCTCGCGCCGGGCGCGTGGCTCGCCGTCCAGGTGCCCGGCAATTTCGGCGCCCCGTCGCATGCGCTCCTGCGCGAGCTCGCCGAGTCCTCCCAGTGGGAGCGACGGCTGCGCGGGGTCCTGCGGCACAGCGACGCGGTCGGCGAGCCGGCAGACTACCTCGAGCTCATGCTCTCGGCCGGCTGGGAGGCGGACGTGTGGGAGACCACATACCTCCAGCTGCTCACGGGTGAGGATCCGGTGCTCAATTGGGTGCGCGGCGCGGCCTTGCGCCCCGTGCTCGATGCCCTCACGCCGCAGGAGGGGGCCCAGTTCGAGGAGCAGTACAACCAGCTCCTGCTCGACGCCTACCCGTCGCAGGAGCACGGAACCGTGTTTCCGTTCCGGCGGATCTTCTGCGTGGGCCGCAAGCCCGAGGCGCTTTAGCGGGGCTCACCAGCCGCGCGCACGCCACTCGTCGAGGTGTGGGCGCTCGGCGCCGAGCGTCGTCGGCGCGCCATGCCCGGGATGGACGACCGTATCGTCGGGGTAGACATCGAAGAGGCGCTCCACGACGTCGCCCATGAGGAGCTCGAAGCGGTCCGGATCCTTCTGCGTGTTGCCCACGCCGCCGGGGAAGAGCGAGTCGCCGGAGAAGATGAGGTGGGGGCCGCCGTCGTCCTTGAGGACGTAGGCGATCGAGCCCGGGGTGTGGCCCCGGAGATGCACCGCGGTGAGGTTGAAGCCCTCGAACCTGCCGACATCGCCGTGGTCGAGCACGACGTCGACCGGAACCGGGATGCCGGACACGTCCTGGCGCCCCGCCGCCGTGCGGGCTCCGGTCGCGGCCACGAGGCCCTCGAGGGCGCGGACGTGGTCCCAGTGCTGGTGGGTCGTCGCCACGAGCGCGAGCTTCGCGGGGGCCGCCGCGTCGGCCGCGCCCTCGGCAAGGAGGGACTGGATCGCGGGCAGATCGTCCGCGGCGTCGATCAGCACCTGGGCCCCCGACTCCTTGGCCGTGATGACGTAGACGTTGTTGTCCATGTCGCCCACGGCGACCCGTCGGACCGTGACGTGCGCAAGGTCATGGATGAGGCTCGTCATGGCGCCAGTCTAGGCCTGCGGCACCCCGTGTGGCTGGGGCTCCCGCGGGGCTACTCTGGTGCCCATGCAGGATGCGGACTTCCCGGGCTCGTGGCGGCCCGACCAGGGGCTGTCGACTCCCTTGTTCGAGCAGCTCAGGCGCCACATCGCCGACCTCGTCGCGGACGGCACGCTTCGCGCGGGGCGGCGCCTCCCTCCCGTCCGCGCCCTCGCCGCGGAGCTGGGACTCGCGCCCCACACGATCGCGCGCGCCTACCGGGAACTCGAGGAGGCCAACGTCGTGGCGACCAACGGCCGCGCGGGCACCGCGGTCGCGGCCAGAGATGCGCGTGAGCAGGATCTCACGACGGCGGCGGCCACGTTCGCTGCTGCGGCGGCCTCGCGCGGGTGCACCGTCGAGGAGGCCGTCCGGCTTGTCGAGCAGGCGTTCGCGCGGCTCTGACCCTCAGGGATGTGCGCGCCGCAGCCGCGGTTTTCGCTCCGCGCGGACAGTTGGAAGTTCGAAGACGTCTTCGACTAGCATAGTCCCGTGCAGATTCCCCCCTCGCCAATGGACCTGGCGGACCGCCCCGCGCCCGCGCGCGCCCATGACGCCGTGAGCTCACTCCGCGCGGACCTGTCGCGGCTCGTCGTCAAGGGTGCCCGCGAGCACAACCTGCGCAACGTCGACCTCGACCTTCCGCGCGACGCGATGATCGTCTTCACGGGCCTGTCCGGATCGGGCAAGTCGTCGCTCGCCTTCGACACGATCTTCGCCGAGGGCCAGCGCCGCTACGTCGAGTCCCTTTCGGCGTACGCGCGGCAGTTCCTCGGCCAGGTGGACAAGCCGGACGTCGACTTCATCGAGGGACTTTCGCCCGCGGTGTCCATCGACCAGAAGTCCACGAGCAAGAACCCGCGCTCCACGGTCGGAACGATCACCGAGATCTACGACTACATGCGCCTCCTGTGGGCGCGCGTGGGCCGTCCGCACTGCCCCATCTGCCATGAGCCGGTCACCCGGCAGACCCCGCAGCAGATCGTCGACCAGCTCCTGGAGCTGGAGGATGGAACGCGCTTCCAGATTCTGGCCCCCGTGGTGCGGGGCCGGAAGGGCGAGTTCGTCGACCTCTTCAAGGAGCTCGCCGCGAAGGGCTACGCGCGCGCCCGCGTGGACGGCGAACTCGTCCAGCTCTCGGAGGCACCCAAGCTCGGCAAGCAGTTCAAGCACACCATCGAGGTCGTCGTGGACCGCCTCGTGGTCAAGGAAGGGATCCGCCAGCGCCTCGCCGACTCGGTCGAGACGGCGCTCGGGCTCGCCGAGGGCCGCGTCCTCGCGGACTTCGTCGACGTTGCGCCGGACGACGACGGCCGCATCCGCGCGTTCTCCGAGCACCTCGCGTGCCCGAACGAGCACCCGCTCGCGATCGACGAGATCGAGCCGCGCTCGTTCTCCTTCAACAACCCGTTCGGCGCGTGCCCCGCATGCACGGGCATCGGCACGAAGCTCGAGGTCGACGAGGAGCTCGTGGTCCCGGATCCCGAGCTCAGCCTGGGCGAGGGCGCCATCGCGCCGTGGTCCCTCGGCACCGCGACCACGGAGTACTGGACACGCCTCCTCGAGGGCCTCTCTGACGAGCTCGGCTTCTCGATGCACACCGCGTGGCACAGCCTCCCGCAGTACGCGCGGGACGCCGTGCTCTACGGCAAGGACCACAAGGTCGTGGTCCAGTACCGCAACCGGTTCGGCCGGGAGCGGAAGTACAGCACGGGCTTCGAAGGCGCCGTCTCGTACATCCAGCGCAAGCACTCCGAGACGGAGTCGGACTCCGCCCGCGATCGCTATGCCGAATACATGCGCGAGGTTCCGTGCCCCGAATGCGGGGGAGCGCGGCTCAACCCCGCTTCGCTCTCCGTGCTCGTGGGCGGCCGGTCGATCGCGGCCGTGTGCGCGCTGCCCCTGCGCGAGGCGAGCGAGTTCCTCGCAACGCTCGACCTCACGGACCGTGAGCGCCAGATCGCCCACCAGGTGCTCAAGGAGATCGACGCGCGCCTCGCGTTCCTCCTCGACGTCGGTCTGGAGTACCTCAACCTCGAGCGCGCGGCGGGCACACTGTCCGGCGGCGAGGCCCAGCGCATCCGCCTCGCGACCCAGATCGGCTCGGGCCTGGTGGGCGTGCTGTACGTCCTCGACGAGCCGAGCATCGGACTTCACCAGCGCGACAACCGCCGGCTCATCGAGACGCTCACGCGGCTGCGCGACCTCGGCAACACGCTCATCGTCGTCGAGCACGACGAGGACACGATCCACGAGGCCGACTGGATCGTGGACATCGGCCCGGGCGCCGGCGAGCACGGCGGCAAGGTCGTGCACTCGGGCTCGCTCGCGGACCTCCTCGAGAACCACGACTCGCTCACGGGCGACTATCTCTCGGGCCGGCGCCGGATCGAGCTTCCGAAGAAGCGTCGTCCCATCGACCGCAAGCGCCAGCTCAAGGTCGTCGGTGCGCGCGAGCACAACCTGCAGAACGTGGACGTCACGTTCCCCCTCGGCGTGCTCACTGCGGTCACCGGGGTGAGCGGTTCGGGCAAGTCCACCCTCGTGAACGAGATCCTCTACAAGGTCCTCGCGAACCGCCTCAACGGCGCGAAGCAGGTCGCAGGGCGCCACACGCGCGTCGACGGGCTCGAGCACCTCGACAAGGTCATCCACGTCGACCAGAGCCCGATCGGCCGCACTCCGCGGTCCAACCCGGCCACGTACACCGGCGTCTTCGACCACATCCGCAAGCTCTTCGCGGAGACCACCGAGGCGAAGGTCCGCGGCTACCAGCCGGGCCGCTTCTCGTTCAATGTCAAGGGGGGCCGCTGCGAGGCCTGCTCGGGTGACGGCACGATCAAGATCGAGATGAACTTCCTGCCGGACGTCTACGTCCCGTGCGAGGTGTGCCAGGGCGCCCGCTACAACCGCGAGACGCTCGAGGTCCACTACAAGGGCAAGACCATCGCGGACGTTCTCGACATGCCGATCGACGAGGCCGCGGAGTTCTTCGCCGCCTTCGGCCCGATTGCGCGGCACCTGAACACGCTCGTGGACGTGGGGCTCGGCTACGTTCGGCTCGGCCAGCCGGCCACGACGCTGTCCGGCGGCGAGGCCCAGCGCGTCAAGCTCGCGTCGGAGCTCCAGCGCCGTTCGAACGGCCGCAGCGTCTACGTGCTCGACGAGCCGACCACAGGCCTTCACTTCGAGGACATCCGCAAGCTCCTGCTGGTCCTGCAGGGGCTCGTGGAGAAGGGCAACTCGGTCATCACGATCGAGCACAACCTCGACGTCATCAAGAGCGCCGACTGGCTCATCGACCTGGGCCCGGACGGCGGCTCGGGCGGCGGGCAGATCGTGGCGGTTGGCACGCCCGAGGACGTGGCCAAGGTCGAGGCGAGCCACACGGGTCGCTTCCTGGCGGAGATCTTTTCGCGCACGAACCGATGAATACAGCGGCATGCACGGGGGCCTGGAAAGCGCCGAAAGTATGCCGGGTAAGTCATAGGAGTTTCAGGCATTCGTGGCGATATGCGAGACTGTCCCGGTGACTGTCAGCCCCGCGCTTGTGATCTTCGATCTGGACGGTACCCTCGTCGACCCAGCGGGGAGCATCACCGGTGGCATCGCCTACGCGCTCGAGTCGCACGGCCTTCCGGTCCCTGACAGCGCGACGCTCGACGCTATGGTGGGGCCTCCTCTGCTCGAGTCCCTCGGGCGCCTCGCGGAGGTGCCAGCAGACGTGATGCCCGCCGTCGTCCATGCCTACCGCAAGCGCTACATCTCTGAGGGGATGGCAGCGAGCCGCCCTTATCC
This sequence comes from Sinomonas albida, assembly GCF_004919045.1. Taxonomy (GTDB): domain Bacteria; phylum Actinomycetota; class Actinomycetes; order Actinomycetales; family Micrococcaceae; genus Sinomonas; species Sinomonas albida. The sequence continues at coordinate 253,055 of NZ_SWDW01000004.1, forward strand.
GGGCATACCGGAGCTCCTCGATCGGCTCCGCGCGGCGGGGTATCACCTCGCCGTCGCGACGCAGAAGCCCGAGGGCCTCGCGAAGAAGCTCCTCGGCATCCACGATCTTGATCGTCGCTTCCACAGCATCCACGGCGCCCCCGACGACGAGACGCTGCCCCCGCTCCAAGACGGGAAGGCCAGCATTGTCGCAGCTGCCCTCGGGGTGAACCACGTGCCCAGCTCGCGCGCGCTCATGATCGGAGACCGTCGCCACGACGCCGCCGGGGCTGCCGCCAACGGGGTGCCGTGCATCGGGGTCGCCTGGGGATTCGCAGAGCCGGGGGAGCTCGAGGCCCTCGATCTCGCGGCACGGGTGGGCGACACGCACGCGGCGGGCGACGCCGTCGAACGTCTCCTCCCGCTCGACGGCTCGACGCGGGCCGAGGTGCGCGCCACTGTTCCCGAGACCGCGGAGGCTCCCACGTGCCGTTGATGTACCAGGCCAGCCGGACGAGCATCCGGGTGCTCATCGCGTCGCTGTGCCGCCCGACTGTCACGGGGCTCGAAAACGTGCCGACGGACGGCCCGTTTATCGTGGCGTCGAATCACCTTTCGTTCCTCGACTCGGTCATCATCCAGGCGCTCATGCCGCGTAAGGTCGGGTTCTTCGCCAAGGCGGAGTACTTCACCGGCAAGGGCGTCAAGGGCAAGCTCATGAAGTCGTTCTTCGAGGGCGTGGGCTCGATCCCGGTCGAGCGGGGTGAGCAGGCGGCAAGTGTCGCGGCGCTCAAGTCGCTCCTGAACGTCCTCGAGGAGGGCGGCGGGGTGGGAATCTACCCCGAGGGGACGCGGTCCCGCGACGGCCTCCTCTACCGCGGGCGCACGGGCGTGGGCTGGCTCACGCTCACCACCGGCGCTCCGGTGGTTCCCGTGGGCCTCGAGGGCACCGAAAGGCTCCAGCCCGCCGGCAGCAACGCGGTCAGGCCGCAGCACTTCAGCATGCGCGTGGGCGAGCCGCTGTACTTCGAGAAGTTCGGCCCTGACCACTCGCTCCCGGTCCGCCGCGACGCGACGGACAAGATCATGGATGCGATCGCGGCCCTGAGCGGTCAGGCGCGCGCGTCGGGCTACAACAAGCCGCCCGCCGAGGCGTAGCCGCCCCTACGCGCCAGCGCCCGCGCTCCCAGCCCTAGGCGAGCTCCCGCGTCGAGGCTCGCGCTCCCGCGTCGAGGCTCGCGCACCAGCCGGCTTTCGGCACCTACCCAGCCGCTCTTACTAGACTGGAGCGGTGGCAGATCCAGCGAGCTACCGGCCGAAGACGGGCGAAATCCCGAACGATCCGGGCGTCTATCGGTTCCGCGACCCGCACGGGCGCGTCATCTACGTGGGCAAGGCGAAGAACCTTCGCCAACGGCTGACCTCGTACTTCGCGAACCCGGCCACGCTGCTGCCGAAAACCTACGCGATGGTCCACGCCGCCGCGAGCGTCGAGTGGACGGTTGTGGGAAGCGAGCTCGAGGCACTTCAGCTCGAGTACACGTGGATCAAGGAGTTCGCACCGCGGTACAACCTCGCGTTCCGGGATGACAAGACGTATCCGTACCTCGCAGTGACGATGGGGGAGAAGATCCCCCGGGTCCAGGTCATGCGAGGCGACCGCCGCAAGGGCACGCGCTACTTCGGGCCGTATACGGCCGGCGCGATCCGGGAGACGATGGACACGCTCCTCAAGGTGTTCCCGGTCCGCAGCTGCAGCGCCGGCGTGTTCAGGCGCGCCGAGCAGAGCGGCCGGCCGTGCCTCCTCGGCTACATCGACAAGTGCTCGGCCCCGTGCGTGGGCCGCGTGACTCCGGCGGAGCACTACGCGATCGCCGAGGACTTCTGCGCCTTCATGGGGGGCGAGGCGAAGCGGTTCATCACGCAGCTCGAAAAGCGCATGGCGGCGGCGTCGGAGGAGCTCGACTTCGAGGCAGCCGCCTCGCTCCGGGACGACATCATCGCGATGCGCAAGGTCTTCGAGCGGAACGCCGTCGTGCTCTCCGAGGAGACCGATGCGGACGTCTTCGCCGTCGAGGAGGACGACCTCGAGGCCGCCGTCCAGGTGTTCCACGTGCGGGGCGGCCGCATCCGGGGCCAGCGCGGCTGGGTCGTCGAGAAGGTCGAGGAGGCCACCGGCCCGGCGCTCGTCGAGCACCTGCTCCAGCAGGTGTATGGCGCGCAGGCCGAGACGGATTCCCGCATTCCACGGGAGGTGCTCGTGCCGGTGCTCCCGGACGACGCCGAGCAGCTCACCGTGTGGCTCTCGGGCCTGCGCGGGGCGAGGGTCACGCTGCGCGTCCCGCAGCGCGGCGACAAGGCGGCGCTCGCGAAGACCGTCCACGAGAACGCGGTGCAGGCGCTGCGGCTGCACAAGATCCGGCGCGCCGGCGACATCACGAACCGTTCGCTCGCCCTCCAGGAGCTCCAGGAGGCGCTCGAACTCGCCGAGCCGCCCCTACGCATCGAGAGCTTCGACATCTCGCACGTCCAGGGGACGAACGTCGTGGCGTCGATGGTCGTGGTCGAGGACGGGCTCGCGAAGAAGTCCGAGTACCGGAAGTTCTCGATCACCGGCGACGCGGCCCGTGACGACACGGCCGCGATGCATGACGTGCTCACGCGCCGCTTCCGCAACTACCTCGCCGAGCGGGACCTCCCTGTCGAGGAGCGGGACCAGACCCGGAAGTTCGCCTACCCGCCCAACCTCGTCGTGGTCGACGGCGGCCCGCCGCAGGTCGCGGCCGCCGTCCAGGCCCTCGCGGAGCTCGGCATCGGGGAGGACGAGATCCGCGTCGTGGGCCTCGCAAAGCGCCTCGAGGAGGTATGGCTCCCCGAGGGCGATTTCCCGGTGATCCTCCCGCGCGCGTCTCAGGGCCTCTATCTCCTCCAGCGGATCCGCGACGAGGCGCACCGCTTCGCGATCACGTTCCACCGGCAGAAGCGCGGCAAGGCCATGACGGCCTCGGTCCTCGACGAGGTGCCCGGGCTCGGCCCCGCCCGCAAGAAGGCCCTCCTGACCCACTTCGGCTCGGTCAAGCGGCTCCGCGCGGCCACAGCGGAGGAGCTCACCGAGGTTGCGGGGGTGGGGCCGCAGCTCGCGGCGACGATGTTCTCGACGTTCCACGGCTCCGAGGCCCGCGAGCAGGAGCCCGCCGTCAACTACGCAACCGGCGAAATCCTTGACTCTTAGCTAGGCTGGGGCTCATGACCCAGACCAGCGCGGCGGACCAGCACGAGCCCTCTGGGCTGACGCCCGTCAAGCCGCCAGAGGGCGAGCTGCTCATCGTCACCGGCATGTCCGGCGCGGGCCGCAGCACGGCGGCGAACGCGCTCGAGGACCACGGCTGGTACGTCGTCGAGAATCTCCCACCCCAGCTCCTGGGCACGCTCTCCGAGCTCGTCTCGCACGCCTCGGACCGGATCCCGAAGCTCGCCGTCGTCATGGACGTGCGCAGCAAGGCGCTCTTCGCGGACATCCGCGAGGCCCTTCACGCGCTCGATTCGCGCGGCGTCGAGTACCGCGTCCTCTTCCTCGACGCGACGGACGAGGTGCTCATCCGCCGCTTCGAGCAGGGGAGGCGCCCGCATCCGCTCCAGGGCGGGGGCCGCATCCTCGACGGAATCACGGCCGAGCGGCTGCTGCTCACCGAGCTGCGCGAGCAGTCCACGCTCGTGCTCGACACCTCGGAATACAACGTTCACGGGCTCGCGACGGCCATCACGGAGCTCTTCTCCGAGAAGGGGCCCGTCACGCTGCGGCTCAACGTCATGAGCTTCGGCTTCAAGTACGGCCTCCCGGCCGACGCCAACTATGTGGCGGACGTCCGGTTCCTCCCGAATCCGCACTGGATCCCGCAGCTTCGCCCGCATACCGGCCTCGACCCCGACGTGCGCGACTACGTCCTGGTGGCCAGCGGCGCGGAGGAATTCGTCACGCGTTTCGTCCACGCGCTCGAGCCGGTCCTGTCCGGCTATCGCCGGGAGAACAAACACTACGCGACGATCGCGGTCGGCTGCACCGGCGGCAAGCACCGTTCGGTGGCGATTGCGGAGGAGCTCTCGAAGCGCCTCGCCCAGCAGCCACGCGTCACGGTCACGACGTCCCACCGGGACCTCGGGCGCGAATAGTGTCGATGTTCACGGGCCAGCTCCCGCTTATCCCGCCCGGCTCGGGCACGTCCGGCGGCGCCCCGAAGGGACCGTCCGTCGTCGCCCTCGGGGGCGGCCACGGGCTTGCCGCGTCGCTGTCGGCGCTTCGCCTCCTGACCGCGGACCTCACCGCGGTGGTCACGGTCGCGGACGACGGCGGGTCCTCCGGCCGCCTGCGCCGCGACTTCGGCGTCGTGCCCCCGGGCGATCTCCGGATGGCACTCGCGGCGCTGTGCGACGACACCGACTGGGGCCGAACCTGGCGCGACGTGATGCAGCATCGCTTCACGTCGCCCGCTGGCACGAGCGGGCTCGAGAACCACGCGATGGGCAACCTGCTCATCATGACGCTGTGCGAGCTCCTCGGCGACGTCGTCGACGGCCTCCGCTGGGCCGGTGCGCTGCTCGGCGCGCGCGGCCAAGTCCTCCCCATGTCCCAGGTCCCGCTCACGATCGAGGGCATTGCGGCGTCGCCTGACGGCGGCCCGGGGCAGCTCATCCGCGGGCAGGCGGCCTGTGCGGTGGCCGGGCGGCTCGAGGACGTGCGGCTGCTCCCCGAGGAGGCTCCCGCGTGCCCCGAGGCCCTGAGCGCGATCGAGTTCGCGGACTGGGTCGTGCTCGGCCCCGGGTCGTGGTACACATCCGTGCTTCCGCATCTTCTGCTCCCGGAGCTCCGTCAGGCGCTCACCGACACGCCCGCGCGGCGCTGCCTCGCGATGAACCTCGCCATGGACACGAAGGAGACGAGCGGCATGTCAGCGGCCGACCATCTTCATGTCCTCCAGCGCGCCGCCCCGGAGTTCACCGTGGACGCGATCGTGGCCGAGGTCGGGGCGGTCGGCGACCGCGCAGCTTTCGAACGCGCCGCGGCGGAACTGGGGGCCGAGGTCCATTTCGGTAGAGTAGGGGCTTCGGGCCATCGGGCGGTGCATGATCCGCTCCGGCTCGCGGCCGCCTATCACGAGGTGTTCTCGGGCGGCTCAAGATGACAGGGGAGTGGCTGATGGCATCGCACGGGACGTCCGCGCGGGCGGGGGAGGCGAACGCATGGCTCTGACCCAGAGCGTCAAGGAGGAGCTCTCGCACCTGTCGGTGAAGAAGTCCTCCGAGCGCAAGGCGGAGGTCTCGGCGATGCTGCGCTTCGCTGGCGGGCTCCACATCATCTCCGGGCGCATCGTTATTGAGGCCGAGGTCGACCTCGCGTCGACCGCGCGCCGGCTCAAGATGGCCATCTCGGAGGTCTACGGGCACACCGCGGAGATCATCGTGGTGTCCGGCGGCGGGCTGCGCCGCGGGAGCCGCTACGTGATCCGCGTCGTGCGGGAGGGCGAGGCGCTCGCCCGGCAGACCGGGCTGCTCGACAACCGCGGGCGCCCTGTCCGCGGGCTGCCGTCCGCGGTGGTCAACGGTTCCGCCGCCGACGCAGAGGCGGTGTGGCGGGGAGCGTTCCTCGCCCACGGCTCGCTCACCGAGCCCGGGCGGTCGTCGTCGCTCGAGGTCACGTGCCCCGGCCCTGAGGCCGCGCTCGCCCTCGTGGGGGCAGCACGCCGGCTGGGGATCGCGGCAAAGGCGCGCGAAGTGCGCGGGGTGGACCGCGTCGTCGTGCGCGACGGGGACACGATTGCCGCGCTCCTGACCCGGATGGGCGCCCACGACGCGCTCATGGCGTGGGAGGAGCGCCGCATGCGCAAGGAGGTCCGCGCGACGGCGAACCGCCTCGCGAACTTCGACGACGCGAACCTGCGCCGTTCGGCACAGGCTGCGGTCGCTGCGGGGGCCCGCGTCGAGCGTGCGCTCGAGATCCTCGGCAACGACGTTCCGGACCATCTGCGCTACGCCGGGGAGCTCCGCGTCGCCCACAAGCAGGCGAGCCTCGACGAGCTCGGACGCCTCGCCGATCCGCCCCTCACGAAGGACGCGATCGCGGGCCGGATCCGCCGCCTCCTCGCCATGGCGGACAAGAAGGCCGTGGAAACGGGAATCCCCGGCACCGAGGCGAACGTTACTCCGGACATGCTGGACGGCTGATCGCAGCGGTCCGCCGCGGTGGCGTGCGGTTCGACGCTTCATGAACCGGCGCTTCGGTGACGAACCGGCGATCTGCTTAGGATGGAGCCGTCACCAGCCCGCCGTGTGAAGTTTCCGCGTGGCGGGAAATCGACCGATGGAGGATTGTTGTGACCTACGTACTGCCTGAGCTTCCGTACGACTACGCGGCCCTCGAGCCGCACATCTCGGCGCGGATCATGGAACTCCACCACAGCAAGCACCACGCGGCCTACGTGGCCGGCGCGAACACCGCCCTCGAGAAGCTCTCCGAGGCCCGCCAGGCCGGGAACTTCACCGACGTGACGCGCCTGAGCAAGGATCTGGCGTTCCACCTGGGCGGCCACACGAACCACTCGATCTTCTGGAACAACCTGTCCCCCGAGGGCGGCGACAAGCCCGAGGGCGAGCTTGCGGCGGCGATCGACGACGCGTTCGGCTCGTTCGACAAGTTCGTGGCGCACTTCAGCGCCGCCGCGACGAGCCTCCAGGGTTCCGGCTGGGCCATCCTCGCCTACGAGCCCCTCGGTGAGAACGTCGTGATCGAGCAGCTGTACGACCAGCAGGGCAACGTGCCGGTCGCGACCGTGCCGCTCCTCATGCTCGACATGTGGGAGCACGCCTTCTACCTCGACTACGTCAACGTGAAGGCTGACTACGTCAAGGCGTTCTGGAACATCGTCAACTGGGCCGACGTCGCGAAGCGCCTCGAGGCCGCCCGCGCCGGCGCCAAGGGTCTGGTGCTCCCCGCCTGATCCTGTGAGTTTCTGTCAGGGCTGAGATTTCCGTCACATTGCGGCGATTTCACCCGCCGACTCCCGAAAAGGGGCCTGTCTGTTCACGGACGGGCCCTTTTTCCGTAGGATGGGGTGCGGAAAGGCCCAGCAGCCTTTCAGCCATGGACAATGGAGACTCGGGCTGTAGGCCTTTCCTTGTGCAAATCTCTGCCCAATGGTGTGCGAGACCGTTCAGACAGTCCGAGCAGTCACCCAAGGTGGATGCTCGGCTGAGCATCAAGGAGAGCTACCAGAGTGACTACCCGCATTGGCATCAATGGCTTCGGTCGGATCGGCCGCAACTTCTTCCGTGCAGCACTCGCCCAGGGCGCCGATCTCGAGATCGTGGCCGTCAACGACCTCACGAGCCCGGAGACTCTGGCTCACCTGCTCAAGTACGACTCGGTGACCGGGCGCCTTGACGAGAAGGTCGAGGCCCGCGATGGCAACATCGTGGTGGGCGGCAAGGAGATCAAGGTCCTCGCCGACCGCGACCCCGCGAACCTCCCGTGGGGCGAGCTGGGCGTCGACATCGTCATCGAGTCCACCGGGTTCTTCACCAAGGCGGCCGACGCGAAGAAGCACCTCGCCGCCGGTGCCAAGAAGGTCATCATCTCCGCGCCGGCCACGGACGAGGATGTCACGATCGTCATGGGCGTCAACGACGGCCTGTACGACGCCGAGAACCACAACATCATCTCGAACGCGTCCTGCACCACGAACTGCCTCGGCCCGCTCGCGAAGGCGATCAACGACGCGTTCGGTATCGAGCGCGGCCTGATGACCACGGTTCACGCCTACACGGCGGACCAGAACCTCCAGGACGGCCCGCACCGCGACCTGCGTCGCGCGCGTGCCGCCGCCATCAACATGGTCCCGACCTCGACCGGTGCCGCAAAGGCGATCGGCCTCGTGCTCCCCGAGCTCAAGGGCAAGCTGGACGGCTTCGCCATCCGCGTCCCGGTCCCGACCGGCTCGGCGACGGACCTCACCGTGACGGTGTCCCGCGAGGTCACGCGTGACGAGGTCAATGCCGCGGTCAAGGCCGCGTCGGAGACGGGCCCCCTCGCCGGCTACCTCACGTACACCGAGGACCCGATCGTGTCCTCCGACATCGTGTCCGACCCGGCGTCGTCGATCTTCGACTCGGGCCTCACGAAGGTCATCGGCAACCAGGTCAAGGTCGTCTCCTGGTACGACAACGAGTGGGGCTACTCGAACCGCCTCGTGGACCTCACCGAGCTCGTCGCGTCCAAGCTCTGAGACCCGGCCGTAACGTTCTGGAAACTCGGATAGCCTGAGTCCATGACTGCACACACTCTCGACGAGCTGCTCGCCGAAGGTGTCCGTGGGCGGCACGTTCTGGTCCGTTCGGACCTGAACGTGCCGCTCGACGGTTCCACCGTGACCGACGACGGCCGTGTCCGCGCCTCGCTGCCCGTGATTGCCAAGCTGGCCGAGGCCGGCGCCAGGGTCATTGTGATGGCCCACCTCGGACGGCCCAAGGGGACCCCGGACGAGAAGTATTCGCTGCGCCCCGCCGTCGACCGCCTCGCTGAGCTCGCAGCGTTCCCGGTGCGGCTTGCGGGGGACGTCGTGGGCCCCAGCGCCAAGGAACTCGCGGCCGGCCTCGTCGACGGCGAGGCCCTGGTGCTCGAGAACGTGCGCTTCGACGCGCGTGAGACGAGCAAGGACGACGCCGATCGGGCGGGGTTCGCCCGTGAGCTCGCCGCGCTGACAGGCGAGGGTGGGGCCTACGTCGACGATGCGTTCGGCGCCGTGCACCGCAAGCACGCGAGCGTCTACGACATCGCCTCGATCCTCCCGGCCTACCTCGGAGAGCTCGTTCGCACCGAGGTCGAGGTCCTCAAGCGGCTGACCGACGGCGCCGAGCGGCCTTACGTCGTGGTCCTCGGCGGCTCGAAGGTCTCCGACAAGCTCGCGGTGATCGACAACCTCATCGGCAAGGCGGACCGTCTCCTCGTGGGCGGCGGCATGCTGTTCACGTTCCTCGCGGCGCAGGGCCACAAGGTCGGCTCGAGCCTCCTCGAGGGGGACCAGATCGCCACGGTCCAGTCCTACCTCGAGCGCGCGGCTGCGGCCGGCACGGAGTTCGTGCTGCCCACCGACGTCGTCGTCGCATCGAAGTTCGCGGCGGACGCCGACCACGTGGTTGCCGCGGCGGACTCCATCGAAGCAACGGCCTTCGGCGAGTCCGGGATCGGCCTCGACATCGGTCCGGACACGGCGGCCGCGTTCGCGAAGGAGATCGCCTCGGCCAAGACCGTCTTCTGGAATGGCCCCATGGGCGTGTTCGAGTTCCCGGCCTTCGCGGCGGGCACGAGGGCTGTCGCCCAGGGACTGGCGGACGCCACGTCCTCCGGCGCGCTCACGGTTGTGGGCGGCGGCGACTCGGCGGCCGCGGTGCGTACACTCGGCTTCGAGGACGGCCAGTTCGGCCACATCTCGACGGGCGGCGGCGCGAGCCTCGAATACCTCGAAGGCAAGGAGCTCCCGGGCCTCACAGCCCTCGGAGCCTGACCCCTTTCGCGCCGGGGCGCCGTCTGCACGTCCGTGCGGGCGGCGCCCCGCGCGCGCCTCAACCCCAGGACATCGCAGGATCAGGAGACACCGTGACCACCTCCTCGAACGGCTCGTTCGATCGCACCCCGCTCATTGCAGGCAACTGGAAGATGAACATGGACCACGTCCAGGCCATCACCCTCCTCCAGAAGCTCGCCTGGACCCTCCAGGACGCGCGCCACGACTTTGGCCGCGTCGAGGTGGCCGTCTTCCCCCCGTTCACCGATCTCCGCGGCGTCCAGACGCTCGTGCAGGGCGATGACCTCAAGCTCGTCTACGGCGGCCAGGACCTCTCGCCCTTCGACTCGGGCGCGTACACGGGCGACGTGAGCGGCGCGTTCCTCTCGAAGCTCGGCAGCACGTACGTGCTCGTGGGCCACAGCGAGCGTCGCACGATCCACGGCGAGGGGGACGAGCTCCTCAACGCCAAGACGAAGGCCGCCTACCGTCACGGCCTCGTGCCGGTCCTGTGCGTTGGGGAGGGCCTCGAGGTGCGTCAGGCCGGCCAGCACGTCGAGCACACGCTCGCCCAGCTGCGCGCGGACGTCGAGGGCCTCACGGCCGAGCAGGCGGCGACCCTCGTCGTCGCCTACGAGCCCGTGTGGGCCATCGGCACGGGCGAGGTCGCCGGGCCGAACGACGCCCAGGAGATGTGCGCGGCGATCCGCGCGGAGCTCGCCTCGATTTTCGGCGCGGAGGCAGCGGCGGGCACGCGTCTCCTCTACGGCGGCTCGGTCAAGGCCGCAAACGCGGCGGCGATCCTCGGCCAGGCGGATGTCGACGGCGTGCTCGTTGGCGGTGCCAGCCTCGACCCGGCTGAGTTTGCTAGCATTGTCAGGTTCGAGAGCCACGCGGGCGCTTAGCCTTTAAGCAAGCGCGGCAACCGCAATCCACTCGAGGAAGACCACGAGGCAATACGGTGCAAGTACTCCAGATCATCCTTCAGATCCTGCTCGGCATTACGAGCCTGTTGCTGACCCTGCTCATCCTCATGCACAAGGGACGCGGCGGCGGACTGTCGGACATGTTCGGTGGCGGGATGTCCTCGGGGCTTTCGTCCTCGGGCGTCGCCGAGCGGAACCTCAACCGGTTCACGATCGTCTTGGGCCTCACGTGGGGCGTTGTCATCATCGCGCTCGGGCTCATCCTGCGCTTCTCAAACGTCTCGGCGTCCTGACCGCGCGCTCACTGCAGAGCAGAGGGGCGGGAACAGCATTGCTGTTCCCGCCCCTCTCGCTGTGCCTCGGCTGTGTGGCGCCTCGGCTGTGGGGCGCCTCGGCTGGGCCATCAGGCAGGGCTGGCCCGGGCACGACCCGGGCGCAGCGTCTGCGCTACGCCGACGCCGGCTCCTTGCGCAGGAGATTGCCGGGGACCTTCGCGGCGGCCGCCGCGTCGATGAGCCACAGCGTGCGGTTGCGCCCGCGGGCCCCCGCGGCGGGTACCTGGACCGTCCCGGCGCCCGCGAGGGCCAGGCCAACAGCGCCCGCCTTGTCCTCGCCGGCCACGAGCATCCAGACCTCTCCCGCCGACTTGATCGACGGCAGCGTGAGCGAGATGCGCTCGGGCGGCGGCTTGGGCGAGTTCGTCACTCCGACCACCGTGAGGTCGCGCTCTCGGATGCCGGCCATCTCGGGGAAGAGCGACGCGACGTGTGCGTCGGGTCCCACTCCCAGGAGCAGCACGTCGAAGCGCGGCAGCCGGCCGGGCTCCTCGGGGCGATCATCGGAGAAGTCGGCCTCATGCTCGCGCCGTGCCGCTTCGGCGAGCCGGTCCGCGTAGTCTGCTGCGGCGTCGTCGGGCGTCGCGAACTCTCCCGCCGCGCCGGGAACGTGCACGCGGGCCGGATCGAGCGCGAGCTGGCCCAGGAGGGCCTCCTCGGCCTGGACAGCGTTGCGCTCAGCGGAGTTCGCCTCGACGAAGCGCTCGTCGCCCCACCACACGTTGACCTTCGACCAGTCCACCGCCGCGCACGCGGGCGATTCCGCGACCGCGCGCAGCGTCCCGATGCCCATGGTGCCCCCGGTGAGCACGATCGTCGCGTCGCCGTAGCGATCCTGCGTGTCCACGAGCTTCGTGATGAGGCGCGCGGCGATGGCCGCGAGCAGCACGGAGGAATCGGGATGGATGCTTACGCGGGGATCAGCGGTCACTCGGTGTCACACTCCTAAGATTGGTCCGCGGGAGACCCTCGGCAAGGACTTCGCCGAACACCTCGTCGGGGTCGAGTCGGCGCAGTTCCTCGGTGAGGCAGTCCTGCAGCGTCCGCCGGGGGAGGGCGATGCGCTGGGAGGGCTGGCCCGGCTGCGTGAGTTCCGCCACGGTGAGCCCGGGGCGGTACAGCTGGATGTCGCCAGACGGACGGTTGAGCTTAACGCGCCGGATGCCCGTCCCCGCGGGGTCGGAGACGATCGTGACGGGTACGTCGAGCTCGAGCGTGAGCCACGAGGCGAGCAGGACCGTGCTCGGCGAGTCGGACGCGCCCTCGACGGTCACGGCCGTCACCGCCGAATCATCGGCCTGGTCGAGCGCTGCCGCGAGCTGGATGCGCCAGTTCGTGAGCCGCGTCCAGGCCAGGTCCGTGTCTCCCGCGCGGTAGGTCTCGCGCATGCGGTACAGCGCCTCGGTCGGGTCGGGCTCATTGCCCGAGTCCGTGATCCGACGGTGGGCGATGCAGCCGACCGACGTGGCGCTCGCGTCCTTCGGCGCGCCATGCGGCCACCAGGCGACGATCGGGGCGTCCGGAAGGAGGAGCGCCGCGACGAGCGATTCGCTCTCCTCGGCGAGCCGGCCGTAGCCGCGGAGCACGACCACCTCGGAGGCGCCGGCGTCGCCGCCCACGCGGATCTGGCCGTCGATGCGATCCGCGGAGTCGCGGCCCGAGTCGACGAGCACGATGATGCGGCAGGGATGCTCGCGGCTTGCCTGGTTGGCTGCCTCGATGGCCTCTTCCTCGTAGCCGTGCTTCGTAATGACGACGAGGGTGAGGACCCGGCTGAGCGCCACGACGCCGCCCTGATGGCGGACGTTCATGAGCTCCTTCGAGATCTTCGAGGTCGTGGTGTGCGGAAGGTCGATGATCAAGGCCGCCTCCAAGAGCGTCCGTCGCGGGCCATCAGCGCGTCGGCGGACGCCGGGCCCCAGCTGCCAGGTGCGTAGGGTTCGGGCTTGTCGCCCGTGGCCTCCCAGTAGTCCTCGAAGGGATCGAGGATCTTCCACGAGAGCTCGACCTCCTCGTGCCGCGGGAAGAGAGGCGGCTCCCCGAGCAGGACGTCGAGGATGAGGCGCTCGTAGGCCTCCGGCGAGGACTCGGTGAACGAGTGGCCATAGCTGAAGTCCATGCTCACGTCGCGCACCTCCATCTGGGTGCCCGGGACCTTGGAGCCGAAGCGGATCGTCGCGCCCTCGTCCGGCTGGACGCGGATCACGACCGCGTTCTGCCCGAATTCTGCGGTGCCCTGGTCGAGGAAGAGCAGATTCGGCGCCTTCTTGAAGACGACGGCGATCTCGGTCACCCGCCGCCCAAGGCGCTTTCCGGCCCGGAGATAGAACGGAACGCCGGCCCAGCGGCGCGTATGGATGTCCACGCGGATCGCGGCGTAGGTCTCGGTCGCCGAGTCGGCGGGGATGCCCTCCTCCGCGAGATAGCCCTTGACGAGCTCTCCGCCCTGCCAGCCGCCGGCGAACTGGCCCCGCGCTGAATGGAGCGAGAGGTCCTCCGGGAGGCGCACGGCGGCCAGGACCTTCTCCTTCTCGGCGCGGAGATCCTCGGCCTCGAAGGAGATCGGTTCCTCCATCGCGGTGAGCGCGAGGAGCTGCAGCAGGTGGTTCTGGATCACGTCGCGTGCGGCGCCGACGCCGTCGTAGTAGCCCGCGCGCCCGCCCGTGCCGATGTCCTCGGCCATCGTGATCTGGACGTGGTCCACATAGTTGGCGTTCCAGAGCGGCTCGAACAGCTGGTTGGCGAAGCGCAGCGCGAGGATGTTCTGGACCGTCTCCTTGCCGAGGTAGTGGTCGATCCGGAAGACGGCGTCGGGCGGGAAGACCGACTCGACTATGTCGTTGAGCTGGCGGGCCGACTCGAGATTGTGGCCGAAAGGCTTCTCGATGACCACGCGGCGCCACTTGCCTTCCTGCGGCTGCGCGAGGCCGTGGTCGGAGAGCTGGCGGCAGACCTGCTCGAAGGCCTTCGGCGGGATCGAGAGGTAGAACGCGTGGTTGCCGCGCGTTCCGCGCTTCTCGTCGAGTTCCTCGAGCGTGGTCTTGAGGCGCTCGAATGCTTCGTCGTCGTCGAACGCGCCCTGCACGAACCGGACGCCCTCGTTGAGCTGGGCCCACACGGTCTCGTCGAAGGGCGTGCGCGCGTACTGCTTGACGGAGGCCTTGACCTCCTCGGCGAAGTCCTCGTGCTCCCACTCGCGCCGGGCAAAGCCCACGAGCGCGAAGCTCGGCGGGAGGAGGCCGCGGTTGGCGAGGTCGTAGACGGCTGGCATGAGCTTCTTGCGCGCAAGGTCGCCGGTCACCCCGAAGAGCACGAGCGCGGACGGACCCGCGATGCGGTTGAGGCGCCGATCGCGCGGGTCGCGGAGCGGATTGCGCCGCCTGGTCCCGTGCGCGCCGTTGTCGTTCTCTGGCATGATGCCTTTCTATTCCATCTGGTGCGGACCGCGAAAGCGCACAACCTCTACGCACTTCGCAGTGCAAAAGCCGTCGGCCCGGCCGCGCGGGCCGGGCCGACGGCTTGGAGCCCTAGCGGCCCAGAGCCGACACGAGCTCGGTCAGCTGCTTGACCCCCGCTGCGCGATCGGTGAGGTGCAGGCGGAGCACGGGGCGACCGTGCTCAGCGAGCACCTGGGCGTCACCGGCGGCCTGGGCCTCGATGAGCTGCGCGAACGTGAACGGGCGCTCCGGGATCTCGACGTCGTTCGACGCCGCGGCAGTCACCTGGAGGAAGACGCCCACCGCGGGGCCGCCCTTGTGGTACTGACCGGTCGAGTGCAGGAACCTGGGGCCCCAGCCGAACGTCGTGGGGCGTCCCGTGGCCTTCGCGAACACGTCGCGGACCCCCTCGAGCTGCGGGTAGGCAAGCCGGTCGAGGTACGCCTGCACGCTCAGGTAGCCCGTCGGGCCGAGCTGGGAGACAAGTGCCTTGACGGCCTCCTCGACCGTTGCGGCACCGCCGAGCCACTCGCCGCCACGGACCTCGATCGAACCCTCCGTGAAGTTCGCGGGGGTCGGCTCGGGGCGGGCGTCGAGGAGGCCGCGTGCTGCAACCTTCGCGGCCTCGACGTCCGGCTGGTCGAACGGGTTGATGCCGAGAAGGCGTCCCGCGACGGCCGTCGCGAACTCCCACACGAGCATCTGCGTCGCGAGGCCGCCACCCACGGCGGCCTCGTTCTCGCCGAGGCTCGGCTCCGCGTCAGCGGACACGAGACGGATCACGAGCACATCCGCCGCGCCCTCGGACACCTCGGGGGAGTCAGCGCCGGCCACGACTGGCAGGATGCCCCGGCCGATCTTGCCGGTCGACTCCGCGATGAGCTGCTCGGCCCAGTCGGCGAAGCCCTTGATGCCGGAGCCGTCCTCGACGATGACGGCCTTGTCCCGCAGCGGGGTCGTGCCGCCCAGCGCCGCGCCGAGCTGCAGGCCGATGTTGTCCTCGGAGTCCTCGCGGAGCAGCTCCGCAGCCTCTTCCGCCTCGTCGAGCAGCGCCTGGATGTCGACGCCCGCGAGGCCCGACGGCACGAGACCGAACGCCGTGAGGGCGGAGTAGCGCCCCCCGACGGTCGGGTCCGCGTTGAACACCGCGCGATAGCCTGCCTCGTGGCTCGCCTTCTCGAGCGGCGAGCCGGGGTCGGTGACGACGACGATGCGCTGCTTCGCGTCGATGCCGGCGGCCGTGAAGGCCGCCTCGAAGGCCCGGCGCTGCGAGTCGGTCTCGACGGTCGAACCGGACTTCGAGGACACGACGATGGCCGTCGCCTCGATCCGCTCCGACAGCGCCGAAGCCACCTGCTCGGGGTCGGTCGAGTCGAGGACGACGAGCGGGACGCCCGCCGTCGCCGTGATGACCTCGGGCGCGAGCGACGAACCGCCCATGCCGCACAGGACGATCCGGTCGACGCCCTCGGAGCGGAACGCATCCCGCAGGGCGACGATGTCGGCGACGAGCGGCTGCGACACGCTCGCGGCGTCGGTCCAGCCGAGGCGCTTCGACGATTCCTCTTCCGCATCCTTGCCCCACAGCGTGGGGTTCTTCGCGAAGATCCCGCTCGCCACGCCGTCGGCCGCAAGCTGCGCGACGTGCGCCTCGATGGCCTCGCGAGCCGCGCCGGTGGCGTCGAAGGTCAGCGCACTCATGCGCGCGCTCCCTGCGCGGTTTCGGAGAGCGTGCGCTCGACGTCCGCGAGGAGGTCCTTCCAGGACGCGACGAACTTGTCCAGGCCCTCGGTCTCGAGGACCGCGACGACGTCGTTGTAGGAGACGCCGATCTTCTCGAGCGCGTCGAGGTGGGCGTTGGACGCTTCGTAGGTGCCGCGGACGGTGTCCCCGGTGACCTCGGCGTGGTCGTACGTCGCGTCGAGGGTCTTCTCGGGCATCGTGTTCACCACGCCGGGGGCGACGAGGCCCGTGACGTAGAGGGTGTCCGGGAGCGAGGGGTCCTTCACGCCGGTGGAGGCCCACAGCGGGCGCTGGGGGAGCGCTCCGGCGTCGGCGAGGAGCTTGAAGCGCTCGGACCCGAATTCCTCCTCGAAGACCTGGTAGGCGAGGCGCGCGTTCGCCAAGCCAGCCTGGCCCTTGAGCGCCCTGGCCTCGTCGATGCCGATCGCTTCGAGGCGCTTGTCGACCTCGGAGTCAACGCGGGAGACGAAGAACGAGGCGACGGAATGGATCTTCGCGAGGTCGTGGCCGTTGGCCTTGGCCTTCTCGAGCCCGGTCATGAACGCGTTGATCACGGCCCGGTAGCGCTCGAGCGAGAAGATCAGGGTCACGTTGACGCTGATCCCCGCCGCGAGCGTCTCGGCGATGGCCTCGAGGCCCTCGAGGGTGGCCGGGATCTTGATGTACACGTTGTCGCGGGCGACCTTGTCGCGAAGGCGCTTGGCCTCGGCGATCGTGCCGGCGGTGTCCCACGCGAGGCGCGGGTCGACCTCGATGGAGACTCGCCCGTCGACGCCGTGGGTCGTCTCCGCGATGGGGGCGAAGAGGTCGCAGGCGTTGGCCACGTCGAGCGTGGTGAGCTCGAACACGGTGCGCTCGACGTCGGCGCCGTCCGCGACGAGCTCGCGAAGCTGGGCGTCGTAGCCGTGGCCCTTCGTGATCGCGCCCTGGAAGATCGTCGGGTTCGTGGTCACGCCGACGACGTTCTTTTCGTCGATGAGGGCCTTGAGGGAGCCGTCGGTCAGGCGCTGGCGGGAGAGGTCATCGAGCCAGATCGAAACGCCGGCGTCGGAGAGGGCCTTGGTAGGGGTAGTCATGTCAGTTCCTCCTTGTGAGGGGTCATTACCCGAAGATGGCGGGTAGCCGCACTCTCTAGTCGTTAACGCGCGGAGTCCGCGATCGAATCCTTGGCGGCCTGGGTGACGGCCTCCGCGGTGATCCCGAACTCACGGAACAGGGTCTTGTAGTCGGCCGATGCCCCGTAGTGCTCGAGGCTGATGGTGCGGCCAGCGTCGCCGACGAACTCGCGCCAGCCGAGGGCCAGGCCGGCCTCGACGGAGACTCGGGCCTTGACGGCGGCGGGGAGCACGGACTCGCGGTAGGCGGCGTCCTGGGCCTTGAACCACTCGACGCAGGGCATCGAGACCACGCGCGCGGCGATGCCCTCGGCCGCGAGCGCCTCGCGGGCCGCGACGGCAAGCTGGACCTCGGAGCCGGTGCCGATGAGCACCACATCCGGGGTGACGTCGGCGCCGTCGCGCTGGGCCTCGGCCAGGACGTAGCCGCCCTTCGCGACGCCGGACGCAGCCCCGAAGCCGCCCTCGCCGCGATCCCAGGTCGGGAGGTTCTGGCGGGTCAGGACGATGCCCGCCGGGTTCGAGGTGTTCTCGAGGATGGTCTTCCAGGCCCAGGCGACCTCGTTCGCGTCCGCGGGACGGACGACGTCGAGGCCCACGATCGCGCGCAGCGATGCGAGCTGCTCGACCGGCTGGTGCGTCGGGCCGTCCTCGCCGAGGCCGATCGAGTCGTGCGTCCAGACGTAGGTGGACGGGATGCCCATGAGCGCGGAGAGGCGGATCGCGGGACGCTGGTAGTCCGAGAAGATCAGGAACGTACCGGAGAACGCGCGGGTCTTCCCGCCGAGGGTGATGCCGTTGACGATCGACGCTGCCGCGTGCTCGCGGATGCCGAAGTGCAGCACGCGGCCGTAGGGGTTGCCCTTCCACGCCGCGGTGGACCGGGACGCCGGGATGAACGAGGGCGAGCCCTCGATCGTGGTGTTGTTCGACTCGGCGAGGTCGGCCGAGCCGCCCCACAGCTCGGGCAGCACCGGGCCGATCGCGTTCAGGACCTTGCCGGAGGCGGCGCGGGTCGAGACGTCCTTGCCCGCCGGGAACTCGGGCAGCGACTGCTCCCAGCCCTCGGGCAGGCGGCGGGCCTCGATGCGCTCCTGCAGCTCGGCGGCCTCCGGGTTGGCGGCGGCCCAGGCGTCGAAGCTCTCCTGCCAGGCCGCGCGGGCCTTGGTGCCGCGCTCGAGCGCACCGCGGGTGTGGGAGAGGACCTCGGGGTCGACGAAGAAGGACTTCTCGGGGTCGAAGCCGAGGACCTCCTTGAGGGCCGCCACCTCGTCGGCGCCGAGCGCCGAGCCGTGGATCTTGCCCGTGTTCTGCTTCGTCGGGGACGGCCAGCCAATGAGCGTGCGCAGCGAGATGATCGACGGACGGCCGGTCTCGGCCTTTGCGGCGACGAGGGCCTGATAGAGCTCCTGGACGTCCTCGACGTACTCGCCGGACTTGGTCCAGTCCACGCGCTGGGTGTGCCAGCCGTACGCTGCGTAGCGGGCCAGGACGTCCTCGGTGAACGCGACGTCGGTGTCGTCCTCGATCGAGATGTGGTTCTCGTCGTAGATGACGACGAGGTTGCCCAGCTCCTGGTGCCCAGCCAGCGACGAGGCCTCGGACGTGACGCCTTCCTGGAGGTCGCCGTCGGACGCGATGACCCACACGGTGTGGTCGAACGGCGAGGTGCCCTCGGCGGCGGTCGGGTCGTACAGGCCCCGCTCGCGGCGCTGGGAGTACGCGAAGCCGACCGAGGACGCGAGGCCCTGCCCGAGCGGGCCGGTGGTGATCTCGACGCCCTTCGTGTGCCCGTACTCCGGGTGCCCCGGAGTCAGCGACCCCCACGTGCGCAGGGACTCGAGGTCGGACAGCTCGAGGCCGTACCCGGCCAGGAACAGCTGGATGTAGAGCGTGAGCGAGGAATGCCCGGGGGAGAGGACGAACCGGTCCCGGCCGATCCAGTGCGGATCCGCGGGATCGTGCCGCATGAGCTTCTGGAAGAGCAGGTAGGCCGCCGGCGCGAGGCTCATCGCCGTGCCAGGGTGCCCGTTGCCCACCTTCTGCACCGCATCTGCGGCCAGGACCCGGATCGTGTCCACCGCCTTGCGGTCAACATCAGTCCACGTCAGTTCTTCAAGATCAACAGCAGGCACGTAAACGAGCCCCTCTCCATCGCTGACGGCGGTATGGCGTCGGGAGCCCGTCATGGTGGGCCCACGGATGCCAGCCGGCCGTTCACCATTGAAACGTCTTCTTTGTGTATCCCTCGTGTTGCGACGTCGGGACAACCAGCTCACATACTACGCACGAGGCTCCACAGGGGTCAGCGGTTTGGCAGAAATTGGGCTGAATGTGAATCGGCGGACATTCGCGCCGAGGGGGCTGCGCCGAAAGGCGGGGGACGCGGGCGCGGGTATGATGGAGGCTCATCAGGAAGAAGAAAAGAGTCGCGCACCCGTGAGTACAGACGCCCACGCCCCGTCCCGCCCGACCGGCTCGAAGATCGCCCGCAAGGTCAAGGCGTACGTGGCTCTCACGAAGCCCCGCGTCATCGAACTGCTCCTCGTGAGCACCCTCCCGACCATGATCTACGCGCAGCGCGGATTCCCGTCCCTCGGGCTCATCGCGGCGACGCTCATCGGCGGGGCCTTCGCCGCAGGCAGCGCCGGGGCGTTCAACTGCTATATCGACCGTGACATCGATCGGCTCATGCGCCGCACCGTGAACCGGCCCCTCGTGACCGGTGAGGTGACGCCGCGCGAGGCGCTCGCCTTCGCGTGGATCCTGGGGATCGCGTCGCTCGCCATCCTGTGGTTCGGCGCCAACCCGCTCTCGTCGGTGCTCGGCGCCGCCGCCATCTTCTTCTACGTCGTCGTCTACACGCTCGTTCTGAAGCGCCGCACGGCGCAGAACATCGTGTGGGGAGGCGCTGCCGGCTGTTTCCCGGTGCTGATCGCCTGGGCCGCCGTGACAGGCACGGTGGCTTGGCCCGCCGTCGTCCTCTTCATGGTGATCTTCCTCTGGACGCCGCCCCACTACTGGCCTCTTTCGATGCGTTACGGCGAGGACTACCGCAACGCGCAGGTGCCCATGCTCGGCGCCGTGGCCGGGGCCAAGATCGTCTCGGTCCAGGTGGTCCTCTACGCCTGGGCGATGGTGATCTGCTCGCTCCTGCTCGTGCCGCTCGGCCACGCCGGGTGGGTGTACACCATCGCTGCCGTCGCAAGCGGGGCGTGGTTCCTGTGGGAGTCCCACGCCCTCTACGGCCGGGCGCAGCGCGAGGAGATCGAGGACAAGAAGGCCATGAAGGTCTTCCACGGCTCGATCAGCTACCTCACGATCCTGTTCCTCGCCCTCGCGGTCGACCCGTTCATCGGGAGCCCGCTCGTCGGCTGACCCCGTCGACAACCCACCCCGGCGACATCGTCTCGGGTACAGATACTCGCCCTGGGGAGCGTTTCGGGTACAGATACTCGCCTTGAGGAGCGTCTCGGGTACCGATACTCGCCTTGAGGAGCGTCTCGGGTACAGATACTCGCCGGCCCCCGAATCCTGAACAACATACGACGACGGCCGGCGCCTTTCATTCGATAGGCGCCGGTCGTCGTTTCTGGACCCGAGAAGGGCTAGGAGGGGCTAGTTGGCGTACCCGAAACGTCAGATTCGGGGTGTAGCTGTACCCGAAACGTCAGATTCGAAGTGTAGCTGTACCCGAGACGTCAGATCTGGGGTGTAGCTGTACCCGAAACGGCAAATCCGGGGGTGTAGCTGTACCCGAGACGGCAAATCGGGGGGTGTGAAGTCTCGGGACCTAATAGACACTTCTGTCTCGGGACCTCGTAGACAGTGTGTCTCAGGACGTTGTAGACGCTTCGGGCCGTCTGATCGGGTGCATGAGTGTTCACGAACCTGATCTGC
>NZ_SWDW01000005.1 GCF_004919045.1 Sinomonas albida
CAGGGCACGCTGGGCGATCAGGTGGAAGCCAGCCCTCAACGCGTTCGCGATCACCTTCGCGGACCGGTTCGAGAGAACCACTCACTGAAACCGCCAAGGCCCCGCACACCGTTTAACTGACAGTCCCACCCGAAATGGCTGTGGGCGGAGGTAGCTGTACCCGAGATGGCTGTGGGCGGAGGTAGCTGTACCCGAGATGGCTGTGGGCGGAGGTATCTGTACCCGAGATGGCTGTGGGCGAGGGTATCTGTACCCGAGATGGCTGTGGGCGAGGGTATCTGTACCCGAGACGAATGGGGTGGCGGGGAGAATGGGCGCATGTGGATCGCGTGGATCGAGTTCGACATCCTCCTCGGGGACGTGCACACGCTCAAGGAGAAGCGCGCGATCGTGCGTCCGCTCGTGGGCGAGCTGCGGCGGCGATTCGACGTCTCGGCCGCAGAGGTTGGCGCGCAGGAGCTCTATCGCCGGGCCGAACTCGGCGCGGTGCTCGTCACGGCGGACCGGACCCACGCGGTCGAGGTGCTCGACGCCGTCGAACGTTTTGTCGCCGGCCGCCCGGAGCTGGACCTTCTGAGCGCCCGCCGCCGGGAGCTCCGCAGCGACGACTGACCAGGCAGGTCTGGACCCTGGCGCGCCGGTCAGGGCGCGAGCGACGACTGACCAGGCAGGTCTGGACCCTGGCGCGCCGGTCAGGGCGCGAGCGACGACTGACTGAGCGGGTCTGGGCCCGCCCGCACGGGCCACGGCGCACGGATCCCAGCGCGCCGGGCGACCGCGCACGGATCCCAGCGCACGGGTCAGAACGGAAACGCCCCGCCCTTCGGACTTCGCTCCCCGCTGGCGCAGGGGGCAGGATCCGAAGGGCGGGGCGATCCCGCTACGCCGAGAGAGCTCAGCCGAAGTGCTTCGGCAGCGTCCCCTCGTGCGCCTCGCGCAGCTCGGCGATCGGCAGGTCGAAGAGGCCCTGGACCTCGAGCGCGGTGGCCAGGACATCGACGACGCCGAGGCGCACCACCGGGAACTGGCGGGCGGTGGCCATGTCGTTGAAGCGCACCTCCTCGGAGCGCGGGACGGCGACGACGGCGCGTGCCTGCGACTCCGAGAACAGCGCCGTGAACGCATCCACGCCGTCGCGCGCGCACAGGTCGTCGAGCGCAATGCGCGCCCCGACGCCGAAGCGGAGGACCATCTCGGACAGGGCCGCGGCGAGGCCGCCCTCGGAAAGGTCGTGGGCCGAGTCGATCATGCCGTCGCGCGAGGCGTTGATGAGGATCGCGCCGAGCGTCTTCTCCGCCTCGAGGTCGAGCTTCGGCGGCAGGCCCCCGAGGTGCCCGCGCAGGTTCGCGAACTCTGAGCCGTCCAGCTCGTCGCGCGTGGTGCCGAGGAGGTAGATCGCTTGGCCGTCCGCGTTCTGTTGCCAGCCCGAGGGCGTGCGGCGATCGACGTCGTCGAACTTGCCCAGGACGCCGACCACCGGGGTGGGGTGGATCGCCGTGGTGCCTGTCTGGTTGTAGAGCGAGACGTTGCCGCCCGTCACCGGGATGCCCAGCGTCTGGCACGCGTCGGCGAGGCCGCGCACGGCCTCCGCGAACTGCCACATGACCTCGGGGTCCTCGGGGGAGCCGAAGTTGAGGCAGTCGGTCACGGCCATCGGCACGGCGCCGGACGTCGCGACGTTCCGGTACGACTCCGCGAGCGCGAGCTGCGCGCCGGTGTAGGGGTCGAGGTACGCGTAGCGGCCGTTCGCGTCCGTCGAGATCGCGACGCCGAGCCCGGTCTCCTCGTCGACGCGAATCACGCCGGCGTCGTCGGGGGACGCGAGGGCCGTGTTGCCGCCCACGTAGTGGTCGTACTGCTTCGTGACCCACGACTTGTCGCACATGTTCGGCGACGCCATGAGCTCAAGCACGGCGGCCCTGAGCTGGTCGCCGGCCGCGGGCAGGTCCGCGCCGGCGTGCGACGCGCGGAAGCCGTCCGCCTGGACCTGATCGAGCCACTCGGGCCGGTTGAACGGGCGGTTGTAGACCGGGCCCTCGTGCGCGACGGTCCGGGGGTCGACGTCGACGATCGTCGCGCCTTCCCACGTGATGACGAGCCGGCCCGAATCCGTGACCTCGCCGAGCCACGAGAACTCGACGTTCCACTTCTCCATGACCTTCTCGAACTCGGCCACGTTCTCCGGCGTCACGACCGCCATCATGCGTTCCTGCGACTCGGACATGAGGATCTCGCCCGGCGTCAGGGTCGGGTCGCGGAGCAGGACGTTCGTGAGCTCGACGCGCATGCCGCCCTCGCCGTTCGAGGCGAGCTCCGACGTCGCGCACGAAATGCCGGCGGCGCCGAGGTCCTGGATGCCCTCGACGAGCGAGTGCTTGAAGAGCTCGAGGCAGCACTCGATGAGCACCTTCTCCGCGAACGGGTCGCCGACCTGGACGGCGGGGCGCTTCGAGGGCTTCGAGTCGTCGAAGGACTCGGAAGCCAGAACAGAGGCCCCGCCGATCCCGTCGCCGCCCGTGCGCGCGCCGAACAGCACCACGCGGTTCCCCACGCCGGACGCGTTCGCGAGGCGCAGGTCCTCGTGGCGGAGGACGCCGACGGCGAGTGCGTTCACGAGGGGGTTGGCCTGGTACACGGAGTCGAATACGACCTCGCCGCCGATGTTCGGCAGGCCGAGCGAGTTGCCGTAGCCGCCGATGCCCGAGACGATGCCGTGCACGAGGCGGGCCGTGTCCGGGTGGTCGATCGCGCCGAAGCGCAGCGGGTCCATGACGGCCACGGGGCGCGCACCCATCGAGATGATGTCGCGCACGATGCCACCGATGCCGGTCGCGGCGCCCTGGTACGGCTCGACGAACGAGGGGTGGTTGTGGGACTCGACCTTGAACGTGACGGCCCAGCCGTCGCCGAGGTCGGTCACACCGGCGTTCTCGCCGATGCCCACCATCATGTCCTTCTTCATCTCGTCCGTGAGCTTCTCGCCGAACTGGCGGAGGTGCACCTTCGAGGACTTGTAGGAGCAGTGCTCGCTCCACATGACCGAGTACATCGCGAGCTCGGCGGCGGTGGGCCGGCGGTCGAGGAGCTTGACGATCTCCTCGAACTCGTTCTGCTTGAGGCCCAGCTCGGCCCAGGGCAGTTCGACGTCCGGGGTCCCCGCGGCGTGCTCGACGGTGTCGATGTTGAACTTCTGCACAGTTGTCTCGCTCACTTTGCCTCTCCCACGAGCTGGCTGAGGACGGACGCGAAGAAGCCGAGGCCGTCGGTGCTGTAGTGTCCGTCGGCGCCGAGGGGGCCGAAACCAGGCTCGACGGCGTGCTCGGGGTGCGGCATGAGGCCCACGACGTTGCCCGCCGAGTTGGTGATGCCGGCGATCCCGCGGCGCGAGCCGTTCGGGTTCCAGCCGACATAGCGGAACGCGACGCGGCCCTCGGCCTCGAGCTCGTCGAGCGTCTTCTCGTCCGCGACGTACTGGCCGTCCTGGTTCTTGAGGACGATCGTGATCTCCTGGCCGTCCGCGTACTGGTTGGTCCACGCGGTGCGGTTGTTCTCGACCCGGAGCGTCTGGTCGCGGCAGATGAACTTGAGGTGGTCGTTCTTGACCATCGACCCCGGCAGGAGGTGAGCCTCGGTGAGGATCTGGAATCCATTGCAGATGCCGAGCACGGGCAGCTTGTCGATCGAGTTCGCGGCGTCGACGATCTTCGCCATGAGCGGCGCGAACCGCGCGATCGCGCCCGCGCGCAGGTAGTCGCCGTAGGAGAAGCCGCCGGGGATGACGACGGCGTCGACGCCACGGAGCGCAGCGGGATCCGTGTCCGCGTGCCACAGCGGGACGGGGGTCGCGCCCGCAAGCCGCACGGCCCGCGCGGCGTCGCGGTCGTCGAGCGTGCCGGGGAACGTGACGACGCCGATCTTGGCATCCGTCAGCGGCGCGGTCTCGGATCCGCCGAGGTCCGCAATGAGAGGGGTTTCGCTCATGCTCAGACCGCCTCGGGGGCGCCCGCGACGTCCTCCGACGCCGTCTCGTCGAGGACCTCGACGTTGACCACATCTTCGATCACGGGGTTGGAGAGCATCGTCGCGGCGGCGTTGCGGGCCTGCTCGAGGATCTCCTCGGTCACCTCGCCGTCCACGGTCAGCTCGAAGCGCTTGCCCTGGCGAACACCGCTGAAGGCCGTGAAGCCGAGCCGCGGAAGGGCACCCACGATCGCCTTCCCCTGGGGGTCGAGAATCTCGGGTTTCGGCATGACATCGACAACGATCCGGGGCATCGAGGAGGCTCCTGTGCTTGAGGGTGAGTGGGCAAGCCACTGGGAGTGCCCCGTCACGCCGAGCGCGGGACAGTGAACTCCGCGAGCTTGCAGCCCCGATTCTACCGGAGGGGCCCCAGACCGCCGGAATCCCGGAGCTAATCTTGGGTCCGTGACGTTCGATCCCGATTCCCGCTGCCCCTGCGGCACCGGCGAGACCTATGGTTCGTGCTGCGGCCGCTTCCATGCCGGCGGGGCCGCACCGACCGCGGAGGCCCTCATGCGCTCGCGGTTCAGCGCGTTCGCGCTCGCCCCCGAACCCGGCATGGCGGACTACCTTCTCGCCACGTGGCATCCGTCGACCCGGCCGGCCACGCTGGAACTCGACGACGGCACGCGGTGGCGACGCCTCGCCGTCGTCCGCGTCGAGGCGGGCGGTCCGTTCGACGGCGCAGGGATTGTCGAGTTCGCCGCCCATTACACGGACGACGGCGGGCGGGGAGTCATGCGGGAGACCTCGCGTTTTGTGCGCGAGGACGGGCGTTGGCTCTACGTCGAGGCCGTCTAGCCGGATAGCCGGGTCCAGCGACCCCGTCAGGGGAGGAGCGACGCCAAGGGGGCGATCGCCGTCGTCAGTCGTTCGCGCAGCACCGCAGCCTCGGACGCGAAGCCGCGCTGGAGCTCGACGTACTCTGCCTTCCCGGCGGGCGTCTCGATGCGGATGGGGGAGTAGCCCCAGTCGCTGAGGTCGTAGGGCGAGGCCTGCATGTCCATCTCGCGGATGCGCTGGGCGAGCTCGAAGCAGTCCATGAGCAGCTCGCCGGGCACCGCAGCCCCGAGCTTGTACGCCCACTTGTAGAGGTCCATGTTCGCGTGCAGGCAGCCGGGCTGTTCGAGGTGTCGCTGCGTCTCGCGCGTGGGCTGGAGCTCGTTGCGGGGCGCGGCGTCCGGCGTGTAGAAGCGGAACGCGTCGAAGTGCGTGCACCGGATCCGGCTCTCCTCGACCACGCGGTCGGTCCCCTCAGCGCCGAGCCGAAGCGGGAGGTACTCGTGCCGGATCCCGAACTTCTCCGAGTGGTACGCCATGGCCCATTCGTGCAGTCCGAAGCAGCCGAACTGCGCGGGCCGCTGAGCCGTTCCGCTCAGGATGACGCGGCTGAAGCGCACGGTCTCCTCGCGCTCGGCGACGTACCCCTCCGCATCGAGGACGACGGCGGGCGTCCTCTCCCGCACGCCCGCGGCCTCGCGCTCGGCGTCCGTGAGCGCGCGGTAGTGCTTCCAGCCGAGCCGCTCCGCAGCGCCGTCGCCCGCGAGCGCGACGCCCGCGCCTGGGTGCCAGCGCCCAAGCTGCCCCGGCTTGTGGGTGTAGTACGTGAACAGGAAGTCCTCGACCGGGTGCTTCTTCCGCGCGTTCCGCCGCGCGACGAACGGCTCGGCGAATCGCGCGGCCCGTTCGGCGTGGGCCTGGGCGCGCGGCAGCCACTCGTCCTCGTGGAGGACGACGGCGGGGGCGACCGGAGCGGGCAAAGGCACCACTCCATTATCCTCGCCCGCCGAGTTCCCCAACTTTTGCGCCTTGTTCACCAGCTTTAAGCTTCAATCCGCGGCGGGTTGCTGGAATTCACCGGCAGGTCGCGCCGTCGTCGTCTCTAAAGCTGGGGAAGTTGGGAACGTCGCTGGGGAAGTCGGCCGCGGGACCGTGCCGTCGAGGCCCCGGCTCGCCTGCGCCGCGCCGATGAGTTTCATCATGGACTGGTGCAGCTCCTCGGCGTCCTCGCGCGAGATGTTGAGCCGGGACATCATCGTCACGGGCACAGCGAGCGCCCGGTTGCGCAGCTCGCGCCCCGCCGGAGTGAGTGCGACGTCGAGGGCACGCTCGTCCCCGGCCTTCCGCGCGCGCGTCACGAGCCCGGACTCCTCGAGCCGCTTGAGGAGCGGCGTCACGGTCGCGGGCTCGAGCAGCAGCGCTTCGCTGATGTCGCGCACGGTGCGCGGGCTCCGCTCCCAGAGCGCGAGCATCACGAGGTACTGCGGATGCGTGAGTCCCATGGGCTCCAGCACGGGGCGGTAGGCCGCCACGACGCTCCGGCTCGCGACGCTCAGGGCGAAGCACAGCTGGCGTTCGAGGAGGAGATCGTCCGTGGGCGTATCGGTCTCGGGGGGCAGCATGCGTCTCCATTAATTAGTGCACTAACAATCAGGGTACTATGTGATGAGTACCCATTCCGAACGGACCCAAGCACCCGAAGGACAGGACATGGCTCAGGAGAACTTCGTCCAACGGTTCATGCGCGCCACCGGTCGCCTCCGCGCCGTCTTCGGCCCCGCCCATCGCGGCACCACCGTCGGCGAGATGACGGAGCAGAGCAAGGCCGTCCTCGCCCAGCGCGAAGCCGAGGCCCAGCAGTGGGAGACGATCACGCGCGCCGACGGCAGCACGTACGTGGTCCCGAAGGATCCCACGGACCGCTCCCTGCGCTGAGCGAGCCGAAAACGCCTCCGTCCGGCCTGAGCCCTGCGTCACACCGGGCGTAAAATGGCGCAAAGCGGGAGGGGGTGATGACATGCCCGATTCGCGGAAGCATCCCGAGGCTCCGGTGCAGAAGACCGGCGAGCACGAGCACAGTGTCCTGGGCAAGTTCATGGACGCGACGGAGCGCGCGGCGAAGATTCTCGTCTTCCCGCATCGCGGAGACATCAGCGCCCCCGTGGTCCACAAGCACGACGAATACGAAGAGGCATCCGAGGAAGAGCTGCGGACCTTCGAGGTCGAGACGGATTCCGAAGGCCACCACTATGCCGTCCGGAAGTCCGACGAGGAGCGCTGAGCAAGAGGCTCAGACGTGAACGGACGACGGCGGGTGCGCGCCCGCCGTCGTCCGTTCAGCGATTCAAGGGGAACCCGGGCACTCGCGGCGCCCGGGGTCGAGCCTCGGGGTCAGCGGCCGGTGCCGCCGTACACGGTGGCCTCGATCTCGGCGTCGAGGTTGAACGCCGTGTGGATCGCGCGGACCGCGGCGTCGAGCAGGTCGGCGCGGGTCACCACGGAGATGCGGATCTCCGAGGTCGAGATCATGTCGATGTTGATGCCCGCGTCGGAGAGCGCCTTGAAGAACGTGGCGGAGACGCCGGGGTGGGAGCGCATGCCCGCGCCGATGAGCGAGAGTTTGCCGATCTCGGCGTTGTACTCGATGTCCTCGAAGCCGATCTCCGGCTGGGCCGCCCGGAGGGCGTTCAGCGCGCTCGCGCCCTCGATGATCGGGAGCGTGAAGGAGATGTCCGTCTTGCCGCGCCCGAATGTCGAGACGTTCTGGACGATCATGTCGATGTTCGAGTTCGCCTTCGCGATGACCTGGAAGATCGCGGCCGCCTTGCCCGGGATGTCGGGGACGCCGACCACGGTGACCTTGGCCTCTGATCGGTCGTGCGCGACGCCGGAGATGATGGGCTGTTCCAAGGCGACTCCCTCGTTGATCGTGATCTTGTCTTCCGGGGCGGGCAGGACCCACGTCCCCTCGCGGTGGCTGAACGAGGACCGCACGTGGAGCGGAACCCCGAAGCGGCGCGCGTACTCGACGCAGCGCAGGTGGAGGATTTTCGCGCCGGACGCGGCGAGCTCGAGCATCTCCTCGCTCGAGATCGTCTCGATCTTGCGCGCGGACGGCACCACGCGCGGATCGGCGGTGTAGACGCCGTCCACGTCGGTGTAGATCTCGCAGACGTCGGCCTCGAGGGCCGCAGCGAGCGCGACCGCGGTCGTGTCCGAGCCACCGCGCCCCAGCGTCGTGATGTCGTGGCTCTCGTGGCTCACGCCCTGGAAGCCCGCGACGATCGCGATGTTGCCCTTGTCGAGCGAGGTCCTGATGCGGTGCGGGTCGACCTCGATGATGCGTGCCTTGCCGTGCGTGCCGTCCGTGATCATGCCGGCCTGCGAGCCCGTGAACGACTGCGCCCTGTGCCCCAGCTCGTCGATGGCCATCGCGAGGAGCGCCATGGACATGCGCTCGCCGGCCGAGAGGAGCATGTCCATCTCGCGGGCAGGGGCGCTGTCGGTGATCTGCGCGGCGAGGTCCAGGAGCTCGTCAGTGGTGTCACCCATCGCGGAGACCACGACGACGACCTCGTGGCCAGCCTCGTGGTAGTCCACGACGCGCTGCGCGACCCGCTTGACGCCCGCCGCGTCGGCGACCGAGGACCCGCCGAACTTCTGGACGACGAGTTGCTTGGCGGGCAGCACAGGAGGAAGCGACATACGGGCACACTCACTGGGACGTAGGGGAGCGGAGATTCGCTGCAATTCTATCGGCAGGCCTCTTCGAGCTTCACAGTGTGACGGTTAGGCTGGCGCGCGCCCTGCCGCTGCCGTCGGTCAGCGGGCGAGCTGCGGATAGTGCCGCCGAGCCGTCTCCGGGTGGGCGCGGAGCCAGCCCTTGAGGACGTTCGCGCCGTAGGAGGCGAGCATCGGGTTCGTGGGGTCGTCGGAGACGCCGCGGGCCTCCGCGGCAAGGTCCGCCGGGAGCTCGACCTTGTCGATCACCGCGTCGAGGCGCGGCGACCAGAAGAACGGCACCGAGTAGCGGTCCACGCCCGCGGGCGGCGCCGTGACTCGGTGGATGGTGGCCATGAGGTAACCGTCGGTCGCGACCTCGAGCATCTCGCCGAGGTTCACCACGAGCGCGCCGGGCGTCGGCGGGACGTCGATCCACTCGGACTGCCCGTACGGCTTGACCTCGAGGCCGCCCACGGAGTCCTGGAGGAGCAGTGTCACGAAGCCGTAGTCAGCGTGGGCGCCCACGCCCTGGTCGCCGGCCTCGGGCACCAAGCCGCCGCCCACATAGTGCACGAGCTTGCCCATCCACGCGGGCGTACCGGAGAACGCGCGGTCGAAGTGGTCCTCGGGGAGCCCGATCGCTACCGAGATGGCGGAGAGCAGCTCGGCCCCGACGGTGGACATGAGCTCTGCCCAGCCCATCGCGGCCTTTTCGAGCTCGGGGAAGCGCGCTGGCCACTGGTTGTGGCCTTGAAGCCCGAGGTAGGGCTGGTCTGCGGGAACGTCGTCGAGCGGTTCGCGGTCGGGCCCGTAGTCGATCTGCTCGCGCGAGTCCGCGCGCCCCTGCGTGACCTCCGTGCCGAGCCGGGTGTAGCCGCGGAACTGGGCTGAGGTCCGATTGTCGAGGGCCAGGCGGTCCTCGAGCGGGAGGCGGAAGAACTCGGCGACGGTGTCGAGGAGTTCTTGGTCCTGTCCGGGCCGGCCGCCGTAGCCGACCACCTGAAAGAAGCCGACGTTGTGCGCGGCATCGCGGAGGGCGTCGAGGAACTGGGGGGTGAACTTGCCGTCGCGGCCCCTCGCGGTGGCGAGGTCGAGAACGGGGACCGATGTGCGTGGTGTGCTCATAGGTCCAGCATGCTCCGGCCGCCGGTGGGAGCGTAATGTTTTGTCACAACGTCAGCCGATCGCGCTGCGCCGTCCCTCGAACGCGCGGCCCAACGTGATCTCGTCGGCATATTCGAGGTCGCCGCCCACGGGCAGCCCCGAGGCGAGCCGCGTGACCTTGATGCCGATGCTCTGCAGCATCCGCGCGAGATAGGTGGACGTGGCCTCGCCCTCGAGGTTCGGGTTGGTGGCGATGATGACCTCGGTCACGGCGTCGTCGTTGAGGCGGCCGAGGAGCTCGCGGATGCGCAGCTGGTCCGGCCCGATTCCCGCGATGGGGTTGATGGCACCGCCGAGCACGTGGTAGCGGCCGCGGTAGGCGCGCGTGCGCTCGACCGCGACCACGTCCTTGGATTCTTCGACAACGCAGATGACGCTCGGGTCGCGGCGCGAGTCCCGGCAGATCGAGCACGTCTCCTGCTCGGAGACGTTGCCGCAGATCTGGCAGAACTTCACGCGCTCCTTGACGACGGTGATTGCGGCCACGAGCCGCTTCATATCGTCGGCGTCCGCTTCGAGGATGTGGAAGGCGAGGCGCTGGGCCGACTTGGGCCCGATGCCGGGGAGTCTCCCGAGCTCGTCGATTAGGTCTTGGACTGCGCCTTCATACACCCCACTACGCTACCGCCTGCGCCGGCTTCAACTGCGTCAGCCAACGTCAGCGAGGCGGGATCACCGTGCCGTCGTGGGCGCGCTCCTCGACGAGCTTGCCGCCGAGGATCCGTTCGACGGCGGCGCGGCCGAAGAGCCCCGAATCCTCGACCGTCTCGTCGTCCGCGCTCGGGATGTCCTCCACCACGGGGCGCGCCTGGGCCGGGGCGGGTGCACTCACCGGTTGGCCTACGCCGCGTTCTTGGGCAGCGCGCTGCGAGAGCCGCTGGTACATGCTGAGCGGCTTCCCGCCGGTGGGGGCTGGGCCCGGCTCGCCGTGGGCCGATGCGGGTGGCTGGCTCGGCGCTGCCGTCTGCCGGTCTTGCGAAGCGGGACGCGCGGGCGGCTGGGCCGCGGCGGGCGCGTACGACGGCGACGACGGCTCGGGCGCGGACGTTGCCTCAGGGAGCGCAGCGTCTTGCGATTCGGTCGGCATGTTCGGCTCTGAGCCCACGGTCCAGACGCCGGGCGCGGACTCCCGGGCGTAGGCCCATGGATCGTTGGTCGTCTTGCCGGAACCGGACTCGCCGGCGTCCGGTCCGCCGGAATCCGGCCTGCGTGCCCCCGGACGGCCCGTCGGTTCGCTCGAGGTGCTGCCGGCTGCGTCCGGCGACGCCGGGCCTCGCGAAGGCGCGGGCGACGGGATGGACTGCGGCTGCCCGCCGCGGCTCGGCGACGGGCTCCGCCAGCCCTCGTCCTCGGGGAGCGGCTCGTCCCAGTCGGCGGGCGGCTCATCGTCGCCGTAGGGGATGTCGGCATACGGGTCCGACGGCCCAGTGCTCGCGGGGACCGCCGGCGTTCGTTCCGGGGCTGCCGCAGGCCGGGTCGCGGTGCGTCGTTCCGTCGCTGGCGGTGGCGCGGATGGTCCAGCCGCAGGGCCCTGGCCGGCGGTGCCGTCAGGGGAGGCAGGCCGTGCTCCGAGTCGATCCTGCTCGGGGCGAGGCTGTGCTGTGCCCGTCCGGTCGGCGTTCGCCTCGCCGGCGCTCGCCTCGTCTCCAGAGTTCAGCCCAGTGGTGCTCTGCCCTGTGTTGCCCTGCCCAGCGGACCGCTGCCCAGCGGTCCGCTGCTCAGTGGTGTTCTGGCCAGCGGTGTCCGGCCCAGGGGTGCCCTGTTCGGCCTTGCTCTGTCCGACCGATGCGGGCGGGGCGGAAGCCAGCCCCCAGGCGATGTCCGCTGCGGACGGCGCGGCGGGCTCGCGGGGAGCCGCCTGTGCGGGGTTGGCTGCCAGTGCGGGGCGGCCAGGGTCGGATGGAGCGCTGAACTCTGCGGGCTGCGGCGCCGCAGACTGTGGTGCGGCGGGCTGTCGTGCGGCGCTTTCGGGCGCGGCGGGCTGTCGTGCGGCGTTTTCGGGCGCGGCAGAGCGCGGGGTCGGTTCAGCCGGCGCTTTTGGGCCGGACTCAGCCCCTCTCGCGGCGGCGGGAGACGGGCCGTTGCCGCCGGTCGTCGCGTCGATCTGGACGTCGGCGCCCAGCACCTTCTGGACGGCGCGGCGGACGTTGTCCGAGTGGTCGCCCCGCGAGAACGAGCCGGCGGAGCCCGAATTCGCGAATGCCAGCGTGAGCGTCCGCCCGTCGAAGCCAGCGACGTTGGCGTTCTGGCTGACGAGAATCCACGTGAGGCGCTTGATGCTCGCGAGGGCCTCGAGAACCTCGGGCCACGCGCGGCGGAACATCTCGACGCTCCCCGACCCGCCTGAGTTCGCGCCACTCGGAGCGGACGGGGACCGAGTGGCGGGCCCGGTGGCAGTGGGCGCGGCGGCTGAAGGAGGAGCCGCGGCGGCAGACCGGGCGGCCGGGGCAGCCGGCTGGGGAGCCGAAGGCGAAGCCTCAGACGCCTCCGGGGCGGCGGCCGACACCGGCGGTGCGGACCTCACGTTCGCGCCGGCAGAAGCGCTTCCCGGACGGGTGTCCTCGGGGCCTGCCTCGCGAGGGGCGGGCTCAGGCCGTGCTGTCGCTTCTTGACGGGTCGTCTCGGCCTCACCCGACGGCGCGGAGGAGGCCACGGACGGCTCGATGGGCTTGGCCGACACCCCGGATTCAGTGCTCTGGGCAGCGCGCTCCGGTGCGGGCTCCGCCGCGGGCTTCTCTGACCCGGGGCTCGCCACGACGCCCGAAGGCGTGGCCCGAACCGTCCCCGCGGTTGCCTCGACAGGCTCGCCGAAGGCCATCCGCCGCTCGAGCCGGTCGAGGCGCGCGGCGAGGCCCTGGTCGCCGTCGGCCGCGGGGAGCATGAGACGCGCGCAGAGCAGTTCAAGGTGGAGCCGCGGTGACGTAGCGCCCGTCATCTCGTTGAAAGCCGCGTTAGTGACGTCCGCAGCGCG
Source organism: Sinomonas albida (assembly GCF_004919045.1). GTDB lineage: Bacteria > Actinomycetota > Actinomycetes > Actinomycetales > Micrococcaceae > Sinomonas > Sinomonas albida. The sequence continues at coordinate 12,659 of NZ_SWDW01000005.1, forward strand.
CGAGAGCTCGGACGCCCCGATCGCCTGGGCCTGGGTGCGCATCCGGCCAAGCTGGTCAGCCGGAACCCCGCGCAGGATCGACTCCGCCGCGTCCGGTAGGGCGCGCACGATGATGAGGTCGCGGAACCGTTCGAGCAGGTCCTCGACGAAGCGGCGCGGATCGTGGCCGGTCTGGATCACGCGGTCCACGGCGCGGAAGACGGTGGCGGAATCGCCTGCAGCCACGGCGTCCACCACGTCGTCGAGCAGCGCGGCGTGCGTGTAGCCCAGGAGGGCGACCGCGAGCTCGTAGTCGATCCCCTGAGTCCCTGCGCCCGCCATGAGCTGGTCCAGCACGGAGAGCGAGTCGCGTACCGAACCTCCGCCGGCGCGCACCACGAGGGAGAGCACGCCGGGCTCTACTGGCACCTGCTCGGCCGCGCACAGCTGTTCGAGGTACGCCATGAGCGGCTCGGGCGGCACGAGGCGGAACGGATAGTGATGGGTGCGCGAGCGGATGGTGCCGATGACCTTGTCCGGCTCCGTCGTCGCGAAGATGAACTTGATGTGCTCCGGGGGCTCCTCGACGATCTTGAGGAGCGCGTTGAACCCGGCCGACGTGACCATGTGGGCCTCGTCGATGATGAAGATCTTGTAGCGGTCGCGCACGGGGGCGAACGTCGCCCGCTCGCGGAGGTCCCGCGCGTCATCCACGCCGCCGTGGCTCGCCGCGTCGATCTCGATGACGTCGAGCGAGCCGACGCCGCCCCGCGCGAGCTCGACGCAACTTGGGCACACGCCGCAGGGTTCGGGCGTGGGGCCCTTCTCGCAGTTGAGGCAGCGCGCCAGGATGCGGGCCGACGTCGTCTTGCCGCAGCCCCGGGGCCCGGAGAAGAGGTAGGCATGGTTGACGCGATCCTTGCGGAGCGCGGTCATGAGTGGTTCGGTGACATGCTCCTGCCCGATCACGTCCTGGAACGTGTCCGGTCGATACCGGCGATAGAGGGCAGTCGGAGAACTCACAGAGGAAACCCTACCAATCTGGACCGACACCCTGAGCGGGTTATCCACAGGTATGAAAAGGCCCCTCATGCACCCGCCAGAGCCCACTTACCCTTGCTACCTTCCGGTCCTGGGGGAGTTCAGCAGGATGACGCCACATGAGGGGCTGGGTTCCATCTTAGCGGAGTTCAACCCATGGCTCGAACCGGCGCTGCGCCCGGGGGGGTCAGCTCCCCGATGTCGGGCTCGGGCTCGGTGTGGTGCTCGGGCTCGGCGCGGTGCTAGGAGCCGGGGTCGCGGACTTGGGCTTCGCAGGTGCCTTCTGGATGGCCTCGGCCAGCTTCTGGACGGCCGCACCATACGTGCCGTTGAGGGCGTTGTTCTTGATCGTCTGCGCGTCGGTCACCTCTTGGGAGCCGGACGCGCCGGCGAGCGTCCAGAGGTCCTGGCGCAGCTTCTCGGGGAGCCTGCGGAACGCGCCCGGGTAGCGGTTGACGAGCGCGCGGGCCGCGTTCTGCGCATGCTGGCCGTACGTGCTCTGCCCGTCCTGGCGAATGATGACGGCGAGGGCCCGCCGCAAGGCTGTCCGCGCCGGGTGCGCCTTGGCCGAAGACGCCGACGGCGCCGGCGACGCAGACGACGCCGCAGCGGGTGCCACGAGCGCTGCCGGCTGGGCGACGTCGGCCTGCGCCGGTCCGCTGTCTGCCGCGGTGACGTCCGAGCTGAGCTCGTCGAGGGAGGTCAGGCTCGCGAGAGACTCGTCGCTTCCAGCCGTGTCCGCGGCCGCGCTCGCAGGACCCTGCGCGTTCTGGGCCTGGAGGGCGACGGCGATGCCTCCGCCCGCGAGCAGCGCCGCGGCGAGTGCCGAGGCAGCCCCGGCAGCAACGCGGCGTCCCATGCGCTTCCGCCGGGGAGTGGCCCACGGAGTCTCGGTCGTGTTCTGGTCCATGGTCGGTCCTTTCACTCTGTTGCCAACGGGAACCTGTTCCACAAGGGGAACTTGTCCCAGTCGGAATGTGCCTTGTCGAGAATGTGCCCTGACGGGAATGTGCTCTGGTTCGGCCGGCCCGCCGCCGGCCCATGACTTGATGCTCCCAACGCACCGCAAGGACTGTGTTCGGCCCATGTTCGAGGAATGTAAAGTCCCTCGGCGGGGGGCCAGCACACGGGGTGAGGGCCGCCGTCGTGCGCTTGAATGGTGACGTGGAGAACTCGGGCGAGGGGCGCGGACTGGTGCTCGTGGTCGAGGACGAGCACGCCATCGCGGACCTCGAGCGGCTCTACCTCGCGCGGGCAGGCTTCGGCGTGCACGTGGAGCGCGACGGCACGATGGCCCTTGCTCGGATTCGGCAGCTCCGGCCGGTTGCGGTCGTTCTCGATGTGGGTCTCCCGGGCCTCGACGGGGTCGAGATCTGCCGCCGCCTCCGCGAGGAGGACGACTGGACGCCTGTCCTCTTCGTCACAGCCCGCGACGACGAGGTGGACCGCGTCCTGGGCCTCGAGCTCGGAGCCGACGACTACCTCACCAAGCCGTTCTCCCCGCGTGAGCTCGTGGCGCGAGTGCGCAGCGTGCTCCGCCGCGCCGCCGGGCCGCAGGCGCCGCGGGTCCTGAGCGTTGGGCGGGTGCGGCTGGACCTCGGCCGCCGCTCGGCAGAGGCAGACGGCGAGCCCGTGCAACTGACCGCGATGGAGTTCGACCTCCTTGCCCACCTCATGTCCCAGCCCGGTCGCGTGTTCAGCCGCGAGCAGCTCCTCTCCGCGGTGTGGGGGCAGGCCGACTACGCGGGCGGGCGCACGGTCGACGTCCACGTCGCGCAGCTCCGCGCCAAGCTGGGTGACGCGAGCCCCCTGCGCACCTCGCGCGGCGTCGGCTACAGTGCGACCGCAGACGGGCCGGCAAGCACATGATGCGCTGGATGCGTTCGCTCTATGCTCGGGTCACGCTCGTGACGGCAGCCGTCGCTGCCGTCGCGACACTCGTCGCGGGCCTCGTGGGGGCCCAGCTCATCCGGGCCGCCGCCGTCGACCAGGCGCGCGTGAGCCTCGCGCGGCAGGCCCAGGCGCTCAGTGCGTCCGGCTCTGTGACGGACCTCGCGTCGCTCCGGGAGCTCGCCGTGGGCGAATCGGGCCGAATCGCGCTCGTTCAGACGGACGGGAGCGTGACGGGCGCGGGCCGGCGCTTCGTGAGCCAGACAGCCGTCAACAAGGTCCTTGCGAAGCAGTCCTTCTCGCAGACCGAGACCGTGAGCGGGACGCTGGTCGTGGTCGAGGCGCGGCCGCTGGCCTCCGGAGGGGGGCTTGTGCTCGTCGAGCCCGTGTCCGCTGTCAATCAGGCCGCGGGACCGCTCGTCACGCGGCTTCTCTGGGCCCTCGCGCTCGGCTTCGCGTGTGCCGTGATCGGGGGCGCGCTCGTGGCGCGGTGGGTCGCGAAGCCGCTCGAGCGGGTCGCGGCGGCGGCGCGGCGGCTCGCGGGTGGCGAGCGCGGCGTGGCGGTCGACGGCGGTGGCCCTACCGAGGTCATGCAGGTCTCCGGTGCGCTTGAGGCGCTCGACGCCTCGCTCGCGGCGAGCGAGGGGCGGCAGCGCGAGTTCCTGCTTTCCGTCTCGCACGAGATGCGTACGCCGCTCACGGCGCTGCGCGGCTATGCGGAGGCGTTGGCCGACGGCGTGGTCCCCGCCGAGGAGGTGGCCCGTGTCGGTCGGACCTTGGGCGCCGAGACCGAGCGGCTCGACCACTTCGTGCGCGACTTGCTCGAGCTCGCGCGGCTCGAGGCGGACGATTTCCGCGTCGACTTCCAGAGCGTCGACGTCTCCGAGATCCTGCCAGCGGTCGTGGCGGCGTGGCGGGGTGTCTGGGAGCCCGCGGGCGTCGCCGCGAGGGCCGACGTCGGGGGGCCGCTTCTCGTGGTGACCGACGCACGGCGCCTGCGCCAGCTCCTCGACGGGCTCGTCGAGAACGCGCTCCGGGTCGCGCCCGCGGGGGCGCCCGTGGTGCTGTCCGGACGTCAGGACGGCCCCGCCGTCGTCCTCGAAGTTCGCGACGGCGGCCCCGGGCTCAGCGACGACGATCTGGCCCACGCGTTCGAACGTGGGGCGCTGCACGCCCGCTATGCGGGGGAGCGGCCTGTGGGGACTGGGCTCGGGCTCTCGATCGCGCACCGCCTCGCGGGCCGGCTCGGCGCCGTGCTGACCGCGGGGCGGGCGCCCGAGGGCGGCGCGTGCTTCTCGCTTCGGCTTCCCGCGCAGGCAGAGGTGGCTCCGGCTCCCGTCGGCCCGGGTCCGCAAGGAGCCCAGCCGGGGACCCGGTGAACGCGGACGGCTCCGGGCGCCGGCTTGCGCGCGGCCGCCCACGATTCGGAGCATGCGCGAACCTCGGGTATTCTAGAGTCTGCTCTGCACGAGCCCGGCCCTTCTGGGCCGGCGTGAAGCGGGCAATGGAGGATTCGCCTAGCGGCCTATGGCGCACGCCTGGAACGCGTGTTGGGTTCACGCCCTCGGGGGTTCAAATCCCCCATCCTCCGCGTTGCGAACGCCCCCGGTCTGAGGACCGGGGGCGTTCTGTTTATGCACTCTTCACGGCGAGGAAGCGACTCCGGTTGGCGGGAAGCGACTTCGGTCCCTCTTAAGCCCGTGTTCGCCCGAGGGTCACTTCCCGGTGGAAGCGTAGATCGGGTTGACGAGCACAGGCCCGGGAAGAGACTTCGGGCCCCCGGCTGCGGTGACCACCTGTGAGGTTCCTGCGAACCTGCGATACGCGGGACGTTCGGCCTAGCGGCGCGGATCCGTGGCGACGAACAATAGTAGCCTCCGGGCGAAAACCCGCACATGCAATTGATTGGGGGATCGGACGTGGAGCGTTCGACGAATTCCGAAGATTGGCTTGACCGGCGCCGGCTCATTGTGGGTCTGGCTGCGGGATTCGGCACGGCCGTGTTCGCCGTTGCCGCGGCCCCGGCCTACGCAGACCCCCTCGCGACCGACACGGTGCATGCGGACCCCAACGCGGTGCTCTCCTTCGAACGCTCCGACGTCAGCTCGATTCCCGCTGGCAATCATTCGGGACCTGTCGTTGTCGCGTCCGCGGACCTCCCCCGGCCCACCGAGGGCAAGCTGTACGCCCCGCTCGAGACGCTCGTCCCGACGTCGCCGTTCGGCTACAGGATCAACCCCATGACCGGCCTGCCGGGCGAGTTCCACTGGGGACAGGACTTCGCAGGCGCGGCCGGCACGCGGGTCTACTCGGCCGACGCCGGCGTGGTGCGGGCCGCGGGCTGGCATCCCTGGGGTGGCGGGAACCGGGTCGAGATCGACCATGGAAACGGCCTCGTGACGACGTACAACCACATGCAGGCCATCGCTGTGAAGGCGGGCGACTCCGTTTCGGTCAGCCAAGTGGTGGGCCTGATCGGCCAGACGGGCTCGGCGACCGGGCCGCACCTGCATTTCGAGACGCATCTGAACAAGGTCTACAAGGACCCCACGCTGTGGGAGTACATCCCGATCAAGCAGACGTCCCCGGTCGGGAAGCTCACGCTCACGGACTACTCGCCCGCGAACGGCCAGACCCCGGCCACCGAGAATTGGGACGTTCCCGGCCAGGCAGACGCTCCGGCTCCCGGCGAGACGGTCACGCCAGCCCCGGCTCCGGCACCGACGCCGGCCCCGCCGGGCCCGGCGGCACCCACCACGTCGAGCTCGAGCCCGAGCTCGACGGCGAGCAAACCGTCGAGCACACCGTCGCCGAGTTCGACGCCGTCGCCCTCGCCGACCCCGTCGAGCAAGCCGTCCCCGACGCCGACCCCGACCCCGACCCCGACGTCAACCCCGACCCCGTCTCCCGCTGCAACGGCATCGCCGTCGCCCACGCCGTCCTCCACGGCCACGGCGTCCCCCTCGGCATCGCCCACCGTGAAGCCCGCGTCCTCGCCGAGCGCGTCGCCTAGCCCCACCCCTAGCCCCACGAGCACGGCCGCTAACCACTAAGGCTGCCGGCGACGGCGGGGTGAGCCGCCGCTACGCCGCCCAGGCGCGGGCGACGGCGCCGATCGCCTCCGCGTAGACCTCGGCCCAGTCGGCGCCCGGGTCCAGACATGCGAGCTCGAGGCTCACGAGTCCGTGCACCTGGCCCCAGATGACGAACACGGCCGTGTTCAGCGATGCCTCGCGCAGTTCGCCCGAGTGCTGCCCGGCCGCGATGGCCTCGCGCAGCGGTGCCATCGACGCGTCCGCGATCTCGGGCGTCGGGGCGACCGCGCTCCGTTCTCCCGGCCGCCCCGCGGAACCGAACATCAAGCGGTACAGCGCCGGGTGGGCGAGCGCCCACTCACGATAGGCGAATCCGAGAGCCCGCAGGCCGCCGTCGGCCGCTGCCCGCTGGGACCGTGCGAATGACGTGAAGCCGCTGTCCACCACCGCAGTGAGGAGCTCGGCCTTGCCGCCGAAGAGCGAGTAGACGGCAGTCGTAGACGTGCCCGCCCCGGCGGCGACCTCGCGGAGCGTCACGCGGGCCGGACCCTCGCGGTCCACGAGCTCGGCGGCAACGTCGAGGAGGCGGATTCGGACAGCATCGTCGTGCACAACAGGTCTTGCCATGCCTGTCAGCTTATCGTAACGTCGTTACGTAACACCGTTTCAAAACTCGGAAAAGGACATGCCATGAACCAGGAAGTCTTCCCGGGACGGTTCACCGCCGGGCTCGATCGCGACGTGACGGTGTTTCTCATCGGCATGCGGGCCAACCGCTGGTGGAAGATTGGGACGGTCATGCGCGTGGCCGCCGCGATGCCGCGCATGCTCCGGTATCTCGCGACCACGCCAGACGCGGGGATGCTCGGCTACCACCAGTGGCTGGGACGGACCACGGTCCTCGTGAGCTACTGGCGCAGCCCCGAGCACCTCATGCGCTTCGCTGCGAACCGCGACGCGCCCCACCTCGGTCCGTGGCGCGACTTCATGAAGACGGTCGCGGGGACGGGCAGCGTCGGTGTGTGGCATGAGACCTACGTGATCCCAGCCTCGGGCGTGGAGGCCGTCTACAACGGCATGCCGGTCTTCGGCCTCGCGAAGGCGACGGCCCATGTGCCGGTCGAGCACGGACTCAACACCGCCCGCCAGCGCTGGGCCCACGCGGGAGGCGCCGCACGCGGCGCCCGGGCCGCGAACTAGCGCGCGCCGAGCAGCGCGTTCCGCCACTCGCGCAGGAAGGCCAGCCCGGCGTCGTCGTGAATCACCTCGGCGCCGAGCTCCAGATAGCCGGCCGTGAGGATCTCGTACGGCTTCTCCGGCACGCCGTCCTCGGGGCGCACGTCCACGTGCTTGACCGGGTGATCGTTGTGGTGGAGCCAATCGGCCATGGCGTAGTCGGTGCGGGAATCGCCCATCGTGAACCAGGCCTGCGGCACTATGCCATCCCGACGCAGGAGCTCGCAGGCCCGGCTCGCGCCGAGGTCCTTGCCCAGTCGGACCGACTCGATGTCGGTCGAAATGATCGTGGGGTCGATGCGGAAGTCGACCGAGTCGTCGTTCCCGGGCACATGGTGATCGAGGCGCACGGCACCGAGGCCCCGCCGCGACATCGCGGCCATCGCGTCCGCGTCGAAGTGCTCCTGGACCTCGCGGTACGCCACGTTGGCCACCTCGACGTGCTGTTCAACGGAGACCATGGCCCGTTTCGTCTCGTCGAAGAACATGTACTCGGAGTAGTCCGCGGCCACGAGCTCGCGGATGTCGTTCGCGAAGTCGCCCGGGACGGCGAGGTCGTGGTCCACGTGCACTGGCCCCGCCCCGGCGGCCGTGAACGAGAACCACGTGGCGCCCTTCTCACAGATCGCGTGGAGCTGGAGGCCGTCCGGCATGCCCGCGGCCATCATCGGGGCCATGACCTGCCGGGCGATGAATGTGTCGGACCGACCGGTATTGAACACGACCGGGATCCCGGCAGCGCCGAGCTCGAGCAGGAGGCTGATGATCTCCGGCTGAACCGTGCGGCTCACGGGGCTCGCGATCGGGCCGTCGACGTCGAGGAGCAGGGCGTACGGGGGTCGGGTCTCCATGCGGCCCATTCTGTCAGCCACGCAGGCTGGCGGTGCCTTGCATGACGCGCACGTGCCGGAAAAGCCGGCCACCACCCGGGCGTCGATGATGCCGCCCGCGTAACCGTTCGGCCACAATCCGCGCGCCGCCGCCAGTCGGCATGACGGCCGGCGCGCCCTTGTTTACGCTAGTCGCGTGATCTTCAAAGCAGTGGGGGACGGGCGCCCCTACCCGGACCATGGGTACACCACGCCCAAGGATTGGGCCGCGCTCCCGCCCCGCGCGGTTCGGCTCGACGAGCTCGTCACCACGAAGCGCACCCTCGATCTCGAGGCGCTCCTCGCGGAGGATTCGACGTTCTTCGGCGATCTGTTCCCCCACGTCGTGCAGTACAAGGGTGTGCTGTATCTCGAGGACGGCCTCCACAGGGCCCTCCGGACGGCGCTTCACCAGCGCACAGCCATCCACGCCCGCGTCCTGGACCTCGACGACTGACTCGAGGCCGCGGATGAGCCACAAGCCCCGGGACCCATTGGTCTATCACGGGCACCGAGTCGTCGACGGGGACCAGCTGCGCTCGCAGTTCGAGCCCGATCCCGACGAGTTCAGGACTCCCGGTCGCCTGCGGCGTCGGATCGTCCACGGCATCATGCTTGTGCTCCTTGTCGGCATCGTCGTGGCCGGTGCGGGCGGGGCATGGGCCGTCCTCACCGGGCGCCTAGTGATCCCCCAGCCCGGGGCCTCGTCCGTGCCGACGCTCGGCTGCCCGGCCGCCACCTTCGACTATTCGCCGCCCGACACCGTGCACGTGAACGTGTTCAATGCGACGGGCAAGGAGGGTCTGGCCAAGACGGTTGCCGACCAGCTCGCGCAGCGGAAGTTCGTGACGGGCACGGTCGACAACTCGCGGGCGAGCGGCTCGCCCACAGCGATCATCGTCGCGGGTCCCGCGGGGGAGAGCGCGGCCTTCACTGTCCAGCGCCAGCTCGCGGGGAGCATCTTCCGGCCCGACGCGCGGGGCGACGCAACTGTGGATCTGATCCTCCTGCCCTCGTTCAAGGAGCTGAAGGACCCCGGGATCGTGGACCAGACGCCCGGCACGCTCCTGTGCGAGGGCTCGACTCCCAGCCCGCTCGTGCCGGTGACGCCGGCGCAATAGGCCGGGGGCGCCGTCGTCCGTCAGCCGCGGACCGGGCGCCCGGACTCGTCGAAGCGGGCGCCGACGCCGCGCTGGATGAAGCGGACGGTCGCCTCGGTGTGTTCCTGCGACGCGGCCGGGTCGGGTTCCTTGCGCCCGCGGTCGGCGCTCGCGGCGAGGGAGCCGAGCACGAGTTGGGCGAGCTCCTCCAGATCGGCGCGCGGGATGTAGCCCTGGTCCATGCAGGCGCGGAGGATGCCGCGCAGCACGGCGTTGAGCTCGCCGACATGGTCGCCCAGCTTCGCGAACGACGACGGCGACAGCACCGCGCGCATCGCTGGTCCCGGCGGGAGGTGGCGGCGCGACAGGTCTTCGACCTGGGCTCGCACATACACCGCCAGGCGGTCGACGGGATTGTCGAGGGCGGCGAGACCATCCTTGAGTTCGGTCAGGAAGCGGCCCGTCTCGTCGAGGGCGTAGCCGATGAGGAGTTCCTCGAGGTCCGCGTAGTAGTTGTAGACCGCTGTCCGGCCGATCCCGGCCTGCCGTGCGACGTCGGTCATGGTGAGCCCGGGCAGGCCGCGGGTGAACAGGAGTTCGCCGAACGCGTCGAGGATGCGGCGCTGTGTGAGGGCACGCTGTGCGGCGTTCGACTCGGCCTGAATGCGGGGCATACCCACATTTTAGGTCAAAGTGTCACCAAAGGTCCTCCGGCCGCCACGCGTGTGCGCGAGACGGAGATGAGGGAGTCTGTGGCTAGGCCGTTCTGCGGGCCTTGAGCACGGCGTCCCTCAGGATGGCCTTCTGTCCGTCGGGGCCGGTGGCTTCACGGCCCTCCGACGTGCCGGCCTCGACCGCCCAGGCGTCGGACGTAAGGCCCAGCGCGAAGGCGAGCTCTTCGGCAGTGGGGAGCTCGGTGTGCTCGTGCCCGTGCCGGTGCTGCGCCCAGGGCGGGAACTCCGCGTGTCCCACCACGAGCAGCAGGCCACCGGGCGCCACGACGCGCGCGGCCGCCGCAAGGACCCGCTCGCGCGGCAATTCGAGGGGCGAGTGCAGGAACTGCGCGGACACGAGGTCGTACTCGCCGTCGGGCTCCCAATCCGCGAGGTCGCGGTGCAGCCAGATGATCCGCTCCGAGAGGCCCGCCTCACGTGCGTGCCGCGCGGCGCGGTCGAGGGCGACGGCGGATATGTCCACCCCGGTCACGGTCCAGCCCCGCTCGGCGAGCCAGAGGGCATCGGCGCCTTCGCCGCACCCGAGGTCGAGCGCGCGCCCCGGCGCGACCGTCTCGATCTCGCGCACGAGGACCGCGTTCGGCTTGCCGCTCCAGACCTGGTCGCGCTCGCTGTACAGCCCGTCCCAGAACTCCGAGGCCGGCCCCGTCTCATCGCTGTGCATGCTCCACACCTAGCGGCGCGGGCCAGCGCGCGCAAGCCCCGGAGTGCGCAAACCCTTGGGCGCGCAAGCCCCGGGGCGCGCGAACCTTCGCGGGCTCCGGCAACTTGCAAGCGCCGGTCTACCGCGGGATCTCGACGTACAGGGGGCGTCCGTGCAGGCGCCGCGCGAGCGGGCCGCGGCGCACCGTGTGCGGGCGGTACCGGTGTCCGAAGGGGTCGACGGCGACCGTCGGCCCGGTCGCGTCGGCGACCCTCCGGTCCACGGCGCCGAGACCGAACGCCCGCTGCGTCTGGTTCTCGGTGATGACGAGCCACGGCTGCTCATCGTCCGGCTCTTCGAGGACGAGCTCCTCGAACAGGGACTCGAGGAACGCCGCCATCGTGCTCGGGTAGACGCGCAGGAGGCGGTGCAGCTCGGGGTGATGGTGCTGGTCGCGGGTGAACTGCTGGCGCAGCGAATGGAACTCGACGGACCCGAGGGCGCGCCCCAGCGTGACCTTCCCGTCCCCGTCGGACTCGAGGTGGAAGTACTGCCCCTCGCGGTTCAGGACGCACCGCGTCGACTCGGGCTGCTGGCCGGACGCGATGAGCGACGCGAGGTCGCCGTAGCGGCGGAACACCCCCGCGTCGTCGAGGACGACCACAGGTGCCGTGCTCGCAATCGTGCTCATGTCTGTCCTCCTGAAACCGGGCTGCCTTGACGAGCCCCCCGCCAAGTGACGAGGGACCGCAGAACCATGACAGCACCGGCGCGGCGCCGCGGGCTGGCCCTTGACGGAAACCCAACGCCCCGCCGTCGTTCTTTGATGAGTCCTTTGCGCGGCACCCGCGCCGCCGCGGCATCGCTTCTCGGCCCCTTCCCCGCCGGGGCGCCGCTACGTACGCTCGGGGACACAAGGAGGTGATCCGCCATGAACGCAGTGCAGGGCGATCGGATCGTCATCCGAGGCCGCACCGTGGAGTCCCACGATCGGCACGGTGAGATCGTCGAGGTTCGCGGGGACAACGGCGAGCCGCCCTATCTGGTCCGGTTCGACGACGGCCACGAGTCCGTGGTGTTCCCGGGAGGCGATTTCGTCGTGGAGAAGGCGAGCACCTGACGGTGCGCGCGCTCGCCGACCTCATGGAGGTCCTCCGCCGGCCCGGCCCGTGGTGCACCGTCCACGCTGAGGTGAGCACAGGGTCCGTCACGACGCTCGGCCGGGCCGACAAGCTCGGCCAGGTGATAGCGCGCGCGCTCGCCCGCGCTGGGGCCTCCGAGCCGGACGCTCGGGCGGCGGAGTCCGTCGATTGGACAGCCGAAGGCGCGGCGAGCCCTGCGTCGCGCTTCGTGCTCATCCACGGCGGCGAGGTGGCCGTCAACGAGGTCCTTCCGGGGGCACCGACTCAGCCGTTCGTGGAGGTGGGTCCCATTCCCGATCTGCTGCCCTTGGCGGCGGTGCGCGGTTCGGATGTGGACTACCTCGTGGTCGAGGCGGAGCGCGCCGACGCGTCGATCAGCCGGCACCGCGCCTCCGCTGCGCGTTCGGCTGTGCGGCACGAAGTCCACGGGATCACGGAGAACATCACGAAGGTGCCGCTCGGCGGCTATTCACAGGGGAAGTACCAGCACCGCACCGAGGAGATCTGGCGCCGGAACGGTGCCGACGTCGCGGCTGAGGTCAATCGCCTCGTGGACGAGGGCGGCGTCCAGCTCGTGGTGCTCGCGGGCGACGAACGTGCCCGCTCCAAGGTGCGGGGAGCACTGAGCGAGCGCGCGCTGAGGCTCGCGCAGGTCATCGACATGAATTCGCTTGCGCCGGGCGGGGGGCGGGCGCGCTTCGAGGAAGAGGTGAGCGCCGTCGTCGCCGGTGTCGCGGCGCGCCGCCAGCGCGAGACCCTCGAGCGGCTTGTCGCGGGGCTCGGCAGCCAGGCGGCGCGCGACTGGGCTGAGACTTTGCGCGCGCTGCGAGAGGGGCGCGTCGACACGTTGCTCCTGTGCCCAGCCGCGGCGGAGGGGCGTCGGCTCGTGGCCCTCGGGAGCGAGCCATGGGCCGCCGAGACGGAGGACGGCGCTCTCGGCGCGCCCGTTCTCGGACTCGCGAGTAGCGCCGCGACCCTCCTGCGGGCCGCAGTGCTCACGCGGGCGGAGACCGTGCTGTACCCGGCGGGGATGCTCGACGGCGGCGACGTCGCCGCCGCTCTTCTGCGCTGGTAGTTCGCGGGCTCGCTGCTGCCGCGCGTGGCGGCGCATGGCCGCTCGCGCTTGGCGTGGCGCTCGTGCGGGTAGTTTGGCGGAAAGGGCAACGATCGAAGGGGAGAACTGTGCAGTACACACGCCTTGGAAACACCGGTCTCGAGGTCTCGCGCCTCGCCGTCGGCTGCATGAGCTTCGGCGACCCGCAGCGCGGCAACCACCCCTGGAGCCTCCCGGAGGAGGAGAGCCGCCCGCTCATCAAGCAGGCCGTCGAAGCCGGTATCAACTTCTTCGACACCGCGAATGTCTATTCGGACGGCAGCAGTGAGGAGATTGTGGGCCGAGCGCTCAAGGACTTCGCGGACCGCGACTGGACGGTGCTTGCGACGAAGGTCCACGGCCGCATGCACGAGGGGCCGAACGGCGGGGGCCTCTCGCGCAAGGCGATCATGAGCGAGATCGACGCGAGCCTCCGCCGCCTGGGAACGGACTACGTGGACCTCTACCAGATCCACCGCTGGGACCCGCACACGCCGATCGAGGAGACGCTCGAGGCGCTGCACGACGTCGTCAAGGCGGGCAAGGCGCGCTACCTCGGCGCCTCCTCGATGTGGGCGTGGCAGTTCTCGAAGGCGCAGCACCTCGCGCGCGCCAACGGCTGGACGCCGTTCGTGTCGATGCAGGACCACTACAACCTCTTGAATCGCGAAGAAGAGCGCGAGATGTATCCCCTCTGCGCGGATGAGGGCGTGGGCGTCATCCCGTGGAGCCCGCTTGCCCGCGGTCGCCTCACGCGGGAGTGGGGGACGACGACGGCGCGCACCGAGTCCGACGAGTTCGGCCGGCGGCTCTACCACGAGAGCGACGAGGCGATTGTGGACGCCGTGGGTCGGGTTGCCGAGCGCCGCGGGGTCCCGCGCGCCCAGGTCGCGCTCGCGTGGGTCCTGAGCAATCCCGTGGTGACGGCGCCGATCGTGGGGGCCACGAAGGCCGCTCACCTCGAGGACGCCGTGGCTGCTCTCGAGGTCACGCTCGACGACGCCGAGCTCGCCGAGCTTGCGGAGCCCTACACCCCGCGGGAGCCGGCCGGGTTCTGAGGTCCGCGGTGGCTCGCGAATGGTTTGAGATGACTAATTTGTAAACATCGTGACACATCTGAATTTTCCCCTTTCAAAGGCTGGTTAAGTCCGGATAGGTTGAGCCTGCCTCACCTGTCCGCCGCTGCTGTGCGGCGGACTTTAGCCATCGCTTGAAGAATGGGGACCAAGCTATGTTGAAGAAGGCATTCGCCATCCTGACCGTGGTCGTAGTGGGCCTATTGGCGGTCCAGCCCGCCTCCGCGAGCGCCGCGGGACCTCTGCCAGCTGCCGGATCCGCGCCAGCCGCGCGCCACGGGCAGGGCGACGACCACGGGCAGGGCGACGACCACGGGCAGGGCGACGACCAGGGCCAGAACGGGAACGATCAGGGCCAAGACGAGGGCAACGGGCACGGCTACGTGCCCAGCGGAAGCATCACGATCACGGGGCTGCCGATTCCCGGCGGCACCATCACCATCATTTTCGCGCCGGGTTCGTTCCGGCCGGGCGAGCACGTGACCGTCGTTGTCGGCGGTCGCGTCGTGGGGTTCAGCGGCCACCGGGTGACCCTCGGCGCCGTGAAGGCTGACGTGCCCGCCACCGCTGGCCTCGACAAGCCGGCGGCAGCGGACGGCTCCCTCAAGGTCACCATGACGCTTCCGGAAGGAGCCGCAGGCACCCAGACCGTCACCGCAACCGGGGCCGCGTCGGGCACTGTGGGCACGGCCGCGACCACCGTGGTGCCTCAGGATGCCGCCCAGAACCTCGCACCGCTGAGTCCCGCGTCCACGGTCACTACCGTGCCGTTGTACTTGCTCTGGGCAGGGGTTGGCGCACTCGTCCTCGGACTCGCCGCGGTGGCCGTTCTGGGCACGGCGCGGAGGCGGAAGCCGACGCTCTGAGGCGGCCGTCTAGCTGAACTGTTCTGACCCGCGGATTCCGACCGGGAATGACGGGCCTTAGGCCGTGTCGCGCCACGACGCGCCGAATCTTGGCGCGGCGCCGCGGCCGTTCCCGGTCGGAATCCTGAGCATCCGAGCCACTTCGGACACGAAGGCCTCGGGCCGGTGCACGACGTCGGCATAGCCGTAGCGAAAGACCGGATATCCGCGCAGCTGAGCTGCCCTGTCCCGGCGCCGGTCCTTGTCGCGCTGCACACGCTCCTCGTGGCTCTTCCCGTCGAGTTCGAGGATGAGCCATCCTTCGACCAGCTGATCGACCCACCCGACTCCCTCGATCTCCACCTGAGTCTCGACGTGAAAGCCAGCCCGCCGGAGGTGCGTCCTCGCGAGGGTCTCGACGGGAGAATCTGAACCGCTCTCCACGAGATCCAGGACGGCTCGAGCGGGCCCGTTGCGATTTCCGGGCAGGCGCTCGCGGATGAAGTCGGTGGAGAGGCCCCGCTGCAGGGCGGACTCGGCAATGAGGAGTGCCTCCAGCTCCGGGAGGCATCGGAGCGCGTGCAGCACGACGTCCGCCAGACCGACGACCGGCGCGTAGGGATCCGGCGGCACCCAGGTGTCGCGGTGGACGATCGCGTCCGGCGCTGTTGCTCCGGTTCGCCGCATGAGGTGGAATCGACCCGGGATTTCGCCCGGCTGCGCGAGCGTCCACAGTCCGTAGAAGCTTGCCGCGGATGCGCAAGTCAGGAGGGAGCGCGTGCGACGGGCCGCGACGAACACGGGGTCGGCCTCCGGGAGCGCGTAGAGCCCCTTGCGCACTCGGAGCAGCTCCCCGCGGACGACGGCGCCCAGCACCTCACGCTCGGAGACGCCCCTTTGGAGGAGGTCCCGCAGGCGGCAGACTCCGTGGAACAACTTCATGACGTGGCCAAGCCGGCTTGGATCCCCCATGGGGCCATCCTCCGGCCCAGCTCCTCGGCTGGGCAGCCAGCGGCACCCGTATGTGGACGAACGCGGTGCGGCGTTTCGTCTTGGGGCCTAGAGATTCCGACCGGGATTGGGGCCTGGCTCGGGCTGCTGTGGTCAGATTCCGACCGGGATTGGGGCCTGGCTCGGGCTGCCGTGGTCAGATTCCGACCGGGATTGTCGTGGCTCAAGCCGCGTCCAGCTGCGACACGCCGTGTTCTGGCGTCGGGTCTCGGGCAATCTCGGTCGGAATCTCGAGGGGCTTCGCGGGCACGGCTGGGTTGGCCGGGTGAAGCTGGTCGGAATCTCGGGCGTCACGACCACCTGCCGAGGGTTGGCCGGGTGAAGCTGGCCGGAATCTCGGGGTGGCCGGGTGAAGCTGGTCGGAATCTCGGGGTGGCCGGGCAATACTGGTCGGAATCTCGAGGGGGTTAGCAGCCCTCGGGGCCGCAGACCTCGCCGTTGAGCCCCTCGTCCGCCGCGAGCGCGCCGCCACTGCCTGCGCCGCCATTGGCCGCCGCGCCGCCGGTCACAACGCCATCGGCCGGGGCACCGACCATCACCAACGGGTTCGACTCCCGCCATGCCGTGTCGAGAGCCTCGGCGAACAGCTCCGAGGGCTGGGCGCCGGAGACGCCGTACTTGTTGTCGAACACGAAGAACGGCACGCCCTGGATGCCGAGCATCTGGGCGTGGCGGATGTCGGAGTGGACGGCGTCCCGGTAGGTCCCGGCGTCGAGCGCTTCGTTGATCCGCGCCTCGGGGAGCCCGGCCGCGACGCCCACCTCGACCAGCACGTCCCGGCTGCCGATGTCGAGCCCGCGCTCGAAGTGCGCCGAGAGCAGCGCCTCCTTGACGGCGTCGGCCGTGCTGGGGGTGACCGCGGTGGCCGCATCGGCGGCGTCCGGCATACTGCCCGCGACGCTGTCGTGGCCGGCGCCGGCGCCTGCGCCTGCGCGCTCCGCGTCCACGGCCTTCGCGAGGTGAAGCAGCTCGTGGCCGGCGAAGGAATTGGCGACGACGACCTTGGCGAAGTCGTAGTCGAGTCCTTCGGCGGCGGCCACCTGGGCGACGTGGCCGAACATCTGCTCGACGCGCTCGTGCAGCATGCCCTTGCGTTGGCTCAGATACTCGAGCTCGGTCCCGTCGTAGTGCTCGGGGAGGCTCGGATCGAGCTGGAAGCTGTGCCACGTGACCGTGATCTGGTCCTTGTGCGGGAACGCCGCGAGGGCTTTTTCGAAGCGGCGCTTTCCGATAAAGCACCAAGGGCAGGCGATGTCGGACCAGATGTCAACGTTCAAGGAATGAGGCACAGAACGTTCAAGGCCGCACCGCTGGGGGATATTCCCAGAGCATGAGTCTGTTGCTCCGGCCGTCTGGGGGACAGACTGACACCGTGACTTTCGAACTCACGGAGGACCAGCGGGCCCTCGTCGACACCGTCCACGATTTCGCCGTCGAGAAGCTCGCGCCGCACGCGCTCGAGTGGGACGCCCAGAAGCACTTCCCGGTCGATGTCCTGCGGGAGGCCGGCGAGTTGGGGCTCGGCGGCATCTACGTGGGGGAGGAGCATGGGGGCGCGGGGCTCCTGCGGGCGGATGCGGTCCTCATCTTCGAGGAGCTCGCGCGGGCCGATCCGACGATTGCCGCCTACATCTCGATCCACAACATGATCGTGTGGATGGTCGACCAGTTCGGCACCGACGCCCAGCGGGCCGAGTGGATCCCGCAGCTCGTGTCGATGGAGTCCTTGGGCAGCTACTGCCTCACGGAGCCGGGGGCGGGGTCAGACGCGGCTGCACTCACGTCGAAGGCCATCCGAGATGGCGACGAGTACGTGCTCAACGGCGTCAAGCAGTTCATCTCGGGGGCCGGGACGTCGGCCCTCTACATCGTCATGGCGCGCACGGGGGACACCGGCCACCGCGGCATCACGGCGTTCCTCGTGCCTGCGGGCACCCCCGGCCTCTCCTTCGGGCTCAACGAGAAGAAGATGGGCTGGAACGCACAGCCCACGAGCCAAGTCGTCTTCAAGAACGTCCGGGTCCCCGCGGCAAACCGCCTGGGCGACGAGGGGGCCGGGTTCGGCATCGCGATGAAGGGACTCAACGGCGGTCGCGTCAACATGGGCGCGTGCTCGCTCGGCGGCGGCCAGGCCGCGCTCGAGAAGACCGTCGAGTACCTCAAGTCGCGCACGGCGTTCGGCGGACGCCTCGCAGACAAGGAGGCGCTCATGTTCGAGCTCGCCGACATGGAGATGAAGCTCGAGGCCGCGCGGAGCCTCCTCATGCGCGCCGCCGACGCCCTGGACCGCAACGACCGCGACGCCGTCCGGCTCTGCGCGATGGCCAAGCGCGTGGCCACGGACGCGGGGTTCGAGGTGGCGAACCAGGCGATCCAGCTTCACGGCGGCTACGGCTATCTGCACGAGTATGGGGTCGAGAAGATCGCGCGCGATCTCCGCGTCCACCAGATCCTCGAGGGCACGAATGAGATCATGCGGCTCATCGTGGGACGCATGCTCGTCGATGGTTAGGACGGAGCAACGGGCGACGGCGGGGTGGCCCGCCGAGCGCGGCAGCCGCACCGGCCGCCGGAGGAGGCGCCCGTCCGGAGACGCACCCGTCCAGAGACGCCCCGTCCGGAGACGAACGCTGAGGGGCCGGACCGCGCAGCACCACTACGCGGTCCGACCCCTCAACTCTGTTCCCGATCGCCGGCCCCCGGATTTCGGGGTGCGTGTTGCGATTCCGCTGCCGGCGTCGGGAAGCCTTGTGGTTCCGCCGGTTCCGGCGGTTCCGCCGGTTGGGCGAGCGTGGCGGAGCCAGCGTTCAGGCCGCCGACATCGCCCGCTCGGCCTCGGGCAGCCCGGCCTCGTACTCGTCCTCCTTGCCGGCGGTCTCGCACAGGTAGCGTGCGTAGGCCGGGAGCGTCAGGAACGTCGGGAACTCGGGGGCGAGCGCGACCTCCTCGAAGATCTCGTGAGCGTCCCGGAAGCGGTCGCCGTCGAAGCGCTCGAGCTTGGCGAACTCCTCCTCGAACAGCTCCTTGACCCATTCGCGCGTGACGATCTCGCCCTCATCCGTGATCGCGTGCGAGTAGATCCACTGCCAGATCTGGGAGCGCGAGATCTCCGCGGTGGCGGCGTCCTCCATGAGGTTGTGGATCGCGACGGCGCCGGAGCCCCGGAGCCAGGCCTCGATGTACCGGACGCCCACCTCGATGTTGTTGCGGATGCCGGCCTCGGTGATCGTCCCAGAGCACGAGGCCACGTCGATGAGAGCGCGGTCGTCCGGGATCACGTCGTCGCGGAGGCGGTCGAGCTGGTTCGGCCGGTCCCCGAGGACCGAGTCGAACACCTCACGCGCCACCGGAACGAGGTCGGGGTGGGCCACCCATGAGCCGTCGAAGCCGTCGTTGGCCTCGCGCGCCTTGTCCGCCCTGACCTTCTCGAACGCGATCGCATTGGCCTCCGGGTCCTTCCGGTTCGGCACGAACGCGGCCATGCCGCCGATCGCCATGGCGCCGCGGCGATGGCACGCCCGCACGAGCTGCTCGGTGTAGGCACGCATGAACGGCTGCGTCATGGTGACCTGGGCGCGATCCGGGAGCACGAAGCGCGGACCGCGGGTCCGGAAGTTCTTGATCACCGAGAAGATGTAGTCCCACCGGCCCGCGTTGAGCCCGGCCGCATGCTCGCGGAGCTCGTACAGGATCTCCTCCATCTCGAACGCCGCCGTGATCGTCTCGATGAGCACGGTCGCCCGGATGGTGCCCTGCGGGATGCCCAACAGGTCCTGCGCGAGCACGAAGACGTCGTTCCACAGGCGCGCCTCGAGCCGGTTCTCGATCTTCGGCAGGTAGAAATACGGCCCCTTGCCCTGCGCGATGAGGCGCTGGGCGTTGTGGTAGAAGAACAGGCCGAAGTCCACGATCCCGCCCGCGACCGGCTTGCCGTCGACGAGCATGTTCTTCTCAGGCAGGTGCCACGCGCGCGGCCGCACCACGATCGTGGGCCGTTCCTCGGCCGGGCGGAGCCGGTACTCCTTTCCTTCGGGGGAGACGAAGTCGATGCGGTCTGTGAGCGCGTCGATGAGGTTGATCTGCCCCTGGACCACGTTGCGCCACGATGGCGTGAGCGAGTCCTCGAGGTCCGCGAGCCAGACCTTCGCGCCCGAGTTGAGCGCGTTGATGGTCATCTTGCGCTCCGCCGGGCCCGTGATCTCGACGCGACGATCCTCGAGCCCGGGGGCGGGAGGGGCGACGCGCCACGTCGGGTCGTCGCGGATCTCCGCCGTCTCGGGCAGGAAGTGCGGGTCCTGGCCCTTGCGGATCGCCGCGCGGCGCTCATGCCGTGCCTCGAGCAGTTCCTGACGCCGCTCGGCGGTGGCGCGGTGGAGCTTGGCCACGAACTCGAGCGCGCCCGAGGTCATGACCTCGTGCTGGCGGGCGAGCGGCTGCGCGGTCAGGGTGATGCCGTTGAGGGTGATGCTGTCGGTGAAGCTGTTCATCGCAGGTCTCCTGGAATGCGTGAAGTACGACGGCGGGTGCGCGCGTCGGCGTCAGCCGCGCCTCCCGCCGTGCTCGCCCGAGGCGAGCGCGGCGGTGGCGAGGCGGGCAGCGGACTGCGGGCCGCCGTCGTCCGTTCGATCAGTGCTGTCGAACTGCTAGTGGAATTGGCCCTCTTCGGTGGATCCCACCAGGGCAAGGGTGCTGGCGTTCGGGTTCAGCGCCGTGGAGACCAGGTCGAAGTAGCCGGTGCCCACTTCGCGCTGGTGCTTGGTCGCGGTGTAGCCGCGGTCCTCGGAGGCGAATTCGCGCTCCTGGAGTTCGACGTAGGCGCTCATGCCGTTGCGGGCGTAGCCGTGGGCGAGGTCGAACATCGAGTAGTTGAGGGCGTGGAAGCCCGCGAGGGTGATGAACTGGAACTTGAAGCCCATCGCGCCGAGTTCGCGCTGGAACTTGGCGATCGTGGCGTCGTCGAGGTGCTTCCTCCAGTTGAACGAGGGCGAGCAGTTGTAGGCCAGCATCTGGTCCGGGAAATCCGCCCGGACCGCCTCGGCGAACTTCCGCGCCAGCGCGAGGTCCGGGGTGCCGGTCTCCATCCAGATCAGGTCGGAGTACGGCGCGTAGGCCTTGGCGCGGGCGATGCACGGCTCGACACCGTTGCGCACCTTGTAGAAGCCCTCCGGCGTGCGCACGGGCTTGCCGTCCTCACGAAGGATGAATTCCTGGTCGCGCTCGTCCACGTCCGAGGTGATGAGCGTGGCCGCCTCGGCGTCCGTGCGGGCAATGATGACGCTCGGCACGCCGGCGACGTCGGCGGCGAGCCGGGCGGCGTTGAGCGTTCGGATGTGCTGCTGCGTCGGGATGAGCACCTTGCCGCCGAGGTGGCCGCACTTCTTCTCGCTCGCGAGCTGGTCCTCCCAGTGCACGCCCGCGGCGCCCGACTGGATCATGGACTTCATGAGCTCGTACGCGTTCAGCGGGCCGCCGAAGCCGGCCTCCGCGTCCGCGACGATCGGCACGAGCCAGTCCTCGACGGTCTGCTTGCCCTCGGAGAACTCGATCTGGTCCGCGCGGAGCAGCGCGTTGTTGATGCGGCGCACGACGGCGGGCACCGAGTTCGCGGGGTACAGGGACTGGTCGGGGTAGGTGTGGCCCGAGAGGTTCGCGTCCGCGGCGACCTGCCAGCCCGAGAGGTAGATCGCCTTGAGCCCGGCCTTGACCTGCTGCACGGCCTGGTTGCCAGTGAGGGCACCGAGGGCATTGATGTAGCCTGTGCCGTCGGCGCGGCCCTCGGTCACGGCCTTCCACAGCTTCTCCGCGCCGCGGCGGGCCAGCGTGTGCTCCTCGGAGACGCGGCCCCGGAGCCTGACGACGTCGCTCGCGGTGTAGTCGCGTGTGACGCCGTCCCATCGCGGGTTCGCGGCCCACTCAAGCGTGAGGGCCTCTGCCTGCTGCTGGGGGGTCTGGGGCTGCTCGGGCTGCGCGGTCATCGTTGTCTCCTTCGACGGTCCGCCGGCAGCTACGCCGGCTGGAATTCTTCGTGACAACAACTTTTCCGGGGTCTGCAACCGCTCGAATAGAGAAAAGTGCTGGAAAGAAATGCAGATCTTCACGTATTCTCAAGAAATGTCGCCCACGACCCCCGACTCAGCCGCTCAGGCCTCCTGGAGCCGCCCGACGCCGTCGTCCGCATCCCAGTCAGCCGCCACCCAGTGGAAGGATGTCGACGTCATCAGCCTCGGCCGCCGCGTGCGCCACCTGCGCAAGTCGGCGGGCCTCACGCTCGATGAGCTCGGAGCCGCCGTCGGCGCGGCGGCGAGCCAGTTGAGCCTCATCGAGAACGGGAAGCGTGAGCCCAAGCTCGGGCTCCTCCAACAGCTTGCGGGCGCTCTCGGCGTCGGCGTCGACGCGCTGCTCGGCGCGGAGCCGCCGAGCAGGCGCGCTGCCCTCGAGATCGAGCTCGAGCGGTATCAGCGCAGCCCGCTCTACGAATCCCTCAATCTGCCGAAGATCCGCATCAGCTCGAGGACCCCGCTCGACGTTCTGGAGGCGCAGCTCGGGCTGCTGCGCGAGCTCGAACGAAAGCTCAACGAGCAGGTCGCGACGCCGGAGGAGGCCCGCCGCGCGAACGGCGAGCTGCGACGCATGATGCGCGAGCGCGGCAACTACTTCCCGGAATACGAGGCCGAGGCGCAGAAGGTGCTCACGGCCGTCGGCTACGCGGGCGGACCGCTCAGCCAGCACCTCATCTCCGACATCGCCCGGCACCTCGGCTTCACCCTCCAGCACGTGGGCGACCTTCCGCACTCGACGCGCTCCGTGACCGATCTGAAGAACCGCCGGATTTATCTCACGCACAACCAGCGCTCCGACCACGACCCCCGCTCCGTTCTGCTCCAGGCGCTCGGCCACTACGTCCTCGGGCACGAGACGCCCAGCAGCTACGGCGACTTCCTCGCGCAGCGTGTCGCAACGAACTACTTCGCCGCCGCGCTGCTCCTTCCTGAGCACACGACCGTCGAGTTCCTGCAGCAGGCCAAGGCACGCAAGGAGATCTCCGTCGAGGATCTGCGTGATGCGTTTGCCGTGAGCTATGAGACCGCCGCGCACCGCTTCACGAACCTCGCGACGCGTCATCTCGGCATCACGACCCACTTCCAGAAGACCCACCAGAGCGGCATCATCTACAAGGCCTACGAGAACGACGGCGTCAACTTCCCCATGGACCACACCGGCGCCATCGAGGGACAGCCCGCGTGCAAGGCGTGGACGAGTCGCGCGGTCTTCGACGTCCCGGACAAGTTCAGCTCGTACAGCCAGTACACCGACACGGTCAACGGCACGTTCTGGTGCACAGCGCGGACCGAGCGCAGCTCGGGCGGCGAGTTCTCTCTGAGCGTGGGCGTTCCGTACCAGCACGTGAAATGGTTCCGCGGGCGGGAGACGACGGCGCGGGCGACCTCTCGCTGCCCTGACCCCGCGTGCTGCCGCCGCCCGCCGGCCGAGCTGAGCGACCACTGGGCAGGCAGCGCGTGGCCCTCCGCCCGCGCGCATTCCCACCTGCTCGCAGCCATGCCCCCGGGCGCCTTCCCCGGCGTCGACGAGACCGAGGTCTATGCCTTCCTCGAGGCCCACTCGGGCGCCTGATAGAAGCGTCGCCGCGCCCCGCGCCCCGCCCCCCCGCCCCCCGCCCTGCCCCGTCCTGTTTCCGTTGTGGGGTCTCTGGCGGCCGGTTGCGGGGTCTCTGGCGGCCGGTTGCGGGGTCTCTGGCAGCCGGTTGCGGGGTCTCTGGCGGGGCGTTGTGGGGTCTTCGTCCGAACATTGACCCCGCAACGCGAGGGACGGGACCCCGCAACGGTTGGGACGGGACCCCACAACTATTGGGACGGGACCCCGCAACGGGTGGGACGGGACCCCGCAACGGGTGGGACAGGACCCCGCAACGGTTGGGGCGTGACCAATATGACCGAAACCTCGCCTGAGGCTGTCGCACGAACTATCGTGGCCCGCGGCCGGGGCGCAGTGGGGCGCCCGGGCGGAAAGGTCTCGAACGCATCATGACCACTGCACTCAGCAGCACGCCGGCCTCGGCAACCCGGCGCGCCATCGCGAACACGCTCAAGGGCTCGGCCGGGAACCTTATCGAGTGGTACGACCTCTACGTCTACTCGGCGTTCTCCTCATACTTTGCGACGTACTTCTTCAATGGCAAGGACCCCGTTCAGGCGCAGATCGACGCCTACCTGACCTTCGCGCTCACGTTCCTTATGCGCCCCGTAGGCAGCTGGTACTTCGGCCGGTTCGCGGACCGGCGGGGTCGCCGGGCGGCGCTCACGGTGAGCGTGAGCCTCATGGGCGTGGGCTCGCTGCTCGTCGCGATCCTTCCGGGCATCGCACAGATCGGGGTCTGGTCGACCGTGCTCATGTACGCGTCGCGGCTCCTCCAGGGCTTTTCCGTGGGCGGCGAGTACGGCACGAGCGCCACCTACATGAGCGAGGTCGCCACGGCAAAGCGCCGGGGCTTCTTCTCGAGCTTCCAGTATGTGACGCTCGTGGGAGGCCAGGTGCTGGCGCTGCTCTCGCTCGTCATCCTGCAGTCGGTCCTCCCTGAGGGTGATCTCAAGGCGTGGGGCTGGCGCATCCCGTTCGCGCTGGGCGCCGTCGCCGCGCTCGTGGTGCTCTGGCTGCGCCGCACGATGGACGAGACGATTCCGAAAGAGCAGATCCGCGCCGCCGAGGCGCCCGACGCCGTCGTCCGGCCGGGCGCCGAGCCAGGCACGCTCAAGCTCCTGTTCACGGAGCATTGGCGACCGTTCGTCGTCGTCGTCCTTCTGACCATGGGCGGGACGTGCGCGTTCTACCTCTTCACGACGTACATCCTGAGCTTCATGAACAACGTCTCGCACCTCTCGAAGACGCAGACGTCGGTGATCAACTTCTGGGCACTGTTCGTCTTCATGCTCCTGCAGCCGGTCTTCGGCCTGCTCTCGGACAAGATCGGCCGGCGCCCGCAGCTCATCATCTTCGGCGTCCTCGGCACCCTGTTCACGTGGCCCATCATGGCCACGCTCGCGGGCGTCAAGGACCCGATGATCGCGTTCTGGCTCATGCTCGCCGGCCTCGTCATCGTGGTGAACTACACGTCCATCAGCGCACTCGTGAAGGCGGAGCTCTTCCCGTCCTCGATCCGTGCCCTCGGCGTGGGCCTCGGGTACGCCGTCGCGAACTCGCTCTTCGGCGGGACCGTGCCGTTCATCGGCGAGTGGCTCTCGAGCTCCGGCCACAAGGAATGGCTCTTTGCCTACGTGACGATCACGATCGCCATCTCCCTCGTCGTGTACATCTTCTTCCTCCCACGCGCGAAGAAGGCGACCCCGCTCGACGAGGAGTTCGGCCATGCGTTCGACTACACGCGCGCTCCGTAATACCGGCCGAGGGTGTGGGCCTTGAACTCCCAGAACGTGCCGTCCTCGATGGCCTTCCTCGCGTCGTCGACCATCCGCACCACGAAGCGCTCGTTGTGGATCGAGATGAGCGTGTGGGAGAGGAGCTCCTTCGCCTTGTAGAGGTGGCGGATGTACGCGCGCGAGTAGTTCTGGCACGTATAGCAGTCGCAGCCGTCCTGAAGGGGGCCCCAGTCGCGCCGATACTTGGCTCCGGAGAGATTGAGCCGCCCCTCGGCGGTGTAGAACGCCGAGTTGCGGGCGACGCGCGTGGGGGAGACGCAGTCGAACGTGTCGGCCCCGGCCTCGATCGAGACAAAGATGTCGTCCGGCTCGGAGATGCCGAGCAGATGCCTTGGCTTGTTCTCGGGTAGTTCCTCCGAGCACCAACCCACGATCGTGCCGAGGTTCTCCTTCTCGAGTGCACCGCCGATGCCGAAGCCGTCGAACGGCATGGCCCCGAGGTCCCGGCACGCCTTGCGTCGGAGGTCCTCGTACTGGGCGCCCTGGATCACACCGAAGAGGGCCTGGTACGGCTTGCCCTCGCGCGCGTCCGTGAGCCGGAAGTGCTCCGCGACGCAGCGCTCGGCCCAGCGCCGGGTCCGCTCGAGCGATTCCTCCTGGTAGCCGCGCGAGTTCTGCAGGGTGGTCAGCTCGTCGAACGCGAACATGATGTCCGCGCCGATCTGGTGCTGGACGTTCATCGAGATCTCGGGAGAGAAGCGGTGGCGGTCCCCGTTGAGGTGGCTCGTGAACCACACGCCGTCCTCGTCCACATGGGCGAGACGCTCCTTCCCGGGGGCCACGGCGTCGTCGGCCCCGGGGGGAGCGCTCGAGGCGACGCTCATCTCAATGACCTTCTTGAAGCCCGAGCCGAGGCTCATGACCTGGAACCCACCCGAATCGGTGAACGTCGGCCCGCTCCAGTTCATGAACCGGCCCAGCCCGCCGGCTTCGTCGAGAATCTCGGGTCCCGGCTGGAGGTAGAGGTGGTACGCGTTCGCCAGGACGGCCTGCGCCCCGAGATCGCGGACGGACTCGGGCAGCACCGCCTTGACCGTGGCCTTCGTGCCGACCGCGATGAACGCCGGCGTCTGGATCTCGCCGTGGGGGGTCGAGATGGTGCCTGTCCGGCCTAGGCCGACGTCCCCGCTGGAACCGTTTCCTGGGCTGCCCGTGAGGCGCGTGTTGACACGGAAGGAGAACTCGGACTGGCGAGGATGGTCGGAAGGCACCATCCAAGTCTGCCGCACCGAAAGAGCGTCCAGCGCGTCGCACAGTCCCGGCACAGAGTCGTCCCCTAACCTCATCCCAAAGCAACAGGAGGGTGCATGAAGCATGGGGGAGGCGCGGGGCGGCGTCGGCGGCTTCCGTTCGAGCGGCTTCTCGGCCGGTCCGTCCGAGTACGACGGCGCAGGCTCACCCTCCTTGCCTTCGGCGCTGTGCTCTTGATCTCCGCCGGGACGCTCGGTATGGCGGGCTTCAGTGCGGGGGCCGTCCGCGCCGCCGGGGCGGGTCGCCTTCCCACGCCGCCGCCCTCGGCCGTCACTCCGGTCCCCGCCCGGACCTCTTCGAAGGGCTCGTCCGGCTCGTCCCCGTCCGCTCAGGCGACGCCATCTGGGCATGCCAGCGCGGCGCCGTCGTCCGCTGGCACTCCGCCGGCGGGCCAAGCCGGGGCTGGCCAATGGCAGGCGATGCCCTCCACGGTGTCGGACCTCATTTCGCAGTTCGTCTCCGACGAGGGCGCCTCGGGGATCGCCGTCGCGGTGTCCTCGGGCCAGAACCGGTACCTCGCGACGGACGGCGACGCGTCGGAGGGCACCGCGTGGTCGGCGGACACCCGCTCGGCGTTCCGGAGCATCACGAAGAGCTTCGTGGGGACGGTCGTGCTGCAGCTCGTCGCGGAGGGCAGACTCAGCCTCGACGACCCGATCTCGCGCTACGACTCGGATGTCTCCGCGGTCCAGTACAACGGCGCGAACGCGGGGGGCCAGATCACGGTGCGAATGGCCCTCGAGATGCGCACGGGCCTCCCCGAGTTCTCCGGGACGCAGGGCTTCTCCGCCCAGCTCAACACGGACTACACCGGCTCGTTCACGGACGACCAGCTGCTCGGCTACGCGTTCTCGCAGCCGCTCGACTTCGCCCCCGGAAGGGCCTACGAGTACAGCAACACGAACTACGTGCTCCTCGGCAAGGTGATTCAGGCCATCACGGGCAACTCGTGGGACCAGGAGGTCCAGCGGCGCATCCTGACCCCGCTCGGACTCAGCTCGGTGGCGTACTCCGGGGCGGGCAGCCCCTCGACGAGCGACCCCGCGGAGCCCACTGCGACCCCGTACGAGATCGACCGCGACTCGAACCTCGAGAGCCTCGCCCAGGTGAGCCCGTCGCTCTACGGCGCGTCGGGTGGGCTGTTCGGCGACATCGGCGACCTACTTCGGTGGGGCCAGGCCCTCGGCTCGGGCTCGCTCCTGCCCGCATCGGTCCAGCGGCAGCGGTTCACCGCGGTCTCCGCGCCCAGTACGGATCCGGGCAGCCCCGACTACGACGCGTACGGCCTCGCGGCAGGTGAAATCGACGGCTGGTGGGGCCACACAGGCACAGGCCTGGGCTACGAGTCCCTCACGATGTATCAGCCGGACACTGGCATGACGATCGCGATCCTCATCAATACGCAGCTTCCGAACCCGAACGGTCCGGCCATCCTCTTCAAGCAGCTTGAGGGCGCCCTCGCGGGGATCGGCGGCTAGCGGCCCGCGTGTCGCGGTGTGGACCCTTCCGGGACGAGTCAAACTGCGGTACAAAGACGGCGGGGGAATACGCGCCCTCCGCCCTGCCGTCGCTCTCGCATCTGGGTTGGCGGCCGGACGGCCGACAAGGAGGTCCTGATGTCCGGTCACGACACCCCAGCGCCCGACCAGCGCCCAAACCCGGCAGCAGCAGAAGGGGGGCCCACGCGGGACACCCCGACGCGCGGCCCGGCTCGGCCCCTGCCGTATGTCATCGCGGGGATCCTGCTCGCCGCGGCCATCGTCCTGCCGCTCATGCCGTCGCTCTATTCGTTCGACCAGCCGCGATGGGGCGGCATGCCGTTCTTCTACTGGTACCAGCTGCTGTGGGTGCCGATCTCGGCCGTCCTGAGCAGCATCGCGTACTGGCTCACCGTGACCGAAGACCGACGACGGCGCGCGGCGGTTCGCGGGAACGGCGCCCACGCGGCGCGCAGGGGAGGTGACGCAGCATGACCCGCGAGATCAACTGGGTGGCCCTCAGCATCGTCGTCGTGCTGTTCATCGTCGTGGCCATCATGGGCTTCATGGCGTCGAGCTGGCGGCGATCGAAGGAGGCCGCAGGACTTCACAGCCTCGACGAATGGGGACTCGGCGGCCGCGGCTTCGGCACGTGGATCACGTGGTTCCTGCTCGGCGGCGACCTCTACACGGCGTACACCTTCGTCGCGGTTCCCGCGGCCATGTACGCCACCGGCGCCGTGAGCGGCTTCTTCGCCGTCCCCTACACGGTGGTGCTGTACCCGATCATCTTCATCATCATGAGCCGGCTCTGGTCGGTGTCACACCGCCACGGCTACGTCACCGCCGCGGACTTCGTCGGCGGCCGCTACGGGAGCCGATGGCTCTCGCTCGCCGTTGCGCTCACCGGCATCGTCGCCACCATGCCGTATATCGCGCTCCAACTCGTGGGCATCAAGGCCGTCCTGACCGTGCTCGGTCTCGGCAGCTCGCAGAACGCGCTCCTGACCGACCTCCCGCTCATCATCGCGTTCGTCGTGCTGGCCGCGTACACGTACACGTCCGGCCTTCGCGCGCCCGCGATGATCGCGTTCGTGAAGGACATCCTGATCTATCTCGCGATCATCGTCGCCGTGATCTACCTGCCCATCAAGCTCGGCGGATGGGACACGATCTTCGACGCCGCGCACGCCAAGCTCTCGGCGACGAGTCAAGTCACGGGCAAGCCGGTCGGCGCGTTCATCACGAGCCCAGCGAACTACGCGTCCTACTGGACCCTCGCCCTCGGCTCGGCGATGGCGCTCTTCATGTACCCGCATTCGATTACGGGCGTGCTCGCGTCGAAGGGCCGGAACACGATCCGCCGCAACGCCGCGATCCTGCCGCTGTACTCGCTCATGCTGGGCTTCCTCGCGCTGCTCGGCTTCGTGGCGATCAAGGCGGGGACCAAGCCGATCGACCTCGACGGCTCGACCAACCCGCAGCTCGTGATTCCGCAGCTGTTCCTGGACGCTTTCCCGTCCTGGTTCGCGGGGATCGCGCTCGCGGCGATTGCGATCGGCGCGCTCGTGCCGGCAGCGATCATGTCCATTGCGGCGGCCAACATGTTCACGCGCAACATCTATCGGGACTTCTTCAAGCCGGATGCGGACCCGAAGACCGAGGCGAACGTGTCGAAGATCGTGTCGCTCCTCGTGAAGGTCGGCGCGCTCGTGTTCGTCATCGCGATGGACCAGACCACGGCCATCAACCTGCAGCTCCTCGGCGGCATCTGGATCCTCCAGACGTTCCCGGCGGTCGTTGCGGGCCTGTACACCCGGTGGTTCGACCGCTGGGCGTTGCTCATCGGCTGGGCCGTGGGCATCATCTTCGGAACTGTCTCGGCGTACAACGTGGTCAACCCCACAACGAAGCAGCACTTCGGCGGATCGCTCGCGCCGATCCCGGGCACGGACGTCACGGTATACATCGCCGTGACCGCGTTCGTGCTCAACCTGCTCGTCGCGGTGGTGCTCACGCTCGTGTTCCGCGGGCTCAAGGTGCCGCAGGGTCGGGACCTGACCCGCGCGTCCGATTACGGTGCCGACGAGACCGACCCCAAGGTGGCCCAGCTCGAGAAGGCGGAGCGCTTCGTCGAGCCGGGCGGCCCGCCGCCGGTCGCCTAGCGCGCGAGCCCTCCCGCTCACCCGTCCTCTTCGTCTCGGGTACAGATAAGGCCCCCATTTCCCCCTTTCGGGTACAGATGGGGGCCCTATCTTTCGTCTCGGGTACAGATAAGGCCCCCATTTCTCCCTTTCGGGTACAGATGGAGGCCCTATCTTTCGTCTCGGGTACAGATCATCTGTACCCGAGACGTGGTTGGGCGGGAGTTGGTGTACCCGAGACGTGGTTGGGCGGGAGTTGGTGTACCCGAGACGTGGTTGGGCGGGAGTTGGTGTACCCGAGACGCTAGTGGGCGACGGCGTCCAGTTCGATCCGGATGCGGCGGTCGAGCTCGTCGTCGTCGTAGGCCTCCGAGCCGCCGTGCGCGCGCAGGTGCAGAAGCGTGTCGAGGCGCAGGATGCGCCAGCCGCGCTCCTCGGCCTCGTCTCCGGCGTTCGCCGCGCGCGTCACTTCCTTGTCGTAGAGGTTCGGCTCATTGAGGGTGCGCTGGCGGACTCGGGCCGCCATCTGCGCCCGGAACGGATCGGTCTCCGCCGTCTCCGGCGCTCGGAGGAGCTCGCAGTACACTTCGGCCCGGTTTTCCTCGTTGCGTTCGCGGGCGAGGTGCGCTGCGAGGGCGAGCGCGGACTCGACGGAAGACCAGCGCCCGGGGTTGCCGTCGAAAGGCACGACCGCGAGGATGTCGGCAACCTTGAGCGCATTGTCGGCGTCGCGCTGTCCGAGGTACAGCTCGAACGCGAGGTCGCGGAGGTCCTTGAGGCACGCGCCGGACTTGATGTTGACGCCCTTCGCGAGCCGCTCCGAGAGCTCGTGCACGGCGTGCCGCCCCGGGTGGATGGCATCGATGTGCTGGATGAGGTCCTCGGGGTTCCCCTCGAGCGGCGGGATGAGGCCCAGCTGGGCGGTCGTGGGGCCGGTCGCCTCGCTGCGGGCCTTCCCGGGGACGACGACGACGTCCCCCGTGTCGAGCGTGATCTTCGTCGGCGCGCGGTCCTCGCGGTGCGAGTCTGCGTCGAATGCCGCGTCGTCGAGGAAGGATGCGGCGCCGGAATCGTCGTGGCGGGGCATCTTGACGTCCGCATCCGGCCCGGAGGCACTGCCGACGCCGGCCACGTCCCCGCGCCAGTCCTGGCCCGCCCTGTCTTGGCCCGCCCCGTCCTGGCCCGTCTCGTCCTGGCCGGGTTCGCCGTGGCCGCGCTCAGCCGGAACCGCCT
This sequence comes from Sinomonas albida, assembly GCF_004919045.1. GTDB lineage: Bacteria > Actinomycetota > Actinomycetes > Actinomycetales > Micrococcaceae > Sinomonas > Sinomonas albida. The sequence continues at coordinate 43,911 of NZ_SWDW01000005.1, forward strand.
CGCCGTCGGGACCAGGGGCTGCGGACAGCTTCGGCGCCTCGGCGCCCCGCGTGGGCCGCGCGCCGTCGTCGTCCGTCGGTGCGTCCTGCTCCCGGGGACCCGCGAGTCCCAAGGCGCGCCGCAGCAGGTCGCCGCGGCCCTCCTTCTTGGGCGCGGTGGGCGAGGCGCTCTCAGGCTTCTCCTCGGCCTCGGCCTCGGCCTCAGCCTCTGCGCCGGCCCCAGGCGCGGGCGGCCCGGCGAAGAGGAGGTCCGCGGGCCGGCTCGGCTTCGGCACGACGATCCGGACGAGCGTGCCATGCGCTACGCGGAGGTTCACGTGGTTGTCGAGCGCCGCGAAATAGAGGGCAGGCTGCTCGTAGTCGTCCAGAACCGCGTCGACGTCGAGGACGTGGGCGGTCGTCTCTCCGTCTGGTAGGACGAGCCGCTGTCCCGGGCTCAGCTCCGAGGCTTCGATCTCCAGTAGCCTGTCGGCTCCAGGGGGCGTCGACCCGCTCGGCTCGGTGTCTGGGCTGTACTGCATGCGGAGTCCTTCATGTAGCTGTCGGTCCGCAGCCAGTCTATAAAGAAGCGGTAACGGCGGTGCCGGAGGCGCGCCAAGGCGCAGCCTCTGAACACGGCCTGTTCGCGGCGAGCGGACTCAGCCGGGGATGCCCGCGAACGCGAGAGCCTGCCGTACGAGCTCGCCGCGGCCCCCCATGAACTCCGCCTGGACGGGCCCGCTGAGCACGTCCGACGGCGACATCCACGTGAGCTCGAGCGCGTCCTGCCGCGGCTGGCACTCGCCCGCCACCGGGATGACATAGGCGAGGGCGACGGCGTGCTGTCGCTCGTCCGTGAAGCCCGTCTGGGAGGGCGAGGGGAAGTATTCGACCACAGTGAACGGCACCGGGCTCACGGGGAGCTGGGGAAGGGCGAGCGGCCCGAGGTCCTTCTCGATGTGCCGCAGCAGGGCGGCGCGGATCGTCTCCTTGTAGAGCACGCGGCCCGAGACGAGCGTGCGCATCATGCTGCCGTCCTCGTCCGCTTGGAGCAGCAGGCCGACCTCGTTGACGTACCCGAGGGGATCGAGGCGCACGGGAACTGCTTCCACGTACAGCATCGGCAGGCGGTTCCGGGCTTCGTAGAGGTCCTCGGGGGACAACCAGCCTGGATACGGGTCGGGGGTGCGCACTGCCATGCCTCTGTTCTACAACATGTGGCCACAGGGCGTCATGACCGCGGGTCGCATGCCCTTGGCCGTTTCGGGTACAGCCGGTCCGTCCCCGAGAGCCTGGCGGCGCCGGTTGGCTCCGCGCGAAACAGTCCGCGTTGACGCGTCAGGGCAGCGGTATTCTGCCGTCATGGCTGCCGAATTGCCCGAGCTGCTCGTGCCCGACGCCGAGGCCTGGCTTGCGTGGCTCGCCGAGAATCACGCGACGAGCCGGGGCGTATGGCTTGTGCTCCACAAGAAAGGCGGTTCGGTCACCGGCCTCGGCTATGACCAGGCGCTCGACGGCGCGCTGCGCTTCGGGTGGGTGGACGGCCAGATCGGCCGTCGCGACGAGGGCAGCTACGTCACGCGCTTCACGCCCCGCGGGCCCAAGAGCAAGTGGTCGCGGAACAACGTCGCCAACGTCGAGCGCCTCGAGGAGGCGGGCCTCATGACGGAGGCGGGCCGCGCCGTCGTCAATTCTGCCAAGGCGGACGGCCGCTGGGAGGCCGCGTACTCGGGGCAGGCGTCCGCTGAGGTTCCGCAAGATCTCGCCGACGCCATCGCCGCCAATCCCGACGCCCAGGCGATGTTCGACGTGCTCACGTCTGTGAACCGTTTCGCGCTCATCTACCGCACGGAATCCGTCAAGAAGCCCGAGACGCGGGCGCGGAAGATCGCCGACTTCGTGGCCATGCTGGCGCGCCACGAGACCATCTACCCGCAGAAGCGCCAGCCGTAGCAGACTGGACCCATGTCACAGGACGTACCCGAGGCACGGCTGCACGCGACGGTGAAGGGGATGGTCCAAGGCGTGGGCTTCCGGTACTGGACGCGGGGCGAGGCGCATCGCCTTGGCCTCGTGGGGAGCGCCGGAAACCGGATCGACGGCACGGTGGAGATCGTCGCGGAGGGGAACCTCGACGACGTCGAGCAGTTCCTCCGATGGCTGCAGTCCGGTGAAACGCCCGGGCGGGTCGAGGGCGTTGAGGCCTCTATTGGGCCCGCGACCGGTGAGTTCAGGCACTTCTCGGTCTGGTGAGCTCGCCTGATCGTTTCGGGTACAGATGATCTGTACCCGAGATGCTTCAGAGGGTGAGTATCTGTACCCGAGACGGCTGGTGGGGTGAGTATCTGTACCCGAGACGCTTCTGGGGGTGGGTATCTGTACCCGAGACGGTTAGGCCCAGCCGCGGAGGTAGTCGAGCTGGGCTGCCACCGAGTTCTCCGCGGCGAGGCGCACGGAGGGGTCGACGTCCCCGTACACGAGGTCGGCGACGGCGGCCACGGGCGCGTCCTCGCCGAGCCGGGCGAGCGCGGCACGGATTTGGTCGAGGCGCTCCTCGCGGTGCGCGAGGTACGCGCGGGCCACGGCGGCGAGGTCGGGCAGGACCGGCCCGTGCGCCGGGAGGACGGTAACCGGCCCCGCCGCGGCGAGCGCAAGGTCCTCGAGCCGCCGCATCGAGGCGAGATAGTCGCCGAGCCGCCCGTCGGGGTAGGAGATGACGGTCGTGCCGCGCCCCAGGATCGTGTCGCCGGTCAAGACCGAGCCGTGCTCGCCGTCGTCCGCGAGCCGCAGGCACAGCGAATCCGCCGTGTGGCCCGGCGTGGCGAGCACCTCGATCCGCACGCCCGCCGCCTCGATGACCTCGCCGTCCTCGAAGGCTGGGGCGCCGAAGCACAGCGCGGGGTCGAGTGCCCGCACGGGCGCGCCGGTGAGGGCGTGGAAGTCGGCCGCGCCCTCGGTGTGGTCGGGGTGGTGGTGGGTGATGAGGACGAGCTCGACCCGCCCCGCCGCCGCGAGCTCCGCGAGGTGGGTCGCGTCGCGCGGCCCGGGATCGACGACGACGGCGGGCTGGGTCCCGCCCCCGAGATCGCCGACGCGGGCGTCGCGGGAGATGACGTAGGAGTTCGTCCCGTCGAGGCTCATCGGCCCCGGGTTCGGGGCGAGGCGATAACGCGTCAGGGCGGAGCTGGTGACCCACATGGCCCCAGACTAGCCTTCTCGGTTCTGGGTGCCTCGGCCGGTGGTAGTCGGCGGGCGCTGCTGGGCGCTGGCTGCCTCAGCCGCTGCTATTCGGCGACCGGGAACGCGACGCCCTCGCCGATGACCTTGAGCGCGAGGTCCATGCCGCGGCGCGCCATGGCCGCGTTCCAGTGTCGGATCGTGATGACCTCGCCGCCGCCGCCGGGGATGTGCGGGTCGAGGGGCTGACCGTAGGGGCGCTCGGCGAGCTTGATGCGGACCGAGGACTCGGGGCCGAAGTAGTCCCAGTCGAGCACTGTCCCGTGGATGGTCCCTTCGCTCGCGATCCGTATCTGCTCGGGGCGGAGCATGATCTGGACGTGGCCCTGGGTGGTGGGGTGGCGCACGGGGATCGGGCCGAGCGAGCACATCGCGAGGCTGCCCTCAAGCCACGCGTCGAGGATGACCGCGTCGCCGAGGAACTCCGCCGTCGCGCGGTCCGCGGGGCGCGTGTACACGACGAACGGGTTGCCGATCTGCGCGAGCTTGCCGCCGCGCATGACCGCGACCTGATCGGCGAAGCTGAGCGCCTCGGCCTGGTCGTGGGTCACGAGGATCGTGGTCACCCCGGCCTTCGCGAGGACCTTCGCGACGGCGCGGCGGGTCGCGACGCGCAGGCCGGCGTCGAGGGCGGAGAACGGCTCGTCGAGGAGCATGACCTCGGGTTCGCGGGCCATGGCGCGGGCCAGCGCGATGCGCTGCTGCTGGCCGCCCGAGAGCTCGTGCGGGCGGCGCTTCGCGTAGGAGCCGTCGAGCGCGACCATCTCGAGGAGCTCCTCGACGCGCGTCGCGATCGCCTTCCGCCCGCGGTACTTCCCGCCGAGGCGCCCGCCGTCGAGCCCGAACGCGATGTTCTGGCCCACGGACAGGTGCGGGAAGAGCGCGCCGTCCTGCGCGACGTACCCGATGTTGCGCCGGTGCGCCGGCACCCACGCGTCGCCGGCCACGGTCTCGCCGTCGAGCTCGATGCGGCCGGAGTCGGGGGATTCGAAGCCCGCGATGAGGCGCAGGAGCGTCGTCTTGCCGGACCCCGACGGGCCGACGATCGCCGTCGTCCCGCCGCGTGCGACGTGCAGGTTGATGCCCTTGAGCACTTCGTTGACGCCGCCCCCTCCGGGGCCGCGGCGCCCGAAGGTCTTCGTGACCTCCTCGATCTCGAGGTGGTGGTCCGCGGTGTCCGCGATAGACCGGGCGACCCGCGGCTCGGGGAGGCGCGAGGCGTAGTTGGGGGTGGGGCTCTGTTCGGTCACTGGCCGGCTGCCTTCTTGGACTGCTGGAACAAAAGATAGGTCATGGGTGCGGAGAGCAGGATCATGAGGAGCGCGTACGGGGCAGCGCCCGCGTAGTCGATGCCGTTCGAGAGGTTCCAGAACTCGGTCGCGAGCGTCGAGGTCCCGGTCGGCGCGAGCAGGAGCGTCGCCGTGAGTTCATTGACGACGGCGAGGAACACGAGCGCTGCGCCTCCGGCTGCCGCGGGGGCCGCCAGACGCAGCGTCACGCGGACGAACGCCACGATGGGCCGCCGGCCGAGCGCTCGGGCCGCCTCCTCGAGCTCCTTCGGGGCCTGCGAGAGGCCGGCGCGGAGGCTCACGAGCGCCCGCGGCAGGAACAGCAGGACGTAGGCGGCGACCAGCAGCGGCGTGGTCTGGTAGAGGTCCGGGATGGCGTGCAGGGCCACGGTGACGAACGCGAGCGCGAGGACGATGCCGGGCATCGAGCTCGTGACGTAGTTCGCCAGTTCGAGCGTCTTGCTGAGCCAGCCTGGGAAGCGGACGGCGAGCCACGTGAGGGGGAAGGCCGCGACGATGGTGGCAAGCGCGCCGAGGAAGCCGAGCCACAGGCTCTGCCCGAGGGCCGCGGAGAGGGCGGTGAAGGCGTCGTTCGCCCAGATCTTGGCCCCTCCCGCAATGAGCCAGCGGCCGATGATCCACACGGGAACACCGAACGCGAGCACCGCGACGGCGGCGAGCGCGAGCTGCGAGGGCAGCTGCAATCCGCCGAGTCCGAGACGCGTGGGCGCGGCCTGGGCGCCCGAGCCGAGCTTCGCGTACCTCGCGTTGCCGCGGGCGCGGGACTCGACGGTGAGCATCACGAGACACAGGAGCACGAGCACGCTCGCGAGCATGTTGCCCGCGGCGCCGTTGAACGTGGAGCGGTACTGCTCCATGATCGCCGTGGTGAACGTGTCGAAGCGGATCATCGCGAACGCGCCGTACTCGGAGAGCAGGTGCAGCCCCACGAGCAGCGCGCCGCCAGCGACGGCGATGCGAAGCTGGGGGAGCACCACGCGGAAGAACACGCGCCAGGGGCCGAGCCCGAGCGACGCCGCCGACTGCTCGAGCGCGGGATCGAGCCGCGCGAGCGTCGCCGCGGCCGGGATGTAGACCAGCGGGTAGTAGGAGAGGGTCGCGAGGAACACGCCCGATCCGAGCCCGGACATCGACGGGACCACGGAGACCCACGCGTACGAGTTCACGAACGCGGGGATCGCGAGCGGGGCCGCTAGCAGCACGGCCCAGATCCGGTGCCCGAAGAGCGTGGTCCGCTCGACGAGCCACGCCCCGCCCACGCCGATCACGAGGCACAGCGGGACCGAGATGACCACGAGCCAGATCGTGTTCCCGAGCAGCTCGAGGACGCGGGGCCGGAAGATGAGCGCGATCGCGGTGTCCCACCCAGTCGCGATCGTCATGGCGACGACGAAGCCGAGCGGGACCAGGGAGATCGCCCCAACGGCGATGCTCAGGACGAGGACCGGCAGCGGGATGCGCGCCCGGCCGCGTGCAGGCCGGAGCCAGCGCGCGGCTCCGCCTGACTGGCCCGAGTCCGCGGCGCCGGAAGCCGAACGCGCCGGAACGCCGGCGGCCCCGGCAGGGGAATCCTGCCGGGGCGCCGTCACTCCGGTGCTGTCAGGGCGCCCAGCGGCTCTGCTGAGCCGGGACGCTGGGAGCCGCTGGGGTCTGGTCCTGAGTGCCAAAGGGTTAGAGCAGTCCTGCCTGTGTCATGAGATCCGTGACCTGCTTGGAGTTCAGCTTCGCCGCATCCACGGCCGGGGCCTGAAGGTCGCCGAGCGGGACGAGCTTGGGGTTTGCCGTGACGCCGGAGCCCACGGAGTACTCGAACGAGGAGCCCGTCTGGAGGATCTTCTGTCCGTCGGCGCCCGTGACGAAGGCGAGGAACTTCTGCGCCGCGGCCTGGTGCTTGCTCGAGGCCAGCACGCCGCCGCCCGAGACCGAGACGAACGCGCCCGGGTCCTGGTTCTTGAAGTAGTGGAGGGCCACATTCTTCGAGTTCTCGCCGGTCTTCGCCTGATCGCCGAAGTAGTAGTAGTGGTAGATGACGGCCATGTCGACCTCGCCGGCGTTGACGGCCTTCATCGCCGTGCTGTTGCCCTTGTAGGACTTCGAATTGTCCTTCATGGCCTTGAGCCAGTCGAGGGTCGCGCTCTCGCCCTTGAGCTGCAGCATCGCGGAGACGATCGCCTGGAAGTCAGCGCCTGACGGCGACGCCGCCCACCGCCCCTTCCACGCAGAGTTCGAGAGGTCCATGAGCGACTTGGGGAGGTCGCTCTCCTTGACCTTGTCCTTGTTGTAGGCGAGTACGGTCGATCGCGCCGCGATCCCGACCCACTTGCCGGTCGACGGGCGGTACGCCTCTGGCACGTTGTTCTTCGCGTCGGTCCCCGGGTCGGCGAAGAGGCCCGCGTTCTCGACCGCGCTCATGGCGGGAGAGTTCTCGGTCAGGAAGACGTCCGCGGGGGAGTTCTTGCCTTCCTGGATGAGCTGCTGAGCCATCTCGGAGTCGTCGCCGTTGCGGAGGTTGACCTTGATCCCGGTCGCCTTGGTGAACGCGTCGACCCACGCTTGGGTGAGTTCTTGGTGCTGGGCGTTGTAGACGGTGATGGTGTCTCCGGCGGCGGCCGTGCCGGCCGATCCTGCCGAGCCGGACGTCGACGAGCTTCCGGCACCGCCGCCGCACGCGGAGAGGCCGAGGGCCGCGACTGCGGCCACGGCGACGCCCGCGAGGGCCTTGGAACGGATCTTCACAGAAGGTCCTTTCGTAGCTTTTTGAGGCCGGCACAGGGGCCGGCCCGAGGGTGCGATGTGGCTTCGACGTCGAGGGGCAGCGCTCCGGCCTTGTGGGCCGGAACGGGAGCCTCCGTGAACGACTGTAGGTTAGCCACACCTAACCCCGGGGCGATTCTGGCCTAATTGTGACGCAAATCACTTCAATTACGCAATTTCGACGTTGCGTAATTGGTCAGGCGCCATGGGGCGGGCCTGTTGGTCAGGCGCCATGGGTCAGGCGCATCGGTCAGGCGCCGGGGCCGCCCGCTCCTGCGTCCGGTGCAGAGTCGATCCCGGCATCCGGTGCGGAGTCGATCCCTGCGTCTCGTGCCGGGTCCGGGGCGGCCGCGACCACCGCGGCGGCCTCGAGCACCATCCACGCCTGGAGTCGGCTCGAGAGCTGCGCCCCGGGCACCGACGTCTCGGGTCCAGCCGACGTCTCGGGTACAGATACTTCCGCCGCCCACACCTGCTCCGCCGTGGCGAGCACGAGGCCCTTCGCGGTTTCACGGGCCCCGGCCGGCAGTATGGGGTTGACCGCCGCCAGAGCGAGATATCGGGCCAGGATCCCCCGGAACAAGCCGTGGTCGCCGCCGTCGCCGTCGGATCGGAGCGCCCTGCCGCTTGAACCCCGGGCCGCGGCAGCCCCGCCGTCGGACGTCCGGGCCGCGGCAGCCCCGCCGTCGGACGCCCGGGACGCGGCAGCCCCGCCGTCGGACGCCTCGGCCGAAGTAAGCCCGGCTGCGATCGCGGCGATGAGCCGCTCAGCGCGGTCGATGTTGGACGCGTCCGGCTCCGTCCCGGGCCCCGCGCCGCCCAGTTCGAGCAGCGCGCCGAGCACGGGGCCTTGGTTGTAGGTCCAGATGTCGTGGTTGACGGTGGTCGTGAGGTAGCCGGACCCGTCGCGCCGGAGGTGGACGCCATCCACGAGCAGCCCACTCGCGGGGTCGACCAGGTTCTCGAACAGCCAGTCGACGAGCGCCTGGGCCCGGATCCGGTCCCGGGGAACGTCGGAGCGAGCGAAGAACAGGGCGGCCGGACCGGTCGCGGCCGTGTTCTTGTACTGGCGCTTCGTGTTCCAGAACATGCCGCCGCCGGCGTCGAGGGTGTCGCCCGAGACGAGCCTCCGGCCCAGCACCTCGGCCGCCCGCGCCGCGGGAGGAAGCCCGCCGAGGCCGATCTCGCGCGACAGCCTGTCGGCGCGGGAGGCTGCGAGCGCGAGCCACGCCATGTCGTCGAAGAACATGTTCTCGAAGCGCCCGAAGTTCCGCAGCCTGATCGTCCGGATCACGCGCTGCGCGAGCCTCAGCGATCGCGGCGGGGCGCTCGGGGGCTCGCTCGCGAGGTGCCACTCGCGGTGCGCCGCGTCGACGAGGCAGTCCACGAAGTGCGCCTGCCACCAGTAGTTCCAGTCGACCCACGCCGGACGCGGCCGGGTGCCAGGAAGCGCCACGCGGCCGATCCACGTGCCGGGCAGCCCCGCCAGCCGATGGCCGTAGGCGTCCATGACGTGCTCCGCAACAGTGGCCGCGCGTGCGGCCCAAGCGTCGCTGCTCACGAGATTTAAGGTAGCGGCCGGCGCGGGAAACTCACCAGCTTTCGGGACCGGCGGAGGGCGCCCGGCGGCGTGTCCCCCACGGCGCGCCGCGCGGCGCCGCCGAGACGTGGTGAACGTCCGACGGCGTGTCCCCCGGCACGCCGCGCCCCGCGCTGGCGGCGGCGGGGACGGGGTGAACGTCCGACGGCGGCGCCCCGCGCCCCGCGCTGCCAGCGGCCGGGGCGTGGTGGGCGCCCGGCCGTGACGCGCGCGGTCCGAGCCGCTAGGATGGCCCCAGTTAGTCGAGATTAACTGGAGGGGCAATGGAGCTCAGCGGCGCGACAGCATTGATCACCGGGGGCGCATCCGGTCTGGGGGCGGCCACGGCGCGCCGACTGCACGAGGGTGGGGCCGCCGTCGTCCTCGTGGACCTCCCAGGGGGCCGCGGCGAGGAGGCGGGGCGTCGCCTCGCTGAGGAACTCTCCGCGGCAGGCCCCGCGCCCGCCGTGTTCGCGCCCGCGGACGTCACCGACGAGGCCCAGGTGAGCGCCGCCGTCGACCGTGCGATCGAACTCGGCCCGCTCCGCATCGTGGTCAACTGCGCCGGGATCGCCACCCCGGGCAAGGTCCTGGGCCGCGAGGGCGTGCTGCCGCTCGAGCAGTTCGAGCGCGTGATCCGGGTGAACCTCCTCGGCACGTTCAACGTGCTGCGCCTTGCCGCGGCCGCGATGGTCGAGTCCGATCCGGTGAGCACCGAGCTCGGCGGACCCGAGCGCGGCGTGATCGTCAACACGGCCTCCGTGGCCGCCTTCGACGGGCAGATCGGCCAGCCCGCGTACTCCGCGTCGAAGGGCGCCGTTCACGCTATGACGCTGCCGATCGCGCGTGAACTCGCGCGCTCGCTGGTCCGCGTCGTGACGATCGCCCCGGGCATCTTCGAGACGCCGATGATGGCGGGCCTCTCGCAGGAGGCCCAGGAGTCGCTCGGCAAGCAGGTCCCGCACCCCTCGCGGCTCGGGCGCCCCGCGGAGTACGCGAACCTCGTGGCGCACATTGTCGACAACGCAATGCTCAACGGCGAGACCATCCGCCTCGACGGTGCCATCCGAATGGCACCCCGTTGAGCCACAGCGTGTCCACGGCGCTCCCGGCGGCCGACTACTACGACGTCGAAGCGCTCCTCTACCCGCGCGAGCGGGAGAAGCTCGCCGAGCTGCGGGAGTTCCTCGCGGCCGAAGTCGCGCCCTCCGCGCAGGGGTGGTGGGACCGCGAGGAGTTCCCGTTCGACCTCGTCCCGAAGCTCGGCGCGCTCGGGCTCTCGGCGCCGCATCGGCCGCTCCCAGACCGGCCGCCGTATTCGCGGCTCTTCCAGGGCCTCGTGATCGCGGAGCTCACGCGCGCGGACACCTCGATCGCCACGTTCTTCATGGTCCACCACGACCTCTTCGTCGAGGGCCTGTGCGAATTCGGCAGCCCCGAGCAGCGCGAGCGCTACCTCGCCGACGCCTCGGCCCTGCGCACCACGGGTGCCTTCGCGCTCACGGAGCCCGAGCACGGCTCCGATGTGGCGGGCGGCCTGTCGCTCACGGCGCGGAGAGAGGGCGACGGCGCCGACGCGACCTGGGTGCTCGACGGCGCCAAGCGCTGGATCGGCAACGGGACGTTCGCCGACCATCTGCTCGTCTGGGCACGCGACACCTCCGCCCCGGACCCGCGGAGCGCCGTGCGCGGCTTCATTGTCGCGGGGGACTCTCCGGGACTCACGCGGACTCGCATCGAGCACAAGATCGCGCTGCGGACGGTGCAGAACGCGGACTTGACGTTCGACGGCGTGCGGGTCGCCGAGTCGGACCGCTTCCCCGGGATATCCACGTTCGACGACACACGCACGATGCTGCTTGGCTCGCGCCTCCTCGTCGCGTGGCAGGCAGTGGGGCTGCAGCTGGCCGCGTTCGACGTCGCCCGGCAGTACGCGGTGGAGCGACTGCAGTTCGGGCGGCCCGTGGCGTCGTTCCAGCTCATCCAGGCGCAGCTCACGCAGATGCTCGGCAACGCGACCGCCTCGATGGCCATGCTTGCCCAGCTCGCGCGGCTTCACGACGCGGGGGAGGCGACGATGCCGCGCGTCGCCCTGGCCAAGGCCTGGGCGACGGCGCGCATGCGGGAGTCCGTCGCGCTGGGCCGCGGGATCCTCGGCGGCAACGGGATCGTGACGGACTACCGCATGGCAAAGATCTTCGCCGACGCCGAGGCCGTCTACACGTACGAGGGCACGTTCGAGGTGAACACGCTCATCGCGGGCCGCGACATCACCGGGGTCTCCGCGATCCGCTGAGGCTGGTGTTCCGGCGTGCCGTCATGACCTTGTTTCGCCGCGCGAACTCGGCGCGTTCCGCGCGACACGCCGCGCCAAGGCCAGGCTCTGCGGCTGAAGAAGGTCGGGATGGGACGTGCGGCGCTGGTGGGGGCTACGCTCCGGCGTCCGGCATCTTCTCGCCCGCCTCGACCGCGAGGTCCAGCGAATTGTCGCGCACCGGCATGGGGCACGTCCCGTAGGCCGTGAAGGCGCTCGGGTAGTTGATGGCGCGGTTGAAGTCGAGGATCACGGTGCCGTCGGGTCGGGGCTTGGCCGTGGTGACCTTGCGCCAATCGTCGGTCGTGGAGCCGTTCGTCTCGTCGTGGAATGTGATGGTCAGGTCGCCGAGCTTGCCCTGCTCGGCTTGGAGCCGGTACTCGTGGCCATGGCGGTGGAACACGACCTCGCCCGCCGAGCGGTGGATGCCCTCGACCAGCGGGTTCGCCGTCGAGATAGGCACCTCCCGGGGCACGGGGTACGGCTCCCAACGAGCCTCGATGACCCACTCCGGCGCGTAGTCGAATACGGGGACGCCGCGGAACTCGGTGAGCGTGGGCGACTGCGAGTCGCGCGTGCGGATCGCGTACCGGCCGCCCCGCATCGCGAGCTCGACGACGATGCTCCCGTAGCGGACCCAGTTGAGGGACTCGTCCTCGGTCAGGTGCGCGCTGAACGTCCCGTCGACCGGATCGCCCTCCTCGTCGAACACGAGGCCCTCGTCCGCGTGGGCGGTGAGCACCGCGGCCTCGAGGCCGACTGATTCGGACGTGGACCACAGGCCCGGCACGAGCTCGACCGGCGAGGGGGTCGGCTCGAGCCACTGGAAGGAGGTCAGGGTCAGCCAGCCATGCTCCTCGGCCAGCGCGGTGTTGCGGTTCTCACGGAAACGCTGCCAGCGGGCGAGCAGCTGAGCGTCCTTGTCGGCGCCTTGAGCGATCGTGTCAGTCATGGTCCCAAGCATGCCGCGACGGGCGGCGTATGCCCAGAGTGGGTAATAGGGTGACGCAGAGAGTCCACGCACCCTTCTCAAGGAGGAACAGTGAGCGCGTCCGCCCGTCCGCCCCAGGCCGCAGCCGTCCACTCGGCCCGGACGGTGAGGGGAGCGGTGCTCGAGAGTATCGGCGCCGCGAGGCCCTACGCGGACAGCCGTCCCATCGCGGTGCGCGAGCTCGACCTCGAGGGGCCCGGTCCCGGAGAGGTCCTGCTGAAGATCGAGGCCGCCGGCATCTGCCACTCCGACCTCTCGGTGGTGGACGGGAATCGCCCACGACCGGTGCCGATGCTGCTCGGCCACGAGGCAGCAGGCCTCGTCGTCGAGTGCGGGGACGGTGTGGACGACCTCGAGCCTGGCCAGCGGGTCGTGCTCACGTTCCTGCCCCGCTGCGGCGAATGCCGGGAATGCCGGACCGAAGGCAGGCTCCCCTGTTCTCGGGGATCCCAGAGCAATGCGGCGGGCACTCTCCTCAGCGGGGCCACACGCCTCTCATCCGAAGGCACGCCCGTGGCCCACCATCTTGGCGTCTCGGGGTTCGCGACCCACGCGGTCGTCGACCGCCGCTCGCTCGTCCCGTTGGGCAGCGACGTCCCGCCCGAGATTGCAGCCCTCCTCGGGTGCGCCGTGCTCACGGGCGGGGGCGCGCTCCTCAACGCAGGCCGAGCGACGGCGGAGACGTCGGTCGCGGTCGTTGGGCTCGGGGGAGTCGGCATGGCCGGGCTGCTCACCGCGCTCGCGATCGGCTGCCGCCAGGTCGTCGCGGTCGACGCGGCGCCCCGCAAGCTCGAACTCGCGGCAGCCTGGGGTGCCCACGAGTGCCTCGAGCCCGCCGAGGCCGAGGAACGGGGAGTCCAGGCCGACCTCGTCCTCGAGGCCGCGGGGCATCCGCGGGCCTTCGAGACGGCCTATCGGCTCGTCGCTGCCGGCGGCACCCTGGTCACGGTCGGACTGCCGGCGCCGGGTGCCCTGTCCGAGATCGAGCCGCTCGCTCTGACGGCTGGCGCCCGCAGCGTGGTGGGGAGCTATCTCGGCTCCGCCGTGCCCGATCGGGACATCCCCGTCTTCGAGCAGATGTGGCGGGACGGGCGCCTTCCCCTCGAGCGGCTTGTGAGCGGTCGGATCGGACTCGATCAGGTCAACGAGGGCATGGATGCGCTCGCCGACGGCACCGCGCTGCGCCAGGTGATCGTCTTCTGAGGGCGTCCGTCCAGCGATCCGTTACGCGTGCCGCGTCTCGAGGACGGCGGCCACGCCGAAGGCCCCGAGCACCGTCCCGGTCACCCGGTCGATCCACGTGCGGAACTTCGGCCCCTCGAGCCATTTCCGGAAGAAGTGCGCGGCCGCGACGATGGCGATGAACCACACCACGGCCTCGACGTTGCTCACCACGGTCAGGAGGAGCCCCATCCACACCGGCGGGACGCCCGGCACGAGGAACTGGGGGATCACGGCGATGCAGAACATGCCGTACTTCGGGTTGAGGAGGTTCGAGACGAGGCCCTTCGCCCACCTTCGGCCCAGGGGCTCGTAGCTCAGGCGGGGGAGTCCGCGGATCGGCGCGCCGCCGTCGTCCGCCGCATTGCCCTTCCGGAAGGACGCGCGCCACAGGCTCACGCCGAGCCACACCATGTAGGCGGCGCCCGCGAGGCGGACGACGTCGTACGCGACGGTCGAGACGGTCAGGAGCGCCGAGACACCCGTCGCCGCGGCGACGCCCCACACGAACGCGCCCGAGGTCATGCCGAGCGCCGCGGCATACGCATGGCGGCGCCCCTGGCTGAGGGCATAGCGGAGGACGAGGGCGGTGTCGGTGCCGGGGATGATCGTGATAAGCGCCGCGAGCGCGGCGAACCCCAGCAGGGAATCATGGAGCGTCACGCTTCAAAGGTAGCGTGGGCGCTATGCCGAGTTTCCGCGCCGTCCTGCAGATTACGGGGCTCCGCCCGGGCCAGCCGCCAGAGCGGGTGCTCCAAGCCGCCGAGGAGGCGCTTGCTTCGAGGCATCTGGTCGAGGCGACGCGGCTGGACGTGGTGCGCGGGGTGCCGGAAATCACCCTCCGCTTCCTTGTCGAGGCAGCGACCGACGACGACGAAGCCGCCGCCGCGCGCGAATCGGCGCTTGCGATGCACGACGCCGTCGAGGACGTTGCGACGACCGGAGTGCTACGTGTCCTGCGGCAGCGGCGGGGCCGCTGGGTGCCGATCGGGATCTAGCCCGCTACGCCGGGCCCGCTAGCTTCGAGCCGTTGAGCAAGGCGAGGAGGTCGCACTCCTCGGCGTCGGTGAGGCCGGCGCCGTCGTGACCGCGGCCCCGCCCCTCGAGCCAGCCCAGGCTGTCGCGGAGCGTCTCAACGAGCGGGCGGAACGAGAGGCCGGCGGCTCGGGCGCGTGCGGTCGACGGCGTGCGCGTCCCGTACATCGAGTGGTCCGCGAACCACAGAGGCATCGAGCGGGGGCCCGCCCATTGGCCGACGCCGTTGGCGAGGAGCCAGTCCTCGGGGGCCGTCGCGGCCGTCGCGTCGCTCGCCGCGGCCTCTCTGGCCGCCTCGAGGTGGTCGGGGAGCGGGACCGCCGGGCCCGCCGCGTTGAAGATGCCGCGCGTCCGCCGCTCGGCGCAGTCCACGATCCAGCTGGCCAGGTCACGGACGTCGATCACCGCGGTGGGAAGCTCCGGTGCGTCCGGGACCAAGACGATCCCTGGCTTCGCGGGGTGGGCGAAGCGCCAGGGCCAATAGTCGGTGCGCCCGGTCGGATCTCCTGGGCCGGCGATCAGGCCTGGCCGGATGATGCACGAGCGGTCGGGGCCGAAACCGGCCAAGACGGCGTCCTCGCAGGCTGCCTTGGCCGGGCCGTAGTCCTCGGGCCCGCTCATCGTGTCCGCCTCGAGTGGTTGCAGCCGCTCGGCGGACTCGTCCGCTCCGGGCGATTCGTGCTCCGAGTAGACGCTCACGCTCGAGACGAACAGGTAATGGCCGGCCACGGGCTCAAGATCGCGGACCGCGCGCCGCACGTGGCCCGGCTCGCGGGCGACGTCGATCACCGCGTCCCAGCGCTCTGTCGCCAAGGGGAGGAGTGCGCCGTCCTCGTCCCGATCCGCGGCAACGTTCGCTGCGCCGTCGGGCACTCTCGTCCCGCGGGCCACGCACGTCACGTCATGGCCGCCTGAGACGGCCGCCGCAGCGACCTCGCCGCCGAGCCACCCAGTTCCGCCCAACACCAGAAGCTTCACACGAGCAGGCTTCCATCCCCGGCGCGTCCCGTCTATCCCATTTCCCTGCCGCGAGATTCGATCACCTGCGACCTCCTGGGCGCGCCCGGAAAACTTCGACTACGCCGCGGCTGCGACGAACACGTCCTCCATGTCACGCGTGAACAGCACGAACTCGACGAGTTCCACGGCCTTGGTCTCCGCCGCGTGCATGGCGTCGATGGCCGTGCGGGCCACGACGCGCGGATCCCAGCCGTAGACCCCCGCGGAGATCGCCGGGAAGGCGACGGACTTCGCGCCGAGGCGGTCGGCGACCGCGAGGCTCTCCGCGAAGGCCGAATGCAGCAGATCCTGGCTGCGCTGCCCGGCGTGCCAGTTGGGGCCGACCGTGTGGATGACCCAGCGGGCCGGCAGCCGGAACCCGGGGGTGGCGACGGCCTGGCCCACGGCCAGTCCGTCTCGATAGTCCTTGCGCCGCAGTTCCTCGCACGCGGCCAGCAGTTCCGGGCCGGCGGCCCGGTGGATGGCGCCGTCCACGCCGCCGCCGCCCAGGAGCGAGCTGTTGGCGGCATTGACGATCGCGTCGACGTGGCGCGTGGTGATGTCACCCGTGACGATGTCGATCTTCATGGGACCAGTGTGGCCCACAAGCGGGAGCCAGCCAATGGCCTCCCCCACGGCTTCGCTGAGAGTCATGACTCGACGGTGAGGTGTTTTGACTGAATGTGTCAAGCGTTTGAGAGGTGCAGTTCAGACGAGCGAGCCGGCCCAAGGCTCAGGCCGGCGTCTCCTTGAGCTCGAGGCGGCTCCGGAACTCGGTCTCACGTCCGGTGAGCGGATCGCGGAAGCGGATCGCGCGAGCGAGGAGCTGGAGCGGCCGCGTGTAGTCGTCCGGCGCCTTGTCGAGGAGCACGGGATAGAACGGGTCGTTGAGGATTCCGGCCCCGAGCCCGGCCATGTGCACGCGCAGCTGGTGGGTCTTGCCCGTGTGCGGTTCGAGCCGGAACAGCGCCTTGAGTGCGGGGCGACCGTCCCCGCCGTCGTTCGTTGTTGCCGCCCGCACGAGCTCGACGCGCGTCTCCGCGTTCGGTTCGCCCTCGACGACCTCGGCGAGCAGGTAGTCGCGGGACTTGACCATACGGTTGCGCACGGTGACGGGCGCCTCGAACCGCTGGGCATCGCTCACGAGGGAGACGCACTCGTACTCCTTCTGCACCTTGCGCCGCTCGAAGAGCACCTGGTACTTCCCCCGGGTCTCGGGATTGACGGCGAAGAGGAGCACGCCGGCCGTCATGCGGTCGAGGCGGTGGATGGGCACGAGGTCGGGGAGGTCGAGCTCGTTCCGGAGCCGGACGAGCGCGGACTCCTGGATGTACGTGCCGCCGGGCGTCGTGGGGAGGAAATGCGGCTTGTCTACCACCACGATGTGCTCGTCGCGGTGCAGGACGCTCAGCTCGACGGGGAGCCGCTCCTCGGTCGGGAGGGTCCGGTAGTACCAGATGAACGTGTGCTCATCGAGAGCGGTGCGCCGATCCAGGGGCGAGCCGTCCGCCGCGACGATCTCGCCGTCGTCGAACCTCTGGTAGATCCCCTCCGGATCGATGTGCCCCCAGCGGTGCAGCATGTAGTCGAGCGCGGTCGCCCACGGACCCTCCTCGGGCAGGCGCAGGCGCGTCGCGTTGACACCGTCGCGCACGGGGAGAGGGGATTTCATCACCACTTAAGGGTAAGGGCGGGCGGCCAGAGGGGGTCGCCAGAGGAGCCGGCCAGAGGGGTCGGCCGGTGAGGGGCGCCGACTCGCCAGAATGCGGACGCCGACAGCATGCGCAGGTCTGGCTCGGGTATTGTCTGGCGCTGAGTAGTCCCCCAGGCTCACAGTATCCGGCGTCGCGTACGAGCCCCGATCCGTCTGGAGTGCCCGCATGCCCCCGTTCTCCACCGAACCCGGCGACCTCGGCTCGCCTCCCACAGGTCCGGCCGCCGAGCTCCGCGCCGACGTCCGCCGCGTCTCGACGCTCCTGGGCGAGTCGCTCGTCCGCCAGCACGGGCCCGAGCTCCTGCGCCTCGTCGAGGAGGTCCGGCTGCTCACGAAGGAGTCCAAGGAGGCGGCGCGCGGCGGCGCGGGCGCGCTCGGACCGTGGAACGCGGCCGACGTCGCCGCCCAGGTCCGCGAGCTGCTCGCCTCCCTGCCGCTCGACGAGGCGACAGAGCTGGTGCGCGCCTTCGCGTTCTACTTCCACCTCGCGAACGCCGCGGAGCAGCTGCACCGCGTCCGCGAGCTGGGATCGCGGCCCGAGGACGAAGGGTGGCTCGCCGCGGCGGTGCGCGACATCGCCGAGCAGGCTGGGCCGGGCGTGCTCCAGGACGTCGCGGAGGCGCTCGACGTGCGTCCCGTGTTCACGGCCCACCCGACCGAGGCCTCCCGGCGTTCCGTGCTCGACAAGCTGCACGCCGTCTCGAACATCCTCTCCGTCCCGTCCGCTGAGGGCACCACGCTGCGCCGGCGCCAGGATCGTCATCTCGCCGAGATCATCGACCAGATGTGGCAGACGGACGAGCTGCGCCAGGTGCGCCCGAGCCCCGTGGACGAGGCGCGGAACGCCGTCTACTACCTCGGGCAGATCCTCGCGGGGCCGCTCCCCGAGGTGCTCGACGACCTCGCGGGCCTCCTCGCGGAGCACGGCGTGAAGCTGCCCGCGAGCAAGTCGCCGCTGCGCTTCGGCTCGTGGATCGGCGGCGACCGGGACGGGAACCCCAACGTCACGCCCGAGGTCACGCGGGAGATCCTGGGCCTGCAGGGCCAGCAGGCCATCCGGATCGCGGTGCAGCTCGTCGACGAGCTCATCAGCATGCTCTCGAACTCGACCGCGCTCGCGGGCGTCGAACAGGAGCTCCTCGACTCCATCGAGGCGGATCTCGCGAAGCTGCCGGGCCTGGACCGCCGCGTCCTCGAGCTCAACGCCCAGGAGCCGTACCGGCTCAAGCTCACCTGCATCAAGGCGAAGCTGCTCAACACGGGCCGCCGCATCTCTGCGGGCACGCTGCACGAGCCCGGCCGCGACTACGCCGCGACCTCGCAGCTCGCCGAGGACCTTGCCATCCTCGAACGATCCTTGCGCGTGCACGCGGCCCAGCTGGCGGCCGACGGCGTCATGGCCACCGCGCGCCGCGTCGTCGCCTCGTTCGGGCTGCACCTCATGACGCTCGACATCCGCGAGCACGCCGATTACCACCACGAGGCCGTCGGGCTGCTGCTCGACCCGCTCGGCGAACTCTCGCGCCCCTACCTCGAGCTCCCGCGCGCCGAGCGGCGCCGCGTGCTCGCGCTCGAACTGGGGAGCCGCCGCCCGCTGTCCGGGCACCCCATCGAGCTGCCGGGCCACGCCGCGCGCGTGTACGAGACGATGCGCGTGATCCGCCAGGCCCGCCGCGTGTACGGGCCGGACGTCATCGAGACGTACATCGTGTCGATGACGCGCGGCGCCGACGACGTCCTCGCGCCTGCGCTGCTGGCCCGCGAGGCCGGCCTGGTGCGCCTCTTCGGCGACGCGACATACGCCCACATCGGCTTCGCCCCGCTGCTCGAGACCGTGGAGGAGCTGCGCTCCTCGGCCGAGATCATCGACCAGCTGCTCTCCGAGCCCGCGTACCGCGAGATCGTTCGGCTCCGCGGCGACGTCCAGGAGGTCATGCTCGGCTACTCGGACTCCAACAAGGAGTCCGGCGTGCTCACGAGCCAGTGGGAGATCCACAAGACGCAGCGCAAGCTGCGCGACGTGGCCGCGCGGCACGGCGTGCGTCTCCGCCTGTTCCACGGCCGCGGCGGCTCCGTGGGCCGCGGCGGCGGGCCCACGTACGAGGCGATCATGGCCCAGCCCAACGGCGTCCTCGAAGGCGAGATCAAGTTCACCGAGCAGGGCGAGGTGATCAGCGACAAGTACTCGCTTCCCGAGCTCGCGCGGGAGAACCTCGAACTCTCGCTCGCCGCCGTCATGCGCGGCACGGCGCTCCACCGCGCCCCGCGCACCACCGACGACGAGCGCGAGCGCTACGCCGAGCTCATGGACCTCATCTCCGATGCCGCGTTCGCGCGGTACCGGAAGCTCATCGACCATCCGGACCTGCCCGCGTACTTCGTCGCCTCGACGCCGGTCGAGCAGCTCGGCCAGCTCAACATCGGATCGCGTCCGTCGAAGCGGCCGGACTCCGGGGCAGGGCTCGAGGGCCTGCGCGCCATTCCGTGGGTGTTCGGCTGGACCCAGTCGCGGCAGATCATCCCGGGCTGGTTCGGCGTGGGCTCGGGCCTGCGGGCTGCGCGCGAGGCCGGGAAGGACGCCGAGCTGCGCGAGCTGCAGGAGCGCTGGCCGTTCTTCCGGTCCGTAATCTCCAACGTCGAGATGACCATCGCGAAGACGGACCTCGAGATCGCCTCGCACTACGTCTCGACCCTCGTGCCGCCGGAGCTGCACCACCTCTTCGAGACGATCCGCGCCGAGTACGAGCTCACGGTCACCGAGATCGAGCGGCTCACGGGGGAGGCCGAGCTTCTCGACGCCTCCCCGACGCTCAAGCGCACGCTCGAGATCCGGGACCAGTACCTCGACCCGATCAGCTACCTCCAGGTCGAGCTCCTGCGCCGCATCCGCGAGGCAGGCATCACGGGGGCCGAGGTCGACGAGCGGCTCCAGCGCGCGCTGCTCATCACGATCAACGGCGTCGCGGCCGGCCTCCGCAACACGGGCTGACCAAAGCCGTCTGGACTCTTGCTGTCGCTTCGGGCCGCGCTCAAGCTGGAAGTGGCGGACTGGTGCTTCGGACCGTAGCGGGCGGACCGGCTCATCAGCCCGCCCCCACTGTGGCACTGAGAGGAAGGACAACAGGAGAAATGTCTGACCTGACGAAGTGGTTCGACCAGCGGCGCAGTCCATTCGAGATCCTGGACCGGCTCTTCCAAGGCGAGGCCGCGGGCACCGAGATCAGGGTCGAGCAAGTGATCGACAGCGACGCACTCGTGGTCCGCGCGGAGCTGCCCGGCATCGACCCGGACCAAGACGTGGACGTGAGCATCTCCGAGGGCGCCCTGCACATCAAGGCCCGCCGCGAGGAGAAGATCGAGTACAAGGAGCGCGGCAGCTACCGCTCCGAGTTCCGGTACGGCTCGTTCTCGCGGACGCTCCCGCTTCCCGAGGGCACCACGCAGGACGACGTGACCGCAACCTACAAGGACGGCGTTCTCGAGGTGCGGGTTCCGATCCCGCCAGAGGCCGCGCCAGCGGCGCCGGCCACGAAAATCAACGTTACGCGCACCTGATTTATCTCCGCCGGTGCTGACAGCGTCTGGGGGCGTTGGCATACTGGGCACCGGGAGGAGATTTGGAAGCCCTCGGAGACGGAGACAAAGGATCGATCTTCCCCGATTCGGCCGCGAGCCGGATCGAGGACTTATTGCGGCAGTTCGTGGGTCGCGCCCATGAACTGCTCGAGACCCAGGAACGCATGCGTGGCCTGCTCTCCGCCGTCGTGTCCTTGGCGGAGGACCTCGACCTCGAGGCGGTTCTGGACCGCGTCGTGACTTCGGCGCGCGAGCTGGTGCGTGCCAAATACGCGGCGCTGGGCGTCCTCGCTCCCGAGGGCACGGCCCTGAGCCATTTCGTGACGGTCGGAATGTCCGAAGAGCTCACGCGGCTGATCGGCCCGCGACCCACCGGGCTCGGGATGCTCGGTCTGCTCATTCACGATCCCCACGCGATCCGGCTCCACGACCTCGGCACGCATCCCGATTCGGCCGGCTTCCCGGCCCACCACCCGCCCATGAAGACGTTCCTCGGCGTCCCGATCCGCGTGCGCGACGAGGTCTTCGGGAACCTCTATCTGACCGAGAAGGTCGACGGCGAGGACTTCAACGCCGAGGACGAGGACCTCGTGGTGGCGCTCGCCGCGGCGGCCGGCGTCGCGATCGAGAACGCGCGGCTCTTCGACGACACGGCCCGGCGGCAGCGCTGGCTCGAGTCGAGCATGGAGGTTGCCGGCGCTCTCCTCGACGTCGAGGACCTCGACCACGCGGTACAGGGCGTTTCGAGGCGCGCGCTCGAGCTCTCCAACGCCAACCTTGCCGCCGTCATCAAGCCGTGGGGAACCGATTCGGAGCTCGAATGGGGCGCCGTGGTGGGGGACGCGCGCGCCGCGATCGACGACGCCGGACTGGCCGCCGCCGTCGACCTCGCCGCCGGGGTGGCCGAATCGGGCAAGCCGCTCGTCGCGGAGGGCTCGGAGGTGTTCGCGCACGAGCTCATCCGGCAGATCCTGTTCGTGCCGTTCGGGCATGGCGGCCAGGACCGCGGCGCGCTGCTGCTCGCGCGGAGCGCCGGGACGGAGGGATTCCACGCGGTGGACCTGGAGATGGCGCCCGTCTACTGTTCGTACGCTTCGCTCGC
This sequence comes from Sinomonas albida, assembly GCF_004919045.1. Lineage (GTDB taxonomy): Bacteria > Actinomycetota > Actinomycetes > Actinomycetales > Micrococcaceae > Sinomonas > Sinomonas albida. The sequence continues at coordinate 65,721 of NZ_SWDW01000005.1, forward strand.
GCTCCAGGTGGCGCGTTCGCACCGCCTCCGCGAGGAGCTGCTCGTCTTCACCGACCGGGACCGGATCGCCCGCGACCTCCACGATGTGGTGATCCAGCGCCTGTTCGCCGCGGGGCTCAGCCTCCAGGGCCTGAGGCGGTTCCTGCCGCTGGGTGGTGCGCAGGAGAAGGTCGGGCACATCACGTCCGAGCTCGATGACACGATCTCCGCCCTCCGGAGCACGATCTACTCGCTCAACGAGGCGCGGACGCAGGACAGCCTGAGCGTGCGGCTGGTGCGCGTAGTCCAGGAGGGCACGGGGTCGCTGCCCTCCGCGCCGCGCGTCGAGCTCATCGGGCCGATCGACACGGCCGTCCCGCCCGAGGTCGCCGACCAGGCGCTCGCCGTCCTCACCGAGGGCGTCTCCAATGCTGTCCGGCACGCTGACGCCGACTCCGTCTGGGTCACGGCGGGTGTCGCGAACGGCGAGTTCGAGCTCGTCGTCGAGGACGACGGCAAGGGCATCGGCCCCACAACCCGCCGCAGCGGGCTCAAGAACGTCCAGGAGCGCGCGGCCGCGCTCGGCGGCGCCTTCGAGGTGGGGCCAGGGGACGACGGCGGAACGCGGCTTCGCTGGTCCGTGCCGCTTCCGCGTTAGTGACCGGCTTGGTCAGCGCGCCGTTCGGGCCCTCGCGATGAACAGGGCGGCCTGCGTGCGCCGCTCGTAGCCGAGCTTGGCGAGCAGCGACGAGACGTAGTTCTTGACCGTCTTCTCGGCGAGGAACAGCTTCTCCGCGATCTCCCGGTTCGTGAGCCCCTGGCCGATGAACTCGAGGACGCGCCGCTCCTGCGGGCTCAGGAGCTGGAGCCGAGGGTCCGTCTCGAGCTTCGGCTCGCTCGGGGTCAGACCCTCGAGGATCTTGGCCTTGGCTACCGGGTCGAAGAGCGACTCCCCGGCCGCGGCCCGGCGCAGCGCCGTCACGAGCTCGGTTCCGCGGATCTCCTTGAGCACGTAGCCGCTCGCGCCCGCGAGGACCGCGCCGCGGAGGGATTGCTCGTCGTCGTAGCTCGTGAGCATGACGCAGTGCAGCGACGGATCCACGGCGTGGACGTCCCGGCAGACCTCGATTCCCGTGCCGTCCGGCAGCCGGACGTCGAGGACGGCGACGTCAGGGCGGAGGGCCGGGATGCGGCGCGCGGCTTCCGCGGCGCTCCCGGAGGTCCCCACGACCTCGAAGCCTTCGTCCTCGAGCAGCTCCTGGAGCCCTCGGCGCACTAGCTCGTGGTCGTCCAGAATGAACACACGCATCTGCACGGGGCTGGTGCCCTCGAGCTGCTCGTGCTCCTCGTCGTGTCGCGTGGCCTGGTACACGGCTTCCCCCTGCTCGGTCGATGCCTTTTTCACGCTTGGTTGGTACATTCTGGGCCCCCTCAGGGGCCGTGACTAGGGGCCTAAGGGCTCATCTCACTTTTTTCCATTCTGTGTCACAGGCTCTTCACTGCTGTGAGTCGTACGCTGGCGGTATCGCGGCAGAGGGGCTATGGCCGCGCCGGTTCGTAACTGGAGGTTGCGATGGTTCGCCTGGGTGGACCGGGAATGGGCCTGCTGTGGCTCGTTCCCCTGTTCGCGCTCATCATCATTGCCCTGCTCGTGGTGATTGCCGTCCGGGTCTTCACCTCGGCGCAGTGGCACTCCCGTCAGCACGGCAAGGTTCCGCCGGGCGTTCCGCCGGGGCCCTACGGGGCGTATGGACCGTACGCACCGTACGGCACGGTGCCGCCCGGTCAGCCGGTGCCTCCCGGCCAGCCGGTACCTCCTGGCCAGCCCGGGCAGGTCCCGCCGATGCCGGGCCACGCGCCCGGGCCGTTCCCGCCGGGACCGTTCCCGCCTGGCACCGTTCCGCCTCAGCCAGAGGCTGCGGGGCCGGGGTCACCCGGACCCGCGGCGCCGTCTGGCGTGGCCCCGTCTCGCGCGACGCCGGCCAGCACGACGCCGGCCAGCACGACGCCGGCCGGCGTGAGCCGCGCCCAGCAGATCCTCGACGAGCGCCTCGCGAGCGGCGAGATCTCGCCTGAGGTCTACCGGGAGCTCAAGCAGGCGCTCGGCGAGTAGGCGGCGGGCCGCAGCGGCCGCGCCATAGCAGCCGGGCCGGACGGGTTCCGGCCCGGCTGCTCTGCGCTGATCTCCAAGCGGGGTGCCGCCTTCGCCCTCCGGCCGCAAGGCATCGACGTACCGGAACCCCTCGCCGCCCCGCGCGGCAGCCGACAGACCGGAATCGCACCGACGCAAAAAACATCCTTGACAAATAAGTTTGTCGGTGGCCACACTTGAGGCATGCAAGACGTCGTCGTGATCGAGGATGCGGCCGCAGCCGCCACGAGTCTGGACCCGCTCAGGGCGAGTCTGCTGCGCGAGCTGGCAACGCCGTCGTCGGCCGCTGGGCTCGCCGCCAGGGTGGGCCTCCCGCGCCAGAAGATCAACTACCACCTGCGCTCGCTCGAGGACCACGGGCTCGTGGAACTCGTCGAGGAGCGGCGCAAGGGGAACGTCATGGAGCGGATCGTGCAGGCCACGGCCGCCGCGTACGTCATCTCGCCCGTGGCCCTCGCCGCGGTGGAGCCGGATCCCGCGCGCTTCCGCGACCGCTTCAGCGCGTACTGGCTCCTTGCGCTCGCCTCGCGCATGGTCCGCGAGGTCGGGCGGCTGCTCGTGGGGGCGAGCGCTGCGAAGCAGGAGCTCGCCACGTACGCGGTCGACGGCGAAATCACCTTCGCGTCCGCGGCCTCCCGGGCGGCGTTCGCCGAGGAGCTGGGCGCCGAGGTGACCAGGCTTGCCGCGAAGTACCACGATTCCCAGACGCCGGGCGGGCGGGAGCACCGCCTCGTCGTCGCCCTCCACCCCAGCTTGAAGGACCCCACCCCTCAAGGGGCCAACCTGCACGAGGCCGGCCCCACATCGACAACAGCAGCAACCGGCACACCGCACCAGGAGATCAAGCCATGAACCACGAATTCGAAATCGTCCAGGACGTCGTCATCAGGGCCACCCCGGAGCAGATCTGGAAGGCCGTCACCGAGGACACCCCGGCGTGGATGTTCCCCACGGCCCAGTGGCCGGCGGTGCGCACCGTCGACGAGTTCCCGACCCACCTCGTCTCGCGCATGGAGGGGCCGGACGGCTGGTACAACCAGCTCGAGCACGTGCTCACCCCGGGCCCGGACGGCACGCACCTCCATTACGTCCACTCCGGCGTCATGACCGACGATTGGGAGCAGCAGTACGACGGCGCCGCGAAGCACACCGTCTTCTACCTCCACACGCTCGGCGAGTACCTCACCCGCTTCGACGGCCGCGCGGTCGCGTTCAGCGACGTGCGCGGGCCGGACGCCTCCGAGGGCGCCGACGCGTTCGAGAAGCTGGTCGCCTACCTCGGGCTCTCCGACGCCATGATCGGCGAGGTCCGCGAGCTCGAGCTTCCCGTAGTCGGCCTGGTGCCCGTGACCATGGACTTCCGGAACGAGAACTTCCTGGGCCTCCGCGCACCCGACGCGCTCATCCGGGTGTTCGGCCGCAACGCGTTCGGCGACCGTGTGGGCCTCACGGTCCACGACTTCTCCCTCGATTCCGCGGGCGACGCCGAGCGGGAGGCCCGCGGCGAGCAGAACGCCGCGGCCTGGACCGAGTGGCTCGAGAGGGTCTACGCGGGCTGAGGGCCCGCGGCCGCTACCCGTGGCCGACCCATCCCCTCGCGGCAACGGAAGCCACTCTGAACTGCCCGGCGCGCTGGCCAGATCCGCGTGAGAGGATGTCGCGCGGCCGTAGGGATCGGGCCGTAGGGATCGACGAGGAACGGAGTGCGGATGCGCGCGATAGTCATGGGACAGCTTGCCGGGCCGCTCGAGGTCCGCGATGTCGACGAGCCTCAGGCACCGGCCGGCGGCGCGGTGATCACAGTCGTCGCCACCGGGCTGTGCCGCAGCGACTGGCATGCCTGGGCCGGCCACGACGACATCGCCTTGCCCCACGTTCCCGGCCACGAGTTCGCGGGCGTCATCTCCGAGGTCGGGGCCGGGGTGGCCAAGTGGTCGGTCGGCGACCGCGTGACGGCTCCTTTCGTCGAGGGCTGCGGGACGTGCGAATGGTGCCTCGCGGGCAACGCGCAGGTCTGTCCCGATCAGCAGCAGCCTGGGTTCACGCATTGGGGCTCGTTCGCCGAGCGCGTCGTGATCCACGCGGCGGACACGAACCTCGTGGCGATTCCCGAGGGCGTGAGCTTCGAGGCGGCCGCGAGCCTGGGCTGCCGCTTCGCGACCGCGTACCGCGCGCTCACGAGCCGGGCCCGTCTCGCAGCGGATGAATGGGTCACGGTGGTCGGGGCCGGTGGCGTGGGGCTCAGCGCGGTCATGATCGCCAAGGCACTCGGCGGGAGGGTCATCGCCGTCGACCGCAACGCCGCCGCCCTCGCGGCAGCCGCCTCGCTCGGCGCCGACCACGTGCTGGTGGCCGACGGATCCGACGTTCCGGCCCAGGTCCACGCGCTGACCGGCGGCGGCAGCCACATTGCCCTGGACGCGGTGGGAAGCGAGCAGACGAGCTCCGACGCGATCCTGAGCCTGCGCCGGCGCGGGCGGCACGTGCAGATCGGCCTCCTGCCGCCCGTCGAGGGCCACCCACGGGTGCCGATGTCGCGCGTCATCGCGTGGGAGCTCGACGTATTCGGCAGCCACGGCATGGCCGCCGCAGACTACCCGGGCATGCTCGCCCTGATCGACTCGGGCGTGCTTGAGCCGCAGAGCCTCGGCGAGCGGGTCATCGGGCTCGACGAGGCCGCTGCTCTCCTGCCGCGCTTCGACACGGCGACGGTCGCGGGCATGACGATGATCGACCCGACGCTCTAGGGCGCCGGCTGGCCGCTCTGGGCTCCGGCGGGAAACGTGCGCTATCGCGCCGAGAGCGGACACATGCTGCGAGAGCGCACGTTTTGGCGCGGGGAAGAGTGCGCCCTCGCAGGAAACGTGCGTTCTCGCGGGAACCGTGCGCTCTCGCGACGGAGGCGTCTACGGTGCCGGCTGGCAGCTTGGGCAGTAGTAGATGTCCCGTTCGCGCTGCTCCACCGGCCACGTTCCGGGCGCAGCTTCGGCCGGCTCGCCGAGCGTCGCGTGCACGATCCGCGTCCGGCAGCGCTTGCACGGCTGCCCCGCCCGGCCGTAGACCCAGGAGTCGTCGCGCGGGCCGAAGCCGCCGGTCGTGTTCCGCGACGGGCGGGCCCGGTTGACCTCGAGCAGTCGGCGCGCGGTCGCGACCATCTTGGGGAGGTCGGCGACCGCCGCGACGGGCGCTGCCGGATGCACCCGCGCGAGGAAGCACAGCTCGTTCCGATAGATGTTCCCGATGCCCGCAAGGTTGCGCTGGTCGAGGAGCGCGAGGCCGATCGCCCTGTCCGGTCGCGCGCGCAGGTTCGCCTCGGCCCGGTCCGCGTCCCAATCTTCACCGAGCAGGTCGGGTCCCAAATGGCCGACGACGCGGCCCTCCTCCGCGGTAGGCATCACCTCGAGCACCCCGAGGGAGAAGCCGACGGCGCTCGTGCCGTCCTCGGCCCGCAGCACCACGCGCGCGGTGTGCGCCGGTTTCCGCCAGCGCTCGCCAGGCGCGTAGACGTGCCAGCTCCCCTCCATCTTGAGATGCGAGTGGATGCTGAGCGGTTCGTCGGCCTGGTCAGGGGGAGGGGCCAGTCGGTGCAGGAGGTGCTTGCCGCGCGACGCGACCTCGAGCACGGTCCAGCCGGAGAGATCGAGGGTCGCGAGGGACGGCACGCGGAAGTCCGACGCGGCGAGGCGCTTCCCGGCGAGGCCCGCGTGCAGGCGCACGGCCGCCTGCCAGACGTTGTCGCCCTCAGGCATGGTGCGCCTCAGGCATACAGTTCCCCGGGCCGGCGGCCCTCGCCGCACTGCTCAGGCACGGATCCGCACCCCGCGCGGCGTCGAGTACGCTCCGGCGCTCTGGAGCGCACGCGCGAGCTCGGTGTCGAGGAGGTCCCGCCCGTTGACCTTCTCCATGACGAGCTTGTCCACGGCCCCCGAGCGGACGACGCCCACGAGGGCGGCCGCCGCGGGAGCGAGCACGCGCGGGTCGTCGGAGAAGGCGAGCAGCGTCTTGCCGCCGCGTTCGACGTAGAGGATCAGGGCGCCGTCGACCGTCACGACGAGCGCGCCCGCCTTCCTGCCCGGGCGGTGGCCCGTCGCGGCGTCGGGGACCTCGGGCCAGGCGAGGGCCGCGCCGTACGGGTTGGCGGGATCGGTCGCGGCGAGCGCGAGGGCCTCGCCCACGGCCTGGGGCTCGAATCCGTCGCCGGGGGCCGGGGGCGCCGCGGTCTCGTCCCGCGCGAAGGAACGCAGGCGATCCACGGTGGCCGGCACGGCGAACTGCGCGGCGCCGAGCCGGTCCACGAAGTACCCGCGCCGGCAATTCCCGGACTCCTCGAGGCGCGAGAGCACCTTGTACAGCAGCCCGAAGCCGCCGGGAACGTCCTCGGCCATGACCGATCCGCGGGTGAGCACGCCGTACCGGTCCATGAGCAGTTCGGCGAGCGCGTGGGCTTTGATCGTCGCGTCGACGTCGACGCGCGGAACCGCCGACCAGCGGCCGACGGCGAGTGGCGGCGCGGCGGACGACGGCGCGTCGAAGCCCCTGCCGACGGCACCGAGGCGCCCGAGACGAGGGGAGCGCCCGCCGCGGAGCGCCTGCGGGCTGTGATACGGACTGTACGAGCGGGTCCGCGGTGTGCGCGCCGGCTGGCGATGCGCAGTGTGCCCGGCGTCGAGCATCGCGCGGACGGGGGCGAACGTGTCGCCCGTGATGCGGCCGGCCCACGCGAGGCCCCAGAGGGCCTGGACTGCGGCCTCGTCCGGGAGCACGCTGTCCATGCCACCGGCCGCCTCCGCAAGCTGCCGGAAGAAGTACCCGCCGCCGCCCGACAGGAAGTCGAGGACCCGCTGCTGCGCCGCGTCCGGCTCGAACTCCGGGTCCGGCGCGAGCGTGAGCGCGGCCGATTCGCCCACGTGCAGGCTGATCCAGCCGTCGTTGCCGGGCAGCGCGCCCGCGCCCGTCCAGAGCACCTCGCCGCTCGCCATGAGCTCGTCGAGCACGGCGGGTGCGTAGTCGGACACGCGACTGCGCAGCACGAGCGGCTCCCACGCGCTCGCGGGGATCGGCACGCCGCTGAGCTGGTCGACGACCGTCAGGACGCCGTCGTGCCCGCGCAGCCCCGAGCCGCGCCCGCCCGCTGCACGCCGGCCAACCTCGCCCGCCCGGCCGGGGACCCCTGCGCTCGCGGGCGCATCGGCTGGGCCAACGTGCTGCCACGCCGCGAGGAACCGCGCGAAGGCGGGCTGGTCGACAGGCTCGACGTCGGCGCGCAGCGCCGCAAGGGAGCGCCGGCGGATCTTCCGCAGGACGCTCGCGTCGCACCACTCGCCCGGACTGCCGGGCCCGCCCGCAGCGGGCGTCTCGCCGCTCGTGGGGCGGAACGTCCCCTCGATGACGCGCCCGTCCGCCGCGAGCCGCTTGAGCGTCGAATGGACGACGGCGACTCCCAGTCCCAGCCGTGCCGCCGCCTCCCCGGCGGTGAACGGCCCATGCGTGCGCGCGTAGCGGCCCACGAGGTCGCCGAGCGGATCCGCGACGGGCTCGATGAATGCGAGCGGCACGCCGATGGGCAGGGGAACTCCGAGCGCGTCCCGCAATCGGGAGGCGTCCTCGATCGCGGCATAGCGCTCGGCCCCAGCGATCGAGACCACGAGGGCCCGCTTGCCAGCCACCAGCTCCTCGAGGTGCTGGGAGCTCTCAGCGAGATGCTGGGCTTCCTCGGCGAGGCGCCCGCTGGCATAGGCACCCTCGTGCCCGGAGACGCGGAGCCGCTCGGCCACCTCGGCCACCGAGAGCGGCCCCAAGAGCCGCAGCAGGTCCGCCGCGCCTTCGAGGCCGGACAGCTGACGGTCCTCGGCAAGCCGCTGCAGCTCGCGCTCGGTCTGCTCGATGATGCGCGCGTCGAGGAGTTCGCTCAGCTCGGCGCGGCCCAGAAGCTCGTTGAGGAGCGTCGAGTCGAGGGAGAGCGCGGCGGCGCGCCTCTCCGCGAGCGGGGAATCGCCCTCGTACAGGAACTGCGCGACGTAGCCGAAGAGGAGGGACCGCGCGAAGGGCGAGGGCTGCTGGGTGGTGGTCTCGACGAGCCGCAGCTCGCGGCGCTGCATCGACGCTGCCACGTCCTTGAGGGCTGGCAGGTCGTAGACGTCCTGGAGGCACTCGCGCACCGCCTCAAGGATGATCGGGAACTGCGGGAACTTCTTCGCGACGTCGAGCAGCTGCGACGCGCGCTGGCGCTGCTGCCACAGGGGCTGCCGCTTGGTGGGGTTCTGCCGCGGCAGGAGGAGCGCACGGGCGGCGCACTCGCGGAAGCGAGCCGCGAACAGGGCCGATCCGCCCACCTCGTCCGTCACGATGCTCTCGAGTTCGTCCGGCTCGAAGACGAACAGCTCGGCCCCCGGCGGCTCGTCCTCCATCATCGGCACGCGCAGCACGATCCCGTCGTCGGCGGCCATGGCGGAACCGTCGATCCCGTAGCGCTGGCTCAGCCGCTGCCCGACCGCGAGTGCCCACGGCGCGTGGACGGGCATGCCGAACGGCGAATGCAGCACCACGCGCCAGTCGCCGAGTTCGTCCTGGAAGCGCTCGACCACGAGCGTCCGGTCGCTCGGCACGAGCTCGGTGGCCTGCTTTTGCTCGTCGAGGTACTGGAGGAGGTTCCCGGCCGCGAACGGGTCGAGCCCTGCCGCTTCGATGCGCGAGAGAGCGCGCTCGCGGTCCGCGCCGGACACCTCGCGCTGGAACGCCCCGAGTGCGCGGCCGAGCTCGACGGGCCGCCCCACGCCGTCGCCCTTCCAGAACGGCAGCTTGCCGGGCTGGCCGAACGCGGGGGAGACGAGCACGCGGTCGTGCGTGATGTCCTCGATCTTCCAGCTCGTGGCGCCGAGCGCGAAGATATCGCCCACGCGGGATTCGTAGACCATCTCCTCGTCGAGCTCGCCGACCCGCCGCCCGCCGCGCGCGGCCTGGGCCGCGGTCGACCCTTCGGCCTCCGTGCCCACGATGTAGACCCCGAACAGCCCTCGGTCGGGGATCGTGCCGCCCGAGGTGACGGCGAGCCGCTGCGCGCCGGGGCGCCCTTCGATGGTGCCCTCGGTGCGGTCCCAGACGATGCGCGGCCGCAGCTCGGCGAACTCGTCGCTCGGGTACTTGCCGGAGAGCAGGTCGAGAGTCGCGTCGAAGGCCGAGCGCGGCAGGGTGGCGAAAGGCGCCGAGCGGCGCACGACGTCGAACCACTCCTCGACGTCGATCGGGCCGAGCGCCGTGGCCGCGACCGTCTGCTGCGCGAGGATGTCGAGCGGGTTGGTGGGCACGTGCAGCGCCTCGATCTGGCCCGCGAGCATGCGCTCCACCGTGATGGCTGTGTGGACGAGGTCCGCGCGGTGCTTCGGGAACAGGACGCCCTGGCTCACCTCGCCGACCTGGTGTCCCGCGCGTCCCACGCGCTGCAGGCCCGAAGCGACCGACGGCGGCGACTCGACTTGGATCACGAGGTCGACGAGGCCCATGTCGATACCCAGCTCGAGGCTGCTGGTCGCGACGACGCAGCGCAAGCGCCCGGACTTGAGGTCGTCCTCGATCTGGGCGCGCTGCTCCTTCGAGACCGAGCCGTGGTGGGCCCGCGCGAGCACGGGGTCCGCGCCCGAGGTCTGGCCCGCCTGGGCCATCATCTCGGCGGGCGTCCGCGTGGCCGTGGCGGTTCGGGCCCCCCGATCCGAGGAACCGCGATCCGCGGAACCCCGATCAGGGCTCGCGTCCCACGGGTCACCGCCCGGAGTCGACCCCTGAACCTCGGCAGTGGCCGGCTCGTCCCACACGCTCGGCTGGAGGCGCTCGGCATAGATCTCGTTGAGTCGGCCCGTCAGCCGCTCGGCGAGGCGGCGCGAGTTCGAGAACACGATCGTGGAGCGGTTCGCGAGCACGAGGTCCACGATCTTCTCTTCGACGTGCGGCCAGATCGAGGCCTGCGGCTGGAGGCCTGAGGCCGGGCCCATGTCGTGCGCGCCAGCTGCGCCCTGGAGATCGCTCATGTCCTCCACGGGCACCGTCACGGTGAGCTCCCACGTCTTGGAAGCGGGCGGCGCCACGATCTCGCACGGCGCCTGCCCCGCGAGGAACTGCGCCACGAGCTCGCGCGGCTCGACCGTGGCCGAGAGCCCGATCCGCTGCGCCGGCGTGGGCAAGAGCGCGTCGAGCCGTTCGAGCGAGACCGCGAGGTGCGCGCCGCGCTTGGTGCCCGCCACCGCGTGCACCTCGTCGACGATCACGGTCTCGACCTGCGAGAGCGTCTCGCGAGCCTGCGACGTGAGCATCAGATAGAGCGATTCGGGCGTGGTGATAAGGATGTCCGGCGGGTGGGCCAGGAGCGCGCGACGATCCGCCGCCGTCGTGTCCCCCGAGCGCACGCCAACGCTCACGTCCGGCGCGGCGAGCCCGAGCCGTCGCGCCGTCTGGGAGATGCCGATGAGCGGCGCGCGGAGGTTTCGTTCGACGTCCACGCCGAGCGCCTTGAGTGGCGAGATGTACAGCACCTTGGTGTGGTTCTTCGGCGCACGACGGCGCCGCCCGCCTCCCGCGGGCTCGTCCCCTGGGGCGTCGCTTGCCCGGGCCCCGACGTCGCCGCGGGACAGGCCGGGGAGGGTCCCGCCGTCGTCCGCTTCGGGCGAGGCGCCCGACCCGCCGTCGTGACGCATGAGCCGGTCGAGCGACCACAGGAACGCCGCGAGGGTCTTTCCGGAGCCTGTCGGGGCGACGACGAGCGCGTGCCGGCCCGAGGAGATTGCCTCCCAAGCACCGGCCTGAGCAGGGGTGGGCCCGCGGAAGGCACCCTGGAACCATTCGCGCGTGGCCGCGCCGAACCGCTCGAGGACCGCCGCGGACTGATCCGCGCCGCGGCCGTCCGAGTTCCGGTTCGGGTTCCGGGCCATCACCAGACCATCATCCCGCACCCCACCGACACTTCTGCAGGACGCCTCAGGACGGCCCCGAACGCGGAAGTCCCCTAAAGTCTCGACAAGTCCCCGTGAGGGTGACTTGTCGAGTCCCTAGGGGACTTCGATTCGGAGCCGAGGTGCCTACATCGGCTGGAAGGACCGGATCGTCAGGAGGTGGAGTCCGGCCTCGCTGCAGGCCGTCTGCTGGTTTGGGATGAAGAGCGAGCCGTAGTCCTCCGGCGGATAGATCCGGATGCCCGCGGCCTGGACCTCGGTGCAGCTTCCGGCGTAGAGGCCGGCCTGCGTGTAGCCGAAGTCGGCGGCGCCGGACTGGCCGGGGTTGAGCGTGATGTCGACCGGCGGGACGCTCTGGTCGCGATCGGCCGGGGCGCCGATCGGGCCGCCGTCCGGGCCGTTCGTGAGCGAGACGCCTGCGAAGCCGCTCAGCAGGCATGCGCTGCTGCCGGTGTTCTTGAGCACGATCTTCGTGTAGACGTGGCCGGCCGCCCCTCCTGCGCCCGGGGCGAGGGACGCGCTGAGCTGCGTCGAGACACACCGCGCGAGGCCGCCCGCGTTCGAGGCGGGAGCGGAGGCGGAGGCGGAGGCCGGGGATGAGCTGGAGGATGCCGAGGGCGTCGGGCTCGCCGAGGCGCTCATGGGCGTGGACGACGACGGCGCTGGGCTTGAGCTGGTCTGGCTCGCGGAGTTGTTGCCGCACGCGGAGAGGCCCAGCGCGACGATGAAGATCGCCGAGGCGAGGGCCGGAAGACGCAGGTGGCGGGTCATAGTCCCAGAATTCACTCCAGCCACACCAGCGTCAAGTATCGGCGCGGGTCGCCGCGCTAACCGTTAGATAACGGCCGTTGGCCCCTGGGCAGGGCCCTAGCGCACCTCAACGGTCAGGATCTGGACCCCGTTGTTCCCCATCCCGCCCAAGTTCCATTCGGCCTCGAGGGGCTGGATGTTGCCAGCGGAATCGGTGGCCCGGCATGCGAGCTCGTGCCGGCCGGGCGTCGCGACCCACGGGAACGTCCAGCCCTGCCACGCGTGCAGCCCGACCGGCGGATCCACGTGCGCGGCGAGCCACTCGCCGTCGATCCCCACCTCGACCCTGGAAATGACCCCATTCCCGGACCACGCCCGCCCGCGCAGCATCGTGGGCCCGGCCCCGAGCGTGCGCTGCCGCGTGAGGAAGTCGGGGATGCCTGGCGGGACCATGAGCGAACGGACCCTGATCCGCCGCACCGGTGTGCCGGCGTCGTCCGCGTCCTTCCGGAAGACGTAGGCGACCGCCTGCTGGTAGCCGGTGAAAGGCTCGGTGACGGCCTCGATCGAGCGGAGCCACTTGACGCTCGTCATGCCATACCAGCCCGGCACCAGAAGGCGCACGGGAAAGCCGTGCTGCGGCGGGAGCGGCCGGCCATTCATCTCGTAGGCGAGCAGCACGCCCTCCGCACTGGCCTCTTCGACCGTGAGGCTGCGCGCGTAGTCCTGTTCGACCGAGTCCTGGATACCTCGGTCGTGGCCCGTGAACACGAGCTCCACGGCCTCGGGTGCGAGGGCCGCCTCGACGAGGAGCGGCGCGAGCGGCGTGCCGGTCCATTCGGCCGTGCCGAAGCCGCCGAGGTCCCACGGTTGGCTGATGGGCCGAGGCTCGAAGCGCGTGCGGCCGTTGCCCGCGCACTCGAGGATCACCGTGACGGTCTCGCGCGGCAGGCGCGTGAGGTCACTCAGCGTGAGTTCGAGCGGGCGCCCGACCGCGCCGCCGATGGTGAGGCGCCACTCGACCGGGTCGACGTCCGGGACGTCGAAATGCGTCAGGACGTAGTGCAGCCCCGGGGGAGTGAGCGGCCAGCGGAGAGCCTCGAGAGGCGCCTCGTGGTTGCGGCCGGCGAGGTGGAGTTCCTCGAGCGTGATGGGACCAGTGGTCGGGCTCGTGGGGAGGGTCGGGGCTTGGGCCGTGGGCTCGGCAGTGGCCGCAGCGGGGGCGGCGACGTGGTGCTGCGGCCGGTGCTGGGCGGTGATTTTGGCTCGCATGGAGTCAGTGTGGGCGCGCCCGGGAGCGCGCACAATGGCCGGTCGCCCCGGGCGGTGGCCTTACTCCGGCTGCGGCCCGACCTAGGCGCCCGCGGCAGCGTCAGCTGCCCGCGGCGGGCTTGGGCTTGGGCTTCGGCTTGGGTTTCGGGGAGCCCGGCCCGGTGGCGGCCTCTCCGCCTGCCTCCGGCGGGGCGTCGCCCACCTGCGTGCCCTTGGGCGGACGACGCGCGGCAAGGCTCGCCGCCGCCGTCGTCCCTCCGATCGTGACGAGCGCCCCGAGGAGCATGGCCGCGTCCTCGCCGGGCGCGAGCACGCCGAGGCTCCGCCCGATCGTCGCGGCCGCGACGGGGACGCCGAGCTGGGCGGCCGAGGCTGCCGCGAACGGCAGGGGCATGCCGGTGAGCCGAGACGCGGCGTGGGCCACGACCGCGCCGAGTCCCAGGAGGACGCCGAGGAGGATCATCTGCGGGTGGCCGCCGAGCTGTCGCAAGTCGATCGACGCGCCGAGCCACACGAAGAACACGGGGCCGAGGAAGCCGTCGTTGAGCGCGAAAAGCTGCCGGGCCAGGCGCCGCGGCTCGCCCACCGCGGAGACGGCGAGGCCGAACGCGAAGCCCGCGAGCATGATCGAGACGTTGAAGAACAGCGCGAGCCCGGCGAGCGCAAACAGCACCGTGAGCTGGATCCTCAGCTCGAGCGCGAACTTGCGATTCTCCGAGAAGGTATGGAGCCGGTGCCGCGCCCCGCTCACCTCGACCATGCGCAGGAGCCACCAGACGACGACGGCGCACACCGCCACAGCGAGCGCGCCGATGGCCTTGGGGCCGGCGTGGGAGGGGTCGATCGCGAGCGGGAGGGCGACGATTGCCGCGACGTCCGCGAGCGCCACTTGGGCGGTGAGCTCGAGGACGGACGTGCCGGTGAACTTGAGCGATTCGATGATGGGCAGCACGAGCGCAGCGGACGACGACGCCATCAGCACCGCGTACAGCGGCGCGTTCGCGGGCCCGAACAGCAGGGCGACGGCCACGCCGAGGGCCACCGCGACCACCGCCGTGACGACCACCCGCAGAGCCCCCTTGCCGATGGCCTCGCGGATCGTCTTGTCGCGCACGGGCACGTGGGTGCCCGAGACGAACATCATGAGCGCGAAGCCCATGTCCGCGAGGAACTTGAGCGTCTCGTTGTTCGCGTCGACCCAGCCCAGGAGGGAGCGGCCCACGATGACGCCGGCGAGCAGCTCCCCGAGAACGAGCGGCAGGTGCCACGTCCGCCTCGCCGCGAGGAGCGGGCCCACGAGGGCGACGAGGCAGATGAGGGACAGCTCGACGAAGCTCACGCCCTAGCCCTCACTCGTCCTTCGCTGGGAAGTCCGCGAGCTTGACCGGGATGTCCGTGTTCTCGTCCGTGTAGTAGCTCGCACACACGCGGTGGTAGCCGTCGGCGATCTGGAGCGGGTCGCCGTTCGCGAGATTCCCGCGGACCAGGAGGATGGGGGAGAGCTTCTCGCCCTGGTGGACCTTGACGAGGTCGGAGCGCACGTGTGCGTTCGTCTCGTCGAGGAGGTCCAGGCGCGAGGCGCGGAGGATGTCCTTGGCCTTCTGCACGGTCACCGGCGCCTTCTTGAGCGCCTTGACGATGGCCTTGACCTCGTCCTCCGTGGCGAGGAGGGCCAGGTAGGAGGCGGCGGCCGGGTAGTCGTGCTCTTCTGGTTCGTCGAGCCATTTCACGGTCATGATGGGCCCCTTTCGTCACGAGGTTCGGCATTTCGTGGTGGGCATCATACGCCGGGGGCCACACCGAATTAACAAGGCGATACGTTGAGCACGTCGGCAACCCGAACGGCGGCTCGCTGAAGGGTTCTCTGGTCCTCTGAGGCTCAGTGCAGGCCGATGAGCAGCATCTGGTCCGTGCCGGGAATGCACGTCTGGAGGAAGATCGGCGGGTAGCCCCCGGCGAAATTGCCCACGACGTACTCCGAGGCGCCCTGCGAGACGACCATGCGCTGGAACGCCGTGAACGTCCCGTACCCCTGGACCGTCACCACCGTGCCGGGCTGAATCCAGCTCATCCTGCTCCAGCCGCCGCAGAAATCGTGCTCGACGATACTGACCGACACCGTGACGGGCGTGAAGCGGATGGGTCCTTGACACGCGTTGACGGCTGCCTGCCCGCCCGATCCGGCCACCGGGATGTACGCGGTGGGCGGTCCCGCCGGAGCGGCCGGCTGTGCGGGCGCGGCGTGGGACACCGGAGTGGCGGCGGGCGCCGCATCCGCGGCGGGCTGGGCCGGCGCCGCCTGAGCCGCGGCGGCAGCGGCAGCGGCAGCCTGAGCTGCGGCGGCAGCGGCCGCCTGAGCCGCAGCGGCCTGAGCAGCGGCAGCCTCCGCCGCCTGCCGGTCCGCCTCGGCCTTCCGTGCCGCGTCGGCGGCGGCCCGGGCGGCCTGGGCCTGCTGCTCGGCGATCACCGCCTGCGCCGTGGTGGCCTCCCGCGCCGCCTGGACGAGCACGGCGTGCTCTGCGAGCGGGTCAGGTACGACGGCGGCGCTCGCCTGGGCGGTCACCGCGTCTTCCACCGATGGCGCTTGGGGCACCGCCACCGAGGATCCCGCGAGGACGAGGAGGCCGCCGGCCACCGCCGCGGCAGACATGAGAGAAATGCGCTTGAAGGCTGAGACCGGTGCCATCGTTGAGACCTTGGATCGGTGCCGGCTGGATTTCGGCGTCTGATTTCAAGGTCTGAGGGCCCCAAAAGCCGGTAAAGGCAGTTCGGCCGAATAGGGTCTTCGGGGGCTGATATTCGAGTGTTTGGCTTACCGGCCTTTGGTCCCGATGCGCGTAGTCCGGCGGCCAGCGGGCCGAGTAGTGCTGTGAGGAATTGCGTACCTCCGAGGCTTCAGCCTTCGGATTTGGGACAGCGGTATCAATTCCCGAGCCGGTTAAAAAATTCCCGACTAACTGACCGGCCGGATGGACGTATTATTTCGTCGTTTTGACTAATTCTTTGACACTGATGCCTCAGTGGCCGCGCTGAAGATGCGGCCCCGGGCCAAACACAGGTTCGCCCCTGTATTCTCTGAGGGCGAGTGAAGGCCAGCTTTGGGGGACGGACGTGTCAAGTGGTGGTAAGGCCACGCGGCCTGGGTGGGTGAAGGCCCTCGGGATTCTCGGGGAACTCCTCATCACGGGCGCTGCCATCATCGGCCTGTTCGTGCTCTGGTATGCGTTCTTCAACCCGTGGGTCGTGGGGCTTCAGCAGGCGCAGGTCGCCGCCGAGCAGAGCCGGCAGCTCACCAAGGAGCTGCAGTCCCAGAAGCCGACGACGGCGCCGCTCACCCAGGCGCCCGCCTCGCCTTCGCAGCCCTCTGGTGCGGCCTCCGAGCCAGCGGCGTCCCAACCTGCAGCACCGGCTGCATCGAAGGCCCCGGCCAACGTGCCCGTCATGGCCGAGCCGGCGCACGTCGCGGACACGATCGGGGTCATCTACGTGCCTCGCCTGGGCTCCGATTGGCGCCGGATTCTCCGCGAATCCGTGGATACCGACCGCGTGCTGAACAGCGTGACCGCGGGCGTGGGCCACTACACCGGAACCGCCATGCCCGGCGGCCAAGGCAACTTCGCGATCGCCGCACACGATATCGGCTACGGCAACAGCTTCCTCAACCTCAGCAAGCTGCGGCTCGGGGACAGGATCTACGTCCAGACCTCGCTCGGCTGGTACACGTACGCGTTCCGGAATTTCCAGTTCGTTCAGCCGGACGCCGTCAACGTGCTCGACGCGGTGCCCACGGTCTCCCGCACGGCCGGCGCGGACCGCTTCATCACGCTCACCACGTGCTACCCGGCTGTTTTCCCGCCGCTCGAGCGCGTGGCCGCCTACGGGACGTTCGTGGGCTTCGACACCGCCCCGCCAGCCGAGCTGGCCCCCCTGCTCGCGAAGGACGGCTAACCGTGTACCGAGCCTTTTGGCGGATCCTGCCCGGCCCAGTCGCGGTGCGGGTCGCGATCCTTGCAGTTCTCCTGGCTGCGGTCCTCGTGGCCCTCGATCTGTGGGTCTTTCCTTGGATGGCCGCTACGTTCGTAAACGATCAGGCTACGGTCGGCGACGCCCCATGAGCGAGGTCAAGGAAGGCGAGGCGCGCGTGGAACCAGAGGGCCGCCGTCGTCCGTTGCGGAGGGGCGTCGCGCTCCTGGTGGTCGCGGTCATCGCGCTCGCCGTACTCGCCGCCATCGCAGTCGTGGTCGGGGGAACATCGGCGCCGAGGACCGCGTCCAGCGCGCCCGCCGCGACGTCCCAGGCCACGGTGTCCCGCACCGCCGCGCCCAGCGCTCCGGTTTCGACTAAGGCACCGCTCGCTCGCTTCGATCCGGCCGCACCAGACGGGGAGAACCTCACGCTCTTCGGCAGCGTGCTCACCAAGGCGGCGCAGTCCACGTCGTCGCAGTCGGTGACGGCGAAGACGCTCACGGACGCGCTTGTCGCCGCTGGCTTCAGCGGCGGGGCCATGCAGCGGACCGCGGATCAGACGAGCGCCAACCTCCAGGCACCCACGCTCACCGTCTCGGTGCGGCTCGGCGGCACGTGCCTCGTGGGGCAGTTCGTGCGGCAGGACGCGAGCGTTCAGACAGAGGTCGCCGCGCCGATCGGCACGGGCGCATGCCTCATCGGGCAGACCGCCCCCGTGGGGTAGGGCCGCTCAGACGGGCCAGGTGAGCAGCACGCCGAGCCCGTTGAACACTACGTGCCCCACGATCGCCCCACCCAGCCGCCCCGTGACCGCCGCTGTGGTCCCCGCGGCCAGCGCGAAGACGAACGTCGCGATGCCGGCCAGGAGCGCCTCGGCGGGCGTCGCGACCAGGAGAAGCGCGTGCACGGCGGCGAAGACCACCGAGGTAACGACGACGGCGGCCGCCCACCGCGCCACGCTGCCGAACCTTGCGAGGGCCTCGCCGAGCGTGCGCTGCATGAGGCCCCTGAAGTAGAGCTCCTCAAGGATCGGGGCGATGATCACGGGCGCGACGATGCCCCAGGCGATCGTCTCAGCGAGCGGGCTTCCAATCGCGCTGAGCGTGGGCTGCTGGACCAAGCCCGTCGAGCCGGTGGCGGTGAGCCGGACGGTGGCGTCGATGGCTCGAACGAGGCACCCGATGCCAATGCCCCACAGGACGTCGAGCGCACGGAAGCGGAGGCCGAGCCCGGCCATCGCACGGCTGAAGCTTTCGCCCCAGAAGCTCGCGGCGAGGGCCGCCAGAAAAGGAATCCACGCGGCCAGGTAGGCCGCCACGCCGAGGAATGGCCAGCCTGGCACCCGGGCAGAAAGGTCTTGCACGGCCCAGCCGCAGGTCAAGGCCGCAATGATACCTAGGACGGCCCACGCCAGCCGTATTTTCCAAACGTCTGTGATGGTTCTCATGGTTCTCGACTATGAACGTAAAGGATGTTGACCTGTGGCAACATATGTGGGGACATGGATAACCGCCGTGTGACTTGAGGGGGAGGGCCCTTTGGAGCTCAGAGAATACATTCGCATCCTACGCACGGGTTGGATCCTGATCGTGGTGATGGCCTTGCTGGGCGTGGCTGCTGCGGCGGCGTTCTCGATTCTGAGTAAGCCCCAGTTCAAGGCCTCGGCACAGGTGTTCGTCTCGACGCAGTCTGGAGGGACTGTCCAGGACCTCGTGCAAGGGAGCACCTTCACGCAGCAGCGAGTCAAGACCTACGCCGGGCTTGTGACGACCCCCATCGTTCTCCTGCCAGTCATTTCGAATTTGCATCTGTCGATGACTGCCGATGAACTGGCAAAAACCGCAATGGCGTCAGCTCCGCTCGACACGACGCTCATCGAGATCTCGGTGACCTCCCCCGACCCCGTCAAGGCCGCGGATATTGCGAACGGGATCTCGGAGAGCCTCACGAACGTGGTGCAGAACATCGAGTCGACGGGCTCGCAGAGTTCGCAGGTGAAGCTGACTCGGGTCAAGCAGGCGGACGTTCCCTCGACTCCGGTAACTCCAAATGTTCCGATCAACGTCGCCTTGGGCCTACTTGTCGGGCTCACGTTGGGCGTTGGCGCAGCTGTACTTAAGCACGCATTGGACAATCGAGTGCGCAGCGAGCGGGACGTCGAGGCAATCAGCACGGCGCCGATTCTCGGTGGCATCACTTTTGACGCGAAGGCACCCAAGCGACCCCTAATCGTCCAGGACGATCCTCGGAGCCCGCGGGCTGAGGCCTTCCGGACGCTGCGCACCAACCTGCAGTTCATCGACGCTGGGGGCGGAGCGCGCAGTTTTGTTATCACCTCTGCGGTTGAGAGCGAGGGCAAGAGCAGCACCGCCTCGAATCTCGCGATCGCGCTGGACAGCGCCGGCCACAAGGTGATCGTGGTCGATGCCGATCTCCGGCGTCCCAAGCTCGCGCAATACATGGGTCTCGAGGGGGCCGTTGGTCTCACGGATCTCCTCATCGGCCGCGCAGACATGGAAGATGCTGTTCAGCAATGGGGGCGCGGGGGCCTCCGCGTCCTTCCTGCTGGGAGCGTGCCACCGAACCCGAGCGAGCTGCTTGGATCCGCCGCTATGCACTCGCTCGTTCAGCGCCTCGAGAACGAGTTCGACTATGTTCTGTTCGACGCGCCCCCCGTGCTCCCGGTCACTGATGCTGCCGTCCTGAGCAAGTCGGCGGGGGGCGCAATCTTGGTTGTTGCCGCAGGACGGACTCATCGGAGCCAACTGAGCGCCGCCGTGACTGCTCTAGAGAACGTCGGTTCGCGGCTATATGGCTTTGTGCTCACAATGCTTCCCGTGCAGGGACCTCACTCCTACGGATACCAGACCTACGGTTACGGACCCGTCTATGCGCAGGATGAGGTCACAACGGGCAAGTCGGCGCGAATGCACCGCAGGCTTCGTGGACTCGCCGGATAAGCGATGTCTGGCTCGACCTTTAGCGTTCTTTTTGTCTGCTCGGGGAACATTTGCAGGTCTCCTTTGGCTGAGCAGCTGTTGCGTGCCAAGACCGTCGGACTCCCAGTAATTGTTTCGAGCGCCGGCATCATCGCCAGGGAGGGGGAAAAAATGACGAAGGAGGCAGCACTAGTGTCGCGCCAGCGCGGCGGCGATCCCAGTGCACACCGATCCAGACGGCTCACTGAAGTTCACCTCCAGCAGGCGGATCTAGTGCTTACGGCTACTCGAGACCACCGCGGTGCAGTAGTCAAGCTGCTCCCCAGGATGTCGCGGCGAACTTTCACGATTAGTGAGTTCATCCGACTCTCGACGACCCCGATCGACCGGGAGGCAAATTCCGTCAATGATCTTCAAGCGGTTGTTGAAGCGGCGCGCTCGCAACGGGGGATCGTTCCGCCCCCGGATAACCCCGAGGACGACGATATCGACGACCCCTACCGCCGAGCGATGGAAGTTTACGAAGCTGTCGGTCATCGAATTGATGTGGAAATTCGAATGATTTCCGACCTCTTTCGTGCGTGACAAGCGTCCTGTGAGGGCCGATGCAGGATAGCCCAGCGATTCTAACCCAATGACGGGCGTCGCGATCCTCGCGCCATTAGCTGGACGGCGGATCGTCCTGCTCACATGGATGTGAACTGTACCAGTAAGCGGTTACTGGGACGTTGGTTGACTCCGAGAATGGGCGGGGACGCGTGACCAGCTTCCACCCTGCTCACCCACTCTAGGCTCAAGCCCTAAACCAGGCTCCCGACACCGGGTCAACGCGTTCTGTGATAGTCGTGAGTGGGGGTGTCCTCGTGTCCGAGCTTGGATCTGAGAATACGACTAAAATAGATAATCTGGTAGGCGGCCACGAAGATCTCAGATGTGGCGGCCGCCCAAGCAGCACCAACTGCGCCACCGGCCAATGCTCCTACTATCACGAGTGGAACGCCGACGAGGGCCCCGAGAACAGTACTGGTCGCGACGCGACCAATTTGACCGAAAGACGTAAGACATGCGAGGCCAACTATCGCTGATGTCGCGATACCAAATAGCGCTAGGCTGAGCGGCAGGAGAAGCGTTAGATTCAGATTGATTTTATTGCCCGAGAGAAAATCACCGATCACGGACCCCACGGTGGCAAAAATCGCGGACGAAATTAGGCCCAACCCCAACGCGGCCCGGAAAGCACGGACAGCGCGGCGCCTGTGGTCGGCCGGGTCCTTTGATGGCACGTACCCTTGGGCGACCTGAATGGCCGGGGAAATCCCGGTCAAAAAAAATTTCATCAACTTGTCCGCCAAAGCGTACGAATCGACCGAACTTGGCGACAGCGAGGAAACGGCCACCAGAGGAATGTTTACATAGAGAGCCGCCGCTCCTGCAGCCACCATACCCTTGGCTTGAGACGTGAGGCGCCGAACGGAGGGGACAAGCCCGCCCGCTAAGGTGAAGCTAGGATGGCGCCGCAGAACGTTGCTGGATCCGTACGCGGCTGACAGCACCGCGCCCGCGGCCTGAGCGCCCGAAAAATATCGAATGTCGTGGGTCAGCATCAGGGCGAACATGCCGGTGGTAGAGCCGAGCGCCCTGGGCACGTTCTCGAGTAGAAGCAGGCGCCAAGGGCTACCTTCTCCGATGAAGAACCACGAAGCACCAAGCGACGGGACCAGGAGGGCAACAGCGCTGAGGGCGTTCGCTGCGTAGCCATTTGGAACCGCCCACCAAATAGCCAAAAGACAGAATGGACTGACGATCACAAGAAGCCACCACCGGCTGGCGAGAGAGTCGGCATAGAACTGACCTCGTGCCGACACATCCAGAGACGCTACTTGCGATGGACCAGTTGTACCCCAGCCAAAGAGAATGAGGATCGCACACACTGCTGCGATTGATTGTGCAACGGCGATGCCCGCCCAAGCTTGAGCACCCGCATGCGAAATCACGACGGGGATGACGGCAACGTTTACTACAACACCCAGCGCAATGGACAAGCTGAACCCGCCAAAACGTCGAATGTGACCGAAGAGTGAGAGATGGCGCTTTGTCGAGCCGTTATCCATAGCATGCTCCAAACTCTGCTCCACACGAGCTATCCGTCGACAACCGGTACCGACCTCTTGGCCGTGAGTGCCGAGACGTAAAGTGCGTTGAGTTCAGTCAGGTGCTCCTGAGGGCTTCGCAAGCTCTCAATTCCACTGCGCAAAAGATTGATCTTATCGGCATTCAGGTCGTTGATAAATTCGATCGCCTCGCTGACACCATCTACGTGTTCTGGGTCGAAAAGGAACCCGTTGCGTTCGTTGACAAAGTCCGGAATGCCGCCCATGCTCGTTGCAATGACAGGAACGCCAAAGTTGAGAAACTCCATCACGACTTGTGGGGCATTGTCCTCCCAGATTGGAAGAGCAAGTCCGATATCGGTACCTTCCATGATTGACGGAAGATCATCGGGTGTGTACGTCCCGCGAAGATGAACACCGGCCGCGGCCAAACGCTCGCCGAGCTCCGGTCTCTCTATTCGTCCGAAAAACTGAATCGAGACATCCTCGCGGTGGACACCTCGAGCGATAGATTCCAAGAGCTCTGCACCCTTGAGCTTGGATAATGTGCCGATGAATGTAAGGTTGAGCCGACCCTCACTGTAGTCCCTCGACGGACGGACGGATCGGGCGGAGGCGGTTCCGATATGATTTACAACATAATTTGCATCCGGATAAGCCCGCCGACAGATATCCCGAACTCTAGTTGACACGGCTAACACCATCGCCGCTTCTCGAAGGAAGACCTCAATGACCTCGTTGCGCTGGGTTACCCGGCTCGACGCGATTCGCGGTAGTTGCCAACCGGTCTTCCTGGAGGCCCTGTACAGGAGGTCGACTTCCTCCAACCGGCCAATGCAAAGTTCACACTTTCGACGCTCCGGACCGCCACAGTTTTTCCCCGCATAGTCGATAAGCGTGATCCGAGGACAAATCAGATGGTAGTCGTGCAGGCTGATAAAATAGGGAACCCCGACTCCAGGCACCTGATCATAGAAGTCGGTTCCAAAACCAAGGGTGAGGTGGAAATGTATTAGATCAAAGCCGCCTTCCAAGATCAATGAGATCAGAGCCTTGGATGCCCGGGGGCGCTTTCTTGTCGAAGCCACGTGGTGCTTGCCGTCGGAGTGTTTGCTCCCGCGAACCATGTAGCCCGAAGTGCTTAGCTCCCATTGCCGACGGGCACTCCCGTCCAGCACATACACCTGTTCGCCGGCCGAAGACTGCTCTGAGGCAAGGGTTCTGACGTAATTCGTAATTCCTCCGGGGAATTCGATATCAAAACCGGAAAGGACATGAAGGATTCGCACTTTAACTATCCTCTCCTTGTGCTGAAGGTTGGCGTTGACTGCCAGTGGTCGGTCGGCTATAGGCTGCGTCAACCGAATGAGCCATCCATGCACGAGTGCCCATCGAATATGTGCGAATTATGCGCGCGGGGGCTCCAGCTACTATCGATTCCGGTGGAACGTCCCTGGTAACGACAGAATTTGCGGCAAGTATGGATCCATCGCCGATCGCCAGACCTTGCGCAATCACAACATTATTGCCTACCCAGCAACGGTTACCAACCTTTACTCCACCATGACCCCTGAGTGGTCGGGATATCGGCGGGATATGAGGAGAGGATTGAATTCCGTCACCATTATATGAACCGTGACCGTGATCAGAAATGAACACATTTGTGCCAAAGAGGCAGTCGTCTCCGATCTCGATCGTATTAATGGCACTCAAATGGAGTTGGCCCGATCCACGAAAATTCTTGCCAATCCTGATGGAGGGATTATATAGATCGCCTTCATACTCAAAGATGGCTTCGATCCATACCGGCCCTGCGGAATGGAAGCCTGGGGATACATCTATATACTTAGATCCGATGACCCGACTGCCGAGTGGCAGGCGTGAATCTTTCCATCCGAGAAGGCGTGCGTTTACCGCGGCCGCCAAGCCGGACGTCCCCCTAGATACTAGAGCCCTGAATGCATGGATGTTTGTTTCATGCCTAAAGAGGCGTGACATCTTGTTCTTCATCTACGAATCTGTCCCTGTCGAAGGAGTTGCTCCCGCACTTGACCGTAGAGACTGGGTACCACACGTTTGAGAATGCCATAAGCGTCAGGGAATGCATACTTAAGTCCAATGGCGGCGTCGCCGGCCGCCCCGGTCATCTGCTGCATGAGCGACGTCAAACGCCATCGCGCAAATTTCGCACGATCGGATTCGATGAAGGGCGACGGCAGGTAGCTGAGCCCTCCCTTTAGGAGCTCTTGCCTATAGGTCCTGCGCAGCCGTTTAGTTAGTAGCCGACCGCTGAGATCGTGGCTGTAGGCATAAGAGGAGGTGGCGTTGATCTTCTGACGGATATCGAGAAGGAGCGCAGCGTATTCCCTGCTCAATGTGGAGTAGGCCGCCGAGTTCAAACCCTTTTCACGCAATGAAATATTCTGACGTACGCTAATTGCCTCGGGATCCTTGGGATCGAAACCGCTGAAGTGTAGAAGTCGAAGTGGCTCGTCAGTGCGTATCATATAGTAGTTCGAGCCGCGCCTCTCGAACTCTCGCTCATGCAGATTCCAATGGGCGATGTTGTATCCGTAGTGACGGAATGAATGCGCGTCGAACAGAACTGATCCAACGTCGACCCATTTCTGGTCAACAAAGAGTCCGAGTAGCGGATAGATGAGGCACTCGCGTTCCAGATGCGACCACCACCAATCAAGAAACTTGTCGCTACCGCGGCCCACCGCACAGAACCCGAGGTTATGCACACCTACTGTGAGACTGTTTACTTCTGAACGAAAGCTCTCGCCAGGAGTGATTGGTTCCAGCAGATGTGGAGTTAACACGACGCCGTGTTCTTCGACGAGTGACTCGATTTCAACCAGCGGAGAGATGAGGTAGGTGTCTGGATCCAGGTAGACCGCTTGATCGAATTCGTCGCGCAAGCGTTGCAGGAAAAGGGGCTTGACTGCTGTTGAAAGCTCGACGACGTCGTAGATTGTGGCGAGATCGAGCAGTTCTCTACTCGTTAGACCGAGGAAATTTAGCTCTGCGAACCTGACTCCGGGGTACATGTCTTCGAGCCCTGCCGGGACACCGTCAATAACCAAGATGACGAACGGCCGATGGGGCTCGTGCTTCTGGATACTAGTATAGAGTGAGAGAGCTTGTGGTAAATAGTTTCGGGCTACCACAGTGCAGTAGACCCCACTAATCGCTGCGGGGGGATCTTCGGTCATGGATTCTCTCCTTCTTCGGCGCTAGCGGAACCGACGGTTTTGGGCCTATGAATTCGCAACAGGTGCACCGACCGGAAATGCCTCGATCTGTCTATCGAGTGGCACCTCTGTCAGGACATCTTGGGCATCGGGCGGTTGAATAGCTCACTACACCCACATTCTAATTCGCATGGCCGAACGTTAAGATCTATCGAGTCTGGGAGGGCCAGAAGCCAGATCAACGATTGCGGTGTGAACGTTGCTGGCTACATTGTCCCATGAATATCTCTCTTTCCACTCAGCCGACACGGTTACCGGCGCGCCTTCGCCGTGCGACAATGCGGTGAGCGCCGATGAAAGCTCTTCAGTCGAAAGACGGTCTATGGCGATCCCGCGTTCCCCCACAATTTCTCTGACCGACTCGCAACCGTGCCAATATACAACTGGTGCGCCTACCGCCAGCGACTCAACGGCAGGAAGGCCGAAACCTTCAACCGAGGACGGGATAACTGTGGCCACCGCATTGGCATAGAGGACGGCCAGATCGTCGTCCGTGATATCAGATTTGATCTCGACCTGATTTTCGGTTGCTGTTTCCCTGCACATACTTTGAATTTGACTTACGTCATTCGATACAATTTTCAAATTTAGCGATCGATTCATTGCGATGGAAGATAGGAGAAGTTTGAGATTCTTGTGCGGCTTCGAATTTCCTACGTAGAGGAAGTATTTCGTCCTGTCAGGTTTTGATAGGTGAATTCGGTCAGCTGAAAGAAAGGCCGACGAACATCCGTTACCAGCATTTATGACCGTGACGGTTGGGTCATCCAGCCAGTTTTCGATTGCGGATTTCGACGTTTCAGATACGGTTAGGACTAAGCCTGACCGCTGAACCGTGGGCCGTACGATCTTGGCATAGTAGGCACGCTTAGCCGTATAATGCTCTGTCTGGGATAGATGGATCAAGTCGTGCAATGTGATGATTTGACTAGCGCGCGTCATGCCACAGTTATAACCGGAAGAGTAAACGAGGTCTGTCGGCCCGAGAAGAAGTCGTCGCAGTAACAGTGCATCGAGTGGCGAGGAGGGACGTAAATTTGAGGTTAGACGTTTGTGCGGAAGATTTAAGCGTGGCAGAACTTCGGCGGAATATCTGCCTATTCCGCCACCCCACCGTCTGGTGTCTATGTATATCATGGCCGGCTCCCCTGGTACGGCGACGAGCTAGGGCTTTCAGACCGTCCGGCACCGTCAGCGTTATGAATCTTTTCTTGTTGGGCCTGTCTTGCTGCTGCTAAAGCCATTGCCAGAATAACCCACAGCTTCGTATCGAAGTAATATGAGGTGATCAGGGAGGACACTGTGAACACGGATAACCACCCAGCCATCAACGCTCTCGCTGTTGGCAAAGATTTTCGGTAAAGTTGGTGAACTGCACTCACGACTAGGGCCGACTCGAGCGCAAGGAGGAATGCGCCACCATCGAGCATTGCCTGATACCAAATGTTATTTGCAATGTATTTGTTATCTGCGAATTCGCCTGAAGACTGAATGCCGATTGCGCCTGCGGCTTCAGCGAAGTTTCCAGGCCCGACTCCAACCCAAGGGGATCCCTGAATGACGCGCGCGGCCTCGGCTAATCTAGCTAACCTTGGCGCGTTTGAAGTAGGTTCAGTGGGATCAAAGACAGTGGACATCCTCAAGAACATCTGATCATACAAGCCAGGGATCATGGCGCTTATGAGCAATCCAAGGACCGATAGCGCCAGTAATGCTGGGAGCCAACGTACGACACGTGCCGATACGCGCCCGCCTGCGAACATAAATACGACCAGGAGGGGTATCGTGAAGATCGATGCCCTCGTATTAGCCAGAACAAGGGCTCCAGCCAGAAAGAGGAGCAGTAGTTTCGACGGCTCCCGTGCGGTTAGGCGCGCTCGGGCGTACACAGCAGCAATTGCGAGTATGATGAAATAGCCGAAGTAGCCGGATTCGTAGTTGAACGCGGAAATTCTTCCCAGTCCTCCGCCCACCGACTCATAAGGGATGCCTTGAGGAAGGCCTGTGTAGAACGCAACCAGCTGGTAAACGCCATAAAGTGCGGCAACCACTGCTCCGATGATAAAGGCTGTGAGGCACTCCTCTAGTCGTCCACTTACGCGCACGAACAGGTACACCGCCAGGAATGGAATGAAGCTGCTCAGGACGTAGGCGGCGGTGTTTTGAAACGATGCGATCCAATTGATGCCAGTTAGAGCCACAATCGCCATTGTCAGCGCGACGAAGGTCATCAGCAGCGGCATAGCGGGCTTAGTTTTTGGTGCCGTGCGGTTTAGGATGTAGTAATCACATACAGACAGGATGAATCCGATGGCGAACGTGACGAGCGGAAGCCTCAGGTTGTATGTGCCGACCGTCAGGTTTCCCAAGCGGTCCCAGGAGACAGTCGCCAGACCGATCCATATGAATACTGCGGAGAGCGGTATCGCCGAGGGTTTAGTGGCGCGTGAAGATGTTGTTGATCCATTCACCGCCATATGTTCCATCCTTATTTCACCCAAACGAGTAGGCTTTCTGCTCAGGGCGGCAAATACTCGTAGCCGAAGCTTGCCGCTGTGGTGACGTCCGGGCTTCGGACGTATACTTTAGTGTTGCGCTATTCCGTGTCATCGATGACGTCGACCATCCAAGAACGAACGCGCCGCTCGAAAGCTTTTCTTCCAAAGTGCTGTGAAGCCTTCTCTGGAACCGATGACATGTCTAGGCCCAGACATTTGTCAATCGCCGTTGCTAATTCTTGATCGGAGAATTCTTCGATTACTGTGCCGCCGCAGAGTAATTCAACGCTTTCACGTGCGCCACCTTCGGCGTAGGCCACAACCGGCGTACCCAACGCCATCGCCTCCACTGGCATGATGCCGAAGTCCTCGGTTGAGGGAAATATATAAACAGCAGCGCGTTGGTAGAGTGAATATAGCAGAGCATCGGATGGTCTATCCACAAAGTGGACCGGTACGTGTACTCTTTTGGCTAAGTCTTCGAGGGTGGATCGTTCCGGTCCGGCGCCAGCTAGCACAACCGGTAGTCCTGTGGCCTCTCCGGCCTGGATTGCTATTTCTAGTCGCTTGTAGGCGACGAATCGCGATGCACCGAGGATGAAGTCTTCAGGTAGCCCGTCGAGCAGCAACTCTTCATTGAGTCCTAGTCGGTTGCTCCACTCAATTGAGCTTCTGAGATGGTCGACGTCGACGGGAGGATATATGACGGTCGCGTCTTGATCCCAGCAGCGCTGGATGCGAGCCCTCACATAATCGCTGTTCGCTGCAAATGATGCGCCCGATGCCGCTCGTCTTGAATCGAGTTTTCGTAGCAGGGGCGTGACTGCCTTTACCAGGGGATTGCGGCCTCTTGCGTCAAGTTCTGGCGCCCATATGTAGCGCGCAGGCGTGTGCACGTACACGTAGCGAGGAGTCAGTTCTGATCGCTGCGCCGCACCTGCGTGATGGGCGAAAAGATGAGAGCTTATGAGGAGAAAGTCTCGCTCCGAGACGTCCAATGACGACCATGTGGGAGGCATGAGAGGTAAGGATGCCACCTTGCTGCGCCTCAGTGGAGTTCGGCTTAGCCAGGACTCGTGCACAGTTCGTTCTGGAAAGCGGTCCGGGGCATCGTTCCATAAACAGTAGATATCAGCGTTGGGGAAGACGTCTGCCATTGCTTCTACTACATTTTCGGAGCCACCGATGCTGGAGATCCATTCGTGGACAATCAGGCCGGCCATTAGTGAGCCTGATTTCCTGGGGCAAGGACTGCTCTAAGCGTGCGCCAAAGGATGATCAGGTCACCAGTGAGTGACCAGTTCTCCACGTAATACAGATCGAGCCTGATCGCATCCTCCCATGAAAGTGACGAGCGTCCGCCAACTTGCCAGAGCCCACTCATTCCGGGCTTGAGGAGTAGGCGCCGCTTCGCGGCGTCGTCGTACAATGCTACCTCCCCGATGCGCTGTGGACGCGGTCCTATGAGGCTCATGCTTCCGAAGAGCACGTTGAAAAGTTGCGGGAACTCGTCAAGAGAGTGTTTTCTAAGGAATTTGCCGAGCGGGGTGATTCGTGGATCGTTTTCCACCTTGAAGAGCGGCTGGTCGCCCCTACCTTGCTCAGCCAGGAGCGTCGCTAGTTCGGAGTCGGCGTTCACCTTCATGGATCGGAACTTGTACATCATAAATGAACTACCGTTGAGTCCTATTCGTTCTTGCCGAAATATGACCGGACCTCGGCTCGTGGCCTTAATGGCGACCGAGAGGCAAACAAGTAGCGGGGAAAGAAGCGCTATAAGGATGAGGGCTCCCAGAAAATCGAAGATGCGTTTGCCGGCATGTTTCGGCCCTTCATAGCGCGGTACTTCTACGTGGATCAGCGGGAGTCCCGCCACAGGCCTGGTGTGGATGCGGGGGCCGGCGACGTCGGTGAGACTAGCGCCCACGATGAGCTGATGCCGTTCGCCGTCGAGCATCCAGCTGAGCTGCCGAATGCTTTCAGGGGTGAGTTCGTTACCGCTTGTAACTATTAATGTGTCCGCACCGGTCTCAGCCATGGCGCGTTCAACCGAGTGGAGGTGCGAATAGACGGGCACTCCAGAACCAGCCGAATGGGGCGAGTCCACATCGAGAGGCTCCGCCCAGCATTCGCCTACGACGTGGTATCCCTCTTCGGGATGGCGTGCGAGCTCTGTCCGGAGATGGCCGACCGACCGCTTTGAGCCGACGAGTAGAACGCGTGCTGAAAAATCGCCAGTCTGCCGCTTGACCCCCAGCCACTGACGCCAGAGCCAACGGGATAGCGCGAGCACCGCCACCCCCAGAGGCAGCGCAATGAGGATGTAGCCACGCGCCAGGTTGATCTGGAACAGGAACGAGACGATGGCCACTAAACCGAACATGCGCAGCGACCCGTCCGCAATCCGCCGGTACTCAGTGGGACCCGAGCCGATGATTCGGGCGTCCCGGGTGTCATAGATCTTGAGGACCAGCATCCACGCAACGATGAGAACCACCGAGACGGTCGAGTAGTTTACAGCAAGGTCGTCGAGGGCACCCTGGAAGTTGACGTTGGCGCTGTCGAAGCCGAACCATGCGATCTGGACGCCAAAGACGACCCATACGAGGACGAGAAGATCCGTGAAGATCAGGCCTCGGCTGAGCCATTGACGCCAATTTCTCCTTGTCTGAACGAGCTCCGGGTGTGTGCCCAACCCGATCATGCTCATGCAGCAACCCTCCACCCGATGAGGTGGGTATCGGATTGGCGGTAATCCCAGCTGCATCCGTCGACGGTAGCCCGCATCAGGTTAGTTACACCGCCGTGATTCTTGTCAGCAGAGTCGCCGCGCACAAGTGTCCCCCTCTGTACTGTCGGATTCAGACTGAACGTTATCACCCTGGCGGCAAGCGGCATATCTTAAGCGGTCAACGTCAAAGCCGTGGGTGTGGAACAAAGGTAAGTGGTCTCTGGGCCACTATTCAGTGGCCGTCGTGCGGTACTGAGGTCTCGTATGATGAGACCGCTCAGTGGTCATCGGCGCGTGACAGCCAGTTGAGGCGGCGTGGAGCCCGGACGCAAGAATGTGGGGCCGGAGGGGAAGGGAAAGTGTTAATGACGTTAATGAGGCGTGAAGTCTTCATTGCGGGCGCAGGCGAGGTTGGGGCCGCGGGCACTGATTCCGTGAGTGGCGCGCATAGATGAGTCAGCGTTTGAAGTCGGGGTTTCGGTTTCGCAGTGGTCTTTCTCCGCTGCTCGGCCGCAGGCGACGCTGGGCGATCGGCGGAATCGTCTTGCTTCTGCTCGTCGTAGCGTGCGCGGCATGGTTGGGCATCCGAGGCTACCTTGCGCAGAAGGAGTTGGCCGCGTCTGAAAGCTTGGCCAAGAGCGTTCAGAGCGACATCGCGCAAGGACACGCGGATGAGGCCCGCGCAGGTGCGCAGCGGCTGGCCACACGGGTCGACGCGGCGCACGGTTACGTGAGCGATCCGGTATGGCTCGCGGCGGGCCTTGTTCCAGTCGTCGGTACTAATTTCTCGACGACAACGCAGCTAACCCAGATTCTCTCCGATGTTACCCACGGCGCCGTCATACCGCTCTCGGAGGTTTCTGCGAGCATCAATCCTACTGCTGTGAAACCTGAGCATGGCGTCTTGGATCTGCACCTCATCACGTCTGCCCGGCCTGCTGTGGCGCACGCCACGGATGTCTTGCAGGGCGCATACAAGCGAGTGGCCATGGTTCGCCCCGGGTATGGCAGCGTTCCGCAGCTCCAGGACGCCGTTGAGCGGATCAAGGGGCTATTGGGCCAGGCGGTCCAGCAGGCGTCGGCGGCTGACACTGCGACGTCGGTTCTCCCCTCGATGCTGGGAGACGCAGGTCCCCGGACCTATCTGGTGCTTTTCCAGAACAACGCCGAGCTGCGTTCCACGGGCGGCATCCCGGGAGCTGTGGCTGAAATTCGCGTGGATCATGGACGCATCACGCTGAGCCGCCAGGCCTCAGATAAGGACTTCCCGATGTTCCCCAGCCCTGTCCTTCCCCTCGCTGATCAGACGAAGGGTCTCTACGGGCCAATCGCTGGCCAGTACTTTCAAGATGTCAATCTCGTTCCCCAGTTCCCGCTGACCGCACGTCTGGCGGCTGAGATATGGAAGAGGCAGTACGGCATCCAGGTGGACGGAGTTGTTTCCCTTGATCCTGTGGCGCTCGGCTACATCCTGAGCGCCACAGGACCCGTTGCGCTCCCCAGCGGTGAGACCCTCGACAGCTCCAACGCCGTGCGGGTGCTTCTCAGCGACACCTACGTCAAGTATCAGGGCGCGGGGAAGGATGACTTCTTCGCTACCGCGGCCTCATCGATCTTCGCGAAAGTAGCGAGTGGCAGCTTCCAGCCGAAGCCGATGTTCGATGCTCTGGCACGAAGCGTAAAGGAACGCCGACTGCTGGGGTGGAGTTCCCAGCAGGTGGAGCAAGAAGCGCTCGAATCAGCTGGGATGGCTGGCGAACTTCCAGCCCAGACTCCCGTGCATGGGCTTTTTGGCGTTTATCTGAACGATGCCACGGGCGCGAAGATGGACTACTACCTCCGCGAGGCCTATCGAGTTGGGGGAGCTATGTGCAGGGCCGACGGCAGCCCTACCTGGGTCGTCGAGGTTACCCTCACGAATGCCGCGCCTGCGGATGCAGCAACATCGCTTCCCTCTTATGTGACCGGTGGTGGCCAGTACGGTGTCAAGCCGGGCGATGTGAAGACCCAAGTGAACGTCTATGCCCCGCCTTCGGCGATCTTCATGGCCTCCTGGAAGAACGCGACGCCCCTCGACGTCCATAGGGACATGGATTCTGGATACCCAGTTGCCCAGACATACCTCGAGTTAGCCCCCGGCCAGTCAGCCACTCTGCGATTTCAGTTCCTAGGCGCCTCCCAAGCCGGTCAGCAGCCCGACGTGATCTCGACACCAACTGTTAACAATCCGAAGCCTTCTGAATTGTCTCTTTCGTGTGAAGATGTTGTACGCTAACGTTTCCGTATAGTGCTGGTTCGGGGGCTGTTGTAGACCCGACATTTTGCTCTCACTCTAAGACTGGGGATCTTCAATGCTTAAAAAAGCCCTCGCAGTGCTGTCCATCGCCGTCATGGCCCTTGTCGCCGCGCCCGCGGCTGCCAATGCCGCTGGCTACGTGCCGAGCGGCAACGTGACCGTTTCGGGAAGTGCCACGCCTGGTGGCACCGTAACCGTCAGCTTCGCCGCTGGTTCGTTTGCGCCGAATGAGCAGGTCTCGGTGTCAGTCAGTGGTGACACGACCGTCACGCTCTCCGCGGTTAAGGCGGCCGTGCTGACTACGTTCACGAAGGCGGCGTCCGCTTCGGGCTCCTTCTCCGTCAATGTCACGCTTCCAACCAATGCAACTGGTACCTACACCCTGACCGCAACCGGTCTCACGTCAGGCAACGTGGGTACGGCTTCGATCACGACCGTGCCTGCTAGCGGGAGCAACGCCACCCTCGCCAACACCGGCGGTGGGGCTGCCCTCGCGAACACCGGTGCCACCCTTCCGATGCTTATGATCTGGATCGGCGCTGGCGCGCTTGTTCTCGGTGTCGCAATTGTTAGCACGCTGGCGTTCGTGCGCCGCCAGCGCCGCAACGCCTGACGATAGCAATCTCAACAACCGCAAACGCGTCGACCCGGTGGCCCTGTCAGGGAAACCGGGTCGACGCTTGTTTAGGCACCTTAATACAACAGTCGATAATACAACAGTCGATATAATAAAAGACGTGTGTTTTTTAAATCTCGGAGCTGGGCTGCATTCGTGCACCTCTGGCTGTTCGAGTCTTGAGTTCCGATAAGGCCATGACAAGTGTGTTGCTAATCCTCGGTCGGTCTTCGTCGCTGCGGCAATGAACCCTCGGTTTACGTGTCAAACTAATAGGGGCCGCCGCAGCGTGCTCGATCCATCCAGGGGACAGGAGGGGGTCCGGTGCGCACGCGCATCAAACTGATAGGTGTTGCCTTGTTGGCGGCGGGGACGGCTTTGCTTGTGGTGGCGGCAGTGATGAAGCCAGCCATGGAGCGGGCCACCACCCAGGGGCCTCAGACGAGTTTCTCTTTTGCGCTGCCGACAGCGAGCGGGGCGCCCTCGCCCTCGCCGTCGTCCGTTCAGGCGCGGTCGAGCGCGAGCCCGACGCCCACACCGACGGCGACGGCGGCCACCCTGCGCTTCGCGGCGGTGGGGGATGCGATCACCGAGGCTGACAGCTCCGACTTCGCCGGTGGGCAGACCGGCTCGCAGTCCTGGGTGACGTATGCGACGAGCCCGAATCTGGTGTTCTCCGGAGGCTGGGCCGCGGCAGGCGCGACGACGGGGAAGATCGCCGCGAACGTCAAGCCCCTCGACGTCGATGCGCTCGTGATCGTTGCGGGGACCAACGATCTCACGCAGGGTGTCTCCTTCGCGCAGACTACGGCGAATCTCGACCAGATCGTGGCCGCGGTCGGGGCGAAGCGCGTGGTTGTTTCGTCGATCCCGCCCCGTGATGCCACTCCACGCACGACGTCCGCCTTCAATGCGTCCCTCCGGCAGCTAGCGATCCAGCGCCACTGGGGGTTTGTCGATGCGGCGGCGGGTGTGCGGAACGGCGACGTGTACGCACCAGGGATGACATTCGATGGCGTCCGGCCCACCAAGGAGGCGGCCCAGATCATCGGCAAGGCGATCGCGGGCGCGATGCCGGGGTGAACGCCAGCAGATTGGGCGCTAAGGAGTCATAAAGACCGCCACTTCCAGCCCGGACCATCGAGTACTTTTTGAGGGTAGCCGCGGATTTCCCCCGATTCCCGCGGTGGGTGCGAGTAAGGCCCGGTTGCGTCCATCCCCCTTGACGCAGCCGGGCCGCCGCATTTAACGGCCACGCGGCTAACGGCCACGCGGCCGGATCAGAAGCCGAGCAGCTCAGCCTCCGAGAGTCCAACAGTGATCTGGGATCTCTCGACTTCGCTGTATCGCTCGAAGGTGCCAGGCGGGAGCACGCGGACCGCCTCCTCGAGCAACTGCGCTTTCTCCTCGGGCGGTTCGTCCTCGGAGTGCACGAGGAACGAGCGAACCCTGCTGGGCGTGATCGGGCTGGCGGCCATGATGAAGATGGCCTTGGTCAGCTCATTTCCGTCGGCCATTGCGGATCCTGAGTGACGTGCGAGCGGATGGGGATGAGAATGTTCTACGCCCGGCAGCGACGGTTGGGAAGCCGCTGGTGCTGCCGACTTTGAGACGGGGTGGAAGGGCGGTCCAGTGAGCGCTGAACAGGACGAGGTAGCCGTGCGGACGGCCTACGACACCGTCGCAGACACCTACGCGGACCACTTCCGCTCCACAGAACCCGAGCTGCCGTTGGAGCTCGCCATGGTCGAGCATTTCGCCTCCGTCCTTCAAGCACCGCGAAGGGTCCTCGACGCTGGCTGCGGGGCCGGTCGCATGATGCCCATCCTCGCGGGCTTGGGCTGCCAGGTTGAGGGGGTGGACCTCTCGCCGGAAATGGTCCGCCGGGCCAAGATGGACCACAGCGAATTCCGCTCCAGCGTCGGCTCCTTGACCGATCTGCCGTTTCCCGCGGCATCCTTCGACGGCGTCTTCTCGTGGTATTCGACGATTCACAGCCCGGACAACGACCTCCCGCGGATATTCGCGGAAGCGCGCCGGGTCCTGCGCGCCGGCGGGCTCCTCTTGGTCGCATTCCAGGCCGGACGCGGCACCGTCGACGTGTCTGAGAGCTATCGACGCCGCGGCCACGCCGTCACGCTCCGGCGCTATAACCGCACTCCGGACCAACTGAGTGAGCAGCTTATGGCGGCGGGCTTTTGCGAGGTGGTGCGGCTTTCACGAGGGCCGGCCAAACACGAGAAAGACGATCAGGCCGTGCTTATCGCGACCCCTGCGGGTCGGTGCTAAATTGGCCCGCATGGGGGGAGCGCGGGAGGTGCTCCTGTGCACAAAAAAGGGGCACCAAGTTGAGCAATTCGCAGTATCAGTCTGACCAAAATCCCTGGCCGCCAGCCCAGGCTCAGTGGCCTTCGTCCGTGCCGTGGGCGGCAGCGCCGCCGTCGCCCTTTCATCAGGGGGCCGCGCCGCTGGGACTGAGCCCTCAGAATGCGGTGCGCTCGCGGAAGTGGCGTATGCAGGTGGGTTGGATTTCCATCGTGCTGGCGATCTTCAATTTTGCGGCCGCGATGCTCTTCAGCCTTGCGCTCGCCTCGAATTACGCCGGCCGGTACGCCGACATGATCGGCGGCAGTTCCGTTGTGGTGTCCGTGATCGCCGGAGCGGTTTACCTTGGCCTCGCGATCTGGTGCCTCGCCACAACGCGGACGACGGCGGTACTACCCTTGGTCTTCAGCCTCGCCTTCAACGGCCTGGTCTTTCTGATCAGCATTGCGGGACTCGTCGGTGCGATCTCAAGGGGTGGGTCGCCGCAGGTCATTGGGCTCATCCTCGAGCTCTGGGTGATCCAGCGGTCGATTCTGGTGCTCCGCATGAAGCCGATTCAGGCGGCTTACGGTGCCGTCATCCGTTAGCCGGTCCAGCTTCGCCGAGTCCTCCGACCGGTTATTCGAGAGCCCAGTCCGACCTAGGCCTTAGGGCCATAGCCAATCGGCCTCCGGTCGCGTAGCGTCCGCTCTTACGGGCGATACGGCTGAGAGACCATGGGGGCGTGGGATGGCTATGGATTTTGCGGAACGGAACGGGCTCAGCGTGCTGGCGCTTCAGGGACGGTTGAACGTGAACACCGTGGATGAATTCCGTGGTGCTGTCACAGACGCCCTCCGAGCTGGGAGCACCAGGCTGCTGATCGACCTCCGTGGAACGGATTGGGTGGATTCGACGGGACTGGGCGCGCTCGTGTGGGCCGCGACCTCGGCCCGCCGGGAAGGCGGGGACCTGCGGCTCGTCAACGTGGGCGAGAACGTCAGGACCGTCCTCAAGCTGACGAGCGTGGGGAAGGTGCTCCCAGTCGTCGATGGCGAGGGACACGAGTCCGGGGACTAGCTTCCTCCCGGCGCCCGACTCGAGGCTCTGCTAGCCGCCCTGCCTGTGGTCAGTGAGGATCTCGGAGAGCGCAGCAAGATTGGCGCGCATCTGCCGGGAGCCGACATCGGCCAGGTCGGCCTCCGGAGTGTCGCCGAAGACATCGCCGAGGCCGGGACGGGGACCAGGATGGATTCGTCGGTGACGGTCATTTTCGCTTCCTTGGCGTGACTCGATGAGGGCGCTGCGCGACGTCGACGGTGGGCATGTCCCTTCCTCCCTGCGGAAGGCGCGTTCAAGGGCATCGCGGAGTGCCCCCGGCTGGTTCCCGCGCTGGATTCAAGATGTGCTGGGCCCCGACTCGTTGTCCACGATAAGGCCGTAGGTCCTGTGCCGGAACGCTTCGATGCTTCCTGCTGGGTGGGCTGGGCGCCGGCGGTCGCGCGCTCGCCGAGCGCCGCCGTCGTCCGTTTCCTCGGTGGCTCAGGCGCGGAAGGTTTCCCACGCTTCGCGGGCTGCGTAGGCGACGACGACGACCCCGGCGAGCGGATCGGCCCACCACCAGCCGAAGAGCCCGTTCAGGATGAGACCAACCATGACCGCGGCGGCGAGGTACCCGTCGATGAGCGTGACCTTGCCTTCGCTCGTGAGGACGGGGTTGCCCATGAGGCGCCCGGTGCGCAGCTTGCCGCCCGCGAGGGCGAGCATGACGACGACGGTGAGCGCCGTCCAGACAATGCCGAGCGGCGAGGCCTCCGGGCGGGCTCCGGAGGCGAGGACGACGACGATCTGCGCAGCGAGGTAGACGCCGAGGAAGATGAAGGCGATGCCGATCAGGCGTTGGGCGCGTGCCTCGCGCTCGCGGTGGATCCCCTTGAGCTCCCAGACGACGACAAGCGAGGCAAAGATCTCGATCAAGGTGTCGAGCCCGAAACCCGCCAGAGCCGGGGAGCCAGCCTGAATCGCCGCGTAGGCGATGAATCCGACCTCGGCGACGTTCCAGCCCAAGGTGGCGTATTCGAGGCGCAGGCCGGTCCGCAGCAGACCCGCGTCTCGGGTTCCAGGCGGAGGCGTGGCAGCGGTCATGGCAGGCGTACTGCTTTCGTCGAGGGAGCTCCGTTGACGGTATTCAATCATTCGGCGACCTCGGCGTTCACAAGTGATATCGCTCACGGCGAGTGCATCTTTGGGCCGGTATCGTTGCCCCACATGCCCTATCTTGAACAGACCGCTGACCCTGTCATCATGCCGGACTGCTACCCCGATCCAGATTGGGACGGCATTGGGACGGTGGCGAGGGTCAGCATCCCGGGCGGCGGAGACGACGCCGTCGGATGGATTGTTCGGCAGGGCGATGCGCGCATCGCGTGGATGTCGTTGGTGCCGCCGGTAGTGCTTACAGGCTCGGATTCCGAGCCCACCGTCAACCCGCTGCAGAAGCTCTATGCGGACGGCCGTACCGTCGCCGAGGCCTGGGACGCCGTGCTCGAAGTCAGCGAGCACGAGGTCCCCGAGGATGTCGAGCTCCTCACGTTCATCGAAGACGTGCGGAAGGCGTGGGGTCTGGCCTAGCGCTTCTCACTTCTGGGTGCGAAACCGCCCGGGGTTGGGGCGCCGCGGCGGCGTTGGCTCGGACGGCCACCGTCGGGGGCCCGTCCACATCGAGGGTGGAGCATCGAGCTCACGGCACAGCGCCAGCGCGGCGCGATCGTAATTTACCCGCCAGCCCCTGAAATGGGGCCAGGCATCCTCGTCGGATTCGGTGACCGGATAGCCGACCGAGCGGAGAGACTCCGCGGCTTCGGCGAATTCCTCGAAGCTGATCGAGATCGGGGTCGTGTCGGCGGACGCCAGGGCTAGTTCGGGCACCGGGAGCTTCGCCGCTCTCGCCATGTCGTTGAGGGTCTCAAAGCCAATGCGCAGCATGAGGCGTGCGGTGATCTTGGGGTCCGAATTCGGCGCGAGGGCGAGGTGCAGGGCAGCCGCGTCCATGATGGCGATGAGGGAGGTCAGCCAGTGCGAGTTGGTCCTCGGCGAGCGCAGGCGAAGCAGCGTGGTGTAGGTGGCGTGGGATTCGGCGACCTCGGCGGTCCACCGCTCCCAGCGGACGAAGAGTTCGCTGAGGACCGGCCCCGAGTCGCTAGTGCCCGTGCCCCAGTGGGTCCGGAGCAGGATTTCGGGTCCCCAAGCAGGAGTTCCCGCACGCGCGACGAGGAGGCTGACCTCGGTTTCGCGGCGGTTGAATGAGGCGTACACGGTGGGCAGGTAGCCGATTTGGAGGCCGATCACGGCCATGCCCGCGAACCCGGCAAGGTAGGCGACCACTTGTCCGCCGCCTCCGTGCGGGACCGCGAACCCGAGGGTGAAGACGGACGAACCCGCGTCCTCGAGGGCCGCGCCCAGGTCGCCGCCGGTCTCCGGAAGCATCAGCAGCGCGAACCCGAGGACGAGCATCCCCATCCAGGTCGTCAAGCCGACCACGAGAGTGAGCGGGGCCTGCCAGCCGAGCACCCTGTCGCGCCGTTCGAACGATTCCACTCCCCGGAGCGCGACGAAGAAGGCGCGGTCCAACAGGGCATCGAGAACTGCGGTCACCCACGACTTCACGCGCCTCGGGACAACGAGCGCGCCGAGGATGCTCATCGCGGTTCCGATGACGAGGCAGGCGCCCGCGGCGAACCCGACCCAGATCATCACGTCAGACATGGAATGCCGCGCTGGGCATCGATTGCCGGCCCGGGCGCACGAAGCTCCGAACACCACTTCCCAAGGGGCTCACCTGCTCCCTTCGAACACCCTGAACGCCCGTATGCTACCGCGCCGACGGCGGCGCTGCAGCGGCCCTGCGGGCGTCACGCGGAGTATCGTCAGGCACGGCAGGACCGCGGCCCCGATGGAAGCCCGGTGAAAGCGACCAGATGCGGGCGGTGAGGCGTGGGGTTCGAAGCCACGGCAGTGTTCGACACCGTGGACCTCGTCGGTGTGCTGGCGAACGGTCTCCTCGGGGGCGCAGTCGCGCGGCAGCTTCGCTTCGACCCGATCGGATTCCTCGTGCTCGCGGTGCTCTCCGCGCTCGGCGGCGGGATGATGCGCGACACCCTGCTCCAGCACGGCTTCCCCGTGGCACTGACCAACCCCGCCTACCTTCTCATCGCGATGGTGGGGGCAGCCGTGGCCTTCGTGGTGCGCCTCGACGGGGTGTGGGCCACCCGCGTCCTGCTCGTCGCCGACTCGCTCTCGCTGGGTTGCTGGTCCGCGACCGGGACGGCGAAGGCCCTCGGAGTGGGTCTGGGGTGGCTCCCGGCGATACTGCTCGGACTCCTGACCGCCGTGGGCGGAGGAATGGTGAGAGACATCGCCGTGGGCCGCTTGCCCGCGATCTTCGGCGGCAACACCCTGTACGCGACCGGCGCCCTGATCGGCAGCGCCGAGATGGCGCTGCTGTATCCGCTGGGCCTGGGAACCTTGGGTTTTGCGTTGGCGATCGTCACGGGCTCGGCCGTGAGCCTCATCGCGCGGCGTCGCGGGTGGAGGCTGCCGGAGCCGGTCGAGCTTCGCCTGGGTGCGCTTCCGGGGTGGCGGTGGCCCCGCCGTCGTCCGGGCGCGGCCGGATCCCGAGGCGGTAAGCGGCATGGGTGACCCGTTCGAGCGGGCCGCGCCACCCCTTGAGCCGGAACACCAGGCCCGCGGCAAGCGCGACGAGGACGTGAACCGCTAGGAGCCAACCGCCGTCGAGACTGCGGTCCGCGCCGTTCTGCGACCACGCCACCGCGGCCACGTGCCCGGTGTAGAGGGTGAGGGTCATGGCGCCGGCTCCGGCGAGGGGGATGAGGACGCCGCTTCGCTCGACCATGCGAATCCGCGACACGAGAAGGAACCCAGCGAGAACTGCTGCCGCGGTCCCGATCGTGTGGACGAGGTCTAGCGTCGTGCCCGAATGGGGCGCGGCCGTCGCCAGCCACCACGCGCTGCCCGTCTGGTCGACGTCGGAGAAGTCGGTGCGGAGCAGCGCATCGAGCGTGCCGTCGCTCGCCTGCGGGGTGGCGAGCAGGGCCGCGCGCCCGCCGAGCGGGCCCAGCAGCACCCACTCCGCGACCTTCGCGAGCACCGCCGCGGCCGCGCCGCCGGCGAGCAGGCCGATCTGGGTCCTCCGTTGACGCAGCGGGAGCCTACCGATCCACAGCCCCGCGAGGATGTACCCGAACCAGACGATCACGGGGTAGTTCCCGGTGACGCCGACATCGGCCAGGAACGTTACGGGATCCTTCAAATCGAGCCACGCCGGGTTGTGCCCGAGCCGCAGCGGGCTCGAGCCATCTCGAAGCACGGTGCGCAGCGCGTAGGCGGCGATCGGCGCGAGGAGGATCCACGAGATCGCCAGCGCGCCGAGGGCGCGCTGGCCGAGCCTCAGAACGGGGATGGCGCACAGGAACAGTGCCCCATAGTCCACGAGGATGATCGAAACATCACCGCTGAGCGTCCCCAGGGAAAGGCCGACGGCGAAGATCACCGCGGCCCGGAGCGCGAGCCCCAGCCGGTTCCTGGCCGCGGGGACCCTGCCGAGCGAGAGCGAGACCCCTGCCAGGACGGCGAAGAGCGCAGCGGCTCGGCCCGAGACCAGGAGTCCGGCCCACGTTGGCACTGGATGGCCGGCGGCATCCGGAGAGATGACCGGCAGAATATGGGTCGCCATCATCGCGAGGAGGGCGGCTCCGCGGGCCATGTCGATGCCGTTGAGGCGTGTGCCGGCGGATGGGCTTTGCATGGTGGCGGGGGAGTCCGGTCTCGTGTACTGCGAGGCCATGGATCGGTCCTTTCATCTGCGTGCGCACACGTAGTGAACAGTCGGGGGCGCCGGGTCTCGGCGGTCGTGCGATCCTGCGGTTCAACTCTAATTACGCAAGACTTTGTTTGCCCAATCCGCGCCCTCATGGTTAGGCTCACCTAAGCAAGGCTCTTCCCCCGCACCGTTCACGCCTTCTTGGAGCACCCCCATGCGCCCCGAAAGTCCTCCCATCGACCTTCAGCGACGCGTCCGCATCACCCTGGCGGCCGTCGTCGCGGCCGCCCTGGTCGCCGTGGGAACCATCTCCGCCGTCGCCACGGCCCAAACGGTTCCCACTACGGCCCAGCAGGAGCAAGGGATGACTCCCGGAGCTCCGCTGGCCGAGCCCGCGGTCGCAGACACCGACCAGGCGGAAGTCACGCTTGATGCGACCAAGGCGCGGGTCTCGGTCTCCGGGAGGGAGGTCTGGGGCCAGGCGTACAACGGCGCGCTCGTCGGCCCGACCCTGCATCTCGAGCCGGGGAGGACCGCCACCATCACCCTCCACAACCGGCTCCCCGTGGCGACCAACCTGCATTTCCACGGGCTCCACACCTCGCCGGAGGGGAACTCGGACAACCCGTTCGTCTGCGTCCCGCCGGGTGCTTCCTACACGTATCGGCTCGCGATCCCCGCGGAGCACCAGCAGGGGACCTTCTGGTACCACAGCCACGCCATGGGCACGTCATGCCCGCCTCCCGGAACCAGCAGTGACGGCCATGCACATGCGATGTCCCCGGCGCCCTTCACCCCCGGTGACGTCGAGAACCAGATCTTCGCGGGCCTCTCGGGCGCGATGGTGGTCGGCGACAGCCGAAGCTCCCTCCCCGATTCGGTCCGCGACGTGTCCACGCGCACCATCGCGCTCAAGGACGCGCAGATCGATACCTCGGGGAAGATCGTGCAGAGTACCGCCGGCGCCTCGATCGACTCCAACGCCCCCACCGTGAGGCTCGTCGACGGTCAACTCCGCCCCACCCTGTCCATGCGCCCGGGGGAGACCCAGCTGTGGCGGCTCGCCAACATCGGCGCCGACATCTTCTACCGGCTCCAGCTCGACGGCTACGCGTTCAGCGTGCTCGCCGAGGACGGCAATGAATATTCTCAGAGCGTCAGCGCCGCGGAGCTGCTCCTTCCGCCGGGGAAGCGCTTCGATGTGTTGGTCACCGCTCCCGCTGCTCCGGCCTCGACGTGGCTGCGAACGCTCAACTACAGCAATGGGCCCCAGGGCGACACGTACCCCGACACCCCGCTCATGAAGGTGGACGCCTCAGGCCCGAGGGTCGCGCCGAGCGCCCCGCAGAGCGCCCTCTCCGCTGGCACCCCGCTTCGGGGAGCCCCGGCCGATCTGACCGCGGCGCCCATCGCACAACGGCGCACGCTCGCGCTCTCCGAAGACTCCTCAGGCACCGCTTTCTTCATCAACGGCCGGCGGTTCTCGATGGACCAGCCCACCTTCGATATCGCCGCGAAGCTCGGCACGGTCGAGGAATGGACGATCCTGAACACTTCGGGAGAGGACCACCCCTTCCACGTGCACACGAATGCCTTCCAAGTCCTCAGCAGCAACGGAGCCCCGGTCGCGTCCCCGCACCGTCAGGACACCGTGGTCGTCCCCCACGCGGTCAACGGCACGCCCGGGAAGGTTGTCATTCGCCAGGCCTTCAGCGACTACGCGGGCAACTGGATGTTCCATTGCCACATCGCCGCCCACGAGGACAACGGCATGATGGGCTACATCAGGGTGGTCGGGGCTTAGCGCCCAGCGCCTACCCTGCCCTGCCCGCAGTACGACGAAGGCCCCGAGATCCGCGGATCTCGGGGCCTTCGTGCTGGGCGGTGGTGGAGGGATTTGAACCCCCGTTGGCTTTTACACCAAACATCATTTCGAGTGATGCACCTTCGGCCGCTCGGACACACCACCAGCAGGCATTTACTTTACCGGGCCGACGCCGGGTGTCCAAACCGGCGCCTTCGGGAGCCTCAGATCGCGGGCCTTGCGCCCTTCGTGTACGCCGTGTGCGTCCAGAGGTGCATGAGGGCGTAGGCACGGTACGGGCGCCAGGGTTCTGAGCGTGCCTCGGCCTCGCGGGTGGTGATGCCTCCGAGAGCCTTGCGAAGCACGAGGTCTCCGGGAGTGAAGCCGTCGCGGTCGCCGTAGCGGACGGCAAGGTAATCGACGGTCCAGGGTCCGATGCCGGGCACGGCGAGGAGCTCGGTTCGGTTGGGTGCGCCGTCGGCCTCGAGCCAGGCGCTGGCGAGGGCCTGGACGGTCCGGGCCCGAGACGCCGTCAGCCCCACGGCGCTCCTGAGCTCCTCGGCGTCAGCCTCCACGAGCGCCGCAGGCTCCGGGAAGCTCCGCAGGCCCTCGGGCCCGTCCGAGCCGAAGGCCGCGATGAGCCGGCCCGCGAACGTCCGGCCGGCCGCGAGGGACACCTGCTGGCCGAGGAC
This sequence comes from Sinomonas albida, assembly GCF_004919045.1. GTDB lineage: Bacteria > Actinomycetota > Actinomycetes > Actinomycetales > Micrococcaceae > Sinomonas > Sinomonas albida. The sequence continues at coordinate 109,866 of NZ_SWDW01000005.1, forward strand.
TGTGGTGACCGCGGTCTGGAACCGGTCCGTTGTCCCGATCACCCGGAGGCCGGGGCGGATCGAGAGCAGGGGGTTCAGTAAATCGTCTCGGCGCAGCCACTCGCGCACGGGTCCGAGATCGGCGCCGAGGTCGAACCAAGTTCGCACGAGCTCAGCGAGAGCGGGGAGCTCCGCCGCATCGGCGGCATGGGCCGTGAATTCGAGGCCGGCCTCGTCGAAGCGCACGGTGATGGCCCGCCGCCCGCGCGGTCCGTGAACCAGCCTCGTGTGGGTGCGTTCCTCGGAGTCTGTCAGTTCGGCGCCGGGCAGCGTGTGTGCGGCGAGGCTCCCGAGGATGGCCTCCGGCTCGAGGCCGTCTGGCGCGTCGATGCGCACCGCGGCCGAGCGGGTTTCGGTCACGCCCACACGCCCGATGTCCCGCGCCGGTGGCTGTCCACGAGATGGGTGTCGATGATCCCGATGGCCTCCATGAGCGCGAACATCGTGGTGGGCCCCACGAAGGAGAACCCCTTCTTCCGCAGCGCCTTCGACAGCGCGACGGATTCCGGCGAAGACGTCGGGATCTCCGAGAGCGTCCTCGGCGTGGGGGTGGATTCCGGCTGGAACGACCACACGAAGTCGACGAGCCCGCCCTCGTCGCGCAGCGCGATCGTGGCTTGGGCGTTCTTGATCGTCGCGTTGATCTTGGCCCGGTTCCGGATGATGCCCTCGTTGAGCATGAGCCGCTCGACATCCTCCTCGGTGAAGGTGGCCACCTTGTCCGGATCGAAGACCGCGAAGGCTTCGCGGAAGGCCGGGCGCTTGCGAAGGATCGTGGACCACGAGAGGCCGGCCTGGAAGCCCTCGAGGCAGATCCTTTCGAAGAGCCCCTGCTCGTCGCGGACTGGCATGCCCCATTCCTTGTCGTAGTACTCGCGCAGCAGGACGTCGGTGCTTGCCCACGTGGGCCGCGCGAGTCCGTCCTCCCCGATGATGGTTCCGCCCGCCAGCGGCGCTTCGGTCATGCCCCCGTGTCCTCTCCCGTGGATAGCTGCCTTGCGGCATCGTTCAAACCTGTAACGCGCAGCGTGATGTTGATCCTCCCGTCCTCGACCCCGCATCCTTCGGGCGCCGTTCCCGGGAGGATCTTGGTGACGCCGTGGAAGGCTAGCCTCGACGGACCGCCGAACACGAAAAGATCGCCGGATTCCAGCACGACATCCTGGTACGGGCGTCCGCGCCCCTCCGAGTTGCCGAAGCGAAACACGCAGCTTTCGCCGATGGAGAGGGAGACGACGGGCTCCAGCGAGACCTCATCCTTGTCCTGATGCATCCCCATGCGGGCGGCATCGTCGTAGTAGTTCACGAGCGCTGTGTCCGGCGTGTACTCGGTCGCGTCACCGCCGTAGGCCTCCGCCACGGCGAGCCGGCCGACCCGGACCATCCAGTCGGGGAAGGGCAGCACCCGCCGGCCGTTCACGTCCGTGGCCTCCCGCGAGTACTTGTACGGCTGCCAGTGCCAGCCGAGGCAGACCGTCTTGACCGACATCTCGTGCCCGCGGACGCTCGCGGCTCGCGGCGGGACGGGCCCCGCGGCCCATTCGCGGAACCGTGCGGAGATCCAGGCCTGCTGTTCGATGGTGAGCCATCCCGGGACGTGCACGGCCCCCGGCGCGAGCTCGCGTCGGGGCCGTGACATGAGGTCATCGCCGAACAGCGCCGTCACGCCGCGACCGCCTCGAGGCGCAGGAGCGAGGTCTTGGCCTCGAGCCCGCCGATGTAGCCGCCCAAGCTCCCGTCCGAGCGCAGCACGCGGTGGCACGGCACGACGACCGGGAGGGGATTCGTGGCGCACGCCGTCCCGACCGCACGGACGGCACGGGGATTGCCCACGGCCCGCGCGACCTCCGCATAGCTTTCAGTGCGGCCGAACCCGATGTCCTTGAGGTGCTGGATCACGGTCCGGCGGAAGCCGTTCGAGAGGCTCAGATCGAGGGGGAGATCGAACGCCGTGCGCCGGCCGGAGAAGTACTCCTCAACCTGACGCGCAGCCTCGCCGAGGCGCTCCGGCGATTCGAGGATGCGCGGACTGAGCCGCTCGGCGAGGGTCGCGAGCACGGCCTCGTGGCCTTCGCGCTCGTAAGCGACCCGGACCAGCCCGCGCTCCGTAGCCGCGAGCAGGAGCCGCCCGACGGGCGTCTCGACGATGCGGTACGCGACGTCGAGCAGCCCCTCGCGGGATGCGCGTTCGGCCAGAGCTGCGTGGAGGCGGGTGAGGGCGCCGGGTTCGATCGTGATGAGCTCGGGAGCCAGGGCGAGATCGACAGCGCCGATGTCGGAGGGGGTGGAAGTCATGCGCTTTCTCCTTCGGATGCTGCGGCGGAGAGGGCCGCTCGGAGGGACTTGAGGCCATCGGCTGCCGCGCGTCGTGCGGCCGCGGGTGAGCCGCCGAGGATGGCGGCGATCTCGTTGTAGGGCAGATCGGCGAGGTACCGGTACGCGATCACGCGTCTCTGCTTGTCGGGGAGTCTGGCGACGCGTTCCCAGATACCGTCCCCTGAAGCGTCTGCGGCAGGATCGCCCAGACCCGCGGGCGGCGCGTGCGCTGTTCCGTGGGCCGGGTGCGCGTCGGGAAACTCGGCCACGGGAACGGGCCGACGGCTACCCGACCGCACCGAGTCGATGCTCTTGCGGTGGGCGATGGTCACGAGCCAGGCCTCGGTATTCGCGTCCGGCGGCAGCTCGGGATACGCCCGCAGCGCGGCGAGGAAGGTCTCCTGCCACACGTCGTCGGCGTCCGCAGGCCCCACGACAGCGCGGCACACGCGCAGCACAGTAGCGCCGTGAAGGTCCACGAGTCTTTCGAAGGGCTGTTTCATGTCCATCACTGTGTAGACGCCGCGGGGACCGGAAATGTGAGGTCGGGGATCAGAACAATCGGGCGGACTTCGTCTCCGGTGGTTCCTCGAGTTCCAGCAGGAACCGCTTCCGGTCGAGGCCGCCCGCGTATCCGGTCAGGCTCCCATCGCTCCCGATCACCCGATGGCACGGGACCACGATGCTCAGCGGATTGTGGCCCACGGCTTGGCCGACGAGCTGGGCCAGGCCTCGCCCGCCCATCCGGTGCGCAAGCGCGCCATACGTCGTCGTTTCCCCATACGGGATCTCGGCGAGCATGCGCCAGACGGCGAGCTGGAAGTCGTTGCCGCGCGGCGCCGTCGTCAGCTCAAAGGCGCGGCGCTCGCCGGCGAGGTATTCGCGGAGTTGGCGAGCGGCGTCGTCGAACGTTGAATCGCTCTCGACGCGCTCGCCAAAGGACTCCTGCTTGGGGAGCGTCCAGTGGCCCGGGAAGTAGATCGCCGTGAGCGCATCGCCCTCCGCGACGAGCGTGAGCGGGCCCAGGACAGTGTCCGCCTCGGTGTGGCGCATGCCTACCATTCCATCACGCGGAAGCTTGCACGCGGGCCGGTTGTCACCACGCCCGTGGGGCCACGATTGCCCGGCCGACAACGCGAACTCAGCGGTGGGCGGCGAAGAATTCCCGCAGCAGTTCGCCGGATGCGTCCGCGAGGACCCCGCCGTACACCTCCGCGCGATGGTTGAGCCGCCGCTCCCGCAGGACGTCGAAGACGCTGCCGGCCGCGCCGGCCTTCTCATCCCACGCGCCGAACACCACACGCGGGATGCGCGCCAGCACGATGGCCCCGGCACACATCGCGCAGGGTTCGAGCGTCACCACGAGCGTGCAGTCCTCGAGCCGCCAACCGTCACCGCGTTCGTTCGCCTGCAGCGCCGCGGCAGCCGCGCGGATGGCGACCATCTCAGCGTGTGCAGTCGGGTCGCCCAGCGCCTCACGCTCGTTGCGGCCGACGGCGATGACCTCGCCACCGGGACCCGCGACAAGCGCTCCGATGGGGACGTCACCGGTGCCCAGGGCATCCCGTGCCTCCGCGAGAGCGCGGAGCATCCACGCCTCATGCTGCGGATCCGGGGCGGTCATGGCTCCATGATAGGTTCGCGGCCGGCCCAGCCCGGGCGCGAACCATCGACGGGTCACCCCTGTCAGATCACCTGTGCCCACACCGCTACGGTCGCCAGGATCACCCCCGACGACACGAGGAACGAACTCCACCGCGGGTTGGGCCATTTCGCGGCCAACCAGGTACCCAACAGCGCCCCAGTCGCTGCGGTGGAGTATGCGAGCAAGGAGACCATGAGCGTCTTCATGACGCGCCACCTCCTTACCGAGGATGCGGCTCAGTCTACGTCTCTAGGGGCTTACGTCTCTAGCCTTGCACGCGGAGGGGCCGCGGGCGGAGGAGCGCCGCCCGCGCGGCGGGCCATCTCGGCGAGCTGCTGGCGCGTGGAGGCCCCGGTCTTCCGGAGCCCGTTGGAGATGTGGCTTTCGACCGTCCGGACGCTGAGCCCGAGCTGGGCGGCGATGTCCTGATTGGAGCGCTGTTCGGCGAGGAGCGCGATCTCGGCCTCGCGGGCCGTGAGTATGGGCGCCGCGCCGCTCGGCCCGAAGGAGATGAACTGGCCCTCCGTGGGGAAGCGGACCACGAAGGATCTGATCGCGCGTTCGAGGGCCGCCACGGTGTGCCCGCCCTCTCCGCTCAGCCGGTATCGCTTCGCGGCGCCGTGGAGGAGCATCGTGATCTGGTACGTGTCGTCGTCCGGGAAGTAGCCCTCCAGAAGCTGCACGAGGTGCGGAAGGTCCACGCCGATCACGGCATCGGCGATCGCGAGGAGCTGGCGGTGCTGCGTCGAGCCGCGCTCGTCGAGGATGCCCTGAAGACGTGCCTTGACTCTGGGTCCGGGGAGCAGGCATAGGGTGAAGAGTCCCGTGTACGTCGCCTCGAGGACGTAGCCGTGGAGGAGCTGCTCGTCGATGAGCCGGCTCGCCTCGTCGTCGAACCTCGCCGCGCTCGCCGGCTGCTGCCGCACCAGGTCGTAGACGCCCTTGCCGGTGCCCGGCAGGGCGCCGACGTCCCGTGCGGGCGTCCCCAGCTGTGCCGCTGGCGACGACGGGTGCCGTACCGAGGAGAGGCGCACCATCGCGTTGTACAGCGACTCGACGAGGAAGCCCGGGCGGCCGAGCGCGAACGTGGTGGCCATGACATACTCGGCCTCGACGAACAGCCCGCGGGAGAAGAGGGCGACGGCGGCGACGTAGCTCTGGGTGACGAGGCTGAACTGGTCGACGGCGTGCTGGGCGTCGCGGCGCCGCTCGAGCGAGTACACGATCGCCTCGTCGATGCGGCCGGCCGCGAACAGCGCGAACGCGCGGATGAGGGAATCGAACCGGGGGAGGCCGTCGAAGCCCACCGCCTTGTCCGCCATGAGGAGCGCCTCCTCGGGGCGGAACCGGAACAGCTCGAGGAGACCCCGCACCGCGGGCACCACGCCGCTCGTCGGATTCCGGTGGGTCCAGCGGGCGAACGCCTCGTCGAGGTCCGCGGGAACGCGGTCGTAAGAGGCTTCCAGGAGGAGCGACCAGGCCTCGGCCTCCGCAGCCCAGCCCGGCTCGGCCTCGGCGAACCGGGCCATGAGGGCCGTCGCTTCCTCGAGATCTTCGCCGTTGAGGGCGACCCACAGCGAGTGGGTCATGGTGAAGAACAGGCGGTCCTCCGGGTTGCTGTTCGTGGGGTCAGTGTGCGCGAAGACCTCCTCCACGCGAGCGCGGTCGATCGGCGCGCCCCAGTACACGCGCAGGAAGGCGACGGCGTTGGACATGCTCCGGTCGGCGTCCCACGCGCTGTAGTAGAGGCGCCCCAGATCGTCGAGCCGATTGTGGAAGTACTGGGACGCAGAGTGGCTCCCGTTCATCTCCTCGCGGAGCGCCGCGATGGCCGCGGAAGCGTCCGCCGCGCTCGGCTGGGCGAGGTCAAGGTGCGAGGAGGCGAAAGCCTCGGTGATCGCGCTCCGGAGGATCTTCCGCGACGTGCCGATGTGGCCCTTGAGATAGTCCTCGACGACCGGCGGGAACACCGAGACGAAGAGCGCGCCGTCCTGGCCCGGCACCACGGAGACGAGGCCGCGGTGCTCGAGCCGGTCGAGCAGGTCGGGGCCGACCGTGGCGAGCAGCCGCTCGAGCGGGCCCGGGCCAACGAGCGCCATCGTGTTGAGAGCGCGGGACTCTTCGTCGCTGAGGCCGTGGAGCAGAGCCTCGACCGTGCTGTGGAGATGCACGTTCATGAGGGTGCCGCCGTTGAGGCACCACCGGCCGTCCCTGAGCACGAGGCGCTCGCCGAGCGCCGCCGTCTCGACGATGCGGACGGCGAGCCGCAGATTGCCGCCGGAGGAGGCGAGCACGCGCGCCGCGACGTCGACGTCCGCGGGGGCGCCCAGCATCTCCGCGATGAGGGCGTTGACCTGCTCGTAGCGCAGCGACGGGATGGCAACCGTGGCCTGCGGCCAGCGGCCCAGCGCCGCCGTGGCGGGGGTTGAGGTTCGGAAGGGCACGTCCCCGGTGGTCACGACCACCGGGACGCCGGTGCGGTTCTGCACGATGTCGATGACGGAGAGCGACTCGCGGTCCAGGTTGTCCACGTCGTCGAGCACGATCACGCGGCTGCCGGATCGCGAGAGGTGCTCGGCGAGGAGGTCGGCGACGCCGAGGACCCCCACCGCGCGGGAGCGGAGGTCGAGGCCGAGCGATAGGACGCCGGCGAACTGTACGGATTGCAGCGCGGGGCCCGCGAAGATGCAGTAGACCGCGGTTCCGCGTTGCTCGAGCTCCTCGACGAGGCGTTTGGCGACCGCGGTCCGCCCGCTTCCGGGCGCGCCGACGATCCGCACGCCGAGGCCGCGTGCGAGGTAGCGCAGGGCGCTGCTGAGTTCCTGTTCGAACAAGCCGGGGCCTTTCTCACGTGTGTGGCCCCCCGACACTGAGCAAGAGGCGATCGCGGCCCGGGCATGACGCGGGTTTCCCGAGGTTTTCGGAGTCCGGGCGGCTGCCCCGGACGGCCCTGCCGTCACCGCCGGATGATAATTTGGCAGCCATGCGCACTCTCGTCGTCGACCACCCGCTCGTCGCCCACAAACTGACGGTCCTGCGGGACAAGAACACGCCCAGCCCCGTGTTCCGGCAGCTGACGGAGGAGCTTGTGACGCTCCTCGCCTACGAGGCGACCCGGGAGGTCCGCACCCAGCCGGTCACGATCGAGACCCCCATCGCCACGACCATCGGGACGGCCTTCACGAAGCCGACTCCGCTCGTCGTCCCGATCCTGCGCGCCGGTCTCGGCATGCTCGAGGGCATGACGAAGCTCGTCCCGACGGCGGAGGTCGGCTTCCTGGGCATGGCGCGCGACGAGGAGACGCTCGACATCGTCACGTACGCCGAGCGGCTTCCCGAGGACCTCACCGGCCGGCAGGTGTTCGTGCTCGACCCCATGCTCGCGACCGGCGGGACGCTGAGCGAGGCCATCAAGTTCCTGTTCCGCCGCGGCGCGAGCGACGTGACGTGCATCTGCCTCCTCGCCGCGCCCGAGGGGCTCGCGCGGCTCGAGGCCGGTCTCGGCGACGCCAACGTCAAGATCGTGCTCGCCTCGATTGACGAGCGCCTCAACGAGAAGGCGTACATCGTCCCCGGCCTCGGGGACGCGGGCGATCGCCTCTACGGGCTCGCGAAGTAGCGCGCCCCAACCCACGACAACGGCGACGCTCCCCGGAAGGGGGGCGTCGCCGTCGTCGTTGATGTGGGGCGAACCGTCGATTCGTGGTGAACCGCCCGAAACGGCAGGCCTAGTGCAGCGGCGCGAGGGGATTGAGCGGCTCCTGCGGGAGGCTCGACGGGATCGGCGGAAGCGGCACGGGCAGCGACGGAGGGGCGAGGCTCGGCAGGCCGGGGAGGGCCTTCTGCGAGGGGCTCGGCTCCGGTGCGGCCGGGACGGGGGCCTGCTGGGTCGGAGCGGCCGGGCTAGGCGTCGCGGCGTGGCTGGGCTCCACGGGCGCTTGGACGTTCGACGGCGCCGCGGGCTGCGCGGGCTCGGTCGGGACATCGGAGGTGTGCTCGGCCGGTGCGGGGGCATGGCCCGTCAGGACACCCAGAACCGTCGAGACGCTCTGGTTGAGCGACGAACGGAAGCCCTCGTCCGCGGCCGCAGCGGCGGCCGTACCGCCGCCGATCGCGGCGGTGAGGGCCAGCGCGACGGCGAGCGGGCGCCGTCGTCCGCGCCGCTTGGGAGGCACTGCGGCGCGGCGGGCACCTTGGGAAGCGCGCGACGCGCGGAACGCATCGAGCGAGATCGTCTTCGTCTCGGGCTCCGCGGACTGGGTCGCGGAGATTTCGCGGACAGGAGCCGCGGAGTCGACAAGGAGGGCCGCGACGGCGGCGCTCGGCTCGACAGGACCGACGTGCGCGAGCGAGCGGAGGTCCTCGAGGAGAGGCCGCAGATCCTCGGCGCCCTCGGCCTCGGCGTCCGCGAGGAACTGCTCGATCACCAGGAGATCTTCAGGATCGGGTGTCGGGTTCATGAGTGGCTCTGTTCTGTGATGAGAGCTTGACTTCTGAGCGCGTCCAAGGCGCGCCGCTGAAGCTGTTTGATGGCGCCGGTGGTCCGGCCCATGACGGCGGCGGACTGTTCGATCGACAGATCCGCCACAACCCGCAGGAGCAGGACTTCGCGGTGGTCTTCTGTGAGCCCGTCGAGCAGGCTCATGACGCCGGTTCCAGCGAGGGCCGCCTCTTCCGCCGTGAGCGACGTGGTCCGGGGATCGTTCTCCGGATCGTGGGGGATGAGCGTGGGGGTGCGCTCGCGCCGGCGATAGTGATCGACCGTTCGGGAATGGGCGATCGTGAAGAGGAGGGCCTTCGCGCCGTCGAGGCCGCCTTTGAGGCCGGGCCCGGTGCCTTGGGGGTTGAGGCGCGAATAGAGCGAGAGGAAAACGTCCTGGGTGACGGCCTCGGGGTCGTCGACACCCCGGGCGCGCAGGTAGCCGAGCACGGAGGATGAGAACGCTCGGTAGGCGGCCGTGAAGAGTTCGGCCTGGTCGCCAGAATCCACCGAGGGGTTCTCGCGGCAGGTCTCCTCTTGCTGCTCCAAGCGGCTTACCTTTCTCCGTTCTGGCCGGCGCCGCTGCCCCCGTCGGGGCACGCGGACGCTGGTCTCTGGGCTGTCGGGTGGGGGCCCGGAACGGGCCGGGCCCCCGAAACGACTTGCCAGCCTACCTCAGTCGGCAGGGGAGGTGTTACGGCTGCACCGCGTTGGTGGCCTGGCTCGCGAGGCCCGAAGCCGCACCCGGGAGGGCCGGAGCTGAGGGGAGCGACGGGGTCGACGGCAGGGCCGGGACAGCCGGGACGGCGGGCGTCGACGGGAGCGTGACGGAGCCGTCCGCGTTGGCCGAGACGTTCGCGCCGCCCTGGGCCGAACCGGCAGCCGCGCCGGACTGCAGCTCGGTGGCGCAGTACGACGAGACGTTGGCGTCACCGTGCGCGAGGACCGAGAGGTTCTTGAGGTCCGTCGAGCCGGAGGTCAGGCCGCCGTGGACGAACGTCTGGCAGAGGTCCGTGATGTTGGCGGCGCTCAGGTTCGGCGTGCTCGGGAGACCGGCAGCCGGAGCCGAGGGGAGGGCCGGGGCGGACGGAGCCGCCGAGGCCGCCTGGCCCGCAGCCTTCTGAGCCGTTGCGGCGCCGTTGGCGGCCGTGGAGCTCACGTTGGGGGACGGCGCACCGATGAGGTCGTGCGCAGCCTGCTGGGCCGGGGTGGGAAGCGCGTTGGCGAAGGCCGCGGTGCCCGCACCGCCGAGGGTGATGGCGCTGACAGCGATGGCGCTGGCGGCAAGCTTGCTCGAAGCGATGACACTGAAGAAGGACATGAAAGGCTCCTCAGGAAGGGTTGAAGTGGATGGGAGGACCGCCGCGGTCGGTCCTACGCTCGGTTAACCGCCCGGTCTCCGAAGAAGGTCACGCGGGGAGAAGAATTTTTTTCGCGCTTCTTTCCTGCGGACGCGATCTGTCCGCAGCGGGTCCGCGAGACCTGTCCCCCGCGCCCCTCGGCGCCTAGCGTTGTGGGCATGGAATGGAAGCTTGAACTGGTGTTCGTGCCGGTCTCCGACGTGGACCGAGCCAAGGATTTCTACGTCAATAAGGTGGGCTTCAACGCCGACTACGACGAGCGCGTCAACGAGAACCTGCGCTTCGTCCAGCTCACCCCGCCGGGCTCCGGATGCTCGATCGCGATCGGGGAGGGGATCAACGACGCCCCTCCCGGCACCGCGCCCAGCCTCCAGCTCGTGGTGAGCGACATCCAGGCCGCCTACGACCAGCTCAAGGGCAACGGCGTGGACTGCAGCGAGATCGACGTCCAGGACTGGGGACACTTCGTGTACTTCCAGGACCCCGACGGGAACAAGTGGGCCGTCCAGTACATCCCCTGGAAGAACGCGCAGGCGGCCGTGGACGCTCAGGTGTCCGAGACCGCTCAGCTCGCCGAGTAGCCGGGGCCACCTCGTCGCGGGGAGCTCATCGTGCTCCTCGCGAGGGGGCGACCCGGTTCGCCAGCCTCACGCCATGTCCGGACCCTTCCCGTTGCCCCGCCGATCCCGGGACTTCCGGCTCGGGGGCTCGTCAAACGTCACGTCGATGTGCTCGAAGCCCTTGATCCGCTGAGCCTCGGCCTGACGCGAGTAGGCCTTCTGGTCCTCGGGGGTGAGCTCCGCCTTGTCGGTGAACGGCGTGAGCAGGGAGCGCGGATGGAGCCCGTCGACCCGGACCACGTTGATCTCGACGCACAGGACCACGGCGACGGCGGCCAGGTAGAGGAACGCGAGCAGGCCGAGGACCACCGCGAAGACGCCGTTGATCGCGCTGGCCCGCCGTACCACGTTCTGGATGTATTCCGGGCTGAGCGACTGCAGCAGCTGCCACGCCACGGCCGCGCCGAGCGCTCCCGGGAGGACTTGGCGGATGGTGAGCCTTCGCGAGGTGCCGATGCGGAAGGCGAGGATGAATGCGCCCGCGTTCACGGCGACTGAGGCGGCCAGGAGCGCCACGCGTCCGGCAAGGCCGAGGGTGTCCGCGAAGCCGCCAAGGCCGGAGAGCACCGTCGATCCCACGAGCGCCAGGCCGACCGTCCCCACGAGCAGCGCGCTCCGCCCGCGCGCCTTGAACGGGTCCGGGCGGCGATTGCGCGGCACGGCCCACGCCGTGTTCATCGCATGTTGAATCGCCTGGCCCACGCCGAGGCACCCGTAGACCGCGCCGAGGATGCCGATCACCACGCCCGCGGTCCCGCCGCCGAGCCCCTTCGGCTCCGCGAGCTGCGATCCGATGACCGGGAACTCGCCGAGCGCGGAGCGCATGACCTCCGCGCGCAGATCGGGGCTGCCGGAGAGCACGACGCTGAGGCCAGTCGAGAGGAGGAGCAGCAGCGGGAACAGCGAGACGAAGGCGTAGTAGGTGATGAGGGCGGCGAGGAAGGGCCCGTGGTCGTCCATGTACTTGTAGATCACCGCAAGCGGGTACCCGGCCCACGGGTGCTTTCGCTGGAGGGCGTCCCAGCGCTCCACTGATCCCATTGCACCCTCCGTCCGGCTCCCGTTCCGGATGCCGGAAGCCTGCTCGCGCAATCCATCCTGCCCTCTTCAGCAGGGTCTGCGACACGTGGCGGCGGTGCGTCGGCGCTTTTCTGAGGCTTCGCTACTCTTTTCGGCCTCCTGGCGCAGGGCCCCACACGCACGAAGGCCCTGGCCCTCTCCGGCTCGGAGAGGGCCACGGCTTTTGCTGACGGCGCGTTATCGGAGCCCGGGGCGGTCAGCTCCCGAGCGCGTAGACCGTCGTGTTGCCGATGGTCTGCGCCTGGAAGTTGGCCTGGACCCACTGCCCGATCAGCTGCGCATCGTTCGATCCGGTGCCTCCCTGCATGAGGCTGGCTGCGATGAAGTAGTGGATCTTGCCTTCGTTGACGAGCTGCTGGAACTGGGCGAGCGTCGGGGCCGGGTCTGTGCCGTTGAACCCGCCGATAGCCATGACGGGGAGCTGCGAGGCGAGCTGATACCCCGCGGCATTGTTCGAACCGACGACGGCGGCCGCCCACGTGTACTTCGACGCGTTCGTCTGCAGGGCGGTCACCAGGGCGGACGACGGCGTGGGGGCACCCAGGAGGCCACCCGCGCCTCCGCGCCCGCCGCCGAAGCCGCCGGGCTGTCCGCCCGCGCCGCCGGCGCCACTCGCGAACGGGGTGCCAGTGCCGCCCTGTGTGCCTGTGCCGTTCTGTGTGCCTGTGCCGCCCTGAGTGCCCGTGCCGCCCTGAGTTCCGGTGCCGCCTTGGCCGAAGCCGGGGGACGTGCCCTGGGCGCCGTTCTGCGAGAATCCGAGGAAGCCCTGGCCGTTGCGCTGGCCGCCGAATCCGCCACGGCCGCCGAAGCCACCGAAGCCGGACGATGGCCCGGCCGTGACGATCGCGCCCGAGTGGGCGGTTGAAACCGTGTCGAGCGTGAACGCGAACGGGCCGGCGAGGGCCGCGACGAGGGCGAGCGCCGCCGTCGTCGGTCCTGCGGGCTTCGGGAGCCGCGCGCCGAAGCCGCCTGCGGCGATCGCCGCGGCCGCCACGAGCGCAGCAAGCGCCACGGCCCACGCGAGCCACGGGACGAACCCGGACGCGCGGTTGAGCAGGACCACGCCCATGATGCCCGCGGCGGCGACGCCCGCGGCGAGCGCGGAGGCCTCGACCGGGTACCTTCGCCGATGCCACAGGATCCCGCCGCCAAGCCCGGCGAGGGCCGAGATGCCGGGAGCGAGCGCCACGGAGTAGTACTCGTGGATGATGCCGTGCATGAGGCTGAAGGTCAGCCCCGTGACGAGCACCCACCCGCCCCACGCCACCACGGAGGCCCGCACGGCGTCCGTGCGCGGCGCGCGCCGCCCCACCCAGAGAAGGGCGGCGCCGAGGATGAGCGAGGCGGGCAGGAGCCACGCGATCTGGCCCCCGAACGTCGACGAGAACAGCCGGAGAAGCCCCGGCTGGCCCCAGCCGTTGCCGCCGCCCACGGAGCCGACCTCGTCCCCGCTCAGCCGGCCGAAGCCGTTGTAGCCGAACGTGAGCTCGAGGATCGAGTTGGTCTGCGAGCCGCCGATGAACGGCCGGGCGCTCGCGGGGATGAGCATGACGGCCACGATCCACCAGCCCGCGGAGACGACCATCGCGCCGAGGGCGCCCAAGAGGTGCAGGAGCCGCCGGACCATGCGGTGCGGCGCGGCCCAGAGGTACGCCGCCGCGAAGCCCGGTACGACGAGGAAGACCTGGAGCTGCTTCGTGAGGAAGCCGAAGCCGAGGAGCACGCCCGCGATGACGATCCAGCGCGCCCGGCCGCTCTGGACCGAGCGGATGGTCGCGTAGCCCGCAGCCGTCATGAGGAGCACGAGCAGTGCGTCAGGGTTGTTGAAGCGGAACATGAGCGCCGCGACGGGCGTGAGCGCGAGCGCCGCGGCCGCGACAAGGCCCGCGCCGTGGGCGGCGCGGTCGTTCCCGGTCGCGGGGCGGGCGGCGCGCCGGACCGCGAGGTACAGGATCCACGCCGTGCCGACGCCCATGAGGGCCTCGGGGACGAGGACCGACCACGAGCTGAGGCGGAAGATCCGGACGGAGAGGTCCATGACCCAGAGCGACGCCGGGGGCTTGTCCACCGTGATGGCGTTCGCGGCGTCGGACGAGCCGAAGAAGAACGCCTCCCAGTTCTGGCTGCCGGCCTGGGCTGCGGCGCTGTAGAACGCGTTGGCCCAGCCGCTCGCGGCGAGGTTCCAGAGATACAGAACCCCCACGCCCAGCAGAAGCAGGGCCAGCTCAACCCGGTGACGGAGTGACCCCACCGTCGCACCGATGCCGCGGCCCGTGAGACGGCGGAGCAGCGGACGGTGGGGAGCCGCGTCGGAGGGCGATGAGGGAACCCAGCGACCGGGGTCGCTCGCGGTGGAGCCGCCGGTGGTGGCCCCGGCCCCCGAGGGGGAGCCGGGGACCACTACCGGGTGAGACTCGGTCTGCGTCATCACTTGACCAGCTTGTAGACGGTCGTGTTGCCGACCGTGGTGGCCTGGAAGTTCTGCTGGACCCACGTGGCGATCGACGAGGTGTCGCTCGCTCCGCCGCGGCCGCCGAAGCCACCGCCGCCGCCCATGCCGCCGCCGGCGATGTAGTACGTGATCTGGCCGCTGGACACGAGCGCCTTGAACTCGTCGAGGCTCGGGTACGGGTCGCTGCCAGTGAAGCCGCCCATCGCGATGACGTTCGTGTTCGAGGCGAGCTCGAGGCTTGCCGCGGAATTGGATCCGTTGGTCGCCGCGGACCACTTGGTGGTGGTCTGCTTGAGGAGCGCGACGAGCTCGCTTGAGGCGCTCGCTTCGCCGCCGGGGCCGCCGAAGCCGCCGGCCTGGGCGCCCTGACTGGTGCTGCCCTGACCCGTGCCGCTCTGGGCGCCCTGTGAGGACCCCGAAGTGCCGTTGCCGGTCGCGCCGCCGTCGGCAGCGCCGCCGAAGCCCTCGGCCGAGGAGCCCGTGCGGTCACGGAACCCGCTGAAGCCGGCACGGTTGCCGGACGCGCCGAAGCCGTCCTGGCCGTTCGGCCCCGAGGTCGGGATCGCGCCGGTGTGGCCCTGGGCCGCAGTGGCGATGGTGAACGCCGTCGTGCCGAGCCCGCCGGCGAGCAGCGCCGTGACGGCCACCGCGACGGCCCCGAAGCGCAGCCGGTCGAAGCGGACCACGAGGCCCAGCGCGGCCAGCACACCCAGGATCACGATGACGACCTTGAGCCACGGGAGCCATGAGGCGTCCCGGCCCAGAAGGACGGCCGACCAGATGCTCGCCGCGAGGACGGTGACCGCGAGCACGATGCGCGACGGCCAGTACGCCCGGCCGCGCCACAGCTCGGCGCCGCCGATGCCGATCACGCCGGCGATCCCCGGGGCGAGGGCGATCGTGTAGTACGGATGAACGGTGCCGGTCATGAAGCTGAGGACCGCCGCCGTGACGAGCGTCCAGCCGCCCCACACGATGAGGGAGGCCCGGACGCGATCCGTGCGGATGGCGCGGCGCGTGAACCAGAAGCCGGCCACGAGGAGGATGAGCGCCGCGGGGAGCAGCCACGAGACCTCGGTGCCGAAGCTCGAGCCGAACATGCGGAGGATGCCGGCCTGCCCGCCGAACATCGTCCCGCCGGGGCCGCCGTTGCCGCCGCCTCCCGGGAATCCGCCGAGTCCATTAGACCCGCCCAGCCCAGCCGCGCCCGCGGCAGCACCGACGTCGGCCGCGCCGCCGGGGGCGCCGCCCAGGCGATCGCCGCCGGCGCCCCCGCCACGGTTGCCGAAGATGCGGGCGAAGCCGTTGTAGCCGAATGTGAGCTCGAGGAAGCTGTTGGTCTGCGAACCCGCCATGTAGGGGCGGACGCTCGTGGGCGTGAGCGTGAACGCGAGGAGGTACGCGCCGGCCACCACGACGATGCCGCCCAGCGCGCCGAGCAGGTGCATGAGGCGCCGGCGCAGCGTGGTCGGCGCCGCCCACAGGTAGGCCAGGCCGAGAGCAGGGACGATGATGACGCCCTGGAGCATCTTGGTGAGGAACGCGAGGCCGATCACGGCGCCCGCCGCGGCGAGCCACTTCCAGCCCGCCTTCTCGATCGCGCGAACCGTGAGGTAGGCCGCGAGGACTAGGCAGAACGTGAGCATCGCGTCCGGGTTGTTGAACCGGAACATGAGCGCGGCAACCGGCGTCGCGGCAAGCGCGGCGCCCGCAAGGAGGCCTGCGACCGGTCCGCTCACGCGCTTGACCGCGGCGTACATGAGCGCGACGGCCGCGACGCCCATGAGCGCCTCGGGCAGGAGCATCGTGAACGAGTTGAAGCCGAAGATCCGGCCCAGGAGGCCCGGGATCCAGAACGCGGCCGGCGGCTTGTCCACCGTGATGGCGTTGCCCGCGTCGAGCGAGCCGAAGAACCATGCGACCCAGTTCTTGCTGCCTGCCTGGATCGCCGCGGCATAGAACGAGTTCGCGTACCCCGAGTTCGTGAGGTTCCAGAGGTACAGGAACGCGCTTGCGACGACGAGCCCGAGCGCTGACGGGCGGACCCAGCGGGGCTGGTCCGTGCCGAACGCGAGGCGCCCCCAGCGGCTTCCGGAGGAATCACGGCCGGAGAGCGGACGACGGCGGGAGGCGCGGTCGGCGCCGGGCTCGCCGGCGACGGCGGGCGAGGACGATGGGTCGTCCGTGAGATCTGGGGCGAGGGACGTGGTCATGGGAGTGGTGGCCTTTCGGTCGGGAGTCTACGGGTCGACGCGCGGGGGAGTCACGCCCTGCGGCGGAACACCCACAGGCGGAATAGGAGGAACTTGAGGGCGGTCGCCGCGAGGTTCGCGATGGTCAGAACGCTCAGTTCGATCCACTGGCCCGGGTTCGGGATCGAATTCATCCACAGGAGCGCACCGGCCGTGAGGGCCCAGCCGATCCCGAAGACGATGAGCCCTTCGAGGTGGTGCCTCGTGAGGCGCTCGCGGCCCAGGACGCCGAACGTGAAGCGTCGGTTCGCGGCGGTGTTGGCGATCGCCGTGATGAGGAGCGCCACGAAGTTGGACGTCTGGGCGTCCATGAACGTGCGGCCCAGGATGAACAGGGCGGCGTACGCGAGCGTGGACGCCACGCCGATCGCGCCGAAACGCACGAGCTGGCCGAACAGGCTCTGTTTCCGGCCGGCCTCCTCGGCACGCAGGCCTGCGGGGAGCGGGCCGCGCGCGAGCGCCGCCTGGAGCTGCACGAGGGGGATCCGGCCGCGGGCCATGTCCGTGGTCAGGCGGTACATGCCGCGCAGGTCCTCGAGTGCGGTCCGCGCGACGTCGACCTTCGAGTTCGGATCGTCCGTCCAGTCCACGGGAATCTCGGCGCAGCGCAGGCCGCAGCGCTCGGCGAGCACGAGGAGTTCGGTGTCGAAGAACCACGCCTTGTCGATCGTGTGGGGGAGGAGCTGCTGGGCCACGTCGGAGCGGATGGCCTTGAAGCCGCACTGGGCGTCGCTGAACCGCGCCCCCATGAGCGACTGGAGGAGGAAATTGTAGGAGCGGGACACGAACTCCCGCTTGGGCCCGCGCACCACGCGGGAGGAGCGGGAGAGCCGCGTTCCGATCGCAAGGTCCGAATGGCCCGAGACGAGCGGCGCGACGAGCGGGGCCAGGGCGTTGAGATCGGTCGAGAGGTCCACGTCCATGTACGCGAGGACGGGCGAATCGGACGCGAGCCACACGCGGCGCAGTGCATTGCCGCGGCCCTTCTCCTCGAGGTGGACGGCGCGCACGGTCTCGAGCTCACGTGCGAGGCGCTCGGCGACGCGCAGGGTCGAATCGGTCGAGGCGTTGTCCGCGATGGTGATCCGGTACGAGTGCGGGAACTGGGTCTCGAGGTAGGCGTAGAGCCGGCGAACGCAGGGCTCGAGGTCCTTCTCCTCGTTGTACACGGGGACCGTGACATCGAGGACGGGGATCCCGGCCTTGCGGAACGCCGCCAGGTCGAGGGCGATTCCGGGGCGGTGGACGGGGGCTGGGTCGGCGGAGGAGGGATGCTCAGGGGCGTGAGTCGGGCTGGGGCCGGCCGAAAGGACGACGGCGCCAACCGCCTGAGCGGACGGCTCGCCGGGTTCGAGAGTGTCGGCCTCGAAGGCTGGGTCCGGGTAGGTGCCGGTGCGGTCGGTGAGCGTCATGGGTACGACTTTCCCGGCCCGGCTTGTGCTCGGCGTAGAGCCAACCTGTGCTGCCCCTGTGACGTGGGGTGATGCCTGCCCCCATGCGCGCCTCACGGCCGCGGGCCCTTCAGCGGTGTACATGTTCGATAGGTCGGATTCAGCTTCGGGAGATCGGGTAGTGGGGCGGTATGAGGTCATCGCAGGCGAATCCGGCGCCCACTGCACGCGAACGCATCCTCGACACCTCGTTCGAGTTGTTCGCCCAACGGGGGATCCGTGATGTCGGCGTCGATGAGCTCATCGAGAAATCTGGCGTGGCGAAGGCGACCTTCTACAAGCACTTCCGCACCAAGGACGAGCTCGCGCTCGCATACCTCCAACGGTGGTACGAGGAGCGGAGCGCAGCGATCGACGCCGCCGTCAAGCGCCACGAGGACAGTGAAACTCCGGCCCTCCTCGCCGTGTTCGACGTCTTCGACGAGTGGTTCCGCCAAGGCACGGCCGAGGTGAGCTCGTTCCTGCACGTCATGATGGAGATGGGACCAAACCATCCGCTCGGCCGGGCGAGCATGGATTACCTCGCCCGGACCCGAGCTCAGCTGGCCGATCTGGCCCGGGCCGCCGACCTGGACGATCCGGAGAGCTTCGCTTGGTCGGTCCATATCCTGCTGAAGGGGTCGATTGTGGCCGCAGCCGAGGGCGATCCGCATGCGGCAGAGCGCGCCCGCCGGATGGCCACACTCCTCATCGAAGACGGCCGCGACGGCCAGAGGTGACCTGTCTCGGGTACAGATAATCGGCGGCTGGGTCGTTTCGGGTACAGATAATCGGCGGCTGGGTCGTTTCGGGTACAGATAATCGGCGGCTGGGTTGTGTGACTCTCAGGACGTTGTGGGCACTTCGGTTTCTGGGCTCGGGCGGCGGAGGCCGCTGCGAGGGACGAAGCTGGTGGGTTCGCGGCGACCGGAGTGCGTGCCCATGCCTGGGCCGGGGGCAGCCCGAGGCTTCCGTGCCTCTGGTGGACGCGCTCGGTGTTGTAGTACCCGTCGAAGGCATCCACCATCACCGCGAGCTCGGCGATCTCGGCCGGGGTCTGGGACGGGCTGGTGCGCGGGCGGCTCGAGCCGACCTCCGTCGCGGCCAGGCTGCCCTCTGCCAGCGCCTTGGCCCGGACTCTGTAGAACCACGCCCGCGAGACCCCGTGCCGGCGGCAGAACTCGGCCACCGCCCCACGGGGTGCGTTCTCCGGCCACGTGGCGACCTTCAGTCGGACCCGCAGATCAGGTTTGCGAACACTCATGCACCCGATCAGACGGCTCGTAAGTGTCTACAACGTCCTGAGACACACCGTCTACGAGGTCCCGAGACAGAAGAGTCAATTAGAGGTCCCGTCCCGAGACTTCACACCGCGGCTGGGTTGTCTCGGGTACAGATCATCTGTACCCGAAACGGATTTAAACCGGGATATCTGTACCCGAAACGGGTTTAAGCCGGGATATCTGTACCCGAAACGCCCATGAGTCAGGGCGTGGACTCCCGCAGCACGAGCTGCATCGGGAGGACTTCAGTTAGGGGCAGACGCGGCTCCCGGCGGAGACCTGCAGATAGGGCCGTCTGGCGGTCCCCGTTGCGGGGTAATAAGCGTCTGGTAGGGCTACGACGCCGAAGTTCCGCGTCCGATGCGCCCGTTGCGGCGGCCACGGGCGCATGATGGTTCCGACGTTGACAAATACACAGGCCCGGGCGCGAGCTGGAGGTTCGATGGCGATCCGCAGGTACCACCCGCGGTGGCATTCGTGGGTGGGGTTCGGTCTCGTGGCGGCCGGCGTGGCGCTCGGCTTCGCCCTTCCGCTGGGCCGCGGCTGCGGTTCGGCCTTCCTCACGCTCTACGGCCCTGTGGCGGCGGGCCAGGTGAGCCCGCCGGCCTCTGACGTGGCGGCTGCGTGCCACTCCGTGGCGCTGGACACTTCCCGTCTCTTCGGCGGCATGATCGCGCTCGGCATCGCGTTCATTGTGCTTGGCGCGATCCTCCGGCTCTTCGGGACTCTGTTGAGCGGCCGGCGGGGCAGGGGCGGCGCCAAAGCCGAATGATCTGGCCGCGGGCAATCTGACTTCCCGGATTCGGGCGCGACGATTCGGGCACCGCCGAATGGTTAGGACTGTCGGCCCCCGGCCCTACAGTGAGTGGGTGAACGATCTCACCCTGCTTTCGGAACACCGCGGAGCGCGCTCATGACGCGCCGCAAGTGGGTCCTCTTCGCCGCGATGTGCCTCATCTGGGGCGTCCCGTACCTGCTCATCAGCGCGTCCGTCGCCGAGGTGAGTCCCGCGATGGTCGTGTTCTCACGCACGGCGATCGGCGCCGTCGTCCTTCTGCCGTTCGCGTGGCGCCAGTTGCGCGCGGTGTGGGCCCATCGCTGGCCCGTGCTCGCGTTCGCCCTCCTCGAGATGGTGGGCCCGTGGTTCCTGCTGAGCGACGCCGAGCGGCACTTGTCGAGCTCGCTCGCAGGCCTCCTCATCGCCTTCGCGCCGGTGCTCGCGCTCGTCGTGGCACGCGTCATCGGGCTCGAGCGCCGCATCGGCCGTCTCCGCGTGCTCGGCCTCGTCGTCGCCGTGGGCGGCGTGGCCGCCCTGGGTGGCGGCGGCATGGAGGCCTCCGGCGCGTGGCCCGTGATCGAGATGCTCCTCGTGGCCGTCGGCTATGCGATCGCGCCGCAGGTCGCCGCCGTCAAGCTGCGGGAGGTGCCGGCCCTGCCGATGACGGCGGTGTGCCTCACCATTGCGGCCCTCATCTCGGCACCGTTCGCGGCCGCGACGTGGCCTACCACGACACCCTCCGCCACGGCGCTGGGATCGCTCGTCCTCCTCGGCCTCCTGTGCACGGCACTCGCGTTCCTGCTGTTCTTCCGGCTCATCGCGGAGGCGGGTCCCGCCCGGGCCACCGCCATCGCGTACGTGAACCCCGTCGTCGCCCTCGCGCTCGGCGTGAGCCTCCGCGGCGATCCGCTCACTCCGCTCATCGTCGCGGGTGCGATCCTAGTCCTCGCCGGCACGTTCCTCGCGACGCGTCGCACGCGGAACGAGTCCCCGACGCCGAGTGCGCCCACGCCCGCGGAGCACGAGGGCGCTCCGGCGGCCTGACTGTTTCCCGGGACGCCGCGGTTCCCGGGACGCCGCGTTTACTACGCGGCGGTTACGGCGCCGTGGTTAAGACACCGCCGTTAAGAGGCGTCCTCGACGACGCAGAAGCCGCCGAGCTCGGCCGCGAGGTCTAGCGCGATCGCGACCCCGGGATCGCCCGGCGCTCCCCATGGCGCCCACGCCTCGATCCACCACACGGGAACGCCTACGCGACCCACTGCGCTCGGCACGAGCCGCTCGATCTCCGAGGCGTTCTCCATCCACTCGGGCCGGCCGATGCTGAGCACAGCGTTGCCGTCGTCGTCGCACACTTCGGTGACGGCGCCGTCGTCGATGGTCCGCACGCGGAGCTCGCCGTTGACGCGGTTCCCCGCATGCACGAGCGCTGCGATGTCCGGCTCGTTGTTCGTCAGGATGAGAATGTCACGGGGCATGGACGGCTCCTCTCGTCGAGGTGAAGTTCGCGACTTGGACGATGCGCGGCGGCGCCCCACGGCGGACCAGCCGCCCGCGCCCTGGCGGGAACTGCTCGGCGTAGACGCGGGGGAAGATCTGCCCCTCCGACCGCTCGCCGCTCATCACGAACCCGGTCCCGCCACTGTCCCGGAGCGACTGCAGCGAGAGGTCGTAGAGCGCGCGCGAGGCGCCGCCCACCGGGCGCGTCACCACGACGTTGAGGCCGAGGTCGCGGGCCGACGGCAGGTACGGCAGGAGCGGGCTGAGGGGCTCGGTCCCGGACGAGGCAAGGATGTCGAAGTCGTCCACGAGGACCACGATGCGGGGGCGCGAGCCCTCGTTCGTCGCGGCACTGCGCTTCTCAAGCTCGACGGCGATGGCCTCGGCAAGGCCGCGGGCGTCGCGCCCGTTCGTCGCGTGGCCGCCGAGGTAGTCCTCGGGGATTTCCGATGCGGTTCCGCCGCGGACGTCCATGACGGCGATCGCGAGCTCGTCGGGGCTCGACCGGTCGATGAGGCCCGCCGCGATGCCGCGCAGGAGGGTCGTCTTGCCGGAGCCGGCGTCGCCGAACACGATGAGGTGCTGATCGAGCAGCGGGTCGAACGCGACGTACTCCATCGTGTCCTGCCTGAGCCCGAACGGGACCCGCTCGGGCACCTGGAGGGGGTCGGGCAGTTCGGCGGGCTCGAACGATTCGGGCAGGAGCCGGATCGGCGCGGCAGCGGGGCCGGACCAGTCGGCCGTGAGCCGCGCCGCGAGTGCCTCGAGCTCGTCGCCGAGCTGGGCGTCGTCGACGTCGTCCAGCACTGGGAGCGCGACCTGGCCGTAGAGCGACGCGCCCGTGAGGACGCGGCCGGGCTCGGCGCCGAGCAGCACGGCCGCGGCCGCGCGGCTCACGTTTGAATCCGCGGGATCGTTGAGCCGCAGCTCGAAGCGCTGGCCGATGAGCGGTTGGCTCGCCATGCGGAGCTCGTTCCAGCGGGTGAGGGCCACAATCACGTGGATCCCGAAGCTCCCGCCGCGCTGCACGAGCTCCGTGAACGGGTCCTCGAGCTCCTCGAATTCCGTGCGGATCGCGCCGAAGCCGTCCACGAGCAGCACGACGTCGGGAGAGACCAGCTCGGGGACCTCGCCGGCCGCGTGCCGCGCGCGGAGCATCGCGACCGAATCGATGTCGTGGTCGCGGAACACCGTTTCGCGGTGCCGGCTCATCGCCTGGAGCTCCTCGATGAGCCGGAGGAGCTTCGTGCGGTCGGAGCGCGTGGCCACGCCGCCCACGTGCGGGAAGCCCTCGATCCTCGAGAGCCCGCCGCCCGCGAGGTCCATGCCGTAGACGCTCACCTCGCGTGGCGTGTGGGTGAGCGCGAGCGAGGCCGCGATGGTCCGCAGGACGGTCGTGCGGCCGGAGCCTGGGGCGCCGATCACCGCGATGTGGCCGCCGCCGATCGTGAAGTCGAGAAGCCACGGTGCCTGGCGCTGGCGCGCGGGGTCGTCGAGGAGTCCGATCGGCGTCCGCAACCCGGCCTCCGCCCCGGCGGTTCCCGCGTCGACGACGCTCCCGAGCGCCACGCGCGTGGGCAGCGGCGGGAGCCACACGGGTTCCGTCTGGCGGCCGGACGCCGCGAGGTGCCCCACCGCGACGTCGACGAGAGAGGGCCCGGTGTCCGGCCGGACGAGCCGCGCCTCAGGCTGCCGCCGCGTTTCCGAGCCGATCCCGTCCGAGCCTGCCTCCGATCCGATGCCGTTGTGCACGGGAAGCACGAACACGTCCCGAGCGGCACCGTCGGCCGGGGCGGGCTCGGGCTCATCGAGAGGGCCCGAGACGTACCCGGCGCGGAACTCGCTGTAGATGCTCGTGTCGACCTTGAGGAAGCCGAAACCCGGCACAGCCGGCAGGTGGAACGCGTCCGGTGTGCCGAGGATCGTCTGGCTCTCGGCCTCGGAGAACGTGCGCAGGCCGATCCGATACGAGAGGTACGTGTCGAGGCCGCGCAGCTTGCCGCTTTCGATCCGCTGGCTCGAGAGCAGGAGGTGCACGCCGATCGAGCGGCCGATCCGTCCGATCGTCAGGAGCAGGTCCACGAAGTCGGGCTCCGCCGTGAGCAGCTCGCCGAATTCGTCGATGACGAGGAGCAGGTGCGGCATGGGCGGCAGCTCGGGCCGCGCCCGCCGCAGCTCGCGGTAATGCGTGATGCTCGGCGATGCGCCGGCGTCGCGGAGCAGCTTCTGCCGCCGGAGCACCTCGCCCGCGATGCTCTCCCGCGCGCGCCGCGTGAGCTGCGGATCGTCCTGGAGGTTGTCCATGAGGCCCGCGACGTGCCCGAGCCGCGCGAACGGTGCAAACGCCGCGCCGCCCTTGTAGTCCACGAGGATCATCGAGAGGTCGTCGGGGGAGTGCGAGGCCGCGAGCGCGAGCACGAGCGTGCGCAGGAGCTCGCTCTTGCCCGATCCGGTCGCGCCGATGCAGATCCCGTGTGGCCCCATGCCGAGCTGCGCCGACTCCTTGAGATCGAGGTGCAGGGGCATGCCGTGCCGATCCACGCCGATGGCCACACGCAGGAAATCGCGCGGCGCGCGGGCGCGCCAGGCTTCCTCGGGGTCGAGGGCGGACGGGTCCTCGAGACCCAGCAGCTCGGGCATGCTGATCGGCTCGCCCCCATCCGCGCGCTCCGCGGCGTCGAGCGAGAGGCGCAGCGGCGCGAGGAGGCGGGCGACGGCGGTGAGCAGCGGCGCGGATACGGCATCGATGCTTCCGCGCAGCTCGGCGACGGGCCCAGCGTCGGCCGTGCCCCGCGCGTCGTCCGGCTGGCGAGCGTCTCCCAGCCCCCGCGCGTCGCCCGCGATCCTCGCATCCGTCACGGTGAGCTCGCCGCCGGACACCGTCACACGGAGTGATACCTCGGACGGCTCGTCGAGCCTGTCCTCGACGAGGTGCACGAGCGTGATGCCGAGTTCACCGAGATCGCCCCGGCCCTCGAGGAACGGGAACGACTGCGCGAGCCCGCCGTGTTCGTCGAGGAAGACGACGAGGCGCGGCTGCTCGGCCCGGCCCGCCGAGACCATGGAGCGGCGGCGCTGCTCCGCCGCGGCCACCCGCTCGGAGAGCTCGTCCGCGAGGATCTGCGCGAGCGTCGCGAGGTCGGGGGCCACGCGGCGCGCCCTGACAGGCCCGTCGAACGTGCGGCTTATCACGAGGTGGGGAAGCAGGTCGAGGCCCGCCCAATCGGCGGCCCGGTCCGGGGCGAACACCGCGGCGAGCTGGACGTCGTCGGGCGCGTGGAGGGCCGCGAGCTGGGCCGCCATGGCCCGCGCGACGCCGAGCACCTCCTCGCGCTCGCCGACCACGGCGACGTCGCCCGCGCCGTCGAGCCGCACAGTCACCGGCATGCCGGGCACGGTCGCGGTCCTCGCGGCGAAGAGGCCGAGCTCCTCGGCCATGAGGGAATCGGACGGCTGGAGCGGGTTCGACGCCGCGGGCACGGCGAGCCGGAACCACGGAACATCCCCGAGCCCCACCCGCACGCGGAGGAACTCCACGTGGCTTCGGCGCCGCTCCCACACGCGGGAGGGGTCGCTGACCAGCAGCGGAAGCGCCGCGGGCGCGGGGTCCAGCACGAGCGCGTCGCGCCGCACGTCCTCGGACCGCTCCCGCATGGTGGAGCGCAGCTCCTCGAGGTAGTCGAGGTACCGCTCGCGCTGTGTCCGGCGCGTGCGGGCGGCCTGCGCCCGGTGCGTGAACGCGAGCCCGAGGCCGCTCACGATCGCGACCACGAAGACGAGCGCCGCCACGACCATGAACACCGGATTGGTGCCGCGCAGCACGATCATCATGACCACGGAGGAGACCGCGCCGAGCACGGGCAGGAGCGACTGCAGCGGGAGCCCGCCCGAGCTCCCCTCGGGGAGCTGCGGCGGCGGGGAAAGCTCCTCCGGCTCTGGCGGGACCAGCGGCTCGGTGATGCGGCCCGGGCGGTGGATCACGGTGATCATGCGGGGGCCTCGGCCTTCTCCGCGGGGGCCACCGACGACGGCGGGAGCGACGCCTCGATGAGGGCGGCGGCCAGGCGGATGTGGGCTTCGCGGACGGCCTGGGCCGCCGGCCGCCCGGCCCCGGCTCCCGCCCCGGTCCCGTATCGCGAGTCGAACGGGACGAAGTGGATGGGCGCGAGTCCCCACGAGCCGGCGGCGCGGCTCGCCGCCGGACCCACGTCGTCGACGTCGACTGCCACGACAAGCGGGGCCCGCCCCGAGCGGGCGTGGATCGCCCCGACGTGCGCAAGCGCCTCCTCGAGCGCGAACCGGTCCGCGCGCGCCACGAGCGCGAGCGCGTGGGCGTCGTCGACGGCGGCGCTGAGGTCCACGGACGGGGCTCGCCGGCCCCAATCGCCCACGGCGACGTCGAAGAAGCGGGTGATCGGCTCAACAGCCGTTCGCCACTCGGCGGGTGAGGCCTGCCGCGCCGCCCCCGTCGGCTCGGGCGCGACGACGCGCAGCCCGATGGGCGAGGCGGGCAGGGCGCTCGTCGCCTCCCATGACGTCGCCGCCGCCGGTCGTCGCTCGGGCAGCGTCCTGCGGCGCGACGGGGCGGCCTCCTCCAGCGGTTGGGGCACGGCGTCCGCGCCCGTGAGGAGGGTCACCGCTCGGGAGGCCCCGCCGTCGACCGCCAACACCCGCCTCGGGCGGCGCTGGGCGAGGATCGTCGCGACGGACGCCGCCGTGGTGGACACGCCTACCCCTCCGCGCAGTCCCACGAAGTTGACCCGCCGACAGGTCGGGACGCCCCGCCGGATCGCGGCGTCGGCGTCGGCGAGCTCGCGGGTGCCCCGGACGATGCTGCCGAGGAGCGCGCGCCGCGCCGCCGTGGCGAGCTCGTTGGCCGCCAGCATCAGAACGTCCCCAAGAGGTGCTCGTACAGGTCGAAGCTCCCGAGCAAGAGCGGCAGCATCGCGACGACCGCCACGGCCTCGACCGCGTTCCCGAAGGCGCGGAGGCGCGCCCGCTGGTGCGGCGCGGGCCGCACCCCCACGAGCAGCGCGATGACGAGCGCGAGCCCGGAAAGTGCCGCCGCGCCCCATCCCTGAGCTGCGTGCGCGCCGATCCCCACGATCGCTGGGACGCCGGCGGCGCCCCAGAGGAGCACGCCTTGGGTCGCGCCGGGGAACGCGCGCGTGCGGAGCGCGCAGACGACGACGGCGGCCGCTCCGAGCGCGGCCGACCAACCGTCCGCGCCCGCGAGCAGGACGGTCGCGCAGGCCGCGAGCGTGAGCGCAATCGCGCCGACGGTCCAGTCGAGCGTTGCGTACGTCTCGCCGAGTGTGGCCCGGACGCGGGTCCTCGGCGCCGAGGTGCCGCGCGCCACGGCGTCGTCGAGGCCCGTGAGGCCGGACGCTGACATCGCCCAGGCGGGGAGCACGCCGCACGATACGGTCGCGAGGACTGCCACGACGCCGCACGTTCCGAGCAGCGGGGCGCCGATCGCCAGGAGGGCGGCGGCGATGAGTGCGTGTGCGCCCCCGACCGCCGCGGCCGTAAGGAGCGGCCGGTGGCGGAGGCCGATCCCGACGCCTACCCCGGCCGCAATCCATGCCCACAGCACCGCAAGGGCTACGGCGAGCGGCGCGGAGGGTGCCGCATGCGGCGAGAACAGGGCCGAAGCGGCCGCCCCCACGTCGGCCGAGAGGCCGAGCGCGGCTGCCGTGACGGCCAGCGCCGGCCAGCGCCACCTGCGGCCGAGCGCCGCCCCGAGCGCCGCGAGGACTGCAGCGGCTACGAGAGGCACCGCGACCGCGGCCGCTGGCGGGAGCCGCAGCTCTCCGAGCAGCAGGCCTGCCGCGAGGGTCGCGCCGGCGATGCCGGCCATGCCGACGCCCTGCCGCGCCACCGCGTTCCACGGCCTGGCGGAGGTCGCGAACTCGTCCGCGACGGCGTCGGTGACATCGGAGACCTCGGGTGGCGGCGGCGCGTCCGCGCGGCGAAGCAGGCGCAGCACCTCTCCGTCGAGCACGGACTGGGCCCGTGAGTCCGCTGCGAGGTCGATCTCCTGGCCAGTAGCGCGCACGAGCGCGGGCGCTCGGCTTGCGTCCGGCTCCTCGCCGAGGAGGTCGAGGAAGCGGGGCACGAGGCCCGCGAACGGCTCGTCCGAGGCCACGACGATCTCAGCTCGGCGGCGCTCGCCGACCACTGTCACTCGGGTGAAGTCCGTCATGGCGCCCCCTTGGTCGAGTGCGGTGCGGGATTGGATGGTGCCGGGCTCTGCGGGGCCGGGCTCTGCGGGGCCACGCTGGGAGGTCCTGTCGACGCGGTCGTGCCGGCCGCCGTCGTGCGTTGCGGCGGCGCGCTGCTCTGCGCCGTGTCGGTGCTCTGGGGCACCGAGGTGCCAAGCATGCCCGTGCCGTGGGCCGTGGCGGCCGTGACGAACGAGAAGCCCAGGCAGCCCACGCCGACGACGGCGGCGAGGATGATCCCGCCGATGAAGCGCCGCACGTTGTCGGTCACCTGACGGCGGTCGTCGAGCCTGCCGAACAGGAGGGCCTGCCTGAGCCGTTTCCGATGGGTGCCCACGCTCTCCAGGAGCAGCGCGTCATTGTTGCGTGGCACGCTCGACCTCCTCGACCTGCGCCCGGGTGGCCCCCGTGGCGGCGCGGATACGGTCGATCCCGATGTCCTCGACGATCGCCGCGAGCCGCTCGACGCCGCGTCCGTCGTGGTCCGGGTCGAGGGGGAACACGAGCGCGGGGATGCGCGGTCGCCCCGCGATCTGCGCCCGGTGGCGGCGCCGCATCTCCTCTGGATCGAGGCCCAGCTCCCTGACTCCGGGCGCGCCGATGAGCATCGCGAGCGGTGCGGGCGGCGCCTCGAGGACGGGTGGATGTGTGAGGTTGGCGCTCCCGGGCCGCGCGAGCACGAGGCCGAATAGCGGGAGCTGGCGCGCGGCGAGCGTGGCGAGGACCTCGGGCACGAGCCGGACCCGATCGGAAGTGTGCGGATCACCCAGAAGTCCAGCGCCGACCAGTCCGGTGACGAGCTCCTCGACGCCATGATGCGTGCGCTGAACCGTGAGCGTCGCAGAGACGGGAACCTCGCGGGTCCCGCTTACCACGATCCGGCTCGGCTCCGGCATGCGCGACCGGGCGAAGTCGGTCAGCGCGTGGCGGTCCCACGGCTGGCCGGCGGGTTCGTGCGTTCCCCAGCCAGACGGGGTCTCGTGCCCGAGCGCGGCGGTGAACAGCTCGATCCCGCCGCCGAGCAGGGTCTCCTCGGCGGCGCGGTGCCGGATCGAGAGCGAGACCACAAGCTGCATCGCCTCGGGAGGTCTGGGCTGGAGGAATGCGAGCGCGATCTCGTCGACGCTCTGCGGCGGCGGGACGTGGATCGCGTCCTGGAAGCGCTCGAGCCGGCGCCCATTGCGTCCGTCGCGCAGCACGCCGTCGCCGCCGCGCACCACCCACTTTCCACCGAATTCTTCGAGCAGGTCGCGCATCGGCTCGGTCAGGGAGGAGAGCCCGTCGGTCACGAGGATCGACCGGCCACCCGCCGCCGCAACCTTGCGGAGCAAGTCGAGGCGGCCGAAGTTGAGCGAGACGATGGGCAGTCGCGACTCGGTGCGGACCGATCCCTCGCCCTCGCTGTCGGCGAGCGGGTGTTTGACGGAGATCGTTTCGCGTTCGAGGGCCGCTTGGTCTTCGCTGTCGGTCATGCGCCGTCCTTGCCGATCGAGTCGAGTCGGAACGAGTGGTCGCCCATGCGCACGGTCGTGCCGACCGCTAGCCGGACGTCCGTCTGGGGGGTCAGGGCCACGGGGCGCTGGCCGGGGGCCTCAATCACGGTCCCGTTGGCCGAGTTGAGGTCCCGGGCGTAGACGGCGCCGTCACGCCGCTCGAGCCACAGGTGGGTCTGGGACAGGGTGCGGGAGAGGTCCGGCACCGCGATCGAGGTCACGCCTGGCTGGCGCGCGGGGTTCCGCCCGATCGCGCACGCGTCGATGAACCAGTGGGCGGAGTTCGCGGCGCTGAACGAGATGACGACCGCTTGGGGCGGCGCGTCCGTGAGCGCCGCACGAGGTGTCGCTCCCTCGCCAGGCGCGGCTGAGGCGGGGTCCGTCCAAGCGGGCGCGGTGAGCGGGCGGGCGTCTGCAGCGAACGACGGCGAGAGCGGGTCGCGTCCTCGGCTCAGGTCAGCGTTCACTCGCCCGGTGGCGCGCTGCCAGGGGCCAGGCTCGCCGGGGAACATCGCCTTCGGCGGACGCTTCGCGGGCCGGGCAACCCGCGTGATCGCCGTCGCCCAAGGGACAGGGAGTCCTGTTATCGCGTCGACTGTCCGGGTCTTGGTGAGCAGACCGCCGAGCGAGCGGCCCCGCCGGGCCTGCACCGCCCCGTGGGCGATAGCCGCGGCGGCCAGGCCGAGTGCGGCACCCACGAGCGCCGCGAACCAAGGAAAGCCGGTCCGGATCCCCGTCGGTGCCGACGCCGCCGCGAGCGCAGCCACCGCGGAGGCCGCGACGAGAGTCACCAGCGTGTCGATCGCCCGCGCAGCGGTGGTGCGCCACGCGGAAGCGAGATGAACTCTTGCGAACGGCGAGGTGACGTCGCGCTGGTGGCCTGGCGTCGCCGTCGTCAGCGGGGCACCGCAGGTGGAGCAGTTGGGCTGCGCCGATGAGACTTCGCTGCTGCAGTTTCCGCAGGTGGGCGAAGGAATGGGCGCGGCGGCCAATGGTGACACGGTCTACCTCCCCTCCGGTGACCATTATGACCGTCCAGTTGTCGGGCCACAGTCCCAGTGTCACGCGTTGTACAGGTATTTTGTCATTTCGACGGATTTAGTTACTCTGGTGGGGCTTACGGCTCGTTCGGAGCGGACCACAGTTCACCGGCGGCATGGTGCCGCGGAAGAAGAGGAACCGAGGAACAGCATGAAGTTTGCCATGGGGGCGCAGACCCTCTCCACGCTGACCAAGCAGACGTCTTCGTCGTCGAGCGATCTGGGGGCTTTGGTCCGTCAGCTCGCCGCATCGGCCGAGCCGCTGCAGGGCAAGTTCAATGGGGCGGGGCGCGCAGCGTTCGACGCCTTCCACTCTCACACGGATGAGATCGCCACTGAGCTGAACCAGGCGCTGGCCTCAGTGCTGCGCGGCATCTCGGGGATGGATCATTCCTTCCAGACCGGCGATTCGGAGATGGCCGAGAGCACGCGTTCGCTCACGAGCAGCTCGAACTTCGACGCGGCGCGCTTCAGCGGCCGCGGCTGACGGATTCTACGGACCAGGATTCAGGACCAGGCGGGGAGTGAACATGGGAACGGGAGCAAACCAGGCCGATCGTCGTGACTTCGACACGGCCGCGTCGCAGAACGCGCAGGAGAACTTCAACCGGGTGGCTGCACAGCTCGAGGCGCTCATCACGCAGCGCGACGGTGATGTGAAGGCCGCGATGGCGGACTACCAGGCGGACGGCGTCTCCGAGGAGTATGCGGCCAAGGAGCGCCGCTGGAACGCGGTGGCCGGCGAGGTCCGCACCATCATCAGCACGCTGCGTTCGTCGCTGCAGCAGAACGACGAGACGGCGACCAGCACGATGAGCCGGGCGAAGAGCGCGGTCGACAACATCGGATAGCCCATGTCCGGGTGGAACGTAGACCCGGCAGGGGTCGAAAAGGTGCTCACCGACGTAGCGCACCAGGGCACGGTGATCTCGGACGCGTTGGGCGGTTCGGCGGACGGGCGAAGCCAGGGGATCGACAAGATCTCATCGGCGGCGGTCACGGCCGCGCAATCCCAGGTCATCGGGGACGCGATCGTGGCGTTCTTCGACCACGAGAAGCCCGTGTTGGCGGGCATCACCAACCGAATCAAGGCCTCGCTCATGGGGGCGTCGCAGGCCACGCAGGAGATCGTGGCCGGCGACGAGGCCATGGCGGCCAGTACCCAGGCAAAGGCAGTCTCGGCCGCGACGTCCGGGGACTTCTCCGGGCTCGGGGGTCGGTGACGTGGGCACTTTGGTCGATGCGGGGGCGATCCCGTATACGAGCGTCGATGTGGAGGCGATCCGTTCGGGTGCTTCGTCGCTGCAGTCTGCGGCGGGTGAGGTGCGCTCGGGTGGGGCCGCGGTGGTCTCGGCGTGGCGGCCGATCTCGGGGGTGTACCGGGGGCCGGGGGATGCGCAGCTGTTCGCGGCGATGGACCCGGTGGGTTCGTCTTCGACGGCGTTCGGGGACGATCTGGACAAGGTCGCCGGGGCGCTGCGTTCGTTCGCGGATCAGGTCGAGCCGATCGTGGCGAAGCTGAAGGCCCTGCACGCGGATGCGCTGGCCCTCGGGGGCAGGGTCGCCGCGTTCAAGCCGCACCAGACGTGGAGCTGGATGGCGCTGGGCGATGTCTCGGTGGACAGCTGGGACCAGGACGAGTCGCTCAACAATGAGAACAACAGGATCATCAACGGTGTGGCCGATCAGATGGTGGAGTATGAGGCGGCGGAGCGGGCGTGCGCGAACGCGATCCGCTCCATCGCGGGGTTGCCGCCGCTGCATGCTCTGACCGGGGCGAAGGACGATCCGCTGGGGTATGGGTACTCGGCGATCCCGGCGGGGACGAAGCTGCCGTGGGGCCAGTCCGCGGACCGGGAGGAGTCCTGCTCGGAGAAGACCGCCACGTTCGTGCCGAGCCTGTTCAAGGGCATTGTGGTCGACGGCGTGGGCGGGACGCTCGCGGGGCTGGGCCAGATGGTCGGGATCACGGTGCACGACTGGAACTTCTCGTGGTCGTGGGACACCGTCACCACCACGTGGGGTGCCATGGGCTCGCTCATTTCGTACAACCCGCAGACCGGTCAGTGGGGCGACTGGTCCGGGGCTGGGGACGCGTGGACCAATCTGTTCAAGGGCACGATCGCGTGGGACGAGTGGGCCAAGGACCCTGGAGCTGCAGCGGGGGCGACGATCTTCAACGTCGGCTCGCTCCTGATCCCGGTCGTCGGTGAGGTCGGCAAGGTCGGCGCGGTTGGCCGTGTGGGTGAGGCCGCGGGCGACGCCTCCAAGCTGTCCAAGCTTGCGGCGATCGGGGATCTGACGGACCCCGTCTCGCTCGTGGCCAAGGGTGTGCACCTTGCCCTGCCGAAGCTCTCGGACCTTGCCTCGGCCCTGGGCAGCAAGTTCGACGATCTCAAGGGTCTCGTCTCAGATCACATGCCGAACTTCAAGGACGGCACGTTCCACTTCGGGGGCGCCCACGCGGAACCCGAGATCCCGGCCGGGCGCCCCGAGCCCGCGGCGCCGCACGTCCACCAGCAGGTCGCAGAGCCGGTTTCGGCTGGGGGCGTGCACGGAGAGACGGTTCATGTCGGCGAAGGATCCGGTGCCCACTCTGGTGGCTCGGGGGGCCACGGCGGCGGCGAACTCGGCTCGGGCGGCGGGCGCGGCGCTGGCTCGGGCGGTGCGGACAGCCACGCTCCCCACCCCGGTGACACGCCCGGTGAGCCCGCTCGCGCCCCGGACCAACGGCCAGCCCTCCCGCAGGACTACCCGCGGCCAGCGGCCCATCACGAAGTGACGGTGACCGGTCGTGATGTGCCTGGGTCGCGCACGCCGTTCGCCCAGCGGACCGACCTCGAGCCGAACACCATGTACCACGTCGAGGGACGCGGCGACTTCTACACAGACGCGCACGGACATGTGACGTACGTGGAGACCACGTACGGCGGCAAGGGCAACCTCAACGCGGACCTCATGAAGCCGCAGCCCGATACGACGTACGTGGTGCATCCCGATGTGACGAACCCAGTTGACGGCGCGAGCCACGCGCACGTCTTCCACACGGACTCCGAAGGGCGCACCGATCTGGCCCACACGGATCGGCTCGCCCTCGGCGAGGCAGATCGGTCGGAATCCGTTCAATCGCGCGTCGGTGACGAGGGCGGCACGGGGTACGACGGCGGCCATCTCTTCGGCAACGACTACGGTGGCGGCGGGGAGTACGCCAACATGACCGCGATGCTTCGAGACCTTAACCGCGGCGCCGGGGACAGCTTCTACAACCTCGAGAACAGCTGGCGGACCATCCTCAGGGACGACCCGGCGGCTAGGATCGACGTCGACATCAGACCCCACTACGTTGGGGACAGCAAGGTGCCGGACAAGTTCTTCATCGATTACAGCGTCAATGACGGCGACATAGTGAGCAAGGAATTCAGTAATGTCTGATCACGGTCTCATCGAACAAAAGGAAGCTCAGGAGGCTGCCGGCCGGGAGCTGTTTCGGATGCTGCCCGATGGGGCTGAGAGCGTTGTCCTCCGGATGGGCGTTCTGGCAGTGGCGAAGAGCGGCTCTACCAAGGCGTACTTCCCGGATGGCAGTTCCAAGGGACTGAAGATGGGCGGGCGATTCGACACGGCGCTGTTGGATCGCATGCGCGAAACGATGTATCGAGACGATTCTGGCACCTGGTTTTCCTTCGAAATGACAGTGACGGCAAAAGGTGAGATGACTGTTCGTTTCAACTACGACGACGAACCGGACTTCGGTCCCGAGGGCCTTGACCCGGTGGCCTACGTGAATGACGCGAAGAAGTTCCCGCGAGACGAGGCCCATCAGCCCGAGTGGCTCAAGCAGCGTCTGGCTGAGGGGCGCGCACGCCTATCGGCTCGTGGCGAATGATGTCTGAGCAGGGCGATTTTGAATCACTCAGGGTTGCGCTGCTCGCCATGATTGAACGCGGAGACGAGCGCATCGAATATTGCGCAAGTCTCCTGGCTCCGGTGACGCACGAGCGGGTTCGCGCGTTCAACGCTTCAGGAACGCTAGAGGCGCCCGAAGGCAGGTTCAATTCAGTTGATTTTCCTTATGAGCTTTCGGTGGCGCTGCGGAAGCTGAGGGCAGCCTCGTACCGTGATGGAAAGGGCACGTGGTTCAGCGCGCGCATTGTCGCGACGCCGAATGGCGGGGCGACCGCGGAGTACAACTACGATGATGAGCCCGATTTCGGGCCCGAGGGCGTCGATCCGGTGGCCTATGTGAATGACGCGAAGAATTTCCCGCGAGACGAGAAGCACCAGCCGGAGTGGCTCAAGCAGCGTCTCGCTGAGGGACAGGATCGGATTTCGGGCCAGGGCTAACGCTCCGTCGGCTTCGCCGTCGCACCTTAATTGGGGGGGAATGAATGGGATCGTTGGTCGATGCGGGGGCGATCCCGTATACGAGCGTCGATGTGGAGGCGATCCGTTCGGGTGCTTCGTCGCTGCAGTCTGCGGCGGGCGAGGTGCGCTCGGGTGGGGCCGCGGTGGTCTCGGCGTGGCGGCCGATCTCGGGGGTGTACCGGGGGCCGGGGGATGCGCAGCTGTTCGCGGCGATGGACCCGGTGGGTTCGTCTTCGACGGCGTTCGGGGACGATCTGGACAAGGTCGCCGGGGTTGATCGATGAAGGGTGGCTTGACTAATGGGCCCGGATGTTTTTGAACCAGATGTTGCCGCATGGGTGGGTCGCGACGGATTGTCCGTGGACCGTGATGCAAGCTCCGGACGTGTAGTAGTCCAAGACTCGGGAGGGGAGATACGCTTCTTCCTTAATTCGCTGCCGGGCGGGTCGATCACGGTGACTAAATCCGAACGATCGGGAACTGAGCAATGGGAATGTGACTTGGCCTCGACCGATGCGCTGAATCACTACTTCGTGGAGCTGTGCGGAAACTCGGTCCGCTTGCGCGAGGGGCTCCCCGGGCGCCTAACATTTTCGATTCGGATGGCAGATATTGCCCCTCATGCGTCATTAAGAGTTGTTCCGGGCTTTGAAAATGAAGAATTGCGTCGTGAGGAATTGACGCTGAATGGGAGTGTGGTGGGGGTCTTCAAAGCGTGGGGTTCGGACTCTCATTGGGGCGTGAAGGCGTCACAGTATTGCTCGGTGTCGGTAAAAGTGCTAATGGATGCGTATCTTTCAGGGGATGGAGCCCCCTTCGGCCTTCGCTGATCGGAAACCAACAAAATAAGACTCGCCGAGAGCAAGGATTTCAGGGAAGGGTTGACGTATCTTCGTGAACGAGAAGTCGGGCTTCGAGGATGTTCTTTCCGACGCCCAGTCCGAGATGATAGCGGCTTCGTTGGAGTACGCAGGTGATGGAGTCAGTGACGTTTACGTGTACGCGTCCACGGAGAACGGGGCTATGTTCTTCGATCCGTTCTTCGTTGTGGGAGGGGAAGTCGTTGGAAGGGGGGAGTTATTGAATGCTGATACTTCAATCCCACGCCAGCGTTCTTTGGTGAAGTTTGGAAACGCCCAACTTTTGAGACTCTGGGAGGCGGGGGCTGAGTATGGCCGGCCGGTGCCAAGTCAGCTCAAGTTGCACTATGTCGTCGCGAGTGGATCTCTCGATGCCGAATATGAGTACGGTCCGCAGTATTCCAATCACCGAACTCTGGCAGTTCATGATATTTCTGGTCGCTGGCAGGACGAGATTCGAGGTGAAGCTGACGGCCGGGTATAGCTTCCGTTGCGCTGATGTGAAAGAGGCTCAGGATGCCGTCGGTCGCGCGCTTTTAGGCGTTCTGCCCCACGGCGCCGAAAGTGTTGTGCTCCGGATGGGCGTTCTGACAGTGGCGAAGAGCGGCTCTACCAAGGCGTACTTCCCGGATGGCAGTTCCAAGGGACTGAAGATGGGCGGGCGATTCGACACGGCGCTGTTGGATCGCATGCGCGAAACGATGTATCGAGACGATTCTGGCACCTGGTTTTCCTTCGAAATGACAGTGACGGCCACGGGTGGGATGACTGTTCGTTTCAACTACGACGACGAACCGGACTTCGGTCCCGAGGGCCTTGACCCGGTGGCCTACGTGAATGACGCGAAGAATTTTCCGCGAGACGAGGCCCATCAGCCCGAGTGGCTCAAGCAGCGCCTGGCCGAGGGCCCGGCTCGACTCACGTAAAAGGAGGATTCTGTGGCGCACCTTGAGACCGGCGTTCCCGGCACGAACTGGAGCAACCCCGAAAATCGTCGCAACAGCATTTGGAACGGCCGCGACGTGACCGCGCTCCAGAACGAATACAGCGACTGGCACGCCATGCACGTTTCGCAGGAACACGTGGCCGAGGCGATGGGCCACCAGATCGGCCAGGCCGACGCCGAGCGCCGGAGCGAGCTGGAGCGCGCCCAAGAACTGGTCACCGACGCACTCAACGCCCTCATCGCCGAATGCGAGTCCGAGATCAAGAGGCTGCTCGCAGAGGCCTTGGGAGCAAGCCTTGACGACGTCGGGGAGCTGGCCATCTCACTCGACCGCTGCTCCGAATCACCGATGTTGGGGTGCGTCTACCCGGAGCGGGTCGAGTCCGGCGCGAAGTGCCTCTTCTGCCACCTCACCCGCAGATAGCCTGAGCC
Source organism: Sinomonas albida (assembly GCF_004919045.1). Taxonomy (GTDB): domain Bacteria; phylum Actinomycetota; class Actinomycetes; order Actinomycetales; family Micrococcaceae; genus Sinomonas; species Sinomonas albida. The sequence goes on from NZ_SWDW01000005.1 coordinate 146,462, forward strand.
GCTAGGCGACGGCAGGACGATCGAAGCGCTGCCCGCCCGGGCTTGGAGGCAGGAGCGGCGACGCGCAATAGCGCATGGGCGGCCGCCGCGCCTGTCAATTACGCCGGCAGGTAGACCGCGAACTCTGTCCGGCCCGGGCGCGAGCTCAGCTCCACCGACCCGCCGTGCGCCTCGACGATCGCCTGGACGATTGAGAGCCCCAGCCCGGTCGAGCCCTCGGTCCCGGTGCGCGCCTTGTCCGCGCGCGTGAAGCGGGAGAAGACCTTGGTCTGCAGTTCGGCAGGAACGCCGGGGCCGTCATCGGTGACCGTGATGACGGCGTCACCCGTCGCCGAGCGCGCCACGCCCGCGGTGACCACAGTCCCCGCCTCGGTGTGCTTCCGCGCATTGGAGAGCAGGTTGACCATGACCTGGTGGAGCCGCGCGCCGTCGGCCTTGACCTCGATCGGCTCGTCCGGGAGATCGAGGCGCCACCGATGATCGGGCGCGATGACCTTCTGATCCGTCACCGTCTCCACGACGAGCTGGGTCAGGTCGACGGGCCCCAGCTTGAGCGGCTGGCCCTCATCGAGCCGGGCGAGCGTCAGCAGGTCCTCGACGAGGCGGCTCATGCGCAGCGACTGGCTCTCGACGCGCCCGAGCGACTCGGTGCCCTGCGGCGAGAGCGACTCGGTCATCTTGAGCATGTCCGTGTACCCGCGGATCGCGGCGAGCGGCGTGCGGAGCTCGTGCGACGCGTCGGCCACGAACTGCCGCACCTTCATCTCGGACTCCTGCCGCGCCTGGAGCGCGCCGGAGACGTTGTCGAGCATGCGGTTGAGCGCGTGCCCCACGTTGCCCACCTCGGTGCCCGGATGAGCGGCCGACGGCGGCACCCGGACCGCGAGGGCGACCTCACCGGCGTCGAGGGGCAGCTGGGCGACCCGCGCGGCGACCGCCGAAACCTGGCCCAGGGGCTTGAGGGTCTTGCGGATGATGTAGGTGCCGAGAAGTCCGATGAGGACGAGCCCGCCAAGGGAGACGATCACCGTAGTGAGCACAAGCGAGGCGAGCGTGCTGTCCTGGGCCGCGAGCGGAAGACCGGTGACGATCGTGTCCCCAGCGGCAGTCTGAATGGCGACCAAGCGGTAATGGCCAGCGCTCAGCGACTTGTCGACGGGAACCGGGTGGTCGCCGCTCCCGGCGGGCTGGGCCGTCCGGGCGACGGCCGCTAGGACCGCGGTGTCCGACGGGCTGACAGCCAGACGCTGGCCGTCCGGGCCGATGAAGCCGCCCGTCATGAGGGCGCCGCCCCCGTAGAGGCGGATGTTGAGCGTCCCCGCACCCTGCCCGCGCGTGTCTCGGGGGTCCGGCGGGTTCTGGGTGGTCCCGTTCCCCGACTGGCCGGTTCCCGGACTCGGGGCGGGCGCGGATCCCTGCGGCGACAGCGAGTTCGCACCGCCGAATCGGGCAGCGCGGTCGCTCGCCTGGAAGAGCTGGGTGTCGAGCTGCTGGGTCAGGAAGCGGTCCATCGACGCGTACAGGACAGAGCCGACGATAGAGCAGATCGCCACCAGGAGGAGCGTCATCGCTAGGACGATCTTGGTGCGGAGCTGCCACGAGTTCGGATCAGTCCAGCGCCGGCGTGGACGCGGAGCGGCACCGGACAAGGTGCTCATCCGTCAGCGGGCTTGATCACGTAGCCCGCGCCGCGGACGGTGTGGATCATCGGCGTCCGGTTGGCGTCGATCTTCTTGCGCAGATAGGAGATGTAGAGCTCCACGATGTTGGCCTGGCCCCCGAAGTCGTACTGCCACACGCGGTCAAGGATCTGCGACTTGCTGATCACACGCTTCGGGTTCTCCATGAGGTAGCGGAGAAGCTCGAACTGGGTCGCCGTGAGCTGGATGTCCTCGCCGTTCCGGGTCACCTCACGCGTGTCCGTGTTGAGCACGAGGTCGCCGACCACGAGCTCGGCGTCGTCCTGCGCCGCGACGCCCGAACGCTGCACGAGGCGGTGCAGGCGGAGCATGACCTCCTCCATGCTGAACGGCTTTGTGACGTAGTCGTCCCCGCCCGCGGCGAGACCCACAATCCGGTCTTCGATTGCGTCCTTTGCCGTGAGGAAGAGCACCGGGACCTCGGGGAGGAACTGGCGGACGCGCTTGAGCACCTCGACGCCGTCGAACCCGGGGATCATGACATCGAGGACCAGCACGTCGGGACGGAAGTCGCGGGCGGCCTTGACCGCGGCGGGACCGTCAGCAGCGACCTGAACGCTCCACCCCGTCATGCGCAGCCCCATGCTCATGAGCTCGGAGAGGCTCGGCTCGTCATCGACGACGAGCGCGCGGATGGGAGAGCCATCCGGATGGGTCAGCGCAGGGAGGTTGTTGGTCGTATAAGGGCTTGCCATGTCTCCAGCCTCCTGTGGATCGGTAATCCAAGCCTGAGTTCGCCCTGTGAGGAGCCTGTGGAGCCCAGCCTAGACCCGGGCTTCTGTTCCGAGGCGGATCGAGGCCCCGAAGCACAGCCAGTCCAGCCGGTGGGCACAGCGACGGCACAGGATCTCTCCGGAGTCTGGTGTGCAGGACAAGGACCACTTTGGAGGAGAACACCATGTCGCTCGGACCGCAGACCCCGAACCCGCAGAACCGCGACCAGCAGCAGGCCCCGACCCAGCAGACCCCGACCCAGCAGGGGCCGGATTCCCAGGCGCCCGTCAACCCCCACGCGCAGCCGACCGAGACCCTCTACCCGAACCGGCCGCAGCCCACCGAGACCCTCTATCCGAACCAAGCGCAGACGGCTCAGGCTCCCGCTCAGGCCGCGCAGGGCTGGGGCGCCCCGGCCCAGGGCCAGTACGCGCCGGGCTCCTACGGCCAGAGCCCCGCGCAGGGTTCCTACGGTCAGGACGCAACGGGGGTACGCGCTCCCGGTGCACCGACTCAGGGAGCCCCCGCGCAGGGGTGGGGCGCGCCGTCGAACGCCCCAACGCCGGGTCAGGGCTGGGGTGCTCCCGGAGCCCCCGCGTCGGGCCAGGGGTGGGGCCAGGCCCCGGGCGCTCCGGCGAAGGGCCGGATCGCACGCCTCACGCCGGTGCAGAAGGGTCTCGCCGCGGCGGGCATCGTGGTTATCGCGGCGGGCGGCACTGGCGCGGCCGTCTACGCGGCGAACAATGCCAACTCGACCACTTCGAACGCCTCAGGGCAGGGTCTTGGCAACGGCGGTCCGGGCCAGGGCGGCACCGGCCAGAACGGCACGGGCCAGAACGGGACCGGCCAGAACGGGACGGGCCAGAACGGGACGGGCCAGGGCGGCTTCGGCGGCCCGGGCAACCTCGGCGCGGGCGCGGTAGGCCAGGCGGTGCACGGCGAGTACGTGGTGCAGCGCAACGGCCAGTACGTCACGGAGCTCGAGCAGACGGGCACCGTCACGGCCGTCACGAGCAGCCAGATCACGGTCAAGAGCGCCGACGGCTACAGCCAGACGTACGCGATCTCCTCGGACACGACCGTTGCGAGCTTCTCCGGCCGCGGGAGCCGCTCGCAGGGAGGCTCGCAGAGCCAGGGCGGTTCAGGCTCGTCATCGTCCTCGTCGACGACCCTTGCGACCGGCCAGACCGTCCGCGTCACCGCCCTCAAGGACGGCAATGCCGCCCTGAGCATCCTCGTCACGCCGACGTCGGGTACTTCGGGTCAGAGCAACTGACGCGGATCTGCTGGCCAACGCGGCTTCCCCGCGGCGCATCACGGGACATTCGTAGCCTACCCACAACGAACGACGGCGCCGCTCCCCACTGCGGGGAGCGGCGCCTTCGTCAGTCGTCGCCGGGAGCCGGGAAGCGGCACGTGCCGATCAGTACGAGCCCGATCAGTACCAGCCCACCGAGTAGTGGAAGGCGAGGGCGTTCGAGGGGGAGCCGTAGCGGTCCTTGATGTAGCCCAGACCCCAGTCGATCTGCGTCCGGTAGTTGGTCTGCCAGTCGTCGCCGGCGGAATTCATCTTGTTCCCGGGCAGGGCCTGGGCGATGCCGTACGCGCCGCTGCTCGAGTTGGTGGCCGTGGTGGTCCAGTCGGACTCGAGGTTCCAGAGCTTGACGAGGGCCTGCATCTGGTCCTGGCCCCAGCCGAACTTCGCGAGCTGGCTCGAGGCATACGCCTGCGCGCCGGACGGGTCGTTGACGGGCTGCGTCTTGAGGAGCTCTGCCTTGGCGGCGGCCGCCGCGTCCTTGGCCTGCTGGTCGAGCTGGGCCTTGGAGATCGAGGTGACGCTCGGCCGAACGAAGTCGACCGTCGCATCGCTCGTGGCGCTGATCTGCGGCCCCGAGGCGGAGACCGGGTCGGAGGACACCGCAGGCGCCACGCCGCCCGCACTTGCAGCGGCGCCGCTGCTCAAGGCTGCGACGATCCCGAGGGAGGCGGCGACGACCGCGTTGCGGTAGCGGCCGCCGGACGTGGTTCCGGCATTGATGCGGGCAAGTCGGCGGGGGGTTTCCGCACGATGGCGGCCGCGCACACGCACAGGCGTGCCCGAGGGCATGGTTCTGCTCACGCAAAAGACCTCTCGCTAGCGCCTGCGAAGTTAGCTGCCGGGTTCGGATGCGAGCCATCCGGCCCCGCCTCATGGCGTGGGCTTCACCCCGGGCCGCGGCCCGCGTCGCGCGGGCCACAGGGCGGCCGATTGGGTCCTCCGTCTCTGCCTTCAAGTCCCTCTGGGCGCTGGCAGAGCTCGGCGAGCGGCACCAAAGGGCGCGCGGGGTGTCCCGCGCACTCGACCAACCGTACGGGACTCTCGGTTAGTTGTCACATTTGGGTAACGGCCGATCGCGCCCGGCGGGGCCCAAAGCTCGGTAGGGTGCGACGTGGGTTCCCGTCGCCGGAGGCTGATGCGAGCGCTCGCGAGCGTTCGGCCGTCCACATCGTGAGACGCGTGGTAGGACAGTTGATCGGACCCCGGGCTTGTGCCTTCCTCCGAACAATGTTCGGCGGGGTGCCCCGAATGGCTCGAATATGTGAAAAAAGCGATTCACATCTGCCGTGTGTCGAATCGTGAGATCTATCACATTCCGAGCTGTTTTCTCACGATGTGAGACGCGGAGACCTTTGTTACTTGCCTGTAGCCATTGTTACGGGGGACACTCCCAGTGTGAACAAGAACTCAACGGTTCCTGCAGTGGCAGACTTCCGATCCGGCTCACCTGCCGGCCGGACCATGTGCCGTTGTCGAATGCATAGCTGACTGCGCCACCCCCAGCACTTAGCTCTTCGCTCAACCTGTCCAGCATTCGAAGCCTCCGCGGCTAGTCACACTCGAGGTCAGCACTCCATGTCGGTTGCATCCGGTTACGTCCACATCTCAGTCCGAAACGCCCAGCGAGCCCAGGCCGCTGCCGTCCGTCAGCCCTTCGGGGGCCGCCCCGCCGCGCAGCCCGAGCCCTACGGAGCGCGCCCGCTGCGCCCTGTCACGGACGACTACTCACCGATGACCGCGCCGACCCCCGTCGTCGCACCGAGCGCCGAGCCCGTCCGTGCCGTCGCCTCGGACACCGTGGCCCACGGCTTCGTCCTCTACGTCGGCATCTCCGAGGAGCAGGCTGCGGCGGCCGGATCGTCGATCGCGCGCATCGCCCAGGAGATTCGCGCCTACGCCCAGAACCTCGTGCCCGGCGTCGAAAGCTACGCCGCAGTCGCCGTCGCCCCTTCGGCGGCCCCGGGGAGCCCGCTCGACGTGGTCCGCTCCACGTTCGGCGACCCGACCATCGGCAGCCGGCCCCGGCCCGAGCCGCGGCCCGCGCAGTCGAGTGACAGCCGCCCGAGCGGCGTCCTGATCGACCTGGCGCGGCGCGAGGTGCACCTCGACGGCGCGACCCTGAACCTCACGTTCAAGGAGTTCGAGCTCCTCAATTACCTCGTCGAGAACGGAACGCGGACCGTGAGCCGCGAGGAACTCCTCGAGAACCTCTGGAAGAACGCCGAGGAAGTCCCGAACGAGCGGACGATCGACGTGCACATCCGCCGCCTCCGCTCGAAGCTTGGCCGCCTCGCCAACACCGTCCGCACGGTGCGCGGCCAGGGCTACCGCTTCTACGAGCACCCCGAGGTCGTCGTGTGGGCGGCGCCGGAGTACTCCATCTAGCCACTGGCCCGTCGAGGCTCAGGCCCATCTGAGGCCCTGGCCTACGCTTGCTCCATGAGCAAGCACCACGTCAAACGGCTGGCCGTTCTGCGGCATTCGAAGGCGGCGTGGCCCGTCGGCGTCCCGGACGTTGACCGGCCGCTCGCCGAGCGGGGCCACGCCGATGCGCCCGAGGCCGGGAAGTGGCTGCTCGCCAACAAGGTGGTGCCGGACTTCATCCTGTGCTCCCTCGCGCTGCGCACTCGCCAGACGTGCACGTGGGTGTGCGGCGAACTCGGCGACCTCGCGCCCACGCCCAAGCTCGAATCCGGCCTCTACGCCGCGGGCGCGCGGCGGATGCTCTCGGTCATCAACCACGTCCCGGACACCGTGCGGACGCTCCTCGTGATCGCACATATGCCGGGGGTCCAGGACCTAGTGCTCGACTTGGCGTCCCGCGAGTCAGACCAGGACGCCTACATGGACGCCGCGAGCCACTTCCCGACCACGGGGCTCGCCGTGCTCGAGGTCGACAAGCCGTGGGCGGAGCTCGACGGGCAGGACGCCCGGCTCACCCATTTCGCCGTGCCGCGGGCCGAGGGGCGGAAGCACGGGCGCGGCCACTGAGGCTCGGCGAGGACGGCCGCGGCGACGCTGGCCGGGCCCGGGACGGGGTCCCCGGCTTGGACCGTCCCGCCTGAGGGGCCGGACGCCGCGTGCGGCGCCGACGCTGCGGCCAGACCGCGCCCGCGAACAGGATGGCGAGCGTGGCGACGAGTGCCCCGATGGCGCCCAGGAAGTAGGGATCGGCGTCGCGGCTTGAGACGGTCGTGACCCGGTCGGGGGCGTCGTCCCACGCGAGGCCGAGCACCCGGAGGAACGCGAGCACGCAGCCGACCGTGAGTGCGGTGGTCGCGAGGGCCCCGGCAGCAATCCAGTAGCGGTTCATGCCGAAGATCGCGTAGAGGGCGCACAGCAGGAAGCCCACGAGTGCCGCGAGCGCTGCGGCAGCGATCCATCCCTCGAGCGTCCACGCGGTGAGCGCTGAAAGCGCCGCCGCTGCCGCCGCGCACACGAGGGTCGCGCGGGCGCTACGGCGCAGGGGCAGGAAACGCGAGGGGGTCACGGGGTCAGTTTGTCACCCGCGAGGTGCGGATTTTGCGGGTCCAGCCGTGTCGCGTCAGGGTTGCGACTCGATGGCGCCGAGGACGAGCGAAAAGACCGCCTCCGTGGCCTCCTCGAGGGTGCGCTCGGGATGGAACGCGGCGCGGTCCATGCCGGTTACAAACGATGCGCCGAAGAGCGCCACGGCCAGTCCCTCCGGCGTCAGGCCCCGGCGCAGGGGCCGCTCGACGGCGACGCGCCGGACGGCCTGCCCGATCACGGCGAGCACCTCGGCGCGCATGCCCGCGAGGAGTTCCTGCCACGCGCCGTCGGCCCTCCACTGTTCGCCCAGCCACAGCCGTACGAACGCCGGATACTCGGCGATGAACCCGAGCGCGCGCTCGATCCGTCCGCGCATGTCGGCGAGGGGGGCGGACGACGGCGGGTGCGCGCCGCCGTCGTTCGTCGCCCCCGGGTCGAGCCGCTCCATGAGCAGGCCCATGCCGTAGCGCAGGAGCTGCTCGACGAGCTCGTTCTTGCTGCCGAAGTTGTAGTAGACGGTGCCCTTCGCCACGCCCGCGGCCGCCGCGATCTCGTCCACCGTGACGCCGTCCGCGCCGCGCTGCCCGATGAGCTCCATCGCCGCGCGGAAGAGCCGCTGCTTCGTGGCCTCGGAGCGCGCCGATCCGCGCGTGGCGGCCGCGGACCGCGGCGCGGCGCCGTCTTGGGTCGCCGTCACAGCGCGATCTCGGGCTGCAGGGTCTTGAGCCGCCACGTCTTGTTCTTCCACGTCCCGAGGATATTCAACGCGGCGCCCAAGATCGTGTACCCGACGAGGCCGAGCACGAGCGGGAGGATCCCCGAGAGGTCGCCGCCGTAGATGAGGTGGCGCATGCCCGTCACGACGTAGCCCATCGGCAGGATCGCGTGCGCCACTTGGAACGGCCCGGGGGCCATCTCCCACGGGAACGTCCCGCCCGAAGAGACGAGCTGCAGGATCAGCAGGACGAGCACCACGAACTTCCCGACCGAGCCCAGCAGGGACACGATGCCCTGGATGAGCGCGCTGAACGCGATGCCGCCGAGCATGATGAACAGCCACATGAGCCACGGATGCGCCGGGTTGAGTCCGATCGCGAAGTCGACGACCGCGGTCAGGACCGTGGCCTGCGCCGCCGCGACCACGGAGAACGGCAGCCAGCCGCCCATCGCGATCTTCCACGCCGGGGCGTTCGAGGCAAGCGCGCGGCGCGTCACGGGGCGCATGGCCTGGGTGAGCATGAAGATGCCGACCCACATCGCGAGCGAGAGGAAGAACGGCGCCAGGCCCGCGCCGTAGGTCGCAGCCTTCGCCTGCGAGACGCTGCTGACCGCGACCGGGTCGGCCATGACCTGCGAGAGGTTGCCCTTCTGGGCGTCATCCGGGTTCGGGACCTTGCCCGAGCCTGTGGAGAGGGCGTCCGCAAGCTGAGACGCGCCGTCGTGCGCCTGCGCGGCTCCCACCTTGAGGGCCTGGGCTCCGCTGTCCGCGCTCGCCGCGCCGTCTGCGAGCTGGCGCGAACCGGCCGCGGCGGACTGTTCGCCGTCCGCGAGCCGCGCGGCCCCTGCGTCGAGCTGATTCGCGCCGTTCGCGGCTTGGGCGATGCCCTGCGTCAGGGCCGGCGTTCCGTCTGCGAGCTGCCTCGCGCCGTCGGCCACCTGCTGCGAACCCGCCGCGAGCTGGGCGATCTGGCCCGCCGCCGCGTGAAGCTGCGTCCCGGCGGCCTGCGCGGGCGAGGCCTGCGTCGCCGAGGCGAGGCTCGCGCCGATCTGCTGGGCCTGCAGCGGCGTGATCGTGCCGTTCGCGACGAGCTTCGTGAGGGTGTCAGTGACCTGCTGCTGGGTCTGCGACTGCGCGGCGTCGGCCGCCGCCACCGCGCCCTGGACCTTCTGGTTGAGTTGGGCGTTGCCTGCCGCGACCTGCGCGGCCCCGTCGGCGAGGCGCTGGGTCTCTGCCGGGAGCGGCGCCGTCTTCTGTTGGAGCGTCCCGAGGCCGCCGGCGAGCTGGCCCGCGCCGTCGCGAAGCTGGCCCGCGCCGTCGAGCAGCTGCTGCTGGCCATCGGCGAGCTGGGCCGCACCCGTGCGCAGCTGGGCCGTGCCGTCAGCGAGCTGGCTCGCGCCGTCGGCCACCCGGCCCACGCCATCGCGCAGCTTGCCGCCGGCATCCGCGGCCTGGACCATCTGCGTGTGGATGGTGCCGTAGCCGGTGAGGAGCTTGTTCGCGGTGTCAGTGCCTACCTGCTTCGCGACTGAGTCGTGGACGGCCTTCGTTGCCTTGTCCACGATCGTCGAGAGGAGGTAGTTGTTCGCGTCGTTGGTCGTGACGTCGAGCATGGCCTGCTTCGCCGAGTCGAAGCTTGCGGGCGAGGCCAGATTGGCGGAGAAGTCCGCCGGGATGCGGAGCGCGAACGAGTATGTCCCGTTGCGCACGCCGGCCTCCGCCGTCTGGGCGTCCGGGACCCGCTGCCAGTCGAAGACATGGCCCTCGACCAGGCCGTCCGCGACCTTCGGCCCCGCTTCGAGGCGCGAGCCGTCCGGGGTCGTGGCGCCCCGGTCCTCGACTACGAGGGCGGCCTTGATGTGACCCATGTTCGAGTACGGGTCCCAGTTCGCGTAGAGGTACACGGCCCCGTAGAGGAGCGGAACCATGGTGAGGGCCAAAATGACGAGCTTGGGGAGGAGCCCGGCGGTCATGCGCTGGAGCTCGGAGCGCGCGAGCCTGATGACGGTCATGCGCGGGCCTCCTCGCGGTCGCGCTCGCCAGTGGCGGGGGCGGGTTCAGTGGGTGGTGGGGCGGCGCCGTCGTCCGTTTCGGTGTCCGCGGGGCGGCCCGCATTGCCGACGACGGCGGCCTCCGCCTCCCAGCCCGCCGGCACCTCGGCGACGACGGCGACGACCGCGAGCCCGCGACCCGGATTCGCGGCGAGCGCCATGAGGCGCGGAAGCCAGTCTTCGGCACGGTCGGAGTGGCGGTCGGGGGAGTCCACCACGAGGAGGCGGACGGCGGGATCAGCGAGGGCGAGCTCGGTGAGGAGCTCGACGCGCCGGTGGGCAGGGAGCTCGTGCGCCCAGGCGCCCGCAACGTCCTCGAACGCGTGGACCGTGAGCCACGCGTCGGGGCCCTCGCCGCGATGGCGGCTGGGGAGCAGCGCGAGGTCCTCGGCCACGAGTCCGCGGACGCTCAGGTGGCGTTCGGCCTCGTTGATGCCGGGGGAGTCGACGATCGCGCTCGCCCGGCGGAGCGTCCTGAGCGTCTTCTTGGTCGAGCGCTCGGGGGCACCCCACGATGCAGCGCCCGCGTCAGGGGCGTAGCGGCCGCTCGCGGCGAGGGCGAGCGCGGTGCGGGCGTCCTGGCCGTTCGCCTGGACCAGGGTGAGGGCGCCGGTGGGCGCCTCGAAGGAGGTCGATGGCACGAGGTCGCCACGCCGGCCGGCAATGCGGAGCTCACGAATTGAAAGCATGCTCCCAGTTTAGTCAAACTGACCAGTCAGTACAAATTAAAGGTCGCGAAGTCGGGCGGCGGGTTGTGGGGTCTCTGGCGGACCGTTGTGGGGTCTCTGCCCGACTGTTGTGGGGTCTCGGTCCACCCCGCAAATGCGTGGGACGGGGCCCCGCAGCGTCAGAGGCCGTAGGCCTCGAGGAAGCGGAGCCAGACCTCGCTCACGGTGGGGAACGAGGGGATTGCGTGCCAGAGCCGCTCGAGCGTCACCTCGCCGACGATCGCTATGGTCGCGGCCTGCAGGAGCTCCGACACGTCAGGCCCGGCGAAGCACGCGCCCACGATCGTCCGGCGCCCCTCGTCGACGAGGAAGCGTGCCCACCCCTCGTAGTCCTCGGCGTGCTGCCACGCGCCTGCCACCGAGATGGGCAGGTCGACCGCACGCACACGAATTCCGTGCTCCCAGGCCTCCTCCTCGGAGAGCCCGACCATCGCGGCCTCCGGATCGGTGAAGACGACGCGCGGCACCGTGAGATCGTCGGCCGTGCGGGCATGGCGGCTCCATGGCGCGGGGCGCCCGTCGAGTTCGCCCCGGATGCGGGCCACGATCGCGTCGCCGGTGATGCGTGCCTGGTACTTGCCCTGGTGCGTGAGCATGGCGCGGCCCGAGCAGTCGCCCACGGCGTAGAGCCACGAGTTGCCCACCACAAGGCCGGTCTCGTCGACGCGCAAGGTCCCGGGCTCGATGCCGAAGGCCGGAAGGCCGAGGCCGTCGAGCGCGGGGCGTCGCCCGGTCGCGACGAGCAGCTTGGCCGCCTCGAGCGTGCGGCCGCCGGGAAGCGTGAGCCGGGCGCCGCCGTCGTCCGTCGGCTCCACAAGCTCTGGGCTCACGCCCTCGAGCACTTCGACGCCGTCCTCCCGGAGGCCAGCGACGACGAGGGCGCGCGCCTCCTCGGGGAACCCGCTCAGGAGCGAGCCGCGGGCGAGCACCGTGACGCGCGAGCCGAGCCGCGCGAACGCCTGGGCGAGCTCGCTCCCGGCGACGCCGGCACCGATGATCGCGAGGCTCTCGGGCACCTCGCGCGTGCTCGTCGCGTCCGCTGTGGTCCAGAACGGCGTGCCCTGCAGGCCCGGCACCCTGGGCGACGACGGCTTCGAGCCCGTCGCGAGGATGACCGCGTGGCGGGCCGCGAGCGGGAAGTGGTTCCCCGATGCGTCCGTGACGGTGAGGCGCTTGGCGCCGGTGAGCCGGGCGGTCCCGCGGACCAGGGTGATGCCGGCGCTGTGGACCCACTCGACCTGGGATTCGTCGTCCCAGTTGTTGACCGCGTCGTCGCGGTGTTTGAGGACGGCGGCGACGTCGAGCTGGCCCGTCACTGCCTCGCGCGAGCCGGGGACCCGCCGGGCGGCGTGCAGGGCGGTGCCCGGGCGAAGAAGGGCTTTGGAGGGCTCGCAGGCCCAGTAGGAGCACGCGCCGCCCACCAGGTCGTTCTCCACGAGGGCCACCGAGAGGCCCCCCTTCGCCACGCGGTCCGCGGCGTTCTCGCCGGCAGCGCCGGCGCCGATCACGATGACGTCGTACTCGCTATCCACCCCACAGATGCTACGGGACGGGCGGGCGGCCTGACCGGCGCGCGACCGCTGAACCGGTGCTGGCCAACACCGGTTCAGCAGCTACGGGCCGGTAAAGCGCTCGCCTGGTGGAGCCTTCAGCCTTGCCGGGCCTTCAGCCGCGGGTTCTTCTTGTTGATGACGAACACCTTGCCGCGCCGCTTCACCACTTGGGAGCCGGGCTGAGACTTGAGGGATCTGATGGACGCGCGAACCTTCACGCATGCCTCCTTACTTAGTAGGAACAATTCTCATTAATGTACAGTGGCTCGAGAATATTCCCGAACGGAGAAGGAGCGGGCCGTGGTCAGCGTGGTGGCGATCGTCGGAGTGTGCGAGCCCGAGGGGCGCCGATACGCCCGCCGACTTGCGACGGCGCACCACTGGCCGCTCGTCGAGGCCCTCCGTTCCGTGCCGTCGGCGCGCCTCGCCGCGAGTGTCGAGGCGGCGGTGGGAGGCCGGGGCGGGACGGTTGCGGTCTTCGACGCGGCGGGACGCTGGGGGTCGGCCGAGCTGATCGGTGCGCTGGGTCGCGCGGGCGGCGCGGAAGGGTGTGCGGCGGACGACGGCGAGGCTCGCCTCGCGCAGCTCGTCGCGGTCGTCGATGTGGCCCACTTCTTCGACGACCTCGCGGACGACGCCGGTGCGGCCGAGGGCGCGACGACCCTCACCGAGCGGCTCGTCGAGTCGATCGAGCTCGCGACGACCGTGGTGCTGGTCAACTGGGAGCCGCTGTCGACCCCGGATCTTTCGATGCACCTCGCGCTCGTCAACCACCTCAACCCCCGGGCGCGGCTCCGCGTCGACCAGCCGGCTGCGAGCCTCGACCTCGAACTCGGCGAGATCGCCCGCGACCAGGACGGCGCCGGGTGGATGGCGCTCATCAACCGCGACTTTGCGCCGTACATGACGGACCGGCGGGTGAGTGGCTTCGTCTACGAGCAGGTGCGTCCGTTCCATGCGGGCCGGCTCGCGGCGGCGCTCGAGGGCGACATCGGGTCCGGCCGGTATGGGCGGCTCGTGCGCTCGGCGGGGTTCTGCACGCTCGCTTCGCGGCCCGGGATCCTGGCCCAGTGGCATCAGGTCGGCGGGGTGGTGGGCCTCGAGCCGCTTGCCGCACCTGTAGGCGGGGGCATGCTCGCGATTGGGCAGGAGCTCGGCGTGGTCGGCCTCGATCTGGACCGCGAGGGGCTCGTGGGCGCCCTCGATGCGTGCGCCCTCACCGACGCCGAGCTGGCCGAAGGCCCGTTCGCGTGGATGGCGTACGAGGATCCGCTTCCGGCCTGGGAGTCTGTGGGTCCGAACGGCCAGGGCGGCGTGGCCAACTAGGCCGGACGGGCCTGCCTGGCCGCCGATCGCCGGTAACGGGCCGGAACGGGGCAATTGCACCTGGCCGCAACGAAAAACACCTCCCGGTCTTTCGACCGAGAGGTGTTCCATGATCCGTGCGCCCAGAGGGATTCGAACCCCCGACCTTCTGTTCCGTAGACAGACGCTCTATCCAGCTGAGCTATGGGCGCATTTCCGAAGCTCGGGCGTGGATCCGCGGTTTGCACCGCATTCCTCGCGCTTCGGCCTGAATAACTTTACGCGAAGACCAACGCGGTTCCAAATCCACGAGATGAGACCTCCGTGACTGTACCGGTCTATGTGACCTTCATCACTTAAATTGAGCACAAAAAGGGCAAGATCCCCAGAATCTTGCCCTTTTGAGTGTTTCACTCTCATTTCATGCATGTAAACGAGCCCGGTGGTACAGACCACCTTCCCTACCATTGAGGAACACGCCAACCCAGCGAAGGAGGAAGACATGGGCGCAACTCGCGTTCGGCTTCTTGAAGGAGCCCCCACCACCTACGAGCCCCTGCTGTCCTGGGTTGAGGAAGTCGCGGAACTGACTCAGCCCGAACGGATCCACTGGGTGGACGGTTCCGAGGCGGAGTTCCGCCAGCTGACCGACGAGCTCGTCGCCGCGGGCACCCTCACGCGGCTCAACCCGGAGATCTTCCCGAACTCCTTCGCTGCCTTCTCGGACCCCGCAGACGTGGCCCGAGTGGAGGAGCAGACGTTCATCTGCTCGCGCAACGAGCGCGACGCCGGCTTCACGAACAACTGGATGGACCCGGCCGAGATGAAGGTCAAGCTCAAGGGCCTCTTCGACGGCGCCATGCGCGGCCGCACCATGTACGTGATCCCGTTCGTCATGGGCCACCTCGACGCCGAGGACCCCAAGTTCGGCGTCGAGATCACGGACTCGGCGTACGTCGTCGCCTCGATGCGCATCATGGCGCGCATCGGAACCGACGTGCTCAAGAAGATCGAGCAGACGGGCGCGTTCTTCGTTCCGGCCCTGCACTCGGTCGGCGCGCCGCTGCAGCCCGGCCAGGAGGACGTCTCGTGGCCGTGCAATCCGGAGAAGTGGATCGTGCACTTCCCGGAGGAGCGCTCGATCTGGTCCTACGGCTCGGGCTACGGCGGCAACGCGCTGCTCGGGAAGAAGTGCTACGCCCTGCGCATCGCGTCCGTCATGGCTCGCGACGAAGGCTGGCTCGCCGAGCACATGCTCATCCTCAAGCTCACGAGCCCCCAGAAGAAGGCCTACCACGTGGCCGCCGCGTTCCCGTCCGCCTGCGGCAAGACGAACCTCGCGCTCCTCGACCCGACGATCGAGGGCTGGAAGGTCGAGACGCTCGGCGACGACATCACGTGGATGCGCTTCGGCAAGGAGGGCGAGCTCCGCGCGGTCAACCCCGAGGCCGGCCTCTTCGGCGTGGCCCCCGGCACCGGCTGGGGAACCAACCCGAACGCGATGCGCGCCATCGCGAAGGGCAACAGCATCTTCACCAACGTCGCCCTCACGGACGACGGCGGCGTGTGGTGGGAGGGCATGACCGAGGAGGTCCCGGCCCACCTGACCGACTGGCAGGGCAACGAGTGGACGCCGCAGATCTCTGCAGAGAACGGCGGCCGCCCCGCCGCCCACCCGAACTCGCGCTTCTGCACGCCGATCGACCAGATCGACATGCTCGCGGACGACTACTTCGCCCCGGACGGCGTCGAGGTCAACGCGATCCTGTTCGGCGGCCGCCGCAAGACGACCGTCCCGCTCGTGACGCAGTCCCGCGACTGGGCCCAAGGCATCTTCTACGGCGCCACCCTCTCCTCGGAGACGACCGCGGCCGCGGCTGGCGCGGTCGGCGTCGTGCGTCGCGACCCCATGGCCATGCTCCCGTTCATCGGCTACGACGCGGGCGACTACCTGAGCCACTGGGTGAATCTCTCCGCGAAGGCGAACCCGGCCAGGCTCCCGAAGATCTTCCTCGTGAACTGGTTCCGCCGCACTCGCGAGGGCGGGTTCGCGTGGCCCGGCTTCGGCGACAACTCGCGCGTGCTCAAGTGGGCGATCGAGCGCATCGAAGGCAAGGCGGACGCCGTTGAGACGCCGATCGGCTTCGTGCCGACGCCCGAGAGCCTCGACGTCAGGGGCCTCGACATGAGCGCTGAGGAGGTCAACGAGGCCGTGCGCTTCGACGCCGACGAGTGGCGCGCAGAGCTTCCCAGCCTTGAGGAGTGGTTCGACCGCTTCGGCGGCTCGCTGCCCGAAAGCATCACGGCACAGCTCGAAGGCCTCAAGGAGCGCCTCGGCTGACCGCACCGAGGCCGTAGGCCGACACAGACTCCGGCGAACTGAACGGCGCCGGACACCCTAGGAGGGCCGCCCCGCTGCACACGGGGCGGCCCTTCTGCACGCCTCCGCGCCCGGGTAGCGTGTGCCCCATGGACGACGGCGCCTCCCCCTTGGTCAGCCCGCTCAGCCCGGCTTCGCCCCACCACTCTGGGGCCGTGAGGCCCCTGGCCTCGCTCCGCGCGGAAGATCTGCCCGACGCCGGTGGCAAGGGTGCCAACCTCGGCGAGCTCTTGGCTGCCGGCCTCCCGGTCCCGCCCGGTTTCGTCGTCACGACGTCGGCCTACCGCGCCCACGCCGAGGCGGCCGGGTTCGACCCCGACCGCGCGGCCACGGACCCGTCGAAGGCCCGCGCGGCGCTCGAGGCGGCCCCGCTTTCCCGGGACCTTGAGCTCGAGATCGCGGCCGCCCTCGCGGAGCTCGGTCCCGCGGGCACACGGGTCGCCGTCCGCTCGAGCGCGACGGCGGAGGACCTCCCCGGCGCGGCCTTCGCGGGCCAGCAGGACACGTTCCTCGACGTCGTCGGCCCCGCCGCGGTGGCCGCCGCGGTCCGCCGCTGCTGGGCCTCCCTCTGGACCGACCGCGCCGTCCAGTACCGCGAGCGGCACGGGATCGCGCCCGCGGACGTGGCGATCGCCGTCGTCGTCCAGCGGATGGCGGACGCCGAGGCCGCCGGGGTCCTCTTCACCGCCAACCCGCTCACGGGCAGGCGCGCCGAGCTCGTCGTGGACGCTGCGCCGGGGCTCGGCGAGGCAGTCGTCTCGGGCGAGGTCACGCCCGAGCATCTCGTGCTGGACCGTGACGTCACCGTCCGCGAATGGACCCCCGCGCCCGGTCGCGCCGCCCGCGTTCTGCCCGACCGCGCCGCACGCGAGCTGGCCGAGCTCGCCGTCCGGGCCGAACGGCACTTCGGGGTGCCGCAGGACATCGAATGGGCGCTCGCTGGGAGCCGGATCGTGCTCCTCCAGGCCCGGCCCATGACGGCGCTCCCGCTTGAGCCGCCGCAGCTCGGCCGGATCCAGCGGATGGTCGCGCCGTTCTTCCTCGAGATGTTCACCGCTCGGCCGTATCCGCTCGACGTCACGGCGTGGCTCGGACCGGGCGTGGTCCGGATGCTCGACGTCATGGCAGGGAGCGTCGGGGTTCGGTTCCCGCCGCTCGGCACGCTCATCCAGGAGCGCGACGGGGTGGCATTGCAGCTCGTCCCGCCTCGGCCCCGCCCGAGCCTCCTCACGCTGGGCGCGCCCCTTTCGGTGGCCCGGCGAGTACGCCGCTTCCGGCCCGAACGCTGGACCGAGGATCCGCTCGTGGCGGAGTTCAATGCCGCCGTCAGCGCGCTCGACGCCGAGCAGCTCTCCGAACTGCCCTGGCCGGACCTCACCGCCCGGATCGACCGGTGCCACGAGGCGATGCGGCCGCTCGCGGTGGTCCGCGCGCGGTACCTCCCGGGATCGTTCGTGCCGTTCGTGCCGCTGCGGCTCGGGCTGGCCGTGCTCGGGCTCGGCCGGCTCGCCTCGCCGCTCGTGGCGGGGGCACGCACCCGCACACGCGACGGAAACGACGCGCTCGAGCGGCTCGCCGACGCGGTCCGTGCCGACCCCGGGCTCGCGGCCGCGGCCCGCGAGCTCGACGCCCGCGGGTTCCTCGACGCCGTCCGCACTCGCCCCGAGTTCGCCGACTTCGACGACAGGCTGACCGGGTTCCTCGCGGAGTATGGCCATCGTGAGTCCGTCAGCATCGTCCTCGCGACGGCACCCGCGTGGCGCGACGACCCCGTGCCGGTTGCCGCGCTCATCCAGGCGGCGGCCGCCGAACCGCCTGCCGAGCGGGGACCCGCCCCCGGCGCCGAGGCGCTCGAGACGCTCCTTGCCCACCCGCTGCTGCGCTCGGCGCGCGCGGCGCGGGCGGCCCGCGGCCTCGTCGACGCGGCCCGGCGTGGCCTGGCGTTCCGGGAGGACACGCACTTCCTCATCACCCGCGTCATGCCCCCGCTGCGGGCCACGTTCCTCGAGCTGGGCGGGCGGCTCGCGTCCGCCGGGGCGCTCGCCGTGCCGGAGGACGTCTTCCACCTGCGCCTCGAGGAGCTGAAGGCGCTGGGCGCGCCCGAGTCGATGGACGACGTCGACCGTTCCCGTGTGCGTGCCCTCGCCGCGCGCCGCGCCGCCCTGAGGCGCGAGTACGCGGGCGTCCCGCTGCTCGACCTCGCTGTGGTCCTTCCGCGCGAGTCCCCCGCGGACGACGGCGCGGGCGCACTCGTCGCGGGGACGCCGGCGAGCGGCGGCGTCGCCGAAGGGCCGGTCCGGATTGTGCACGGGCCGGAGGAGTTCGGGGCGTTGCGGGCCGGCGAGGTGCTTGTGTGCCCGAACACCAATCCCTCGTGGACGCCGCTGTTCGCGCGGGCGGCCGCTGTCGTCGTGGATACCGGCGGGCTCGGTTCGCACGCGGCGATCGTCGCGCGCGAGTACGGCGTCCCGGCGGTCATGGGGACGCGGCGGGGCACGTCGGTGCTCCGCGACGGGCACCGCGTGCGTGTCGACGGGACCAGAGGACGCGTGGAGGCGGCATGACTGTGCCACCGGGGACAGAGCGCGTCGGGATCGTGGGCGGCGGGATCATCGGGCTCGCGATCGCGCGGGCCCTCGCGCTGACCGGCGGGTTCGACGTCACGGTGCTCGAAAAGGAGCGCCGGGTCGCGGCACATCAGACGGGGCACAACTCCGGCGTCGTGCACGCGGGGCTGTACTACCAGCCCGGCTCGCTCAAGGCCATCCTCTGTGCGCGGGGCCGGGAGCTCACGCGCGACTATTGCCGCGACCGCGCCCTGCCGTACCGCGAACTCGGCAAGCTCGTGGTCGCCGTGACGCCGGAGGAGGTTCCGCGGCTCGACGAGATCGAGCGGCGCGCACGGGCCAATGGCGTCCCGGACCTCGCACGGATCGGTCCCGAGCGCATGCTGGAGCTTGAGCGGCACGTCGCGGGGGTGGGCGCCGTGCATTCGCCGCACACCGCCGTCGTCGATTTCGCCGCGATCGCCGAGGCGATGGCGAGCGACGTGCGGGGCGCCGGCGGGCGGGTGCTGCTTGGCGCCGAGGTCGTCGGGGTGAGCGCGGGGGAGCGGACGACGGCGGTCGCCACCACCGCGGGCAGCCACACCTTCGATCGACTCATCGTGTGCGCCGGCCTGCAGTCCGATCTCGTGGCGCGCCTCGTTGGGGCGTCGCCGTCGCCGCGGATCCTGCCGTTCCGCGGGGAGTACTGGACGCTCGAGCCGTCGAGGGCCGAGCTGGTGCGGGGGATGATCTATCCCGTGCCGGACCCCCGGTTCCCGTTCCTCGGCGTGCATTTCACGCGCGGCGTGTACGACGACGTTCACGTGGGCCCCAACGCCGTGCCCGCGCTCGCGCGCGAGGGATACGGGTGGGGAAACGTGTCGCTGCGGGACACGTTCGGCTCGCTCATGTGGCCGGGCGCGCCCGCGCTGTTCCGGCGGCACTGGCGCATGGGGGCGCGGGAGATCTTGGCCTCGCTGCTGAAGCCCCTGTACTACCGGCAGGCGCGCGAGTTCGTGCCCGAGCTGCGGCCCTCTGACCTCGTGGAGAAGGCCCACGCTGGGGTGCGAGCGCAGGCGTGGAGCGCGGACGGTTCGCTGCTCGACGATTTCGCCGTGGACCAGGTCGGCTCGGTGACGCTCCTGCGCAACGCGCCCTCGCCCGCCGCGACGTCCTCGATGGCGATCGCCGAGTACGTGCTGCGCGAGCACCTGGGAGTGCCGGTGCGGGAGGGGTAGTTTGAGGGCCTGCCACGAGACCGGAGTTAAGGCGACGAGACCGCAGGTTTTACCCTGCGGTCTCGTCCTTTTGGTCCGGTCTCGCGGTGGCCGTCAGGCGGCAGCCGGCTCCTCGGCGGGCGCCTCTGCGCGGACGGCGAGCTCGCCGCCGTCGTCCGTGCCGGGGCCGCCCGCACCGCCGCCGTCCGTCGGCTGGACGGTCACGCTCACACGCCCGCCCTCGGCCACGGCACCCGCGACGAGCAGGTCCGCGACCTGGTCCTCGAGCTCGCGCTGGATCACCCGCCGCAGCGGCCGGGCCCCGAACTCGGGCTCGTAGCCGCGCTCGGCGATCCAGTCCACGCCGGCGTCGTCGACGTCGAGGGCGATGCCCTGCGCCGCGAGCCGCGCCTCGGTGCTGCGGAGCTGGAGCCGCACGATCTCGTGCAGCTGCTCGCGCGTGAGCTTGCGGAACAGCACGATCTCGTCGATGCGGTTGAGGAACTCGGGGCGCATCGTCTCGCGGAGCCGGCCCATGATCCGGGCGCGGAGCTCAGTGTCGGAGGGCCCGCCCTCAGCCCCGCCCGCTGCGAAGCCGAGCGAGGCCCCGCGCGTCGCGAGGAATTCGGAGCCGAGGTTCGAGGTCATGATCACCACGGTGTTGCGGAAGTCCACGGTGTGGCCCTGGCCGTCGGTCAGCCGCCCGTCGTCGAGCACCTGCAGGAGCAGGTTGAACACGTCCGGGTGCGCCTTCTCGACCTCGTCGAGCAGCACCACGGAGTACGGGTGCCGCCGCACGCGCTCGGTGAGCTGTCCGGCCTCCGAGTAGCCGACGTACCCCGGAGGGGCACCGACCAGCCGGCTGACCGTGTGGCGCTCGCCGAACTCGCTCATGTCGAAGCGGACCATCGCAGACTCGTCACCGAACAGCGAGGCCGCGAGGGCCTTCGCGAGCTCGGTCTTGCCCACGCCGGTCGGGCCGAGGAACAGGAAGCTGCCCACGGGGCGGCCCGCGTCGCCGAGGCCCGTCCGGTTGCGCCGCACGGCCTTCGCGATCGCACTGACCGCGTCCGCCTGGCCCACGACCCGGCCGTGGAGCTCGTCCTCGAGGCGCGCGAGCCGCTCGCGCTCGCCTTCCGTGACGCGCGCCGCCGGGATGCCCGTGGCCCGGGCGATGACGGCAGCAATGTCCGGCTCATCGACCACGTCGGACGGGCTCGTCTGGGCAGACGCCTCCACGGCGTCTGCGATCTTGAGCGCCACCTGCTCGATGGCGTCGCGGAGCCTCGAAGCCTCTTCGTAGTCCTCGTGCGCCACGGCTGCGGCCTTCTGCTCCTCGAGCCGGGTTGCCTCGGCGTTCAGGGCCTCGAGATCGTTCCGGGGTCCGCGTGCGAGGCTCTTGCGGGCGCCCGCCTGGTCGATGAGGTCGATGGCCTTGTCGGGCAGGAACCTGTCCGTGATGTAGCGGTGCGAGAGCTGGACCGCGGAGCGGATCGCCTCGTCCGAGTACGTCACGCCGTGGTGCTCCTCGTAGCGCGACTTGAGCCCGTCGAGGATCGCGACCGCGTCCTCGACGCTCGGCTCGCCGACCGTGACCGGCTGGAACCGCCGCTCGAGGGCGGGGTCTTTCTCGATCTTCCGGTACTCGTCGAGCGTCGTGGCGCCGATGAGGTGCAGTTCGCCGCGGGCCAGCCTCGGCTTGAGGATGTTGCCCGCGTCCATGCCGCCCTCGCCGCCACCGCCCGCGCCGACTACGCCGTGCAGCTCGTCGACGAACGCGATGACGTTTCCGCTCGCCGCGATCTCGTCCATGGTCTTCGTGAGGCGCTCCTCGAAGTCGCCCCGATACCGGGTGCCAGCGAGCATGGCGGGGAGGTCAAGCGAGACGACCCTGCGCCCGTGCAGCTGCGCGGGGACCTCGCCGGCCGCGACGGCCTGCGCGAGCCCCTCGACGATCGCGGTCTTGCCCACACCGGCCTCGCCGATGAGCACGGGGTTGTTCTTCGTGCGGCGGGCCAGGATCTCGATGGCCTGCTCGATCTCCTCGGCGCGGCCGATCACCGGGTCGAGCTTCCCCTCGCGGGCGAGGGCCGTGAGGTCGGTGCCGAACTTCTCGAGCATCGGAGTCTTTCCTTGGCCGCCCTGCGTCCGAGAACCCCGGCGCTTGGCGCGCGGACCCGCGGCAGGTGCGGAGTCGCCGTCGTCCGCTGTTTCCTCCGGCACGGCGCCGTCGCGCGCCTCGAGCCCCTGCGGCGTGATGCCGAACGCGCCCAGGATCTGGCCGGCGGGCGCGTCCGTGCCGAGGACGAGCGCGAGGAAGAGGTGCTCGGGGTCGATGTACGTCGAGCCCATCGAGCGGGCCACCTTGTACGCGTCGAGGAACGCGTGCTGCGCGGACTGCGTGAGCGACGGCACGGCCGCCTCGGCCTCGCCAGGCTGCGCGGGTGTGCCTACGGGCAGCCGCTCCTCGGCGGCTGCGATGATCTCGGCGGGGTCCGCGCCCGCGTAGCCAATGAGGCCCGCGACGGATTCGGTCTCCGCGAGGGCCCGGAGAAGGTGGAGGGCGTCGACCTCGCGGTGACCGTGCTCGATCGCGAAGCGCCCCGCGGCGTTCAGGATCTGCTGGGTTCCGCGGCTCACGAGCCGCGTGATGTCGACGGGCCGGTTCGGACGGCGTGCTCCCTGGCCCTGCAGGTAGCGGGCAAGGAAGTCATCGAACGAGCCATTCCCAGCGGTGGGGCCGAAGTAGATCGGCATGCATCCTCCTAGACTTGAGTGAGCTTCGCTCATGTTCAACCATGTGTCCGACGAGATATTCCCCAGGGCTTTCAGGGCCGGTGCGCGCCGGACTAGCGTGGCGTCATGACGACCATCGCGAAGAACATCGTCGACACCCTCGCCGCGAACGGGGTCCGCCGCGTCTACGGCCTCCCCGGAGACTCGCTCAACGGCTTCACCGATGCCCTCCGGGAGACCCCGAGCATCGAATGGGTCCACGTCCGCCACGAGGAGGCCGCCGCGTTCGCCGCGGCCGGCGAGGCGGCTCTCACCGGTGAGGTCGCCGTGTGCGCGGGCTCCGCCGGCCCCGGAAACCTCCACCTCATCAACGGCCTCTACGACGCCAACCGGTCGCGCGTGCCCGTCCTCGCGATCGCCGCGCACATCCCCAGCACGGAGATCGGCTCGAACTACTTCCAGGAGACGCACCCGCAGGAGGTCTTCCGCGAGTGCAGCGTGTACGCCGAGCAGGTCACGGACCCGGCGCAGATGCCGCGCATCCTCGAGATCGCGCTGCGCACCGCCGTCGAGAAGCGAGGGGTCGCCGTCGTCGTCCTCTCGGGGGACGTCGCGCTCACGCCGGTCGAGTCGGAGCGGGTCGCGGTGGTGCGGCGCGCGAGGCCGCGCATCGTCCCGAGCGATGCGGAGCTGCGCGAGGCCGCCGGGCTGCTCAACGCGTCGGACAAGGTCACGATCCTTGCCGGTGCCGGGGTCGAGGGTGCGCACGACGAGGTGGTCGCGCTCGCCGACGCGCTCGGGGCGCCGATCGTGCACGCGTTCCGGGGCAAGGAGTTCATCGAGTACGAGAACCCGTTCGACGTCGGCATGACGGGCCTGCTCGGCTTCAGCTCCGGGTACCGCGCCATGGACGCGTGCGACGTGCTGCTCATGCTCGGCACCGACTTCCCGTACCAGCAGTTCTATCCGGACCACGCGAAGATCATCCAGGTGGACATCCGCGGCGAGCAGCTCGGCCGGCGCGCGAAGCTCGACCTCGGGCTCGTGGGCGACGTCAAGGCCACGGCCGAGGCCCTTCTTCCGCTGCTGGACCGCAAGCAGCGGCGCGCCCACCTCGACGCCTCGCTCAAGCACTACGCGAAGGCCCGCGCCAAGCTCGACGACCTCGCGACGCCCACCAAGAAGGGCCAGGCCCTGCACCCGCAGTACATCACGCGGGTCCTCGACCAGCTCGCCGACGACGACGCGGTCTTCACCGCCGACGTCGGCACGCCGGTCATCTGGGCGGCGCGCTACCTCACGATGAACGGACGACGGCGGCTGGTCGGCTCATTCACGCACGGCTCCATGGCGAACGCCCTGCCCCACGCGATGGGCGCACAGGCCGCCTACCCCGGGCGGCAGATCGTCGCGCTCGCGGGCGACGGCGGGCTGTCGATGCTCATGGGCGAGCTCATCACGATCGTGCAGAACAAGCTCCCGGTCAAGCTCGTGGTGTTCAACAACTCCTCGCTCAACTTCATCGAGCTCGAGATGAAGTCCGCCGGCTTCGTGAACTATGGGACGGGCCTCGACAACCCGAATTTCGCGGCGGTCGCCGGGTCGCTCGGCATGAAGGGTGTCCGGGTCGACGAATCCTCGGAGCTCGAGCGCGGGCTCAAGGAGGCCTTCGCCTATGACGGCCCGGCCCTCGTGGACGTGTCGACGATCCGGCAGGAGCTCGCGATGCCCCCGACCATCACGGCCCAGCAGGCGAGCGGCTTCACGCTCTACGCCCTCCGGACCGTGCTCTCCGGCCGCGGCGACGAGGTGCTCGACCTCGCGAAGACGAACTGGCGGCGGGTGTTCTAGGGGCGCGGGTCGGTCAGGCCGTGGCGGCGTCGAAGGCGTCGCGGGCGTCGAGGATCTTGCGCGAGTGGGTCTCGGCCCAGTCGCGGATCGCGTCGAGGGGGCCGAGCAGGCTCTCGCCGAGCGGCGTGAGCCGATACTCGACGCGCACGGGGACCTCGGCATACACGGCGCGGGCCACGAGGCCGTCGCGCTCGAGCGTGCGCAGGGTCTGGGTCAGCACCTTCGGCGTGATGCCGCCCACGGCCACGCGCAGGGCGCTGAACCGGAGCGCGCCGTCCTTGAGGGCCTGGACGATGAGCGGCGTCCATTTGTCGCCGATCCGCTGCAGGACGACGCGCGAGGGGCACTCGGGGTCCATGACGTCGAAGGCGAGGCCATTAGTGCTTTCCACAAGGTAACCATAGCACTTTGAAGTACTTGGTATCTTCCGGATACTGTGTCGAATGCTGGAGCCAAGCATCGCGGCCGCACGCGTCGCACTCAACGGAAGGACCGCTCATGAAGATCGCCGTCTACGGAGCCACCGGCATGGTGGGAAGCCAGATCGTCGCCGAGGCCGCGCGCCGCGGGCACGAGGTGACCGCGCTGAGCCGCAAGGGGACCGCGGTGGAGGGCGCCGCCGTCGTCCGCGCTGCTGACCTCGCCGACCTCGAGACGTTCCGGTCGGCCGCTTCGGCGAACGACGTCGTCGTCCTGGCAACGGCGCCCGACCGCACCGGCGGCCCGCTCGAGCCCTACCTCGAGGCGCACCGCGCGATCGCGGAGGTCCCGACCGAGGCGCGGCTGTACCTCGTGGGCGGCTTCGGCGGGCTTCAGACCCCCGACGGGACCCGCATCAAGGACCTCCCGGACTTCCCGGCCGAATACAAGGCCGAATCCGACACCGTGTTCGCAGCGTACGAGGTGCTGCGCGACTCCGCCGCCGGCCTCGACGTGACGGTCCAGGCCCCCGCCGCAGTGATCGCGCCGGGCGAGCGCACCGGCCAGTACCGCACGGCCGTTGGGGTCCCCGCGGGCGACTTCATCTCCGCCCAGGACTACGCCGTCGCGACGCTCGACGAGCTCGAGAAGCCGCAGTTCCGCGGAGAGATCTTCACGGCCGCCAACTAGGAGCCCTCCCGGGCGCCGCGTCAGTACGTCGCGGCGTTCGGGAGCAGGACGGGCTTGGACGGCTGCTGGCTGAAGTCGAAGTCGTTCGCGAGGTCGCCGAGCTGGGGGCTGTCCTCCCGGACGTCGGGGCGCGGATCGGGCCGCCCGTCGGTCGCGGGGTCGAGGCGCTGGCCGTGGAGGAACGCGTCCTCGATGAACTTCACATACGCGTCCTGGCTCAGCGTCTGGTGGTCGATGTACCCCTTCTTCGCGTACGGGCTGATCACGATCCCGGGCACGCGCAGGCCGTAGCCGTTCTGGTCCACGGAGGGCGGCGTGACGTGATCGTAGAACCCGCCCCAGTCATCCCAGGAGAGGAAGATGGCGGTGCTGTCCCAGTCGGGCCCGGACATGATCGCGTTGACGAGCCCGGTCACGTACGCCTGCCCCGTGCTGACGAGCGCGGGCGGATGCTCGCTCACGGCGCCCGTGGGGTCGATCCAGCTCACGGCCGGGAGCGTGCCGCCCTTCGCGGCCGCGTAGAAGTTCGTGAGCGACTGGACGTTGCCGAGCTGGCCGTCCTGCTTGACCGTGTCGAAGTAGGGGAGCGGGTTCCAGATGCCGGGCGTCTTCGCGTTCTGGGCCACCGGGGCGCACGTCACGGCGGAAGAGTCGCGGCAGTCGGGCTCGGTGCCGTTGAACACGTAGTACGCCCAGGGCACGTTCTGCGCGTGAAGGAGATACGTCAGGTCGGTCCAGGCATAGTCAGGCGCTTGCGCGGGCTTCGCGGTGCGCTTCCCGAAGTCCGGCGGCAGCCCGGGATTCTGCAGCGCATTGACGCACGACTGCGGGTCCCCCGCCGAGCTGCACTTCGCCGACCACTCCGAGACCATGTACAGGTGCTCGGGCAGGCTCCACGACGCGTTGGGCTCGAACATGTGGTCCTGGAGCGTGTAGTCCTTCGCGTAGGCCCAGTAGTTCGGGATGTCCCGCGCGTCGTGGTAGCCCATGACGTCCGTTGTGGCCGCACCGGCGCACGCGGGGTCGTTCGGCGCGCAGTTCGCGGCCGCGTGCTCGGCCTGGGCTACGAAGCCGTCCATCTTCCCGCCGTCGATGTCGGCCGTCGCGTTGGTCTGGCCGTGCGGGCCGCCTGAGTTCTTGTCCGTCGGGTCGTAGTACGGCTTGACGCACGTCCCGCGGGCCGGGTCCGGGACGCACACGGTCGGCACGCCGTTCTGCATCGGGATCCCGTCGGCGCCGGGGAACGTGCCGAAGTAGCTGTCGAACGAGCGGTTCTCCTGCATGATCACCACGATGTGCTTGATCTTCGCGAGGCCGGGTGTGGCTCCGGTGCTCGGGGCCTGGCGGCTCGCGAGGGTGAAGACCCCGCCCACCGCGATGAGGAGAAGGACGACGGCGCCCGCGGACACCGCGGTCATCGTCCGGTGGGCGCGGACCCACCTCCCGAACCGGCCGCGTGGGAGCGGACCGCGCGGCGGTCTGCTGCCCGCGAGCTGTTGCGGCGGGCGCTCGGGTGCTGGCTCGACCACTGTGCTCCTCCTGTCACCTGAGCCTCACAGGGGCTGAAGCGGCCGGATGGACACAACATACGCCTCCGCGGGGTCCAGAGGCAGGGGTCCAGAGGCAGGGGTCTGGAAAAGACAGCCCGGTCTACGCTGTGCCCGCGTACGGGCGGACGCCGAGCTGAAGGAGCACAGGGCCCATCTGGCGGGCGTGCGGCAGCGAGCTCACGAGCACGTCGTCGAGGGCCGCATAGAACGCCTCGCGGGCGTGGCGGAAGGCCAAGCGGAGGTTGCACTGGAACATGAGCGGGCAGTCGCCGGTGGGCGATTCGCACTCTGTGAGGTCCATGCGAGTGTCGAGCGCGCGCAGAACGCTTCCGACCGTGGCCCGGCGGCCGAGGTCGCTCAGCTGCACCCCTCCGGCCCGCCCGCGGGTGGACTCGACGAGGCCGAGCTCACGCAGGCGCAGTACGGCCTTGCTCACGTGGTTGTAGGGCGTCCCGACCCCCTCGGCGATGGCCCGAGTGGCAAGCGGCTGGGTGCTGTCCGCCGCACTGAGCAACATGAGTGCCCGCAGGCTCACATCCTCGAAGGCAGTCATGCGCATGCCCAGAAGTCTACCGCGACGATGCAAACATTTGTTCAGATAACTCGGGTGTGCCGTAGCAGATGCACGATCAGTCGGACGCCTGGGCTCTCCGACATCGTGCGTCGATACGCTGCCGACACGAGGCGTTTGGGGGTTTCGCCCGCGAGGGGGAGCGCCACGACCCCCTCCGGGAGTGGGGGCCGGCCGAGCCTCGGCACCAAAGCCAGCGCGGCGCCGTCGTTCGCGAGGGCCACATGCGTCGCGAAGTCCGGATCCGTGAAGCCGATCCGCGGAATCGTGCCCTCTGCAGAGAAGAGGCGCATGAGGGCCTCGTGGCAGATGGCGCCCTTGGGGGTCGCGCACCAGGTTTCGTCGAGGAGGTCGCGGCGGTCCAGCACGGTGCGGTCCGCGAGCCGGTGCGAGGTGGGCAGGATGACGTCCGCGACGTCCTCGCACAGCGGCTCGAGGCTCACATGTGCCGGCACCTCGAGCGGCACGGAGTTCCAGTTGTGGACGACCGCGAGCTCCGCGTCCCCGTGGGCCACGAGCTCCACCGCCTCGACCGGGTCGACGCTCGAGACCTCGAGGCGCATGCCCGGTGCCTCTTCGGCGAGGCGGCGGGCCACGTGCCCGAAGAACGCGCGCGTCGCCGTGGAGAAGGAGGCGACGGCGAACGTCCCCTGGGGTGCGTCCTCCGCCGCGAGCATCGACTCGACTCGCTCGATGTCTGCGAGCAGACGCACCCCGTGCTCGACGAGCGCGCGGCCGCGCTCCGTGAGCAGCACGCCCCGCCCCTGGCGCTCGAGGAGGGCTGCCCGGGACTGCCGCTCCAGCTTCTTGATCTGCTGCGAGACGGCGGACGGGCTGAAGCCCAGCGCGTCGGCCGCCGCGACGACCGAGCCGTGCCGCTCAACCGCAGCGAGCGAGCGCAGGGCCTGAAGATCGATCATGAAGCAATCGTAGATGGTTGGTCGCACAAATCACCGCTGGTGCTGAAAGGTTGCTGCGGCGACGATGGAGGGGTGAAACCCCGCCATGCCGCCCTCGCCGCACTCGTCGCCGTCATCTGGGGCGTGAACTTCGTCGCGATCGAGCTGGGTCTCCGGGACGTTCCACCGCTCGTGTTTGTGGCCCTCCGCTTCGCGCTCGTGGCCGTGCCTGCGGTCTTCTTCGTGCCGAAGCCGGCCGTCTCGTGGCGCGTCATCGCGGGCTTGGGGCTGTTCATGAGCGCGGGGCAGTTCGGGCTCGTCTACCTCGCGATGCATTGGGGGATGCCCGCGGGGCTCGCCCCGCTCGTGCTGCAGAGCCAGATGTTCTTCACCATCCTGATCGCCGCGGCAGCCCTCAAGGAACGGCCGACGGCGGCCCAGCTCGCCGGGGTGGGTGCCGGCGCGGTCGGCCTCGTGCTCGTCGCGGTGGGCCGCGGGGCGGTCGCGCCGCTCGGGCCGCTCCTGCTCGTGGTCCTCGCGGGGCTTTCGTGGGGCGTGGGCAACACGATCTCGCGCTCCGCGAAGGGCGTCTCAGGCCTCGGCCTCGTGGTGTGGTCGGCCGCGGTGGTCCCGGTGCCCATGCTCGCGCTCGCCGCGGCGGTCGAGGGGCCGGATGCAGTGGTGGGCTCGCTCGCGCACCTGTCGCTGCCAGCGTGGGTGAGCACGCTGTTCACCGTGCTGCTCGCTTCGCTCGTGGGCTACTCGGCCTGGAACTCGCTGCTCGGGAAGTACCCCGCCGCGGCCGTGGTTCCGTACACCCTGCTCGTGCCGCCCGTGGGGCTCGCCGCCGCGTGGATCGCGTTCGGCGAGGTGCCCCAGCCGCTCGAAGCGCTCGGCGGTCTCGTCCTGCTCGCGGGGGTGGGCACCACGCTCGTCCGGCCCCGCGGCGCGCGTCCGGTGTCCCGCCCGCGGGCCGAGCGCGAGGTCCGCGTCAGTCCGTGAACACCTGGGCGTCGTGCCCATCCGGTTCGACGGGGGCGTAGACGTAGCCGCTCGCGGTCATCTCGTACGGGAGGATGGCGGCGAGCAGACCGCCGTCGCGGTGCTCAGCTGCGGCGTGGATCCCGTCGCTGCCGTGCTCGGGCAGCGTGACGTCGCTCGCGAACGCGATCGCCCGGCAGCCCTCGCGGCCCTGCCTGAGCAGCTCGATGACGTCGGCGAGCATGGCCTCGGCGTCCAGATCGCCTTCGTGCTCGGTGGCTTCCGCGCCCTCGCCGTCCTCCGCCTCGGGTGGGGCGACGAGCACGAGCCGTAGCTCGCCGTCGTCCGCCAGCGTGACGCCGAACGGCAGGAAGCCGCCGTTCTTCTCGAGCTGCTCCTGCGCCATCGCGAGCGCCGTGCCGAGGACGTCGTGCAGCTCGCGCAGCATCGTGTCCTCGTGCGGGTTGCCGGCCACGCCGTCCTCCGTGCTCATGCGCGCACGATCGCGAGGACGCTGTCGCGGAGCGAGTCGAGGGTCTCGCGGTCCTTGGCCTCGCCGTTGAAGCGCAGGTACGGCTCGGTGTTGGACGGGCGCAGGTTGAACCACCACGAGCCATCGGCGGCGGAGAACGTGGTCCCGTCGAGCTCGTCGATCGCGACCTCGGGACCCTCGTACGCCTCGCGCACGCGGGCCACGGCGCCGGCCTTGTCCTCGATTTCCGAGTTGATCTCACCCGAGGAGACGTACGGTTCGTACTCGGCGCCCAGCTCGGACAGCGGTCGGTCCTGGCTGCCGAGCGCGGCGAGCACGTGCATCGCCGCGAGCATGCCGGTGTCCGCGTTCCAGAAGTCGCGGAAGTAGTAGTGGGCCGAGTGCTCGCCGCCGAACACCGCGCCCTCCTCAGCCATGACCGCCTTGATGAACGAGTGGCCCACGCGCGTGCGGACGGGCCGGCCGCCGTCGTGCTGGACGAGCTCTGGCACCGCGCGGGACGTGATGAGGTTGTGGATGATGATCGGCTCGGGCTCGCCGCCAGCCTGCGCGCGGGCAATCTCGCGCCGGGCCACCAGGCCCGTGATGGCTGACGGGGAGACCGGATCGCCGTTCTCGTCGATCACGAAGCAGCGGTCCGCGTCGCCGTCGAACGCGAGGCCCAGGTCCGCGCCGTGCTCGACCACCGCCTTCTGGAGGTCGACCAGGTTCGCCGGCTCGAGCGGGTTGGCGGGGTGGTTCGGGAACGTGCCGTCGAGCTCGAAGTACAGCGGGACGATGTCGAGCGGCAGCGCTGGGAGCAGCGTGTCGCCGAGGACGGCCGGGGTCGTGAGGCCCGCCATGCCGTTGCCGGCGTCGACCACGACCTTGAGCGGACGGATGCCGGAGAGGTCCACAAGCTTGCGGAGGTGTGCCGCGTAGTCCGCGAGGACGTCCCGCTCGGAGATGGTGCCCGGGCGTTCGACGGCGGCCACCTCGCCTGCTGCGAGGTAGGCCTCCGTCGCCGCCTGGATCTCCTTGAGGCCGGTCTCCGACGAGACCGGGAGGGCGCCCGCCTTCGAGAGCTTGATGCCGTTGTACTGGGCCGGGTTGTGGCTCGCCGTGAACGTCGCGCCCGCGGCACCGAGGGAGCCGCACGCGTAGTAGAGCTCGTCCGTGGAGATGAGGCCGATCGTCTCGACGAGGCCGCCGCGCGCGGCCGCACCACGGGCGAACGCGGCGATGAACTCGGGGGAGGAGGGCCGCATGTCACCGCCCACCAGCACGGGCTGGCCGGCGAGGCCGAGGACGTCGACGAACGCCGCGCCCACCGCCTCGACGATCCGCGCGTCGATCGTTTCGCCCACGATCCCGCGCACGTCGTACGCCTTGAAGGATGCGGAGAGGTCGGGCTGCGGCGCCTGGCCGGAGGGAGTGCTCACGTTGCTCGTCACCCGCCTGAGTTTACTCAGTGCCGCGGCCGGGTCGTGTCAGTACGCCTTGACGCGCTGCTCGACGATGAGGTGGACGAGCGCGAAGGTGCCGTCCTCGTCGATCGCGCGGAGCGCGGCGGAGAGGGCCGCCGGGACGTCGGCGTCGCGCTCGACTCGCACACCGAAGCCGCCGAAGGCTTGGGCCATGAGCGCGAAGTCGGGGTTCCTGAGCTGCGTGCCCGAGATGCGGCGCGGGTACTGGCGCTCCTGATGGGAGCGGATCGTGCCGTACTCCTGGTTGTCCATGACGATCACCAGCGGGGTCGCGCCGTACTGGGCCGCGGTCGCGAGCTCCTGCCCGTTCATGAGGAACTCGCCGTCGCCCGCGATGGTCACGACGCGGCGGCCCGGGTAGGCGAGCGAGGCCGCGATCGCGGACGGGATCGAGTAGCCCATGGAGCCGTTGCGCGCGCTGATCATCGAAGCGTAGCGCTGGGTCGGGAAGTAGCGGTGGGCCCAGTTGGTGTGCTCGCCCGCGCCGAGCGTGACCATCGCATCCTCCGGAAGAGTCGGGACGAGATGGGCCATGAGGGTGTCCATGCGGGCCTGCCCGTCCGTCGGCGTGGCCGAGGGCAGCGTGGCGAACTTCTCCTGCTCGGAACGCATGCGCCGCGTCCACTCCGCCCACTCCTCGCGGGCCGGCAGCTCCATGCGGACCAGGTCGCGCACGAACACATCCGGCTTGGCGACGATCTGGTACGAGACAGGGCCGGACCGCCCGCGCAACGACGGATCGATCGTGACGAGGAAGTTCTTCTTGGCCCAGTCCTGGCGGACCAGGAAGCCGTCCGTGATGACGTCGCCGGGGACGGTGCCGACGAAGACGAGGAGGTCCGTCTCCTCGAGCAGGTTGTAGGTCGGCTTGGGGCGGCCGTAGCCGATCGGGCCGACGTACGACGGCGAGCCGAACGGTATGGTCCCCTCGCAGCGCCACTCGGCCGCCGCGGGGATGTTGTGCTCCTCGAGCCACTTCGTGAGGGCGACAGTGCCCTCCTGCGTCCAGTCGTTCCCGCCGACCACAAAGAGCGGCTTCTCGGCCTCGAGCAGCGCGCCCTTGAGCGCCTTCCAGTCGTTGACGGTCATGCCGCCGTTGGCCACGGGGATCTTCGGGTGGATCGCCGCGTCGATCTCCTGCTGGATGATGTCTTCGGGGAGGCCGACGACGACCGGCCCGGGCCGACCGCTCGTCGCCGCGAACATCGCTTCGGCAACGAGCTCGGAGGCCCGCTCAGCGTGGTCGAGCACCATGACGCGCTTGGCGCCCGTGTCGAACCAGGACTTGATGTCGAACTCCTGGAACGCCTCGCGGTCGCGGTGGGCGAACGGGATGAGGCCCACGAACAGGACCATCGGCGTGGAATCCTGCCACGCGGTGTGCAGGCCAACGTGCGCGTTCGCCGCGCCCGGCCCGCGGGTGACCATCGCGATTCCGGGGACCTGGTTCATCTTGCCGTCGGCCTCGGCCATGTACGCGGCGCCGCCCTCGTGCCGGCACACGACCGTCTCGATCGGCGAGCCGTGGAGCCCGTCGAGGACATCGAGGAACGATTCACCCGGGACTACGTAAGAGCGCGTGACTCCATGGGCCACGAGCGAGTCCACGATCACGTGGCCGGCCGACTTCCGGGCCGGCTGCGCCTCGGGTTCCGCAGGGAGGGTGGATTCGGACAGGGGCGGCACCGTTGCCGTCATGAAGACATCCTTTGTAGGGCGCTGAAGTGGTCAGATATCCCAAAGGTAATAGGCGCCGATGTTTCCGCGCAGCGAGAAGTGTCAGACGTCACGGCCATACTGGGAGGGACAGTCCGGAGTGCCAGATCAAGCACTGCTTACCAGCCAGTAGGGGCGATTCATGACGTTTTCTGACACCGGCTCGCCGATCTCGGACGCGCTGCGGGAGGACGCGCTCGGCGTCCTCCGGCGCCTCGTGGGGCGCGACGACGCTGCGTTCCATCCCGGGCAATTCGAGGCGATCGAAGCGCTCGTGGCGCACCGCCGTCGTACGCTCGTGGTGCAGCGCACGGGGTGGGGGAAGTCCGCTGTCTACTTCGTCGCCTCGCTGCTCCTGCGCGCACAGGGCGCGGGGCCCACACTCATCGTCTCCCCGCTCCTGGCCCTCATGCGCGACCAGGTCGAGGCGGCCGCGCGGGCGGGCGTGCGCGCCGTCGCCATCAATTCCGCCAATCGCCTCGAATGGGACGAGGTGCATGCGGCGCTCGCCGCTGATACGGCGGATGTCGTGCTCATCTCGCCGGAGCGGCTCACGAACCCCTCGTTCCGCGAGGAGCACCTGCCCGAGCTGCTCGCACGGACCGGCCTGCTCGTGGTCGACGAGGCGCACTGCATCTCCGACTGGGGCCACGACTTCCGGCCCGACTACCGGCGGATCGCCGCGCTCATCGACGAGCTCCCGCTATCGGTGCCCGTGCTCGCGACGACGGCGACCGCCAATGCCCGCGTCGTGGCCGACGTCGAGGAGCAGCTCGGCGACGGCGTGCTCACGCTGCGCGGTCCGCTCGGGCGCGATTCGCTGCGGCTCGGGGTCCTCCGGCTGCCCGATTCGCGCCACCGGCTCGCGTGGCTGCTCGCGCATCTCGGCGACCTGCCGGGGAGCGGCATCATCTACACCCTCACGGTCTCCGCTGCCGAGGACACCGCGCGGCTCCTCGCCGACGCCGGATACCGCGTGCTCGCGTACACCGGGAAGACCGACACGGCCGAGCGTGAGGAGGCCGAGCGGATGCTCAAGGGCAACGAGGTCAAGGCGCTCGTCGCGACTTCGGCGCTCGGGATGGGCTTCGACAAGCCGGACCTCGGCTTCGTGGTTCACCTCGGCGCGCCGTCCTCGCCCGTTGCGTACTACCAGCAGGTGGGGCGCGCCGGCCGCGGGGCCGCGCACGCTGACGTTCTCCTGCTCCCGGGGCCCGAGGACCGCGACATCTGGCGGTACTTCGCGACCGCGTCCATGCCGGACCGCGACAAGGCACAGGCCGTCATCGACGCGCTCGCGGGCGCGGGGCGGGCTCTCTCCACCGTGGCGCTCGAGGCCCAAGTCGAGCTGCGGCGCACCCAGCTCGATCTCCTCCTCAAGGTCCTCGCCGTGGACGGCGCCGTGGAGCGCGTGGGCGGCGGCTGGCGCGCCACCGGGATGCCGTGGACGTACGACGCCGAGCGGTACCAACGCATTGCGGCCGCCCGAAGCGCGGAGCAGGCCGCGATGGTCCAGTACGAGGAGACCGACGGCTGCCGCATGGAGTTCGTCACGGCGCAGCTCGACGACGAGACCGCCGCCCCGTGCGGCCGGTGCGACAACTGCGCTGGCCGGTGGTTTCGGGCGGAGGTTGACGCCGGGCTGCTCGAGCGCGCGGGCGAGCAACTGCGGCACGCGGGCGTCCCGATCGAGCCGCGGGCGCAGTGGCCGAGCGGCATGGACCGGCTCGGGGTGCCGGCCAAGGGCCGCATCCCGGCCGAGGAGCACCCCGCCGAGGGGCGCGTCCTCGCCCGATTGACTGACCTCGGCTACGGGGGAGCGCTGCGCGAGCTCTTTGCGGCGTCCGCGCCCGACGGCGAGGTCCCGCCCGGGCTGCGCCCCGCCGTCGTCCAGCTGCTTGCCGGGTGGGCGCGGGGCGATTCGGCGGCCGGGCCGTGGGGCGGCGTCGGCCGGCCCGCCGGGGTCGTGGCGATGCCGTCAGCGGCGCGGCCGCGGCTCGTCGATTCGCTCGCGCGCGGGATCGCATCCGCGGGGCAGCTTCCGTTTTTGGGGACGCTCGCGCGGACGGATGCGGCGCGGTCTGGTCAGGCAGGCGGCAACAGCGCTTTCCGGCTCGCCGGCGTGTGGTCCGCGTTCGACGTCGGCGCCGACCTCCGCGCCTCCCTCGCCGGGATCGGGGGCGGGCCTGTGCTCCTCGTGGACGATCTCGTGGACAGCCGATGGTCGCTCACCGTCGCGGGGCGCATGCTGCGCCTGGCCGGCGCCGGTCCGGTCCTCCCGCTCGCGCTCGCCCAGGCGGGGTAGGGAGCGCGGCCCTTCCGTCGGGGGTCACCTTTGGGCCGGCCAGCGCGTTGTAGGGAGGCCTCCGGCGGGTGGTGGGGCTCGCTTTGCGTCCGTCCCGCCGTTCTGGGTAACCTTGGGGAGCTAGCAATAGCTGGAGACGTGCCAGAGTGGCCGAATGGACTTCACTGCTAATGAAGGGTCCGGGGAAACTTGGACCGGGGGTTCAAATCCCCCCGTCTCCGCTAATCTGAGGCCCGGGATCGTTGAGATTCCGGGCCTCAGCTTTTGCCACGCACCTGCTCGGCCCCAAGCCCACTTCCGACCAGCCCACACCGACCCGCGCAAAGGTCGGTGGGAGCAAGATGTCGCAAAGGATCTCGGCCCTTAGGCGGGGGATAGCGGCTTGTCTTCGGTCTCGTCCCTGGGTGGACGGAGCTCGAGCACCCACTCGCGCACGAAGTACACGATCAGTGCCACGGGGACTATGGAGGTGAGGACGACCACGAGGAGCCAGACGAACTGCTTCCTCACCAGCATCCGCAGTGCTCCAGTGATGAATCCCAAGGCGCCGGCGTAGCGCATCCAGTTCACGGATTCGGGGAGATTGAGGGCGGTTCCGCGCATCGTGACTGGGCTGTCCCTCAGAGTTCCGAGCAGGTCGGGGATCGCTACCGCCCACATCACGAGGAATGCTGCGCTGATGGCGGTCGCCAAGACGAGGAACCATCTGCGGTGCGCCATCGAGAAGACCCGTTGAAAGAGCAGCCCCAGACGGGACTGCAGCATGACGAAGAACATTGGGCGAACCTACCTGTACTGAGAATAGGACACCTCTGACATTGAGCGGTTGCGCTTCGCAGGGGAGAGCGAGGCCGCATCTGACCTTGTTGCCATCTGACCTTGTTGCCGCCGCACCCTGAGCGAGCACGGCCAAGCTATCGGCACCTCGCACCACGGAGATTCCGCAAGGGGCTGTCCTCAGTGGCGGCATGTGGTATCTCGGGACATCGGCTATCGTTTGGGCCATGGCACGCAGGGCCACGCCAGAGGACGTCGACGCGATCTGCAGCTCGTTGCCGGAGGTCGAGTTCGGCGTCTCGTGGGGCGACAGGCCGACCTACAAGGTGCCGCGTGGGCCGAAAGGGCGGGGCTTCGTGCTGTACAGGGCACCCCACAAGTCCGCCGTCGATCCGGCCACTGGCGAGCTGTATGAGGATCTGCTCGTGATCGTCGTACCCGACGCCCATGCGAAGGCCGCTCTCGTCGAGGACACATCGATACCGTTCTTCACCATCCCGCACTTCGATGGGTACAACGGCGTCCTCGTTCAGCGGTCACGCCTGGGGGAGATCGACCGGGACCAGCTCGAGGAGATCCTCATCGAGGCGTGGGCGGCCCGCGCGCCGAAGAAGCTGGTCGAGGCGTTCTTCGACGCTCGCCGGGGCGATAGCCGGAGTTGAGGGCTTCGGGGCGATGTCTGGGGGGTCACCCTCCCGCTGGCATGGCTGTCGTGGCAGCTTGAGAAAGGCCGCTACCGCCCCAGCGACCTCCACAGGAACGCCGCGCTGCGGGCTTGGAGCGCCGCGGCTTGGCGGTTGTCGGATGCTCCGGCGTGGCCACCCTCAAGCGCCTCGTGGTACCAGACGTTAGGGATGCCCATGGCCTCCATGCGGGCGGCCATCTTGCGCGCCTGCACCGGCCCGACCCGGTCGTCCGACGTCGCGGTCCAGATAAACGTGTCGGGGTAGTCCACGCCGTCGCGCAGCAGGTGGTACGGCGAGAACGTCCGGATGTACTCCCACTGCTCGGGAACGTCGGGGTCGCCGTACTCGGCGATCCAGGACGTGCCGGCCGAGAGCTTCGTGTACCGGCGCATGTCCAGGAGCGGCACGCCGCACGAGATCGCGCCGAACAGCCGCGGGTAGTTGACCAGCATGTTGCCCACGAGGAGTCCGCCATTCGAGCCGCCCGTGCACCCGAGATGCTCGGGGGAGGTCACGTCGCGCCGGATGAGGTCCTGCGCGACGGCCGCGAAATCCTGGTACGCGCGGTGTCGATTCTCCTTGAGCGCGGCTTGATGCCAGCCCGGACCGTACTCGCCTCCGCCGCGGATGTTCGCTACCACGTACACGCCACCGCGCTCGAGCCACGCGCGCCCCACGACTCCGCTGTATGCGGGCGTCCGTGAGATCTCGAAGCCGCCGTAGCCGCTCAGCTGCGTGGGCGCCGTGCCGTCGAGCACCAAGTCCTTCGGCCCGACCTGGAAATACGGCACGCGCGTGCCGTCCGCGGACACCGCGAAGTGCTGCTCGACGGTGAAGCGGCTTTCGTCGAAGAACGACGGCGCGCGCTTGACCTCGGCGTGGCCCCCGCCTACGGTGCCGCGCAGCAGCGTGGTCGGCGTGAGGAAGCCCGTCGCGACGAGCCAGTAGTCGTCGCCCGAGTCCGGGTCTTCGTCGTCGACCGCGTAGCTCTCAACAAGGTGAAGCGGCGGGCACGCGTCGAGCTCCTCGGCGGCCCACTCGCCTCGGTCCGCTGAGCCGGCGACGCCGGAAGGCGGCGTCAGCACGCGGATCTCGGAGGACACGTCCCGCAGGAGGTTCACGAGGAGGTGGTTCTTGGTCCAGCTCCACGACTGCAACGACGTGTGCTCGTCCGGCGCGAAAAGCACCGTGAGCTCGGTCGATCCGCCGAGGAACGCCTCGAAGTCCGCCGCGAGGAGCGAGCCGCCCGCGTACAGGGAACCCCCGGCCTCCCAGTCGCGCTGCGGCCGGAAAAGGATCCACTCGCGGTGGACGTCGATGTCCACGTCCGTCGGGACCGGGATCTCGAGCCACTCGTCGTTCCACCAGATCGAGTGGCGGACGTCGAAGAAGCTGATCCGATCGCTCGCCAGGAGCCGTTCGAACCCTGGGGTGTCGTCGAATCCTCCGCTCGCCATGAGATGGTCGGCGGGGACCTCGAAGATGACCTCGGCCTCGCTGAGCGCGCCGCCCCGGCGGAGCCGGCGCACGATCCGCGGATACGACGACGTGGTCATGGCGCCCTCGCCGAGCGTCGAGGAGACGATGAGGGTGTCCTCGTCGAACCAGTCGACGCCGCCCTTGGCCGCGGGCAGCGCGAAGCCGCCCGCCTCGGGCGCGACAAAGGCGCGGTCCTCGACGTCGTACTCGCGAACCGCCACGGCGTCGCCGCCGTCGGGGGAGAGGCGGACCATGCAACGGCGCCACGACGTGCCGTCGGCCGGCCGCAGGAAGCCGGCGCCACCCCAGACCCACTCGATGCACTCTTCGGCTGCGAGTGCGTCGACGTCGAGCAGGACCTCCCACTCGATGGCGTCGCTCGTGTAGCTCTCCCAGCGCGTGCGCCGCCACAGGCCCTTGGGATTGGTGGCGTCTCGCCAGAAGTTGTAATACCAGTCGCCGCGCTTCGTGACCATCGGGATGCGGTCCTGCGAGTCCATGACCTCGAGGATCTGGGCCTCGAGCTCGGGATAGTCGCCGGTCTCGAGCAGTTCCTCGGTCCGGGCGTTCTGCTCGCCGACCCACGCGAGCTGGGCCTCGCCGCGGACCTCCTCCAGCCAGATGTTCTCGTCCACGGGCTCGCCGTGGGCGTGGGTCAGGGTCTGCGCCGGATCCGTCATGCGACTCATCCTCGCATGCCCCTCCGACAGCACAAGGGGCTCCGGCTACGCGGTGCCTGTGAGGGCTCCACGGGGCTCGCGTTAAGCTCGGAAGATGACTTCAGGAGGCAGGGACGCTGTGCTGCGCGTCGCCGTCGTGGGCGGTGGGCCCCGCGGCGCGTCCGCCGTCGAACGCCTCCTCGCGAACTGGGCCGTGCGCGGCGAGGCTCGGACGACGGCAGCGCGCGCCCACGGCGCGGACCGCACGACGGCGCCACTCGCCCCGCGCGTGAGCCGCGCCGAGAGACTCGAAATCACCGTATTCGACCCGTTCACCCCTGGTCCCGGCCGCGTCTGGAGGCCCGAGCAGCCGCGCGAGTTCCTCATGAACACGCCGTGCCTCTTCCCCACGATGATCCCCTCGGAACCCGACCTCGCCCCGCCGCTCGCGGGCGGGAGCTTCCTCGAGTGGCTCCGGGCGCGGCAGGCGGACGGCGCCGGGGACGGCGATGCCGACGCGCCGGCCGCGGAAGCCGAGCTCGCCACCGACGGGCTCACCGCCGTCGAGCGCGACGAGACGGCGACGCTCGGGGCCACCGACTACCCGCCGCGCGCCCTGTACGGCCGCTACCTCGCGGACACGTACCAGGCGGCGGTGGGCGCGGAGCCGGAAGGCGCGAGCGTGCGGCACATCCGGGCTGAGGTCGCACGCGTGGGGCGAACCCTGCACGGCTGGGCCGTCACGACCGCGGACGGGCGCGCGCGGGAGGCCGACGCGGTGATCCTCGCGCTCGGGCACGTCCCGTCCAAGCCCACGCGGGCGCAGCACGAGCTCGTGGACGCCGCCGCGCGGCTCGGACTCACCTACCTCCCGCCCTCCGCCCCCGCCGACGTCGACTGGGACGTGCTCCCGGCGGGGCGTCCCGTGCTCGTGCGGGGGATGGGCCTCAACTTCTTCGACGTGATGATCCGGCTCACCGAGGGCCGGGGCGGCCGGTTCAAGGAGGGAGCCGGCGGGCTCGAATACTTCCCCTCCGGCAACGAGCCGCGCCTCATCGCGGGGTCCCGCCGGGGAGTCCCCTATCGCGGCAAAGCGGATCTCGACTCCTACTACGCCCCCGACGTGAGGCTCCGCTGGCTCACCCGGGCTGCCGCCCTCGCTCCCCGCAAGGCGGGCCTCACGCCGTCGTTCGATGCGGACCTCTGGCCTCTCCTGCATCGCGACACGCTCTGGGCCTACTATTCGACGCTCGCCCGCACGGAGCCTGAGGCCGTCCCGCCGGGGTTCCTCGCCGAGCTCGAGGAGGCGCTCAACGTCCAAGACCCTTCGTGGGAGCCAAGTGCGGAGCGCGTCGTCGAGGCCCTGCCGGAGGGTCGGCGTCTGGACCTCCGGGGCCTCGGGGCCCCGTTCGTGGGCCGGCACTTCGACCGCCGCGCCGATCTCGACGAGCAGGTCCTCGCCTACCTCGACGCGGACGCGGCAGGTTCGGCGCGCGGACAGGACGACCCCCTCAAGATGGCCATCGCGGCGCTCCACCGCGGCCGCGCGGTGCTCAAGGAGGCCGTGGCCGACGGCGGCATCACCGAGGAGTCCTGGGTCGCCGGGCTGCGCGGCTGGTTCGAGGGCCTTGTTGAGGGCCTCGCGAGTGGGCCGCCATCAGTGCGCATCCGCCAGCTCGCCGCACTCCTCCGCGCTGGCGTGGTGAGCACGGTCGGGCCCGGGCCGCGCTTCAGTGTGGACCGCGGCGCGGGCTGCTTCGTGGCCGATTCGCCGTGGGTCGGCGGCCCGCCCGTCTACGCGGCGGCGATGGTCGAGGCGCTGGCGCCGGCCAACGTGGTGGGCGCCGCCGATTCGCCGCTCATCGAGAGTCTCCTCGCCGACGGGCTGGTGCGTCCCAAGTTCGTGGCCGGCGCGGATGGCGTCCCGCGCCCCGCGAGCGGCCTGGACGTGACGGCGCCGCCGTACCGGCCTCTCGACGTCAACGGCCACGCGGTCCGCGGGCTCCACGTGCTCGGGCTGCAGCTTTCCGCGGTGCAGTGGGGCACCGCGATCGCCGCCGAGGCCCACCCTTTCGGCGCGCCCGGGGAAGCGGACGACGGCGCGCCTTACCCGAGCGGGCAGCGCACCCTCCGCGACGCGGACCTCGCGGCGCGCGACATTCTGGGCCTGTAGGCGGCTGGGCTTTAGACGCTCAGGCATCAGGCCCACGCGGGGACGCGGCGCGCCGATCGCCGGCGGAAGGCTGGGGCTCGCGGCTCGCGGCTCGCCGGCCGCATGGCTCGCCGGACGCATCGCTCGACAGACGGAACGGGGCGGCGCCTCTCGGACGCCGCCCCGGACTGACTACCGCCGAGCGATTGCTGCTGGATCCCGACTACTCGGCGGGCTGCTCGCCGCCCTGGCCGAGGTCTTGGTTGATCAGGAAGACCGCGCCGAGCGGGTCCGCGAGGGTCGCCATGCGGCCGAACGGCGTGTCCTCCGCGCCGCGGATCACTTGGCCGCCGAGCTTCGCGGCGGCCTCGATCGCGGAGTCAGCGTTCTCGACGCCCCAGTAGATGTGCCAGTTGGACGGCACGCCCTCGGGCAGTTCGTTCGCCGCGTCCATGACCCCGGCCTTGGCGTCCATCCCTGCGCCGAGCGTCGTGTAGCGGAACTCGGGCGTATCGCTCATGACGTCCGTTTCCCAGCCGAGGGCGTCCTGGTAGAACTTGATGGTCGGCTCATACGCACGCGTGAAGTTCTCGAACCAGACCGGCGATCCGGGCTCCATGACCTTGCCGAAGCCGGTGTGGCCGAGGCTCTCCCACACGCCGAACGCGGCGCCGCCGGCGTCCCCGTACATTGCCATCCTGCCCTGATCTGGGAC
The DNA here is from genome assembly GCF_004919045.1 of Sinomonas albida. GTDB lineage: Bacteria > Actinomycetota > Actinomycetes > Actinomycetales > Micrococcaceae > Sinomonas > Sinomonas albida. Next base: position 188,348 of record NZ_SWDW01000005.1, read on the forward strand.
CTCCATCGGCGGGACGAAGACCTGGCCGCCGGCCGCTTCGATCTTCTGGGCCGTCGCGGCGATGTCGTCGGTGCTCAGGTACACGGTCCAGACGTCCGGCATCGACGCCTGCTCGGGCATCTTGCTCATGAGCCCGGCCACCTGCTCGCCGTCCTTCCACGCGGTGACGTAGCCGCCGTACGTTTCCTGGTCTGCCACTTCGTAGGTCCAGCCGAAGAGCTCGCCGTAGAAGGTCTTCGCCTTCTCGATATCGCTCGTCATGAGGTCGGCCCAGCAAGGGGCTCCTGAGGTGATCTCGGGCTTGGGCATGGCTGCTCCTTGGGTGGTGGTGCCTCGGTTGGCGGTGACTCATAGTGCTTCCAACGCTGCCGACGCTATTAGGCCCCACCGACAGTTTCAAGATGTGCCGCGACGCGCCGTCGTCAGCGCTCGCGGCGCGCCGGGAAGCCTGCCTTCGCGTCTCGCCCGCTGGGGCGCCAACGCGGTGAGTGAGCAGCAAACGTGGGTACTTTTCCGGTGCACCAACACCAACTGCTCGCTCACGCCAGCCTGTGGATAACTCGGCGGGCTCGAGGCGCAGAGATGGCTCAATGGAGAAGTACCGGATCGCGGTGCAGTACGACGGCGGCCATCACCTCACGCCGGAGCAGCAGCGGCTCGATGCGCTTCGGGCCCAGCGGTTGGCCGATGCCGGCTGGCGGCAGGTGATCATCACCAAACTGGACATGCGGCAGGGGGATGCCTTCGTCGTCGGCCGTATCGCGGAGGCGCTGCGACGGCAGGGGTGGGAGGATCCGCGGGGGTGAAACGGTGCCCGTTAAAGCGAGCGAGCAGCAGGCGTCGGTGTCATCGAGGGACACCCGCACCTGCTGCTCGCTCAGGCCCACCAAACGGGCCGTGAAGCGGAAGGTAAGGGATTTGAACCCTTGGTGCGGGGTTACCGCACACTGGTTTTCAAGACCAGCTCCATAGGCCGCTCGGACAACCTTCCCTGTGCCTTGTAGTGTTTCATAGGCATCAGACCTGACGAAACCGGCACCGGCGCGCCCGGGGAGGAAGCACGAATGAAGGCCGTCTACATCGCGGAACCCGGCGGGCCCGAGGGCCTCGAAGTCCGGGACGTCTCCGATCCCGTACCCGGCTCGGGAGAGGTGCTCATCGACGTCGTCGCCGCGGGCATCAACCGTGCCGACGTCCAGCAGCGCCGCGGCTTCTACCCGCCCCCGCCGGGCGTCTCCGAGGTTCCCGGGCTGGAAGTATCGGGTCGCATCGCGGCGTTCGGCCCCGACGTCGTCCGTCCCTTTTCGGTGGGGGACCGCGTCGTCGCGCTGCTCGCGGGAGGCGGGTATGCGGAGAAGGTCGCGGTGCCTGCCGAGCAGGTGCTGCGGGTGCCGGAGGGCGTGGACCTCGTCACGGCCGCGAGCCTCCCCGAGACGGCCGCGACCGTCTATTCGAACCTCGTCATGACGGCCCAGCTCCAGGCGGGGGAGCTCCTGCTCATCCACGGCGCGACCGGTGGCATCGGCACGATGGCGGTCCAGATGGCGAAGGCCTTCGGAGCCCGGGTCGCGGCGACGGCGGGCAGCGAGGAGAAGGTGAGCACCGCTCGTGCGTTCCTCGGCGTCGACGTGGCCATCAACTACAACGAGCAGGACTTCGTCGACGTGGTGCGCAACGCGACCGGCGGGCGGGGAGCGGACGTGATCCTTGACGTCGTGGGGGCGAAGTACCTTGAGCGCAATGTCGAGGCCCTCGCCCCGTACGGCCGGCTCATCGTCATCGGCCTGCAGGGCGGCGCGAAGGCCGAGCTCAACATCGGCACTCTCCTGACCAAGCGCGCGGCGATCATCGCCACCTCGCTCCGGCCCCGCCCCGTCGAGGAGAAGGGGATCATCATGGCGGCCGTCCGCGACCACGTGTGGCCCCTCATCGCGGACGGTCGGATCAAGCCGCTCGTGGACCGCACCTTCAGGCTCGCCGACGTCCAGCGGGCGCACGAATACTTCGATTCGGGCGAGCATGTGGGCAAGGTTCTGCTGACCACCTGAGCCACGGTCCGGCATTCGGCCCGCGCGGACCGGCGCGGCGTGCATGTGCGAGGATGGGCCACATGAGCGAAGCGCCCGGGAGCACTGCGCCAGACGGCGGCCAGAACGGCGAGCCCGTGGAGGGCATGACGATCGACGGCGCGCGGGCCGGCGCGGCGGGCGAGGGTCAGGCCGCGCACGGCCAGGAGCCCACGAACCGCCGCAAACCGAGTCTTCAGGAGCTCGTCGACGAGCCCGCGAAGGTCATGCGGATCGGCACGATGATCCGCCAGCTCCTCGAGGAAGTGAAGGGTGCACCGCTCGACGAGGCCGCCCGGAACCGACTCGCGGCGATCCACGAGCGTTCGATCGTCGAGCTCGAGGACGGCCTGGCGCCAGAGCTCGTCGCGGAGCTCCACCGCATCTCGCTCCCGTTCACGGACGACGTCGTCCCGTCCGAATCCGAGCTCCGCGTCGCGCAGGCGCAGCTCGTGGGCTGGCTCGAGGGTCTCTTCCATGGGATCCAGACCGCCATCGCCGCGCAGCAGGCGGCCCATCAGCTCGCGGCCGCGCAGGTCCAGCTCCGCCAGCTCCCGCCCGGGACCGTCGTGGCGCCCGGCGTTGTCATCGGCGAGAATGGCGAACCGCAGCGCGCTCCCCTGGGCGCCGACCAGCCTGGCCTCCGCCGCAACCACCCGGACGCGGACCACGGTCCGGGCCAGTATCTCTGAGCCTGCGAGTGGGGATTCTCGACAACGTCCTGCGCGGGCGGCGGGACGACGCCGAGCTGGGCAAGGGGCTGTGGCGGCGCGCGCACGATCGCTTCCAGCGCGGACTGGACCGCTACCACCAGGTCCTCGAGGGCGTGCAGGACGACGACGTCTACGCCGAGCTCCTCGTCATCGCGGACCGTCTCGCTGGCCTGCTGCCGCGCGTCCGGGCCGTGTGCATGACGTGCCAGCGCCTCGCGCCGAGCGATGGCTACGACGTGCCGGGCGGCTACGCAGACGTGCACCGCTCGCTGTCCAAGGCCGGGAACGCGCTCGCGACCACGGCGGAGGCGGCCGCGATGCTGAGCCTTGGGGCGGGGCCGGTGCCCATGGGGGCCCTTTCGGTCCAGCGGCGAGCCGCGACGGTGCTCGAGCAGGTCGAGGCGGCCGAGCGCTCGGTCGGCCTCTGACCTGGGGCTCGGCCGAGCCACGCCCCGCGCCGCGACCTCTCCCGGCGGAAGCCCCCGAACCTGCGCCATTCCCGCGGCCCGCGATATTCCGTGTTTCGCGCTCCGCGAAGCGCCAAGGAAACATCTGACAACTCGTCGGAAATCGGTACCGCGGATGGCAGGATAAGGCCCATGGCAACCACCGATTCTCTGACATCCCCTGTGCTCACCTTCCACGACGGCCGCACCATCCCGCAGCTCGGCTACGGAGTGTGGCAGGTCGAGGACTCCGTCGCTGAGCGCGTTGTCGGCGAGGCCTTCGAGGCTGGCTACCGCCACATCGACACCGCCGCGATCTATGGCAACGAGTCCGGCGTGGGCCGCGCCATCGCGTCCTCGGGGCTCGCCCGCGAGGACATGTTCATCACGACGAAGCTCTGGAACGCGGACCAGGGCGCCGGCAAGGTCGGGCCCGCGTTCGAGGCGTCGCTCGACAAGCTCGGCGTCGAGTACGTCGACCTCTACCTCATCCACTGGCTCCAGCCGAAGCGCGGCCTCTACGTCGAGACGTGGCAGGAACTCGTCAAGCTGCAGGCCTCGGGCCGGGCGCGCTCGATCGGCGTCTCCAACTTCACCGTCGAGACGATCCAGGAGATCGAGCGTGAGACGGGCGTCCTCCCCGTCATCAACCAGGTCGAGACCCACCCGTACTTCCCGCAGGCCGAGCTCCGCGCCTTCGAGACCTCCAGCGGCATCCTGCACGAGTCGTGGTCGCCGCTGGGCCAGGGCAAGGGCCTCCTCGAGGACCCGGTCCTCCAGGCCATCGCCGAGAAGCACGGCGCGACGCCTTCGCAGGTCGTCATCGCGTGGCACCTCGCGCTCGGCAACGTCGTGATCCCGAAGTCGGTCACGAGCGAGCGCATCGTCGAGAACTGGAGCTCGCTCGGCGTCGTCCTCGACTCCGAGGACCTCGCGGCGATCGCGCAGCTCGACAAGGGCGCCGCCGGCCGCATCGGCGCCGACCCCGCGCAGGCCGACTTCGCCTGAGCGGCTAGCGCGTAGAACACAACAGACGACGGCGGCGCCGTCCCTGACTCCGAAGGTCGCCTTGAGTGGGTGGGAACCCCGCAAGGTGACTCCAGGACGGAGGGGCGGCGCCGCCGTCGTCCGTCTGGCGGGATGACTCGCGGGAGGCGCCTTCCGCCTGCCCGCGCCCTGCGGCCCTCAGCCGGCCCCGCTCGTCAGGCCCCGTTCGTCAGGCCTCGGCGGCGTCGTCCGGTTCGGCCGCCCGCTCAGCCTCCCGCAGCGCGAGGGCGGCCCCGACCAGGCCCAGATGGCTGAACGCCTGCGGCATGTTCCCGAGCTGGCGCTCCGCGTGCGGATCCCACTCCTCGCTCAAGAGGCCCACGTCGTTGCGCAGCGTGAGCAGCCGCTCGAAGAGGTCGCGCGCCTCGTCGAGACGGCCGATCCCGGCGAGCGCCGTCACGAGCCAGAACGAGCACGCGATGAAGACGCCCTCGCCGCCCGGAAGGCCGTCGTTGCTCGCCTCGGGGCGGTAGCGCATCACGAAGCCGTCCGCGTGGAGCTCCCGCTGGACCGCTTCGATGGTCGCGATGACCCGCGGATCCGAGTACGGCAGGAAGCCGACGCGCGGGATGAGGAGCAGGCTCGCATCGAGCTCGTCCCAGCCGTATGCCTGCACGAAGTAGCCATGGTCGGGGTGGACGCCGTGCTTGAGGACGTCCGCGTGGATCTCGTCGCGCAGCGCGGCCCAGCGCTCTCGCGGGCCGTCGAAGCCGAACTCGTCGATGGCCTTGACCATGCGATCGGCCGCGACCCACGCCATGACCTTCGAGTACACGAAGTGCCGCTTGGGTCCGCGCATCTCCCAGAGCCCGTTGTCCTTGTGGCGCCAGATCTTCTCGAGGTGCTTCATGAGGGCGACCTGGACGTCCCACGCGGCGTCCGTGTGCTTCCCGAGGTTTGCGCGGGTGAGCGCGAGGCCGTCGATGACCTCGCCCCAGACGTCGAGCTGAAGCTGGTCCGCCGCGGCATTTCCGTCGCGCACCGGGCGCGAGGACTCGTAGCCCGGGAGCCACTCGAGCTCGAACTCGGGGAGGCGGCGCTTCCCGGTGATGGAGTACATGATCTGGAGGTCCGCGGGATCGCCGGCCACGGCGCGCAGGAGCCAATCGCGCCACGCCTTCGCCTCCTCGGTGTAGCCGGCCTCGAGGAGGGATTCGAGCGTGAGGGAGGCGTCGCGCAGCCAGCAGAAGCGGTAGTCCCAGTTTCGGGGGCCGCCCACCCATTCGGGGAGCGACGTGGTGGGCGCGGCGACGATGGCCCCGGTGGGCTCGTAGATCATCGCCTTGAGGGCCACCAGCGAGCCGCGCACCGCGTCTTCGTACGGGCCGTCGATGCAGCATCGCTGGGACCACTTGGTCCAGAAGTCGGTGGTCTTCTCGAGCGAGACCTCGGCGTCGGTCTGCGGCTTGTAGGGGACGTGGCTCGGCATCCACGTGAGCACGAACGGAATCCGTTCGCCCTCGCTGACCTCGAACTCGCTCACGGTGCGAAAGTGCTTGCCCTCGAGCGGCGCGGTCGTGCTGAGGTAGGCCGAATCGGGCCCCGCAACGGCGTGGAGCACGCCCTTGTGGCGGCGGACCCACGGGATGACGTGCCCGTAGTCGAAGCGGAGCGCGAGCTCCCCGCGCATGGACACCTTGCCGCTCACGCCTTCGACGATCCGCACGACGTCGATCACGTCCTCCCGCGGCGGCATGAAGTCGAGGATCCGCACGGTTCCGGTCTCGGTCTCCCACAGGGTCTCGAGCACGAGGGTGTCGGGCAGGTACCGCCGCGACGTGCATTCGCCGCCGCCCGCAGGAGCCAGGAGCCACCGGCCGTTGTCCGGCGTCCCGAGGAGCGAGGCGAAGCACGAGGGCGAGTCGAAATGGGGTAGGCAGAGCCAATCGATGGACCCGTCTCGCGCGACGAGGGCGGCCGTGTGAAGGTCGCCGAGGAGCGCATAGTCTTCTATCCGCGACATGTGCGCACCCTACCAACTTCGGCTCGGCGTACGCTGGCTGCATGAGCCGGGAGCCAGACGTCGTCTCCTCGTGGGCCTCGACGCCGGCCATCCGCAAGACGATGCTCGGGAACCGGTCCCGCGACACCGCGCCCGAGCTCTTGGTCCGCCAGGCCGTCCACGCGATGGGACTGCGCTACCGGGTCGCGTACCGGCCGGAGCCGGCGCTGCGGCGCACGGCGGACCTCGTGTTCACGCGGGCGCGGGTCGCCGTGTTCATCGACGGCTGCTACTGGCACGGATGCCCCGAGCACTACATCGAACCGAAGCGCAACGTGGACTACTGGCGGCCCAAGATTGCGCGCAACCGCGCGCGCGACGAAGAGACGACGGAGGCCCTCACCGAGCGCGGCTGGCGTGTGCTGCGCTTCTGGAGCCACGAGGACCCGGCGGCCGTCGCGCTGCAGATCCGACACGCCGTGATTGGGAACGGGCTGGACGGGTAGGGGTCCTGTACCCGAATCAGGAGGTCTCAGTTCTGTCCGCAGTTTCAGCTGCCGTTCACGATCGCGCGGCCTTTCACTGGCCGCGAACCAAGGGAGATGGTGCCATGGCTCTCGGGGGCCGGCTGGCACTCCGACGGATTCTCGTCACGGGCGAGGACCCGGAACTGGCAGGACGCCTGGGCACCGTCTTCGAACGGTGCGGGGCGTTGCTCGAGGTCGAGCCAGCAGGCTCGGCGGACGGGACCCGCATCGCGCGCTCTGCGGCGAGGAGCCTCGGCGGGCTCGACGTGCTCGTCAATACGGGGCCGGTGGTCATCCCCGAAGTCGGGACGCGGCCGTCCGACATCCGCAGCGGCGTGGAGCGCGCGCTCGAGCGCTCGATGGCCCTCCTCGTGACCACGACCGAGGCGGCGCTCCCGGCCATGGGTGCCGGCGCGAGCATCATCAACACCGCCGGATTCTCGGCGCAGGGCCCCGTGCTGAGCCGTAGCCAGGAGGCGCTCAAGACGGCGGTCGTCGAGACCACTCGCGGGTGGGCGCACGCGCTCGGACCCCGGGGCGTGCGCGTCAACGCCGTGGTGGGCGGCCCCCGGTGGGATCCCCTCCTCGAGGCGGGGCTCGATCACGGCCAGCGACCAGAAACCCTCACGGACGAGGAAGAGCTCGACGCGTTTGTGTACCTCGCGTCCACGGAGTCGAGCCTCCTGTCCGGCTCGGTTCTGGCCGTGGCCCGCGCGCTGAGGCCGGAAGAGCTCGCGCCCTCCCGCCGCTAAGCGGGTTCTTGGACTCCCGCCCTACCGTTCAGTACGGCGTCGAGGACCGCTCGCGCCGTGGCGTCCCAGCCCGGAAGGACGGGCCGCGCCGCGCGCGCGGCGGCGCGCCACGCGTCGCACAGGGCGCGATCCGTGAGCCACGCGCGCAGGGCCTGCTCGAGCACGTCGGCGGACCGGAGGGCGGCGGCCGCGCCGGCCAGCCCCTCTCCGCCGGCGATCGAGAGTCCGAGCGCCTCCTCCGCACCGGTGCCCGCCGCGACGAGCGCGGGGACGCCGTGCGAGAGCGAGTCCACGACCGTGAGCCCGAAGGTCTCGCTCGCGCTCGGCAGGACGCTCAGGTCCGCGGCGAGCCACTGGTCTTCCAGCTCGGCACCGGAGAGCTCTCCCGTGATCGTGACCCGCGGGGCCAGCGGCGGCAGCGACGCTGCCTGCCGAACCTGCCGTGCGTACGAGGCGTCGGCGCGGTCGGAACCGATGAGGACCGCGTTCCACGGGACGTCGACGAGCCGCTCGAGCGCTTCGAGGAGGATGAGCTGGCCCTTGCCCGGCAGGAGCGCGGCGACGCACACGATGCGCGCGGGACGGGACCCATGCGCCTCCGCGGCGGTCTCGGCCCCGGGACGGGCGACGGCGGCGCTCACCCCATACCGCTGGGTGAGGCGGCGCGCGGAGAACTCGCTCGGCGCGAGGACGCCCGTGGCGATCGTGAGGGCCGCGCGTTCGAGGCCCCCGAGGCGCGCCGCGTCAGGGGTGCCCGACGGCGCCAGGTCCACGAGGGACGAGTGGACGAGGACCCACACGGCGACCCCAGCGCGCTCCGCCTCGCGGAGCTCGTCGGGGCAGCCGAGACCGACCAGGCCGTCGACGATGGCTGCGCCGCCGCCGTCGGCCGCAATGCCCCTGAGGAGAGCCGAAAGCGCCGCCCGATCCGCGGCGCTGCCCTCCGGCCACGCGCCGGGTGCGACGTGCTCGCGCACGTCGACGCCGAGTTCACGCAGCCCCGCCATGAGCCGCTGGTTGTAGGTGGTCCCGCCCGACCGCCAGCCGAACGCGCCCGGTCCGACGACGTCGATCCTCGTGGCCGGGCGGGGAGTCACGGCAGATCCAGGCTGTAGCCGGCCCACGCGTCCGGGTTCTCCCGGAGCACGACCGAGACGCCAACAATCCGAGTCCCGCGCGAGGCCGCGAGCCGCTCGGCGACCCCTTCCGCGATGTGGCGCGCCAGAGCCTCCGTGGTCGTGAGGCGCCCCTCGAAGTCGGGGTGCTCATCGAGATTGCGATACCGGAGGCCGTCGAGGACCTCGCCCAGCATCCCCGACAGGAGCCCGATGTCCAGGACGGTCGCGTTCTCGTCGAGTTCGCGGGCGCGGACGGTGAGCTCGGCTACGAACGTGGCCCCGTGGAGCCCCTGCGCGGGCCCGAAGGCCGGGCGCGGCAGGCTGTGCGCGACCATGACGTGGTCACGGACGGTCAGCGTGTACATGGTCCTCCTCGGCACCGGGGTAGCGGATCACGTGGCAGGGCCCGTCGAGCACGCCCGAGGCGAGGGCTTCGGCGTCGCGCGGCAGGTCGGCGAAGTCGGTGGGTCCGCTCAAGAACTGGTCGAAGACGGGGTCGGTGAGCAGCTGGAGCGCGAGGCCGAGCCGCTCGGAGCGCGTGCGGCGGTGACGGCGTGCCAGCGCAATATTGCCGACTTGGCTCGAGCGCAGCGCGAGGCGCCGGGCGTGGAAGTCGGCACCCAAGGGGATCGAGACGGGCTGCTCGCCGTACCAGGACAGCTCGAGGACCTCGCCGTCGTCGCCGGCGAGCTCGAGGCTCCGGGCCAAGCCCTCCGCGTGCGCGGAGCAGTGCACCACGAGATCGCAGTCGTCGAGCGCCTCGTCGGGCAGCGCGAAGTCGACGCCGAGGGCGTCGGCGAGCGACGCCTTGCCGGGTTCGCGGTCCACCGCTTGCAGGCGCTCGAGCGGGAAGCGCCTCAGGAGCGCGAGCACCGCACCGCCCACGAGCCCACAGCCGACGACGGCGATGCGGTCGCCGAGGCGGGGCGCCGCGTCCCACAGGGCGTTGACCGCGGTCTCGACGGCGCCGGCGAGGACCGCGCGCTGCGCGGGGACGCCGTCGGGGATGACCGCAAGCTCGGCGACCGGGACGACGTACCTGTCCTGGTGCGGGTACAGGCAGAAGACCGTGCGCCCGCGCAGCTCGTCGGGCCCGTCCTCGACGACCCCCACCGAGAGGTAGCCATACTTCACCGGGCACGGGAAGGAACCCTCCTGATGCGGCGCCTGCATGAGCCCGGCAACCCGCGGTGGAACGTGATTGGCAAGCACCACGCTCTCGGTCCCGCGGCTGTACCCCGAATAGAGCGAACGCACGAGCGCCGCGCCCTCGCCGGGCTCGGGGAGCGACTCAGTCCGTAGCTCGCCCTCGCGGGGACCGGTAACCCAGTAGGCCGTTGCGAATCGGCCGCCGTCCGTCTGATTCATGGCTTCACCGCCAGATCGATCGCCGGGCCGGGAGGTCCTGTCGACTCCCTGCTGCGAACATTGTCCTCGCCGCCCTCGGGGCAGTGGAACCGCTCACGGTCTCCCGGTGATTCCGTCCGTGAGCCGTTCGTTGATTCACCTTCCGTGGCGCCCAGTCCCCCCGGTCTCGCATGCAGCCTCCGTTTCGCCGCGACCCTTGTCTGCGTGGGGGGTACCCAGCCCGAGGCCGCGTAAACGCCGGGCTGTACGTTTCTACCCCCGCCGGGTATAGACAGAACGGTCTGTCTAGCCGTAGCGTCCAGAGAGTCAGAATATATAGACAGAACGGTCTGTCTATTCGGAGCGGTGAATTCGCGGATTCCACGCAGTTGAACGGCCAGTCCCACATCGACGCAGGCGAGAAGGAGACCCGTACATGACGAGCGTTGAAGAAGAGCGGCGCGTGGCTCAGCCACGGACAGCCGCCCATGACGCGAACCCCGTTCTCGAGGCGCGCGCAGCTGGAGGCACCACCTTTGAAGATCTGGCCAGCGATGTGGCCTCTCCGGAGACGGCGGCCCGAGCCCAGGAGGCCGGCGATCTGGCGATCGAGTATCTGGGAGTCGCCGATGCGCTCGCGAAGCGCTTCCGTTGCCCCGGTCACGATCCGGACGATCTTCGCCAGGTGGCCCGCCTGGGCCTGATCAAGGCGGCCAATCGGTACCGCCAGGACCAGGGCCACGGATTCGTCCCCTATGCCGTGCCCACCATCACGGGCGAGCTCAAGCGCTATCTGCGGGACCAGTCGTGGGTCGTTCGGCCGCCGCGCGGGATCCAGGAGCTCCGGCTCAAGGTCAACGCTCTGCGTCCCCGGCTCGCGCAGCACCTCGGGCACGAGCCCTCAACGAGGGAGCTCAGCGCGGAGCTCGCGCTTCCCGTTGAGGATGTCGCGGAGGCCCAGATCGCGGATGCCTCGATGGTGGCGGATCCGATCGAGCACGCCGATGCGTCCGAGGATCCTGTGGAGCGGCGGCTCAATGTCGTCGTGGCCGAGGAGGAGCCCGGCTATGAGCGCGTCGAGTCGATGCAGGCTCTCGCCGATGCGCTCGTGGGAGCGTCGGCGGAGGACTACGAGCTCCTCCACCTTCGCTTCGTGAAGGAACTCACGCAGGATGAGATCGCGCGCGAGCTCGGCGTGAGCCAGATGCAGGTCTCGCGCCTGCTGCGCCGGCTCCTCGGGAGGCTCCGCCGTCGTATGGCGGCGTGAGCCCGCCGGGTCCATCGCTCCTCCGCGGCCTCTCGGGGTCGCGTCCGCTCGGGACTCGCCCCGCCGAGCCGCGATGTGTGTGAAGACTTCCCCAGCGGGAAACACTCCTGTACGCGAAGAAGGCGGCGCCGCGGCGCGGTGCTGCCCCGATCATCGCTAGGAGGATCATGTCCGAGCCAAAGACTGGAATCTCTGCAACTACGCTCCCGCCGGAGGAGCGGCCCGAGCCGTCGCCTGATCCGATCCCGGGTCTCCCGCCGGAACAGCCTGAACCCGGCCGCGGTCCCGACAGCCCGCCGCGCGACCCCTCGACGCCGCCGCTACCGCCGGACCCGTCGGTTCCGCCCGGTCCGCCCATTCCGCCGCTCTGAGATGAGGAGGAGTCATGCCGGAACGAGACGTGCCACCGAGCATCAAGGACCCCGAACTGTACGAGGAGCTCCGTGATGACGGAGCGTCCAAGGAGAAGGCCGCGCGGATTTCGAACGCAGCGGCGAAGCAGGGCCGCGACAAGGTAGGCCGCCGCGGCGGCCACGCCGAGGACTACGAGGAGCGGACCGTGGGGGAACTGCGGGATCGCGCCAAGGAGCTGGGGATCAAGGGGTATTCGTCCCTTCGGAAGTCCGAGCTCATCGATGCCCTCAGGAATCACTGAGAATCCGCCGGAGGGCCGGCGGCGCGGAATCTACCGCCGCCGCGAGACCTACGCCGAGAAGCTGGACCGGAACTGGTCGGAGATCCTCCAGGAGCTCCGAATCCTCCAGACCGGCCTCCAGCTCATCGCGGGCTTCCTCATGACCCTGCCGTTCCAGGCCCGATTCACCGTGCTCGACGCCTACGCGACGTGGCTCTACGTCGCGATGGTCGTCACGGCCGCGACCGCGCTCACGGTCGTCCTCATGCCGCTGGGGGTCCACCGCCGACTGTTCAGGCATCAGGTGAAGAACCGGCTCGTCGCGAGCGGGACCTGGGCCGCCAAAGTCGGTTTGGGCCTCGCCGCAGTCCTGATCGTCGGCACCTCGGCGCTCATCTTCGATGTCGTCCTGGGCCGTTGGCAGGCGTGGGCCATCGGGGGCACGCTCGCGGTGCTGTGCCTCGTCATGTTCCTCGGGGTGCCAGCCGCTGTGGCTCGCACCCCCGAAAATGGGCTCCCCGCCGAGCCCGAAACCACGCATGGCGACACCGACAGCGAGAATCAGTGACGTCGCGCTCACCAGCCGGTGGTGCCCCTCGCTGAGGCCGTCCCGCGACCGGGTCCTGTGGACCGATAGAACGTGAGCTTCCGGTTGATTTTGACCCCCAGTCTGTGACCTTATGTGCCCTTTACAGCATGGGTTTGGTGGCGTCTACTGGAAGAGGCCAGCGGCTTCGGGCGCCGGCGCGAAAGCACCGACCACCACCCCACTGACCGGCTCCTCCGGGAGTCCGGGGGAGCGGATTGATGGGAGGGAGTAACTCAATGAAGAAGTGGATGCGCTGGGAAGACTACGTCGCAGGAGTCTGCGGTCTGGTCGCCGCGTTGTCGGTGATCGTGACCATGCCCTCGGCGGCCGCGACGTCTCTCATGCTCGTCTTCGGCATCCTGCTAATCGCAACGGCCGTCCTCAACCTGTCCATGCCGGGCACACCGTGGCTCGAGTACGCACAGGCGGCCGTCGGCGTCCTGCTGTTCATCTCCCCGTGGATCGGTAACTACACCGGATCCGCCGGAGCGGCTTGGACGTCCTGGATTGCTGGGCTGATCGCCGCGGTCGTGACAGCGGCGGCCATCCGGCCGAGCATCGACACGCATCGCAAGATGATGCCCTCGCACTAGAAAAAGAGTTAGTCCACAACGGCCGCGGCGTCCTGAGGCGTCGCGGCCGTTTCGTGCTCACGGGGCAGGCGGAGCCGCCTCAGGCCGGGCGCACCGCGAGCCAGCGGAACTCCTGCGGCGGGACGGTCAGGCCGTCTGCGATCCGCACCGTTTCCTGCGTGAGGAGGTCGACGGCGTCGCCCTCGAGGCCCGAAAGCGTCGTCGCGTCGACGTGCTCGGGTGAGTCCGCGAAATTCGCGAGGGCGAGGACGGCGCCGTCGTCCGCTGGGCGCTGGTAGCCGAGCACGTGCGGACTGTTCGTCTCGAAGTCGATGAGGCGATTGCCGGCGAAGGCGGGCGTCTTCGCCCGCACCGCGAGCATCGCGGTGAGGCCCGCGAAGATCGCGCCGGCGGGCGTGCCCGGATCGTCGCGGTCGGCATAGCACTCGGCGGGATAGCGCGGGCGGTGGACCCACCGGCTGTCCTGCTCATGCCCCGGCTCGTCCGCGTAGCTGTAGTCGTTGAGCTGCCCCACCTCGTCGCCCAGATAGATGAGCGGGATGCCGCCCGTGCTGATGGCGATCGAGTGCGCGAGCAGCACACGGCGGATCGAGTCCGGCGAGCCGGACTCGAGGCCGCAGAGCGAGGCCGTGGTGCCGGAGATACGACAGTCGCCGGTACGCGGGTTGTCCTGGAACGCGACGCCGCGCGCGAAGCTTCCGGGGAAGCGGTTCACGTAGAAGCTGTTGAGGAACCGGCGGTGGTCGTAGCCGTTGATCCCGAGCTCGGCGGCCTCTTCGTCGGCGAAGGTCCACCCGATGTCGTCATGGCTGCGAACATAGTTGACCCACGCCGTTCCGTCGGGGAGGTTGTGGCGGCGCTTGAGCGCCTGCGCGAGGAGGGAGGCGTCCCGCGTCGCGAGGGCCTCCCACGTGAGGGCCATCTCAAGGGGGTTGTAGGAGAGCTGGCATTCGGCGGGGTCGATGTACTGGACCACCTCATCCGGATGCACGATCGCCTCCGACTTGAAGAGGAGCGACGGCGCCGCGAGGCGGCACACTGCGTTGAACGCGCGCAAGAGCTCGTGCGCCTCGGGCAGACTCTCGCACGCCGTGCCGAGCTGCTTCCAGATGAAGGCGACCGCGTCCATGCGCAGGATCTCGACGCCCTGGTTCGCGAGGAAGAGCATCTCTGCGGCCATCGCGCGGAAGACGGCGGGGTTCGAGTAGTTGAGGTCCCACTGGAACGTGTGGAACGTGGCCCAGACCCAGCGCCCGTCGGCAAGCTGCACGAACGAGCCCGGGTGGTTGTCGGGGAAGATCTCGCGGACCGTGCGCTCGTAGGCGTCCGGCATGGTGCGGTCCGGGAAGATCCAGTAGTAGTCCTCGAACTCGGGGTCGCCGGCCGCGGCCCGCTGGGCCCACGCGTGCTCGTCCGACGTGTGGTTGAAGATGAAGTCCACCACGAGGCTGATGCCGTTCTCCCGCAGCTCGCTCGCGATCTCGCGAAGCTCAGCCATGGTGCCGAGCTTCGGGTCGACGTCCCGGTAGCTCGAGACCGCGTAGCCGCCGTCCGAGTTCGGCTCCGGCGCGAGGAAGAGCGGCATGACGTGCAGGTACGTGAGGCCGAGCTCGCGGAAGTACGGGATGCGGTCTCGGAGGCCCGCGAGGCTTCCCGCGTAGCGGTCCACGTAGCAGACGCCGCCGAGCATCTCCCGCGACTGGTACCAGTCGGGCTCCGCCTCGCGCCGCGCGTCGAGCGACTTGAGTTCCGCCGGTCGGACCCGCCACGACTTCGCGCACTCGACGACGAGGGCAGCGAGCTGCTCGAGCCAGTCCTCCCGACCGCCGTACAAGGATCGGAACAGCCTCTCGAGGTCCGGGAAATGGCGGTCGAAGCGGGCGCCGAAGTCGGCCCACTCCGCTCCGCGCGTCAGCCCGGGATCCGCGTCCAGGGCGGCCAAGACGCGATGACGGGGTTCCTGCTCGGTACTCGCGCTCTCCCGCACGTGACCCTCCTCGGCGTTGGCTCCCGCGATCGGTGTGATGCGTGCCACATACGTTACTTGCGTGCCGTCGAGACCGCGACCTCAAGAGGTGCGCGTAACTGGGAGCGGGCGCGGTGTCAGGTTAACGCAAAAGGTGTTTTGCCATAACGATGGGTGCCACAGGCTTAAACCGACTTCGGCGCGGTTTTATTGGCCTGTCATATTCGATAAAATTCGTGACGATTGTGCCAAGCGCATGACGAGTGCCGAACGAAGGGACCGAAATGTTTGATCGGGCACGTGACAGCAGGCGTGCAGCCGGGGCGCCGCGCCTGCGGAGCGCTTGGCGAGCAGCGGCGTCTTTCGCCGTCGCCCTCGTTGCCGTCGTGGCACCTCCGGCGACGTCGGCGCTCGCGGCGCCCGGCGTCGTCGTCCCTGCTGCGGCACCCGCGGCGGTGCAGCCGGCTCTGAGCTACCCCCAGCGCACGGCGCAGATCGGGATCACGCTCGTGACGCTCAGGACGCGAGACCAGCCGAACGCGACGTATGACACGACGGCCCTTCAGAACGCGTTCAACACGGCCAACACCTACTGGCAGACCATGTCCGCGGGACACATTTCCCTGCACCTGGATTCGCTCTCGAGCCTCTCGACGAACCAGGTCGCGTCCAACGATGAGTTCTCGACGATCATCAACGCGGTCGCGACCCAGCTGAACTGGACCGATGCGCCCAACAAGGTGCTCATGCTCGTGGACCCGAACCAGAACGTCACGGTCAACGGTTCGCCGACGGCCCTCGGCGTGACGTGGTCCATCGGCAACGAGAGCGGGCGCGTGATGCTCGCGCAGCCCTCGCAGTTCACGCCGCCGGTCATGACCCACGAGCTGGGCCACATCCAGGGCCTCGGCCATGCCAACACGCTCGAGTGCACGGACGGGCGTCCCGACTCGAGGATCGTCAACGGCGCGTTCGCCGACGCCTCCTGCAGGTCGAAGGAATACGGCAACAACACGGACGTCATGGGGATCTCGCAGTACAACGAGCCCTACCTCGATTCCGTGCTGTACCAATTCGGCGGCTACGGGAACGGAAACGAGATCGCCGACGTCGGCACGGCCGGGCAGCCCGCGACCTACACGCTCACGCCGTGGGCCGGGACCGGCGCCAATCGCGCCGTCAAGTTCCAGGATCCGGTGACCGGGGAGGAGTACTACCTCCAGTACAAGGCGCCCGTGGGCTACGACGCCCCGACCGCCGTGAACGGCAATCAGGGCATCCAGATCATCAAGACGAGCATCGACCCCACAGAGTCCGTCCTCATCCCGCCGAACACGTTGCCGGACAGCAACTACTACAGGTACAACCTGTCGTGGCAGGCCGGCCAGACCTTCACGACGGACGGCGGCACCCAGGTCCAGATCACGGCTGTGAACGCGAACTCCGCGACGGTCCAGCTCACGGCGGTGGGCGCGGTCCTCGGCCCGCAGATGGACGCCAAGGCGGCGCAATGGGGGCTCGGCAGCGCGACCGGTCCCGTGACGGCTATCCGCAACGGCGGCTATTACCGCAACTACCAGAACGGCGCGGTCATCTCGACGCCCGCGAACGGCCTCATGGTCTCCCGCGGCGCCATCCGGAGCGTCTGGGGAGGGCTCGGCTACGAGAACGGGCCGCTCGGCTACCCCACGACCGATGAGGTCAGTGGGCTGCGCAACAGCGGCGTCTACCAGAACTACGAGGGCGGGGCCATTGTCTTCACCCCCAGCACCGGGGCGCACTCCTCGATGGGGGTGATCCGCCAGCGTTGGCAGCAGCTCGGCTTCGAGACCGGCGTGCTCGGCTACCCGACCACGGAAACGATCGGGGGGCTGCGCAACGGCGGTTCGTACCAGAACTACGAGAACGGTGCCATCATCGCGGCGCCCTCGGGCGCCTACGAATCGTATGGGCCCATCCGTCAGGTGTGGCAGCAGTTCGGCTTCGAGGCCGGTGCGCTCGGCTATCCGACCAGCTACGTCACGTCCGGCCTCGTGAATGGAGGCTCGTACCAGAACTACGAGGGCGGAGCCATTGTCTCCGCTCCCGCGGCGGGCACACACGAGTCGATGGGGCCAATCCGGCAGACCTGGCTGCAGCTCGGCTCCGAGGCGGGTGCGCTCGGGTATCCGACGAGCGGGATCGTTGGCGGGCTCCGCAACGGCGGCTCGTACCAGTCGTACCAGAACGGGGCGGTCGTCTCCTCGCCCACCGCAGGGACTCATGAGTCCCTCGGCGCGATGCGCCAGGTCTGGCAGCAGCTCGGCTTCGAGTCCGGCGTCTTGGGCTACCCGACGAGCGGGATCGTGGCGGGCCTCGTGAACGGCGGCTCGTACCAGAACTACGAGGGCGGCGCGACGATCACCTCGCCGGCCACCGGGGCCCACGAGTCCTACGGTCCGATCCGGGCGCTGTGGCAGAAGCTCGGCTTCGAGACCGGTGAGCTCGGGTATCCGACCAGCGGGATCGTGGCGGGCCTCGTGAACGGCGGCTCGTACCAGAACTTCCAGAACGGGGCGATCGTCTCCTCGCCGACCGCGGGGACGCATGAGTCCCTCGGCGCGATGCGCCAGGTCTGGCAGAAGCTCGGCTTCGAGACCGGGGTCTTGGGCTATCCGACGACCGGGATCGTGACCGGACTCAAGAACGGCGGCTCGTACCAGAACTACGAGGGCGGCGCGACGATCACCTCGCCGACCACGGGCGCTCACGAGTCGTACGGCCCGATCCGCACCGCGTGGTCCTCGACGGGCTTCGAGGCCGGCCGTCTCGGGTACCCGACCTCGGGCATCTACTCGATCCCCGGCGGCACCGAGCAGGACTTCCAGGGCGGCCACATCACGCTCGTCAACGGGACCACGACGATCATCTACTCGTAGCCTGCGAGGCTGCGCGCGGCGGGGTCCGCCGGTCGCACGCAACCTCTGCCACAGCCGCCTCTCCGTGCTGATTTTGCACGGAGAGGCGGCTGTCGGCTTTAAAGGCTCCAATATTCCCCGAGTTTGGGACCTTCGGCGCTGGGTAACGGTTCGAAGTCGGAATGCGCGGTATAGCCCGCGCATCAGTCCGTTTGCTGTGATTCCGCACGAGGGATCACCTCGCGCCGCCGGAGGTTTCGCACGCTTTCCGGTGGCGCCTCACAATATCGAGCAAAATTCGCTCAATACCCGCCCCAACACGGATGGAGGTTCCCGTGGACGGCAAAGCAAAACTCGCAACTGTTCTCATTGCCGGATATCTGCTCGGCAGGACCAAGAAGATGAAGCTCGCCCTGACAGTGGCCAGCGCCATCGGCGGCAGGCAGCTATTCCAACACAGGGATGACTTGATTGGCCGGGCCACCAAGCTGCTCGACTCCTCTCCCGGTGCGCAGAAGATCGCCAGCCAGCTCACCACGACGCTTGTCGACGCAGCCACCGGTGCCGCCGTTGCCGCTGCATCGAAGGGCATCAGCTCGCTCAGCGACAATCTGCTCGACCGGGCAGAGAAGCTGCGCGAGCCGAAGGCCGTCGAGTCGGGCGCGGACGAGGAGCCGCGCGACGCGGACGAGCCGGACGTGCCCGAGGACGAGGACGACGAGACCCAGACGGAGCCCGAGGATTCCGCGGATGAGGCCGAAGAGGAGCCTGAGGATTCCGCGGACGAGACCGAAGAGGAGCCCGAGGACTCCGCAGAGGAGCCCGAGGAAGAGCCTGAGGAGGAGCCCGAGAAGCCGGCGCGCCGCCAGTCTTCTCGCAGCACCTCAAGCTCCCGGACGGCTTCGGGGTCGGGATCGCGCGGAGGCTCGCGCAGCACGACGTCGACTCGGCGCAGCACGAGCCGGGCCCAGGGCTCGTCCTCAAAGTCGACCAAGAAATCGTCGTCCGCCTGAGTCGCCAGCAGAAGGAGGCACGCCATGGAGGCAAAGAAGAGCTCCGGTTCCGTGCTGGAGAAGCTCGGTCTGGACGACCTGAAGGACGCCGCAGGCGACTACGGCATGTCCTTGGTCAACAACGGCATCGGCAAGGTCAGCGAAGGGATCGAGGGCCTGACCGATCGGCTTACTGACTACGCCGACGGCAAATCGCCCAGCATCAAAGGGAAGGCCGCCGGCGAGGGCCTGAAGGCGAAGCTCAAGGGCAAGAGCCCGGCGCTCGCGTCCGTGGGCGGGGCATTGTCCGGCGTCAAGGACAAGATCAAGGACACCGTTTCCGCAGGCGCGGAGGCGATCACGGGAGGTGGAAAGGGAAGCCGCCAGCAGAAGCTCGTGAATCTCGTCGAATGGGTCGATGTGGGGGTTCCCGTGAGGGTCGCCTACAACCAGTGGACCGAATTCGAAGAGTGGTCCGACTTCATGAAGAAGGTCCACAACGTCGACAGCGATCTGGACGACGCGAAGGTCGAGTTCAAGGGCCAGGTCTTCCTTTCGCACCGCACGTGGGAGTCGACCATCAAGGAGATGGTCCCCGACGAGCGGATTGTCTGGAAGTCGAAAGGCCAGAAGGGCCATCTGGACGGCTCGGTGACTTTTCACGAGGTCGCCCCGAGGCTGACCCGGATCTGCGTGGTGGTCGAGTACTACCCGCAGGGATTCTTCGAGAAGACCGCCCAGATCTGGCGTGCCGTGGGCCGCCGGGTCCGCGTCGAGCTCAAGCGGTACGTGCGGCACGTCATGACGTCCACGATCCTCAACCCGGACGACGTCGAAGGCTGGCGCGGCGAAATCCGCGACGGCGAGGTGGTCCGCACCCATGACAAGGTCGTGGACGAGGAAGCGCAACAGTCGTCTGAGGACGAGTACGACGACGAGGGCGCCGACGACGAAGACCGTGGCGACGAAGACCGTGACGACCAGTACGACGACGGCGAGGACGACGAGTACGAGGACGAGCCCGCCGAAGACGAGTACGACGACGAGGAGGCCGAGGACGAGTACGACGACGAGGCCCCCGAAGACGAAGAAGAAGACGAAGACGACGAGGCCCAGGACGACGAGGACGACGAGGAAGACGAGGACGAGGACGACCGCGACGACGGCACTGACGATCGCGGCTCTGACTCCGAGGACGGGCGTCCCGCTAAGTCCCGGCCCAAGCCCCGGGCACGGGCCCGGGCAGGGAGGAGCAAGGCATGAGCAGCACCTCGACGCAGGCCCGCGGGGGCTATCTGGATCGGCCCCATTCGAGCTCGCTGGCTGACGTTCTCAACGTCATCCTCGACAAAGGGCTCGTCATCGACGCTTACGTCAGGGTCTCCCTGGTGGGGATCGAGGTGCTCACGATCGATGCCCGCATCGTGATTGCCAGCGTCGACACCTATCTTCGTTTTGCCGAGGCGACCAACCGCTTGGACCTCACGAGGCAGGGCGGCAAGGGGCTACCGGACATGATCGGTGACATGCAGGAGGACGGCGCCAGCAAGAAGACCAAGGGCATGCTGACCGGCGCGAAGGAAGCGCTGATCGGCAAGAAGGACGACGAGGACGACGACGAGGAGCAAGCCTCGCGTCCCCGTCGCCGCCGGAACGACAGCGGATAGCGACAAGGAGTCCCCATGAGCCTTTACGTCTACGGCGTTATGCCGAATTCTGCCACCGTTCCGACGGTCGCCGGCGTGCAGGGAGAGACGCTGACAACGTTCGCCTCTGACGGCCATACGGCACTCATCTCGTCCCTCGACGGGGCGCAGGAGATCGGCACTCCGGACAATCTTCTGGCCCACAGCGCTGTCCTGGATCGCGTCGCGGCCGAGGGTGCGGTGCTGCCGATGGTCTTCGGAACCGTCGTCCCGGACGAGGACGCTCTCGTGGAACAGGTCCTCGCCCCGCGCGCTGACCTCTTCGAAGAGCACTTCGCGAGGGTAGGAGACGCCGCGCAGTTCACGCTGCAGGGCCGGTTCGTCCGTGAGCAGGTTCTGGCCGAGCTCGTCGACGAGGAACCAGAGATCGCGGCGCTCAGCCGGACGATCTCCGGGACGTCGGAGGACGAGACCCGAGAGGAGAGGATCCGCCTCGGTGAACTCGTGGTCAACGGGCTCGAGCGCAAGGCCGCGGGCGAGGCGGACCCCATCCGTGCCGCCGTTGCCCCGTTCGCTCTCGAGGTGGTCGAGCACGAGCCCGGCCAGGCGGACGACGTGATCGAGCTCGCCCTGCTCGTGGAGCGGAGGAGGCAGGCGGAGTTCGAGCGGGCTGCCGAAGACCTGGCTCGGCAACTCGCGGGCCGCGTGACGCTTCGCCTGCTCGGCCCCCAGGCCCCGTACGACTTCGTCAGCGGGGCGTGATGGGACTCATCTCAGGGATCCTCGGCCTCCCGCTCGCACCCGTCAAGGGTGTGGCGTGGGTGGCCGAGCGTCTCGCTGAGGAGGCGGAGCGCCGGTACTACGATCCGGCGGCCATCCGGCGGCAGCTCGAGGACGTGGCCGAGGCAAGGCGCCGCGGAGACCTTCCGGAGGAGGAAGCGGCGGCCCTCGAGCGTGAACTCGTGGCTCGCCTCCTCGAAGGCAAGAACCGCAGGGGCTGAAAGGAGTACTGACCATGGCGTCCCGAAATGAAGAGGAAGCTCCTCGACGCACCGCGGCGAGGAGAGGAACAAGCTCCCGCTCGGACGAATCACGTGAGGCCCCGCGCCGCGACCGCGAGGCGCCGCGGCGAGGCAGCTCCGGTTCGGATGAGGCGCGCGAGGCGCGCGAGGAGTCGCGCGAGCGCCCTCCACGCAAGAAGACCAGCGAGGAGAGCGGGTCCCGCGACTCCGGCGGGTCCCGCGACTCCGAGATCAGCTCGGTTCGCGCGGCTCAGGCTGCGGTGGTCCAGCTCCATGAACTGACTACGCGGGATATCGAAGCCGTCGTCGGGATGTCCAAGAAGGACGACGGCAACTGGAACGTCATCATCGAGGTCGTCGAGGCCCACCACTTTCCCGACACCTCGGACGTCATGGCCGAATATTCGGTCGACGTCGATACCCAGGGCGAGCTCGTGGGCTATTCGCGGGGACAGCGATACCTGCGGGGCCGGCCCGGAGGGCAATGATCCAGGAATCTGACAGCACCCGTGCGGGGCCGCGCGAAGCAGGAGGCGCGGGACGCGACGTCGTTCCTTCGCCGCCGCGAAGCCCGGCCGCGCGCGGTGCTGCCCCGATGCAGCCGCAGCGCGACCGCGACGGCACGCTCAGCCAGATCATCGAGACCCTGCTCGACAAGGGCCTCGTGATCAATGCTGACATCACGGTCTCGTTGGCCGGCGTCGAGCTGCTCGGGGTCCGCATCCGGGCGGCCCTTGCCTCCTTCGAGACGGCCGCCCGGTACGGCCTCGACTTCCCGTCGGGCACTAATCGCGACACCGCCGCGTGGAACGACTCGCTCGAGCGGAAGGATTCGTGCCCCCAGTGTGGCAAGCGGGCTCCCGCCGAGCAGCTGCTGCACGAGTTCTGCCCCTGGTGCGGCTGGAGAAGCGCCCTCGCGCTGAGCGAGAGCGACGGACACGGCCAGCAAAGCGATCCGGACTCGCGCGATCGCGCCCATAAGGGCGGTCGCGGCAGACCCGATGAAACGGAGGCGGGGGAGTGATGGAACCCGTCCGGGAATCCGAGTCGGCGGTGTCCGCGCTCGTGGACACGCTGCTGACGAAGGGCGTCTACCTCGACGTCGACGCGATCATCACGGTGGCCGAAATCCCGCTCATCGGCGTGAGCCTGCGCGCCGCGATTGCCGGCATGGAGACGCTTCTCGAGTACGGCATGATGCGCGAGTGGGACGAGCGCGCACGGGCGGGGTCGCTGCAGCCCGCGTCAGCAGACGACGGCGGCCTCCCGCGCCTGAGCGGCGCACGTCCAGGCCTGCAGCGCCCGAGCCTGCAGCACCCGAGCCTGCAACACCCGAGTCCGCAGCGTTCCGGCTCCCAGCAGTCAGACGCTCCTGCCGCCGCGCCGGAAGGCGGGGCCTCGGATGGCGAGGCCTTGGAAGGCGAGGCCCTCTACCTCGAGACGCGCTCGCAGGGCGAGGTGTGGCGCCGCGGAACGGCTCGGTGGGACGCGTCGACCGGATTCGCGTGGCGCGGCGAGGGCGATCGGCGCCCCGCGGTGCAGATCGCTCCCGCCGAGCTCGAGGGCGTCCGCGCCATTGCGGGCGAGGATTGGCCCGAAGCTGCCCCGGAATTGAGCGGGCGGCGCGTGCTGGCCTTGGCGACGGCGGGCTGGGAGGCCGTGGTCGCCGTCGACCGTTCCGGGAGATGGGAAGCTGCGCTGCGCCGCGAGGAGGTGCCGAATGAGCACGCTGCGGATTGACGAGGACAACCTCAAGAACGGGATCCTGACCCTCGTCGTGACCCTCGTGGAGATCATCCAGGAAGCGCTCGAGGCGCAGGCGATGCGACGGCTTGAGGGCGGCTCGCTCACGGTGGAGGAGCAGGATCGGTTGGGAAACGCCCTGCTCGAGCTGGACGAGGCGATGGCTCAGCTCAAGCGGGAGCACGGCATTGACGACTCCGTGGAAGAGCTTCGGCGCGGTCTCGACGACGCAGTGGCCGAACTCGTCGAACTGGCCACGCATCCCGGGGAACGGGCCGGCGAGGCTCGGGGAGGACTCGAGTGAGCGGCCAGCGGTCGTCTCCGGAGGAAGCCGCGGGACTCTACGTTTACGCCATCGTCCCCGCGGACCTCGATCCGGCGACCTTGGGCGCGGGCATCGATGCGCAGCCCCTCGAACTGGTGACCGTCGCCGAGGGGGTCGCCGCGGTGGTCCATCGGCACGACGCGCCGCCCTATGCGGGTTCGGACCGCGATGCCGAGCGGCGGGTCCTCGAGCACGGCAACGTCGCCGAGCGGTGCTGGGCCCACGCTGGCACGGTCCTGCCCATGGGCTTCAACGTCATCGTGACGCGGGGCGAGGAAGACTCCGCGCGCGAGCGGCTGGCGGAGTGGCTGCGGCACTCGGCCCCGGCCCTGGTCGAGCGGCTCGCCGCGCTCCACGGCGGCGTCGAACTCCGTGTCGAGATCTCCCTCGACGAGCAGGCCGCCGCACGCGAAAGCCCTGAGGCGCGGCAGCTCGAGGAGGACCTCCGCACGCGGCCGCCCGGGGTGCAGCGGCTCCTGCGGAAGAAGCTCGCAACGCTCGTGCGGCAGGAGGCCGAGGCGCGTGCGGACCACCTGTATCCGGGGTATCGCCGCCGGCTTGCCGGACTGAGCCGGGACGTCGCGGAGAACCTGCGCGGACACCCGCCGGAGGGTTACGTGACCGTCCTGAACGTCTCGCTGCTCGCGAGCCGGGAGGAGGTCCCGCGGATCGGCGGGGAGCTCACGGACATCCAGGCCGAAGATCCGGCGGTGCGCGTCCAGTTCCTCGGGCCGTGGCCGCCGTTCTCCTTCGCGAGCATGCCGAACACCCCTCGGGCACAGTCGGAGCCCGGCACGCCGTAACCGCCGCGGCGCGTGCCCGGTGCTTCATTGCTAGCTTTTTACATGTCCAATTGACATGATCGTCCTGCCGCTCTCGAGGCGGGGCGTCCGCGCCCTGCCTTGCTCCACCTCTCGATGCGGCGGCGCTACCCCTTGAAGCTCCATTCGCCTTCCCCCAGAAAGGTCCACCATGACCCAGCCCCATCTCGAGCAGCCCGCCGCCGACGGCCAGCCCGTCCCCGCTGCTCAGCCCAAGTCCCGCATTGCCGCCGGCCTGCTCGGGATCTTCCTCGGCAGCCTCGGCATCCACCGCTTCTACCTCGGCTACACCAAGATCGCCATCATCCAGATCATCGTCACGTTGGTGACCTTTGGGTTCGGTGCCCTGTGGGGCTTCGTCGAAGGCATCATGATCCTCGCGCGCGCGGAGGCCTTCCGCGCGGACGCCAACGGAACTCCGCTGGCCGACTAGCAGCACACGGCTGCCGCCATCACCAGGCTGCAGTCACC
Organism: Sinomonas albida; assembly: GCF_004919045.1. Lineage (GTDB taxonomy): Bacteria > Actinomycetota > Actinomycetes > Actinomycetales > Micrococcaceae > Sinomonas > Sinomonas albida. The sequence goes on from NZ_SWDW01000005.1 coordinate 213,272, forward strand.
ACGAGGCGGGCGGCGGAATCCTTCGCCGCCCGCTTTGTGGTCGCGAGGAAGGCGAACCTCAGGTCGACCGCTCGCTCAGCGTTGGTCGCTGAGGAGCGGCCCCTCAGCCGAGCGCTTCGCGGATCTCCCACATGATGAGGCGCCGCGCGCGGTCGTCGACGTCGAGATTGAGGATCGCGTTGAGGGCGCGGGCCATCCTCGGGGCCGCGGCCAGGAGCTCGGCGAGCTCCGGATCGCTCGCGAGATCGAGAGCCGCCACCTCGGGGGCCGAGAGACGATCCGCAACGTGCGGGTTGGCCAGGACGGTTGAGACGGCCATGGTGGATTCCTCCGGTCGAGCCTGTGCTTGGACCCCATGCTGTCCCGGGCACGGCCCGCCCCGATAACCGACCCGCCGCCGTTTCACCGATGTTCATGCCAGCTCTCCGAACTGTTCCATCACCGGCGGGCCGCACGAGGGCGGGGGCCTACGCCGCGGGGTCGGGCGCCCGGTCGAGCTGCCGCCACATCGGGAAGACGAGCGGCGCCGCGGTGACGAGCAGCATGAGTGTCCCGGCCAGCGAAACGGCCCAGGCGAGTCCCACAGCCTGGGTCAGCGCCCCGCCGAGAAGCGCCCCGAACGGGACCCCGACCCATGCGCTCGCCTTGATGGCCCCCAGCACCCTCGTCTGGAGGTGTTCGGGGATGCGCTCGAACTGCACCGCCCCGATGATGGGGTTGGGCATCCCGCCGAACACGCCGCAGGCAGCGAACACGATCCCCACGGGCACGAGGGCGTCCCATCCGGCGAGCGCGAAGAACGGCGGCGCCGCCGAGAGCAAGTTGCCGAGCGCGAACGTGAGCCAGCGGGGGAGCCGCGGGCCGAGCCACGCCGCGATCGAGACCCCGACGAGCATCCCGACGCCAGAAAGCCCGCCGACGAGCCCGAGAGCCTCCGGCTGGTGGACTCGGTCATGGGCCCATACCGGGAGGAAGACGGACGTGAGCGCTTCGTCGAGCAGGTTCGTCACGACGACGAGGGCCACGACGCCGAGCAGCAGGCGGTCCGAGCGGAGGAATCGCAGGCCCTCGCCCAGCTCCCCGAAGAAGCCGCGGAGCCGCATCGGCGCGGCCCGCGCTGCGGACCTCGGGAAGGCAGGGACCGCCGCCGCGACGACCGCGACCCCCGCAAGGAAAGACACGCCGTCGGCCAGGACCGCGGTGGCCGGGCCCGCAACGGCAACGACGACGCCGGCGAGCGGCATGCCGACGAGCATCGCCGTCCGATTCGCGGCCGAATACAGCCCGATGGCTCGCTCGGTGGCTGTCTGCGCGAGCGTGGTGAGCGGCGGGATCATGGGGGTCGTCGCCGAGTCGGCCACGCCTCGCGCGGCGCCTGCGATCGCGCCGAGGCCGGCGAGCAGCCCGAGCGGGAGGGCGCCGGACGTGTAGAGCGCTGGAATCGCGCACACGGCGCATCCGGCGAGTGCGTTGCCGGCCAGGAACGCCCGCCGGAGCCCGATGCGGTCGATGAGCGGCCCGCTCGCCGCTTGGAACACGACGTACGGGGCCATCTGCGCGAAGCCGACCAGTCCGGTGGCCGCGGCGCTGCCGGTCGTCACGAGGACGAGCCACGGGATCGCCACGGCGGACATCGCTGTGCCGATGCCGGAGACGAGGTACGCGCCCACGAGCGCGAACAGCGGCAAGCGGCGCGGCCGGGCCGGCTCGGACGATGCCACGGAATCCTCCTGCCCCGCCTGACGCGGCGTACCACCCGAAGTGTATAGCCGTGCCGTCCTGGCGGGCGCGGAGCCGTGGTTGGCGGGAGGCCCAGCGGGTAAGGGCCCCAGAGCGGGAGACTCAGCCCGCGCGAGACTCGCCGAGAGAACCGAAGGGGAGGAAGACCATGACCGACTCACTGAATCCCATCCAGGTCCAGGAGTTCCTGAGGGGGCTGGACTACCCCGTGGGCAAGCCGGACCTCGTCGCCGCGGCCCGAGACCAGGCCGTCGCGGAGAACGTCGCCCGGGCCGTCGAGGCCATCCCGAACCGCAGCTACGACGCGCCCACCGACGTCAGCGAGGCGATCGTCCACGCCGGGCAGCATCCGGAGGACACCTCCGGGCGCGGCGCGGCCCCCGAGAAGGAAACGGACGACGACGATGAGCGCAGCGGTGAGCGCTTCGACGCCGGATAGTTCGGCAATGCGCCGGATGGACCGCCACTGACCTTAAAGTGGTGCTCAGGTGGCCGCGTGCCGTGGGTTCCCCCAGCTCCACGGGACGCGGCCACCGGTCGCTGTCGCGGCGGGCTGGGAGCATCATGGGCCGTTGCCCCGCGGCCGCCGTGACCGGCCATCAGTGCCGATGCCCCGGGAGGAGCTCCTGCGCCTTCGTCTTGACGCCTTCCTTGATGAACTGCCATGCGTTCTCGTCACCGCGTGCTGCGCTCTTGGCCGTGTTGAAGGCCTGTTCGAACGTCGCGTGCGGCGGGATCGGCGGGACGTTCGGGTCGGTGCGGACGTCGAGGACCACGGGCCGTGTGGCCGTGAGCGCCTCGTCCCACGCTGCGCCGAGCGCCTCTGGATTGTCGACAGAGATCGCGCCGAGGCCCAGTCCCGCGGCGAACGACGCGTAGTCGACGTCCGGCAGCTCCTGGGTCATCGGCACAGTCGGCGAGCCGCTGAACGCGCGCAGTTCCCACGTGACCTGATTGAGGTCGTTGTTGTGGAGGATCACGACCACGAGGCGCGGATCGTCCCATTCCTGCCAGTAGCGGGAGATCGTGATGAGCTCCGCGAGGCCGTTCATCTGCATCGCGCCGTCGCCCTCGAACGCGATGACTGGGCGCCCAGGGTTGCCGAACTTCGCGCCGATGGCGTACGGCACGGCCGGGCCCATCGTCGCGAGGTTGCCGGACAGGCTCCCGCGCACTCCGGCCGGGAACCGGAGCTGGCGGGCGTACCAGTTGGCGGAGCTTCCGGAGTCTGCCGTGATGATGGCGCTCGCGGGCAGACGATCCGAACACTCTGAGAACACGCGCAGCGGATTGACCGGATCGGCCTCCACGAGGGCCTCGTCCCGCATGGTGGCCCACCACTCGGACACCTTGTGTTCGATATCCTCGCGCCAGCCGCGGTCCTCCTTGCGCACGAGCAGCGGGATGAGCGCCCGCAGAGCCTCGCCCGCGTCGGCCACGACGTTGACCTCGTACGGATAGCGGAGGCCGATCATCGTCGGGTCGAGGTCGATCTGCACGCCACGGGCCTGATCCGGCTCTGGCATGAACTGGGCGTAGGGGAAGCTCGAGCCGACGGTCAGGAGCGTGTCGCAGTCCCGCATCATCTCGTAGCTGGGCCGCGTTCCGAGCAGGCCGATCGAGCCGGTGACGAACGGGAGGGTGTCGGGCAGCGAGTCCTTTCCGAGGAGCGCCTTCGCGACGCCAGCGCCGAGGAGGTCGGCCACCTGCTCGACCTCGGCGGCCGCGTGGCGGGCGCCGTGCCCGATGAGCATCGCGACCTTCTTGCCGTGGTTGAGCACCTCGGCCGCCTTGCGGATCGCGTCCATGCCAGGGTGGACCGCGGGCCATTCGATGCCGACGCTCGAGGGGACCATCTTCATCTCGTGCGTCGGCGCGGAGTACTCGAGCTCCTGGACGTCCGCGGGGATGATGACGGCGGTCGGCGCGCGCCGCGCCTGCGCGATGCGGATCGCGCGGTCGAGCACGTTCGGCAGCTGCTCGGGCACCGTGACCTGCTGGACGTAGTCGGACGCGACGTCCTTGAACAGCGACGGCAAGTCGACCTCCTGCTGGAACGAACCGCCCAGCGAGGTGCGCGCCGCCTGGCCCACGATCGCGACGACCGGCACGTGGTCGAGCTTTGCGTCGTAGAGCCCGTTGAGCAGGTGGACGGCGCCCGGGCCCGAGGTCGCTAGGCACACGCCCACGCGGCCAGTGAACTTGGCGTAGCCCACGGCCTCGAACGCGCTCATCTCCTCGTGCCGGGACTGGACGAACCTAGGTCCATCGCCTCGTCCGAGCGCGGTCACGATCCCGTTGATGCCGTCGCCCGGGTAGCCGAAGACGGTGTCGACTTCCCAGGCCTTGAGCCGTTCGAGCAGGAACTCCGCGACGTTCTGTGCAGCCATGTCAGCTCTTCTCCTTTGCTGGTTGGCGGACTTCAGCAGGTCAGGTGCTTCCCTCGCGTTCAGGGGTGCGGGCGCCGCTTCGGGCCCCGGCGGCCTCGGGGTGCGGGCTTGCGATGAGGCCTGCAGCGCCGCGCGAGGTCATGAGCTTCACTGGGTCACTCCTTCCGAAAGGGCTCCCCGTAGGGCAATCCGTTAAGGGGTTTCCCCGTATTCGCCTCTCCAAAAGGCTTCTGCCCGCGGGCGCCAAACTGATTGCCGGGGCGTGCCCCGGGTAATACGCGCGCTGTGCCGCACACGCCCCGCAGCCTTCGCCACGCGTGGACTCGCCGCCGGGCCGGGCGGGGGTTCACCTACTCCGATGAGGACGGCCGCACGTTGCGTTCGGCCGAGCATCTCGAGCGCATCCGTGCGCTGGCCATCCCGCCAGCCTGGCGCGACGTCAGGATCGCCTCGTCACCGCTCGCGAAGGTCCAGGCCACCGGAGTCGACGACGCCGGCCGCACGCAGTACCTCTACCACCCCCGTTGGCGCGAGCGGCGCGATGCGCGGAAGTTCGCGAGGGCCTTGGCGCTCGCTGCTCGCCTGCCCGCGATCCGGCGCGCGGTGACCCGGGACCTGCGTGGAGGGCGTGGGCCAAGGGCCCAGGCCCTTGCCGCCGCGGTGAGGCTCGTGGACCGCGCAGGGGTGCGGGTCGGCGGCCGCCGCTATGCCCAGACGAATGGGACCTTCGGCGTCACGACGCTGCAGCGCCGGCACATTCGGCTTGAGGGGAGCGAGGCTGCCTTCGAGTTCCCCGGAAAGTCGGGGGCGGCATGGGAGTTTCGGCTCAGGGATGCAGACTTGGCCCACTATTTCGAGGCCCTCCCGAAGCGCGGCGCGCGGCAGCCGGCGCTGGGGTACGACGACGGCGCGGGCTTCCAGCCGCTCGGCCCCGCGGCGGTCAACGGCTACTTCCGCGAGATCGCCGGCCTGAGCGCGAGCGTCAAGGATCTGCGGACGTGGGGCGGAACGATGGTCGCGGCCGCGTCGCTCGACTCGAGCTACGGGAAGGGCCTCGACACCGACACGGCGTGGAAGCGGGCCGTGGCCCAAGCCGCCGAGTGGCTGCACAACACCGAGGCGGTCGCACGGTCGTCCTACGTGGACCCCCGCCTCCGAGACGCGTACGAGGGAGGCAGGACGGCCGCCACGGACAGTGCGGTCGCGAGGTTGCTCGCAGAGTCCGGCGGCGGCGGGTGAGCCAAGGGTGGCCGCGTCTCGGGCGCCGGGCGCGGCGGGAAGTCAGTTAGCCGAGCGGATGGTCGGGGTAGTCGTCGTTGGTCGGCTGTTCCGAGCCGCCGTCGCGAGGAGTCAGGTAGTGCTCGCCCTCCTCGGTGTGGACCATCTCGTATTCCTCCGCAACCGCCTCCATCGCGGCCTGGTCAACCGGGCCGGGCTCCTTGACCGGTGTCGGCTTCGGCGTCCGGTCGGCATCGCCGAAGACGGCGCCGAGGCCCCGGGAGGTCCGAGTCGTCTCATCGGGATCATGGTCGTGGTGGTCGTCGGGCGGGCGGGAGATCGGGGTTCCAGGAGCATTTTCGGCGTCCTCGGACTTGTCGTGACGCATCGCTCGTCTCCTCTCTGTACTGGCCGGCAGGAGTTGCGGCCTCGGTCCGGGTTCCCTACCCGACCTCAAGTCCGTCAAACCCCACGCCGAGCGCGTGGGACTCCCTTCGTGACGTGTTCCGCACAAGCGATACCCGACGGTGCGAGCGGCAGACGCTCGCGGACGGTCGCGGCTACCTGGTGGTCAGGATGACTCGGCTCCTCGGCACGGCCGGAATGTGGGCGAGATCGACCGTGAGGTCCTGAGCCGGGAGACTGAACCCGGACGGCTCCGCGAGCAGGTGGGCGGCGGCCTTCAGGAGCTCGAGCGTTGTCGATTCGCCCGGGCATCGGTGGCCCCGGTGCACATCTCCGCCGCCTTGGGGGACGAGGCTCTGTGCGTCTGGCGTCCAGCCGCGGAAGCGCTCGGGGTCGAAGCTTTCGGGATTCTCCCAGAGACGGGGATCGTGGTTGGTCCCATACAGGTCGAGGAGCGCCCACTCGCCTTCTTCGAAGCGGTGTCCCTCCCAGTCGAACGGCTTCCTGACGGTCCCGCCGACGAAGGGGAAGAACGGGAAGTACCGTCGCACCTCCTGGGCGAAGGCGAGCCGGTCGTCCTCGCTGCCCTCGGCGACCTGGGCTCGCCACTCGGGGTGCTGGGCGAGCGCGACGGCGGCGAAGGTGATGAATCGGCCCACGGCGACGATGGGGCGGAGAAAGTTGAGCAGTTCGACGGCGGCGACGGCATCCGGAAGCAGCTCCCCGTCCTCGTCCCGGTGGAGCGCGACGGCGGCCGCGACGCTGCGATCAGGCGCTCCGCCAGCGGAACGCAGCTCGCGGAGCGCCTGAGCTGCCCATCTCTCGGTTTCCTGCCGCCGCCGTCGGGCGTACCAGTTGCTGGGGCCGAACGACGCCGATTCGTCGACCATGAGGCCGAACTCGGCGCTCCGCCGCCCGGCGGTGGCCTCGTCGAGGGGGAGCCCTGCCCAGCGGCACGCGGCCTTGGTGAGCACGAGGCGCACCTCGTCGTCGAGGACGATTCTCCGCTGGCGGGCCCACCCCGGAAGCGCCGCACGCCACTCTTCGGCGAAGATCTCGGCCAGTCGTTTCACCGAGGCATCGGTGAGCTGGGTGAGGAAAAGCGCCTTCCTGCCGTGGTGCGCCGCGCCGGTGAGGGACTGCACGCTTCCTTCGTCCTGGAGCAGATGCTGTGCCGAGTGCGGCACGCTGCCCGCCCGCCCGAAGCGCTCTTCGTCATAGAACACTGAAACGGCCTCGGCCCCGCGCATGCAGTAGACCGGGCGGAGGAGCAGCCGCGTGCGGAAGACGTCAGCTCCGAGCTCGTCGCAGCGAGCTGAGACGAAGGTGTATCCCTCTTTCCACAGGGCGAGCGTGCTGTTGCCGAGTCGGGGAATCATCGAGGCGTTCCTTCCGGACGGGTGCTGGCAGTCGGCGGACGTGGAGCCTGCGGGGGCGAGCTGTGTTTACCCGGAGCGAGCTCCGGGAAACCCTCGAATGCGTGCCCGGAGCCTCCGAGGAGCGACCCGCCGGAGGCGACCAGCCCAACGGGAGGGACAGATGGACCAGAACGAAGCGCCCCTGCTCGATGCGCTCGAAGGCTACAAGAGCTCAGGCCACTATGGCTTCACGCCGCCGGGCCACAGGTCCGGCCGGGGAGCAGACGAACGGACGCTCGCGACGATCGGCCGCGATGCCTTCAGGTCCGACGTTCTGCTCAACGGCGGCCTCGATGATCGAAAGTCGAGCAGAGGGCTGCTCCAGCGGGCGCAGGAGCTCATGGCTGAGGCCGTTTCGGCCGATCAAGCCTTCTTCTCGACCGGCGGCAGTTCCCTCTCGGTGAAGGCGGCCATGCTCGCAGTCGCCGGGGGCAAGGGGCAGCTGCTCGTAGCGCGCGATGCGCACAAATCCGTGGTGGCCGGGATCGTCTTCGCGGGCCTCATGCCGCGATGGGTCCAGCCCAGGTAGGATCCTGAGCGGCACATCGCGCACCCGCCGTCGCCACGCGCCGTCGAGGAGGCCTTCGCACGCTTTCCGCGCGCAGCAGGGTGCCTCATCGTCAGTCCGACGCCGTACGGGACGTGTGCGGACATCGCCGGAATCGCCGAGGTATGCCACCGGCTCGGCAAGCCGCTCATCGTTGATGAGGCCTGGGGTGCGCACCTTCCGTTCCACGAGGATCTTCCGGAGTGGGCCATGTCCTGCGGCGCCGACGTCTGTGTGGTGAGCGTGCACAAGATGGGCGCTGGCTTCGAGCAGGGGTCGGTCTTCCACGTTCAGGGTGATCTGGTTGATCGAACCCGCCTGGCCAAGTGCGCTGACCTGCTCGGGACCACGAGCCCGAACGTTCTGGTGCTCGCGGCGATCGACGGCTGGCGCCGGAACATGGTCCAGGAAGGCCACGCGGTGCTGGAGCGGGCGCTTGACCTGTCCACGCACGTCCGCCGCGAGATCGACGCCCTCCCCGGCTTCCGCGTCCTTGGGGAGGAACTCGTCGCGGCCGAGGCATCGCACGATCTCGATCGCCTCCAGATCCTCGCCGACGTCTCCGAGCTGGGCATCTCCGGGTACGACGGCGGTGATTGGCTGCGCGAGCACGAGCGGCTCGATCTGGGCCTCTTCGACCACAGCCACATCTTGGCTTCGCTCTCGCTCGCCGATGACGCCACGACGGCGCAGCGCCTCCTCGATTCGCTGGCCCGTCTGGGGCGCTCGGCGGGGGAGCTGCCCGGGCCGAAGCCCATTTCGTTCCCGGAGCCCGAGGACCTCGAGCTCGAGCCAGTCATGCCCCCGCGAGAGGCGTTCTTCGCCGACGTCGAGCTCGTCGACGCCCGCGAAGCCGTGGGCCGCATCGCCGCCGAACAACTCACCCCCTACCCGCCCGGCATCCCCGTCGTGGTGCCCGGCGAGACGCTCAACGAACCCGTGGTCGAGTATCTGCGCAGCGGCGTGGCTGCGGGCATGGTCGTGCCGGACGCAACCGACAGGACGCTCGGCAAGATCCGGGTCGTCGGGCCGACCCGAGGACCGTGGGCCGACCAGCGGTCCTGAAGGCGGCTGCCTGCTTGGGAACCCGCGGATGCGGGTAGTTGCCGTCCATGCGCGAACCCACGAGCTCTCGCGGCGGGCAGCTCCAGGCCGGCGGCCGTCGGCGCGAACGCAGATTCGCCACCGCGCTCGCTGAGATCGCCCTGTGGTGGGCGGCGGGCACGGTCTTCTGGCTCGCCACCGCCTCGACGATCACGGCCGTCGAGGCAGCCGTCGCTGCACTCGTCTCCCTCGTCGGCGCGGTGCTGGCGCGGATGGCCCGGCGGGCCATGCCGTTCAAGCTCGCCGCGCGCCGCGTGTGGCTCCGCTGGGCTGCGACGGTTCCCGTCGCCGCCGTCGCCGACGCCCTGCGGCTGGCCCGCTGGCTACCCGGCGAGCAGCCCGCGGAGGTCCGCGAGGGGCATTTTCCCGCGGACCAGGGGCCCGCGGGCGTGGGATGGCGCGCCGGGGGAGTGGTGGCGCTCTCGGCGACGCCGGGCTCCGTCGTCGTCGATTCCAATCCCGCCACAGGCAGGGTCCTCGTGCACTCGCTCGCCGACGGCTGGCCGGGGCTCGGCCAGGAAGTGCTTCGCGTTCCCCAGACGGGGGAATGAGGGTGCATGGAGTCGCTGTGGTCGATCGTCGTCGTCGCCCTCCTGGCCGGCGGAGCGGTGCCCGGGGTGGTGCTGAGCTGCCGCGGCAGCGGGCTGCGCCGGCTCATCGGGCTGCAGCTGATCAGCGGGACCAGCGTCATGATCCTCATCGCGTTGTCCGCGATCGCGAACCAGTCCTCGTATCTCGTCGTCCCCCTAGTCCTCGCGGTGCTCGCCTCGACCGGGACGCTGGTCTACACGCGGCTGCTGAGGCCCGAGAGCATCACGCCCCCAGCGGGCCGGACCGGGGCGGCCGAGCAATGACCACCGCAGCGCAGATCACCGTCGAGGCCGTGCTCGCGGGAGCCGCCACCCTCATCGTCGCCTACGCCGGGGTCGGCGCCCTCTGGGCGCGCGCCCCGCTCGCGAAGCTCCACTTCCTGGCTCCGGTCACCACCCTCGCGGTGCCGCTCTTCTGCATCGCCGCCGTGGTGCACTTCGGCATCTCGCTCGGCAGCGCGACGGTGGTCCTCATCGCGATTGTCGTGGCCGCGAGCGGTTCACCGGTCACCACGGCGATCGGCCGCACACTCGCCGAGGAGAACGGCGTCGACGTCGGGAGGTCGCCCGAATGAACGAAACCGTCCTCACCAACCTCGTGGTCGCTGCCGCGCTGACCCTCGTCCTCGTGGGGGCAGGCGCGGTCGTCTTCACCCGGAATCCGGCGAAGCAGGCCGTGGTCCTCTCGGTCTACGGCATCCTGCTGACTGTCCTCTTCGTCGCGCTGGGGGCCCCGGACGTCGCCCTGAGCCAGGTGGCCATCGGCACCGCCGTCGTCCCTCTCATCGTCGTGCTCTCGATCCGCAAGGTCGGCAGCATCGGCTCGGAGCGGGCCCGCGCCCGCTCGGAGGCCAAGGCCTCGGACGGCGACCCATGACCCGGCGTCTCCGGCTCATCCTCCTCGGCGTGGGGCTTGCGGTGCTCGGCACGCTGCTGGTCGTCGCGCTGCCCCAGCTTCCACGCTTCGGCGGGGACGCCCATCCGTACCGCGACCTGGCGGTCGTCGCGACCTTCCAGCACGCCACGGCCAACGCCGTCTCGAGCATCAACTTCGACCAGCGCGGCTTCGACACGTTCGGCGAGGAGACCATCCTGTTCTGTGCCGTGGTGGGCGTCGCCGCGCTGCTGCGGCCGGTTCACCGCGAACGACGGCGGGAGGTCGCCAGCGGCGGTCGGGTCCTGGAGTCGACGAGCCTCCTCGTGTACGTGCTGTTCCCGGTGACGCTCGTCCTCGGCGCCGATGTCGTGGCCCACGGCGCCATCACGCCGGGCGGCGGGTTCCAGGGAGGCGTGGTGCTCTCGACGGGGATCCACCTGCTGTACGTGGGCGGCCGCTATCGGCTCCTGCAGCGGCTGCGGCCGCTCGCGTGGTTCGAGCAGGGGGAGGCGCTCGGCGTCGTGCTGTTCGGGGCGCTCGGGCTCGCGGCCGCCGCGTTCGGCGCGGCGCTCTTCGCGAACGTTGTCCCGCAGGGGACGCTGAGCGATTTCGTCTCGGCCGGAACGGTGCCGCTCTTCAACATGGCAGTGGGCCTCACGGTCGGGAGCAGCATCGTGGTGCTCCTGGCCAGCTTCCTCGACCAGACGCTCGCGATCCGGGCCGATCAGGGCGGCGCGGGTCCGTCGGACGGCGTGCGCGAGGGGGCAGCATGACCGTCTACGCGTACTTCGTGGCCGCGGCCATCATGCTCATCGGCATTCTCGGCATCGCCACGAGCAAGAACCTCGTGCACGCCGTCGTGTGCCTCTCGGTGGCGCAGTCGAGCACTTATGTGCTCCTCATTGCGGTCGGCTTCCAATACGGAGGGGTTGCGCCGATCTTCGGGTCCGGGGTGGACCAGAAGACGCCTGTGGTCGATCCGGTGGTCCAGGCGCTCACGCTCACCGACATCGTCGTCTCTGCTGCCGTGACCTCGATGCTGCTAGCCCTCGTCATCCAGATGGCCAAGCGGCGCCGGGCCATCAACCCCGACGACCTCGGTCCGCTCGAGGGCTGATCATGACGTCAGACGCAGCAGCTCCGCTCATGCCCGCGGTGGTCATCGGCCTCATCCTCGTCGCGTGCGTGGTCATGTCGCTGGGCCGCGTGCTTCCGCGGCGCTTCGGCAGCCTGCTCTCGGGCGGCGCGGCGATCGCGGCGGCGGGCATCGAGGCCGCGATGCTCGTGCCCGCGTCGCAGACGAGGCTCGTCTACTGGATGGGCGGCTGGGCCGCCCGCGACGGCCGGACGGTCGGCATCGCGTTGGTCGGCGACCAGCTGAGCATCGGGATCGCCCTCCTCGCCGCCGTGCTCATGGTCGCAGCGCTCGTGTTCTCGTGGCGGTATTTCGAGTCGGACAGCACGCACTATCAGGGCCTCATGGTGCTCTTCCTCGCCGGGATGACGGGATTCGCGTTCGCGGGGGACGTCTTCACGATGTTCGTCTTCTTCGAGCTCATGGGCGTCGCGGCCTACGCTCTGACCGGCCTCAAGAGCGAGGATCCCTCGGCCGTCCACGGCGCGATCAACTTCGGGATCGTGAACTCTCTTGCCGCCTACTTCTCGCTCATGGGCGTGGCCATGCTGTACGCCCACACAGGCAGCCTGAATCTCGCGGCCCTCTCACTCGAGCTCGCCGGCGACCGGAGCTTCCTGGTGCCCGTGGCGTTCATCCTCCTGTGCACAGGATTCCTCGTGAAGGGCGCCGTGGTGCCGTTCCACTTCTGGCTCGACGACGCGCACGCCGTGGCGCCCTCGCCGGTCTGCGTGCTGTTCTCCGGCGTCATGGTCGAGCTCGGGTTCTACGGCGTTGCGCGGGTCTACTGGGCGGTGTTCAGTGCTTCCGGGGTGGCGGGCCCGGCGCTGACGGTGTTCGTGGCGCTCGGGGTGATCACCGCCGTCGTCGGCACCGTGATGTGCTTCCTGCAGCGGCACCTCAAGCGGCTCCTCGCCTACTCGACGATCGCGCATATGGGGCTCTTCGTCGTCGTCCTCGGATCCGCCTCCCGCGAGGCCATGGGCGGCGTCGTCCTCTACATCGTGGGCCACGCCGCGGTGAAGGGCGCACTGTTCCTCCTGAGCGGGGTGATCCTCGATCGGTACGGGAGCGTCGACGAGTTCAGCCTCCACGGCCGCGGCCGCGACGCCCCGGCCCTCGGGGTGGGCTACCTGCTGGCCGGGCTCGCGCTCGCCGGGGCGCCGCCGTTCGGGCTCGGCCTCGGGAAGGCCGTCGCCGAGCATGCGCTCGCCGTCGACGGCGCGCCGTGGGCGATCGTGCTCTTCGTCGCCGTCTCAGCCGTGACAGCCGGCGCCGTGCTGCGCGTGGGCGCGCGGATCTTCCTCGACGTCGGCTCGCCACCCGAGGGGGTCGAGGCGGAGGGCATGAGCGGCGACGAGGAGATGATCGAGGTGACCATTGGCCGGCAGAAGGTGCCTCTCTCCATGTCGGCGCCCATCGTAGGGCTCCTTGCGTGCGGACTCGCGGCCGGCCTGATTCCCGCCCTGGCCTCCGCGGGCGTCCGGGCCGCCGAACGATTCATGGATACCGCCGGCTACGTGAATGCGGCGCTGAACGGCGCGGGCGGCTATGCGGCGTCGGGGCCCACGCAGGCGTTCTGGGATGCCCCCAGCGCGGGGCTGGGCCTGCTTTCGTCCGCGCTCGCCGTGGGCTTCGCAGCCGCCGGCCTGCTGCGGCATCGCCTGCCGACCGCAGTTCGGCGCGGCTTCGCGACGCTCGACCCCTCGACGCGTGTCCTGCGGCGCCTCCACTCCGGGAAGGTCGGCGACTACGTCGTGTGGATGGTGCTCGGCGTGGCTCTTTCAGGCGTTGCGCTCGTGGTCTAGCACGACGGACGACGGCGGCCGGCTGGCACCGCGTGCACGGCGCCTCGGGCTCGGGAGCCGACCCGCCACGGCCGCCGGTTCGCGCTGCGTCGTGACGCTGCGAGCGTCGGGCTCGTAGCATGAATTCAGCACCGCCTCGTTTGAGGAGACCACGTGGCAGAACCGGCAGCCGCACTTCCTCCCGGCGACAGGACCTACTCGGAGATCCGTTGGGCCAGCCAGGAGCTGTACTTCTTCGACGATGTCTACGCGCGGCCGCTCACTGCCCAAGCCGGGTGGGGGATCGCGATCGATGCGGTCGCAGTCTCGCGCGGAACGGCCATCTCGGTGTGGCGGGGGCCCCGCAATCGGATGGGGCCCTCGACGCCCGTCGATGGGATGTGGGCCCTCATCGAGCGGCCGGATCGTGTTCCCGGGGTGCCGAGCCTGCCGCAGGCCGTGGACCCTGATGCGGCGGGCTGTGGCGTTCTCCTTCGCGGCGAGGCCCCGGACGGGATCGTGGGCCGCGGGGTCCACGCCCTCGTGGCGATCCTCGAACTCGCCGAGCCGTTGCTCGGCGGACTGGCCGACGCCGAGCGGGACCGGGCATACCTCCTCGTCAACGCCGCCATCATCCGGGGCATGCGCGCCTGAGATTCGTAGCTACTGACGGGTAGCGATAATCGTTGGACAGGTCTAATGTGAGACCCATCACTTATTTCAAGTCGATGGGGGAAGTACATGGATGAGCGGCTCATGCGGGAGCTGGCGTGGCAGATTACCGGGATTCGCCGGCCGTCGCAGTGTAGCGACGAAGTCTTTGCCACGACACTCGAGCGGGTGGCTGTGTTTGCGGCGGCCGAGGGCCGGATGCCTGAGCATGACGCTACAGGTGCCCTCGAGGCGCGGCTCGGACGGTGGCTCGAGGCTCAGCGCGCCGATGCCCGCCGCGGCACGCTGTGCGAGTCGCGTCGGCAGATGATTCTCAATGGCGTTTGTCAAGCCGGTAGCGGTGCCGCTAGACCTCGCTGGTCGTAGGTGGTGCCGTCTCGCAGCAGGGCCCAGATGACGTTGATGCGGCGTCGGGCGAGGGCGAGGATGGCCTGCTTGTGGCTCTTCCCCTCTGCGCGCTTGCGAGAGTAGTACGACTTGGAGACGGGGCAGTGCATGGCCGCGGTCTGCGCGGAGAGGTAGCAGGCGCGCAGGAGCCTGCGGTCGTAGCGTTTCGGCCGATGATGGTTCCCTGTGATTCGTCCGGAGTCTCGGGGCACTGGCGCGACTCCGGCGACCCCCGCGAGCCTTCCTGCGCTTTCGTAGTTGGTGATCGTCCCACCGGTGACGGCAACGAACTCGGCTGCCAGGAGAGGCCCGAAGCCGGGGATGCTCAGGAGGATCTCGGCGTGCTCGTGCTCGCGAAATCGGGCCTCGATCAGCCGCTCGGTCTCCTCGATCTCGCCAGTGAGGCGGAGGATCTCGGCGGCGAGCCTTTCGACGAGCATCGCCGCGGTCTTCTGCCCGTTGACGGTGGTGTGCTGGCGGTTCGCTGCTTCGATTGCGGCCTCTGCGATGGCTGCGGGGCTGTAGGTGCCCTGTTTGCGCAGCCAGGCGGTGATGCGCGAGGCGCCAGCGCGGCGGATCCCATCGGGAGTCTGGTACTTCGTGAGCAGAACCAGAGCGCCCTTGCGCTGGGAGTAGTCGAAGGCAGCCTCCAGCGCCGGGAAGTACTCCAGCAGGGTGGCCCGAAGCCGGTTGAAGGCTCTGGTGCGGTCGCAGACGAGATCGGTCCTGTGTGCCGAGAGCAGGCGGAGATCGGTCGCGATCTCGTCTCCGCTGCGGATGGGCTGGAGGTCGCGGCGTATCCTCGCCTGGTCGGCGATGATGCCCGCGTCCTTGGCATCGGTCTTCCCATCGCCCCTGTAGGTCCGGGAGGCGTGATGGACCGTCCGGCCAGAGATGTAGAGGACTGGCTGGCCGTTGTCCACAAGCACGCTGATCATCAGCGCCGCCCCGCCCTGGTTCAGGTCCGTCGCCCACAAGACCTCGTCCCCGTCGGCAGCAGAGAGGACGTCGGCGACCAAGGCCAGCAGCTCGCTCTCGTCGTTGGCGATCCGGCGGGACAGCACCCGCTTGCCGTCTTCGCCGATCGCCACGCAGTGGTGATGGGTCTTGCCGGCATCGATCCCTGCCCACAGTCGTGGCACGGGCACCTCCTCATTTTGTTCGAACGCGTCCCCCACCCCGCAGCCGACCACGCCGTCGTGTCCTTACACAGCGATGAAATCGCACATCTCAATTAGCGGTCGAGTCGTTGCCGGACACCGGGCGGCCAATCATCTCAAGCCATGGGAGCAGCAGATCGATCACAGCCATACCCGACATCCTGGGGTGGTCGGAAGCCTACGGCCGCCCCCGATCCACGCTCTAATAACGTAAGGATCGATCAGGCCATCGGTGCCGGGTGGGCGTTCGACGCGATCGGCGCCGGGTCCTGAGGCACGGCGCAGCCCGGGGCCGGAGCCCCGGGCTGCGCCGACTGGCCGCGGCCACGGTCCGGCTGCGCTGGGCTATTCGCGGCTCCAGTCAGCGAGGAGCGCGGTCATAGCGGGTGCCGCGAGCGGGCGGCTGAAGTGGAAGCCCTGACCCATCGAGGCGCCTAGACGCGAGAGCTCCCGGGCCTGGCCCGGCGTCTCGACGCCCTCGAAGACGGCCCCGAGCTCCAAGGCATCGACCATGTCCAAAATCGCGCGGATGAAGCGTTGCTCGCGCGGATCTCCCGCGACGTCTCCCAGCAGCGTGCGGTCGATTTTGACCAGCGCGGCCGGGAGGCGGCGGAGGTAGCCGATCGAGGAGTAGCCAGTGCCGAAGTCGTCGATGTGCAGGCCCACCCCGAGCACCCGGAGCTGCTCGAAGACCCTCTCGTCTTGCTCGGCTCCGGTCACGAAGGACTCCTCGGTGAGCTCCAAGGCCAGGCTGCCCGGATCTGCGCCGGTGGAGGCGAGCAGGTCCCGGACGTGCCCGGAGTCTACGAGGGAGCGGAGCTGGTCGGCGCTCGCGTTCACGGACAGGATGAACCCCGGATCGATCTGCCGCGCGTTTCGCCAGCGGCCCAGCTGGGTCAGTGCGGTCTCGAGGACGAGCCGGCCGAGCTCTCCCGCGGCTCCGATTTCGTGGGCGAGAGGCACGAAGTCCAAGGGTGGGATCGCGCCGAGCGACGGGTGCTGCCAGCGGGCGAGCACCTCGGTCCCGATGATCTTCCCCGACTGCAGGCCAATGATCGGCTGGTAGACCACGCCGATGCGGCCGGCCCTCACGGCCTCGGCGAGGTCGTCGCCGAGGGCCGTGCGGGATGGGCGGGCGTCCGGGACAGCGGTTCCCGTCTGCCGGACGGGGAGCTCGCGGTGCGTGCGGCCTGCCAAGACGGCGACGCCGGCCTGAGCGAGCGCCTCGTGGGCGCTGGTCCGCGGGTCGAGCTCATGGATCCTCACTTTGACCCGCCCGTCCGGCAAGCCTCCGCCGACCGCAGGAAGCTCGAGGCAGTGCTCGATCCTGCGGGCCAAGGCCGCGGCCATCCGAGGGCCCGTCCTCGGGGCGAGGACGGCCAGAAGCCCTTCGCCCACCACCGCGACGCTCCCAGAATGGACGACGGCGCGCTCAAGCCGCTCGACGGCGGCCGCGGTCAGCTCGTAGGACGAGTCGAGGGCCAGCCGGCCCAAGGGCGGGAGCTCGACGATGAGCAGTGCGGGTGCGGTGGCACCCTCGCGCGCGGCAGCGGTGGCAGCCTCGTCGATGCGGGGGAGGAGTCCAGACAGGTCAGTCAGGGATTCCTCGCCGGAAGTCCAGTTCATGAAGTCCGTTCAGCGAATCAAGCGGGTCGGTTGACAGGGTGCCGTCGGCTGTGGCGAGTGGTCTGCCTCAATGTTCGTACAACGAAGCGAGACTCTGCGGGTCAAACGCGCCGAGACCTACGTCGGATCCGGGACGCGTGTCGCGATCGGGGCGCCCTGGTCGGCTGCTCCGTCCGGCCCAAGCAGCGTAGAAACCCAGGGCCCGGACGCCTCCCGAAAGCCGAGTTCAAGGAGCAGGTCGAGTTGTCCCGGGCGGGCGATTTCCGTCGCGGCCGCCCCCATCCCGAGAGCTCGCGCGGTGAGTGCGAGCGAGCCGGCCAGGGCCGCGGCATCCTCGTCCGTGTCGATGTCATCCGTGAGGGCGGGCGAGACGTAGAGCATGGAGAGCGGGAGCAGGCGAAGGTCCAGCAGGCGCGGTTGGCAGCCGCCGAAGTCGTCCAGGGCGGTCTGGACCCCATGGCTTTCCAACTCGCGGAGCTGATTCGCGATGTGGTGGATCCTCGGCGGAGGTAGCGGCCCGGTGAAAATGAGACGAAGTGCTGCGCCGGGAAGTCGGTGGGCCGTGAGCGCCACTGATACCTCCGCGGCCGGAGTGCCTTCGGCAAGCCATGTCGACGAGGCCCTCAGCACCACGGGGTGTGCCCTTCCCTCGCGGGCCAGCTGTGCCGCCTTCCGGCACACGCGTTCGAGCTCCCAGCGCCCGATCATGCCCAGCTGAAGACTGCGCTCTGCGACCGGCATGAGCTCCTCTGACGTGATGGAGCCCAAGCCGGGGATCTCCCAATGCAGGGATGACAGCACAGCTGCCTGCCCGCCGTCGTCAATGCTCAGGACCGGTTCGTACCGAAGGTCGAAGGCGTCCTCGTCGAGTGCCCTCAGGAGTTCTCGCTGGACCTTCGCCTTCCTCGCGAAGGGGTCCTCCTGTCCGGGCGCCACCGTCTGCACGCGGTGCTTGCCGGTTCGCTTCCCGGCCAGCATGGCGCCGTCGGCGTAGCGGAGGAGGGCGTCGAGCGGGCTGAGCTCGTCGTCCAGGGAAACCTCTGAGGCGATCGCTACGCCGACGGTCGCGGAGAGCCGAAGGCTGTGTCCGCCGTGTTCGAACGGTCGGGAGGCCGCCTCGAGGACGCGTGCTGCGGCGGCCTCGGCTCCCGGGCCGGTGGCTCCCAGGAGGACGGCGGCGAATTCGTCTCCTCCCAGCCGTACCGGGGTGTCGCCTCCTCGGAGGCACGCGGGCAGCCGCGCGCCGAACTCGGCCAGGACCGCGTCTCCTGCCTCGTGGCCGTAGGTGTCGTTGACGGTCTTGAAGTTGTCCAGATCGATATACAGGATCGCAGTCCGGCCGGGATCTGTGCGGGCGAGTATCGACGGGCCCCGGTCCGCGAGCCACCGTCGATTCACCAGACCCGTGAGCTGATCGTGCCAGGCCGCATGTCGGAAGGAGGCGGAGAGCTGCTCGAAGAGCTGCGAGACCGTGACCAGGTGGGGTCCCGCTGCGCCGAGCAGGAGCACGTCGTCGTATCGGTTTGCCTCCGCCCGGCGAAGGACCAGATCGGCCGCCTCGTCGAGGGTGGTCTCCTCGGTGAGGACCAAGGACCATTCGGGCACAAGCTGGCCGGCGTTGCTCCGCGCGTGCAGGGCCCGGCCGTATCCGAGCCGACCGGAGAAGTGCAGCTCGGTCGCAGTCCGCGTCAGCAGGGCAGGCCCATTCGGGCCGTCGAGGACCGCGACCCCGCGGAGGTCGGGGCTCATGCGGAACATCCCGTCTACCTCGAATGCCGGCGTGTCTGCGGGCACGGTCGGGATCGCCCTGGCCAGACGCGCCACGGTATTCTGCGCCCCTGCCCCCGAGGCTCTCGGCGCGCCCGCGGCCATCGGCGCGAGGGGCGAAGCATCGACATTGGCAGCGTCGGCGCGGCGTCGCGATGAGGCGCCCGATTCCGACGAGGATCGCTCGCTGGACAATCTGTTCTCCTGAACTCCAGGCCATCGGATTGCTGGCCTGGCCCGCACCACAAGGGATAGGGGCCCAGACGGGCTCGCTCGCGAGGATCTCCCAGCGGCAGGCACAGTGACGCCCTCGACCGACCGTAGTGCTTTACAACGATCGCGTCGCGAAGTCCAGTCAAACGCCGGATGAATAACGTCGGCGCGGCGCCAGAGCCCCGGGGACACCTCGGTTGCCGCTAGTGCGGCACTCGCCTCCCACCACCCGAGTAGGACTATGACCAGGCACACATAGGATTGGACTACGAAGGACGGCGTGGGAACCGGCCGCGAAGTGCGGCCACGGCACCGTCCGCAGGAAGGGCAGCACCGATGGCAACAGGCACCGTGAAGTGGTTCAACTCCGAGAAGGGCTACGGGTTCATCGCACCCGACGACGGCTCGGATGACCTCTTCGCCCACTACTCGCAGATCGACTCGCGTGGCTTCCGCAGCCTCGAAGAAGGCCAGAAGGTCGAATACGAGGTCGGGCAGGGTCAGAAGGGCCCGCAGGCCCAGCAGATCCGCCCGCTCTGACCGGGGCCATTCCTGAGGGGAGGGACCGCTTGGTCCCTCCCCTCAACGGCTTCCGGTGCTAACTGGTCCTGGGCATAGGGGAGCCCCGGCACCGCCGAGAATGCGCGATGTGCCGGGGCTCCCAGACTGCAGACCTCTTCCGGTCAGCGGCCGTAGACGGTCCCTGCCGCCGCGGTGGGGACGTCGAAGCGCTGACCCTCCGGCTTCGGGGCCAGCAGCATGAAGATGAGGACGATGAGGCCGCCGACGAACGGGACGAGGCCGAGGAGGATCATCCATCCACTCATGTTCACGTCGTGGAGTCGGCGCACCGTCAGCGCCAGGCTGGGAACGATGATCCCGAGACCCCAGACGGCCAGCAGGATGTACCCGATGATCGACAGCGGGCCGGGGGTCACGGTGGAGTAGCCGGTGTTGGGGTCAGTGGAGCCGACCATGCCGACCATGGCGATGACCTCCAGGACGGCGGTGACGATCGCGTTGACAAGCGCCCACCACCAGTACTCGGCGCGGCTGGCGCGGCCGGAGAAGGTCGCGTACTTCTTGAAGACTCGCTGGACGGCGGCCTTGAGCGGGGCGCCGTAGTAGGGCGCCCACAGGGGCGGCTCGCCCTGGAAGCCGGCCGGTGTCTGGGACGGGTACTGCGGAGACTGGTACTGCGGTGCGGACATCGTTACCCCTCTCTCGGATGCATGACGAGCCGATAGTACGGCCGTTTTACCCGTCTAACCACACCTCAGGCCTCGACACGCCCTGATGGCGGCAACTGTTCATCTCTGCTTCTCGGTCTTGGGTGGGATTGCGTCCTGTACACCGAGGTAGTTGGTGACGGCGAGCTCGACTTCGGCAAGTTGGTCTCGGGTCAGGACGTCAGTACGGCTGGACCTCGAGCTCGGTCGCGTAGGTGCGAAACTCGCCGCGCTCCGCGTGCATCTTCCAGAGCAGCTCGGCGAGCACCTGCGGGTCCTTGTCCGCGCTGCCGGGAATGATGCCGCCGGGAATGATCAGCTGAGCGACGTGGATGTCGGTGTCGCGCAGTGCCTGATCGAGCATCTGGGCATACGCCGTCTCAGCCGCGAACGCGATCGAGGTGCCCGCGAAGTGCTGCACCGGCTGCACGGCGCTGCCGCCGTTGACGAACAGGATCGTGCCGCGACCGAGCACCCGCATGCCCTGCAGCACCTGATGCACTGCCGCGACGGGGCCGTAGACCGAGAACTCGACGGCAGCTTTGATGTCGTAGACGGTCGATTCGAGCAGCGGGCGCAGGAACTCTTTCTGCGGCAGAGGGTTGTAGCTGAGCACTTCGATCGGACCGAGCTCTTGCGCCGCGGTGTCGAGGGCGGCCACGAGGGCCTCGGGGTCGCGCACATTGGCGGCGTAGCCCTTTGCGGTGAATCCGTCGGCCGCAAGGTCGGCGGCGAGCGAGTCGACGCGCTCCTGATTCCGCGAGATGAGAGCGAGGCTGAAACCCTCGCGGCCGAAGCGGCGGGCGAGCGCCTCGCCCAATTGA
This sequence comes from Sinomonas albida, assembly GCF_004919045.1. Taxonomy (GTDB): domain Bacteria; phylum Actinomycetota; class Actinomycetes; order Actinomycetales; family Micrococcaceae; genus Sinomonas; species Sinomonas albida. The sequence goes on from NZ_SWDW01000005.1 coordinate 234,361, forward strand.
CGGCCTGCGCCGATGATGGCCAGCGTGGTCATGTCGGAGTTCCTTTCGGTCGTTAACCGTATGATTGTAGGTTCCCGTTCCTTCAATGCGGACCCGCGCTAGGGCAGTCGAAGAAAAACAAGAAAACCCCTCCCAAACCCACGTTTCCGCGGGTTAGAGAGGGGTTTTGGAGCCTCCCAGCGGGATCGAACCGCTGACCTTCTCATTACGAGTGAGACGCTCTACCGTCTGAGCTAGGGAGGCAATCAGGAGTTCCACCTAGGCGGAACCACCGAGTGAATACTCTAGTTCAGCGCGCGGCTCCGGGTCAAAACGGGCATCACGCCGGCTTCGCCAAGTACTCCACCGCATACGCGACCGCAGCCGAAAAGAGGCGCCACGAACGGTAGTGCGCGGAGTCCACATAGGCCTGCCCGCCGCGCCCTCGTAGGCACGCTAGCGTGCTCTGCCGCCCTCCCGGGCGCTCGGGATATACGACAACCTCAACCGAGCCGATCGTCCCCAATGCGTGTCGCGCGCTGCTTCCCTTCAGCGCCGCCCGCAGCTGCTTGCTGACCTGCATTCTGTCCATCGCCGACGTCCCCGTCACCATCAGCTCCCCGCTTGTGTTCCCGCGCCCCAGTGGTGGCCGCCACCCCCAGCGTGGCGGCCACCTACTAGGTAGAACAAGGCCAGCACGCCGTATGACGCGTTTTTCTCCAACATTTATATCCAGTGTCCTCCGTGGTCGTGTTCACCCTGCGTACGTGGCGAATTCAGTGGTGTGTCGCGAGCCGATGCCATCGTCAAGGAACCATCGCCGGGACAGTCTGGCGTCCGAGCGAAACCCCTGGGGGATCATCAGTGACCGTGCAGAATCTGCCGCCCGCCGTGGCGAGTGGGATCCGTCTTGCCGTGCTCGACATGAACGGAACCACCGTGATCGATGGCGGGGCGGCAGAGCGCGCGATTGGCGACGCCCTTCGCGAGTTCGGGGTGGCGGGGGAGCGGCTCGAGGCCGCGCTCGTGACGTCGCGGCGCAGCGCGGGACTCGACCGCGCCGAGGTCTTCGACCGGCTCTTCCCCGATGACGCCGCCACGGCCCGCGCGGCGTTCCGCTCCTTCGGCGCCGCCTATGACGCGATGATCCTGTCAGGATGCATCAGGGCCGTCCCCGGAGCGGAAGCGGCCGTCCACATGCTGCGCGACCACGGGGTCAAGGTATGCCTCGCGACGGGCTTCGGCCGGCACACGCAGAACAGCGTCCTCGAGGCTCTCGGCTGGATGGGCCTCGCGGACCTCTCGCTCTGCTCGGAGGACGCGGGGCGCGGCCGCCCTTTTCCCGACATGGTCCTCACGGCGGTTCTGGCCCTCGACATCGAAGACGTCCGGCAGGTCCTCGTGGCCGGTGACACGACCGCGGACATCACCTCGGCCCTGCGTGCGGGGGCCGGCGCCGCGGTCGGCGTTCTCACGGGCGCGCAGCCAGCCCACGAGCTGCGCGCGGCCGGCGCGACCGCCGTCGTCCGTTCAGTCGCCGACCTGCCCGCTCTGCTGTGGGGTCGCGAAGCGGTCGCCGCGGTCTGAGGCCAGACGCCTGCTCAGCAGCGCTTGCCGTCTGGCGAGGCCTTCCCGTCCACGAGGAAGCCGTCCACGGCGTTGTCAACGCAGGTCGATCCGCGGCCGTAGGCGGTGTGCCCCTGCCCGTTCCACGTGAGCAGCGACGCGTTCCCGAGCTCCGAGCGGAGTGAAACGGCCCACGGGTACGGCGTGGCCGGATCCCCCGTGGTGCCCAGGACCATGATCTGGTTGCTGCCCGTGTAGTGCGCGGGGGCCGGGGCCCGGACCGGCTTGTACGGCCAGTCGCGGCAGTTGACGCCTCCGTATGCGAAGAACTCCCCGAACGTGGGCGAAGCGTCGGCGAGCTGCTGTGCCTCGGTGCGCATACTCGCAGTGTCCGAGGAGACGGGGTAGTCGAGGCAGTTATAGGCCATGAAGGCCCACGCGCTGTTGGACGAATACTTGCCGTCCGGCCCGCGGTCGGCGGCCTGATCGGCCAGCCGCAGCATCGCGGAGCCGTCGCCCTTGAGCGCTTTGTCGATGGCCTGGGTGAGCACGGGCCAGCTCTGGTCGTTGTAGAGCGGGAGGATGAAGCCGTTCACGAAGTCCGTGATGGGCAGGACGCGTCCGTCGTTGGTGTGCATCGGCTGCTGTTGGACGGATTGGAAGAGCGCCTGGATCTGGCCCACAGCGTCGTCCTCGGATCCCGCGAGTGGGCACCCGGACTTCGAGATGCACGACTTCACGTAGGCGTGCAGCGCGTCCTCGAAGCCCTTCGCCTGACCGAGCGTGAGCTCCCGGGAGCCCAAGGCCGGGTCGACGGCACCGTCGAGCACGAACTTCCCCACCCGGTCGGAGAACATGCTTGCGTAAGTGGCCCCGAGAAGGGTGCCATAGGAGAAGCCCGCGTAGTCGAGCTTGGTCTGGCCCATGACGACGGCCCGCAGGATGTCCATGTCCCGCACCGCGCTGACCGTGTCGGCGTGCGCGAGGACGGGCCCCGTGTTCGCCTTGCACGCGTCGATGACCTTCTTCTGCTCGGCGAAGGTCTGCGCGAGACCGGCGTCCGTCGAATTGTCCAGGTTGAGCTGCCGGACGGCGTCCTGACCCGAGGCATCCAGGCAGTTGACCGGTGCCGAGCGCTTGACCCCGCGCGGGTCCCAGCCGACGAGGTTGTACGCGCCGCGCAGCTTGTCCGAGAACATGGAGTTCCCGGCGTCGCGCACGAGGTCGATGCCCGAAGCCCCCGGGCCGCCTGGGTTGACCAGGAGGTTGCCCTTCGCGTTGTGGCCCTTGAGGCGCGCGACGGCGAGCTGGATCGTGTCGCCGCCAGGCTGCGCGTAGTCCACCGGGACCGTCACTTTGGCGCACTCGAGGTTGTTCTCGCACGGCGACCACTGGATCTGCTGCTGATAGAACTTCGTGAGCTCCGGCGGAGCCCCTTCCGTCGCGGAAGCGTCAGGGGTGGAGTTGCCCTGGCCCGGGGTGAGGAGCGGAGTGCAGCCCGTGAGGGCGATCGCGATCGCGGCCACAGCGACGACGACAACAGCGCGCAGCCGGTGCATTCCGGCTGCGTGCAGAGGTGTCCCCGGCCTCGGGGCAGGCGTCGTCACAGGGCTCCTCCGTCAGATCAGGCTTACCGCCATGGCCTCGACCGCAAGGAGCGGGGCCACATTAGTGGTCGTGATGCGCTGTCGCGTCGTGTTAACCGCGTCCATGCGCGCCAAAGTTACGGCAGGGGTGGATTTCGCCGCGAATTCGCTGATGTCCGCCGCGAGTTCGGCGTTGACCGCCTCGACCTCGCTCCCGAGTTGGACCATCAGCACGTCTCTGTAGAACGAGAGCAGGTGGGTGAGCGTCCGGTCGAGGGAATCGGTGACGGAACGCTTCGCGCGGCGCTTCTGGTCCTCCTCGAGCTGCCGAACCTGAGAACGGAGCGTCGGGGGAAGCTTCTCGTCGCCGGTGGCACCGAGCGTCTCGAGGAGCCGGGCGCGCTCCTGAGCGTCCCGCTCCTCGTTGGAGCTCGCAGCCTCGTCCGTGGCGATCTTCACGAGCTTCTCGGCGAGATTGACGGCCTGCGAGACGCTCGTGAGCGTGAGCGGGAGGCGAACGGTCGCCGCGCGGCGCTCGCGGGCCTCGGGATCGTGGACGAGCCGCCGCGCGATGCCGATGTGGCTCTGGGCGGCCCGAGCTGCTTGCACCGCGAGGTCCGGATCCGCGCCGTCGCGCTCGACGAGGAGCGCGGCAACGTCCGCCACGGGAGGAAGCCTCAGGCCCACGGGACGGCACCGAGACCGGATGGTCACCAGGACGTCCGCCGGCGACGGCGCGCACAGCATCCAGATGGTCCGCGGGGTGGGCTCCTCGATGGCCTTGAGCAGCACGTTCGTGGTGCGCTCGGCCATCCTGTCGGCGTCCTCGACGACGACCACGCGCCAACGTCCCGTCGATGGCCGATCCCCGGACTTTGCCACCAGCTCGCGCGCCTCGTCGATGGTGATCGTGACCTTCTCGGTCCGGACGAACGTCACGTCGCTGTGGGATTCCCCGAGGACCGCGCGGCAGGCCGCGCACACCCCGCAGCCCCGCGCCGTGACGTCCTCGACCTCGCAGTTGAGCGCCGCCGCGAAGGCCTTCGCCGCCGTCGACCGTCCCGATCCGGGCGGTCCCGTGAAGAGCCACGCATGGGTGAGGCCCTCGCCCGCCGCCGCACGGCGGAGCTGGTTGACCACCGGCTCCTGCCCCACGAGCTGATCCCACACGGTCACTTGCGGACCCCCGCCGGATGCGGGGCCGGATGGACGACGGCGGAGCGCGCCTCGAGCGCCCGCGTCACCGCAGCGAGGATCGCCGCGGCCAGCGCGCCGGGTTCCTGGCGTCCGTCGAGGATCAGGTACGCGTCGGGACGCGCCTCCGCGAGCCTCCGGAACGCGGCCCGCACATCCCGGTGGAACTCGTCCGGCTCGGACTCGAGCCGGTCCTCGGCCGCCTCGCCCGCCGTACGCCGGGCACGGCCCTCGGCCTCGTCGACGTCGAGCAGCACCGTGAGATCGGGCCACAGGCCGTCCGTAGCCCACACGTTGAGGTCGCGCACGGCGTCGGCGCCGAGGCCCCGGCCCACGCCCTGGTACACGATCGAAGAGCCGATGTAGCGGTCCGTGATGACGAGGCTGCCGCGCTCGAGCGCGGGGCGGATGGACTGTTCCACGTGGGCCGCGCGAGACGCCGCGAAGATGAGTGCCTCCGTGCGGGCATCGACTTCCCCGTGACCGTGCTCGAGGACGAGGGCGCGGAGCTTTTCGCCGATCGCGGTGCCGCCGGGCTCGCGTGTGAGTACCACTTCGTGACCCGCGTTCCGCAGGGCGTCGGCGAGCAGCCGCGCCTGTGTCGACTTCCCTGCGCCGTCGCCGCCTTCGAAGGCGACGAACAGGCCGGGAAGCGGCGTTTCGGGGGAGGAGGTCACGCACCCAGCGTACCGACTCGGAGGCACTCTCCGCGCCGCAAACGCGCGGATGTGGATGGGCCCGCCTGTGGAGGGTCAACGGGCCGCGCTCCGGCCCGTCATATGCCGCCGCCGATGCCCCCGCGTAGGCATAACCTAGGGGCATGACCGATGCCGTCGCCGATTCCGCCGTCCCCGATCAGGGAGCGTTTCCGCACCTCGATTCGGAGGCCCTCGCCGCCCTCTCGTCGGAGACGCTCGCCGTCGCGGCGGGCCGTCCGGAGCGGGGCCACGACACCCCCGTCAACCCGAGTGTCGTGTTCTCCTCGACGTTCGTGGGCCTCGGCTCGGTCGGGGCGGGCGCGCGCGGCTATGCGCGGTATTCGAACCCCACGTGGGAGCCCTTCGAGGAGGCCGTCGCCCGGCTCGAGGGCACGGACGTCCCGGCGCTCCTCTTCTCCTCGGGCATGGCTGCCGTCGCCTCCGCGCTGAGCCTCGTTCCCGTGGGCGGCGTCCTGGTCGCGCCAGCACACTCCTACTCGGGCACACTCGGCATTGCCCAGAGCAAGGGCGAGCGGGGCGAGCTCGAGCTGCGCTCGGTGGACATCGCCGACACCGCGGGCGTCGTCGCCGCGCTGGACGGCGCGAGCCTTCTATGGGTCGAGAGCCCCACGAACCCGATGATGGAGGTCGCGGACCTTCCCGCGCTCGTCGACGCCGCGCACGCCGCGGGTGCCCTCGTCGTCGTCGACAACACGTTCAGCACGCCGCTGGGCCAGCGGCCCCTCGCGGTGGGGGCCGACGTCGTCGTCCATTCGGCGACCAAGTACCTCGCCGGGCATTCGGACGTTCTGCTCGGCCTCGCCGTGACCGCGAGCGACGAGCTGCGCGCCCGGCTCCTGGTCCATCGGACCCTCCACGGGGCGATCGCCGGCCCCATGGAGGCCTGGCTCGGCCTCCGGGGCCTCCGCACGCTCGCCCTCAGGGTCGAGCGCTCGCAGGCCACCGCGGCGGAGCTGGCGCGGCGCCTCGAGGGGCACCCCGCGGTGCGACGCACGCGCTACCCCGGGCTCGTCTCGGATCCCGGCCACGAGCGCGCGGCCGCGCAGTTCGCGGGCTTCGGCTCCATCATCAGCATCGAGCTCGACGACGCGACCGCGGCGGACACGTTCGTCGCGTCCCTCGCCCTGTGGCTCCCCGCGACCTCGCTCGGCGGCGTCGAGTCGACGATCGAGCGCCGGCGCCGGCACACCGCCGAGCCGCTCACCGTGCCCGAGGGGCTCGTGCGGCTCAGCGTCGGGATCGAGAACGTCGAAGACCTGTGGGCCGACCTCGCCCAGGGCCTCGACGCGCTGGACTGATCCCCTCGCGGCGGAGCCGACCCGTACTCGGTAGGCTTGAACCGTGAGTGGCCAATTTCTCATCGCCTATATCGACCTCATCGTCGGGTACGTCGTCTCGCTCGTGTGCGCGGCCCTGTCGGTGTGGGCGTTCGTGGACTGCACCATCCGCAAGGGGCCGGCGTTCGAGGCGAGGTCCAAGCGCACCAAGGGGTTCTGGCTCGGCCTCACCGGTGCGGCCACGTTCGTGACGGTGCTGTCCGTGCTGGTCCCGACGCCTTTCTTCGGCCTGAGCCTGTTCAACATCGCCAGCGTCACGATCGCCGGCGTCTACCTCGCGGACGTGCGCCCCGCCGTCACCTCGCGCTGACCCCGCCGTGGTGCAGAAGGCGCGGCCGGTCCGAGCGGCCCGCGGCGGTCCCGTGGGGAACGTCACCCGGGGCACCACGAATCCCAACCGCATGCGCCGCGTGGACCGTTGGATCACCGGGGCCCACGCTCGCAGGCTCCGCTCGTTCCCGAACGCCCCGCTCGCCGTCGACCTCGGCTACGGCTCGCACCCCGCGACCGCGGTCGAACTCTTCGACCGGCTGAGGACGGTGCGGGAGGATTTCCGGCTCACGGGCGTCGAGATCGAGCCGAGCCGGGTCGAGGCCGCCAAACCACTCGAGCGCGAGGGGCTGGACTTCCGTCTGGGCGGCTTCGAGCTCCCGGTCGCGGAAAGGCCGGCGCTCGTGCGGGCGTTCAACGTGCTCCGTCAGTACGAAGAGGGCGATGTCACCGCGATCTGGGAGCTCGTGTGCTCGCGGCTCGCCCCGGGCGGGCTCTTCGTCGAGGGAACGTGCGACGAGATCGGCCGGCGCGCGGCCTGGGTAACGCTCGACGACGGTGGCCCCCGCACGCTCTCCCTCGCCGTGCGCTTCGGCGCGTTCGAGCGCCCGTCCGATGTCGCGGAGCGGCTCCCGAAGGCGCTCATCCATCGCAACGTCCCCGGCGAACAAGTGCACGCGTTCCTCCAAGCGCTCGACGGCGCGTGGCTCTCTTCGGCCCCGCTCGCCGCGTTCGGCACGAAGCAGCGCTGGGTCGCGACGGTCCGCGCGGCCAAGGACGCCGGTTGGCCCGTGCTCCACGGGCCCACCCGTTGGCGGCTCGGCGAGGTCACCGTCGCGTGGGATGCCGTCGCGCCCGCTGCTCCACTGAGCTAACGCTCCTCTTGCGGCCTCAGTGGAGGGGGACGATCGCGGTCCCAGACGGCCAGAGGCGTCGCTCACCACGGAGATCCCGCCCGGCGGGCACGATTCAGTGTTGACCGAGGTCCAGCGGCCCAGAAGAGTCGAACCACCGCATGCGCAGCCGCGGCATGCATCAGGGGCTGGATCCTTGACACCGCTGGGACGAGCCTCCTCCGCACCAACGGGAATGGGGAACCATGAACGCGAAGAAGCAGCTTGGTGTCCCGTCGAAAGGGACGCCAAAAAGGTCGGTCGTCAATCGCTTGCTCGCGATGGTTACGGCATTTGGGCTATGCCTTTTGACTCTGGGGTTGGGGCCAGCGGCTCTGGCGATCGAGAACGCACCTCCGGGGATGAAGGCGACGGAATCTGTTGTGCGGGAATCGCTGCTCAAGTCGACCCTCGCTGATAAGAAGCTAGTTGCAAACTCTGTGACCGGTGCAACCATGCCTCTTGGAGATATCGATCATCGAGGCGGCTCCGTGAAGGTTCCAACCGACCTTGAGCATGGGGTCACGTTGAGAGACGCGAACGGCAGCACTACACATATCGCGCTCCCCAATGCCTCTTCAGCAGGGGATGCCCAAGTGCTGGATTCGGCGGTGGTGACCTACCCTGGTGAACACAGCGCCAACACCGTCGTCGTTGGCGATCTTGGCGTGCAGATGCTTACGACCATTGCGAATTACGGTGCCCCTACTCGGTACGAATACAGGGTGTCGCTCGTGCCGGGCCAAAGGCTCACGCTGACCGAATATGGTCCCGTGGTTCTTGATGAGCGCGGAGAGATTCAGCTAGCTGTTGGCGCGCCCTGGGCAAAGGATTCGAACGGCAGGGACGCTCCCACTCATTACGAGGTAACTGGGGACACCCTGACGCAGGTTGTTGAGCACCGGAGCGATGTCAATGTCGCGTATCCAGTTACCGCAGATCCAATTTGGCTCGCCCCTTGGGTGGTCAAGTGCCTGATCGGAATTGGTATCAGGTCATCAGATATTATGAGAATTTTCCAGCTTGGTACCCCCGCCGCGATTGCTGCCGCATTCGGTCGGGGCGCCGTGGCCTGCATCTTCGGGAAGTGATGACTGTGGGATGGTGGTGGTCTCGAGCTGATCTCGATTCCCGACTACGCGAAGTCGATTCAGAAATCGCTGGCCACCCATTCTCGTCGGAAGCAGTCAAGGCTGCTCACTCAGTCATTGACAGTGTTTCTGACGGCGACAAGGAAGCAATCACCCGAGAGCTGTCGGCTCGTGGACTTCCAACTCTAGAAGAATTGGGCAGGATGCAGGTTAGACACGGGTACGCCTGGTGGAAGCTCCATCGTCGTCGGAGGAGGCTGCTCGCAAAGATCGAGCGCTTGAACGGCTGACGACTGAAAAACTGCATTGCCTGGCGCGGCTGAGAGCGCAGATTGGCCGGGCCGTATTCCTAATGGGGACCGTCACGTCATGCTCAAAGCTCTCGTCAAGATTACCTCTTTCGGGATCGTCATCTTCCTTTCGCTCCTTGCCGGGATCGTGATCACGACCGAGGAGAGCGCATTTCCGTGGCGCACGGACTACACGGCCAGCCTGAGCTTCACGCACAGCCAGGTATCGAAGGACCAGGTCGTCGCGGAACTCGGGTCGATCGCCGACCGGACAGGTCTGCGGATCGCCAAGGTCGTGGCCGATCCCAACGACTTCTTCAATTCGCGCTCGCTTTACGTTTTCGGGAGCAGCGGCCCGCGTGAGCCGCAGGACATCGATTGGTTCAAGCCGGGAATGCGCGGCCAGCTTCACCCGGCGCGCGATCTCGGTGCCGCCTCTCTCAACGGTCCCTACGTCTACTCGGGGAGCCGCGAGGCGGTCGCCGGATTCGTCTCGTGGGTCGATGCCCACGGGATCGACCGAAACGTCATGCCAAAGAAGACAAGCGACCTACTCGCCCAATCGCTCCTGGAGACCGGCGCGTGGCTGCCCTTCCTTACGTGCTTGATCCTCGCCGGGACAATGGTCGTCACGTGGTACGTGCTGCGGGCGAGGGCTCGGGCGCTCAAGATCCTGAACGGGGCACCTACACCGAGGATTGTCGCTGGCGACCTCCTCTCGTTCGCGTCCTCGTTCGCGGGACCCGCGCTTGTCGCTGCGCTGGTCTCGGTCGTTGCCGTGGCCCTCCAAGGCAAGGCCTCTCACCTCGCGGACTTCCTGGCCGTACTCGGGCTCCTTGTTGCTGTCGCCGCTGCCGGGATGACGCTGAGCGCGCTCGTGATCGGCTCCATAACGTGGCCGAGCGTTGACGGCATCGCCTCGCGGCAATCTCCCGAACGGCATTTCCGCGCCTCGAGCGAGGTGTTGAAGGCAGCCACACTCGTGCTCGTCGCCCTCATGCTGCCCGTAGTCGGGGCGTCCATCGCGGAGGCGACGAATCTCTCGAACCAGAACGCGAAATGGCAGGTGCTGAAGCACAATGTGGCGTTGCGGCTATCGGGGGCAGGATCGCCCGAAGATTTCTCGCGCAAGTACGATGGTCCGCTGCGTGAAATGGTCGCCTCTGCGACTGAGTCCGGCAAACTGAGCTTCTCGTATGCCCTTGTATCCCGGCACAGTGGGGAAGAAGCCTGGCAAGCCGATGGTCTTGCGGGAGGGGAATTTGACGTGACCGTGTTCGTCAACCCCGAATACTTGCGTTTGATCTCCCCACTGATCGGCTCGACCCCTTCCCCGGATGCGCCACTCGGATTCGCAGGGGAGCGTGTTGCCTTCGAGAATCTTCCGCCTGCACTCAGAAACGATTGGAGTGAGCAGTTCCCGCTATGGAACCGTGCTGGGCGAAATCTCGAGGGCGTCACGGACGCCCTTCAGTACTACCGCTATATCGGCCGCGAGGCGTTCCCGGCCCAGACCAACGTGCTCGGAGAGATGACCCAGCTACGCCGTCCCCTCGTTGTCGTCGTCGATCGCCCGGCGAACGCGTTTACGGATGACACCATAGGCGCGTTCCTCTCGTCGGGAACCATCACCTTCACAGACGCCGCGTGGGTCAGGGACTACCTCGAGTCCTCGCCCCTCGGACCTGCGGTCCTGTCTGTCGACCGGATCGCTGACGCCGCGCTTTACAACAGCCAGCTCCAGAATCAATCCGCCGGGCTCAAGACCCTCTCGTTCGCGCTTGTGCTGCTCGCGCTCACGATGAGCATCGCGGTTTCGGCCGTGGTCTACGGCATCTCCCGGTCCAAACGCCTGTTCGTTCAGCGCATGGCCGGATGGCCACTGCTCAAGTCTCTTGCGCGTCGGATGGCGTGGGAGACTGCGCTTGCCACGACCGTGGCCGCTGGCATGTTCCTTGCCCTCGGCGGAGCGAAGAGACCGGAGGTCCTGTGGACGTTGGCCGGGGTACCGCTCTACCTCTCCATCTCGTTGACTCTGCACCTCGTCGTCGCCAAGGGCGTCTTCGTCAAGGTCCTTGCCCGCAAAGCCTGAAAGGGGAACCGGTGGAAATCACTGCAGAAAGAGTGACCGTCACGATCCACGGCCAGGACGTCGTGACGCGGCAAAGTGTGTCGGCGAAGCCGGGAAGCTCGCTCGCGCTGGTCGGCCCGAGCGGCTCCGGCAAGACCACGTTGCTCAACGTCCTCGGCCTCTTGCTGCGCGTCGACGGCGGCAGGGTCCTCGTCGGGGATCAGGACGCCACCCGCTGGGACGACCGCCGTCGTCGTCAGTTCTGGCAGCAAAGCGCGGCGTTCGTCTTCCAGGACTACGGGCTCATCGACGAAGAATCGGTCGCCTACAACGTCGCCCTGTCGAAGCTGCCCCTCTTCGGCCTCCGCGGCGGCCACAAGGCGGGCGTGGAGGAAGTCCTCAAACGGGTCGGGCTCGGCGGCCGCTCGTCGGACAAGGTCTCGACCTTGAGCGGCGGGGAGAAACAGCGGGTCGGCCTCGCCCGCGCAATGTTCCGCTCGGCGGACGTCATCTTCGCGGATGAGCCGACAGCGTCTCTCGATCTGGAGAACCGGAATCTCGTCACGAGCTTCCTGTTGGCGGAGGCGGCGCGGGGCGCCACGGTGGTAGTCGCGACACATGACGAGGCCCTGATGGCGGCCTGTCATGAGCGGATGAGCTTGGGACAGGCCGCCGGATAGCATGGCCCCATGACTTACACGCTGATCCTGCTGCGCCATGGGCACAGCGACTGGAACGCCAAGAACCTCTTCACGGGCTGGGTTGACGTGGACCTCAACGACCAGGGCCGTGAGGAGGCTCAGCGGGGCGGGGAACTGCTCGCCGACAAGGGCCTGCTCCCCGACATCCTGTACACGTCGCGGCTCAAGCGCGCCATCAACACGGCAAACATCGCCCTCGCCGCGGCCGACCGCGGCTGGATCGACGTCAAGCGCTCGTGGCGCCTCAACGAGCGCCACTACGGTGCGCTCCAGGGCAAGGACAAGGCCCAGACGCTCGCCGAGTTCGGCGAGGCCCAGTTCATGGAGTGGCGCCGCTCGTACGACGTTCCGCCGCCCCCGCTCGCGGACGATTCGGAGTTCTCCCAGGCGGGCGACCCCCGCTACGCCGACCTCGGCGACGACCTCCCGCGCACCGAGTGCCTCAAGGACGTGCTCATCCGCCTCATGCCGTACTGGGAGTCGGACATCAAGGAAGACCTCCAGGCGGGCAAGACGGTGCTCGTCACGGCGCACGGCAACTCGCTCCGGGCCCTCGTGAAGCACCTCGACGGCATCAGCGACGCGGACATCGCGGGGCTCAACATCCCCACGGGCATCCCGCTCGTGTACGAGCTCGACGAGGACTTCAAGCCGACCAACCCGGGCGGCACCTACCTCGACCCCGCGGCGGCCGCAGCGTCGATCGAGGCGGTCAAGAACCAGGGCAAGAAGTAGTCCACTCCCGCTGAGGCCTTGCCCCGCGGCGGAACAGACGCCGGCGGCTGCTCACCGTATGGTGAGCAGCCGCCGTCGTTCGTCCAACGCCCAGCGGCGTCAGTTGGACGTCATGTCCCCATCCCACTCGCCGGTCACGAGGTAGGAGACCTTGCGGCTCACGGAGACTCCGTGGTCGGCAAAGCGCTCGAAGTAGCGGCTCGCGAGGGCGGCGTCGACGGCGAGGGCCGGCGAGCCGGTCCACGCGGAGTCTGCGATCGCACGGAACACGCCCGCGTGAAGGTCGTCGATCTCGGCGTTGGAGCCCTGGATCTTGGCGACGAGCGACAGATCGTGGGTCTCGAGGAGCTCCGCGACGTCCGCGATGATGCTCTGGTCGAGCTCGGCCATGCGGGCGAACGTCTTGGCGAGACGTTCCGGAACCGCGCTCTCCGGGTACCGAAGGCGCGCGAGCTGGGCGATGTGACGGGCAAGGTCGCCCATGCGCTCAAGCGAGGCGCTCATCCGCAGGGAGCTGACGAGCGTCCGGAGGTCGCTCGCGACCGGGCCCTGGAGGGCGAGGATGTCGATCGCGCGTTCGTCGAGCGCGTTCTGGCGGAAGTCGATTCGGGCGTCCTCGGCGATGACTTCCTGCGCGAGGTCTACGTCAGCGGTCTGGAACGACTCGATGGCCTTGTCTAGGGCGGTCGCGACGAGACGCGCGATCTCCACGAGATCGTCGTGGACTGACTTGAGTTCTTCCTGAAAAACTTTGCGCACGGCGGTGTCCTTTCCTCGGTGCTCCGTGTCGGTGCGCACGGGCGCGGGAATTGCCGTCCCGTCACATGCCCTCGCGGGTGCTTCGACTTGTCACACTTCCAGCGGCGGATGAATACTTGCCGCCCGTTACGTGAACGATACGTGAACCGGGGTCCAAGCCGGCGCACCCGGTCCGAGCAAGTCTGGGTCCGCCCCTAAGCTAATGGTGTGGATCCTCTCGTCGTCGGCATCGTCGCGGGCCTTCTCGGCCTGTCCTTCGGGGCCTTCGGCGTCCTCGCGTTCCGCGCGAGCCAGCGTCAGCGCGCCCTGCTCGAGGGTGCGCCAGGCGAGGCGACCTTCCCGGAGGGCGCCGCAGACGTTCTCGCCGTGCTCGGCAAAGCGTTCGTGGTCGTCGATGCGATCGACAGCGTGGTCCGCGCGAGCCCCGCGGCGTACGCGTACGGCTTGGTTCGCGGCCACACCGTGGTGCACCGCGAGCTGCTCACCATGACGGCCAAGGTCCGCGGCAACGGGGTAGTGATCGAGAAGCAGTTCGAGCTTCCGCGCGGCCCGCTCGGCCAGGGAACGATCATCGTCAACGTCCGCGCGGCGATGCTCGGCGAGGAATACATCCTCCTGCTCGCCGACGACCGCACCGAGATCACGCGTACGGAGCGCATCCGCAACGACTTCGTGGCGAACGTTTCGCACGAGCTCAAGACGCCGGTGGGGGCCATCTCGCTGCTGGCCGAGGCGCTTGAGGCGAGCCCCGACGACGAGGACGCTGTGCGGCGCTTCGCCCAGCGCATGCACAAGGAGTCGACGCGGCTCGCGGCCCTCGTGCAGGACATCATCGAGCTCTCGCGGCTACAGGCGGCGGACATCGTCCACCAGGGCAAGGTCGTGGACGTCAACGATGTCGTCGCGGACGCCGTTGACCGCTCGCGGCTAGCGGCTGAGGCCAAGCACATCTCCGTCGTGGTCGGCGGGGCCAGCGCCCACAAGGTCTACGGCGATCCTGACCTCCTGGTCAACGCCTTCCGCAATCTCATCGACAACGCCATCCGCTACTCGTCCGAAAATACGAAGGTCGGGATCGGCATCCGGGACAAGGACGGCCTCGTCTCGGTGTCGGTCGCAGATCAGGGCGAGGGACTCAAGCAGGAAGACCAGGAACGGGTCTTCGAGCGCTTCTACCGGGTAGACGCCGCAAGGTCGCGGCAGACTGGCGGCACGGGCCTCGGCCTGAGCATTGTCAAGCACGTCGTGGAGAACCACGGCGGCGAGGTGACCGTGTGGTCCCAGCTTGGCAAGGGCTCGACCTTCACGGTGCGGCTGCCCCAGATGGAAGAAGACCAAGGCGCTGAGAGCACGGAGCCAGCCGGCCGGCGCCAAGAAGGGGCCGCGCGGCCCCCTGAGCAAGGAGCGATCGCTTGAGCAGGATCCTGATCGTGGAGGACGAGGAGTCGTTCAGCGACCCCCTGTCCTTCCTCCTCGGCAAGGAGGGTTACGAGGTCGAGGTGGTCGACAACGGCACCGACGCCCTTGTCGAGTTCGACCGGAACGGCGCCGACCTGGTCCTGCTGGACCTCCAGCTGCCCGGAACACCGGGCACCGAGGTCTGCCGGCAGCTCCGTGCGCGCTCGAACGTGCCGGTCATCATGCTCACTGCCAAGGACTCGGAGATCGACAAGGTCGTGGGGCTCGAACTCGGCGCCGACGACTACGTCACGAAGCCGTACTCGTCCCGTGAGCTCGTGGCCCGCGTGCGCGCCGTGCTGCGCCGCCACGGCGAGCCGGAGGAGCTCATCTCCTCGACGGTCCAGGCCGGGCCTGTGCGGATGGACGTCGAGCGCCACGTGGTGAGCGTGGACGGCGATCAGGTCGCCCTGCCGCTCAAGGAGTTCGAGCTTCTCGAAATGCTGCTGCGGAACTCCGGGCGCGTGCTGACGCGCGGCCAGCTCATCGACCGGGTCTGGGGCTCGGACTATGTGGGGGACACCAAGACCCTCGACGTGCACGTCAAGCGCCTTCGCAGCAAGATCGAGCCGGACCCGTCGAGCCCGCGCTACCTCGTGACGGTGCGTGGGCTGGGCTACAAGTTCGAACCCTGATCGCAACGCGGTTCCCGTCGCGGCGCCTGAAAGCCGGGGCGAGCACAGACGACGGCGGCCGCTCACCCTGAGGTGAGCGGCCGTCGTCGTCTGTTGGCTTTGCGAGCTTACTTGCTCGGGGTCGCGGAAGGCGTCGCGGAGGCCGAACCCGAGGCGGAACCCGAAGCGGAGCTGGAGCTCGAGGCCGACGCCGAGCCCGAGGCGCTCGAGGTGGCGCTCGACGACGGGGTCGGGAGGTACTTCCGGTAGTCCTGGAGCGTGCCGTCGAGGACCGGAACCTTGACCGACTGGCTCGTACCGCCAGCCTTCACGGTGACGTCCACGAGCGAGCCGGGGACGCCGCCAACGTGCGTGAAGTCGACGGGCGTGGGCGCGGTCTCAAGCCGGAGCTCTCCGTTCTTGGGGACGGTGACCGTGACAGGGCTCGAGGACGGGGTGGACAGCGACACCGTGAGGTCCTCGGCGGAAGTGTTGAAGAGCGTGCCGATCATGCGGCCGGGCGCGTCCGGGCTCGCGGTCGCGGACGAACCGGACTTGCCGGTCGAGGCGATGAGCACGTTGCGGAGCTGGAGCGACCCGATGTCTGCGCGGATGCCGTCCGACGCCGAATACTGGATGGACGTCTGCTGAGGGTTGATGTACTCACAGCCGGTGGCCGACAGCAGGCCCAAGCCCAGGGCGGCTGCGAGGGCAACGCGCGTGGCCGGGGTCGATGCAGTGAAACGCACAGCTCGCTCCTGTGTGATGGTGTCCGAGGGTCTGGTCGCCCCTAGCGTAGCCCGAATTTCGACAGAGCGTAGATTCCGCGACGCGTGCGCGGGGGACGCCGAGGGCGCTCGCGCGTGTGACGTGAAGCACTTTCTTGACGATTCGTCAAGCCCCGCGGGGTCCCCGCGGCAATCGCTCTCCCGCGTCATTCCGCCGATCGCAGGGCATCTCCGGGCAGGGGGCGCCGGCCGGTCGTGATAGACTGGCTTGCGGGAAAGGGGAATGTCCACATGGTTTTTGAGGTTGGCGAGACGGTTGTTTACCCCCACCACGGTGCAGCCAAGATCGAAGAGATCAAAATGCGCACCATCAAGGGCGAAGAGAAAATGTACCTCAAGCTCAAAGTGGCCCAGGGTGACCTGACGATTGAAGTACCAGCTGAGAACGTGGACCTTGTCGGTGTCCGCGATGTGGTGGGCAAGGAAGGCCTCGAGCATGTGTTCGACGTCCTCCGTGCCGAGTTCACCGAAGAGCCGACTAACTGGTCCCGCCGCTACAAGGCCAACCTCGAGAAGCTCGCCTCTGGCGATGTGATCAAGGTCGCCGAAGTGGTTCGCGACCTGTGGCGCCGCGATCAGGACCGCGGGCTCTCGGCCGGTGAGAAGCGGATGTTGGCGAAGGCACGCCAGATCCTCATCTCCGAGCTGGCCCTCGCGGAGAAGACCGACGAGGAGCAGGCCGCGACCGTCCTCGACGAGGTTCTCGCTTCCTGAGTTCAGTGCTCCAGAGCCCCCGCAGCGTGCGTTGCGGGGGCTTTTTGGTGCGCGGGCACTCTGCTGCCCCGCGGACGACCGGACACCCGGACCCGCGGCCGCGCGGACCCGCCGTCCCCGAGAGCCGCAGCCACTACGCTTGAGCGTGTGATCCCCGCCAATCCGCAGGCCAGCGCCCCTGGCGACCCCCCGGAGGGTCCCGCCTCCGAGCCGGCACTCGCCGTCGTCGTCGTTGCCGCGGGGGCCGGGACCCGGCTCGGGCACGGAATCCCGAAGGCGCTCGTGCCGGTCGCGGGGGAGCCCATGCTCGCCCATGCGCTGCGCGGCGCGGTCGCCGCGGGCGTCGCGCGCCAGCTGTGCGTGGCCGTCCCCGCGGACGACGACGAGCTGGCAGCGGTGTGCCTCTCGTTCGCGGAGGAGCTCGCGGCCCGCGGGACGCCCCTCGACGTGACTGTCGTCCGCGGCGGCCAGGCCCGCGCCGACTCCGTGCGAGCGGCGCTTGCCGCGCTGCAGCCGGGCACGGCTCACGTGCTCGTGCACGATGCGGCACGTCCGTTCACGCCCCCTGATGCCTTCCGCCGCGTCGCGACGGCCCTGCGGCACGGGGCGACGGCGGTGATTCCAGCCGTTCCGGTCGTCGACACCATCAAGAGCGTCGCCGCGACCGTCGGCGAGACCGCCTACCTCGCGGACGAGATCGTGACCGGGACCCCCGCCCGCGAGCAGCTGCGCGCGGTCCAGACCCCACAGGGCTTCGACGCCGCGACCCTCCTGCACGCACACGAGACGGCGAGCGCGTGGCCCGCGGAGCGTGCGGCGGCCATCACGGACGACGCGATGCTCGTCGAGTCGCTCGGGCTCCCGGTCTACGTGGTCCCGGGCGATGCCCGCTCGCTCAAGATCACCACCCCGATGGACCTTCGCCTCGCCGAGATGCTCGTCGAGACCCCGAGCGCCGCCCAGGAGACTCTGTGAACGTTCCCCGCACGGGAATTCCCCGCACCGGTATTGGCGTCGACGTCCACGCGTACGCCCCCGACGACGCGCCGCAGCCGCTCTGGCTCGGCGGGCTCCTCTGGGAGAACGAGCGCGGCCTCGCGGGCCATTCGGACGGGGACGCGGTGGCCCACGCGGCCGCGGATGCCCTGTTCTCGGCTGCGGGCCTCGGCGACCTCGGCACGCACTTCGGAACGGGCCGGCCGGAGTATGCCGGGGCCTCTGGCACGCGGCTCCTCGCGGAGGCGGCGCGCATCGTGCGGGCCGCGGGGTTCGAGATCGGCAACGTCGCGGTGCAGCTCGTCGCGCAGCGGCCCGTGTTCTCGCCCCGCAGGGACGAGTCGCAGCGCGTGCTGAGCGACGCCGCGGGTGCGTCCGTGACCGTGTCCGCCACGACGAGCGACCACCTCGGTTTCACGGGCCGGCGCGAGGGCGTCGCGGCCATCGCGACGGCGCTCGTCTACCCGCTCGAGGACCCGCTCGAGGATCCGCTCGAGGATCCGCTCCACGGTCCGCTCGACGCGAGCTGATCAGCCGTGCCCCTGGGTGCTGAGCTCGCCGACTCAGTGCGTCCGCCCGACTGCATGTAGACTTGTAGGCCGTTCCGCCCCCAGCCAAGGAAGACCCCGCATGAAGAAGAGCTCGATCGCCATCGCCCTTGCCGTCTCGGCCACGATGCTGCTGACGGCATGCGGCGCGGACGGACGGATGAACGTCCAGGACAGCTGCAAGTACCTCAACAACGACACGTTCAAGCCGACTGGCACGCAGCTCCAGCAGGCCAAGCAGATCGCGGACCACTACGCTGACGTGGCCAAGAAGGTTGATCCCTCGATCGCGGGCTTCATCCAGACCATGGCCGACCTCGAGAAGAAGGCCGCCGATTCCGCGACCGGCGTCGTGGGTGCGGATCAGCAGAAGCAGATCGGCGACGCGCTCAACAGTGTCGGCAAGGTCTGCGGCGGCTGAGCTGCCGCGCCCGCCGTCGTCGGCCCGCCCCGACCGCCACTCAAACTGATCAACCCGCCCGATACCCTTATCCAGTGACCCTGCGCTTCTACGACTCCGCCACCGCCGAAGTCCGTGACTTCGTTCCGCTCGTCCCCGGTCAGGCGACCGTGTACTACTGCGGCGCGACCGTGCAGGGCTCTCCGCACGTGGGCCACGTGCGCTCGGCCATCGTCTTCGACCAGCTCACGCGCTGGCTCGCGTACCGGGGCTACGAAACGGTCGTGGTCCGGAACGTCACGGACATCGACGACAAGATCCTCGCCAAGAGCGCGGACTCGTTCGAGCCGGGCTTCGTCCCTGAGGGCACGTATCTCCCGCGCGAGCAGTGGTTCGCCCTCGCGTACCGCTACGAGCAGGAGTTCGAGACAGCGTACGAGACGCTCGGCGTCCAGCGGCCCACCTACGAGCCCCGCGCGACCGGCCACATCACCGAGATGCACGAGCTCATCGCGCGGCTCATCGAGCGCGGCCATGCGTATCCCGCCGAGGACGGTTCGGGGGACGTGTACTTCGACGTCCGCTCGTGGCCCGAGTACGGCTCCCTCACGCGGCAGAGGATCGACGACATGCAGGCGGCGACCGACGCCGATCCCCGCGGCAAGCGTGACCCTCGCGACTTCGCGCTGTGGAAGGGCTACAAGGAAGGCGAGCCGGAGACAGCGAGCTGGCCGTCCCCGTGGGGCCGCGGCCGCCCGGGCTGGCACCTTGAGTGCTCGGCGATGGCCACGAAGTACCTGGGCCCGCGCTTCGACATCCACGGCGGAGGGCTCGACCTCCGCTTCCCGCACCACGAGAACGAGCTCGCCCAGTCCACCGCCGCCGGGGACGGCTTCGCGAACTTCTGGATGCACAACGGCATGGTGACGTTCGAGGGCGAGAAGATGTCGAAGTCGATCGGGAACGTCGTCTCGCCCGCGGAGATGCTCGAGCTCGCGAGTCCGCGCGTCGTGCGCTACTACCTCGGCCAGGCCCATTACCGCTCCGTGCTCGACTACCGGCCCACGTCTCTTCAGGAGGCGGCGGCCGCCGTCGAACGCATCGACGGCTTCATTGCGAAGGCGGGCGCGAAGCTCGGGGCAGCCGCGGGCGGCAGCGCAGCGGACGACGGCGCGCGCTCAGCCTCGTCGGTCCGCGTCCCGGACCCGGTTCCCGCGGCATTTGCCGCAGCCATGGACGACGACCTCAACATTCCGCAGGCCCTCGCGGCCCTGCACGAGGCGGTGCGCCGGGGCAACACGGCACTCGCCGAGGCCGCTTCGCCTGCCACGCTGGCGACGGTGCGGGCCACCTTGGGCGAGGTGCTCGCCATGACCGCCGTGCTCGGGCTCGACGCCGCGGGCGGCGGGTCGACGACCGCGGAGGACGACGCCGCGGACCGGGCGCTCGGCGTGCTCGTCGCTGCGCAGCTCGAGGCGCGCGCGGAGGCCCGCGCTGCGCGAGACTGGGCCGCCGCGGACGCGATCCGGGACCGCCTCACGGCCGCGGGGATCACCGTCGAAGACCACGCAGACGGGGCGACATGGAGCCTCGCGCAACCCCAGATCACCACCACCGGAACGGGAGCATAAATGGCCGCGAACGGGCGCCCCGGCGCGCGCAAGACCAATAAGAAGGGCGCGACCGTCGGCACGGGAGGCCACGGCCGCAAGGCCCTCGAGGGCAAGGGCCCGACCCCCAAAGCCGAGGACCGCGTCTACCACAAGGCCCACCGGGCCAAGGAGCTCGCCGAGCGCTCTGCCGCGAAGCGTCCGGGCCAGCCCGGCCGTCTCGCCGCAGGCCGCGCCGCGGGCCGGCCGAAGGGCATGGAAGAGATGGTCACGGGACGCAACTCCGTGGTCGAGGCCCTCCGCGCGGGCGTGCCCGCGAAGGCGCTCTACGTGGCCGTCCGGATCGAGATGGACGACCGCGTGCGCGAGTCCATGAAGCTCGCCGCCGAGGCAGGCATCCCGCTCATGGAGTCCCAGAAGCCCGAGCTCGACCGCATGACCGGCGACGCGATCCACCAGGGCGTCGCCCTGCAGATCCCGCAGTACGAGTACCCCGACGCGTTCGAGCTCGTCGAAAACACGATGGGGCTGTGGAAGATGGGCCACGTCTCGGCCACGCCGCTCTTCGTCGCGCTCGACGGCATCACGGACCCGCGCAACCTCGGCGCGATCATCCGCTCGGTCTCGGCGTTCTCGGGCCACGGCGTGATCGTGCCGGAGCGACGCAGCGTCGGGATGACGGCGGCGGCCTGGAAGACGAGCGCCGGCGCGGCCGTGCGTGTCCCCGTCGCGAAGGCCTCGAACCTGAACACCGTGCTGCGCCAGGCCAAGGAGGCCGGCTACTTCGTCCTCGGCCTCGACGGCGAGGGGGACGTCGCGCTCCCGGGGCTCGAGCTCGCGACCGAGCCGGTGGTGCTCGTCGTCGGCTCCGAGGGCAAGGGCCTCTCGCGGCTCACGCGCGAGCTCTGCGATCAGATTGTCTCGATCCCGATCGATTCGCACATGGAGTCGCTCAACGCAGGCATGGCCGTCGCGATCTCGCTCTACGAAGTCTCGTCCCGTCGGGCCGGAGCGAGGTAGGGCGATGCGCGTCGCGCTCGTCCAGCTCACCACCGGCCGCAGCCTCGAGTCCAACCTCGAATTCGTCCGCGCCGGGATCAGCGAGGCGGCGGCGCGGCGTTCCGACGTCGTCGTCTTCCCGGAGGCGAGCATGCGCGCCTTCGGGAACTCGCTCGTCGACATCGCCGAGCCGCTCGACGGCCCGTGGGCCACTGCGGTGCGCGCGGCCGCGGACGAGGCGGGCGTCGTCGTCGTCGCCGGGATGTTCACGCCGGGCGAGCCGGGGACCGTGCGCAACACGCTCCTGGTCTGCGGCCGCGGGATCGACACGCACTACGACAAGATCCACCTCTACGACGCGTTCGGCTTCAAGGAATCGGACACCGTGACGGCGGGCGCCGCGCCGGTGCAGTTCACGCTCGACGGCGTGACGTTCGGTCTCGCGACGTGCTACGACGTCCGTTTCCCCGCGCTCTTCACCGCGAACGCGGCGGCCGGGGCGCACGTTCAGCTCGTCTGCGCGTCGTGGGGCGCGGGGCGCGGCAAGGCCGAACAGTGGGACCTCCTGGTGCGGGCGCGCGCGGCGGACACGACGAGCTACGTGCTCGCGTGCGGGCAGTCGGAACCGTCCGCTGCGGGAGTCGAGGCGCGCCCAGGCGCGCCGACCGGCATAGGCCGCAGCGCCGTCGTCGGCCCCTACGGCAACCTCATCGAGCGAGCAGGCGACGCGCCCGAAATCCTCTACGCGGACATCGATACTGCGGAGGTCGAGGGCGCCCGCCGCACTCTTCCGGTGCTCGCCAATCGCGTAGCACTCTGACGGGTCCGGGCTCCGTCTCAGAAGCGGCCAGTAGGATTGGCGCTGATGAGCAGCAACATGACGATGCCGCTGGCCTTCGTGGTCACCCCGTCGCAGCCATTTCCGCTGGGGCTCACGCCTGCGCGGAGCGCCGAGCAACAGGCTGCGCAGTCGGTCAACCTTGCCGTCTACGCGCCCGGGCTCGACGCCGTCGACGTCCATTTCGTCGACGCGGCCGGCGCGTGGCGCAAGGAACCGCTGCCCGAGCTGACGGACGGCGTCCACCATGGGCTCGTTGCGGGCATGCCTGAGGGCACCCGCTACGCGTTCGCCGCGCGCACCGCGGGAGACGGCAAGGTGCCCGGTCCCGGCGAGGCCGAGCTGCTCCTCGATCCGTATGCGCGCGCCGTGGCGACCGTCGAACTGCCCGGCGCGAAGGCGGAGCCGGACGCCGGCCAGCTCATGGGCGTGCGGGTGCACGACCATTTCGACTGGGGCGGGATCGCGAAGCCGGGCGTCCCGTGGCGCGACACGATCATCTACGAGGCCCATGTCCGCGGCCAGAGCATGCGCCACCCCGAGATCCCCGAGGAACTGCGCGGGACGTATGCCGGCATGGCCCACCCCGCCATGATCGAGCACCTCCAACGCCTCGGCGTGACGACAGTGGAGCTCCTCCCTGTCCACGCCCACCTCGACGAGATGCACCTCCAGGACCTCGGGCTCGCCAACTACTGGGGGTACAACACAGCGGCGTTCTTCGCGCCGCATCCCGGGTACGCGACGCGGGCGGCCCAACAACGCGGTCCGCAGGCGGTTCAGGACGAGCTCAAGGGCATGGTCAAGCTGCTCCACGCGGCCGGCATCGAAGTGGTCCTCGATGTGGTCTACAACCACACGGCTGAGGAGGGCCCGGACGGGCCGGTCGTGAGCTTCCGCGGGCTCGGAGACCGCAGCTACTACCGGACGGATCCCGAGGGCCGGTACATCGACACGACCGGATGCGGGAACACGCTCGACTTCGGCAACCCGCGCGTCGTGCAGCTCGCGCTCGATTCGCTGCGGTACTGGACCGAGGAATTCCAGATCGACGGCTTCCGCTTCGACCTCGCCGTGACGCTGTGCCGCGACGCGCAGCACCAGTTCACGTCCCTGCACCCGTTCCTCGTCGCCGCCGCGGCCGATCCCGTGGTCTCGCGGGCCAAGCTCATCTCCGAGCCGTGGGACGTGGGCATGGGCGGCTGGCAGACCGGCCGCTTCCCCCAGGGGTGGTCGGACTGGAACGACCACTACCGCGACACCGTGCGCGACTTCTGGCTCGGCGACCGTGGTGCGATCGAGGCCGGCGGGCTCGGCGGTTCGACGGCTCGCCTCGCCGACGTCCTGTCAGGCTCGCACGGGCTGTTCGCGGAGTCCGGGCGCACGGCGCTCGCGTCGATCAACTTCGTCACGGCCCACGATGGCTTCACGCTCGCGGACCTCACGGCCTACCACCGCAAGCACAACGAGGCGAACGGCGAGCAGAACCGCGACGGCGCCACGCACAACCGCAGCTACAACCACGGCTTCGAGGGCCGGACCGAGGTCGAGTCCATCATCGCCGCGCGGACCCAGACGGCCAAGAACGTCATGGCCACCCTCATGGTCTCGCTCGGCGTGCCGATGATCACGGCGGGCGACGAGTTCGGGCGCACGCAGCAGGGCAACAACAACGCGTACTGCCAGGACAACGAGACCACGTGGCTCAACTGGAATCTGGACACCGCCGGCCGCGAGATGCTCGACCACACGCGCTGGCTCACCCGAATCCGGCGCGACTTCTTGGAGCGCCAGCCCGCGAGCTACCCCGCGCGCGAGGAGAGCAACTACTTCCATTGGTACGGCTCGGACGGGCGGCCCATGGACCCCGACCGCTGGCAGGACCCGAACCAGCGAATCCTGCAGTTCCTGCTCGGCTCGCGCGAGGGCTATCTCGACGGGCTCGTGGTGATCAACGGCGGTCCCCAGCTCGCCGAGCTCGTGTTCCCCGAGGCCTTCGGGCACGAGTACGCGTTCGAGCTGCGGTATTCGACGGCGCCGCGCGGCGAGCAGCGCATTGGCACGGTCTTCGCGAGCGGCCAGAACGATGTGGCGGAGCCATGGTCGCTTGCGATCTACCGCGCGCGGCATGGCGCTCCCGGCCTGCACACGAGCCCCTACGGCAAGTCGCCGTAGGGGCTCGCGCCGCTCGCTAGCCGGCGTGCTTCGCTAGCCTGCGTTGACTACGAGCCCGAGCTCGGCCTTCGACGCGAGTGCCTCGTGCCGCGGCATGACCCGAACGGTGTAGCCGAACGGACCCGAGCGCTCGATCGTCACCGTGCCCCCGTAGAGGTACCGCCCGTTCCCGAGCGTCTGCACGGCATCCAGCTCGGCGATGCGCGTCTCCGTGAGGTCGTCGCTCTCGTCGACCCGGCCGTAGCCGATCTCCACGAGCACGTCCGAGGGGTTGAGCACGCCGAGGTTGAGGTACGCGTTGACGTGCAGGCGGTCGCCGATCTGCGGCACCTCGGACAGCCCGCCGGACTCGATGTGCTCCACGTGGACCTGCGACCAGTTCGTGCGGACGTGCTTGGTCCACGCCGCGAGCTCGCGGGCCTGCTGGAAGTCGTCGGCACGGGCTGCGCGGCCCGAGATCGCGGCCGGCGTGTACAGCTCGCGGACGTAGTCGCCGAGCATGCGGTCGGCCGAGACTGCGGGTCCGAGGTGCGAGAGCGTGTGCTTGATCATCGACACCCAGTGCGTCGGCACCCCGTTGGTGCCCGTCGTCGAGGGGCCGGCGGCCCCCGCCGAGTCGGCACCCTCCGCCTTGCTCGAGGCCCCGTAGAAGCGTGGCGCCACGTGGTCCTCGATGAGCTCGTAGAGCGCCGCCGCCTCGACGTCGTCGCGCTCGTGCGGGCTCGCCTTGTCGCTCGCAGTCGGGATGGCCCAGCCGTTCGAGCCGTCGTACATCTCGTCCCACCAGCCGTCGAGCACGGACAGGTTGAGCGAGCCGTTGATCGCGGCCTTCATGCCGGACGTCCCGCAGGCCTCGAGCGGCCGGAGCGGGTTGTTGAGCCACACGTCGCACCCGGGGAAGAGCGTGCGGGCCATCGCGATGTCGTAGTTCGGCAGGAACGCGATGCGGTGCCGCACCTCCGGATCGTCCGTGAACCGCACGAGGTCCTGGATCATCTTCTTGCCCGCATCGTCGGCGGGGTGCGACTTGCCCGCGATCACAATCTGGATCGGGTGCTCGGGGTCGAGCAGGAGCCGCTTGAGCCGCGCGGGGTCGCGCAGCATGAGCGTGAGCCGCTTGTACGTCGGAACGCGGCGGGCGAAGCCGATCGTGAGCACATCCGGATCGAGCACGGAGTCCGTCCAGGTCAGCTCGGCATCCGCGGCGCCGCGCTTCTTCCACGAAGCCCGCAGCCGCCGTCGCACGTCCTCGACGAGCCGCGCGCGGAGCTGCCGGCGCACGGCCCAGATCTCCTCGTCGCCCACGTTGAACACGACGTCCCAGCGGCCGCCCACCGCGGCGCCGGGCGCGAGCTCCTCGGCGAGGCCCGTGACCGACGAGTCGATCCAGGTGGGCACGTGGACGCCGTTCGTCACGGACGTGATCGGCACCTCGGAGTGGTCGAAGCCCGGCCACAGGCCCGCGAACATCGCGCGGGAGACCTCGCCGTGGAGCTTGGCGACTCCGTTCGCCCGCTGCGCGAGGCGAAGTCCCATGACGGCCATGTTGAACACCGAGGGATCGCCGCCCTCGTAGCTCTCGCGGCCGAGCTCGAGGATCTTGCCCGTCGGCACAGCAGGGGCGAGGCCGGCCTCGAAGAAGTACTTGATCTGTGCGGCGTCGAAGCGGTCGATGCCCGCCGCGACCGGCGTGTGGGTCGTGAAGACGGTCGACGCGCGGCCCGCGACGAGTGCCTCGTCCCAGCTGAGCGGCTCCTCCGCGTCCATGAGCTCCTGGATGCGCTCGATCCCGAGGAAGCCTGCGTGCCCCTCGTTCGTGTGGAACACCTCGGGCGCGGGGCAGCCCCCGAGCCGCTCGTAGATGCGGATCGCCTTGACTCCGCCCATGCCGAGGAGCAGCTCCTGCTGGAGGCGGTGATCGCCGCCGCCGCCGTAGAGGCGATCCGTGATGGAGCGGGCGCCGTCGTCGTTCGCCGGGACGTTCGAATCGAGCAGGAGGAGGGGCACGCGGCCCACGTCGGCCCGCCAGATGTATGCGTGGAGCTTGCGGCCGTTGGGGAGGGGCAGTGTCACGACGGCGGGCGAGCCGTCCTCCTCCTTCAGCAGCGTGAGCGGGAGGGCGTCCGGATCGAGCACCGGGTACGTCTCCTGCTGCCAGGCGTCCCGCGAGAGGGCCTGCTTGAAGTAGCCGGACTGGTACAGGAGGCCGACGCCGACGAGCGGGACCCCAAGGTCGGACGCCGCCTTGAGGTGGTCGCCGGCGAGGATCCCGAGGCCGCCCGAGTACTGGGGGAGCACCTCGGTGATGCCGAACTCGGGGGAGAAGTACGCGACACAGCGCGGCGACTCCTCGCCGAGCATCTGGTACCAGCGCGGATCCTCGAGGTAGCGGCGCAGGTCCTCGCTCGCGGCCGCGACGCGCTCCACGACGTCGGCATCCTCGGCGAGGTCCGCGAGCTTCTCCCGCGAGATCGAGCCGAGGAAGCCCACCGGATCGTGGCGGCTCTCCTCCCAGAGCGCGGGGTCGAGGCTCTCGAACAGCTTCCGGGTGGGCTGGTGCCACGACCAGCGGAGGTTCGTGGCAAGAGCACCCAGCGCCGCGATGGGCTCAGGCAGGACAGTGCGTACGGTGAAACGACGGATGGCCTTCACGTGCGCCACCCTATCCGAGCCGGTCACGATGCTGAATACCATCCGGTAACGCGCCGGTGAATGACGCGTGGACGGCGCAGGCGAGCCCCTGATGCGGGGTCACGTCCTTCGCAATCGGCGAGAAGGCGGACTATGGTGGCGGATGTTCGACCCTTGCCGTGCCCGCCGCGAAAGGATCCTTCTGTGTCTGGTCTAGACCCCATTCTTCCCGACAAGCTCCGCTTCGGCCGGTTCCCCATCACGGACATCTCGCCCGTGGTCGAGAACGGGGACTTCCCAGCGAAGGCCCTTCCAGGGGAGGGGATCGTCATCTCGGCGACCGCGACCCGCGAGGGCCACGACGCCCTCGGAGTCTCCGCCGTCCTGTACAGCCCGCGCGGCAAGGAGAAGCAGCGCGTCCGCCTCGAGCAGGTCGGCAAGGGCCTTGACCGCTGGAGCGGTGTCCTCACGCCGGGGAAGGAGGGCCTGTGGAGCTTCGCCATCGAGGCGTGGCACGACCGCTACGGCACCTGGCACCACAACGCCGACGTCAAGATCGCCGCGAGCGTCGACGTCGAGCTCATGCTCGCCGAGGGCGCGAAGCTCCTGGGCGAGGCCGCGGACGACGACGACCGCTCCGAAGCGGACCGCCGCACCTTCCGCGCGGCCGCCGAGGCCCTCGCAAACACGTCCCGCTCGGTGCCCGAACGCCTCGCCGCCGGCGAATCGCCGGAGGTGCTCACCGCCGTCGAACGCTTCCCGATCCGCGAACTGGTGACGGTCACGAAGCCGTACCCGATCCTCGTCGAGCGGGACCGCGCGGGCCGCGGCTCGTGGTACGAGTTCTTCCCCCGCTCCGAGGGGGCCTGGCGCGACCAGCAGACGGGCCAGTGGACGTCCGGGACGTTCCGCACGGCCGCCGAGCGGCTCCCGGCCGTGGCGGCCATGGGCTTCGACGTCCTGTACATGCCGCCCATCCACCCCATCGGGGTCGCGTTCCGCAAGGGCCCGAACAACACGCTCACCGCGGGCCCGGGCGATCCGGGGTCCCCGTGGGCCATCGGTGCGCCCGAGGGCGGGCACGACGCCATCCACCCCGACCTCGGCACGTTCGAGGATTTCGACGCGTTCGTGGCGCGGGCAAACGAGCTCGGACTCGAGGTGGCGCTCGACCTCGCGCTCCAGGCCTCGCCCGACCACCCGTGGGTCAAGAGCCACCCCGAGTGGTTCACCACCCGCGTGGACGGTTCGATCGCTTACGCAGAGAACCCGCCGAAGAAGTACCAGGACATCTATCCGCTCAACTTCGACAACGACCCCGAGGGCCTGAGCCGCGAGATCCTGCGGATCGTGAACCTCTGGATCGACCACGGCGTCTCGATCTTCCGCGTGGACAATCCGCACACCAAGCCCGTGTGGTTCTGGGAATGGCTCATCGGGAAGGTCAACAAGAAGAACCCGGACGTCGTGTTCCTCGCCGAGGCGTTCACGCGCCCGGCGATGATGAAGTCGCTCGGGCGGGCCGGGTTCCAGCAGTCGTACTCGTACTTCACGTGGCGGAACACCCGCGAGGAGCTCGAGGAGTTCTTCACGATGATCACGAAGGAGTGGGCCCCGTTCTACCGGCCGAACCTCTTCGTCAACACGCCCGACATCCTCACGGAGTACCTCCAGTTCGGTGGCTGGCCCGCGTTCAAGATCCGGGCCGTCCTCGCCTCCATGGCCGCGCCGACGTGGGGCGTGTACGCGGGCTACGAGCTCTTCGAGCACGTCGCGCGCCCGGGGGCTGAGGAGTACATCGACAACGAGAAGTTCGAGTACAAGCAGCGCGACTGGGGCCGGGCGGAGGCCGAGGGGCGTTCGCTCGCGCCGTACATCACGCGCCTCAACGAGATCCGGCGCGCGCACCCGGCGCTCGCGGACCTGCAGAACCTGACGCTGCACGGGTGCACCGACGACGCGACTCTCGTGTTCTCGAAGCACAAGGTGCTCGAGGACGGCGCGAAGGACACACTCATCGTCGTGGTCAACGTGGACCCGCACAGCACGCGGGAGAGCATGGTGCAGCTGGACCTCGAAGCGCTCGACCTCGAGCCGGGGCTCTTCGACGGGGACGGGAAATTCCGGGTTGACGATTTGATTTCTGGGCAGAGTTGGCAGTGGGGGAAGGAGAACTATGTGCGGCTCGACGCCCACGTCGAGCCCGCGCACATTCTCCACGTGAGGCGCTAGCCGGGCGCAGACCGCGGCGCTAACGTAGGGCACACTGCGCCGCCCGGACCCGTCAGCCAGACCCGTCGGAAGGATCTCCCCCCAGATGAACCTCGGCCAGCAGGCAAAGCAGCCGTACTCGTTCAACGCGCCCGGCCTCCAGCACGATCCGCACTGGTACCGCAAAGCCGTCTTCTACGAGGTTCTCGTGCGGGCGTTCGCCGACGCGAATGGCGACGGCTCCGGCGACATCCAAGGGCTCATCGACAAGCTCGACTACCTCCAATGGCTCGGAGTCGACTGCCTCTGGCTTCCCCCGTTCTTCGAGTCGCCCCTTCGGGATGGGGGCTACGACGTCTCCGACTACGAGTCGGTGCTGCCGGAGTTCGGGTCGATCAGCGACTTCCAGCGCCTCGTCGCCGAGGCCCACGCGCGCGGCGTGCGGATCATCATCGACCTGCCGATCAACCACACCTCGGACCAGCACCGCTGGTTCCAGGAGTCGCGCCGGAATCCCGACGGGCCGTACGGAGACTTCTACGTGTGGAGCGA
This sequence comes from Sinomonas albida, assembly GCF_004919045.1. Classification (GTDB taxonomy): domain Bacteria; phylum Actinomycetota; class Actinomycetes; order Actinomycetales; family Micrococcaceae; genus Sinomonas; species Sinomonas albida. The sequence continues at coordinate 264,086 of NZ_SWDW01000005.1, forward strand.
CACGGACCAGAAGTACACGGACGCGCGCATCATCTTCATCGACACCGAGGAATCGAACTGGACGTTCGATCCGATCCGGCGCCAGTTCTTCTGGCACCGCTTCTTCAGCCACCAGCCGGACCTCAACTTCGAGAACCCGGCTGTCGTCGACGCCGTGTTCGACGTCTTCAAGTTCTGGCTCGACCAGGGCGTGGACGGCATCAGGGCGGACGCGATCCCGTACCTCTTCGAGGAGGACGGCACCAACTGCGAGAACCTCCCCGCGACCCACGAGTTCCTGGTGAAGCTCCGCGCGATGATGGACCAGAAGTACCCGGGCCGGATCATCATCGCGGAGGCAAACCAGCCGCCGCACGAGGTCGTGGAGTACTTCGGCACGGAGGAGGAGCCGGAGTGCCATATGGCGTTCCACTTCCCGATCATGCCGAGGCTGTACTACGCGCTGCGCGACCAGCGGGCGCGGCCGATCATCGACACGATGGTGGACACCCCCGCGATCCCCCGCGGTGCCCAGTGGGGAACGTTCCTGCGAAACCACGACGAGCTCACGCTCGAGATGGTCACCATCGAGGAGCGCGAGGCGATGCTCGGCTGGTACGCGTCGGATCCGCGCATGCGGGCCAACATCGGTATCCGCCGCCGCCTCGCCTCGCTCCTCGACAACTCGCGGCACGAGCTCGAACTCATCAACGCTCTGCTGCTCTCGCTGCCCGGAAGCCCGTTCCTCTACTACGGCGACGAGGTCGGTATGGGGGACAACATCTGGCTCCAGGACCGCGACGCGGTCCGCACCCCGATGCAGTGGAACCCGGACCGCAATGCGGGTTTCTCCGTGGCGGATCCGGGCAAGCTGTACCTCCCGACCATCCAGTCGCTCGTCTACAACTACTCGATGGCCAACGTCGAGGCGGAGATGGCGCACTCGGGCTCGCTCCTGCGGTGGACGCGGAATATCCTCGGCGTGCGCCGTGGGCACCCGGTGTTCGGCCTCGGCAGCTATCGGAACATCAACGCGGAATCCGAGCAGGTCCTCGCGTTCGTCCGCGAGCTGCGCGCTGGGGAGGTCCCGGGCGAGCAGGAAGAGACCGTGCTCTGCGTCTTCAACCTGTCCGGCCATCCCGTGGCCTCGATGCTGGACCTCAACGGCTACGAGGGCCGCGGCCTGCGCGACCTGTTCGGCGGCGAGCCGTTCTCGCAGATCGGCCCCGACGGCCGATTCCACGTGACGCTCGGCGCCCACGGCTACTACTGGCTGCGGATCCGCAGCGCGGGCAGTGTCCCGAGCAGCCCGTTCACGCAGGCGATGCCGATCATCACATCCGAGACCCAGCAAGGGGAGCTGATCGAATGACGGACGCTGCCGAACCAATCCTGACGCCGCCTCTGGCCGAGTTGCTCGAGCGCTGGCTCCCGTCTCAGCGCTGGTACCCCGCGAAGGGCCGCCAGGCGGAGTTCGCGCGTGCCGGGAGCATCCGGCTCGAGGATCCGGAGGGCGAGGTGGACATCGAGATCCAGCTCGTGCGGGTCCGCGCCGGGCGCCTCGAGGTGGTCATCAACGTGCCGCTCACCTTCCGCTCCGAGCCCCTGGCCGGAAAGGGCCACGCGCTCGTGGGCCGGAGCGAGCATTCCTCGCGGGGACCGCTGTGGATTTACGACGGCGTCCACGACCCCGCGTTCATCGGTGCGCTTCTCGGGCTGGTCGCCTCGGGTGGCCCCGCGAAGGAGGGCACGGCGTGGGGCCGGACGAGCGGCGCGGGTCACATCCCGCAGGGCTCGCTCGACTGCACCGTGCTCTCGAGCGAGCAGTCGAACAGCTCGATCATCGTGCGTTCGGCGGACGGCGAGGCCGCAATGGTCAAGGTGCTCCGCCAGCCCGCGGACGGCCTCAACCCCGAGGTCGAGCTCGGCGCGGCGCTCGCCCAGGCCGGCGCCGCGGACGTTCCCGCGACGCTCGGCTGGCTCGACGGGGCCTGGGCCCAGCGGGGTGAGGGGACAGCGCGAGGCCAGCTCGCCGTCGTCCATGAATTCCTCCCCGGCGGCCAGGACCTCTGGCAGCTCGCGCTCGACGCGGCTGCGGCCGGCGAGGACTTCACCGGCCACGCGCGGGGCCTTGGCGAGGCGACGGCCCGCGTCCACGAGGCGCTCGAGGCGAGCCTCGGCAGCGAGGAGCTCGACGACGCGGCGGCGGCCGAGTTCGTCGGCGGGCTCGCGTCGCGGCTGCGCGCTGCGTGGGACGACGTGCGGGAGAGCATCGGGCTGCCGGACGCCGCCCTTGAGAGCCTCCTCGACACGCTCGCGGGCGAGGCCTCGGGGCTGCACGTCCAGCGGATCCATGGCGATCTCCATCTCGGCCAGATCCTGAACTTCCCCGGCCACGCCGATCGCCCCTACGCCATCCTGGACTTCGAGGGCGAGCCCCTGCGCCCCGTGTCGGAGCGGAGCCGGCCTGACGTGCCGCTGCGCGACGTCGTCGGAATGCTGCGCTCGTTCGACTATGCCGCCGGCGCTGCCGAACGCACGGTTCCGGCAGCGCGCGTCACGAAGGACTGGGCCGACGAGGCGAGCACTGCGTTCTGGGAGGGCTACGCGAGCGTGCGAGGGCAGGCCGATGCCTTCGGCGGTCCGCTTTTCGCAGCGCTGTGGCTAGACAAGGCCCTGTACGAGGTGGCCTACGAGGAGCGGAATCGGCCCGCGTGGGCCGAGATTCCCCTGCGGGCGGTGCGGACGGCCCTGAGCGCCTACGTCCCTGCGGGACTGTCCGCCGGCGTGGCAGGGCCTGACGGACTTGAAGACCAGGCGGCCTCGGGCCGCCGAGGAGAGGAGAGAGACGTGTCAGAGCACACTGAACAGCAGAGTGCCCACGCGGGGGCGTCCGCGGACTCTGGGACGGCGATTCCCGTTCCGCTGGATGTCCTGGGGCGCGTCGCCGCCGGATCGTTCCACGCGCCGCACGCTGTGCTCGGCGCGCATCTCGCCGAGGACGGCTCGGTGACGATCCGCACCGTCAAGCACCTCGCCACGGGCGTCACCGCGATCACCCCGGGCGGCCGGATCCCGCTGCACCACGAGGCGCACGGCGTCTGGACCGTCGTGCTCCCCGCAACGGACGACGGCGGCGTGCCCGACTACCGGCTCGAGGTCGAATACGGCGACGGCCACATGGTCGACGTCGACGATCCGTACCACTACCTGCCGAGCATCGGCGAGCTCGACCTCTACCTCATCGGCGAAGGCCGCCACGAGGAGCTCTGGAAGGCGCTCGGCGCCCGCGTGCAGCACTACCACTCGGTGCTCGGCGACGTCGAGGGCACGGCGTTCACGGTGTGGGCGCCGAGTGCCCAGGCCGTCCAGGTGAAGGGCGACTTCAACGGCTGGGACGGCCGCGAGCACGCGATGCGGAGCCTCGGCACGTCCGGCGTCTGGGAGATCTTCATCCCCGGTGTTGTAGCAGGGGCGTGCTACAAGTTCGGCATCCTCACGCGTGCGGGGCACTGGGTCGAACGGGCTGACCCCATGGCGTTCGGCACCGAGGTGCCGCCGCGCACCGCCTCGCGCGTCGTGGAGTCGCGCTACGCGTTCAAGGACGACGACTGGATGAAGCAGCGGGCCGCGAAGGACCCGCACAACTCGCCCATGAGCGTGTACGAGGTGCACTTGGGCTCGTGGCGTCCGGGCCTCAGCTACCGGGACCTCGCGAAGGAACTCGTCGACTACGTCACGGAGATGGGCTTCACGCACGTGGAGTTCATGCCTGTTGCGGAGCACCCCTTCGGCGGCTCGTGGGGCTATCAGGTCACTTCCTACTACGCCCCGAGCTCGCGGTTCGGCCACCCCGACGACTTCCGCTATCTCGTGGACCAGCTCCACCAGGCGGGCATCGGCGTGATCGTGGACTGGGTGCCGGCGCACTTCCCGAAGGACGAATGGGCGCTGGCCCGGTTCGACGGCGAGGCGCTCTACGAGCACTCGGACCCCATGCAGGGCGAGCACCCCGACTGGGGCACCTACATCTTCAACTTCGGCCGGACGGAGGTCCGGAACTTCCTCGTGGCGAACGCCCTGTTCTGGCTCGAGGAGTTCCACGTGGACGGCCTGCGCGTCGACGCCGTGGCCTCGATGCTCTACCTCGACTACTCGCGCGAGGAGGGGCAGTGGCGGCCGAACCAGTTCGGAGGGCGCGAGAACCTCGAGGCGATCTCCTTCCTGCAGGAAGCGAACGCCACGGCGTACAAGCGCAACCCGGGCATCGTCATGATCGCCGAGGAGTCCACGGCGTTCCCCGGGGTCACGAAGCCCACGTCCATGAACGGCCTCGGATTCGGGCTCAAGTGGAACATGGGCTGGATGCACGATTCGCTCCAGTACATTCACGAGAACCCCATCAACCGCCGGTGGCACCACAACAAGGTGACGTTCTCGATCATGTACGCGTTCAGCGAGAACTTCCTCCTGCCCATCAGCCATGACGAGGTGGTGCACGGCAAGGGGTCGATGCTCCGGAAGATGCCGGGCGATCGTTGGCAGCAGCTCGCGAACCTCCGCGCGTTCTATGCCTTCCAGTGGGCGCACCCGGGCAAGCAGCTCATCTTCATGGGCTGCGAGTTCGGGCAGGAAGGGGAGTGGAACCAGGAGCACGGGCTCGACTGGTGGCTCGCCGACACCGAGCCGCATCAGGGGCTCCAGCGTCTCATCCGCGAACTCAACGTGATCTACCGCGACCGGCCCGCGCTCTACACGCAGGACAACGATCCGGCCGGGTTTGAATGGATCCGGGGCGACGACGGCGATCACAACGTCGTCTCGTTCATCCGGTGGTCGACGGACGGCACCCCGCTCGTGTGCGTCGCGAACTTCGCCGGCAGCCCGCATCTCGACTACACCGTGGGGCTCCCGCTCGCGGGGGCCTGGACCGAGGTGCTCAACACGGACGCCACCGAATACGGCGGATCGGGCGTGACGAACGGCGGGCTCGTCATGGCCGAGCAGCGGGAGTGGGACGGGAAGCCGGCAGCGGCGACCATCACCCTGCCGCCGCTGGGCGTGGTCTACCTCGAGCCGAGCACGCTCGCCTGAGCAAAGAACGACGCGCGGCGACGTCCGCCGAAGCGCTGCAGCTGGGGCCCCGGATCCGCGTGATTCGGGGCCTCGGCTGTACTCGCCGGACGGTTGGCACTTGCCCGAGGACGGTGGTATAGTTTTATCCCGCGCCACCGAGAGGTACGGCGCAAAAAACCCTTGCTCTGGAGCGATAAGTCGCTGGCCGATCGGCCGGTTTGACTCCCCGCGGCCGGGCGGGTAGGTTTGAGAAGTTGCTTCGGAGCAAGTCCAGAGATTCTGGAGGGTTTCCGAGGGAGCCTGTTGTTTGAGAACTCAATAGCGTGCCATGTTTGGATTGATGCCATTTTTTTGATGGCTGTTTGCCTGGTCTGTGCGCACCCCCGTGTGTGTGGGCTGGGTTTCGGCTTGGATCGGATTGCCGGGGCGGGGTTTTTCCGCTTTGTCCTGGTTTTCTTTGTTTTTTGTTTTTGACGGAGAGTTTGATCCTGGCTCAGGATGAACGCTGGCGGCGTGCTTAACACATGCAAGTCGGACGATGAAGCCCTTCGGGGTGGATTAGTGGCGAACGGGTGAGTAACACGTGA
>NZ_SWDW01000006.1 GCF_004919045.1 Sinomonas albida
CTTCGTCCCTCGCAGCGGCCTCCGCCGCCCGAGCCCAGAAACCGAAGTGCCTACAACGTCCTGAGACATCAAGTGTCAACAACGTCCTGAGACAGGAAGTGTCCACGAGGTCCTGAGACATCACACGTCTGAGGCGGGGAGTTTCTGTACCCGAGACGTCTGAGGCGGGGAGTTTCTGTACCCGAGACGTCTGAGGCGGGGAGTTTCTGTACCCGAGACGTCTGAGGCGGGGAGTTTCTGTACCCGAGACGTCAGTGGCCGAAGGCCGCCTGGCACGTGCTGTCCGCGGCGGTCTGGGCGACGACGGTGTCCGGCACCTTGGGCGTGTAGTGCGTGCCGGACGTGAAGTCCTGGCCCACGTACACCTGAACGCCATTGATGTTGGCCGGGTGGACCTGCGACGACGGGATCCCAAGGGACGCCGCGACGTCGTTCGCCACGTCCGCGAAGTTCGCGCCGTAGTAGACGTTCGTCGTCGCGACCTGTGCTGCCGTGAACTGGCCCGTCTTCGAGAAGCCTTGGCCCGCGAGGAACTGGGTCAGCTCGGTGGCCCTGCCGGTGAGGCCCGATCCGTTCGCGACCGCGACGGGCTGGAGCGCCTTGTTGTAGGTCGGCGGGGCACTCGTGGGCGCGGCGGCCGCGCTTCCGCTCGACGTCGGGGTGGGCGCGGCGGCCGCGGGCGCGGTCAGGTCGCGGTTGTCGCGGAGTCCCTGGAACAGGGCGCCGGCGTCAGGCTCCTTGAGCTGAACGCGGTTCGGATCCGCGACATAGGGTTCCCACGGCACCGTGACAAACGCGACCTTGCCCAGATCGACGTTCTTGAGACGACCGGCGATGGTCAGCATGCTCTGGGGGTTCGCGAGCCCGCTGTCCACTGTGAGGTTCTTCGTGATCGTGTCCGCGATGGAGAGCAGCTTGGGCACGTCAGTGAGCGTGCCGTCCGACTTCACCTTGCGGGCCAGCGACGCGAGGAACTCCTGCTGCGACTTGATGCGGGAGAGGTCGCTGCCGTCACCCACGCCGTGGCGGCTGCGGAGGAACGCGAGTGCCATCTCTCCCTGGATCGTGGACGTTCCGGCGGGAAGCTTGAGGCCGGACAGCGGGTCATCGATGGCCGCGTTGACGCAGACCTGCACGCCGCCGATCGTGTTGGAGAGGTCCTTCACAGCGTTGAAGTCCGCCACCATGAAGTGATCGATCTTGAGGCCGGTGAGCTGGTTGATCGTGTCGACGGCACAGCCCGGGCCGGCCTCCGCCATCGCCGAGTTGATCTGGCCGACCGCCTGGGCCGGGTAGTCCTTGTTGGCCTGCGGGTCGTGGCACTTGGGGATCGGCACCATGAGGTCGCGGGGGAAGCTCGTCATCGACACGACCTTGTTGTCGGCCGAGATGTTGAGCAGCATCATGACGTCCGAGTTGCCATACCCGGAACTGTCGGCCTGCGAGCCGTACGCCGCGTCCGCGCCAGAGCGCGTATCGGTGCCGATGATCAGAATCTGGAGGGAGTCGGTTGCGTCATTCGTCGCGTCCGCCGTCGAATTGCCAGCACTCAGAGGAGCCTGGTGGATGTTCGACTGAAGCCGCCAAGTCCAGTAGCCTGCGAAGGCGATGACACCGACGATCGCGAGGGCCACGATTCCGCCGAGGATCTTGACCCACAACGCGATGTGGCCGTGCGTTCGGGCATGACGGGGTACGCCCCCTGTAATGTCCAAATCATGCCCTCCGTAAGGTAATGGTCCCAACTATTTTACAGGGGCATCTGAGAGTCTCCTGTGCGGGCGCGTCAGAAGCCGAGTCGGCCCAGCTGCTTCGGGTCGCGCTGCCAGTCCTTCGCGACCTTGACGTGGAGGTCGAGGTAGATCCGGGTACCGAGCAGCGCTTCGATGCCGTGGCGGGCCCGCGAGCCCACGTCGCGCAACCGCTCGCCGCCCCGACCGATGATGATCGCCTTCTGGGAAGGGCGTTCGACGTAGAGGTTCACGCGCACGTCGAGCAGCGGATTGTCCTCGGGCCGATCCTCGCGCGGCACGATCTCCTCGACGACGACGGCGAGCGAATGGGGAAGCTCGTCGCGCACCCCTTCGAGGGCGGCTTCGCGCACGAGCTCCGCGACCATGACCGCCTCGGGCTCGTCCGTGAGCTCGCCATCGGGATAGAGGGGCGGCGACGGCGGCATATGGCCCACGAGCACGTCCGCGACCGTCTCGACCTGATAGCCGTCCTGCGCGGAGACCGGCACAATGTCCGCGAAGCCCTCTCCCCCGAGGACTTCGCGGCCGAGCGCCGTCACGGCGAGCAACTGCTCGGCGAGTCCCGCGCGGTCGACCAGGTCGGCCTTCGTCACCAGGGCGACGATCGGCTTGCGCCCGACGGCGGCGAGCTGGGTCGCGATGAACCGGTCGCCCGGGCCAATGCGCTCGTTCGCGGGGATGCAGAAACCGATGGCGTCGACCTCGGACAGCGTCTCGGCAACGAGGTCGTTGAGCCGCTGCCCCAGGAGGGTTCGCGGTCGGTGCAGCCCAGGGGTGTCGACGAGGATCAGCTGGGAGTCCGCGCGGTGCACGATGCCCCGGATCGTATGGCGCGTGGTCTGAGGCTTGGCCGAGGTGATCGCGACCTTCTGGCCGACGAGCGCGTTCGTGAGCGTCGACTTGCCGGCGTTGGGACGGCCCACGAGGACCGCGAATCCCGCACGGAAGCCTCCCTCCGCCCCCTGCTGTGGCTTGCCTTCTCCAAGGCCGCGATCTTGCTCAGCCATGCTGTCTCCCTGTCGTCTCGTGGTGATTTCGCTCGGGTCCCGGCGCGCCGCCGTCGCCCGGTGGGTCTGCCTTCTGGGCGAGGAGGTGGCTCACGCGCTTGCGGCGCCCCTCGAGCCGCTCGGCTGTGAGGCGGATGCCGTCAATTTCCGCGGTGCTGCCCACGATGGGCACTCGGCCGATCGCCTTCGCGAGGAGGCCGCCGGCCGTGTCCACCTCGTCGTCCTCGATGTCCTCGTCGAAAAGCTCGCCGAGATCGTCGAGGCTCATGCGGGCGCGGATCCGGAAGACGCCCTCCGCGACCTCGATCACTTCGTCGTCGTCTTCGTCGTACTCGTCGGCGATCTCGCCCACAAGCTCCTCGATGAGGTCCTCGAGCGTGACGAGTCCAGCGGTGCCGCCGTATTCGTCGACCACAATCGCGAGGTGGATCGACTCTCGCTGGAGCTCCTTCAGCAGCTCGTTCACGGGTTTGGACTCGGGGACGAAGCGCGGTTCGCGCAGGTGCGACTCGACCGGCTCCTCGGCGGCCTCGGGGCTCTGGTGGACCCGCGCCGCGACGTCCTTGAGATAGAGAACTCCACGCACGTCGTCGAGGTTCTCGACGTAGACCGGAACGCGCGAACAGCCCGACCGAAGGAACATCGACATGGCCTGCTGCAGGGTCGAGCCCGCCTCGATCGCGATGATGTCGGTGCGGGGCACCATGACGGCGCGCACCCGCGTCTCGCCGAGTTCGAAGACGGACTGCAGCAGATCCGCCTGACCGTCCTCGAAGTCCTCGGAGTCGCTCGCCCTCTCGACGAACTCGCGCAGCTCGTCGGTCGAATAGATCGCGTCCTCCTCCGTCGGATCCGTGCCGGTCGCAGCGCTGCCGATCGACACAAGCCAGCCCGGAATCGGCCCGAGGATGCGGCGCAGCCATGTGGTGAAGGGCGCAGTGCCCGCGGCGACGGCGAGGGCGTGCCGACGGCCGAGCTGACGCGGAGAGACCCCGACCAGAAGGAAGCCGATGAGGGCCATGACGACTGTCGCGGCGAGTCCCGCGAGCCACACGTTGTCGAGCCAGCTCTGCATGAGGACTGCGACGGCCACGGCCGAGGCGGTCTCGAACCAGATACGCCAGAACCGAAGAGCCCGCACGTGGGGCACGGGCGAGGCGAGGATCACGGCGAGAGACTGGGCATGCCCCTGCTCGATGTACTCCTCGGCATCATGGCGCGGAAGGAAGGAGAGGGCGGCCTCAGCGGCCGTCAGGAGTGCTGCAAGCGCCGTGAACGCCAGCGCCATGGCCAGCAGGACGGCAATGGTCACGCCATCGTCTCTTTCGGGGCCGGCCTGCCGAGGAACTCCGTGAGCAGCTCGCGCTGGAGGCCGAACATCTCGTCGCGGTCCTCAGGCTCGCTGTGATCGAACCCGAGGAGGTGGAGCATGCCGTGCGTCGCGAGCAGCAGCATCTCATCCGCCGTCGAATGTCCGCCGCGCGCGGCCTGTTCGGCCGCGACCTGGGGGCAGATCGCGATGTCGCCCAGCATGCCCTGAGGCGTGGGGCGACCCGGAGTGCCGGGGGTGAGCTCGTCCATGGGAACCGAGAGCACGTCGGTGGGGCCCGGCTCGTCCATGAGTTCGAGGTGCAGCCGCTCCATGGCGGCCTCGTCCACGAGGAGCACAGAGAGCTCGGTCTGGGGGTGCAGCCACAGGCGGTCGAAGATGAAGCGGCCCAGGCGGACGAGCGCCTCCTCGTCGACGGCTACCCCGGACTCGTTGTTGACTTCGATGCTCACGGCTCAAGCTTAGTCGGAGCGGTGCGCTCGGACCCGGCGGCGTGGCGCCGATCGGCGCGGAGCCTGGCCTGTCCGGTCCGGGCCCGCTGACGGTCGTCCCACCGGCCGTACGCGTTGACGATGTCGGACACGAGCCGATGCCGCACCACGTCGGTCGCGTCGAGCATCGAGAAGCTCACGTCCTCGATCCCATCGAGGATCTCGCGGACGATGCGCAGGCCGGACGAGGTCCCCGACGGGAGGTCCACCTGGGTGATATCCCCGGTCACCACCATCTTCGAGCCGAAACCGAGTCGCGTGAGGAACATCTTCATCTGCTCCGGCGTGGTGTTCTGCGCCTCGTCGAGGATGATGAACGCGTCGTTGAGCGTCCGGCCGCGCATGTAGGCGAGCGGCGCGACCTCGATGGTCCCTGCCGCCATGAGGCGCGGAATCGCCTCGGGATCGATCATGTCGTGGAGCGCGTCGTAGAGCGGGCGGAGATACGGATCGATCTTGTCGTTGAGCGTTCCGGGGAGGAAACCGAGCCGCTCACCCGCCTCGACCGCGGGCCGAGTGAGGATGATCCGGCTCACGTCCTTGTGCTGGAGGGCCTGGACTGCCTTCGCCATCGCGAGATACGTCTTGCCCGTGCCGGCAGGACCGATGCCGAAGATCACCGTGTTCGCGTCGATCGCGTCGACGTAGCCCTTCTGGTTCGCGGTCTTGGGACGGATCGTGCGGCCGCGGCTCGTGAGGATGTTGTGCGTGAGCACGTCCGACGGGCTCGAGACCGTCTGTTCGCGCAGCATCGCGACAAGCTGCGCGAGCGAGGCCGGCGTAACCGGCGTGCCCCGCTCGGCGAGGGCCGTGATCTCCTCGAAGAGCCGCTTGATCTGGGGGGCCTCCGCGGGCGGGCCGACGATCGTGAGCTCGTTGCCGCGCGCATGGATCGACACAGACGGGAACTGCTCTTCGACGTAGCGGAGGGCCTCATCATGTGGGCCGAGGATGTGCACCATGTCCTCGCCTGAAGCGAAGCGGAGTACCTCGGTCCTGGCTGTGGGCGTCGTGTGCGGGAACTCCGCTGTCAAAAGCCTCTTCTCTCCTCATTCGGAACCTGTCGAACCATGCTACCGCTAGGTATCAATCACGCATCACTTGGGCAACGAAACCCGCAGCGGCAGCCGCACGCGCGGGTGCCTGTGTCAAGCTGGACTCTGCTCGGGGAGGCGCCGGCGGGGTCCGCGCGCAGCCCTGCCTTGTGGGTGCTCCCGGACGCCCAAACCACCATCCCGGAGGACAGTCATGGCTTTCCGCACCGCGAGCCCGGCGCGACGCAGGCGAACTGCGCTTGCGGGCTTTGCCGCGCTCGCCGTCGTCCTCTCCGGCTGCACCGCGAGCGGCCAGCCCGCGCCGAGCCTCGCGGCGGGCGCCTCCCCCGCGATCTCGAGCGGCGGGGCCACGGCGTCGGTGCCCCTCGAGACGTCGCAGACGTCCACGAAGTCGCCGGTCTACTGGCTCGGCCGGGCGCGGGACGGCGTGTACCTGTACCGCGAATTCCGTGACGCGAGCAGCACTGAGAACCCGGTCGTGAAGGCCCTCCGCCTCATGATGTCGGTCAAGCCGCTCGACCCGAACCTCTTCAGCCCGTGGCAGTCCCCGAAGAAGCTGGCCGCCTCCATCTCGGGGCACAACGTCATCACGGTCGACGTCTCCTCGGACGCGTTCAACAGCACCGTCGACGAGCAGACCGCCCAGCTCGCCGTCCAACAGCTCGTCTACACGGCCACAGCCGCCGCTGCGAGTGCGGGAGTCATCGACTCGGGGCAGCCGGTCGAGGTCATGCTGCTCGTCGATGGGCGCACCGACCAGCTCGCGTTCAACCGGGTCAAGCTCGGCCAGCTCATGCAGCGGGATCCGGCCATGGTCGCGCCCATGTGGATCATCGACCCCCAGTCCGGGCTGGAGTCCGACCACGGACAGCTCGCCGTCTACGGCCGGAGCACGAGCCCGGGCTCTGACGTGTACTGGCAGGTCTCCCGCGCGGACGTCAAGACCGACAAGGCCACGCCGTACCTGAGCGGCCACGTGCTCTCGAGCGCGGCCGACGCGACCGTGGGCCAGTTCCGCTTCACCGTGAATCTCCCGGCGGGCAAGTACGTCCTGCGGATCTTCCCCAGCGACCCCGGCCCCGGCGACTCGACGGCCCTGGCGTGGGACTCGAAGGAATTCACCGTCACCCCCTGAGCTCCCCTGCGTCAGGCACTGCCCGTCCGGGCCGCCTGCCCAGCCGCAGGGCCTACGGCGCCGTGCGCGCCGGCCAGCGGCCCAACCGGTCCCCCGCTATCGCGAGTGCGGCGGGTCCCGCGGTCGACGAGCGAAGCACGTGCGGCGCGAGGAGTGCGAGACGCGCACCAGCGGACGTGAAGCGATCGATCTCGGCCGGCGAGATGCCGCCCTCGGGCCCCACGACGAACAAGACCTCGCCGTCGTGCGGCGTCTGCCGGGCAGCGAAGGTGTCAAGGAGCGCTCCGAGGGGCTCGGTCGCGTCCTCGTGGAGGACGATCGCGAGGGCGGCCCGCCCGATGCGCGCGGCGAGGGCTGCGCCGTCGGACGCCTCGTCGACGTCCGGCACCCAGGCGCGCCGGGACTGCTTGGCCGCGGCAGCTACGAGCGAGCGCCACTTCGCGAGGGACTTCTCGCCACGCTCCCCCTTCCAGCGGACGATCGAGCGCTCCGCCTGCCACGGCACCACGACGTCGACGCCGAGTTCGGTCGCCGCCTCGGCAGCGAGCTCGTCCCGGTCCCCCTTGGCGAGCGCCTGGACGAGGACCAGGCGGTACGCGGGGCGGGGTTCGCGTTCGACGGCGTCGAGCACCACGGCGAGCACGTCCCCTTCCGCGCGCTCCACCGCGCCGCGAGCCCGCGTGCCCCTGCCGTCGACGAGGTCCACGGGCTCGCCCGCCGCGAGCCGACGAACCGTCGCGGCGTGCCTGCCTTCGGGCCCGGTCACCGTCGCGATGCTGCCCACGCCGAGTCCGTCGAGCGTCCCGGCTGGGACGAAGAACACCGGGTTGGACACGTCAGAGATTCCCGAACTTGTCGCGCAGCTTCGCGAACACTCCCCCGCCCGTGCCCACGAGCTTGCCCTCGGCCACGTGCTCGCCGCGGAGCTTCGCGAGCTGTCGGAGCAGCTCCTCCTGCTCGGGATCGAGCTTGGTGGGAACCTCGACGTTGATATGGACAAGGAGGTCGCCGCGGCCCGCGCCGCGCAGGCGGGCGACGCCGAGGTGCGCGAGCGTGACGACGTCTCCGGACTGCGTGCCGGGGCGGAGCGTGACGGACTGCTCCCCGTCGAACGTCTCGAACGTGAGCTCCGTGCCGAGCGCCGCCGCCGTCATGGGGACGCTCAGCGTCGCGTGGAGCTGGTCGCCGTCGCGCGTGAAGGTGGCGTGCGCGGCCACGCGGATCTCGACGTACAGGTCTCCGGACGGACCGCCCGCAGTGCCAGCCTCGCCCTGGCCCGCGAGCTGGATCCTGGTCCCGGTCGAAACCCCCGCGGGGATCTTGACGGTGAGAGAGCGCCGGCTGCGCACGCGGCCGTCGCCGCCGCACTCGTTGCACGGGCTCGGGATCTCGGTGCCGAAGCCGTTGCAGGTGGGGCACGTGGCAGTCGTCATGACCTGGCCGAGGATCGAGCGGACCGCGCGCTGCACGTGGCCGGAGCCCCCGCACACGGTGCAGCGGATTGGCTCGGTGCCGGGCTCGCAGCACGAGCCGTCGCAGCGCGTGCACAGCACGGCGGTGTCGACTTCGATCTTCTTGTTGACGCCGAACACCGCGTCCTTGAGCTCAATCCGGACGGCGATAAGCGCGTCCTGGCCCCGGCGGACGCGGGTCGCGGGCCCAGCCTGGGCGCCCCCGCCGCCGAAGAACGTCTCGAAGATGTCCTGGAACGCGAAGCCGGCGCCGTTGTAGGCGCCCGAGTAGCCGTTGTCCGTCCCGTTCTCGTTGCCGGTCGTGTCGTAGATGCGGCGCTTGTCGGGGTCGGAGAGTACCTCGTAGGCGTGCGTGACCGCCTTGAAGCGATCGGAGGCCTCCTCGCCCGGATTGACGTCCGGGTGGTACTTGCGGGCCAGCTTCCGGTAGGCCTTCTTGATCTCCTCGCCGCTCGCATCCGGGGACACGCCGAGGGTTTCGTAGTGGCTGCTCACTGTCTTCTTTCTCTTCAGGTTCAGCTTCCGGCGAGAATCTTGGAGAGGTACCGTGCCACGGCACGCACGGCGGCCATGGTCGCCGGGTAGTCCATGCGGGTCGGGCCAAGAATGCCGATCTTGGCATCGTCACGCCCGTAGCCCGTGGCCACGACCGAGGTCTCCAAGAGCGAATCCGCCGCCGTCTCGTGGCCGATCGCGACTGCCACGCCACGTGGATCGCTCGCCATCTCGGAGAGGAGGCGCAGGAGGACGACCTGCTCCTCGAGGGCCTCGAGGACGGGCGAGATGCTGAGGAGGAAATCGCTGTTGGACCGCGCGAGGTAGGCGGTCCCGGCGGTGACGATCCTTTCCTCCCGGGAGGACGCGGCGAGCGTCCCGAGGGCGGCCGCGAGCTCGGTTGCGACGGCCTTGTCCTGCGGCATGAGCGTGTCCATGACACGGGCAAGGTTCGCGCCGAGCTGACCCACGGGCTGGCCTGCGGCGGCCGCGAGGAAGCTCTGGCGCAGGAACGCGAGGCGGTCGTGGTCCAGATCCTCGCCCACGGTCACCACGCGCTGCTCGACGGTGCCGCTATCCGCGATGAGCACGAGCAGGACCTGGCGCGGCGCGAGGCCCACGGCCTCGATGTGCCGCACGCGGGCCCGCCCGAGCTGCGGATACTGGACGACGGCGACCTGGTTCGTGAGGTGGGAAAGGAGACGTACCGTGCGCTCGAGGACGTCGTCGAGATCGTCGGCCCCTTCGAGGAGGGACTGGATCGCGTGCCGCTCGGCCGCCGAGAGCGGCCGGACGGTTGAGAGCTGGTCCACGAACACCCGGTAGCCCTTGTCGGTGGGCACTCGTCCCGCGCTCGTGTGCGGGGCTGCGATGAGGCCCTCGTCCTCGAGCGCGGCCATGTCGTTGCGGATGGTCGCGCTCGACACCCCGAGACGGTGACGCTCGACGAGTGCCTTCGAGCCCACGGGCTCACGGTAGTGGACGTAGTCCTCGACGATGGCCCTGAGCACCTCGAGCTTGCGCGGCTCGTTCATTCCACCTCCCCTGAGGACGACATCGGCAGCGCTGCGTGCCGGCTTCCGAGCGAATTCTTAGCACTCTCTCTCCCCAAGTGCTAGATCTATTATGCTCCCCGCCCGGGAGCAACCCAGCATACGGGACACGCCGCGGCCTCGCGGGCCGTGCCCGACCGCCCACGTAGCATGGAGCGGATCCGCTCGGCGACAAGCTCTGCAGCAAGGAGGGTTCGGACCTCATGTCCTATGACCAGTGGGGGCCGATGGACCTCGCAGCCCCGAAGAAGACCGCTCCCCCGGACGTGCCCATCGAATTGGGCATGGTCCTCGAAGACTCCCAGAGCGGCTGGGTCGGTGCCGTCACGCGCGTTGAGAAGTCCGGCGGCATGCACGTGTTCAGCCTCGAGGACCGCCGCGGGCGCTCGCGTTCGTTCGAGCTCGGATTCGGCTTCCTGCTAGAGGGCCGGCCGATCCGGCTCACGCCCCCCGCAGCCCGGAAGGCGCCGTCGGGCCCCAAGCGCACCGCCTCGGGTTCCGTCGCCGTCGAAGGCTCCCGAGCGCGCGTCGCCCGGGCGAGCCGCATCTGGGTCGAAGGCAAGCACGACGCCGAGCTCGTCGAGCGGGTGTGGGGAGACGACCTGCGCGTCGAAGGGATCGTTGTCGAGCCGCTGCACGGCGTCGACGATCTCGCTGCCGCCGTCGCCGACTTCCAGCCCGGCCCCGAGCGCCGGCTCGGCATCCTCGTGGACCACCTCGTGGCCGGTTCGAAGGAGAGCCGGATCGCGGAGCGTGCCCTGGCCGTGCCCGGCGCCTCGGGCAACGTTCTCATCGTCGGGCACCCGTACGTCGACGTGTGGCAGGCCATCAGGCCCCAGACTCTCGGCATCCCCGCGTGGCCGGTGGTACCGCGCGGGACCGATTGGAAGACCGGCATCCTCCGCGCCTTCGGCTGGCCCCACGAGACGGCCGAGGACATCGGCCTGGGCTGGCAGAAGCTCCTCGGCGCGGTAAGGAGCTACGCGGATCTCGAACCAGCCCTCCTCGGCAGGGTTGAAGAGGTCATCGATTTTCTGACGGTGTAATTCGGTATTCTTGGAGCAGCCCTGAGACCTTCGACCCCGCAAGGACGTGCTGTGCCCCAGAACTGGCAGGACCACGAAGAGCCCCATTCGAGGAGGCTCGGCAACGTGGGCGGCAGCGAGCAGTTCACGGCTAGCGAGGACCGCCAGTGGGCCACGCTCGCGCACTTCGGCGGAATCCTCGGATGCCTCCCGTCGCTGCTCGTCTACCTTTCCTTCAAAGACCGTGGGCCGTTTACCGCCCAGGAGTCCAAGGAGGCGCTCAACTTCACGCTCCCGCCGACGCTCGCAGCCCTGTTCCTGAACCTGCTTTCGTTCATCCCGGTGGTCGGCAGCTTCTTTGCGGTCCTGGCGACGCTCGTGTGGGTTGCCCTCGCCGTGATGTCCGTCGCGGCCGGCATCGAGGTCAACCGCGGCCAGCCCTTCCGCTACAGGTTCAACCTCCGCTGGATCAAGTAGCCGCCGGCTCTCGCAGCTAGGGCATGAGCCGGCGCACGACCGCATCCGCGAGTAGGCGTCCCGCGAGGGTCAGCACGAGGGTTCCATGCAGGGCCGCGGGGCCTTCCACGAGCCCTTCGGCGATGAGCCCCGCGACCTCGCGGCGCGCCTCGGGCGCGAGCAGGGCGACCGGCAGCCCGTCGGCGAGCCGCAGCTCGAGAATGATCCGCTCCTCGAGCCGCGTCGCGGCGTCGAGCGTCTCCCGTCCCGCTGCCGGCGACTCCCCTTGCGCGAGGCGCGCCGCATAGGCGCGCGGATGCTTGACGTTCCACCAGCGCACTCCGCCGACGTGCGAATGCGCCCCCGGGCCGACACCCCACCAGTCGCCCCCGCGCCAGTAGGCGAGGTTGTGGCGGCACTCGAAGCGCCGGCTTGCGCCGCCGTCGTCCGCTGCTCCCCCGGCGCCGCGCGCCCAATTGCTCACCTCGTACCAATGGAAGCCCGCTTCTCCCAGCGCGGCGTCGGCGAGCTCGTATTTGGCGGCGTGGTCGTCGTCGTCCACGTTCGGTACCTGGCCGCGACGGATCTGGGCGGCTAGCTTGGTGCCTTCCTCGACGATGAGGGCGTAGGCGCTCACGTGGTCGGGCTCGCATTCGAGCGCGGCGTCGAGCGACGTGCGCCAGTCGTCCATGCTCTCGCCCGGTGTTCCGTAGATGAGGTCGAGGCTCACGTCGAGGCCGGCGTCCCGCGCCCAGCGCACGGCCTCGGGGACTCGGCTCGGTGTGTGGGTGCGATCCAAGACCTTGAGAACGTGCGGAACGGCGGACTGCATGCCGAAGGAGACGCGCGTGCATCCGGCCTCCCTCAGTGCGGCAAGGGAGTCCGGGGTGACGGAGTCCGGATTCGCCTCGGTAGTCACTTCGGCGCCCGGCTCAAGGCCCCATTCGGCGACGGCGGCGCCGAGGATCGCGGCGAGGTCGCCCGCCGGGAGCAGCGTGGGCGTGCCCCCGCCGAAGAACACCGTGGACAGACGACGGCGAGGCACGCCCGAGGCGTCGAGCGCGCGGGCCGCGAGCCGCGCCTCGGCGACGGCGGTCTGCGCGTACTCGGCCTGCGACGCCCCGCCGCCGAGCTCGGCCGCGGTGTAGGTGTTGAAGTCGCAATAGCCGCAGCGGACCGAGCAGAACGGGATGTGGGCGTAGAGCGAGAAGCCCCGCGCCTCGGCGCCGATGGACGCCTGGGGCGGCAGGACGCCGTCGGCCGGTGCGGGGTCTCCGAGTGGAAGTGTGCTGGGCACCTACTCCACCGCCGTCCCGAGTGCGCCCGTCTTCCGAGAGGCGGGCGCCAAGGACACCTTCACTACTTCTTCGCCTTGTCCTTCGATTCGTCGGTCGTGAGGGCCGCGATGAACGCCTCCTGGGGGACCTCGACGCGGCCCACCATCTTCATGCGCTTCTTGCCCTCCTTCTGCTTCTCGAGCAGCTTGCGCTTACGCGTGATGTCGCCGCCGTAGCACTTCGCGAGGACGTCCTTGCGGATGGCCCGGATGTTCTCGCGGGCAATGATCCGCGAGCCGATCGCCGCCTGGATCGGCACCTCGAACTGCTGGCGCGGGATGAGCTCGCGCAGCTTCGACGTCATCATCACACCGTAGGAATAAGCCTTGTCGCGGTGGGTGATCGCGCTGAAGGCGTCGACCGTCTCGCCCTGGAGCAGGATGTCCACCTTGACGAGGTCCGCCGCCTGCTCGCCGTCCGCCTTCCAGTCGAGGGAGGCGTAGCCGCGCGTCTTCGACTTGAGCTGGTCGAAGAAGTCGAACACGATCTCGGCGAGCGGGATCCAGTAGCGGAGCTCGACGCGGTCCTCGGAGAGGTAGTCCATGCCCTTCATCTGGCCGCGGCGGCCCTGGCACAGATCCATGATGGCGCCCACGAATTCGTTGGGCGCAAGGATGGTCGCGGACACCATCGGCTCGCGGACTTCCTTGACCTTGCCCACCGGGAACTCGCTCGGGTTCGTGACCGTCACGACCGACTTGTCCTCGAGCGTGACCTCGTAGATGACGTTCGGGGCGGTCGAGATGAGGTCGAGGTTGAACTCGCGCTCGAGGCGCTCGCGCACGATCTCGAGGTGGAGGAGGCCCAGGAAGCCCACGCGGAAGCCGAAGCCGAGGGCCGCCGACGTCTCGGGCTCGTACACGAGCGCCGCGTCGTTGAGCTTGAGCTTGTCGAGTGCATCGCGGAGGTCCGGGTAGTCGGAGCCGTCAAGCGGGTAGAGCCCCGAGAAGACCATGGGCTTCGGGTCCTGGTACCCGCCGAGGGACTGCGCCGCCGGGCGGGAGAGGTTCGTGATCGTGTCGCCGACCTTGGACTGGCGGACATCCTTCACACCGGTGATGAGGTAGCCCACCTCGCCGACGCCGAGACCCTTGCTCGGGGCCGGTTCGGGCGAGATGACGCCGATCTCGAGGAGCTCGTGGCTCGCCTTCGTCGACATCATCTGGATGCGCTCGCGCGGCGAGAGCGAGCCGTCGACCACCCGGACGTACGTGACGACGCCGCGGTACGTGTCGTAGACCGAGTCGAAGATCATGGCGCGCGCCGGCGCGTTCGCGTCGCCCACCGGCGCGGGGATGTCCCGCACGATGCGGTCGAGAAGCCCCTCGACACCCACGCCCGTCTTGCCTGAGACCCGCAGCACGTCCTGAGGGTCGCCACCGATGAGGTTGGCGAGCTCCTCGGCGTACTTCTCTGGCTGCGCCGCGGGGAGGTCGATCTTGTTGAGGACCGGGATGATGTGGAGGTCGTTCTCCATCGCGAGATACAGATTCGCGAGCGTCTGGGCCTCGATGCCCTGGGCGGCGTCCACGAGCAGCACGGCACCCTCACAGGCCGCGAGAGAGCGTGAGACCTCGTACGTGAAGTCGACGTGGCCTGGCGTGTCGATCATGTTGAGCGCGTAGGAGACGTCGTCGAGCTCCCACGGCATGCGCACCGCCTGGGACTTGATCGTGATGCCACGCTCGCGCTCGATGTCCATGCGGTCGAGGTACTGGGCCTTCATGTCCCGCGACTGGACGACGCCGGTGAACTGCAGCATCCGGTCGGCCAGAGTGGACTTGCCGTGGTCGATGTGCGCGATGATGCAGAAGTTGCGGATGATCGACGGATCGGTCGCGGCGGGCACCGGGGCGGTGCGGGCCATTGGAGACACCCTGTACGTCCTCTACTGCTGTCTGATGATTGCTACGGTGTAACGAGCACGCCTGCGGCGATTGCTGACTTCCCAGTCTCCCACGGATCTGCGCATCCCGCCGAGCGCTCCCCGTACAACGACTGCGGCGCGCCGCGGGGCCGGCCCGGGCACGGTCTCGCCATTCCTGCTAATATGGTCTGCTGTGTGTCCGTGCAGGTCGACGGGCACTGATGGTCGGTCGCCAAAGGCATCCCCACGCCGCTCAGTCGAGGCCGACTTGAAAGCCCTCTAGACCCTGTCAGCAAAACAAGAAAGTTCACACACGTGGCGAACATCAAGTCTCAGAAGAAGCGCATTCTCACCAACGAGAAGGCCCGGCAGCGCAACATGGCCGTGAAGTCCGAGCTCAAGACGCTCATCCGCGCCGTCAAGACGGCGGTCGAGGCGGCGGACAAGGATCGCGCTACGGCCGCGCTCGAGCGCGCCAGCAAGAAGCTGGACAAGGCTGTGAGCAAGGGCGTTATCCACAAGAACCAGGCGGCGAACCGCAAGTCGGGCATCGCCAAGAAGGTCAACGCGCTCTGACCACACGTCAGACTCTCAGAAGGGGCCGGCATCCACGGGATGCCGGCCCCTTCTGTTTTGGGGGCCTTCTGTTTTGGGGGCCTTCTGTTCTGGGGGCCGCTCGCGGGCCCGGTTGCCGGCTGCTTTGGTGGTTCGCCCCACCGAGTCTGGCTGGCTGGCCCTTAAAATGCCTCAGAGATTCCCAGGGCTCAGCAGCCTTGTCCGTTGGGGTTGATGTTGCAGTCATCGGCGTAGAGGCGGACTTCTGAGCGCCAGACGGACAGGTCCCTCGGCACGGACGTCACCGCGGCAGTGCCTGCGATTGGTTGGAGGGGGCCGCCGTCGACCGAGAACCGGCCCGCGAAGACCGTCGTCAGGGACGCGGTGACGTCCCCGGTGCTGCGGTAGACATGGCTCGTCTCCGTTCTCTCCCCCAGCTGTGCCGGCGGCACCGGCCCACCCGGGACCGCCGTGCTCAAGGCCGTGCCGTCACCGTACGACCACCGGTACTCCACGGGGGCCACCCGCACTTGGACCCTCCGCCCGGCGATCGTGAGCTCGAAGGACTGCTCCGCCGGCTCGGCGTACAGGTTCGTCTCCGCGCCCTTGAGCGTGTGCCGCCCCGGCTGAGCTCCTAGCAACGGGGCCACGATCGGAAGCTCTCGCAGCTGCCGCTCCGTCACCGCCACCACCAGGCCCCCACCTGGACGCTCGGGCGGCTCACCTGGATAGAGGCAGCTTGAGTTCAGCCTCTCCGCCTCCCCACCAGCCCGCTGCCGGTACCAGCTCACGAGCATTCCCTCAGGCTTTTCGGTGCAGGCAGCCGCCGCTGCAGCGCACGACCGGGAATCACCGAAGCCCACCTGATCCGAAAGACACGCATGCGTGTACGAATACGTATATGGATCGCTCACGCCTTCAGGTAAGGGCGGATACGAGACATGGACGCGACCTTCAGATTTCGTGTGCACTTGCACGGACTCGTCGGTCCATTCGCTTTCGACACTGCCTTTCTCAATGTGCGGAAGCTCTGGTCCGGCAGCCAAGACCAGCGCGAAAGCTAGACCTAGCGCGTTCATGCTCGCCCAGCTTCAGCGGCGAACCATCTCCCATCGGCAAATCGCGCGAAGATGACCTGAGAGCCTTCCGCCCGGCCGCCCGCCCGATCCTCCGCGATCGAACCATCCTTTGCATAGGTCACAGATCGCGACTCGTCGAGGAAGAAGTACCCAATGACATTTTTGTCCGGATCGAGCGACATGTTGGCCTCAAATCCTTGGACGTCTCTTCGCGGCCCGGAGCTCCAACCGCCGCCTGAATGAATCCGGGTAGCCTTTTCGATCTGAAATTGACACATCTTGCAAGTCTCCAGTGACGCTTCTCGCAGTGGTGAGACGTTGCCAGACTCCCGCGCATAGGTAATCGTGTCGAACCAGTACTGCGTGAAGGCCGCGAACCCCTCCTTGGTGTTCGTTTTCGCTGCCTCGGGCAGCTCGGGCTTCGGGGCATTTCTGGCTGGGCCGTTGGAGCTAGCGGCGGTTGGACGCGGATCCGGAGCGGACGGCGAGCTGGCCGGCGAAGCCGGGCTCGGGGCCTCGGACTGTGCCGCGTCGGCGGGCACGGAACTGCACGCGCTCAACGTCAGGCAGGTGGCAACAAGGCACGCCAGCACCGCGGGCACCGAACACGAAACGCGAACCCCCAGGCGACGAAGCACTGTGGGCAAAGAGCGATGGATAGTGCGATTGAGCGCCATTGACGTCCCCCAAAGTCGTCGGTGCTGAATCCGCGCCTAAGACCGTGATATTCCGTGGCGCGGCATTCCTACCCTAAACACGACTCGAAGGGCCTCAGTCCGCCTTAGCGAAAACTCAGTGGCCGCGGAGCTGGTTTCTACGTGGCCGTTCAGTGCGCGGATCGGACAGCGTCGGCAGGGCGGCACGCCAGCACGGCAGCACGCGGACTCGCAGCGCAGACCGGGTGCCTGTAACCCGACTGCGCTGGCCTGACGCCAGCACTGCGGTGTGGACCGGTTCGGCTCCGGGCGCCTCAGCGGGCGCGGGCGGAGACGCTCACCACTGCGAGGGCGCGTTCGACGGCGTAGCCCGGGTCGCGTGAAAGCCCCTTCACCTCGGCGTCCGCCTCGGCCACGGCTCGGATCGCCGCGGCCAGGCTCTGGGGCGTCCATCCCCGGATGTCCCGCTGGGCCTGTTCGACGAGCCACGGCTGCAGGCCGAGCGTGCGCGCGATGCTCTGTGCCGACCCGTGCTCGCCGGCGACCTTCGCAAGCGTGCGCAGCTTGGACGCAATGGCCGCCACAATCGGCACCGGATCGACACCCGTCTCAATCGCGTGGCGGAAGGTCGAAAGGGCTTGGGCGCTGCGTCCGGAAAGCGCGGCGTCGGCGACCTTGAAGGCCGTAGCCTCGACGCGGCCTCCGAAGTACTTTTCGACCGTCGCGACGTCGACAGTCGATGTGGCATCCAGCTGAAGCTGGCTGCACGCTGCGCCGAGTTCGGCCAGGCTGCTCCCCACAGCGGCCACGAGAGCATCAACGGCGTCCCGATCTATTCGGCGGCCCGACCCTTTGAACTCGGCCGCGACGAAGGCTACCTTGTCGGCGTCCTTCTTGAGCGGCTGGCACTCGACGACCGGGGCGCCGGAGGCTTTGACTGCGTCGAGGAGCTTCTTCCCGCGCGCCCCGCCAGCGTGCCGCAGCACGAGCACGATCTCGGGATCCGGGGCAGCGATGTAGGCGAGGGCATCCTTGAGGAAGTCCTCGTTCATCGACTCGAGGCCATGGATCTCGATGAGCTTGCTCTCGCCGAACAGCGACGGCGAGGCGGCGAGGAGGATCTCCCCCGCACCGTAGGACGCCGCCTCGAGACGCGAGACTTCGAGGGCAGGCTCGGCGGCCCTCGCCTCGCGCCGAATCCGGTCCAGCGCCCTCGCGGCGAGGTAGTCCTCCGGTCCAGTGACGAGGACCACGGGCGCCGGCCCGGCACTCCTGAAGTCGACCGTGTTTGCCGCGCCTGCGCCCGCTCGCGCTCCCGGCCCGGAGCGTGCCGCCATCACCGTACCGACCTGAGCGCCGTCTGATTCACCCGTCCACCTTTTCACGTGGGCGGCCGGCCGCCAAGCGCAGCGCCCGGCCCGCGAGAGCGGTGGCGCCACGGCGGACCCGCGGGTCGCCCGCGGCAAGGACCGCCGCGCCATTGAGGGCCGACACGAATCCCATGGCGACCATACCGGGTGGGCCCTCGGGCCACTCGAGGCCCGCACTCGGAAGGGCCGCAGTCATGTGGGCAATGAGGGCCAGAAGCTCCGCGGGCGGCCCTGCCACGGCGATGGCCATGGATGCGACGGGAGGCGCCACGGAGGCTGCAGCGAGCGCGAGTGTCGAGGCGATCGTGATGAGCGGTACAAGCGGCGCCGCCACGAGGTTCGCCGCCAGCGACCACGTCTGGAACTGAGGCTGGACGAGCACGAGGACGGGTCCGCACAGAAGCTGGGCTGAGAGCGGGACCGCGACAGCGAGCGAGAGCCAGTCCGGCAGATGCGCGCGGAGCGCCGCGGCCAGCCGAGGGGCGATGAGGATGATGCCGAGTGTCGCGAGGACGGACAACAGGAAGCCGAGGCTCAGCGAGAGTGCGGGGTCGGCGAGCAGGATGACCACGACAGCGAGACTGAGGGCGGAGCAGCCCGGGCCGGGACGACCCGTCGCGAGCGCGAGCAGGCCTACCGACCCCATCGCGGCCGCCCGGAGAACGCTCGGCTCGGGACCGACGACGGCGACAAACGCCACGAGTGTGACGGCGCACCCAGCGACAACGGCCCATCGTGGACACCGCGCGAGCCGCAGGCCAAGAGTTGCGCAGCCGAGCACTATTGCGAAATTGGCCCCGCTGACGGCAGTCAGATGCCCGAGGCCCGCGGTGCGCATGTCCTCCTCGAGCTGCGGGTCGAGGCGGCTTCGATCCCCCGTCGCGAGGGCCGGCACGAGGCCTGCGGCGTCCGCGGGTAGCCGCCCGGCCAGTTGCCGCAACGCCTCACGGGCGCGCGCGGGACCGGACGCCGATGGGGACACGCCGACCGCCCTCGGCGGCCCCGCGAGGGTCACGAACGGCTCCTCACCAGGTGCCGCAGCACGGACGCGTACGGGAGCCTGGACGATCTCTCCCACGCTGAGCCGGGATAGCGCCTCACCGCCGGTCACAATGATGCGCACCGAGGCCGAGAACCGAAGGCCCGCTCGAGTGCCTTCGAGGAGCCTCGCGCTGGCCGTGAATCGCGCCTCTTGGGAGTCACGCCCGCTCGGACGCTGGCGATGCGGTTCGGCAAGGACCTCGACGACGGCCACAGTGGCGCCGCCTTCGGCGATGAGTTCTGCTACCGGGCCGGCTGCATCGTGGGCGAGCCTCGCGGAGGATGCCGAGAGTCCGGCGCCCCATGCGACGGACAGGGCCCCCGAGAGACAGAGGACACCGAGCGTTCCGTCGATCGTGCGCCTTCCCGCTCGTGCCCGTCCTCCTCGCGACTCGCTGCGGTCGAGGGGCCGCCGAGCGTGCCGCCGAGTTGCCCTGGCGAAGGCCCACCATCCGGTGGCGCCCCCGAGCCCTCCGAGCCCGACGACTGCGGCTACGAGCGCGGTGTCGCCGGCCGAGAGTCCCATGCTCGGCCCGGACTCTGCCCATGCCGCTCCGGCCCACAGCGCAGCAGCGAGCGGTACGAGGCGGAGGTCCCGCCAAGGCCGCGGGGCCGGCCTCGCCTCTGCCGCCTTGTTCGACCGACGCTGAGCCCTCTGGTCCGAGAGCCGGTCAAGGCGGTGTCGGACGGCGATCAGCCCCCTGCCCGCCACCGCCGCGTGCGGGGGCGCCGGGCCCGAGCTCCCCTCGCCCACGGGCCCGTGGGGACCCCGCGCGCTCGCCGTCGCGGAGTCGGCGTATCGCCGCCACGCCTGGCGCCGCTCGCTCATACAGTCACGTTGGGCCGCAGGGAGTCGAGCATTCGAGTCCCGATCCCCGGCACCGCGTCGAGGGCGTCAACCGTAGCGAAGCGCCCGTGCTGGTTCCGATAGTCGACGATGCGCTGGGCCAGCACAGGCCCGACTCGCGGGAGCCCGGCCAGCTCGTCGACGCCCGCGCGGTTCACATTGACCTTGCCCGCGGCACCACCTCGCCCAGGGGAAGCGCTCGGGCTGGGCGTTGCCACCGCCTCCTCGGTTGGATCGGCCCGACGCGGCACAACGAGCCGCGCGCCGTCGACAAGGGGAGCGGCGAGATTGAGCCGATCCGGTTCCGCCCCGGCGGCCGGACCGCCCGCGGCGGCGATCGCGTCGTTGACGCGCATCCCTTCGGGCAGTCTGTACACCCCCGGGGCACCCACCGCGCCGGTCACGTGCACCACGAGCTGCCGCCCGCCGTCGTCCGTTGCCGGGGACGGCGAGCTGGATGCCGTCGGGGACCCTTGGGCACGCGCGTCCGGCTCGAGCGCGTCGACGCTCCGCACGCTGGGCGGGTCGGACGCGACCGACCACCACCACAGGCCCCCACACGCCATGAGCAGCGCGGCGACCACGGCCGTCAGACCCGCGGAGAGTGCCCAGCGCCGTCTGGGGCCGGGTTCCGGGCCCTCCTCGGGCCCGGCGTCGGGCTCGACCACCCCCTCTGCCCGCCTGATCCGGGCCGGTCCGAGCTCGAGGAGGCCCTCGGTGCACTCGGCGGGGCCGCCGTCCCCGCCCGCATAACGATCCCAGCGCCGGGCCGGGTGCGTGGTTCGAGCTCGACGTCCCATGGGCTCAACGCTGACACGCTGGAGGGGCCCAGACCACCGCCTCGGTGCCGCATGTGCGCTCAGCCCAGGGAGATCGGCTGTGGAGGAGCAGCAAGCGCCGCGAGTCCGCGGCCTACCGGGCTTCGCGCAGGGGGCCCGCGACGACGACCGCGAGAACTCCCGGCCCCGTGTGCGCGGCGAGGACCGCGGGCAGCGGAGAGACGATCACGTCAGTGTCGCCGCCGAGCTCGCGGGACAGCTCGTGGGCGAGGCCGTCAGCCTCGGCGCGGTCGCCGAAATAGTGCACGGCGAGTTGGGGATTCACGCGCCGCCGGGCGTCCTCCACAGAGAGCTCGCGCAGGCGTGGAAGCGCCCGCGCGCTCGTGCGGATCCGTTCGATGGGAACGATCTGTCCGTCCCGGATCGCAAGGAGCGGCTTGATGGCAAGGACGGTGCCGACCCATGCCGCGGCGGCTCCGATCCGGCCCCCGCGACGCAGCTGCTCGAGGCTCGGCAGGAAGAATCGCACCTCGGAACCCGCGAGGGCTTCGTGCACCGCGGCAACGACGCCGTCGCCGTCCAGGCCCGCCGCGGCGGCGGCCGCCGCGGCCTGGACGGCGAAGCCCTCGGCGAGCCCTGCGGTCCGGGTGTCGACCACGTGGACGGGCACGTCGACGAGCTCCGAGGCGAGCCGCGCGGCGTCGGCCGTACCCGAGAGCGCCCCCGAGAGATGCACCGACACGATACTTTCGTAGCCGGCTTCGGCCAGCTGGCGGAAGACACGCTCGAACACTCCCGGGGCGGGCCGCGACGTCCTCACCGGCCTGCCAGCGGCAAGCGCGATGCCGAGCGCGGCGACCGCCTCGGGTCCGTCGGCGAAGATCTCGTCGCCGGCCATGATCGAGAGAGGCACGACCGCGAACCCGCCGCGTGCGTCCGCGGCTCTGGTCCATTCCGGGAGCAGGCCGGCCGCGCTGTCGGTCACGACCGCCGTCCGGACCGCTTGGGCGTCCGCTCCGCGCGGCAGGAGGCGGCCAAGGCGCTCCACCCGCAAGCGGTCCCTCAGCCAGCCAGCCGGCGAACGCTCTGCCACGCCCACGACCCGCCCGTGGCTACGCCGGGACGATGTTCACGAGCTTCGGCGCGCGCACGATGACCGTGCGGATGCCCCTGCCGTCCAGGATGCGCTGGACGTTGGGCGAGGCGAGCGCCAGCTCGCGGAGCGCGTCCTCGGTGACGTCGGGCGAGACCTCGATCCTGTCGCGCACCTTGCCCTGCACCTGGACGACGGCGGTGACCGTCTCCTCGACGAGGAGCGAGGGATCGTGGGCCGGCCACGACGCGTTGGCTACCGACGGCTCGTGGCCCAGCGCAGCCCACAGGTCCTCGGCCGTGTACGGCGCGACGAGGCTCAGGATGATCGCCACCGCCTCGACGGCCTCGCGGACTGCCGGATCGGCGCCGCCCGGTCCGTTGTCGATCGCCTTGCGGGTGGCGTTGACGAGCTCCATGGCCTTCGCGACGACGACGTTGAACTTGTGCGCCTCGACGAGCTCGGACGCGTCGGCGAGGGTGCGATGGGTGACTGAGCGCAGGCCCCGATCACCCGTTGCCGGGTCGACGCCCGGCTCGCTCGTCACGTCCTGGCCGAGCCGCCACGCGCGGGCGAGGAACTTGGCCGAGCCGGACGGCGAGACGTCGGCCCAGTCGACGTCGTCCTCGGGCGGCGACGCGAAGACCATGGTGAGACGCACCGCATCGACGCCGAACTTGTCGAGCTGCTCGCTCAGGTCCACGCCGTTCCCGAGGGACTTGCTCATGGCCTTGCCGCCGTTGAGCACCTGGCCCTGGTTCATGAGGGACGCGAACGGCTCCTCGAAGTCGATGAGCCCCATGTCCTTCATGACCTTGGTGAAGAACCGGCTGTAGAGGAGGTGCAGAATCGCGTGCTCGACGCCGCCCACGTACTGCGCGACGGGCATCCAGCGCTTGGCCGCATCGGTGTCGAAGGGACCCTCGGTGTAATCCGGCGAGAGATAGCGGAGGTAGTACCACGACGAGTCGACGAACGTGTCCATCGTGTCCGTGTCCCGCTTCGCCGGGCCGCCGCACGAAGGGCACTCCACGTTGACCCAATGCTCGGCCGCCGCGAGCGGCGACGTGCCCTTCGGCGCGAGCTGCTCGCCGCGCAGGTCGTCGGGGAGGCGCACCGGCAGCTCGCCGTCCGGCACGGGCACCTCGCCGCACACCTCGCAGTGGATGATCGGGATCGGCGCGCCCCAGAACCGCTGGCGCGAGAGGAGCCAGTCGCGGAGGCGGTAATTGACGGTGCCTGATCCGCTCCCGGCCGCCTCGACGATCTCGATGGCCTTGGCGATGCCCTCCGCCTTCGTCAGCCCGTCGAGCGGGCCCGAGTTCACGATCGTGCCCTCTCCCGACGTCGCGACGCCGCTCTCCGCCGGATACTCCTCGCCCGTCTCGAGCACGGGGCGCACGGGGAGCCCGAAGGCGCGCGCGAAGTCGAGGTCGCGCTGGTCGTGGGCAGGGACTGCCATGATGGCGCCCGTGCCGTAGTCGGCCAGGACGTAGTCGGCGGCCCAGACCGGGAGGCGCTCGCCGCTCAGGGGGTTGACGGCGTATCGGCCCAGGAACACGCCGGTCTTCTCACGGTCGGTGTTCTGGCGCTCGATCTCGGACAGCGCCTTGACGCGGTCTTGGTACTCCGCGAGTGCGCCGGCCTGCTCGGGGGTCACGAGTTCCGCAGCGAGGTCGGCGTCCGCCGCGACGACGAAGAAGGTGGCGCCGTAGAGCGTGTCGGGGCGCGTCGTGAACACCGTCACCGTGCGCTCGGGCTGGGACCCCGCAGAGCCGCTCGCCGTCGCGTCGATGACGAAGTCGACGTGCGCGCCCTCGGAGCGGCCGATCCAATTGCGCTGCATCGCGAGCACGCGCTCAGGCCAGTGGCCTTCGAGCCCCGCCATGTCCTCGAGCAGACGGTCCGCATAATCGGTGATCTTGAAGTACCACTGGTTGAGGGCCTTCTTGGTCACGGGCGTGCCGCAGCGTTCGCACGCGCCGTTGACCACCTGCTCGTTGGCGAGCACTGTCTGGTCCTTGGGGCACCAGTTCACCGGGTGATTCTTCCGGTACGCGAGGCCGCGCTCGTAGAAGCGCAGGAACAGCCATTGGGTCCATCGGTAGTAGTCGGGGTCCGACGTATGCAGGCGGCGCGACCAGTCGAGGCTCAGGGCGTAGCGCTTGAACGACGCTGCCTGCGTGTCGATGTTGGCGTACGTCCACTCCGAGGGGTGCGCGTTGCGCTTGATCGCGGCGTTCTCCGCGGGGAGACCGAATGAGTCCCAGCCGATCGGGTGCAGCACGTCATAGCCCTTGAGGCGCCAGTAGCGGGCCACGACGTCGCCCATCGCGAACGCCTCGGCGTGGCCCATGTGGAGATCGCCCGAGGGGTAGGGGAACATGTCGAGGACGTAGCGGCGCTCGCGGCTTCCGTCGTCCTGGGGCGTGAACACGCCCAGCTCGTCCCACACCGACGGCCATTTGGCCTCGATCGCGGCAAAGCTGTAGGCCGACTCCGACACGCCCGCAGTCGTCTGCTCCGCGCCCTGCTCTTCGCTCACCGTGCTTCTCTCCACTGTCTGCATTCCTCTCGCGGCCGCCGCGGCGACTGCCGCCATAGCAGGTACCTGCCTCCTGACACACAAAAGCCCCTCACAGGGAGGGGCTGCCGCTCGTGACGAGCGGCTAGGGAAGGAGGAGCACACCATGCATACGGATATCGTAGCGCAGGCGCCGCGCCGGACCGGGTCTAACGCACATCCTCGTCGACCCAGCCCATCGACTTGCTGACGGCCTTCTTCCACAGACGGAGCTGGCGCTCCCGCTCCTGGCCGTCCATCGAGGGTGACCAGCGCCGCCCCTCGCCCCAGTTCTCGGACAGCTCGCCGAGATCCGCCCAGAAGCCCACCGCGAGCCCTGCGGCGTAGGCGGCGCCCAGCGCGGTCGTCTCGATGACCTTCGGGCGCACCACGTCAACACCGAGGATGTCCGCCTGGAACTGCATGAGCGCGTCGTTGGCGACCATGCCGCCGTCGACCTTGAGCTCGCTCAGGGGGACGCCGGAATCCGCGTTGACCGCGTCGAGGACCTCTCGGGTCTGGAACGCCGTGGCCTCGAGCGCGGCCCGCGCGATGTGGCCCTTGTTGACGAAGCGGGTCAGGCCCACGACGGCGCCGCGTGCATCAGCGCGCCAATACGGGGCGAAGAGCCCCGAGAACGCGGGCACGATGTACACGCCGCCGTTGTCCTCGACGGAGAGCGCGAGGTTCTCGACTTGGGGCGCTGACTCGATGAGCCCCAGATTGTCGCGCAGCCACTGGATGAGCGAGCCCGCAACGGCGATAGACCCCTCGAGCGCGTAGTGCGGCGCGGCCTCGCCGAGGCGATAGCCGACGGTGGTGAGCAGCCCGTTCTTGGAGCGGACGATCTCCTCCCCCGTGTTGAAGATGAGGAAGCAGCCGGTGCCGTACGTGTTCTTCGCCTCCCCGGTGGCGAACGCGGCCTGCCCGAACGTCGCGGCCTGTTGGTCGCCCAGGATGCCCGCCACGGGCACGCCGGCGAGCGGCAGGGATTCGTGCACCGTCCCGTAGACCTCCGAGGAGGACCTGATCTCGGGCAGCATCGACGCGGGGACCCCGAAGGCGTTCAGGATCTCCTGATCCCACGCGAGCGTCTGAAGGTCCATGAACAGCGTCCTGGACGCGTTCGTGACGTCGGTGACGTGCACTCCCCCGTCCGTCCCACCGGTCAGGTTCCAGAGGAGCCAGGCGTCCGTGTTGCCGAAGAGCAGGTCGCCGGCCTCGGCCCGCTCCCGCGCGCCCTCGACGTGATCGAGGATCCACGCGACCTTGGTGCCAGAGAAGTAGGTCGCGAGCGGGAGGCCCACCGTGGCCTTGAAGCGGTCGACGCCGCCCTCCGCCGCGAGCTTGTCGACGATGGGCTGCGTGCGGGTGTCCTGCCAGACGATCGCGTTGTGGACCGGTTCGCCCGTGGTCTTGTCCCAGACGACTGCGGTCTCGCGCTGATTCGTGATGCCGACCGCGCAGATGTCCTCCCGCGTGAGGCCGGACTCAGACAGCGCCTCCGCCACGACCTTCCGCGCGTTGTCCCAGATCTCGCGGGGATCGTGTTCCACCCAACCCGCCTGGGGCAGAAGCTGCTCGTGCTCGAGCTGGCCGATCGAGACGATCGAGCCGCCGTGGTCGAACACGATGGCGCGCGTGCTCGTGGTCCCCTGGTCGATCGCGAGGACGTAGCGGGGGCGGCGGGCTTCCGGCTCAGACATTCACTGCTCCTTTGGAATGGATGCGCTGTGGGTACGATACCGAGGCTTGGGCCGTACGTGCGCCCGCCGCCGGCAGGGTGTCCTCAGCCGACGAGCTCGTCTGCCGTCACGCGGTGCGCCTCGGCGAGGGTCGTCAGCGCGAGCTCCGACTCCGCCGCGACACGTCGCTCGTCCCAGCCCAGGTGCGGCGCGAGGATCGACGCGACCTCCACGACGAGCTCGCGGGTGACGAGCCCGCGGAACGCGAGCGAAGTGCGCCGAATGAGGACGTCCACGACGTGGCCGACGTGCTCGCGCTCGGCCAGATAGGCGAGCTCTCGACGGCTCAGCTCGTGGGTGCTCCTGAGCCGGCTGTCCTCGCCCTCGCGAAGGAACGCGATGACCTCGTCCGCCCGCGTGCCGTAGCGCTCGAGCAGGACCTCGGCACGGGCGGCGTCGATGCCGAGGCCGACGTGCGCCTTGAGCCAGTCCTCCCGTGCCGCGGGGTCGGTGGGGAACCCGGCCCCGCCGCCGATCGGGAGTTCCTCGGTGTTCGTGGTGCGCTGTGCGCCGAGCTCGCCGAGCACCCGCTTCGCGAGCTGCTCGGACAGCGCGCGGAACGTGGTCCACTTCCCGCCCACGAGGCTCAGCCGCACCGGTTCTCCAGCTGATCCGCCGGTGCGCTCGATCCGGTAGTCGCGCGAGACGAAGCCCGGCGCGGTGTCACTGTGCCGTGGGAGCGGTCTGACTCCGGAGAACGTGTAGACGATCTGTTCGCGCTCCACTCGGACTCCTGGGAACACGTGGCGCATGAGCTCGAAGAAGTACTCGATCTCGGCGTCGGTGCAGACTGGCGTGAGCTCGTCCCCCGCGTGGATGTCGGTGGTCCCCACGAGCACCCGGTCGCCGATCGGATAGATGAGGACGATGCGCCCGTCCGTGTGCTCGAAGAAGATCTCGCGCCCCGCGCACGCCTGAAGCAGCTCCGGGGCGTCGAAGACGATGTGCGAGCCCTTGGTCCCGCCCATGAAGTGCGTCGCCGAGCCGAGGGCGTCGTTGGTCCGGTCGGTCCACGCCCCGGTGCAATTGACGACGACGGGTGCCGAGAAGGCGAATTCCTCACCGGTGAGCTCGTCGCGGAGCCGCACCGCGCCGTCGTCGTCCGTCCCGATGGCGCTCACGTAGTTGGCCGCGCGCGCCTTGCCGCCGTCCGCGCCCGCGGCGATCCCGTCGCGCAGGACGTCGAGCGTGAGGCGCTCGGGATTGTGCACCGAGGCGTCGAAGTACGTCGCCGTGTATTTGACGTCCGGCCGCAGCTGCGGCAGGTCGGCGAGGGCGCGCTTGCGGCCCACGAACCGGTGCCGGGGCACGACGCCGCCCTCCCGCGAGAAGGCGTCGTAGAGCGCGAGGCCGACCTTGATGAGCAGCGCGCCGCGCTCGTGCGGTTTGCCCGTGCGATGGGCGAGGAAGCGCAGCGGAGCGTTGAGGAGCCCCGAGAATGTGCTGAAGATGGGGATCGTGGTCTGGAGCGGCTTGACGTAGTGGGGCGCGATCCGCAGCAGACGATTGCGTTCGACGACGGACTCGTGGACGAGGCGGAACTCGCCGTTCTCCAGATAGCGAATTCCGCCGTGGATCATGTGGGACGACGCGCCGGACGCGCCCTGACAGTAGTCGCCCCGCTCGACCAGTGCGACGTCGATTCCTTGGAGCGCGAGGTCGCGGAAGGTGCCGACCCCGTTGATCCCGCCCCCGATGACGAGGACCTGAGCGTGGGGACGCCCGCGGAGGTCCGCGACGGTCGAACGGGCGGCGCCGGCCGTCGGGGAGCCCGCGGCGGGCTCGGCGGGGACGGGGTCGTGGGGCTGGGCCACGCAGGCCTCCTTGAATCGTTGCGACGGGCGTTACGACCATTGTTCGGAGGAGTGAGAAGAAGGATCAATACCTCTGCACATACGTGCAAAAATGGACACCATGACACCGTCTCCGGCCTGGCGGGACGCGCCTGACGACTCGATTTCCGCACACTCTCCCATGGCCCGCAAGGACCGTGACGCGCTCCTCGCCGCGCGCCTGTACTACCTGCAGGACCTCACGATGGACGCGATCGCCCGGGAGCTCCGGACCTCGCGCTCGACCGTCTCGCGGCTCCTGACGTTCGCTCGCGACACCGGCCTTGTCCAGATCCAGGTCTCGGACCCGCTCGACTCCTCGGTCGAGCTCGAGGCCGCTGTGGCGCGCCGCTACGGCGTCCGCGCCCACATCGTGCCGCACGCGGCGAACCTCAACGAGGCGGAGATGCTGGACCGCGTCGCGATGTACGCGGCGCGGACGCTGACCCCCTTCGTCGAGTCGGACCTCGTCATGGGCGTCGCCTGGGGCTCGACGCTCACGGCCATGAGCCGCTACTTGAACCGGAAGTCGACGCACGGCAGCACGGTCGTCCAGCTCAACGGCGCAGCCAACACGCAGACGATGGGGCTCGGCTACGCGAGCGAGATCGTGCGCCGCTTCGGCGCCGCCTACGACGCGGCCGTCGAAGAATTCCCCGTCCCCGCGTTCTTCGACCGGGCCGAGACGAAGCGGCTCATGTGGCGGGAGCGGAGCGTGAAGCGCGTCCTCGACGTGCAGGCCCGCATGAGGCTGGCGGTCTTCGGAGTCGGCTCGGTCCACGCGGACGTGCCGAGCCACGTCTACTCAGGCTCGTACCTCGATGAGGCGGACGTCGCGACCCTCGCATCCGAGGGGGTCGTGGGAGACATCGCGACCGTCTTCTTCCGCGAGGACGGCAGCTCGGACGGGATCGCGCTCAACGACCGCGCCACGGGACCGTCCCACCGGCACATCAGATCGGTCGAGCACAGGTTCTGCGTGGTCTCCGGTCCCTCGAAGGCGCGCAGTCTGCGCGGCGCGCTGAACGCCAGACTCGTGACGGAGCTTGTGGCCGACGAAACGACGGTGCGCGCCCTCCTCGCACTCGATGCGTGACGGCCGGCGTCCTCCGGCCAGGCGGCGCACTGCCGGACCGCGCCGAGTCTCGCCCGGTAGAGTCGGTGCCATGATCGCGCGCGACGAGGTGGACTGATGGTGGCCACGGCAGAAGACGGATTCCTCTCCCCGGCACTCGACGTCCGCGAACACCGCACCACGGTCACGGTCCTCGGGGCCGAGACGGCCGTCTTCACGTACGAGCCGGAGGCCGGGCCCGGCGCGCCCGCCCCGACGATCCTCGCCGTGCACGGGTTCCGCGGGACGCATCATGGACTCCTGCGCATCGTGGACCGCCTCGGGGATGTGCGGGTCATCATGCCCGACCTTCCCGGCTTCGGGGTCTCCTCTCCCCTCGAAACCGCACCCCATGACATCGCGGGCTACGCAGAATGGCTCGGCGCCCTTGCCGACGAACTGGCCCTCGGCCCCGACACCGTGCTGCTGGGCCACTCGTTCGGTTCGATCGTCGCGGCCCACTTCGTGGCCGAACACCCTGAGCGGTTCGCCCGGCTGATCCTCGTCAATCCCATCTCGGCCCCGGCGCTCGAGGGCCCGAAGGGCGTCCTGAGCCGCCTCGCCGTCGGCTACTACCGGGCCGGCGCGTCGCTCCCCGAGCCGGCCGGCGCCGGCCTCCTACGGCACCCCCTCATCGTGCGGCTCATGAGCGAAGCCATGGCCAAGACGCGGGATGCTGGCCTGCGGCACTTCGTCCACGGCCAGCACGCCGAGCACTTCTCGAGCTTCGCGAACCGCGACATGCTGCTTGAATCCTTCGAGGCGTCCGTCTCCCACACTGCTGCCGAGGTGGCCGACCGGCTCACGCTGCCCGTGCTCCTCATCGCGGGCGATCGCGACGAAGTCGCCCCGCTCGCCGCAGTGCGGCGCTTCCACGAGCGACTGTCCGACTCGAGGCTCACGGTGATTCCCGGCGTCGGCCACCTCATCCACTACGAGACGCCCGAGCCGGCCGCCCAGTCGATCCGCGACTTCCTCGGCGAGGAGGGCGCCAAGTGAGGCTGCTCGTCGACGCACGGTTCACGCGCACAGACCACCACGACGGCATCAGCCGATTCGGGGCGAGCCTCATCGAGGCGGTCGCGGCCCGCACCGAAACGGCCATGCTCATCAGCGACGAGCGCCAGCTCGCGCTCCTGCCGGACGTACCCCACGTCAAGGTGTCGAGCCCGCTTTCGCCCGCGGAGCTCTTCGTGGCCGGGCGCGTGAACGGGCTCGCGCCCGACGTCGTCTTCTGCCCCATGCAGACCATGGGCTCGTGGGGCCGCCGCTACCCCCTCATCCTCACGCTCCACGACCTCATCTACTACGAGCACCCGGAACCGCCGGGATTCCTCCCCGCGCCCGTGCGGCTGCTCTGGCGGCTCTACCACAAGGCCTACTGGCCGCAGCGCGCGCTCCTCAACCGGGCCGACGTCGTCGCGACCGTGAGCCACACCACAAAGTGGCTCATGTCCGAGAAGCGGCTCACGAAGCGTCCCGTCCGCATCGTCGGGAACGCGCCGCAGGGCGGTGGCGTGCCCCGGGACGCCGACGCCTCCCCGAAGCGCAGCCTCGTCTACATGGGCTCGTTCATGCCGTACAAGAACGTCGAGACGGTCATCGCAGGGATGTCCTCGCTGCCCGAATACACCCTCCACCTCCTGAGCCGCATCTCCCCTGCGCGCAGGGCGGAACTCGAGGCGATCGTCCCCGCCGGGGCGTCGGTCGAGTTCCACGGGGGCGTGAGCGATGAGGAATACGAGGCGATCCTGCGCGAGGCGACCGCCCTCGTGAGCCTCTCGCGCTCGGAGGGCTATGGCCTCCCGCTCGTCGAGGCGATGTCGCTGGGCACGCCGGTCATTGCGAGCGACATCCCGATCTTCCGCGAGGTGGGCGGCGACGGCGCACGGTTTGTCGACCCGGATTCACCAGAGGCGTTCGCCGCGGCCGTGAGGGGCCTCGAACTGCCGGGGGTGTGGGCCGACGCGTCGCGTGCCGCGGTGCGCCAGGCCGAGACGTTCAGCTGGGACCGATCCGCCGAGGCGCTGCTCGAGGCGGCGGAGGAGGCGATCGCGGTCTTCCGGGCACGTCAGAGCGGCGCGCGTGGTCTCATCTCGGCAGTCAGAGGACGTCTGCGCCGTCGAGCCTGAGCTGGACCGGCTCGGAACCCCGCCGCGTTGCGTGGGCGATCCGCGCCGCGCGCAGCGCACGGGTCGCCTCCGGACCTTCCGCCACGGGGAAGAAAATCAGGAGGCGCCACGACGCGTCGGCCGCTGCGGTGCCCGAGGGCGCCGGGAGGGCGACCGGGCCTGCCTTGCGCACGCCCGGCTTTCCGAGCAGGCCGGCCGCGGCGGAGGCGAAGCCCTCGACCGCCGAACGCGAGCCGGTCACCGCCGCGACGCGAACGGCCGGAGGCAGCGACAAGGTCCGCCGAAGCCCGAGCTCGCGTGCCGCGAAGCCTTCCGGATCCCACCTCACGAGGGCCGAGACGGCCTCGTGGTCGCCCGCCGTGATGACGACCCTCCCGCCCTTCTCTGCCGGGCGCACGAGAGCCGCCGCGTTGAGCCACCGGCGCAGGGCCTCTTCGCCCGCCCGCAGACTCTCGCGTCCCAGGAGCGAATCGCCGTCGAGCAGGAGGGCCGCAGCGTAGCCCTGGGGCGCGACGGGCTCCGCCCCGACCGTCGCGACGACAAGCGCAGGGCTTCCGGGCACCTCCGCCTTGACGTTGTCCCCCGATGACGTGACGACGACGGCTCCCGGGAAGGCGCGGCCCAGCTCCTCCGCGGTGCGCAGCGCACCGATCGACGAACGGCGCAGCTCCTTGCCGCCGCAGTGCGGGCACGTCCAGGCATTCGCGGGCGTCCCACACCAGCGGCACGCGATGCGGCGCGCGGATCCGGGCCCCGCGTTCTCGGCGAGCGGGCCCGAGCATTCGGCGCACCGCGCGGGCTCGCGGCACCGTTCGCACGCGAGCGACGGCGCGTACCCCGCGCGCGCGACCTGCACGAGCACCGGTCCCTCGACCAGGGCCTCGCGCGCGAGCTGCCACGCGGCATGCGGAAGGCGCGCCATGCGTGCGTACGGGTCGCGGGCCGTCTCGAAGCTGTCGGCCGTGCTGACGACGCGCGGAAGCCGCCGCCTGAGCACGGACCGGGCCGCGGACACGCTCTGGAGCCACCCGCTCTCGACGAGCCGCTGGGCCTCGGTGGACACGGTGTGCCCCGCGAGCAAGAGCGCGCAGCCCTCGAGCTCGGACCGCAGCAGGCAGACCTCGCGGGTGTGGAAGTACGGAGCGCGGGGCTCGGCGTGGAGGTCGTCGCCGTCGTCCCAGCACACCACGAGGCCCAGATCCCGCACGGGGGCGAGGGCCGCTCCGCGCGTCCCGACCGCCACCCGTGCCCGGCCCGCGAGGAGGTCGAGGAAGCCGCGATAGCGCTGCGAGGGGCCGTCCTCCGCCGCGAGGCGGACGATCGGATCGCCCGGGAGCGAGTCCCCGAGCGCCGCGAAGGCCCTCTCGAGATCCCGGCCGTCCGGCACGACCACGAGCGCGCCCCGTCCGGTGAGCCGCACGGCCCGGACAGCCTCGGCCACGAGGGCCGGCCAGCCGCGCGGGCCGTAGCCCTCGACCGCCTGGAGCGACGCGCGCGGGCTCCCGCCCGCACCGAGGTGCCGCAGGAACGCGGGGCCACGCTGCAGCTCGGCCCACGCGGAAGCGCCAGCCGGGCCGCCGCCGTCGTCCGTTGCGGCGCCCGTTGTCGTCGCCGCGGGCCCCGAGGCCTCGGGCTCCGGGGCCGCGCCGCCCGCGAGCTCACCGAGGTATTCGCTCTCGACGCGCGCCGCGCGCGGCGGCACGGCGAAGCGGAGGACGTCGCCGAGCGCACCAGCCCACCGCTCAGCGACCGCGGCGGCGAGGCGCGCGATGGTCGGCGTGAGGACGACGGCGGGCGAGACCACCTTGAGCAGGGGCTGGAGCGCGACCCCCGAGTCGGAGGCGTCGACCCGCTCGAGCAGGAAGCCCGAGAGCTCCTGGCCGGACAGGCGCACCCGCACGCGCACTCCGGGCTGGGCGGCCGCGGACAGCTCCTCGGGGACGAGGTAGTCGAAGAGGCGGTCGAGCTGCGGGAGCGGCGACTCCACACAGACGCGCGCCACGGGCCGCTCGCGAGCCGGCTCGGGCTTTGCCGACGCGCGCGCTGGCCCTGGGAAGCCGAGGAGCAGCGACGGCTGCTCCGCCTCCGGCCCGGCCAACCCACCGGCACCCGACGCGTGCTGGCTCATCAGGCGCCGAAGAAGTCCTTGAGCGCCTGGACCCGGTCGAGCCGCTCCCACGTGAAGTCCGGCTCCTCCCGGCCGAAGTGGCCGTGCGCAGCGGTCTTCGCGTAGATGGGGCGCTTGAGGTCGAGCGCGTCGATGATGGCGCGCGGCCGCAGGTCGAAGACCTCGTTGATCGCGGCGCTGATGCGCAGCGGGTTGACACTCTCGGTGCCGAACGTCTCGACGTAGATGCCGACCGGGCGGGCCTGGCCGATCGCGTAGGCGATCTGGATCTCGGCGCGGCGCGCGAGCCCCGCCGCCACGACGTTCTTCGCGACCCAGCGCATCGCGTACGCGCCCGAGCGGTCCACCTTGGACGGGTCCTTGCCCGAGAAAGCGCCGCCGCCGTGCCGCGAGAAGCCGCCGTACGTGTCGACGATGATCTTGCGGCCCGTGAGGCCCGCGTCGCCGACGGGCCCGCCGATGATGAACGGCCCCGCGGGGTTGAGGATGCTCCGCACATGGTCGCTCTCGAGCTGGCTCGCCGCGAGGACCGGCGCGATCACGTGATCAGCGAGGTCGGCCCGGAGCTTGGAGAGCTGCGTCCCCTCGGAGTGCTGGCTCGAGATGACGACCGTCTCCACGGTCACCGGCTGATCTCCGTTGTAGCCGACCGTGACCTGCGTCTTGCCGTCGGGGCGCAGATACGCCAGCTCGCCGCTCTTGCGCACCTCGGTGAGGCGCTCCGAGAGCCGGTGCGCGAGCCAGATGGGCGTCGGCATGTACGTGGGCGTCTCGTCGCTCGCGTAGCCGAACATGATGCCCTGGTCCCCCGCGCCCTGGCGGTCGTATTCGTCCTCGAGCGTGCCCTCGCGGGACTCGAGCGAGTTGAACACGCCGTCGAAGATGTCCGAGGACTGCTGCCCGATCGAGACGGACACGCCGCAGCGCGCGCCGTCGAAGCCGTTGGCCGAGGAGTCGTAGCCGATCCCGAGGATCGTGTTGCGCACGATCTGCGGGATCTCGACGTATGCGTCGGTGGTGACCTCGCCCGCGACGTGTACGAGACCCGTCGTCGCCATCGTCTCGACCGCCACCTTGGACTCCGGATCAGCCGCGAGGAGAGCGTCCAGGATCGCGTCGCTGATCTGGTCGCAGATCTTGTCCGGGTGCCCTTCCGTGACGGATTCGGAGGTGAAGAGCCTCAAGGCGGTGGGGTCTGCCGGGCGTGCGGCGTCAAGGGGAGCGTGGGTCACTGCACTACTCTACTTCCTGCCCCGGAACAGGCCGGGGCGCATGTTTCGCCGCGCGAAGCGGCGGGACCACGGCCGCGGCTAGCGGGCGGCGAGCTCGCGAGCCAGGCGACGCACGACGGCGCCCGCGACCTCGTCCTTGCTTCCCGCCACATGCTCGGGCTCGCTTCCGTCCTTTGCGAGGATCGTCACACTGTTCTCGTCGAGGCCGAAGACGCGGTCCGTGCCGACCTCGTTGACCACGAGGAGCTCGCAGCCCTTGCGCTCGAGCTTCGCACGGCCGTACTCGAGGACGTCCGCGCCATCGTCGCCCGTCTCGGCCGCGAACCCGACGATCACCTGCCGGCCTCCCGCCGCGTTCC
The DNA here is from genome assembly GCF_004919045.1 of Sinomonas albida. Classification (GTDB taxonomy): domain Bacteria; phylum Actinomycetota; class Actinomycetes; order Actinomycetales; family Micrococcaceae; genus Sinomonas; species Sinomonas albida. The sequence goes on from NZ_SWDW01000006.1 coordinate 35,002, forward strand.
GCAGCAGGACGAGCTCGGCGAGGATGTCCGGGTTCCGGACGAGCTCGATCGGGGAGTCCGGGGCGTCGTCGCGCTTCTTGATCTTGGACGCCTGGCGGTGGGTGGGCCGGAAGTCGGCGACGGCGGCGGACATGATGAGCGCGTCGGCGCTCGGCGCCCGCTCGATCATCGCGTCGCGCAGCTCGATCGCCGTCTCGACGCGGACCACCTCGACCCCGGGTGGCGGCTCGACCTCGAGGTGGGCCGCGACGAGGGTCACGGACGCGCCGGCCTCCTGGGCCGCGCGGGCCAGGGCGACTCCTTGCTTGCCCGACGAGCGGTTTCCGAGGAAGCGCACGGGATCGATCGGTTCGCGCGTGCCGCCCGCAGAAAGCAGCACACGACGGCCGGCGAGGGGACCCTCCTCGGGCGAGCGCGCGCCGTCGTCCGTGCTGGGCCGCGCCGCCAGGGCGAGCGCGGCAGCGAAGATCTCCTCGAGCTCGGGGAGCCGGCCCGGGCCGCTGTCGCGCCCGGTCAGGCGCCCCTCGGCGGGATCCAGGACGTGCACGCCGCGCGCGCGCAGCGTCGCGACGTTCGCCTGGGTTGCGGGGTGGCGCCACATCTCGGTGTGCATGGCCGGGGCCATGAGCACCGGGCAGCGCGCCATGAGGAGTGCGTTCGTGAGCAGATCGTCCGCATGGCCCCCGGCCGCTCGGGCCAGGAGGTCCGCCGTCGCGGGCGCGACGACGATGAGCTCCGCCTCGTGCCCGAGCCGCACGTGGTTGACCGTCTCGACGGCCTCGAACACGCTCGTGCGGACGGGCTTGCCGGAGAGGGCCTCCCACGTGGCCTTGCCCACGAAGGCGAGCGCCGCCTCGGTCGGGACCGCCGTCACGTCGTGCCCGGCCTCCGTGAAGAGGCGCAGGAGCGAGGCGGCCTTGTAGGCGGCAATCCCGCCTCCGACGCCCAAGACGACGCGCAAACGACCCTCCCCGAAGTCAGCCAGTGGGCCTTAGTCCTGCTCGGCCGAATCTTCGTCCGAGCGCTTCGCGACGAGGAGCCCGTCGTTGATCTCGCGGAGCGCGATCGAAAGCGGCTTCTCATTGAGCTTCGTGTCCACGAGCGGGCCGACGTACTCGAACAGGCCCTCGTGGAGCTGTGCGTAGTAGGCGTTGATCTGGCGGGCGCGCTTGGCCCCGAAGATCACGAGCCCGTACTTCGAGTCCGACTTGGTCAGCAGATCGTCGATCGGCGGGTTGATGATTCCTTCGGGATTCGAAGTCACGACATTCTCCAATGCACTTTTGCGGGGCGGAACGGACACACTAGCGCGCGGATTCGCGCGTGTGCGGTGTCAGTCCCATGAGTGAGACAAGCTCGTCTGCGGCGTGCCGGACATCGTCATTGACGACGGTGAAATCGAACTCCGGCTCGGCAGCGAGTTCTATTTTAGCCGTTTCGAGGCGGCGCTGCTGTTCCTCGGGGCTTTCCGTGCCGCGTCCCACCAGTCGGCGGACCATCTCGTCCCAGCTCGGAGGGGCCAGGAAGACGAACCGAGCCTCCGGCATCGCCTCCTTCACCTGGCGGGCGCCCTGGAGGTCGATCTCGAGAAGTACGGCCTTGCCCTGCGCGATCGCGTCGTCGACCGAGGCGCGTAGCGTGCCGTAGCGGTTCGCGCCATGGACCGCGGCCCACTCGAGGAATGCGCCCTCGGCGACGAGCCGATCGAACTCCTCGTTCGACTTGAAGAAGTAGTGCACGCCTTCGCGCTCACCGGGCCGGGCGGGGCGGGTCGTCGCGGAGACGGAGAGCCAGACCTCGGGATAGTTGTCGCGGATGTACGTCGAGACCGTGCCCTTGCCCACCGCGGTGGGGCCGGCAAGCACCGTCAGGCCCGTGTGCTTGGCCGCGCCGCGCGCGTGCCCCCCGCCGGCTGCGCTCGTTGTGCTGTCCACGCGTGTACCCGTGCTCCTTGCTCTATCGAGGGCGTGCGCCTCCGAGGCGGCACGCGGGCGCCCCAGTTACTGCGCCTCGAGAAAATCTATCAGCGCCCGGCGCTGGTGGATGCCCAAACCCCGCAGGCGGCGGCTCGGGGCGATGCCGAGCTGGTCCAGGATGGCGAGCGAGCGCACCGGCCCGATCCCGTGGAAAGACTCGAGCATCTCCGTGACCTTGAGGCGCGCGAGGGCCTCGTCAGCCATTGCCTGTTCGAACAGCTCGTCGAGGCCGAGCGTGCCGGCCTTGAGCGCGGACTTGGCCTCCGCACGGCGCGCCCGCGCGGCCGTGGCCTTCGACACCGCCCGGCTGCGTTCTTCCGAGGTCAAGGGATTGAGTCCCACAGTCGCCTCCCAGCTCGACACACGCGCACCCCCACGCGGATGAGAACGAACCTAGTCCCCCGCGCCGCCGCGTGGCAATGCACCGTGTGCCCGGGAGGAACTTGCTCCCGGGCACACGCGCGTCCTCAGCCGAGCTCGGCGAGTGTGCGTTCCGTGCGTTCGCGCAGCCCCGAGCGGCTCGGCCCGCCGGCGAGGATGTCGCGGCTCGAGGTGCCGAGCACCCGAGCGTACGCGGCGCCGAACGTCGCGCGGAGCGCTGCCCCCGTAGCGCCCTGGGCGCCGAGGCCCGGGGCGAGGATGGGGCCGCCCATGGCGGCGAGGTCCAGTCCCAGACGCACGACGGCGTCTCCGACCGTCGCGCCGACCACGAGGCCGACGCTGCCGAGCGGCTCGCCCGCGTAGCGCGAGTTCTCCGCGGCGGCGGACTCGCACACGGCCCTGGCCACCGAGCGGTCGCCGCCCGTGTGCTGCACCGACGCACCCTCGGGGTTTGAGGTGAGCGCGAGGACGAACGCTCCGCGGCCCGTCGCGGCGGCCTTGTCGAGGGCCGGTCGCAGCGACTCGAACCCGAGGTACGGGCTGAGCGTCACGGCGTCGGCCGCGAGCGGCGAACCGTCGCCCAGCCACGCGTCCGCGTAGGCGGCCATCGTCGAGCCGATGTCGCCACGCTTCGCGTCCGCGATGCTCAGGACGCCGGCGGCGGCCGAGGCCGCGAGGACCTCCTCGAGGACCGCGAGCCCGCGCGCGCCGTGCCGCTCGTAGAGCGCCACCTGGGGCTTGACCGCGGCGGCCAGATCGGCGACCGCCTCGACGACGGCGAGGGAGAAGCGGCGCAGCCCCTCGACGTCGTCCGCGAGGCCCCAGGCCGAAAGGAGCGCCGGGTGCGGGTCGATGCCCACGCACAGCGGGCCCCGCTCCCCCATCGCAGCGGCGAGCCGCGCACCGAACGGCGCGCGGCCCACCAGGCTGCTTCCCGCTGCCTCGGACACCGCCTCAGACACCGGCCGGCTCCTCCGTGGGCTGCCGAAGGCGCGTCTCGTGCTCTTGGAGGCTCGTGACGCCCCACTCGAACTGGCGCATGGCCTCAATCGCGAGGACCGCGAAGTTGAACTCCGCGACGGTCGTGATGCATGGCTTGCCGTTCGACGTCGCCGCTGCGCGGATCTCGTAGCCGTCGCCGCGGGCATCGCCGCCGGACGGGGTGTTGAACACCATGTCGATCTGGCCGTCGTTGATGAGGTCCACGATGGTGCCCTGACCGCCGTCCACGCCGGCGGGGCCGGGGCCCTCGCCGACCTTGCGCACCACCGTCGCCTGGATGCCGTTGCGCCGGAGCACCGCGGCCGTCCCGCCCGTCGAGACGATCTCGAAGCCGAGGTCCGCGAGCTTCTTGACGCCGAGGATGACCGAGCGCTTGTCCCGGTTCGCCACCGAGATGAAGGCCCGGCCGGACGTCGGGAGCGCGTTGTTGGCCGCCGCCTGGCTCTTCGCGAACGCCGTGTCGAAGTGCTTGTCGATGCCCATGACCTCGCCGGTCGAGCGCATCTCGGGGCCGAGCAGGCTGTCGACGACCGTGCCCTCGGGCGTCCGGAAGCGACTGAACGGCAGGACGGCCTCCTTGACGGCGACCGCCGCGTTGGGGCTGATCTCCGCGCCGTCGCCCGACTCCGGGAGCATCCGGTACGCGGTGCGCAGCTGGTGGATCGTCACCCCGGTGCCGATGAGCGCGGCGGCCTTCGCGAGCTGGACGCCGGTCGCCTTCGAGACGAACGGAACCGTGCGGGACGCCCGCGGGTTCGCCTCGAGGACGTAGAGGACGTCCGCCGCGAGGGCGAACTGGATGTTGATGAGCCCGCGCACGCCGACGCCCTCGGCAATCGCCGCCGTCGCCTTGCGGACGCGCTCGAGCACGTTGGTGCCGAGCGTGACCGGCGGGAGCACGCACGCCGAATCGCCCGAGTGGATCCCGGCCTCCTCGATGTGCTCCATGACGCCGCCGAGGTACAGGTCGCGGCCATCGTAGAGCGCGTCGACGTCGATCTCCACAGCGTCCTCGAGGAACCGGTCGATGAGCACCGGGTGGTCCGGGGTGATCTCCGTCGCGTTCTCGATGTAGCGGCGCAGGTTCGGCTCGTCGTAGACGATCTCCATGCCGCGGCCACCCAACACGTAGGACGGGCGGACCAGGACGGGGTAGCCGATCTCGTCGGCGATGCGCTTGGCCTCGTCGAAGGAGACGGCCGTGCCGTTCTTCGGCGAGATGAGGCCGGCGTCGTCGAGCACCTTCGCGAACGCGCCGCGGTGCTCCGCGAGGTCGATCGCCTCGGGGGACGTGCCGAGGATCGGAACGCCTGCGTCCGCGAGCTGCTGCGCGAGCTTGAGCGGGGTCTGGCCCCCGAGCTGCACGAACACGCCCATGACGCCGCCCGTGCGCTCCTCGGCGGCGATGACCTCGAGCACGTCCTCGAGCGTGAGCGGCTCGAAGTACAGGCGCGTCGAGATGTCGTAGTCGGTGGAGACCGTCTCGGGGTTGCAGTTGACCATGACCGTCTCGTAGCCCGCCTTGCGGAGGGCCATCGAGGCGTGCACGCACGAGTAGTCGAACTCGATGCCCTGGCCGATGCGGTTCGGGCCCGAGCCGAGGATCACGATCGACGGCTTCGAGTGGAGGCCGACCTCATCCTCCTCGTCGTAGGACGAGTAGTGGTACGGCGTGTACGCCGCGAACTCGGCCGCGCACGTGTCCACGGTCTTGTACACGGGTCGGACCCCGAGCGCCTGCCGCACGCCGCGCACCACGTCCTCGGAGTGGTGCGTGAGGGCGCCGATCTGCTCGTCGGAGAAGCCGTGCCGCTTCGCGAGCCGCAGCAGGTCCTCGGTGAGCACGCTCGCGGAGCGGATCTCCGCCGCCACCTCGTTGAGCAGCTGCAGCTGGTCCAGGAACCACGGGTCGATGCCGGTCGCCGCGTAGAGCTCGTCGATGCTCGCGCCGCCCAGCAGCGCGCGCTGGACCTGGCTCAGCCGGTCGGTCGTGGGCCGCTTGGACTGCTCGACGAGCTCCTGCACCTCCCATTCCGGCACCGGGGTGAAGTCGAGCTGCGCGCCGCGCTGCTCGAGCGAGCGCAGGGCCTTCTGGAGGGCCTCGGTAAAGTTGCGGCCCAGGGCCATCGCCTCGCCGACGCTCTTCATGGTCGTGGTGAGCGTCGGATCCGCGGCCGGGAACTTCTCGAACGCGAACCGCGGCACCTTGACGACGACGTAGTCCAGGGTCGGCTCGAAGCTCGCCGGCGTCTTCTGCGTGATGTCGTTCGGAATCTCGTCCAGGGTGTAGCCGAGCGAGAGCTTCGTGGCGATCTTCGCGATGGCGAAGCCCGTGGCCTTCGAGGCGAGCGCCGAGGAACGGGAGACGCGCGGGTTCATCTCGATGACGATCACGCGCCCGGTCTTCGGGTCGACGGCGAACTGGATGTTGCAGCCACCCGTGTCGACGCCGACCTCGCGGATGACCGCGATCGCGACGTCGCGCAGCTTCTGATACTCGCGGTCCGTGAGCGTGAGCGCGGGGGCCACCGTGATGGAGTCGCCTGTGTGGACGCCGACCGGGTCGAAGTTCTCGATCGAGCACACGACCACGACGTTGTCGTTCTTGTCGCGCATCATCTCGAGTTCGTACTCCTTCCAGCCGAGGATGCTCTCCTCGAGGAGCACCTCGGTGGTCGGGCTGTAGAGCAGGCCCTGGCCCACGATCCGGAGGAGGTCCTCCTCCGTGTAGGCGAAGCCCGAGCCGAGGCCGCCCATCGTGAACGAAGGGCGCACCACGAGCGGATAGCCGAGGCGCCCTGCGGCAGCCAGCGCCTCGTCGATCGTGTGCACGATCTCGCTGCGCGCCGACTCGGCGCCGCAGCGCTCGACGACGCCCTTGAACTTCTGGCGATCCTCGCCGAGCTCGATCGCGTCGATGTTCGCGCCGATGAGCTCGACGCCGTACTTCTCGAGCACGCCGTTCTTGTCGAGCGCGATCGCGGTGTTGAGCGCGGTCTGGCCGCCGAGGGTCGGGAGGATCGCGTCGGGACGTTCCTTCGCGATGATCTTCTCGACGACCTCGGGCGTGATGGGCTCGACGTAGGTCGCGTCCGCGAATTCCGGGTCGGTCATGATCGTGGCCGGGTTGGAGTTGACCAGGATGACCCTCAGGCCCTCGTCCTTGAGGACGCACAGGGCCTGGGTGCCCGAGTAGTCGAACTCGGCCGCCTGCCCGATGACGATCGGGCCTGAGCCGATGACAAGGACGCTCTTGAGATCCGTACGCTTCGGCATTAGTTCGCTCCCTCGCTCGGCGCGTCGTTCGTTGTCTGGGCGGCGCCTTCGGTCTTCTGGGCGGCCATGAGGTCGATGAACCTGTCGAACAGGTACGCGGCATCGTGCGGTCCGGCAGCGGCCTCGGGGTGGTACTGGACGGAGAACGCCGGGATGTCGAGGCACGCGAGGCCCTCGACGACCTCGTCGTTCAGGCTCACGTGGCTCACCTCGACGCGCCCGTACTGCGGCTCGGGCGCGTTCGTGGGGCCGTCGAGCGGGGCGTCCACGGCGAAGCCGTGGTTCTGCGACGTGATCTCGACCTTGCCGGTCCGGCGGTCCAGGACCGGCTGGTTGATGCCGCGATGCCCGTAGCGCAGCTTGTACGTGCCGAAGCCGAGCGCGCGGCCCAGGATCTGGTTGCCGAAGCAGATGCCGAAGTACGGGATCTTCTCGTCGAGCACGGAGCGGAGCAGGGCGACCTGGTCGTCCGCCGTGGCCGGGTCACCCGGGCCGTTCGACATGAAGAAGCCGTCCGGATTCACCGCCTTGACGTCCTCGAGCGTCGACGTGGCCGGCAGGACGTGCACGCGGACGCCGCGCTCGGCGAAGCGATGCGGCGTCATCGACTTGATGCCGAGGTCGACCGCGGCGATCGTGAAGCGGGGCTCGCCCTCCCAGCCGTGCTCGGTCGGCTCGACGGTGTAGAGGGCGTCCACGCTGACCTCCTCGGCGAGGCGTGAGCCCTCCATGGGCTCGCTCGCGAGGACCTCGTCGAGGAGCTCCTTGTCGGTCCGCTCGGCGGCGGGGCCGGAGAAGATCCCTGCCCGCATGGTCCGGTGCTCGCGGAGGTGGCGCGTGATGGCGCGCGTGTCGACGCCCTGGATGCCCACGATCCCCTGCTCGGCGAGCCCGTCGTCGAGGCTTCCCTCGGAGCGCCAGTTCGAGGCGCGACGCGCGGGGTCGCGGACCACGTAGCCGGCCACCCAGATGCGGCGCGACTCGGGGTCCTCGGCGTTGACGCCGGTGTTTCCGATGTGCGGCGCCGTCTGCACCACGATCTGGCGGTCGTAGGAGGGATCCGTGAGGGTCTCCTGGTATCCCGTCATGCCGGTCGCGAAGACCGCCTCGCCGAGGGTCGTGCCGACGGCGCCGTAGCTGCGGCCGCGGAACGCCCGCCCGTCCTCGAGCATCAGCACGGCCGGTACGTTGCCCTTCGGCGCCGACTTTTCCGATTCAGTCACTGTTCACTCTTCTTCCTGGTCCTGCGGGCGGCCGGTGTCGCCGGAACGCCCTGAACTCATGAGGTCTTCGATCGCTGCCTTGAGGGCAGTCTTGTCTTCGGGGACGCGCGTGCGGAAGGCCGTGTCCACGGCGTGGTCGCCAAGCCGCCAGCCGAGCACCACGAGCCCGTCGCGCTCGACGAACTTGCCGGCCATGCCGCTCTCGAGGCGCACCTCGTCGATGCTCCCCGCGGGGACCCACAGAGGCCCGGAACCCGCCCGCTCGAAGAGGACCCCGCCGTCGTACACGGCCGCGTCCGCCCGGGTGCGCAGGCCCAGCCCGTGGACCGCCAGCCGGTCGAGCCAATCCCCCGCCGTCGTCGTCGTGACGTATTGGCCGTCCGCGCGGAAACGCTCCGCTCCCGTGTCCGCGGGGACGGGCTGAGGCTCGGGAACGTCCGCCTGCCGTCGCTTGCGGCCGCGCCAGCCCACCCACAGCAGCACGACGAGCGCGAGCGCGAGGACGAGCATGACGATCGCCGGGACCGTCCGGTCCATCAGCGCTCCCCCGCGGAGCCCGGGTGCGGCGTGTTGAGCGCGCCGTCGAGCACCGTCGGGTGGCCGTGGAAGAACGTCGCGACGACCCGCCCGGGGAGCTCGCGCCCCGCGAACGGCGAGTTGCGTCCCTTCGTGGCCTGCGTCGCCGGATCGACGGTCCAGCGCGCGGCAGGGTCGACGAGCACGAGGTTGGCGGGCTCGCCCGCGGCGAGCGGGCGCCCCTGATCCGCGAGGCGGCCGATCCGGGCGGGCAGCTCGGACATCGCGCGGGCCACGCCGCGCCAGTCCAGCAGGCCCGTCTCGACCATCGCGTGCTGCACGACCGAGAGAGCCGTCTCGAGCCCGGTCATCCCCATCGCCGCCTGCGCCCACTCGCACTCCTTGTGCTCGCTCGGGTGCGGCGCGTGGTCCGTTCCGACCACGTCGATGGTGCCGTCCGCGAGGGCGGCACGCAGGGCCTCGACGTCCGTCTGCGTGCGCAGCGGCGGGTTGACCTTGTACACGGGGTCGTAGCTGCGCACGAGCTCGTCCGTGAGCCACAGGTGGTGCGGAGTGACCTCGGCCGTGACGTTGACGCCGCGGGACTTGGCCCAGCGCACGATCTCGACCGAGCCCGCGGTCGAGACGTGGCACACGTGCAGCCGCGAGCCCACGTGCTCCGCAAGGAGCACATCCCGCGCGATGATGCTCTCCTCGGCGACCGCCGGCCACCCCGGCAGGCCGAGCACGGCGGACACCGCACCCTCGTTCATCTGGGCGCCGGCCGTGAGCCGCGGCTCCTGCGCGTGCTGGGCGACGACGCCGTCGAACGCCTTCACGTACTCGAGCGCGCGGCGCATCAGCACGGGGTCGTGGACGCAGATCCCGTCGTCGGAGAACATTCGCACCCGCGCCGCCGAATCGGCCATTGCGCCGAGCTCGGCGAGCTGCTCGCCAGCGAGGCCGACCGTCACCGCGCCGACCGGCCGGACATCCACCCAGCCCGCGCGCCGGCCCAGGCTGTGCACCTGCTCGACGACGCCGGCCGTGTCAGCGACGGGGTTGCTGTTCGCCATCGCGTGCACCGCGGTGTACCCGCCGAGCGCCGCGGCGCGCGTTCCGGTCTCGACCGTCTCGGCGTCCTCGCGACCCGGCTCGCGGAGGTGCGTGTGCACGTCGACCAGCCCAGGGAGCGCCACGAGCCCGTCCGCCTCGACGACCGTCGCGCCGTCCGCGTCGAGCCCGGACCCGACCGCCGTGAACCGGCCGCCCTCGATGAGGAGGTCCGCCCGCTCTTCGCCGTAGAGGGAGGCCCCCCGGACGAGGTACGCGGGCCCAGCCACCAGTTCGGTCATCGTGCAGACTCCTTCGCAGACATGAGCAGGTAGAGGACGGCCATGCGGACCGAGACGCCGTTGGCGACCTGTCGGAGCACCTGGGAGCGGTCCGAGTCGGCAGCGGCGGAGGAGATCTCGAGGCCGCGCACCATCGGTCCTGGGTGCAGGATCACGGTGTCCCTGAACTCAGGCTCCGCGAAGCGCGCGAAGCGCTCGTCGCCGAGGCCCCACAGGCGCGAATACTCGGCCGTCGAGGGGAAGTAGGAGGCGTTCATGCGCTCGGCCTGCACGCGGAGCATCATGACGGCGTCCGGTGCGTCCGCGAGGGCGTCGTCGAGGTCGTAGCTCACCTCGCACGGCCACTGCTCCACCCCGATTGGCAGGAGCGTGGGCGGCGCCACGAGCGTGACCTTCGCGCCGAGCGTCGTGAGGAGCCACACGTTGGAGCGGGCGACGCGCGAATGCAGGATGTCCCCCACGATGACGACGCGCGCGCCGGCGAGGTCAAGGCCCGACGACGGCGTCCCCGCCACGCGAGCGAGGTGTCGCCGCAGCGTGAACGCGTCCAGGAGGGCCTGGGTGGGGTGCTCGTGCGTGCCGTCGCCGGCGTTGACGACGGCGGCGTCAATCCAGTCCGTGGTCGCGAGCCGGTGCGGGGCGCCCGACGCCGAGTGACGGATGACGACGGCGTCCGCGCCGATCGCTTCCAAGGTCTGCGCGGTGTCCTTGAGCGACTCGCCCTTCGACACGGACGAGCCCTTCGCGGCGAAGTTGATGACGTCCGCGGAGAGGCGCTTCGCGGCGGCCTCGAACGAGATCCGGGTCCGCGTCGAGTCCTCGAAGAAGAGGTTCACCACGGTCCGGCCGCGCAGAGCGGGGAGCTTCTTGACCTCGCGGTCGTTGACGGCCGCCATCTCCTCCGCCGTGTCGAGGATCTGAATGGCGTCCGCGAGCGAGAGGTCCTGGGTCGAGAGGAGGTGCCTCACCGGGCCGCCTCCCCGTCCACGCCGCCGGCCGGGGCCTCGATCGCGACGTGGTCCTCCGAGAAGCCCTCGCCGCCGTCGACCTCGCCGAGGCGCACGCGCACCTTCTCCGCGGCCGAGGTCGGGAGGTTCTTGCCCACGTGGTCGGCGCGGATGGGCAGCTCGCGATGGCCGCGGTCCACCAGGACGGCGAGCCTCACGACGCGCGGCCGGCCGAGGTCCACGAGCGCATCGAGGGCGGCGCGGATGGTGCGGCCCGAGTACAGAACGTCGTCGACGAGGACCACGACCTTGTCGTCGATCCCCTGGCGTGGCAGGAGCGTCCTTGCCGGGGGGCGCGTGGGCTGGCGCGAGAGGTCGTCGCGGAACATCGTGATGTCGAGCTGGCCCACGATCTGATCGGCATCGACGCCCGGATCGGCGGCGGCGAGCTTGCGGGCCAGGCGGAGCGCGAGCGGGTAGCCGCGACGCGGAATACCGAGGAGGACGATGTCCTGCGGGCCCCTGTTGGCCTCGAGGATTTCATGCGCGATGCGCGTGAGGGCGCGGTCGATATCCGCTGCGCTCAGGACGACGCGGCCCCCGGCCGAGTGCGCCGGAGCTGCGGTCCCGGGCGTTCCCTTGTCTGCAGCAGCTTGTGCCAAGGCAGACCCCTTTCCCCGCCTCACGGGACGGAATTAAAAAGGATGTGACGGCTGAACCGCCTTCAAAACTATCACAGGGTGAGCCGGGGCCCCTGGCCCGGCCGCTAGCCTAAGAGCCATGACGAGCCATCATGCGCCGCCCCCGGCGGATCCTCGGCCCGAACCGACGCGACATCAGGTAGGTGCCGTCCCGCCGCCCCCGCTCATCCACCGCGCCCACGTGCCGGGACTCACGGCCCTCCTCCTCGCGGGAGGCATCCTCGTGCTCGCCGGCCTCCTCCTCGTGATCCCGTTCCTGTTCGCGAACACGGGAAGCGGCGGGCTCGCCGTCGGCTTCGTCCTCTCCCTCGTGCCGCTCGCCATCGTGCTCGGGGCGGTCGCCGTCGTCGACCGCTGGGAGCCGGAGCCGAAGCGCCTGCTCGTCTTCGCCCTCGCGTGGGGTGCGGTGGTCGCCGTGGCGACGACGACGCTCGTCCAGCCCCTGTTCCTCCAAACGTTCGGCCCGCGCGACGCGGATCCCGGCGACATGCGTGTCTTCCTGGCCACGGTCGAGGCGCCGTTCGTCGAGGAGACGGCGAAGGGGCTCGCACTCCTGATCCTGTTCCTCGCGGCGCGGAAGTACTTCGACGGCCCGGTGGACGGCGTGGTCTACGGCATGACCGTCGCGGCGGGCTTCGCGTTCACGGAGAACATCCTCTACTTCGGCCGCGCGTACGCCGGCGGCCCCGGATCCACCGAGACCCTCGTGGTGATGTTCATGCTGCGGGGCATCTTCTCCCCCTTCGCGCACGCGATGTTCACGGGCTCCCTCGGTGCGGTGATGGGCTTCGCTGCCCGGCGGTGGAACGCCGGCCTCGGCATCGTCGCGTTCGTGGTGGGCCTGGTCCCGGCCATCCTTCTGCATCACCTGTGGAACAGCAGCGGCGACCAATTCCTGATCGTGTACGCGGCCGTCGAGGTGCCGCTGTTCGGCGCGGCCATCGCGGGCGTGTACCTCCTGCGCAGGGCCGACGCGCGGCTGACTCACCGGCGGCTCGCCGAATACGCGGCCGCGGGATGGTTCACGCCGCTCGAGGTCGACATGCTCGCAACGCCGCGCGGCCGCAAGGCGGGGCTCCGCTGGGCGGCCTCGCGGGGGCGTCGCACCGAGATGCGCGCGTTCATCCGCGTGGCCACGGAGCTCGCGTACACGCGCCAACGCGCCGTCAGCGGGCGCGACCTCGTGGGCTACGTCCAAGCCGAGGAAGGGCTCCTGCACGAAGCGGGCCGGCTCAGGTCCACTATCGTGGCGCCCTGAACCGGCCCGCTTGCGCGCCCAGCACGCTGTGCGCTTCGAACGCTCCCGCCTGGGATTCAGGCCAGAAGCGTCGGCTTGAGATTCTGCAGCGTGCCGAGGAGGCCGTTGACGAACGTCGGCGAGTCCTCGGTCGACATGGTGCGGGCCAGCGCAACGGCCTCGCTCACCGCCACGCCGTCCGGGATGTCGTCGTTGAAGAGCAGCTCCCACGTGCCGATGCGCAGGATGATGCGGTCCACGGCCGGCATGCGCTCAAGCGTCCAGCCGCGCGCGTACGTGGTGAGGATCTCGTCGATCTGAGGCTGCTTCGCAACCACGCCCGAGACGATCTCCTCCGTGTACGGATTGATCTGCTGGTCCGTGCTCTCGAGGCGCCGCTGGATGACGTCAGACGGCGCGACCGAGCGCTGCTCAGCCTCGAAGAGGATGTCGAGGGCCCGGCTCCGGGCCTTGCCGCGGGCGCTCACTAGTCGTTGACACGTCCCAGGTAGTTGCCCTCGCGCGTATCGACCTTGACCTTGGTGCCGCTCTCGACGAACAGCGGGACCTGGATCTCGTAGCCCGTCTCGAGCGTGGCCGGCTTCGTGCCCGCGGAGGAGCGGTCGCCCTGGAGGCCGGGCTCCGTGTACGTGATCTCGAGGACCACGCTCGGCGGGAGCTCGATGTAGAGCGGCGCGCCCTCGTGCAGCGCGATGAGCACCGTCTGGTTCTCGAGCATGAAGTTCGCGGCGTCGCCCACGGCTTCGGCGGCGATGTGGATCTGGTCGTAGTCCTCCGTGTCCATGAACACGAAGTCGGTGCCGTCCTTGTAGAGGTACTGGTAGTCGCGGCGGTCCACGGTCGCGGTGTCGATCTTCGTGCCCGCGTTGAACGTGCGGTCAACGACCTTGCCCGACTTCACGTTGCGAAGCTTCGTGCGGACGAACGCGCCGCCCTTGCCCGGCTTGACGTGCTGGAACTCGATGACGTTCCACAGCTGTCCGTCGAGGTTGAGGACGGTCCCGTTCTTGATGTCGTTGGTCGTAGCCACGTATCCCTCTCTTGTCCGTTCGCCGCGCAGCGGCCACCTCGAGGAGGGGCGCGCGGAAATCCGGGGACTATTCTACCTGTGCGGGCCACCCGCTTCCGAGCGGCACCGATCGTGCCCCGCGAGGGTCCCGATCAGGCGGTGCCGAAGCGCTCTTCGCGCGCCCGTCCGAGCGCCACCGTGCTCGAATAGATGAGGCTCGCGTCCGCCGCTGCGGCCACGCGCAGCTCAAGGGCCTTCGTGAACGCGTCCTCGGCCGCGGCGAACTGGCCGCGGCTGAACTGGATCTTGCCGAGGTACTGGCGCACCACGGCCTCGCGCGGCGTGCCCTTGACCTCGGCGAGGATCTGCCGCGCGCGCTCGAGAGCCCGGTCGTTGCGGTTGCCGAGCCGCAGCACGTCGAGTTCGAGCACCTTGAGCTGGAAGGACTCGGGGTCGCGGTAGCGCGCCTCGACGATGATCTCGGCGGCCTCGTTGACGTGCCCGCGAGCGAGCTCGACGACGGCGCGGTCCTCGAGCGAGCCCCCCGCCTCCAGCGCGGCGTGGCAGCGCTCCTCGTCCACGACGACCGCGTTGAGCGTCTCGGGGTCGACGGCGATCCCCGGGAACCCTGCGTCAGGCCACTCGCGCCGGTCGATCATCATGCCGGGATTCCTTCGGCGATTTCCTGATAGGCCGCGAACAGGAGCGACGTGTCCGGGACCTCGAGGATGCCTGGCTTCGCAACGCCGTCCAGCACCACGAAGCGCAGGAGGTCACCGCGGGACTTCTTGTCCCGCCGCATGCCGTCGAGGAGGGCCTGCCAGCGGTCGCCGCGGTAGGAGGTCGGCAGCCCGAGCCGCTCTAGGATGCTACGGTGCCTGTCTGCCACGGCGTCCTCGAGTCGACCCACGCTGCGGGCGAGCTCAGCGGCGAACATCATGCCCACGCTCACGGCCGCCCCATGGCGCCATTGGTAGCGTTCGGCGAGCTCGATGGCGTGGCCGAGCGTGTGGCCGTAGTTCAGGATCTCGCGCCGGCCGCTCTCCTTGAGGTCGGTCGAGACGACCTCGGCCTTGACCGCGATGGCGCGCTCGATCAGCTCCCTGAGCGTGGCCGATCCCGGGTCGGTCGCGCCGTCGGCGTCCCGCTCGACGAGCTCGAGGATCTCGGGGTCCGCGATGAATCCGCACTTGACCACCTCGGCGAGCCCGGACACCAGCTCGTTCCTGGGCAGCGTCGAGAGCGCGTCGAGGTCGGCGAGCACGGCGGCCGGAGGGTGGAAGGCACCGACGAGGTTCTTGCCCTCTGCCGTGTTGATCCCGGTCTTGCCGCCCACGGCGGCGTCGACCATGCCGAGGAGGCTCGTGGGCAGATGCACCACGCGCACGCCGCGGAGCCACGTCGCCGCGACAAAGCCCGCGACGTCCGTCACGGCGCCGCCGCCCACGGAGACGATCGCGTCGGAACGCGTGAAGTCGTTCTGCCCCAGGACCTGCCAGCAGAACGCCGCAACCTGGATGTGCTTGCCCTCCTCCGCGTCCGGGATCTCCGCCGTGAGGGCCGTGAAGCCGTCTGCGGCGAGGGAGTCGCGCACGGCGTCGCCCGTTGCCCGCAGTGCCCGCGGATGGACCACCAGGACGCGCTTCACGCGCTCCCCGAGGATCGGGCCGAGTCGGGTCAGCAGCCCGCGGCCCACCACGACGTCGTAGTTCTCCTGCGGCTGGGCGCCCGTGATCTTGATGACCGTGGCGTCGCCGTCGGGACGGGATTCATTCTCGACGCTCACGCGTCAGCTCCTTTGCGCTGGAGTGTCAATCGGCCCGCAACGTCGCGGGCCACGTCTTCCGCGGCTGCGCCCGCGGCATGGATCCGCAGGGTGGCCACCGATTCGTACACGGGACGGCGTCGCTCCATGAGCTCTCTCCAGCTCCGCTCCGCCTCTCCGTGGAGCAGCGGGCGGTCCTCGCTTCCCACGAGGCGGGGTGCGACGTCTTCCCAGCGCACCTCAAGGTACACGACGTCCGAGCCGGAGAGCAGCTCGCGCGTGTCGGCGCGCAGCACGGCCCCTCCCCCGAGCGCGAGCACGAGTCCGTGCGGGTGCGCCTCGCCCAGCGCCGTGGCGACGGCGCGCGCCTCGAGCTCGCGGAAGCCTTCCTCGCCGCGGGACGCGAAGATGTCCGGAATCGGGCCGTACTCCGAGACCACGCGCACATCGGTGTCCACGAAGTCGGCGCCGAGCAGCCGAGCGAGGGCCGCCCCGACCGACGACTTCCCCGAGGCCATGGGGCCCATGAGAACCACCGTGCATCCCGAACGGGGGCGCGGCGCGGGAGAGGTCATCGCGCGACCGAGTCCATCGCCGCGGGGATGTTCTCGACGAACGCTTCGAGGTTGCGCTTGGTCTCCGCCACCGAGTCGCCGCCGAACTTCTCGAGCACCGCCTGGGCGAGCACGAGCGCCACCATGGCCTCGGCCACGACGCCCGCGGCCGGCACGGCACACACGTCCGAGCGCTGGTGGTGGGCCTTCGCCGCCTCGCCCGTCGCAACGTCGATCGTGCCGAGCGCGCGCGGCACGGTCGCGATGGGCTTCATCGCGGCGCGGACCCGCAGCACGTCGCCGATGCTCATGCCGCCCTCGATCCCGCCCGCGCGGTTCGTGGAGCGCACGATCCTGCCGGACGGATCCCGGACGATCTCATCGTGGGCCTGCGAGCCGCGCCGGGCTGCGGTGCGGAAGCCGTCTCCGACCTCGACGCCCTTGATGGCCTGGATGCCCATGAGCGCGCCGGCCAGGCGCGCGTCGAGCCGACGGTCCCAGTGGACGTAGCTCCCGAGTCCGGGGGGAAGGCCGTACGCGAGGACCTCGACCACCCCGCCGAGGGTCTCGCCCTCCTTGTGGGCCTCGTCGACCTCCGCGACCATCGCCGCGGACGTCTCGGCGTGGAAGCAGCGCAGCGGATCGGCGTCGAGCGCGTCGACGTCGGAAGGAAGCGGGAGCTGCGCGTCCTCAGGGGCCGCGACCCCCGCGATCTGGGTCGTGTGGCTCACGAGCTCGACACCGAGCTGACGGAGGAAGTTGGACGCGACCGTGCCGAGCGCCACGCGCGCTGCGGTCTCGCGCGCCGAGGCACGCTCGAGGACCGGCCGGGCCTCGTCGAAGCCGTACTTCTGCATGCCCGTGAAGTCGGCGTGGCCAGGTCGCGGGCGCGTGAGCGGGGCGTTGCGGGCGAGGCCTTCGAGCTCCGCCGCGTCCACGGGGTCCGCCGACATGACCTGCTCCCACTTGGGCCATTCGGTGTTGCCGACCTCGATGGCCACCGGACCGCCCTGGGTCAGCCCGTGGCGCACGCCGCCGACGAGCGTCACCTCGTCCTGCTCGAACTTCATGCGGGCGCCGCGGCCATAGCCGAGCCGGCGCCGTGCGAGGGCGCGGCGTACGTCCTCGCTGTTCAGCTCGACGCCAGCGGGAAGGCCCTCGACAATGCCCACGAGTGCCGGCCCATGCGACTCCCCGGCGGTCAACCAACGCAACATGCCATCCATCCTGCCACGCGGGCACGCTAGCGCGTGCGTCGCGGGAGCCCGACTGAGTCACACATCACATCTATGACTTCGCGTGTGCGGGCGTCCTCGCGGCCCGTGAACAGGACGATCTGCTCGACGGCCTGGTACACGAGCATCTCGAGCCCGTGCAGGACGGTTCCGCCCCTGCCCGCCCAGGCCGCGGCCAGCGCGCTGGGCCACGGATCGTAGGCGGCGTCGAGCAGGACCCGATGGCCGCCGTCGTCCGCGGGAAGGATCCCCAGCTCCGCACCCAGCCCGTCCGCGGCGCGCGGCGGGAGCGTGCTGATGGCGACGTCCGCCGCCGCGAGGGTCCGCGCTCCGCCCGCGATCGCCTCGACGGCGACGTCGAGCCCGAGCCGCTCGGCGAGGCGCACGGCCTCCCCCGCCCGCTCCGGGCTGCGCACGAGGAACCGCACCGCAGGGGCGCCCAGCTCCGCGATCGCCGCGACCGCGGCGAGCGCCGTGTTGCCGCCGCCGACGACGACGGGGCTCACCGCGCGCTCGACGCCCGCGTGCCGGAGAGCCTCGACAATGCCCGCGACGTCCGTGTTGTGGCCCACGAGCGCGAGGCCGTCCGCACGGTCGAAGACGACCGTGTTGAGCGCGCCGAGCGAGACGGCGTGCCCCGACAGACTGTCGACGTGGGCCACGAACGCGCCCTTGAGCGGCATCGTGACGGAGAGGCCGCACCAGCCGGGCTCGTCCCGGACCCGCCCGACGAAGTCGGCGAGCTGGTCCGGGACGAGATCGAACGATCCGTACTCGATGTCCTCGCCAAGCAGCGCGTACGCGGCCCGGTGCAGCGCGGGCGAGCGCGAGTGGCCGATCGGGTGGCCGAGAACGGCCGCCCGTCGCCGGCCTTCGCTCACTGGCACTTCCCGGCGTTCGCGTTGCACCACTGCTGGTACTGAGCCACGTACGTCTGGTGCTCGGCGTACGTCTTCGCGAACTTCGTTTCGCCCGTGTCGAGGTTGACCGTCACCCAGAACAGGTAGTCGTTCTGCGTCGGGTGGGCCGCAGCGGCCACGGCCTTCGCGCCCGGCGAGCCGATCGGCCCCGGCGGGAGACCCGTGTGCACGTACGTGTTGTACGGGTTGCTGGCGTCCTGCTTCTGGGCGTCAGTGAGCTGGACCGTCTTCGTCCCGAGCCCGTACGTGACCGTCGCATCGGACTGGATGAGCCCGTTGGTCTGGTCGTTCGGCTTGAGGCGGTTGTTGATCGCGCCCGCCACGTTGCCGTAGTCGGCCTGCCCGCCCTCGGCCTGGACGATGCTCGCGACCGTCAGCACGTCGTACTGCTTCGCGGGATCGGTGACGCCGGCCTGCTTGAGCTCGTCCGTGGTCGTGGTGACAAGCTTCGTGATGATGTCCTTCGCCGACGTCCCGACCGGGAGCTTGTATTCGCCGGGCGCGAGGTAGCCCTCGAGGCTCTTTGCCTGCGCCGGGAGCCCGAACTGGCCCGGTTGGGAATTGAGCGTGTCGAGGTCCTTGCGGTTGATGCCGGAGGCCTTCGCGATCGCGTCGAGCGAGTCTCCGATCCGCATTCCCGCACTGAGCGCGAAGTAGATGACCTTGCCGCCGCTTTCCTGGGCGAGGATGGCCGCCGCGTCGGACGCCTTCATCTGCTTCTTGAACGTGAAGTCGCCCGGGTGGAGGCTCGCGTTCGTGGCACCGAACGCCTTGAGGAAGGTGTCCACGTCCGCGATGACGCCCTGCTGCTGCATGTCCTGGGCCACGGCACGCGGGCCGGAGCCAGGCTGGACCGTCCCGACGACCTGGCCCGAGCCCGGGCCCGGGTAGTCCGTGACCTTGTCCATGCCGAGGATCGGCCGGAGGACGGCCGCGCCGACGAAGCTCGCGCCGACAATGAGGACGAGCGCGACGCCCATCGCGAGCAGGGCCTTGAACTGGCGGGACCACTTGGGCTTCGCCTTGACGACCTCCGCCGAGGCGAAGACGGCCTCGTGGACGGTCGAATCGTCCGGCATCGCGTGCTCGATGCCGGCGTGCGGGACGGCATCTTCCGCGGGGGCGTCGTGCGCGAGCCCGTCGTGCGCCAGTCCGTCATGCCCGTATCCGCCGGCGGCCGCGGCCGCGGGGGCTGCCTCGGCGACGCCCAGGCCGGCATCGTGGCCGAGCCCATGATGGCCCAGCGCGGAGTCGCTGTGGTGACCGCCACCGGGTCCTCGGCGCGCGGCGTCCCAGGACGCATCGCCGTCGGCCGGTTCCTCCGAAGGGACCGAGCCGCCGCCGTCGGCTGCTGCCCGGACGGCCTCCGCACGGCGGAGCACAGAGGGACCCGCAGCCGCTGCGGCGGGCGCTGCGCCCGCGAAGACCGCGGCGCTCCCCGCCGAGACCCGCTGGCCCGGCGTCGTCGGGACGATGGGGTTCTTCGAGGTCGAGGGCTTGGCCTGGGGCTTGGGCGTCTGCGGGTTCCCCGCTGCGTTTGAGTTCGGGACGCCGCCCGCGGCACGCTGCTCGGCCTCGTAGACGGGTGCTCCGCCCGTGGAAAGGTGGCTCGAGGAGGCGGGAACCGGGGCCGGCCAGTCGGCGAGCGTCCGCCCGCTGCGGGGGCGGGAGCGCGGCGTCACCGGCTTGCCCGCCTCGGTCGGCGCCGACGACGACGGCGTGGGCGCGGCCGGCGTGGGCGACGACGGCGTGGTCGCGGCCGGCGGAAGTGAGTAGGGCGCCGTCGCAGGAGGCGCCGAAGCGGCCGGACCGGAAGCAGCGCGAGGTGGCTGCGCCGGTGCGGCGGGGGTGTCAGGCGACGGGCCGTCGGAGGGCTGCGCGAAGGGAAGCGGTGCATCCGCGCCCTGGGCTGTGGCCTCGGGCGTCGGGACGGTCTCCGACGGGCGGCGATCTGAGGCCGTGGGCGCCGACTCAGCCGGTGTGCGGCCTGTCCCGGAGCGCAACCGCTGCTGGGCCTCGGTCTCGGCACGTTCCTTCGACCTGAGCTCGCGACGAGTCAGGGGCCGTTGGTCCGTGGACCGGAAATCCGTGTCCTGAGGGTCCATCCTGGCTACGTACTCCTGTTCGGATCGTCTCGGCGGATCCCCCCACCACGCTCCGCCGCGGGCGGTACAAGTTCGCCAACGGTGCCGACACCGCTCTTGAGCAGGCTCAGGGCGTGCTCGAGGATGCCGACGGCGGCTACCTGGTCTACCACTTTACGGTGGTCCCGGGTCGAGAGGCCAGCCGAGCGCAGGTTGCGATGCGCCTCGACGGTGCTGAACCGCTCGTCCACAAGCCTTACTTCGCACTCGGCTCCCCCCGTGGCGAGGGCGGTCGCGAGAATCCCCGCGAACGCCCGAGCCATGGCCGCGGAGGCCGTTTCCGCGCCGTTCAGGCTCCGCGGGAGTCCCACGAATACCTGCACGGCACCCCGCTCGAGGGCCTCGTTGACCACGAGGCAGACGTCGCGGTTCGTCTTGGCGTCCCGGTCGAGGGTGCAGACCGGGCTCGCGAGGATCCCGTCCGCGTCGCAGGCGGCAAGGCCCACGCGGACAGTGCCGACGTCCACTCCGAGTCGGACCCCCCGACGGAATGCGGCCTTCTGGTCTGCAGTCGCGTGCGTCATCAGCCTGCCTCAGCGAGCCGCCACGGCCGAAGCCACGGCGCCCAGTGCCTCGACGACCTTGGTCGGGTCGGTCCCGCCGCCCTGGGCAATGTCGTCCTTGCCGCCGCCCCCGCCGCCGAGGACTCCGGCCGCGATGCGCACGAGCGCTCCGGCCTTGACCCCGGCGGTGCGGGCCGCCTCGTTGGTGGCGACGAGCACGGCGGGCCTGCCGTTCGCGACGCCGGCCACCGCGACCGCGGCGGCCTCGGCTCCGAGGCGCCCGCGGAGGTCGAGCGCAAGGCTGCGGAGCTCGTCCGCGGAGCCGATCTGCCCGGCGTCGTGCGTGATGAGGCGCACCCCGGCGACGTCCTTCGCGGAGCCCACGAGCGCGGCCGCGGCCGCGGCCAGCTTCTCCTTGCGAAGCCGCTCGAGCTCCTTCTCAGCGTTCTTGAGCTTGGTGAGCGTTGCCCCGATGCGGTCGGCGAGCTGCCCCGAGGGAACCTTGAACATCTCCGTCAGCTCGGACACGAGCGCACGCTCGGCCGCCTGATGGCGGAAGGCGTCGAGGCCCACGAATGCCTCGACGCGGCGGTTCCCGGAGCCAACGGACTGCTCTCCGAGCAGTGTCAGCGAACCGATGAGCGCGGTCGTGTCGACGTGCGTGCCGCCGCACAGCTCCATGGACCATGGGCCGTTGATCTCGACGACGCGGACCCGCGAGCCGTAGTTCTCCCCGAAGAGCGCCATCGCGCCGGCGGCCTTGGCCTCCGCAAGCGGCATCTCCGCCGTGTTGACCGCGAAGTTGTCGCGGATCGCGAGGTTTGCGACCTCCTCGATCTCGCTCTTGGACGCGCCGCTGAGCTGCTCGCCCCACGCGAAGTCGAAGCGAAGATAGCCGGCCTTGTTGAAGGAGCCGCGCTGAACGGCCTCCGGACCGAGGATCTGGCGCAGCGCCGCGTGGACGAGGTGGGTCGCCGTGTGGGCCTGCTCGGCGGCGTGCCGCCGCTCGCGGTCGACGGCGGTGCGCACGAACGCGTTCTCCGCGAGCTCGCCCTCACGCACGATCGCCTTGTGGACGCTCAGGCCCTTGAGCGGGCGCTGCACATCGAGCACCTCGATGACGAAGCCATCGCCCGTCATGAGGCCGGTGTCGGCGGCCTGGCCGCCCGCCTCGGCGTAGAACGGGGTCTCCTCGAGCACAATCTCGACCTCGGAGCCTGCCCGCGCGCGGTCGATCCGGGCGCCCTTGGCGAGGAGGCCGCGGATCCGCGACTCGCCGTCGAGCTCGCTGTAGCCCGTGAACACGGTCGGGCCGTCGGCGAGCAGCTCCTGGAACGCCGTGAGATCGGCGTGGCCGCTCTTCTTCTCCTTGGCGTCGGCCCGCGCGCGCTGGCGCTGGTCGTTCATGAGCGCGCGGAAGCCTGCCTCGTCGACCGCAACCCCGGCTTCCTCCGCCATCTCAAGCGTCAGGTCGATGGGGAAGCCGTACGTGTCGTGGAGCGTGAACGCTTCCTCGCCGGAGAGGGGCTGGCCCGCCGACTTCGAGACCTTGACTGCCTCGTCGAGCCGCGCGGTGCCTGCGGCGATCGTGCGGAGGAAAGCCTTCTCCTCGCCGTAGGCGATGCGGCTGATGCGGTCGAAGTCCTTCTCGACCTGGGGGTACACACCCTTCATCGCGTCGCGGGACGCAGGGAGCAGCGCGGGCAGGACCGGCTTCTCGACACCCAGGAGGCGCATGGCGCGCACTGCGCGGCGGATCAGGCGGCGCAGCACGTAGCCGCGGCCCTCGTTCGACGGCGTGACGCCGTCCGCGATGAGCATGAGCGCGGAGCGGACGTGGTCGGCGACGACGCGCATGCGCACGTCGTCAGCGTGGTGCGGGTCCGCGTCGGTCTCGGCGGACGTGTACTCCTTGCCCGAGAGCTCGGCTGCCCGGTCGATCACAGGACGCACCTGATCGGTCTCGTACATGTTCTCGACGCCCTGGAGGATCATCGCGAGGCGCTCCATGCCGAGGCCCGTGTCGATGTTCTTCTTGGGGAGCTCGCCGACGATGTCGAACTCGACCTTCGAGCGCACGTTCTCGATCTGGTACTGCATGAACACGAGGTTCCAGATCTCCACGTAACGGTTGTCGTCCACGGCGGGACCGCCCTCGACGCCGTAGGCGGGGCCGCGATCGTAGTAGATCTCGGAGCACGGGCCGGCAGGGCCCGGCTGGCCCGTGGACCAGTAGTTGTCGCTCTTGCCCAGGCGCTGGATGCGCCCGGCGGGGATGGACGTGTTCGCGAGCCAGAGTCGCTCGGCCTCGTCGTCCTCCTCGTAGACCGTGACCCAGAGGCGCTCGGCTGGAAGGCCGTAGCCGCCGTCGTCAACGCTCTTGGTGAGCAGCTCGAACGCGAACTTGATCGCGTCTTCCTTGAAGTAGTCCCCGAAGGAGAAGTTGCCGCACATCTGGAAGAACGTGCCGTGGCGCGCGGTCTTGCCGACCTCCTCGATGTCGCCCGTGCGGATGCACTTCTGGACGCTCGTGGCGCGCGGGAAGGGCGCCTCCTCGCGGGCAGTCAGGTACGGGATGAACGGCACCATGCCTGCCACCGTGAAGAGGAGCGAGGGGTCGTTCGAGACGAGGGATGCCGAAGGCACGGCCGTGTGACCCTTGCTGACGAAATAGTCGACCCAGCGTCGGGTGATCTCGTGCGACTTCATGGCCTGTGCTTCAACCCTTCCACTTCCTTCTCGGCTGCGCTCTTGTGTGCGCGCCGTGCGCGGTGCGCAGATAGTGCGCTACCGCAACATTCCATTGTGCCCCGATTTCGCGGTCCGCCGCGAACTCCGGCGGGGCTCACCCGTCGAACCCGAGCCCCTTGCGCAGCTCTGCCTCGCGCTCCGCCATGCCCTGCCGGACCTGATCCGCGAAGTGCGCCGCGGAATCGACGAGGCGGCTCGCGGAGCGGTTGAGGCCGCCGGGCTCCGATTCGGCCCGCAGCTGCTGGACCTTGCGATAGGCCACGGCGCCGACGACGCCGCCGACGGTCAGCCAGAAGAGACGCTTCATGCTCTACCCCGTTCGTGTACCGAGCCGTTGATGAGATCCCCGGCTACCGGCTGCGCCGGCCCGAGGGCGTCGCGCCGTTGCCCCGCTGGGACCAGGCCGAGCGCACGCCGTACGTGAAGGACGCGACCTTGACCAGCGGCGAGCCGACCGTGGCCGCGACGAGGGACGAGAGGGCGGAGACGTTCGCGGTCGCGTCCGAGACGTTCGCGGCGATGCCGTCGACCTTCCTGAGCTGCTCATGGGTGGTCGAGACGGTCGAGGTGACCTCGTCCATGAGCGGCGTGGCACCGTCGGCGAGGGTCCGGATCGAGCCGCGCAGTTCGTCGAAGACCCGGCCCAGCTTGAGGATCGGCACGGCAAGCAGTGCGACGAGCACCGCGAAGACGCCAGCGGCGATCAGGCCGGCAATGTCGGACCCGGACACGTTTCCTCCTCACGGTGCGCCGCTCGGCGCCCCTCCGTTACCTTACAGGGGCATAACGGGGGCATAACGCAAGGAGCCCGCGGCTTGCGGCCGCGGGCTCCTTCCTGCTCGGCCGGGACGGCCGCGCTGAATCAGCGAGCGTAGTACTCGACGACGAGCTGCTCTTCGCAGGTCACGGGGACCTCGGAGCGCTTCGGGCGGCGGACCAGACGGGCCTGGAGCGCCTCGAGCTTGACGTCGAGGTAGCCCGGGACCGTCGGAAGGACGTCGCGGTGGGCGCCGGCGGCGGCAACCTGGAACGGCGTCATCGTCTCGGAGCGCTCGTGGACGCTGATGAGCTGACCCTCGGCGACGCGGAACGACGGGCGGTCGACGCGCTGGCCGTCCACGGTGATGTGGCGGTGCACGACGAGCTGGCGGGCCTGGGCGATCGTGCGGGCGAAGCCGGCACGGAGCACGAGCGCGTCAAGGCGCATCTCGAGGAGCTCGATGAGGTTCTCACCGGTGAGGCCCTTGGTGCGCTTGGCCTCTTCGAAGGCGCGGGTCATCTGGGCCTCGCGGATGCCGTACTGGGCGCGGAGGCGCTGCTTCTCGCGGAGGCGGACCGCGTAGTCCGAGTCCTGCTTCTTGCGCGCGCGGCCGTGCTCACCGGGGCCGTACGGGCGGCGCTCCATGTACTTGGCGGCCTTGGGGGTCAGGGCGATGCCCAGAGCGCGGGAAAGTCGCGTCTGACGGCGTGCACGAATGCTCGACACGTGTGTCCTTTCGTTTGCGGCGGTTCATGGATCCTGGCCTCCAGGAGGGAGAGCTGCGGCCCGCTGCTGCCTTGAGCTGCCGTCTGGGTGCTCCTACCTGAGAACAGGGGGCATCCACGACGTGCCAGACGGTTGTCTAGCCTATCATGAGCCGCGGATAATCGAGCGCAGCCGCTCGAGCCGGGCGGCGATGTCCCGCTCGGCGCCGTTGCCCGTCGGGGTGTAGTAGTCCTTGCCCACGAGGTCGTCCGGCGGATACTGCTGCTTCGCGACGGAGTGCGGGGCATCGTGCGAGTAGGTATAGCCTGCGCCATGGCCCAGCCGCTGGGCGCCTGAATAGTGCGCGTCGCGGAGATGCGCCGGTACGCCCGTGCCGAGGCCGGCCCGGACGTCCGAGATCGCCGCATTGATGCCCATGTAGGCGGCGTTCGACTTCGGTGCCGTGGCGAGGTGGACGACGGCCTCGGCGAGGACGATCCGCCCCTCGGGCATGCCGATGAGCTGGACGGCCTGCGCCGCCGCAACAGCGGTCTGGAGCGCGGTCGGGTCCGCCATGCCGATGTCCTCGGCCGCCGAGATGATGAGCCGCCGGCCGATGAAGCGCGGGTCCTCGCCCGCCTCGATCATCTTCGCGAGATAGTGCAGCGCCGCGTCGACGTCTGAGCCGCGGATCGACTTGATGAACGCGCTGATCACGTCGTAGTGCATGTCGCCCTGGCGGTCGTAGCGGACCGCGTGCACGTCGAGGGCCTTCTCCGCGTGCCGCACCTCGACGGTGACGGGCTCGCCCGCGGCGGCCGCGCCGTCGTCGTCCTCCTCCGGCGTGGGGCGCGAAGCCTCGTCGAGGGCGACGGCGGAAGCCGCTTCGAGCGCTGTGAGGGCCCGCCGCGCGTCTCCGCCGGCCAGGCGGACGAGGTGCTCCGCGGCGTCGTCGGAAAGCACGACGGCGCCGCCCAGCCCGCGCGGATCGGTCACCGCACGCTCGAGCAGGCCGGCGATGTCCGCCTCGGTGAGCGGCTGGAGCGTGAGCAGGAGGGAGCGCGAAAGGAGCGGCGAAATGACCGAGAACGAGGGGTTCTCCGTTGTGGCCGCCACGAGGACGACCCAGCGGTTCTCGACGCCCGGCAGGAGTGCGTCCTGCTGCGCCTTGGTGAAGCGGTGGATCTCGTCGAGGAACAGGACGGTCGTGGTGCGGTGCAGATCACGGGCCGTGAGGGCCTCGTCCATGACGCGCCGCACGTCCTTGACGCCGGCGGTGATCGCGGAGAGCTCCACGAACTTGCGGCCGGGGCCGCGCGCGATGACGTGCGCAAGCGTCGTCTTCCCGGTTCCGGGCGGCCCCCACAAAATGACGGAACTCGGCCCCGTCGGTCCACCGGAGGCCCCGGCGCCGGCGGCAAGCTGCCGCAGGGGCGAGCCCTGCCCGAGCAGGTGCTGCTGGCCCACGACCTCGTCGAGGCTCCGGGGGCGCATCCGCACGGCGAGGGGGCTGCGCGGGGCCTCGCGGCCCACCCGGCCGGCCCGGCCGTGCGGCGACGCGGGCGCGGCCGCAGAGGACGCGCCCTCGGCCTCGTCGCCGCCCGAGGATTCGAGTCCGAACAGATCTTCCATCACCCTTTACGCTACCGCCGCGCACCGACAGCTCGAGAACGCGAGAGGGGCGGCACCCGCAGGGGCCGCCCCTCGTCGTCGTCCGCGGGGTCGAATCAGGCTCCTGCCGTCTCGCCCTTGCCCTTCTCGGTCGGCTTGAAGTCCACGCCGGCCTCCTTGCGCTGCTCGGGCGTGATCGGCGCGGGCGCGGCCGTGAGCGGGTCGTAGCCGTTGCCGGTCTTCGGGAACGCGATGACCTCGCGGATGGAGTCCACGCCCGCGAGCAGCGCGACGACGCGGTCCCAGCCGAACGCGATGCCGCCGTGCGGCGGCGCGCCGTACTTGAAGCCCTCGAGCAGGAAGCCGAACTTCTCCTGCGCGGCCTCGTGGTCGATGCCCATGACCTTGAACACGCGCTCCTGGACGTCGCGCTGGTGGATACGGATCGAGCCGCCGCCGATCTCGTTGCCGTTGCACACGATGTCGTAGGCGTACGCGAGCGCGCTCCCCGGATCAGTGTCGAAGGAGTCCATGAACTCGGGCTTGGGCGACGTGAACGCGTGGTGCACCGCGGTCCACGCCGAGTAGCCGAGGGCGACGTCGCCCGAGGCCACCGCGGACTCGCTCGACTCGAAGAGCGGCGCGTCGACCACCCACACGAACGCCCAGCCGTTGGGGTCGATGAGGCCCGTCCGGTGGCCGATCTCGACGCGGGCGGCGCCGAGCAGCGCGCGCGACGCCGACTGCTCGCCGGCCGCGAAGAAGACGCAGTCTCCTGGCTGGGCGCCTACAGCCGCCGCGAGCCCTTCGCGCTCGGCCTCGGTGAGGTTCTTCGCCACTGGGCCAGCGAGCTCGCCGTCCTCCTTGAGGAGCACGTAGGCGAGGCCCTTCGCGCCGCGCTGCTTGGCCCACTCCTGCCATGCATCGAGCGTCCGGCGGGGCTGCGACGCGCCGCCCGGCATGACGACCGCGCCCACATAGGGCGCCTTGAACACGCCGAAGGTCGTGTCCTTGAAGTACTCGGTGAGGTCCGTGAGCTCGAGGCCAAAGCGGAGGTCCGGCTTGTCCGAGCCGTACTTCGCCATCGCCTCGGCGTACGTCATGCGCGGGATCGGGGTCGTGACCTCGACGCCGACGAGCTTCCAGATCGCGGCGACGATGCGCTCGCCGAGCGCAATGATGTCCTCCTGCTCCACGAAGCTCGCCTCGATGTCGAGCTGTGTGAACTCCGGCTGCCGGTCGGCGCGGAAGTCCTCGTCGCGGTAGCAGCGCGCAATCTGGTAGTACTTCTCGATCCCGCCGACCTGCAGGAGCTGCTTGAAGAGCTGCGGCGACTGCGGGAGCGCGTACCAGGACCCGGGCGCGAGGCGCGCGGGCACGAGGAAGTCGCGCGCGCCCTCGGGGGTCGAACGCGTGAGCGTCGGCGTCTCGACCTCGATGAAGCCCTCGTCGTGGAGCAGCTCGCGCGCGACGCGGTTGGCCTCGGAGCGCAGGCGCATGGCGCGCGCGGGGCCGGGGCGGCGAAGGTCGAGGTAGCGGTGGCGCAGGCGCGCCTCCTCGCCGACCTCGACGTGCTCGTCGACCTGGAACGGGAGTGGATCGGCGCTGTTGAGCAGCGTCACCTTCTTGGCGATGACTTCGATCTCGCCGGTCGCGAGGTGCGGGTTCTCGTTGCCCTCGGGACGGCGCTCCACCGTGCCCTCGATCTGCAGCACGAACTCGTTGCGCAGGCCGTGGAAGACCTCTTCCTCGCGCACGACCACCTGGGACACGCCCGAGGCATCGCGCAGGTCGACGAATGCCACCCCGCCGTGGTCGCGGCGGCGGGCCACCCAGCCCGCGAGGGTGACGGTCTGTCCAATGTGCTCGGCACGCAGCGAACCGAGGTCATGTGTGCGCAGCACAACGCTCCTCTTCAAACAAGTCGGATTTCCCGCAAGAGTCTACCCGTACGGCCCGGGGGCTCAGCCCTCGGCGGCCACGCTCGCGGCGGACCGCCGCACGCTCGGGATGATGTCCACGGCGGGCGGCATCCACGTCTCCGGGTCCGCTGCGAGCTGCTCGCCCGAGCGGATGTCCTTGACCTCGTGCCGGCCGTCGTGGTGCATGAACCAGACGAACGGGATCCCGCGGCGGTCCGCGTACTTGATCTGCTTTCCGAACTTCTCCGCCGTTGCGGCGACCTCCGTTGCGATCCCCCGCGCCCTAAGCTGCGCCGCCACGGCCTGCGCGGCGCCCCACGATGCGTCGTCGGCAAGGGCCACGAGCACCGCGGTCGGCACCGTGCGGCTCGCGACTGCCAGCTCGGCCGAGAGGATGCGGCTCACGAGCCGCGTGACACCCACGGAGAGGCCCACGCCGGGGAACTTGCGGTTGCCCTTCGTGGCGAGCGCGTCGTAGCGCCCGCCCGAGCAGATCGAGCCGAGGTGCTCGTGGCCCACGAGGACAGTCTCGTAGACGGTGCCGGTGTAGTAGTCGAGCCCCCGCGCGATGCTCAGGTCGGCGATCACGGTCCCCGGGGCCGTGGCCGAGGCGGCCGCGATGACCTCCTCGAGCTCCGCAAGGCCCTCCTCGAGCAGGTCGTCCTCGACGCCGAGATCGCGCACGCGCTGTACGAACGAGGTGTCCTCGGTCCGGATCGAGGCGAGTTCGAGCGCGGCCTTGGCCTGCTCGGGCGTCGCACCGAGCTCCTCGTGGAGGAGCTCCGCGACACGCTCAGGCCCGACCTTCTCGAGCTTGTCGATGCTGCGCAGGACGCCGGCCGTGTCCGTGAGGCCAATGCCCCGGTAGAAGCCCTCGGCGAGCTTGCGGTTGTTGACCCGGAGCCGGAACGGCGGGATCGGCAGGGCGGAGAGCGCCTCGCAGATGACGAGCGCCAGTTCCACGTCGTAGCGGAACGGGAGCGTGCCGTCGCCCACGACGTCGATGTCCGCCTGGGTGAACTCGCGCGCTCGGCCCTCCTGAGGCCGCTCGCCGCGCCATACCTTCTGGATCTGGTACCGGCGGAACGGGAACGCGAGGTAGCCGGCGTTCTCGACCACGTAGCGCGCGAACGGCACGGTGAGGTCGAAGTGGAGGGCGAGGGCGTTCGCGTCCGCCTTGCTCGCGGAGTCCTCGTCGTCCTGGAGCCGGCTGAGGCCGTAGACCTCCTTGTCGATCTCGCCCTTGCGCAGCAGCTGGCCCACCGTCTCGACCGCTCGCGTCTCGATCGACGAGAACCCGTGGAGCTCGAAGGTGCGCCGCAGCGTGTCGAGCACATGGAGCTCCACCAATCGCTCCTGCGGAAGCCACTCGGGGAATCCGGACAGCGAGGCGGTACGTGCCATGAGGTGAATGCTCCTTGTGAAGGTGTCGGCGCTGCAAGGGTGACGGCGCAGCGAGGATGACGGCGTAAAGGATGCCAGCGTGCGTAGACTGGCTGATGCCCAAGTTTATGCGGTAGCCAGGGAGGTCAGTCCGCGTGTCGAAGCGCAACGCCCAGGAGTCGCGCCGTCGCGTGCAGCTCATGGAGGCAAAGCAGGAGCTGCGCCGCGGCCATGAGGCCCGCCGTCGGCGGGACAACGTCATCGCCTCGGCCGCCGTCGTCGTCGCCATCGCGCTGGCCGGCGTGCTCCAGGGAACGGTCTTCGCGTCCAATCCCACGGCGGCGGACTACGAGGCGGTCAAGGCGGGCCTCAGCAATCCGAGCGCGAGCCCGAGCGCCAGCGCGAGCCCGAGCGCGCCGGCGACCAACGCGCCCGGCGTCCCGGCCGCCAGCAGCGCATCCGGGAAGACGTTCAACGGCAGCCTCGTGCTCAACGGCGGAACGGTCGGAGTGCAGGTTGACGGCAAGGCGGCTCCGCAGGCCGCCGCCGTGTTCAAGTCGCTCGCCGATCAGGGCACGCTCAAAGGCCGCGTGTGCCACCGGCTCACCACGAGCGCGTCCGCGTCGATCCTGCAGTGCGGCGCCGAGGACGCGACCGGCAAGTCCGACGCGAGCTACACGTGGGGTCCGCTCGAGAACACGCCGAAGGACCAGAAGTACCCCGCCGGGACCATCGCGGTGGCACGCACGTCCAACAACGCCTACGGCAACGGCCAGCAGTTCTTCATCGCCTACAAGGACTCGACGTTCCCGGACGACTCGGCGGGCGGCTACACGATCGTGGGCCATGTGACGTCGGGCCTCGATGTCATCTCGAAGATCGGCGCGGCGGGCGTTACCCCGGGCGGAGCCTCCGCAGATGACGGGGCTCCCGTGACTCCAGTCACGATAGACTCGTTCACACTGAACTAAGCAGCGGGCGCCTGCCTGCACTCCAGTCCACACCAAGCGAAAGAACTTCTAGCGGTGACCGAAAGTCAGAAACCCGACGACTCCGCAGCTGCACAGGCTGCTCCCCTTCCATCCGTCCCCTCGCCGGCGGCCTTCGCGAAGGCCAAGCCGGGCCCTGTGCCCGCAGCCCCGGCGGCAGCACCTGCCGCTCCGCCGGCCGCCGTGCCGGTCAACCTGGAGGAAGCCCGCAAGTGGGGCCGCGTCGAGGGAGACGGGCACGTCTTCCTCACGGTCGACGGCGAAGAGCACACCGTAGGCCAGTACCCAGGGGTTTCGGAAGACGAGGCCCTCGCGTACTTCGCACGGAAGTTCGAAGACGTCGTCGCCCAGATCTCCCTCCTCGAGCAGCGCGTCTCGTCGCACGCGGCGGCTGGGGACATCCGCAAGGCCGCGGGTCACCTGCGGGCTCAGCTCGCGGAGCGGACGGTGCTCGGAGACGTCCGGGGCGCGGAGACACGTCTTGACGCCCTCGAGGCTGCCCTCGTCCAGGTGGAGGCGGAGCAGAAGGCTGAGCACGAGAAGGCGAGGGCCGAGGAGCTCGCGAACCGCGAGGCCATCGTGGCCGAGGCCGAGTCGATCGCGGGCCAGGATCCGCTGCGCACGCAGTGGAAGACGAGCGGCGCCCGCATGAACGAGCTGTTCGATGCGTGGAAGAACTCGCAGAAGTCCGGCCTCCGTCTGGGCCGCGCCGCCGAGGACGCCCTGTGGAAGAGATTCCGTGCTGCGCGCACCCAGTTCGACCGGCACCGGCGTGCGTACTTCTCGCAGCTCGACAGCGCGAACGCCGCGGCGAAGTCCGTCAAGGAGCAGCTCATCGCCGAGGCCGAGGCGCTTCAGACCTCGACCGAGTGGGGCTACGCCGCGGGCGAGTACCGCCGTCTCATGGACGAGTGGAAGGCCGCGCCGCGCGCCAACCGCAAGGAGGACGACGCGCTGTGGTCCCGCTTCCGGGCGGCCCAGAACGTGTTCTTCGAGGCCCGCAAGGCTGCGAACGAGGCGATCGACCGCGAGTTCTCCGAGAACCTCACGGTCAAGGAGGCCCTCCTGGCCGAGGCGCAGCAGCTGCTCCCGATCAAGGACGTCGCTGCGGCCAAGAAGGCGCTGCAGTCGATCCGCGACCGCTGGGAGGACGCCGGCAAGGTTCCGCGCGCCGACATGGGCCGCATGGAAGCGGGTCTTCGGAAGGTCGAGGACGCCATCCAGCACGCCGACAACGAGAACTGGCGCCGCACGGACCCCGAGATCCAGGCCCGCACCGATTCGGCGCTCTCGCAGCTCGAGGCGTCGATCGCGAGCCTTCGGGACGACCTCGCGGCAGCTGAGAATTCCGGAAACGCCCGCCAGGCCGCCAAGGCCCGGGAGGCGCTCGAGGCCCGCGAGGCGTGGCTCGAGACACTGCGGAAGTCCGCGAGCGAGCTCGGCTGAGCCGCTCAGCCAGATTCTCCAGAGGCCCCGCCTCCGTCCGTGAGGGACGGGCGCGGGGCCTCTCGGTTATCCACATACGGCCGCCGGCGGTCGCGGCGCGGACGCTCCGTGGGGAAGCATGGACCGCATGCCTCCTCCGCCCGCCGCGCCGAGCCAGCCCGTCCGCCGGTCTCCGTCTGCGGCCCCGGCTGCAATCCTGACGCCGGGGCGGCCCTTCTCGCCTGCGGAGCTGCAGGCCATGGCGAACGACGGCGTGCTCCGCCTCCTCGTGGGCGACTCCTACGCGCCAGCCGCCGTACCGCTCACCGCCGAGCTGAGAGCCACGGCGCTCGCCGCGGCGTACGAACCGAGGCTCCGCGCCCGCACCGTGGTGGGACGGCAATCTGCCGCGTGGATCTATGGGTGCGCGCCCGCGCCCGCCGTCCCCGTGCTCCTCGTCCCGGCACCGCGCCGCATCTCCTCTGCCCGCAAGGCCCGCGGAATCCTCGTCCACGAGGTCTGGCTCGGCGAGTACGACGTCGTGGAGCTCGGCCCACTCTTCGTCACGAGCCCGCTCCGCACGGCGGTCGACCTCGCAATGCACGGAGACACGCCGATTGCCTCCGTCGCACTCAGGAGGCTGCTCAGCCGACGCGGACTCGGCCTCACGCCGTCGCTCGTCGCCCGCGCCCTGGACGCGCTCCCCCGCCAGCCGCGCAAGCAGCGCGGCCGCGACGTCATCGCGCGCCTGCTCCGCGAGACGCGGAGCCCGTCGGCGTGAGCCTAGGTGCGGCGACGGTTTCCGGTTGTGCGGTAGACGTCGAAGACGCCGTCGATGCGGCGCACGGCGCTCAGCACGTGGTTGAGGTACTTCGGGTCGCCCATCTCGAACGCGAACCGCGACAGGGCGAGCCTGTCGCTCGACGTGTGCACGTGGGCCGAAAGGATGTTGACGTGATTCTCCGCAAGCACCCGCGTGACGTCCGAAAGCAGGCTCTTGCGGTCGAGGGCCTCGACCTGGATCTCCACGAGGAAGACGCTCGACTGGGTCGGCGCCCACTCCACCTCGACGATCCTGTCCTGCTGTGCGCG
Source organism: Sinomonas albida (assembly GCF_004919045.1). Lineage (GTDB taxonomy): Bacteria > Actinomycetota > Actinomycetes > Actinomycetales > Micrococcaceae > Sinomonas > Sinomonas albida. The sequence goes on from NZ_SWDW01000006.1 coordinate 68,405, forward strand.
CAGGCCGGCCGCATTCGTGCAGTCAGTGCGGTGGACGGAGACCCCGGAACCGCGCGTCACGAAGCCGAGGATCGGATCAGGCGGCACGGGTGTACAGCACCGCGCGAGCTTGACCCACACATCGTCAACGCCCTTGACGATGATGCCCGAGTCGGAATAGCGCGGCGGCGCCGGCGTCGTCGCGGCGATGGTCTCGGCGATGTCCTCCGCCGTGCCGGCGGCACCCCCGAGGCTGTCCACGAATTTCTCGACGACCGACTGGGCCGAGGCATGGCCGTCGCCGATCCCCGCGTAGAGTCCCGCGATGTCCTGATAGCGAAATTCCTGCGCGACCGCGAGGAGCGCGTCGTGGCTCAGAAGGCGCTGAAGCGGAAGGTTCTGCTTGCGCATGGCGCGCGTGAGCAGCTCCTTGCCCTTGTCGATGGCCTCCTCGCGCCGTTCCTTGCTGAACCACTGGCGGATCTTGTTGCGGGCGCGGGCGCTCTTGACGAAGTTCTGCCAGTCCTGGCTCGGGCCGGCCCCCTCCGCCTTGGACGTGAAGATCTCGACGACGTCGCCGTGGTTCAGCTCACTGTTGAGCGGGACGAGCTTGCCGTTGACGCGGGCGCCGATGGTCCGGTGGCCCACCTCGGTGTGGATCGCGTAGGCGAAGTCGACTGGAGTCGACCCCGCGGGGAGCGCCATGACCTCGCCCTTGGGCGTGAAGACGAAAACCTCGCGGGCGTTGATCTCGAAGCGCAGCGAGTCGAGGAATTCCCCCGGGTCCGAGGTCTCCTGCTGCCAGTCGACGAGCGAACGCAGCCAGCCCATCTCCGCGGCTCGGCCGTCCGGGGCGTGAGAGGTGCGGTTCGGCTGGTCCTTGTACTTCCAGTGGGCCGCGACGCCGTACTCGGCGCGTCGGTGCATTTCATGCGTCCGGATCTGGATCTCGACCGGCCTGCCATTGGGGCCGATGACCGTCGTATGGAGCGACTGGTACATGTTGAACTTGGGCATCGCGATGTAATCCTTGAACCGCCCCGGGAGGGGGTTCCACCGCGCATGCATCGCGCCCAGCACCGCATAGCAGTCCCGCACAGAGTCCACGAGGATGCGGACGCCCATGAGGTCGTTGATGTCGTCGAATTCCTTCTGGCGGACGATCATCTTCTGGTAGATCGAGTAGTAGTGCTTGGGGCGCCCCGTGACCTCGGCGCGGATCTTGCTGGACCGGAGATCCTCGGCGATCTGGTCGCGGATCACGGCGAGCTGCTTCTCACGCTCGGGGGTCCGCGCGCCCACCATGCGCACGATCTCCTCGTACACCTTCGGGTACAGCGCGGCGAACGAAAGGTCCTCGAGTTCCCACTTGATCGTGTTCATCCCGAGCCGGTGCGCTAGCGGCGCGAAGATCTCGAGCGTCTCGCGCGCCTTGCGGGCCGAGGATTCCGGCGAGACGAATCGCCACGTCCGGGCGTTGTGCAGCCTGTCGGCGAGCTTGATGACGAGGACGCGGATGTCCTTCGCCATCGCCACGACCATCTTCCGGACGGTCTCGGCCTGCGCCGCATCGCCGAACTGGACCTTGTCGAGCTTCGTGACGCCGTCGACGAGCATCGCGACCTCGGGACCGAAGTCCTTCCGGAGCTGGTCGAGGGTGTAGGACGTATCCTCCACCGTGTCGTGCAGCAGGGCGGCGGCGAGCGTGGTGCCGGTCATGCCGAGCTCCGCGAGGATGGTCGCGACCGCTACCGGGTGCGTGATGTAGGGGTCACCGCTCTTGCGCTTCTGCCCCTGATGGCTCCGCTCGGCGACCTCGTAGGCACGCGTGATGAGCTCGAAGTCCTCGCGCGGGTTGTTGGCCCGTACCGTGCGAAGCAGGGGCTCCAGGATCGGCGAATGCGCCGACATGCCCCGGCCTGTGAGCCGCGCGAGGCGGGAGAACGTCCGGTCGCGGCGCCCGAGCATGGGGCGCTCGAGGAGGCTGTTCCCGCCGAGCGGCGATTCAGTCCCGCCAGGCGTCGGCTGCTGCGACGCGTCGGGCACGGTTTCGGAGGAAGCGGAGGACGACGCGGCGGGCTGCTGCGAGGGGGCGGGCTGCTGTGCCGCGCCCCCCTGAGCTGCGGCGGGTTCCTGAGGAGCCGCGGGTCGCTGGGAGGGTGCCGGCGGCTGTTGGGCGTGAGCGACCCCCGGCTGACCGGTTCCGGCTGACCCCGCAGACTGCGGGCCACCTGACCGGGCCGGCACGGGCGTCGGACGTTCCTCCAAGCAAGCCTCCTGAACGGTCTGAGGATTAACTCAGTCTATGCCCGTAGGAACATGCTGCAGAATTCCGCCCATTCCCCCGCGCACCCGATGTTCGCCGAGAGCGTCGAGGCGCTCCCGGCGAACATCGGGCCTTTCAGCTCAGGCGGTCGAGTCGGCGGGCTGCAGCCCGCGCCGGGACGCAACCTTCTCAGCCTGCTTGACGAGATCAGGCTCGCCTTCGCGCAGCCACGCGTACATCGGGGCGGCGATGAAGAGCGTCGCTGCAGTGCCCACGAGGATGCCGACGAACAGCGCGAGCGACAGGTCGCGGAGCGTGCCGGCACCGAGGAGTCCCGCACCGATGAAGAGAATCGCGGCAACCGGAAGGACGGCGACCATCATCGTGTTGATCGACCGGACCAGCGTCTGGTTGACCGCGAGGTTGACCTCCTCGGCGAACGTCCGGCGCGAGGACGTCTTGATGTCCGCCGTGTTCTCGCGGATCTTGTCGAACACCACGACCGTGTCATACAGCGAGTAGCTCAGGATCGTGAGGAACCCGATGATGGCGGACGGCGACACCTCGAAGTCACTGATCGCGTACACGCCCTCCGTCACGAAGATGGTCACGATCATGCCGGTGAGCGCCGAGAGCGACATCTTCCATGTGCGGAAGTACAGGGCCATGAGCACGGCCGCGAGCCCCACGAAGACCACGAAGCCGAGGAGCGCCTGATTCGTGACGTCGGCGCCCCACGTCGGGCCGATGAACGTCGAGGTCACGTTGTCCTGGGACACGCCGTAGGCGGAGGCGAGCTTCTCCTTGACCTGAAGGGTCTGGGTGTCGGAAAGCTGATCTGTCTGAACCTGGATCGTGCCGCCGGCGACGTTCGAGACGCGGGGAGCCGCGCCGGAGACCACCGAGTGGACGGCGTCCTGGCCCGGCACTGTGTCCGACGTCTTGGTCTGGGAGACCGTGAACTGGGAGCCGCCGCGGAAGTCGATGCTGAGGTTGAACCCACCCCGCAGGATCGGGACGACGATTGCGATGACCACGGCCACCGCGGCGACCAGGAACCAGATCTTCTTCTTGCCGACGAAGTCGTACGAACGCTTCCCGGAGTAGAGCTCGTTGCCGAAGCGGGCGAGGACAGTCGTCGACATCAGTTCTCCTCCTGAGAACGCTCGGTGCGCTGGCGCGACTTGCCCGCAGCCGCGAGATCAGACTTCGAGCCGTTGTCGGCAGCCGCTGCGGCGCGACGCTCGGCGATGGTCATGCGGCGGCCGGCCTCGGCGGCCGCGGCCGCGTTCTTGGGCTTGAGCGTGGAGCGCGCCGACTCGGACGCCTCGCGGAGCCGTCCGGCGCCGCGGTACAGGGGAACCGCTCCGAGCTGGACCGGGTCGAGTCCCGAGAACCGGTGGCCTTCGCCGAAGAACTTGGTCCGAGCGAGGAGTTGCAGCGTGGGGTGCGTGAACATGAACACGACGATGAGGTCCGCGATGGCCGTGAGGCCAAGCGTGAATGCGAACCCGCGGACGTTGCCGACCGCGACGAAGTAGAGCACGACGGCGGCGAGCAGGTTGACGGCCTTCGAGGCGAGGACCGTGCGCTTGGCGCGCTTCCAGCCGTTTTCGACGGCGGAGACGAGCCCCCTCCCCTCGCGGAGTTCGTCGCGGATCCGTTCGAAGTAGACGATGAACGAATCCGCGGTCTGGCCGATCGCTACGATGAGGCCCGCGACGCCGGCGAGCGAGAGCCGGTAGTTCTGCGTCCACCCCAGGATCGAGATGGCGAGGTAGGTCAGGAGCCCGGCTACGACGAGCGAGAAGATCGTCACGAAGCCGAGTGCCCGGTACTGGAAGAGCGAGTACACCACCACCAGCAGGAGGCCGATCGCGCCCGCCAGAAGGCCCATCTGCAGCTGCTCGGTGCCGAGCGTCGCGGAGATCTGCTCCTCGCTCTGGATGTCGAAGCTGATCGGCAGGGCGCCGAAGCGCAGCTGGTCCGAGAGCGTCTGCGCGCTGGACTGCGTGAAGTTGCCCGTGATCTGCGGGTGGCCGTCGGTGATGACGGCGAGGGCCTGCGGCGCCGAGAGCACCCTGTCGTCGAGCACGATGGCGAATTGGGCGCGCGGGTCGCCGCCGCTCGTGCTGCCGGCAGCGACGTAGAAGCCGTTGAGCCGCTGCGTGACGTCCTTGAACTTCTGCGTACCGTCCGAGTTGAACTGGATGTTCACGGCCCACTGGTTAGTGACCGCGCCCTGCTGGCCCTGCACGAGCCCGTACGTCGAACCGGCGATGTCCGCGCCGGGGATCTCCACGGGGCCGAGGATGTACTTGATGGCCTGCGAACCGGACGCCGCCGGCTGACACGTCACAAGGGGCTTCGCGGGATCGGAGCGCTGCGTGGACTCCGGCTGAGGCTGGGTGCAGTCGAGCGCCTCGTACTGCTTGTACAGATCAGCGGTGATCCAGTTCGTGTCGCTCGCGTTCGTCGGAGCCGCCGTCGGTTTCGGGAGCTGCGCGTCGGGCAGGAGCTTGTCCTTCGCCACGGCCGCGGGATCGCCCGCGGTCAGGACCGGACGGAAGTTCATGTCAGCCGAGGCCTGGATGAGCTGGCGCGTCTGCGCTGACGGCGTACCGGGGAGGCTCACCACGACGTTCCGGCTCGACTGCGTGCTGATCTCCGCCTCGGAGACGCCCGAACCGTCGACACGCTGGCGGATGATCTCAACAGCCTGGTTGAGCTGGTCCTGGGTCACGGCGCCGCCGCCGGTGACCTTCGGGGCCAGGATCATCTGGGTGCCGCCCTCGAGGTCAAGCGCGAGCTTGGGGGCCCACGACGCCTGTCCCGCGATGACACCCCCGCCGAGGACGGAGACGAGGGCAACGAACAGGACAACGAGCCAGATGACTGTCCTGAGTCCCGGCCGCTTGGTGCGGGAACGAGCCATGGGTTCCTAACTCCTGACGTGGAAGACGTCCGCGCCCGGACGGACCAGACGCGGACGAGGATGTTGAGACTCTACTTGCCTTCGCCCTCGAGGCGCTTGAGGGACTGCTCGGGGGTCTCGTGCAGCTGCGAGTCGGGGCTCGGAGCGGCGGCAGGATGGCCGTGCTCCTCGCCGTGCGCGGTCTCGAAGTCGGCGGGATCGGTGGCGACGGCGGCAGCGTCGCCCTCGACGACCGGCTCGCTCGGCTCCACGACCTTCGAGACGGCCTGACGGTGCACCGTCGCGGTCGTGCCGGGCGAGAGCTCGAGCACGACCTTGTTCTCTGCGTCGTCGACCTCAAGGATGCGGCCGAACAGCCCGAAGCTGGTCATGACCTCAACGCCGGGGACGAACTTCGTGCGCATCTCTGCCTGCTGCGCCTGCTGCTTCTTGTTGCGCCGGAACATCGTGAAGATGAAGAACGCGAAGACGACGAGCAGGAGGATAGTCATCAAGTCCATGGCTGAGTCCAATCTCTTTCGGAGGACGCGTCGCAGTGGGGGACGCGCGTCAGTCCCGGGGCCAGCCCGGGCACGGCGTTACAGCCCGCATCAGCGGAGTGTCTTCTCTCAGTCTACGGGCAAGCGGCTAGAACAGTTCCCGAAGGCGCGCTGCCGTCAGCGCCAGTCGGCCAGGACGTCGTCGCCCTCGTCTGCGTCGTCGCCAGCCGGAGGCGCCGAATCGAAAAGCGTTGCGCTGTAGGCGAACGGGGCATCGGGCGGAACCGGCAGTCCGAGGTGCTCAAACGCCGCCGGAGTGGCGATCCGGCCGCGCGGCGTGCGGCCCATGAGCCCCTCGCGGACGAGATACGGCTCCGCGACGGTCTCTACCGTCTCCGGTTCCTCGCCGACCGCGATCGCGAGCGTCGAAAGCCCCACCGGGCCACCGCCGAACTTCGTCGCGAGGGCCGTCAGAACGGCGCGGTCGAGCCTGTCGAGCCCCCGCGCGTCGACCTCGTACATGTCGAGGGCCGCCGCAGCCGAGCGGGCGTCGATGCTCTCGATCCGATGGACGAGCGCCCAGTCCCGCACGCGGCGCAGCAGCCGGTTGGCGATGCGCGGCGTTCCGCGCGAGCGGCCCGCGACCTCGGTGAAGCCGGCCGACGTCACCCGGAGGTCGAGCAGCCCCGCGGATCGCCGAAGCACTAGCTCGAGCTCCTCGACCGAGTAGAACTCGAGATGCCCCGTGAATCCGAACCGGTCGCGCAGGGGGCCAGGCAGCAGGCCCGCCCTCGTCGTCGCGCCGACCAGCGTGAAGGGCGGAAGGTCCAGCGGGATTGCGGTCGCCCCGGCGCCTTTGCCGACCACGATGTCCACGCGGAAATCCTCCATGGCCATGTACAGCATTTCCTCGGCGGGCCGGGACATCCGGTGGATCTCGTCGAGGAACAGCACCTCCCCCTCGGAAAGCGAGGAGAGGATCGCCGCGAGGTCGCCAGCGTGCTGGATCGCCGGGCCCGAGGAGATGCGCAGCGGCGCGTTCATCTCGGCCGCGATGATCATCGCAAGGGTCGTCTTGCCGAGTCCGGGCGGGCCGGAGAGCAGAACGTGGTCGGCGCTGCGGCCCCTCATCCGGGACGCCTCGAGCACGAGCGAGAGCTGGCGGCGCACGCGCTGCTGCCCCACGAAGTCATCGAGATGCTTCGGCCGCAGGGCGGCTTCGATCACGCGCTCCTCGGGCTCCTCGCCGCTTGAGACGAGCGACGGCTCAGCCACGGGCACCGGCCTTGGCGGGGGTCCGCGCTCCCTGCCCGAGCCAACGGAGCGTTGCCCGCAGGATCTCCGGCACACTTCCGGCCTCCGCGAGCTCAGGACGGTCCTCGAGCGCACGGTCGATGCTCGACGACGCGTCCTTCTCGGACCAGCCCAGCGACGTCATCGCCTCCACCACCTGCGGCTTCCAGGCCCCCTGTGCGCTCCCAGCGGACGACGGCGCGGCCTCGCCGGGCGCGCCCAGTGGAACCAGTTTGCCCTTGAGCTCCAGAACGAGCCGAGCGCCGACCTTGGGCCCGATTCCGGGCACCTTCGTGAACGTCTTCGCGTCTTCGGAATGCGCCGCGACGCGGACGGCCTCCGGGCTGTGCACTGCGAGCACCGCAAGGGCCAGGCGCGGCCCCACACCCGCAACACCCAAAAGCACCTCGAAGACCTCGCGTTCTTCGGACGAAGCGAAGCCGTAGAGCGTCAGGGAATCCTCGCGCACCACGAGGAGCGTCTGCACCGTCCCCTCCTCGCCCACGCGAAGCCCCGCAAGCGTCCGCGGAGTCGCGGCAAAGGACATGCCCACTCCCCCCACGTCGATTACCGCCGCCGAGAGACCCACGTGCGCCACTGCGCCGCGCAAGAAGCTGATCACCGCTCGAGGACCCTTCTGCCGTCCGAACACATCTACGAACAATCTAGCGTCGAGGACCGACAGAATCCGTCAGGAGCCGCGGCGCGCCCTGGACTCTGCCACGGGCCCCTCCTCCGCACGCTGCTGCCACCTCAGTTCTTGCGGCGCGCCCTGGACTCTGCTTCCGTCCACGCCCGCTGCGCCGGCGTCATCGCGGTGGCCGTCATCGCCGTCGTACGTCCGACGGCGGAAGGCGAGCCGGGCGCGGAGCCGCGCCACGCGTGCGCCAGGGCCAGCGCGAGCGCGTCGGCGGCGTCGGCCGGGCGGGGTGAGGCGTCGAGACGGAGGATCTTGGTGACCATGCGCGTCACGGCCTGCTTGTCGGCGCGCCCGCTGCCGGTGACCGCGGCCTTGACCTCCGACGGCGTATGCAAGGCGACCGGGACGCCTCGGCGTGCCGCGGCGGCAATGACGACGCCGGAGGCCTGCGCGACGCCCATCACGGTGCTCACGTTGAGCTGCGAGAAGACGCGCTCGACCGCGACGACCTCGGGCTCATAGCGCTCGAGCCACTCGTCGATGGCGTTCGCGATGACGAGCAGCCGCGCGTCGAGGGGTTGCTCGGCGGACGTGCCGACGACCCCGACCCCCACGAGGGTCGCTCGCCGGTCGCGGGAGACGTCGACGACGCCCAGGCCGCAGCGCGTGAGGCCCGGGTCGACGCCGAGCACGCGGAGGCTCTCCGATGCCGCCGCTCGGGGGGTTGCCATCGAACGTCAGTCGGCCTCGAGGGCCGCCATGACTTCCTCGCTCATGTCCGCGTTCGTGTACACGTTCTGGACGTCGTCGAGGTCCTCGAGAGCGTCGACGAGCCGGACGAACTTGCGCGCGCCATCGGCATCGAGCTCGACCTCCATGGAGGGCACGAACTCCGCTTCGTCCGTCTCGTACTCGATGCCGGCCTCCGTGAGCGCGTCGCGGATGCCCTGGAGGTCGTGCGGCTCGGAGTAGACGATCCAGTTCTCGCCGCCGTCCTTGACCTCCTCGGCGCCAGCGTCGAGCACGGCCATGAGCACGTCGTCCTCTGACAGGCCGTTCTTGGCCAGGCTCACAACGCCCTTGCGGGTGAAGAGGTAGCTCACCGAACCCTGATCGGCCATCGAGCCACCGTTTCGGGTCACCGCGAGGCGCACTTCCGCCGCGGCGCGGTTCCGGTTCTCCGTGAGGCACTCGATGAGGAGCGCCGAGCCCTGCGGGCCTCGGGCCTCGTAGGAGATCTCCGTGTACTCGATCGACTCGCCGGTCAGCCCCGCGCCGCGCTTGATGGCGCGGTCGATGTTGTCGTTCGGGACGGAGTTCTTCTTGGCCTTCGAGACGGCGAGGTCAAGCGCAGGGTTACCGGACAGGTCGGGCCCACCGAGTCGCGCGGCGACCTCGATCGTCTTGATGTACTTGGCGAAGGCCTTCGCGCGCTTGGCGTCGATGGCCGCCTTCTTGTGCTTGGTGGTAGCCCATTTGGAGTGGCCGGACATGCCTACGCTTCTCCCTTGATCATGCGGATGAAAAGTTCATGGACCCGCCGCTCACCGGTCACCTCGGGGTGGAACGATGTGGCGAGCAGGTTTCCTGAACGGACTGCGACAATTCTAGACCGGCCGCCCAGCGTGGCCGTGTGTGACGCGTGCTGCGGGTCGACCTCCGCGAGCACCTCGACGGAGTCCCCCACCCGCTCGACCCACGGCCCACGGATGAAGACGGCGTGGACGGGACCGCGCGCCTGGTCGATGTCCTTGAAGTCGAGATCGGTCTCGAAGGACTCGCGCTGGCGCCCGAACGCGTTGCGGCGCACCGTGATGTCGAGCCCGCCGAACGTCTCCTGGGGCCGGCCGGACAGGTCCTGGGCGGGGTCCGCGATCTCATCTGCGAGCAGGATCATGCCGGCGCAGGATCCGTAGACGGGGAAGCCCTCGGAGATCTTGCGCTTGAGCGGCTCGGCGACGCCGAACGCCCGCGCGAGCTTGTCGATCGAGGTCGACTCGCCCCCCGGGATCACGAGCCCGTCGAGGCGGTCGAGCTCCTCTGGCCGCCGGACCGTCACGGGACGCGCACCCAGCACGGCGAGCGTTGCGACATGCTCGCGGAAGTCGCCCTGCAGAGCGAGGACGCCGATGCGGAGCCCGGTCTGTGCAGACGGCGCGGGCTCGGCCGGGGTTTCGGACTGGGTCGGTAGGTGCTCGAAGGCCGCGGAACTCACCCATACAGTCTAGTCGCGGGGCCCGAACACCCCGCGCGCGAAGGTCATGCGGCGGGTCCGGTGGGGATCACGCCGGTGGTCGCGCCGGTAGCATGGACGCCGGACCGTGTGACGACAACAGATGAGGATTGCCACATGTGCGGTATCGCCGGCTACTACGGGTTCGGTCAGGATCAGGCTCTGCTCGAGACGATGAACAGCTGCATCCAGCACCGGGGACCCGACGGCGAAGGCTATTTCATCGACGACGCCCCCGCCGGGACGGTGGGCCTCGCGCACCGCCGCCTCGCGATCGTCGACCGGGCCCACGGCCAGGAACCCATGATCAGCGCCGACGGGGACACGATCCTCGTCTACAACGGCGAGGTCTACAACTACCGCGAGCTCCGCGCCGAGCTCGAGGCTCTGGGCCGGAGCTTCGTGACGGTCTCCGACACCGAGGTGGTGCTCCAGGCCTTCGAGGAGTGGGGCACCGACGCGTTCGACCGATTCAACGGCATGTTCGGGCTCGCGATCCTCGACCGGAAGAAAGGGCGGCTCGTCCTGGCCCGCGACCACTTCGGCATCAAGCCGCTCTACTGGGCCAACGCGGGCACTGAGCGCGAGCCGCAGCTCCTGTTCGGCTCGGAGATCAAGCCGCTCCTCGCAACGGGCAAGATCGAGGCGAAGCCCAACGAGCGAATCCTCTACCGCTACCTGCGCTTCCGGATCCACGACGATACGGCGGAGACGTTCTTCGACGGGGTCAACAAGCTCCTTCCGGGCGAGATGCTCACGGTGGAGCTCGAGTCGGGTCGCTTCAAGATTTCGAGCTACACGCGCCTCCGCGAGGAACTCCTGGAGCTCTCGAAGGTCGAAGCTCCGTACACCCCTGCCGTCGTCGACGAGTACCGGAACCGCTTCACGGAGGCGATCCGGATCCGCCTCAACTCCGAGGTTCCCGTAGGCAGCGCGCTGTCCGGCGGCCTCGACTCCTCCGCCGTCGTCGTCACGATCAACCGGCTCATGCAGGAGAACGCCGAGGGCCTCGAGGCCGTCGGCGCGAAGCAGAACACGTTCAGCGCGGTGTTCCCCAATGCGATCAACGACGAAGAGGCCTACGCGGACGCCGCGATCGCGGTCTGCAGCGGGAACATCGAGGCGCACAAGATCAAGCCGACCCCGGAGAGCTTCGACGCGGACCTCGAGGACTTCGTGCGCACCATGGAGGAGCCGATCATCTCCTCGGGCCCCTACGCGCAGTACTGCGTCATGAAGGAAGCGTCGAAGCACGTCACCGTCCTGCTCGACGGCCAGGGCGCCGACGAGATGATGGCCGGCTACATCCCGTACTACTTTGCCTACCTCCGCCAGCTCAAGGACGACGGCGACTTCGGGACGCTCGCCAAGGAGTCGTCGTCGAGCCTCGACATCTTCTACCGCCTGGGCCGCTTCCGGCTCCGCGGCATGGCGAGCGGCAAGAAGACGGTCTCGATGGCGACCCTGCTCAAGAAGGACTGGGCGCAGCAGTTCACCGGAGAATCGTTCGGCAACATCCCGGCGAACCTCAAGCTCCGCCTCATCGACGACCTCTTCGCCAAGTCTCTGCCCTCGCTCCTGCGCTACGAGGACAAGAACACGATGCGGTTCTCCCTCGAAGGGCGCGTGCCGTTCCTCGACAAGGAGGTCGTGAAGTACCTCTTCAGCCTCTCGGACGAGGCGATCATCAAGGAGGGCTGGAACAAGCGCGTGCTGCGCGACGCGACGCGCGGCCTCCTCCCCGAGATGATCAGCAATCGCCGCAACAAGATCGGCTTCACCACGCCCGAGGCGGAGTGGTTCAAGCTCATGAAGGAGCGGATCTACAAGATCTTCATGTCGAACTCCTTCTACAGCCGCCCGTACTGGGACCGCGAGCAGGTCCTGACGGCGTTCGAGGAGTACCTCAACGGCAAGAACGATGCCGACACGATGATCTTCTGGCGGCTCCTCAACGTCGAGCTCTGGTTCCGCGAGTTCATCGACAAGGACGAGGCACCCGCGGACGTCAAGGTCAACAAGAGCGACTACGAGGCGAACCCGGGCAAAGAGCTCGACATCGTCTCCGCCGGCCAGACGTTCCGCCGCTATCCCCTCCAGACCGAGGTCTTCGCGCGGAACACCGCCCTCGAGCCGGCCGTGACCGGCTACGTCGAACGGTTCTTCGCGGGCCTGTCCCTCGCGCCGGAGGAGGCACGCTCCGCCGTGGAGGGCCGCCCCTGGTACGTGCTCGTGAGCGAGAAGATCGTCGCGATCACTCAGGGCCGGTCGTTCCCCGTGTGGGACATCGAGGTCTCCCCCGCAGCTCGCGTCCTGAGCAAGTTCGTGACCCGGACGCCCGCGGGCATCGGCCTCGGAAGCCCGTGGTCCATGCAGATCGCGATCAACGAGGTTGGGCTCCCGCTCATCGTCAAGGCGGCCGCGGCCTCCGTCGTCGGCAAGTTCCAGGGCAAGAACGGCGTCTTCTACGACGTGGTGGGCCACAACATCAACGCGATCGACGGCGCGACCCCGTACAGCCTCGGCGCGGCCAGCAATTCGGTGAAGCTCGCTCCCAAGGATCCCGACGGCGTCGCCCGTGCCATCAGCGCGGCGGTTCGCGCCGCCCTGCCGGCCGACGCCACGGCGACCTTCGGCGGGACCGCGATCATGGACGCGAACGACCTTGGCGTCGTCGTCATGGGCCACGACACCGTCCTCCCGAAGGAGACCATCGCGGGCATGTTCAAGGACAACCCGCAGGGCCAGGGCTCGCAGGCAACGCCGATGTCGCTCGTCTTCGCCCAGGAGAGCCCCGCGGGCGAGCGCCAGCCCCAGGACTGACGGCAGCGGGTCCGCCCGCCCCTCCAACTGGCACCGCGTCCACTGCGGCCCCGGGTTCTTGCCCGGGGCCGCAGTGCGTGAAAGGCTCCTTTCATGGCCAATCCCCTCCTGACCCCGAGCGCCCTTCCGTACGGGCTGCCCCCGTTCGCCGAGATCCTCGATGAGCACTACGCTGAGGCCGTCGAGGCCGGCATCACCGAGCAGCTCGCGGAGATCGAAGCGATCGTGGGTGTGTCGGAGCCGCCCACGTTCGAGAACACGGCCGCCGCGATGGAGCGCAGCGGCAGACTGCTCACGAGAGCCGTCGCGGCCTTCATGACCATGGTGTCCTCGCACGGGACCGAATCGATCCGCGCCCTCGAGACGCAGCTCATGCCCAAGCTCAGCGCCCACGAGGACGCGATCCTGCTCGATCGGCGGCTGCGCGACCGTTTCGCCGCAATCGACGTCTCGGGCCTGGACCCCGAGGCGGCGCGGCTCGTCGCGGAGTGGCTCAACGACTTCCGGCGCGCCGGGGCGAACCTCGACGACGCCGGCCAAGCGCGCCTTCGCGAGCTCAACGCCGAGCTATCCCGGCTGGGCACGGAGTACGGCCAGCGCGTCGCGCAGGCGATCAACGACGCCGCCGTCCTCGTGACGGACGAGGCTCAGCTCGAAGGGCTCAGCGACGACGACCGCGCGAGCGCCGCACAGGCAGCCAGGGCGGCAGGGCACGAGTCCGGCTGGCTTATCACCTTCATCCAGCCGACCAACCAGCCGCTCCTGTCGGTGCTCGAGGACCGCGAGCTGCGGAGGCGGGTCTTCGAAGCCTCGGTGGCACGAGGGAGCTCCGGCGGCGAGACCGACGTGCTCGGACTTGTCCGCGACATGGTCCGGCTCCGGGCCGAGAAGGCCGCACTCCTCGGCTATGCGAGTTTCGCCGACCTCGCCGTCGACGACCAGACCGCGCCGTCGCTCGAGGCCGTCCGCTCGATGCTCGGCCAGCTCGCGCCCGCCGCCGTCCGCAACGCCGCGTCCGAAGCCCAGGCACTCGCCGAGACCGCGGGCCACGCGCTGGAGCCGTGGGACTGGTCCTTCTACTCCGCCGCCGTACGCCGCGACAAGTACGCCGTGGACGAGAAGGCGCTGCGCCCCTACTTCGAGCTTGACACCGTGCTACGTGACGGCATCTTCTTCGCGGCGGGGCGGCTCTACGGCCTGCGCTTCGAGGAGCGCCCGGACCTCGTGGGCTACCACGCAGACGTGCGCGTGTGGGAAGTCTTCGACGCCGACGGCGCCGGGCTGGGCCTGTTCCTGGGCGACTACTTCACACGGCCCACGAAGCGCGGCGGCGCCTGGATGAATGCGCTCGTCGAGCAAGCCTCGCTGACCGGGGACCGGCCCGTGGTCATCAACAATCTCAACATCCCCAAGCCCGCGCCCGGCGAGCCGGCCCTGCTGACGCTCGACGAGGCCCGCACGGCCTTCCACGAGTTCGGGCACGCGCTCCACGGCCTGCTCTCCGACGTCACGTTCCCCAAGTTCTCCGGCACGAACGTGCCGCGCGACTTCGTCGAATACCCGTCCCAGGTCAACGAGATGTGGCTCCTGTGGCCCGAGGTGGTGGCGAATTACGCGCGGCACCACGAGACCGGGCAGCCCCTCCCCCAGGAGCAGATCGTCGCGCTCGACGCGGCGAAGCTGTGGGGCGAAGGCTTCGCGACCACCGAATACCTCGGCGCCGCGCTCCTGGATCTCGCGTGGCACCGCCTGGCGGCGGGCGATGACCCAGGGGACGCGCTCGAGTTCGAGGCGAAGGCGCTCTCCGAGGCGGGCATCTCGGTCCCGCTCATCCCGCCGCGGTACCGCACGGGGTACTTCCAGCACATCTTCGCTGGCGGCTGGTACGCCGCGGGCTACTGGTCGTACATCTGGAGCGAGGTCCTCGACGCAGACACGGTGGAATGGTTCAAGGAGAACGGCGGGCTCACGCGAGCCAACGGCGAGACGTTCCGCGCCGAACTCCTCTCCCGGGGCTTCTCCCGGGATCCGCTCGACTCGTTCCGGGCATTCCGAGGCCGCGACGCCGCCGTCGCCCCGCTCCTGGCTCGCCGCGGCCTCGGCTGATCCGCAGCACAGGGTCCTTCTCCCCTGACGCGTCGAGCCCCGTCGCGCAAGACTGGGGGGCGAAGCGAGGGGACCGTCGATGCACGTCTTCAAGGACAGGGCGGAGGCCGGCCGGGAACTCGCGCGGGCGCTTCTGGGACATCGAGGCGAAGACCTCGTAGTGCTCGGACTCCCGCGTGGGGGCGTCCCGGTCGCGTTCGAAGTCGCCATGGCCCTCGAGGCCCCGCTCGACGTCATCGTGGTGCGGAAGCTGGGCGTCCCGTTCCAGCCCGAGCTCGCGATGGGTGCCATCGCCGAGCACGGTGCGCGGGTCATCGATCCGCGCATTGTGCGCATCGCCGGTGTGTCCGAACGCGAACTGTCCGCCGTCGAGGCCGCCGAGCGCGAACAGCTTGCCGAGCGGGCCGCGACCTTCCGCGCGGCCCGGCCCGCCGAGCCTCTCGACGCCCGCACCGCGATCGTCGTCGACGACGGGATGGCGACGGGCTCGACGGCGCGCGCAGCCTGCCGCGCGGCACGGAGCATGGGCGCGGCGCGTGTGGTCCTCGCCGTCCCAGTCGCCGCCGCGGACACGCTCCGGACGTTCTCAGACGCGGACGAAATTGTGTGCCTCGCCGCGCCCGAGTCGTTCGTCGCCGTCGGACGCTACTATCGCGACTTCTCGGCAACGGACGACACCGGCGTGGTCCAGCTCCTCGACGCCGCCTCGCGGCGTCCCGCCGCAGAGCAGGCCTCGCCGCAGCCGATCGACGAGGACGTCACAATCACCGCGGGCGGGACACGCCTCGAAGGCCACCTCCGGCTTCCGCCGCGGGGCGGCGTGGTGGTGTTCGCGCATGGGAGCGGCAGCAGCCGCCACAGCCCGCGCAACCGGGCCGTGGCGCGCGTCCTCGAACGCGCGGGGCTCGGGACGCTGCTCCTTGACCTCCTGGCCCCGGACGAGGAGCTCGATCGAAGCGCCGTGTTCGACGTCAGTCTGCTCGCGGGCCGGCTGCTCGTCGCCACCGAATGGCTCCGGGGAGTCGCCCCCGATCGGGACGTCGGCTATTTCGGGGCGAGCACGGGCGCCGCGGCGGCGCTGTGGGCGGCGGCAGCGCCGGGTGCCCAGATCTCAGCCATCGTGTCCCGCGGAGGGAGGCCGGACCTCGCGGGTCCACGGCTCGCCGACGTGCGCGCCCCGACGCTCCTCATCGTGGGTGGGGCCGACCAAGTGGTCCTCGGCCTCAACCGCGACGCCGCGTCCCAGCTCCGCTGCCAGCACCGCCTCGACGTCATCGTCGGCGCGACCCACCTCTTCGAGGAACCGGGCACGCTCTCCCAGGTAGCGACACTCGCGAGCGAGTGGTTCACGCGTTACCTCGAGCACGGCTGATGCAGGTGAGCAACAGACGACGGCGGCCCGCACCTGGTGCGGGCCGCCGTCGACTTCGCTGGTGGGCGTAAGCCCTGCAACAGTCCCTTTACCAGCCGCGCTCGGCGAGGCGGTGGGGCTCGGGGATCTCGTCGACGTTGATCCCCACCATGGCCTCGCCGAGGCCCCGGGAGACCTTGGCGATCATGTCCGGATCGTCGAAGAACGTGGTGGCCTTGACGACCGCGGCCGCGCGCTGGGCCGGGTTCCCGGACTTGAAGATGCCCGAGCCGACGAACACACCGTCCGCGCCGAGCTGCATCATCATGGCCGCGTCCGCCGGGGTCGCGATGCCGCCGGCGGTGAACAGCACCACGGGGAGCTTTCCGGTCTCGGCGATCTCGCGCACGAGCGCGTACGGGGCCTGGAGCTCCTTCGCCGCGACGTAGAGCTCGTCCTCGGCCATCGTGGTCAGCCGCTTGATCTCGGCGCGGATCTTGCGCATGTGGGTCGTGGCGTTGGAGACGTCGCCCGTGCCGGCCTCGCCCTTGGAGCGGATCATCGCGGCGCCCTCGTTGATGCGCCGGAGTGCCTCGCCCAGGTTGGTCGCGCCGCACACGAACGGGACGGTGAACTGCCACTTGTCGATGTGGTTCTCGTAGTCCGCGGGAGTCAGGACCTCGGACTCATCGATGTAGTCCACGCCGAGGGACTGGAGCACCTGGGCCTCGACGAAGTGACCGATGCGGGCCTTGGCCATCACCGGGATCGAGACGGCGCTGATGATCGAATCGATCATGTCCGGGTCCGACATGCGAGAGACGCCGCCCTGCGCACGGATGTCCGCCGGCACGCGCTCGAGGGCCATCACGGCCACGGCGCCGGCGTCCTCGGCTATCTTCGCCTGCTCGACGTTGACGACGTCCATGATGACGCCGCCCTTGAGCATCTCCGCCATCCCGCGCTTGACGCGGTCACTGCCAGTGGTCGGAGCCGAGGAGTTTGCTTCAGTAGACACGTACTCGTCTTTCTATTGGCTGCTCACGGGAAGGTTCCCTGCGAGAGGAACCTGGAAATCCTTGGATTGAAACCCAGTCTATCGCCGCGGGAGGCTCCCCGTGAGCGGTGCGACCCACTAGAACATCTCGGGCCTGGATGGCCATCTGCACAGCCCAGACGATGTTCGCTCAGGCCGGGCCGGACTCGGCGCGGGCTTGGCTGCGGACGGTCAGTATCCGCTGCACGATCGTCACGGCGCTCGCGGCGGCGAGCAGCACAAGCGTCCAGAAGAGGAAGGGAGTCGGGAGGCCCAGGCCGCAGAGGCCCGCGACCACCAGCACGGACACGAGCCGCTCGGCCCGCTCGGCGATCCCCACATTCGCGGTGTAGCCGAGCGACTCGGCCTTCGCGCGCGCGTAGGAGACGAGATTGCCGAGCAGGATGGCGACGACGGCGACGCTCCCCGTCGCGGGCTCGTGGCCGTTGCCGAGGTACCAGAGTGCGAGCCCGAGAAAGATCGAGCTGTCCTGGACCCGGTCGAGGGTCGAGTCGAGGAAGCTGCCCCAGCGGCCCGTCCGGCCCATAGTCCGGGCCATGATGCCGTCGATGACGTCCGAGAACACGAAGAGCGTGATCACCACGACGCCCCAGAACAGCTGGCCGAGGGGGAACAGCACGAGCGCCGCGAGGCTCACGCCTGCCGTGCCCGCGAGCGTCACGGCATCCGGGGAGACCCCGAGCTTGAGGAGCACGCGGGCAAGCGGCGTGAAGAGGCGCGTGAAGAACTCGCGCGCGTGTCTATTCAGCACTCGCGGCCTTCCCGCCGTCACGGGCGAGCTCCGAGCGGGCGCCCGCCGCGCCGTCGGCCCCGTCCTGGGGCCATGCCTCGGCAAGGAGGCCTCGCGTCTCGTCGAGCGTCTGCGTGATCTGCTTCGTCTGGGCGATGATCGGCAGGAAGTTGCCGTCCCCGCCCCAGCGGGGCACGACGTGCTGGTGGAGATGCGCCGCAATGCCCGCCCCGCCCGCGTCGCCCTGGTTGATGCCCACGTTGAAGCCGTGCGGGCCCGCAACGCTCCGGATCACGCGCATCGCGGTCTGCGTGATCCCGGCCATCTCAGCCGTTTCCTCCGGGGTGATGTCGGTGTAGTCGGCGACGTGGCGGTACGGGCACACGAGGAGGTGGCCCGGGTTGTAGGGGAAGAGGTTGAGCACCGCATAGCACGTGTGCCCGCGGTAGACGATGAGCGAATCCTCGTCGCTCCGCCGCGGGGCGGCGCAGAACGGGCAGTCCTCCTGCTTCCGGAACTGCCCCTGCCCGCCCTTGACGTAGGCCATGCGGTGCGGAGTCCACAGGCGCCCGAACGCATCCGGGGCCGCGGGCAGCTCGAAGCTGTCCGTGACCTCGGAGTCCTGCTGGGGATTGCGGGCGCCCGTGGAATCCGTCACGTCAGCGCGCCCTCGTCCGCACGGCCTCGACGATGCGCTTGACCGCCTCCTCGACGGCGACCCCGTTGTCCTGGCTCCCGTCGCGGAAGCGGAACGAGACGGCGCCGGCCTCGGCGTCCTCGCCCCCCGCGATGAGGACGAACGGGACCTTGTCCTTGCTCGCGGTGCGGATCTTCTTCGGGAAGCGGTCGCTCGAGGCGTCCACCTCTGCCCGGATCCCCTCGCGCTTGAGGCGGGCGACGACGTCGTCCATGTAGTCGTTGAACGCCTCGGCGACCGGAATCGCCACAACCTGCACGGGGGCGAGCCACGCTGGGAAGGCGCCCGCGTAGTGCTCCGTGAGGACGCCCAGGAAGCGCTCGATCGAGCCGAACTTCGCGGCGTGGATCATGACCGGCTCCTGGCGGGTGCCGTCCGCGGCCTGGTACTCGAGGCCGAACCGAGCCGGCTGGTTGAAGTCGTACTGCACGGTGGACATCTGCCATGTGCGGCCAATCGCGTCGCGGGCCTGCACCGAGATCTTGGGCCCGTAGTACGCCGCCCCGCCCGGATCCGGCACGAGCTCGAGCCCGGTCTCGCGGGCCACGCTCTCGAGGACGGCTGTCGCCTCGGCCCACTGCTCGTCCGTGCCGATGAACTTGTCCGACTCGGGATCGCGGGTCGAGAGCTCGAGGAAGAAGTCGTCGAGCCCAAAGTCCCGCAGGAGCGAGAGGATGAAGTCCAGAAGATGCTTGACCTCGCCCGGAGCCTGCTCCTTCGTGACGTACGAGTGGGAATCGTCCTGCGCGAAGCCGCGCACGCGGGTCAGGCCGTGGACCACGCCCGACTTCTCGTAGCGGTAGACGTGGCCGAACTCGAACAGCCGCATCGGCAGCTCGCGGTAGGAGCGGCCCCGCGAACGGTAGATGAGGTTGTGCATCGGGCAGTTCATCGCCTTGAGGCGATAGTCCTGCCCGGGCTTCGTGACGTTCCCGTCCTCGTCGCGTTCCTCGTCGACGTGGAGCGGCGGGAACATCGTGTCCGCGTAATACGGCAGGTGGCCCGACGTGTGGAAGAGCCCGTCCTTCGAGATGTGGGGCGTGCCGACGTACTGGAAGCCCTCCTCGATGTGCCGGCGGCGGACGTAGTCCTCCATCTCGCGCTTGATGATGCCGCCCTTGGGATGGAAGACCGGCAGGCCCGAGCCGAGCTCGTCCGGGAAGGAGAACAGGTCGAGTTCGGCGCCCAGCTTGCGGTGATCGCGGCGCTCGGCCTCGGCGATCCGGTCCTGATACGCCTTGAGGGCCTCCTTGGTGGGCCACGCGGTGCCGTAGATGCGCTGGAGCTGCTTGTTCTTTTCGCTCCCGAGCCAGTAGGCGGCGGCCGAGCGGGTGAGGGCGAACGCGTTGGAGATGAGCTTCGTGTTCGGCAGGTGCGGTCCGCGGCACAGGTCGCACCAGATCGCTTCGCCGCTCTTGCGGTCGAGGTTGTCGTAGATCGTGATCTCGCCGGCGCCGACCTCGACGTTCGCGCCCTCCTTCGTGGCGCCCTCGGACTGGTGGTCCTTCGCACCCAGGATGATGAGCTTGTATGGCTCGTTCGCCATGGCGGCCCCGGCCTCGACTTCGCTCACGGCCCGGCGCTTGAAGATCTGGTTCTGGTTGACGATCTTGAGCATCATCTTCTCGAGGGTCCGGAGGTCCTCGGGAGTGAAGGGCTCCTCGACGTCGAAGTCGAAGTAGAAGCCGTCCTTGATGTACGGGCCGATGCCGAGCTTGGCGTCCGGGCGGAGCTGCTGGACCGCCTGCGCCATGACGTGGGCGGTCGAGTGCCGCAGGACGTTGAGCCCGTCCTCGGACGCGATGTCCACGCCTTCGACGACTGCGCCGTCCGGGACGGGCTGGTCGAGGTCCTTGAGGACCCCGTCGACGCGCGCGACGACGATCTCGCGGTGGCCCTCGAAGAGGTCCGCCCCCGTGGTGCCCTGCGTGACGGTTCGCTGCTCTCCGTCGACGGTCACAATGATCTGCTGGGCATCTGGCACGGGTGTGTCTCCTCTTCGTCATCGGCTTCATAGCTTGTGGCATACGGGGACCACAGCCAGCCACCGACAAGACTAGCCGAAACCGTAGGGCCGTTCGGCCGGGCTCACGCCGCCGAGCTGGGCCGGGGGCCGGGAAGGACGGGACGCTCGGGGTCCACGGTGCGCTCGAGCTCCGCCAGGTCCCACGCCATGTCCGCGTTGACGCTGATCCCGCGCGGGCCGGACCGGCGCGTCCGGCCGCGGATGAGGAGGAGCGGTTTGCCGAACAGGAGCGGTCCGCACCTCTCCTGCGCGTCGGTGAAGAATGCCGAGTCCACGCAGCCCGTGCCGTCGTCGACGCTGATGAACACGACGCGCTTGCCGCCGTGCATGGGCGGAGTCTGGGTCGCGACCCGCACCCCCGCGACGAGCACCTCCGTGCCGTTGTGCAGGTCGAGCAGCTTGTCCGCGGTCGTCACGCCGAGCCGATCGAGCAGCGGGCGGTGGCTGTCCATGAGATGAGCGCTGGCGTCCACGGACATGAGGTCCAGCTCACGCCGGACCTTCTCGTCGAGGCTCGGCTCGGGCAGCTCGGACGGGAGGTTGGCGAGCTCGACGTCGCCGATCTCGAGCGAGAGCTGCCCCTCGATCGCGTCGTCGCGCCGCACCGGGCGCGGCGCAAGCTCCGCGAGATGCGCCACGAGGTCGGCGCGGCTCCCCCGGTCCGCGGCCGCGCGGTGCAGCGAGTCAAACGCACCGAGCTCCGCGAGGCGCCGCAAGCTTGCCCGGTTGACGCGCGCGCGGTCCCGCAGCTCGGCAAGCGACGCGTAGGGCTGGCCTTCGACGATGCGCCTGACCTCGTGCCCCGACAGGCCGTAGATGCCGTTGAGCGCGAGCCGGATCCCGAGCTTGCCCGCGTCAGGCCCAGCCTCGATCCTCTCGACCCGGTACTCGTCTCGGCTCGCGTTGATGTCCACGGGCAGGATCGGAATGCCGAGGCGGCGCGCCTCCGCGACGAGCAGCCGCTTCGGGTACATGCCCGGATCGTGTTCGAAGAGGCCCGCGAGGAACGCCTCGGGGTGATGGGCCTTGAGCCACGACGACTGGTACGTGGGGACCGCGAACGCTGCCCCGTGGGCCTTGCAGAAGCCGAAGCTCCCGAACGCCTTGAGCGTTCCCCAGACGGAATCGATCACGTCCGGGCTGTAGCCCCTCTGCGCTGCGTGCTCGCGGAAGTACGCCTCCACCTCCGGCTCGCGCGCCGCGTTGCCGAGGAGCCTCCGGAACACGTCCGCCTGGGCCAGGCCGCACCCAGTGAAGAGATCGAACGTGCGCAGGATCTGCTCGTGGAAGATGGTCACGCCGTGCGTCTCGGCGAGGAACGGCTTCATGTCCGGGTGCGGGTACCGCTCGGGGGCGAAGCCGAACCGGTGCTCGAGAAACGGCCTCACCATGTCCGACTTCATGGGTCCGGGCCGGAAGAGCGAGATATCGATGATGAGGTCGTTGAAGTCGCGTGGCGCCATCTTCCCCACGAGCTCGCGCTGTCCCGGCGATTCGATCTGGAAGCAGCCGAGCGTGTGCGTCGAGCGGATGAGCTCGTAGGTGGGCTCGTCGTCGAACGGAACCGCGTCGAGATCGATGGTGGTCCCCTCGATGCGCTCGACCTCCCGCACGGCGAACGCCATCGAGCTCTGCATACGCACGCCGAGGACGTCCAGCTTGAGCATCCCCATGGGGTCCATGTCGTGCTTGTCGAACTGGCTCATGGGCAGGCCCATCCCGCTCGGCTGCACCGGCGTGCGGTCCAGAAGCCCGGCATCTCCGAGGATCACGCCGCACGGGTGCATCGAGATATGCCTCGGCAGCCGGTCGAGGCGCTCGGTCAGGTCCACGAGGAGCTCGAGCTGCTCGCTCTTGCCCACGCGTTCGCCGAGGTCGCGCAGCTCGGGCTTCTCCGCGAGCGCCTCGCGGAACTGGCTCGCGTCGAATCGCCACAGCTGCTTCGCGATGTCGCCGACTTCTTCCTGATCGAGTCCGAGCGCGCGGCCAGCGTCCCGCACCGCACCCCGGGCGCGGTACGCGTTCTGCATGCTCATGAGGGTGACCCGCTCCGAGCCGAAGCGCTCGAAGATCTTCCGGTAGACGTGGTGCCGCTCGGCGCTCTCGACGTCGATGTCGATGTCCGGAAGGGTCGAGCGGTCCAGCGAGAGGAAGCGTTCGAAGATGAGGTCATGCCGGAGCGGGTCCACCTGGCTGATGCCGAGGAGGTAGTTGACGAGGCTCGAGGCGCCGGAGCCCCGCGCTGCCGAGCGGACTCCCATCCCCCGGATCATGTCCGCGACCTCTGCGACGGTCAGGAAGTAGGAGGCGAAGCCGAGCCCGCCAATGACCTCGAGCTCGTGCCCGAGCCTCGCTTCGACCGAAGCGGCCAGCTTGCCGGCGGCCTCTGGGAAGCGACGGGAGATGCCGGCGCGGCAGCGCTCCGCGAGCTCCTGAAGGGGCTCGCCCGCGATGCCGATCACCGACGCCTCGGGCACCACGGGCCGGCCCCACCCTGCGTCCTCCACCGGGTCGAGGCGGAGCCCGGCGGCCTCGACGATCTCGCGGGCCGCGCGCCGCATGAGCGCGGCGGGCTTGAGCCACGCCTCGCCCTTCGACGGCGCGAGCGAAGTGAGCGTCCGCGCGGCGTCCAGGATCTCCGCCGTCGCGGCGCCGCCCTCCTCGACGTACCGGACGGCGTTCGTGAGGACCGCCGGGACATGGTGCTCGGTCGCAAGCCGCAGCATGCGGACGGCGTGGACCGTGCTCAGCGGCTCCCCGGGTGCCGTCAGGTGCGTCACGAGTTCGACGGCGAGTATGCCCGCCGGCATCGCGTCGAGCCAATCCCGGAAGAGCGTCCTCGGCCGGAGGAAGCGGCGGCCCGACAGCGCGCGGCCCACGTCCGAGCCCGGCCCGAGCAGGACAGTGAGCACGGGCTTGCCCGATTCGGGATCGAGGCAGCGCGCGGCGAGTTCCGAGCGCAGCACGCCAGGCGGGACCGGGCTGTTGGCGTGGCCGTTCGTGTGCGCGTGCGCATCCGAGACGAGGCGGCACAGTGCCCGCCAGCCCGCGCCCTGGTTGCCGCCGTGGGCGAGGACGATCACGCGGCCCGCCTCGCCAGCCGCACCGCGCCGCGGCTTGCGGCCGCCCGGGTGCGCGCCGTCGTCGTTCGTCGCCTCTGGCTCGGCGAGGACCGCGAGGTCGACCCCCACAATCGGATCAAGGCCGTGCGCGCGGCACGCCCCGAGGTGCTTGACCGCCCCGTAGAGGCCGTCGCGGTCCGTGCAGGCGAGCGCACTCGCGCCGTCCGCCGCCGCGGCGGCCGCGAGCTCCTCGGGCCACGACACTCCGTAGTGCGCGCTGAAGGCGCTCGAGGCGTGGAGGTGGGTGAACGGTTCAGCCACGGGAGCTTGCTCCTGGAGCGTCGAGGAACTCGGCAGTGTCGGGGACGGCGTTCAGGACGGCGTTCTGGACAGCGTTCTGAACGCCGCTCTGGACGATGTTCGAGACGGTATTTCGAAAACTAGGGTTCGAATCTATTTTCGAACAGTTTCAGTGTAGCCCCCCTCGCGCAGGCGGGTTAACGGGGAATAATGAAGCCATGTGCGGCAGATACGTCATGGCCAAAGCCGTCGGCGACCTCGTGGCCGAATTCGACGTCCAGGAGTCCTACCTCGAGTCGATCGAGCCCAGCTACAACGTGGCCCCGACCGATCCAGTCCCGCTCATCCTCGACCGCCGCGATCGCGAAACGCGCGAGATCTCACGCAAGCTGGTCCTCTCACGCTGGGGGCTCGTCCCCTCCTGGGCGAAGGACACCAAGGGCGCGGCGAGGCTCATCAACGCGCGCATCGAAACCGTCACGGAGAAGCCTTCGTTCCGCAAGGCGGCCTCCCAGCGGCGGGGACTGCTCCCGTCGATGGGCTATTACGAATGGCAGAAGACCGAGACGGGCAAGATCCCGACGTTCCTCCACGGAGCGGAGCAGGAGACGCTCGCGTTCGCCGCGCTCTTCGAGAACTGGCCGAACCCCGCGCTGCCCGACGACCACCCAGAGAAATGGCTGCGCACCGCCACCATCATCACCAACGCGGCCTCGGACGCCATCGGGCACATCCACGACCGCACCCCGCTCATCGTGTCCCAGGACATGTGGGCTGACTGGCTCGACCCCGAGACCACGTCCGAGTCCGACGTGCGCGCGCTGCTCGACTCCATTCCCGAGCCGCACCTCGTGCCCCGGATCGTGGGCGACCGTGTCAACAGTGTCCGGAACAACGGCCCGGACCTCATAGACGCAGTCGAGGAGCCCCAGGGCGGCCTGTTCTCCTGAGCCGCGCTGAGCCGCGCGCCTGAGCCCTGGTGAGCCGCGCTCTCCGCCGAGCTCGCGGCCGCGCTCCCTGCAGCCCTACCTGCCCGGCTCGCCACTCGCTACTCCTCGAACCGGTAGCCTTGGCCCGCCTCCGTGATGAGGTGCCGAGGGCGCCCCGGATCGGCTTCGAGCTTGCGCCGCAGCTGGGCCATGTAGACCCGGAGGTACTGCGTCTCCTCGCTGTAGGCGGGTCCCCAGACGGTCTGCAGGAGCTGACGCTGGGTCACGAGGTTGCCGCGATTCGCGACCAGCATCTGCAGGACGCCCCATTCGCGGGGCGTGAGGTGGACCCGCTGCCCGTCGCGGGTGACGGTCGCGGCCCCGAGGTTGATGTGGAGCTCCCCCGCGTCGATGACGCCGCCAGTCGTGGCGTGGGAAGACCGGCGTTCGACGGCGCGCAGGCGGGCCAGCAGCTCATCGAGCCCGAACGGCTTCGTGACGTAGTCGTCGGCCCCGGCGTCGAGGGCCTCGACCTTGTCGGTCGAGCCGTGGCGGGCCGAGAGCACCACGATGGGCATGTCGGACCAGCCGCGGATGCCGCGGATCACCTCCGCGCCCTCCATGTCCGGCAGTCCGAGGTCGAGCACAAGGACATCGGGCGGGTTGGAAGACGAGACGCGCAGTGCTTCGTTGCCGTTCGTCGCGACCGCGACGGCGTAGCCCTCGGCGCGCAGATTGAGCTGGAGGGCCCGCAGGAGCTGGGGCTCGTCGTCGACCACCAGGACGCGCTTCATGCCAGCTCCCTCGCTTCTCTCTGACCTGCCGGGTTGGGATGCGGCGGCGCGACGCGAATCATCTCACTCACTCCCGCGGCCCAGCGTACAGCGGCATCCGCAGCACCATGGTGAGCCCACCACCAGGTGTCGGCTCGGCCGCCAGTTCCCCGTTCATCGCCTCGATGAAGCCCTTCGCGACGGCAAGTCCGAGGCCGATGCCAGGCCCCTTCTGCTCGTCGCCGAGCCGCTGGAACGGCTCGAACATCGCCATGACCCGCTCGGGAGGGATGCCCGTGCCGTGATCGACGACGCGCAGCTCGCTCACGGGGCGGTCCCCGATCGCCGGTCCGAGCAGGCCGCCCGCGGTCGCGACGACCACGATGTTGCTGCCCGCCGCGTACTTCACGGCGTTTTCGACGATGTTGGCGAGCGCCCGCTCGAGGAGCCCCCGGTCGCCGTCGACCGCGGGCAGGTTCGGGGCAAGGTCCACGCGCACGGCCTCGGGTGGGAGGTCGGCGAGCGCCTCGGAGACGACCTCGAGCCACGTCACTGGCTCGTGCAGCACGGTCACGGCGTCGCTCTCGATGCGGGACATGTCGAGGAGGTTGGCCACGAGCTTGTCGAGCCGACCCGAGTAGGAATCGATGGCCTCGAGCATCTCGGCTTGCTCGCCCGCAGTCATCTTGCCGCGCTGACGGCTCAGGGCAGTCGCCGCGAGCCGGATCCCGGCGAGCGGCGTGCGCAGGTCGTGCGAGACCGCTCGCAGGATCGAAGTCCGGATGCGGTTCGCCTCACCCAGCCGAATGGTCTCGCGGACGCTCGTCGCGAGCTCCTGCCGCTCGAGCAGCGCGGCCAGATGGGCTTCGAACGCGGCGAGGAGGCGGCGTTCACCGCCGCTGAGCGGGCGCCCGCGCCACGCGACGGTGAGCCCAGGCTCGAGGCGATCGGCGCCGTCGGCCTCCTCCGGGTGCGCCGGCGCGTCTTCGCCCGCCCGCGCCCTCACGGCCCACGAGCCGTCGCCGTTCTGGGCGAGGACGCTCACCGCGGCGAGTTGGAACTCGCCCCGGAGCTGCTCGAGGAACTCCTCCGCGCTCTGGTCCCGGGCCAGCGATCCGCGCGCTAGCTCGCTGAGCGTCCCAGCCTCGGTCCGGGCCCGCGCGGCGTCCTGCGAGCGCCGTGCCGAGACGCCCACGACGAGCGAGAAGGCCACGGCGACGGCCAGGAACACGACGAGGGCGAAGAAGTTCTGCGGATCGTCGATCGTGAGGCTGCCGATCGGCGGTGTGACGAAGTAGTTGAGCAGGATGGAGTCGAAGACTGCGGCGACCACAGCGGGCCAAAGCCCGCCCACGAACGCGACGGCCACGACGGCGCACAGGTGCGCGAGGGCCTGGGTCGTGAGGTTCAGCTGCGGGAACGGCAGGAGCGCCGCAGTCATCACGATCGGGAAGATGAACGCGAGTGCGTAGCCCACGATCGTCCGACGGCGGCCCAAGGCAGGCGTGAGCCGCAGCCTGGGAGCGCGGCCGGCAAGGGAGTGGGTCACCATGTGCACGTCGATCTCGCCGGAGTTCCGGACGACGGCGCTGCCCACGCCTCCGCGGCCGAGCAGCTGCTGGAGGCGTGAGTGCCGGGAGATGCCGACCACGATCTGCGTCGCGTTGACGCTCCGGGCGAAGTCGAGCAGGCTCGCCGCGACGTCGTCCCCGGCGAGCTGCTGATAACTGCCGCCGAGGTCCTCGACGAGCTTGCGCTGGGCAGCGAGAGACTTCTCCGAGCCCTCGCTGAGTCCGTCCGGGCGCCGGACATGGACGGCAAGCAGGTCGCCTCCGCTCACACGGGAGAGGATGCGCGCGGCGCGCCGAACGAGCGCCTCACCCTCCGGTCCGCCCGTGAGCGCGACGACGACGCGCTCGCGGGCGGGCCATGACTCGTCGATCCGGTGGCGCTGCCGGTATTCCGAGAGCCCCTCTTCGACCCGATCTGCGAGCCAGATGAGCGCGATCTCGCGCAGCGCTGACAGGTTGCCGAGCCGGAAGTAGTTGGCCAGGGCGGCATCGATCTTGTCCGGCGCGTACACGAGGCCAGAGCTGAGCCGCTGGCGCAGGAGTTCTGGCGGGATGTCGACGAGCTCGATCTGGTCGGCCCTGCGGACCACCGCATCCGGCACCATCTCCTGCTGACGTGTCCCGGTGATGGACTCCACGACGTCGTTGAGGGACGCGAGGTGCTGGACGTTGACGGTCGTGAGGACGTCGATCCCCGCGTTGAGGAGCTCCTCGACGTCCTGCCACCGCTTCTCGTTCCGGCTGCCGGGTGCGTTCGTGTGCGCGTATTCGTCGACGACCGCCGTATGCGGCCGGCGCTCGATGACGGCGTCGACGTCCATCTCGGGGAGCCGCGTCCCGCGGTACTCGACCATGCGCTGGGGCACGTGCTCGAGGCCCTCCGCGAGCGCCGCCGTCTGCGCCCGACCGTGGTCCATGACCACGGCGACGACGATGTCCGTGCCCGACGCCGCGAGCCTGTGGGCCTCTTCGAGCATCCCATAGGTCTTGCCGACGCCGGGCGCGGCGCCGAAGAAGATGCGCAGGCTCCCTCGATCCATGCCTTGATTCTTCCAGCTGGCCTACCTAAGGAGCGCGGCGACCGCGAGATTGAGCTTCGTGGTGTTGACCGCAGGCTGTCCGAGCAGGCTCAAGACTGGGTTGTTCGTCGCGTCGGCGACAAGCTGCTCGACCTGCGCCGTGCTCAGGCCCGTGGCCTTTGCCACACGCGGCACCTGGAGCTCGGCGTAGGCGGGCGAAATGTCCGGGTCGAGTCCCGACGCGGACGCGGTCACGGCGTCGAGCGGCACCGCCGACTCCGCGACCCCCTCCCGGGCCGCGATCGCCGTGCGGGCGTCAGACTCCGCCTTCGCGAGAGCCGGGTCTGACGGTCCGAGATTTGAAGCCCCAGACGTCGTCGGGTCCCATTTCACCGCGGACGGGCGCGGGAAGAAGAACCTGCTGTCCTTCTCTGGGACGGCCTGCACAATGAGCATCGACGCGGCCGGCTGGCCGTTGAGCTGCTCGATCGAGCCGTTCGCCTGCCGGGACGCGACGGCCTGCCCCACGCCGAACATGAAGAGTGGGTAGAGCACGCCGAGCAGGATCGTGGCGACGGCAAGGAAGCGGTACGCGGTGCCGAACTGTCGGAAATAGGCGCTCACGGTGCCTCCTAGTGCAGCCCCGGCACGACGGCCAGGAGCAGGTCGATGATCTTGATACCGATGAACGGGGCGATGAGCCCACCTACGCCGTAGATCAGCAGGTTCCGCCGCAGGGCCTGCTGCGCGGACACAGCGCGGTAGCGCACGCCGCGCAGGGCGAGCGGCACGAGGAGCACGATGATGATCGCGTTGAAGATGACCGCCGCCATGATGGCGCTCTTCGGACTCGTCAGGCCCATGATGTTCAGGAGGCTGAGGCCCGGGAACACCGCGACGAACAGGGCGGGGATGATCGCGAAGTACTTCGCGACATCGTTCGCGACCGAGAACGTGGTGAGCGAGCCGCGCGTGATGAGCAGCTGCTTGCCGATCGCCACCACGTCGATGAGCTTCGTCGGGTCCGAGTCGAGGTCCACCATGTTGGCGGCCTCCTTCGCGGCCTGCGTGCCCGAGTTCATCGCGACGCCGACGTCCGCGGCGGCCAGCGCCGGGGCGTCGTTTGTGCCGTCACCCGTCATCGCGACGAGCTGCCCTGCCTCCTGCTCCTGCCGGATGCGCGTGAGCTTGTCCTCTGGGGTCGCCTCGGCCATGTAGTCGTCCACGCCGGCCTCCTTCGCGATGGCGGCGGCGGTGAGCTTGTTGTCGCCCGTGATCATGACCGTGCGGATGCCCATGCGGCGCAGCGCGGCAAAACGGTCGGCGATCCCGGGCTTGACCACGTCGGCGAGGTGGACGGTGCCCAGCACGCGAGGACGGCCGCCGTCGTCCGACGCCACGACAAGCGGGGTGCCGCCGTCGTTCGCGATCGCATCGACGTCGTCCCGCACCCCAGGAGGCACGTCGCCTCCCAGCTCGCGGACCCAATGGGCGACGGCGGAGGCCGCACCCTTGCGGTAGCGCTGATGGCCGTCGTCGAGCCCGCTCATGCGGGTCGTCGCCGTGAACTCGACAGCCGTGACCTGGCCGCCGCGCAGCCGTGTGAGCTCGGCGAGATCCGGGCCGGTGGCTCCGCGCTCAGCGGCGAGGTCCACGATCGAGCGGCCCTCGGGTGTCTCGTCCGCGAGAGAGGAGAGGCGAGAGGCCTCGATGAACTCGCCCTCGGGCACCCCGGGCGCGGGCAGGAAGTTCACCGCGCGGCGGTTGCCGAACGTGATGGTGCCGGTCTTGTCGAGCAGGAGCGTCGTGATGTCGCCGGCGGTCTCGACCGCGCGGCCGCTCGTGGCGAGGACGTTGTGCCGCACGAGGCGGTCCATGCCCGCGATGCCGATCGCGGGGACGAGCGCCCCGATGGTCGTGGGGATGAGGCACACGAGCAAGGCCACGAGCACTACGGGCGAGGGGATCGCGCCCGCGAGGTTCGCGAACGGTACGAGCGCCGCGGTCACGACGAGGAAGACGATGGTGAGGGCAACGAGGAGGACGTGCAACGCGATCTCGTTCGGCGTCTTCTGCCGCTCGGCGCCCTCTACGAGCGCGATCATGCGGTCGATGAACGTCTGGCCTGGATCGGCCGTGATGCGCACGACGATCCGGTCGGAGATGACCTTCGTCCCACCAGTCACGGCCGAGCGGTCACCGCCGGACTCACGGATGACCGGGGCCGATTCGCCCGTGATGGCGGACTCGTCCACCATCGCGAGGCCTTCGACGATCTCGCCGTCCGAGGGGATCACGTCGCCGGTCTCGCAGACCACGAGGTCGCCCTTCCGGAGGTCCGGGGCCGGGACTGACTCATCGATCCCACCCTTCAACCGGCGCGCGATGAGCCCCTCGCGGCCCGCGCGGAGACTGTCCGCCTGAGCCTTGCCTCGGCCCTCGGCGAGGGCCTCGGAGAAGTTCGCGAAAAGGACCGTCAACAGCAGCCAGATGGTGATGACGAGGCTGAAGACGACGTCGGGGCTGCCCTGGGCGATTTGGACAACGCAGGCGATCGCAGAGACCACGGTGCCGAGGAGCACCGTGAACATGACCGGCGAGTGCCTCAGCTGGCGCGGGTCGAGCTTGACGAACGATTCGGGGATCGCGTCCAGGATCAGCTGGCGGTTGAACGCCTTGCGCCGCTTGTACGCGTGGCCGGACAGCTCCGTGACACGGGGGGCGGGCACGTGGCCTGGCGCGCCGTGCGGCGGGTTGGGCTGAGCCGGGGTGCTGTGTTTGGTGGGTGTGGTGGTCATCTGAGGGTTCCCTCTGCGATGGGTCCCAGCGCCAGGGCCGGGAAGTAGTTCAGGGCGGTGAAGAGGACCGCGACCGTGCCAAGCAGGCCGGCGAACAGCGGACCGTAGGTCGGGAGTGTGCCGGGCGAGGGCGGGATGGGCTCTTGCTGCGCGAAGCACCCGGCGAGGGCCAGGACCAGCAACATCGGCAGCACGCGGCCAAGCCACATCGCGACGTTGATGAGCGACGAGATGATCGGGTCCGAGGCGCTGAGGCCAGCGAAGGCCGAGCCGTTGTTGTTCGCGGCAGAGGTGAAGGCGTAGAGCAGCTCGCTGAACTGGTGCGGGCCTTGGGACGGTGCGTCCCCGACTACCGACGGGATCAGGACGGCGGCACCGGTCAGAGTGATCACCAGGACAGGGGTCACCAGGAGGTACAGCGCCGCGAGCGTCATGTGCCGAGCCTGGATCTTCTTGCCCAGATACTCAGGGGTGCGTCCCACCATGAGGCCGCCGAGGAACACGGCGACGATTGCGAGCACGAGCATGCCGTACAGTCCGGAACCCACGCCGCCGGGGGCGACCTCTCCGAGCATCATGTCGAACATCGCCATGCCGCCCGCGAGCGGTGGAAGCGAGTCGTGTGCGGCGTTGACTGCGCCCGTTGACGTCAGCGTCGTCGCGGTGGCGAAGATGCCGCTTGCCGCGGGGCCGAAGCGCTGCTCCAGGCCCTCGCCGAGGCTCGGCCAGGCCGCGATGGCCCACGCCATCAAGCTCTCGGTGATCAGCCACAGCGCGCCCATGACCGTCAGGATCGTGTAGCCCTGCTTCTTGCTGCCGACGATGCGCCCGAATGTATACGGGAGCGAGAACGGGATCATCAGGAGGAGGAAGACTTCGAAGATGTTCGTGAACGCGTTGGGGTTCTCGAACGGGTGGGCGGAGTTCGCGTTGAAGTACCCGCCGCCGTTCGTACCCAGGATCTTGATGGCCTCCTGGCTCGCGACCGGCCCTCCGGGGATAGTCTGCGAGACCCCCGTGAGCGGGTTGGCGACGGAGGTGGGCCAGAAGTTCTGCACGATACCCGCGACGATGAGCACGGCCGCGGCGATAGCCGCGAGCGGGAGCAGCACGCGGAATGTCAGGCGCGTCATATCGACCCAGAAGTTGCCGAGCGAGTCTGTCCCCTTGCGGGCAAAGCCGCGGATGAGGGCGAAGACGACTGCGACGCCGATTGCGGCAGAAGCGAAGTTCTGAACAGCGAGGAAAGCCATCTGGATGACGAATCCGACGGTCGACTCCGGCGTGTAGGCCTGCCAGTTCGTGTTGGTGATGAACGAGATGGCCGTGTTCATCGCCACCCACGGGTCCACGCCCGCGACCTGGCCCCCGGAGAGCAGCGGCTGAACTCTTTGGGCGACATACAGAAGGATGACGCCGGCGACCGAGAGCGCGACCATGCTGCGCGCGTAGGCCTTCCACGTCTGCGAGCTGTCCGGGCTCACGCCTGTGGCCTTGTAGATCCAGCGTTCGAAGCGAAGATGGCGGTCGCCGTCTGCGACCCTGGCGAGGTAAGCGCCCAGAGGGCGGTGGACAGCGGCCAGGGCGACGATGAGGACTGCGATCTGGGTGATGAAGGAGAGGAAACTGAACTGCATGGCTCACTTGCCTCCGGGCCGGAACAGCTGATCCACGAGATAGATGCACAGAACGAGGGCCAGCAAGCCCAGCAGCGCCCAGGCGATGACCTCGGCGCTCACTTGCGATCCACCAACTTCGACAGCCCGGACGTGGCCCACATCACTAGGCCCGCGAGCACGATAAAGATCGCCACGACGGCTACGTCGGCCATGACAGGCCCCTTTCACGGCCGCACCCTGCGGCCTGTGGAATCAGTGAAACGCCGGCATCCGGCGCGCAAGGGCGCCTTGACGCCGTCCTTACGTCCGCGGGCCTGACCTTTACAGGTCCTTGATATGCAACCCCTGACGCCGGCAGGAGCCCGGAGGTCAGATTCTCCCGGGCATAGCGTGGGAAGCCGCCCCGTTGGGGTAAGGAGCGGATAAGGCAGTGCCCAGACGGCCTGCCTCGCCCCGTACTAAGCCGAGAAGGAGAAGGAGTCGCTATGCCCCGCATCCCCGTCCACACGATCGACAGCGCGCCGGATCAGTCCCGGCCGCACGCCGAACGGCTCGAGCGGAAGATGGGCAAGCTCATGAACATCCACGCCGAGATGGCCCACTCCCCCGTGGTGATCGCGGCGTACCAGGGCATCCAACAGGCCATCGCCGAGCACGGAACCTTCGATGCCCGCACGCGCGAGGCCATCGCGCTGGCCGTCGGCAATCAGAACGACTGCCAGTACTGCCAGGCCGCGCACACGATCTCCGCGCGGAAGGCCGGCCTCTCGGACGAACAGATCCTCGCCCTTCGCGCCGGAGAGGTCGGCTTCGACGATCGTCTCGCGACGCTCACCGAGGTGGCCCGCGCGGCCGCGGCGGACACGGGCAACGTGCCCGAAGCGGTCTGGCAGGCCGCGCTCGACGCGGGGTGGACGAGCGAGGAGCTCACGGAGACGTTCGCGCACATCGCGGTCAACCTCTACACGAACTACTTCAACCACTACGCGCACACCGAACTCGACGTGCCGGCGGCCGAGCCGCTCAGCGCGTGAGCTAGTCGCGCACCCACAACGGATGCCCCGGCCTGAGCGCCGGGGCATCCGTGCGTCCGGGGCCAGCGGGCGCAGGGTGCCGTCAGCGACGATAGGCCTCGATCGCAGCGGCAATCGCGATATCCTCATCGAGGCCGCGTCCGCGTACCCGACCTTCCGACCGCGCCTCGAGAGGCCCTGCGAAAGCTCACATGAACAACAAAGCCGCCCGCCCGTTCGCCCGACCGGAGACCGTCCTGTGAGTCCGATGTCCGTAGCCGCCTATCTGCCGTCGCCCACGGTCAACGCGATCAAGCTGGGCCCCCTCTCGATCCACTTCTACGCGCTCTGCATCCTCGCAGGCATCGTGTTCGCGTGGTGGCTCACCGAGCGGAGGTGGGTCAGCCGAGGCGGCAAGTCGGGCCAGGCGCTCGACATCTCGCTCTGGGCGGTGCCGTTCGGGATCGTCGGAGGCCGCATCTACCACGTCATCACGGACCCGGAGCTGTACTTCCTTCCCGGCAAGAATCCATGGAACGCGTTCGCCATCTGGGACGGCGGCCTCGGGATCTGGGGCGCGATCGCGCTGGGCGGCCTCGGCGCCTGGATCGGCTGCCGGCGCGCCAAGGTGTCCCTCCCCGCGTTCGCCGACGCGCTCGCCCCGGGTCTCCTGTTCGCGCAGGCCCTCGGCCGGCTCGGCAACTGGTTCAACAACGAGCTGTACGGCGATCCGACCACGCTCCCGTGGGGCCTCGAGATCCACCAGATGGACCCCAGCACCGGGTCTGCGGCGCTCAGCCCCGACGGGACGCCGGTCGTCCTGGGCTATTTCCAGCCGACCTTCCTCTATGAGGCCCTTTGGAGCACGATCGGCGGCATCGTGATCCTTGTGCTCGCGCGGCGCTTCCGGCTCCCGCGAGGAGCGGAGTTCTCGCTCTACGTCATGATCTACACGGCTGGCCGTTTCGTGGTGGAGCTCATGCGCTCGGACTACGCGAACCTCATTCTCGGGCTCCGCGTCAACACGTGGGTGGCGGGGCTCGTCTTCCTGGGCGGCGCCGTGGCCTTCGTCCTCGTCATGCTGCGCGCCCGCCGAAGTCCTGCTGCGGCAGGCGCCGACACCGAGGCGACTGAGTCCTCCCGGACAGCGGACGACGACGACGACTCGCCCCGAGCGTCCCGGACGGCGGACGACGGCGACGGCTCGCCCCGAGCGTCCGAGTCGCCTGCGCAGCCGAACTCCGACGCCTCGCCTTCCGAGGGCTAGGCGAAGGGTCTTGGCAAGCGGCGAGAGGCTTTCACGGCGGCTCGGGCTGACCGACGCGGTCGTGATCGGCCTCGGCTCGATGATCGGGGCCGGCGTGTTCGCCGTGTTCGGTCCAGCCGCCCGCGCCGCAGGCCCATGGCTGCTCGCGGGCCTCGCCATCGCCGCGCTCGTGGCCTACTGCAATGCCGTAGCCTCGGCGCAGCTCGCCGCAGCCTACCCGACCTCGGGTGGAACGTACGTCTACGGGCGTGAGCGCCTCGGCCCGTGGTGGGGCTTCACGGCGGGGTGGGGCTTCGTGATTGGGAAGACGGCCTCCTGCGCGGCCATGGCCCTCACGTTCGCCACCTACGCCGTCCCGGGTCCGGAGTGGCTCCGGCGCGTCATCGCCGTCCTCGGCGTCCTCGGTCTGGCGGGTCTCAACTACCGCGGCGTCACGAAGACCGCCGCCCTCACCCGAATCCTCGTGTCCATCACGCTCGCGTGCCTCGCCGTCCTCGTGGTGGGGATCTGGCTGAGCCCGCACACGAGCCTCGCGAACATCGCGGCGACAGGTCCGGCCGGTTCGGGAAGCGTCTATGGCGTGCTCCAGGCGGCCGGACTCCTTTTCTTCGCCTTCGCGGGCTACGCGCGCATCGCCACGATGGGCGAGGAGGTCCGCGATCCGCGCACGACGATCCCCCGGGCGATCCCGCTCGCGCTGGGCATCGCCGTCGTCGTCTATGCGCTGGTCGGGGTGGCCGCCCTCGCGGCCGTCGGGTCCGCCGGCCTGGCCGGCTCGCCCGCGCCGCTCGCGGATGCCGTCCGAGCGGTCGGCGCGGCCGAACTGTCGCCTATTGTGCGCCTTGGCGGGGCCGTCGCGAGCCTCGGCGCCCTGCTCGCGCTGATCGCCGGCATCGGGCGCACGAGCCTCGCGATGGCCCGGGAGCGAGACCTCCCGAGCTGGCTCGCGGCGGTCCACCCGACGCACAGGGTGCCTCATCACGCGGAGCTCGCGCTCGCCGTCGTCGTGAGCGTCCTCGTCTTGACCACCGACCTGCGCGGGGTGATTGGCTTCTCATCCTTCGGCGTCCTGGTCTACTACGCCGTGGCCAACGCGGCGGCGTTCACGCAGCCTGCGGCGGACCGGCGGTGGCCTCGCGCGCTCAACGTCGTAGGGGCGGCGGCGTGCCTTGTGCTCGTGGCGAGCCTCCCCGCGGGATCTGTGGTGGCCGGGCTCGTGATGTTCGCCGTAGGCCTGCTAGGCCGCACCGCGGTGCTGCGCGCCCGTCGCGCCCGCGGCGGCGCGTAGGCTGGGATACCGATCCGGAATACCCGAGCGGTCGCCGCGGTTTCCGAAAAAAGAGACCCACACACTCCCGAAGGAGCACGCTGATGCACGAGTTCACCCCCGCCGACGGCACCATCACGATGTTCTCCACGAGCTGGTGCGGCTACTGCAACCGGCTCAAGAAGCAGCTGGACGCCAAGGGCATCGGCTACACCGAGGTGAACATCGAGGAAGTCGCCGGAACGGCCGAGCTCGTGGAGCAGATTAACGGCGGCAACCGCACGGTCCCGACCGTCATCTTCCCGGACGGCACCGCCGCGACCAACCCCTCGGCGGCCCAGGTCAAGGAGAAGCTCGGCGTCTGACCGCGCGCTAGCGCTGCCCGGGCCGGCCCCTTTGAAAGGATGCGGCGGCTCCCGCCGGGGCACGCCGCGTCCGGCGCGGATCCGTCGGCACTAGGAGACAGCGGGAGCCGCCGGCTCGAGGCGTACGACGACGGACTTGGACGCGGGCGTGTTGCTCACCTCTGCGGTCGACTCGAGCGGGACGAGCACGTTGGCCTCGGGGAAGTACGTCGCGACGCAGCCCCTCGCCGTCGGGTACGAGACGATCCGCAGCCCGCGCAGGGCGCGGTCCACGCCGTCGTCCGCCTCGCTGTGGACATCCACGTGCTCGCCGTCCACGAGCCCGAGGTCGGCGAGGTCCTCGGGATTCACGAACAGCACGTGCCGACCCTTGTGGATGCCGCGATAACGGTCGTTGAGGCCGTACATCGTGGTGTTGAACTGGTCATGGGACCGGACGGACTGGAGCAGCAGCCGCCCCTCCGGGACCCGGATCGTCTCGAGCTCGTTGACCGTGAGGACCGCCTTCCCGGTGGCGGTCGGGAAACGGCGCTCGTCCCGCGGCGGGTGCGCGAGCATGAAGCCCCCCGGCTGACGGATGCGGACGTTGTAGTCCTCGCAGCCAGCGCACACATGCCCGATGTGCTCGCGCACGGTGTCGTAGTCGCGCTCGAAGCCGGCCCAGTCGACCGCGTGGTCCGGGCCGAGGACCGCCCTCGCGAGCCTGCTCACGATCGCGACCTCGGACAGGGCGTCCCGGGAGACGGGCTCGACCCGACCCGCCGAGGGATGCACCGCGCACACGGTGTCTTCGACACTCACGAACTGCGGGCCGGACGCCTGGAGATCGATCTCGGTGCGGCCGAGCGTCGGGAGGATGAGCGCCTCCTCCCCCACGAACGCGTGCGAACGGTTGAGCTTCGTCGAGATGCTCACGCTGAGGCGGGCACCGCACAGCGCCGCCTCGGCGACGGCTGTGTCCGAGATGGCCGAAACCAGGTTCCCGCCGAGCGCAACGAACGCCCTGACCTTGCCGTCACGCAGCGCCTGGATGCTCTGCACCGCGTCGAGCCCTGGGTGGCGCGGCGGATCGAAGCCGAACTCGCGGTGGAGCGCGTCGAGGAACGCGGGGGGCATCTTCTCCCAGATGCCCATGGTCCGGTCGCCCTGCACGTTGCTGTGGCCGCGGATCGGCGAGGGCCCGGCGCCCGGCTTGCCGATGTTGCCGCGCAGGAGCAAGAGGTTGATGATCTCCCTGATGGTCGCCACAGCCTTCTTGTGCTGCGTGAGACCCATGGCCCACGTGATGATGACCCGGTCGGCCGCGAGGTAGCGCGCCGCAAGCTCGTCGATCTCGGCATCGGCGAGGCCGGTCGCCGCGCGGACCTCGTCGTCGTCGACCTGCGCAAGGTGCGCGGTGAGGGCCTCGAGACCCTCGCAGTGCTCCTCGAGGAAGGCGTGGTCCAGGACCGTGCCGGGGGCTGCGGCCTCAGCCGCGAGGACGCGCTTCGAAAGCGCCTGGAGCAAGGCCATGTCTCCCGCGAGGCGGATCTGCAGGAATTGGTCGGCCAGGTCGGTGCCGTGCCCGATCAGCCCGCGAGGGCGCTGCGGGTTCTTGAAGTTGATGAGCCCGGCCTCGGGCAGCGGATTGACGGCCACGATCTGGGCGCCGGCCAGCTTGGCCTCCTCGAGCGCGGTGAGCATGCGGGGATGGCACGTGCCCGGGTTCTGGCCCATGATGATGATCAGATCGGCCTTCGCGAAGTCGGTATACGTCACGGCGCTCTTCCCCACGCCGATCGTCTGGGCCATCGCGGCTCCCGTGGACTCATGGCACATGTTCGAGCAGTCGGGCAGGTTGTTCGTCCCGAACGCCCGGACGAAGAGCTGGTACGCGAACGCTGCCTCGTTGCTCGTGCGCCCGCTCGTGTAGAACGTGGCCTGGTCCGGCGAGTCGAGGGCGTTGAGCTCACGGGCGATAATCCCGAAGGCGTCGTCCCACGTCACGGGGTGGTAGTGATCAGTGCCGGCTGGCTTGTAGACCGGCTCGACGAGTCTCCCCTGCTGCCCCAGCCAGTACTCGGTGCGCTCGCGGAGCTCGCTGACCGGATGCGCCGCCCAGAAGTCGCTGTCGATCCGGAGCGGCTCCGCCTCCCAGGTGACTGCCTTCGCTCCGTTCTCGCAGAACTCGGCGACCTTGCGGTCCGGCGGGTCCGGCCACGCGCAGCTCATGCAGTCGAACCCGTCCTTCTGGTTGAGGTTCGCGAGCGTCGCGGCCGCGCGGCCCGGTCCCATGCGGCTGAGCGCGAGCGGGATCGTCTCGGTCAGACTTGGAAGCCCAGCCGCACTGCGTCGCGGCGGCCCGACTTCCAGCTCGGCGTCGGTGACGTCGTCGTGAATCGGCTTCCTGGCCATGCCAGAGGACACCTCTCCCGAGACCCCGGGGCGGGCCCCGTACCCCTCCGGTCTAGCACCCGAGGCAGAGCGAGGGCAATGACTTCGGGGGCTCCGGGCTGGGGGACGGCAGCGACGACGACGGGGCGACTTATCGCCGGAACGTCACGTGCACGACGCCGCTCTCGGCCGTCTCCGTGGTGACCTCGTAGCCCGACTCGAAGCCGCGCAGGTCGTCCCAGATCCGGATGCCGCGCCCCAGCAGGATCGGCGCGATGGCGACATGGAACTGGTCGACGAGCCCGGCTTTGAGGAAGTCGCGAGCCACGGTGGCTCCCCCGCCGATCCGGACGTCCTTGCCGTCGGCAACGGCAAGGGCGCGATCGAGCGCCTCCTGCGGGGTGGCCGACAGGAAGTGGAACGTTGTGCCGCCGGCCATCTCGATCGAAGGCCGCGGAGCGTGCGTGAGGACGAACACCGGCACGCGGAAAGGAGGCTCGTCGCCCCACCAGCCCTGCCAGTCTGGATCGTCCGGGAAGTTGTGCAGGCCGAACATCCCCGCACCCATGATCTCCGCGCCCACCTCCGCGAAGTACGCCTCTCCGTACTTGTCGTCGACTCCGGTGGTGCCCTCCCCCGAGGGGTCGTGCAGCACCCGTTCACGGAAGGTACGGGTGGCCACGTAGGCGGCAACCAGCCGCGACCAGTCTTCCCCCATCGGGTTCTCCGCCGTCTGATCCGTCGTCGTCGCGAATCCGTCGAGCGAGATATTGAGGTCCACGCGTACGGCCATGAGAGGCTCCATCCCCAAGCGATTGCAGTCCGCACTCACCCTAGTTGAGGCATAGGCGCTGTCAAGAAACCGCCGCCGCCCCACGCTCGGGCGCGGATCCGG
Source organism: Sinomonas albida (assembly GCF_004919045.1). GTDB lineage: Bacteria > Actinomycetota > Actinomycetes > Actinomycetales > Micrococcaceae > Sinomonas > Sinomonas albida. Next base: position 108,271 of record NZ_SWDW01000006.1, read on the forward strand.
GACGCCGTCTACGACGCCGTCTACGCGGTCGGCACGCGGCGCGGGGAGGCCAGCGCCCCGCGGTCCCGGTACATCGCGAGCAGCGCCGCCTCGACGTCGTCGACCGTGAGGCCTGGCACGAGCTCGTCGGCCGCACCGGCCGTCGACGGTTCGAACGGAAGCCCCAGCGCCCGGTACACGTCGGTCAGGACGGCGCGAACCGGCTCGGCGTCGCTCACCACGAAGACGGATGAGAACAGCCAGGCCCCGGCGACCACGCGCTGGGCCGTCCCGACGAGCTTGACTGGCGCTGCCGCCGTCGAGCGCGCCCCCGGAACGCCATGAACGCTGTATTCGCCCGGGCAGTACTCCCCCGGGATTTCGCCGACGCGCGCATCGAGCCCGAGCGTGCGCAGCGCCCCCGCGTAGAGCCCGCCGAAGACCTCGAACCGTCCCTTGTGGCCCACCATCGCCTCCGCGGCCGGCTCGATGTGGTCCACGATGAGCGTGCCCTCGTGGTACGCCGCGGCGCGCCCGCCAGCCTTGCGCACCACGGGCGCGAAGCCCCGCGCGAGCGCCGCGGAGCGCGCCTCCTCGAAACCGGGGAGCCGCGTGTCGCGCTGGCCGAAAGCCATGGTCGGCCGGGGTCGGTACAGTCGCAGGGTGGGCCCCCGCAGCCCTCGTTTGACCTCGTCGAGCAGGAGCGCGGCGCGGTCGAGCTGGGCCTCGGGGTCCCTCGCATCGAGGTCCTCGATCAGCGCGAGCGGTGCCGCTCCGCCGTCGTTCCATTCAGCCATTGACCCCGCCTCAGGTCCGCCGCAGCGTGAGGATCTGCTCGGCCCGGCCGAACGGGCCGTCGAGGTCGTGCAGGACGGACGAGGTCAGTCCGATCCCGTCGGCGCCGAACGTCACGGCGTTGTCGATGCCGAGCCACTCCCCCGCGGGCTGCCGGTACAGGTGAATCTGCAGATCCACGTTCGGGAACGCCCAGCTGCCCGGGCCGGGCGGCACGCGCGTTGCGATGCCGTTCGCGGTGTCGACGAGGCCCATGAGCCGGACCCAGTCGGCGCTCGGCTGCCCGTTGATGAGCGGGTACGGAGTGCGAATCCAGACGGTTCCGCTGCCGGAACGATGGTGGGTGGCCTGGTACATCTCGAGCGAGCGGATATAGCCGCCCGGCCACTCCGTGGTGCCGTCCCAGCGCTCGCATTCCTCGATGGACGGGATCCGCGGGTCTTCGAACGCCGCGACCTCCGATGTGTCGCTCTGCAGGAGCCGCCACGCCGTGGCGCGGATTGCGACGCGGCCTCGGGCCGAGAGCTCGGCCTGGATCAGCTCGATGGTGCGGCCCGGCCGCACCGTCGTCGTGGTGACCTCGCACTCTCCGCCATGGATCAGCCCGAGGATCTCGTAGCTGATGCGCGCAATCCGCAGCCCGTCGCGGGGCTCGTGCCGCTCGAGGGCGTGAGCCAGAAGCCCGGATGCGGGGGCCATGTGCTGCTCGTGCGGGTTCCACGCGCCTTGGACGTGGATCGTGGACTGATAGCGGCCGCCGCCGAGGTCCTCATAGTAGAAGTCGCCCTGAGCGAGGCCGGTCTGGTCCGTCCACTGCTGCGTCTCCGTCACGCCATTCCTTTCGTCCGGCGCGGCACCCTCGCCCGCCTCGTCCACCCTAGCGGTAACGCCGCGCCCGCCCGGACCCTTCCTGGCGGGCCCGGGGCGGGGGCCGCCCCGCAGTCCCTGGACAGGCCATCGGGTCAGGACAGGCGATCGAGCCGCTCGCGCGCGAGGCGCACGGCCCGCTGCTCCTGCTCGGCCACGCGCGCGGCAAGCTTCCGGGTCCGCTCCGCGTAGCCGGCCTCGCGTTCGACGGCGGCCACCTCGCCTTCCAGCGCAGCCAGACGCTCCTTGAGCTCGGCAAGCTGCCCGGTCAGATCCCGCTGTCGAGCGGTCACCTCGGCGGCACTGGCTTCGGCGTCCGCGAGCTCGGCCTCGGCCGCGCTAGCGGTCTGCTCGGCCTCGGCGAGCTCCGCGCGCGCGTGCTCGCGGTCCCGCTCTCGCTCCTTCTCGCGCTCGGCCTCGGCCCGCCGTCGTGCCTCGGCGTCGCGCGAGGCGGCCCGCGCGCCGTCGGCCGTTGCCGTGCGCGCGAGCGCGTCTTGCTTCGCCGCCTCCGGAAGGCTCCCCGGCACTGCGACTGCATCGGTGAGGTCCACGGGGTCAATGCCGTTGCTCGCGAGGGCCCGGATCAGCTGCCCGCTCCGCACGGCGGCGGCCGCGTCCGGGTCGGCCATGGCCGCTCGGAGCGTCTGCTCGAGGTCCGTCGCTGCGGCCTCGCTCACGCTGCCCCCAAAGTCCCGAGCGAGCGCGCGCCCTTCGCGCACGACGGCGGTGACGAGCCGCTGCCGCTCTGGGCCGAGGCGGCGGATGGTGTCCGAATCGAGCAGTTCCTGCGCGGTGCGCAGTTCGGCGCCGAGATCGAGCACGCGGTCCACCTCGTCCGGGCGATGCCGGGCCAAGAGATTGGCGGCCCACGCCGCGGCGGACGGCTTGGGAAGGCGTCCGATCTGCTTCGCGACGAGCGACTCCCCCGCCGACCGCGCGGCCCGCGCCTTCTCGTTCCGCGCCGACGTGAACTCACCGGGCGGGAGGGCATAGAGCTCGGTGGCGACGGCTGCCAAGTCCATGCCTCACATCATAGGTTTGCGCCCGGACACCGGCGGGTGCGGCTGTGCGGCTGTACTGCCGCCGATTCCTCGGGGGCTATACGGCCGCTGCCCTCGACCGCATCACCGGGTGCAGTTTCACTCGAAGATGCGGCCGAGGGCAGCAGCTGCAGCGCGGCTCCCGTCAGAGGGTCGCGGTGTCAATCACAAAGCGGTAGCGGACGTCGCTCGCGACAACGCGCTCCCACGCCTCGTTGATCTTCTCCGCCGGGATGACCTCGATCTCGGCCCCGAGCCCGTGCTCGGCGCAGAAGTCAAGCATCTCCTGGGTCTGCCGGATGCCGCCATTCTTCGTCCCGGCGAGGCGGCGGCGGAAGCCGACGAGCGAGCCGGGGCTGAAGCTCATCGCGTTCTCGGGCAGTCCGGCGGCGACGAAAGTGCCGTCGAGCGCGAGGAGGGAGAGGTACGCGTCGAGGTCCAGGTCGGAGGAGACGGTGCTCACGATGAGGTCGAAGCGGCCCTTGAGATCCTCGAACGTGCTCTCGTCCGAGCTCGCGTAGTAGTGGTCGGCCCCGAGCCGGAACGCATCGTCCTGCTTCTTGAGCGACTGGCTGATCACAGAGACCTCGGCGCCGAGAGCGTGGGCGATCTTGACGCCCATGTGGCCGAGGCCGCCCATGCCGACGATCGCAACCTGCTTGCCTGGCCCGGCCTCCCACGTCTTGAGTGGCGAGTACAGGGTGATTCCCGCGCACAGGAGGGGCGCCGCGACGTCGAGGTCGAGCGCCTCGGGAATCCGGAGGACGTAGTCCTCCTCGACCGTGATGTGCGTGCTGTAGCCGCCGGCGGTCGGGAGGCCGTCGCGGCCGATCCCGTTGTACGTGCCGATCTCGCCCTCGAGGCAGTACTGCTCCTCGCCCGCCAGGCAGTTGACGCACTTGCGGCACGAGTCGACGTAGCAGCCCACGCCGACCCGGTCGCCGACGGCGTACTTCGTCACGTCGCTGCCGACCGCCTCGACGATGCCAGCGATCTCGTGGCCCGTGACGATCGGGTAGCTGATGGCGCCCCACTCGCCCCGGGCCGTGTGGATGTCGGAGTGGCAGATGCCCGCGAACTTGATCGCAATGAGCACCTCCTGGGGTCCCGGCTCCCGGCGCTCGATGGTGAGAGGGCCGAGGGGCTCGGTGGCGGACGGGGCGGCGTAGGCGCGTGCGGTGGGCATGCGGTCTCCTTTTCGCGGTATGAGTCTTGAGTATTCCCTCCACGCTAAGCGTGGAATGGCGTCGCGTCAGCAGTCATGGCACAGCGTGGGCTTCCTAGGACTCAGAGTCCTACCTTCGAGGGCCACGACGAACGTCTTGGGCTCGAGGGCCCACGCCGCGCGGTGCAGGGCCGTGGCGAGGCGTGCCCGCGTCTGGGTGAACCGTTCGATGCGGTGGGCCCGGCCATCGTCCACGACCGGCGCGTTCGGGAGTGCACTGCGGCTCTCGGCGTTCTGGAGGTTGACGATGAGCGCGAGGCCGATGATTGAGCTGTATTCCACGTCATTCAACGCTACGGGCCGTAGGCCACCTCGTCAGCAGGAAAGACGCACCCTGCTGATCCTAGGAGTGCCAGAACCACCCTCGCGGCGGATCTGTCGGGCCAATCGGGACTAATTGGCGGCCGCCGGGGGTTCAACGCTACAGACATCAAACACGCCTTGAGACGCTGACGGAAGAGACCGCTTGATAATGACGCACGCCGACGTAGGTTTTCGCTCCGAGAGAGGGCCGATCCTCATCGCCCTCATGCTGACCACGGGGCTCGTGGCCATCGACTCGACCATCGTCGCAACCGCGGTGCCGTCGATCGTGCACGACGTCGGCGGGTTCTCCTCGTTCCCGTGGCTCTTCTCGGCGTACATGCTCGCCCAGGCCGTCTCGGTCCCTGTCTACGCGAAGCTCTCCGACATGGTCGGCCGGAAGCCGATCGTCCTCGCGGGGATCGGCCTGTTCCTCCTCGGCTCGATCCTCTGCGGTGTAGCCGCCACGATGCCGGCCCTCATCGCCTTCCGCGTCATCCAGGGGCTCGGAGCGGGCGCCGTCCAGCCGATGGCCATCACCATCGCGGGCGACATCTACACTCTCGCCGAGCGGGCCAAGGTGCAGGGCTATCTGGCCAGTGTGTGGGCCATCTCCTCGGTGGTCGGACCGACGCTCGGGGGGGTGTTCTCCTCGCTCGGGATCTGGCGCGGCATCTTCCTCATCAACATTCCGCTCTGCCTCCTGGCCGGGTGGATGCTCGTGCGCACTTTCCACGAGAACATCGAACGCGCTCGGCACCGCATCGACTACACGGGCGCGAGCCTGCTCACGGGCTCGATGACGCTCGTGATCCTCGGCGCCCTCGAGGGCGGCCAGGCGTGGGCGTGGGACTCGCCGCTCAGCGTCGGCACGTTCGCGTTGGGCGCCGCCCTGTTCGCCGCGTTCCTCGTGGTGGAGCGGCGGGCGGCCGAGCCCGTCCTCCCGCTCTGGGTCGTGTCCCGCCGACTGCTGCTCACCACGACGCTCGTCTCCTTCGGCGTCGGCGCGATCATCCTCGGCCTCACTTCCTACGTGCCCACGTTCCTCGAGGGCGCCCAGTCGGTCTCCCCGGTCCTCGCCGGGCTCGCGCTCGCGGCGCTGACCATCGGCTGGCCCATCAGCGCGTCGCAGTCCGGCCGCCTCTACCTGCGGATCGGCTTCCGGGCGACGGCGGTGATCGGCATCCTCATCGCAGTCGCCGGGGCGGCGGTCCTCGCCCTCACCGCCTACACGCCGAGCGTCGTGCTCGTCGCGGTGAGCTGCTTCGTCGTCGGCCTCGGCCTCGGCCTCGTGGCAACGCCGACCCTCATCGCCGCGCAGTCGAGCGTCGAATGGAACGAGCGCGGGGTGGTCACGGGCACGAATCTCTTCGCCCGGTCGATCGGCAGCGCCCTCGGCGTCGCGGTCTTCGGCGCGGTCGCCAACGCGATCTACGCGGAGGCGCCGAACGCGGCCGGCCATCCACAGGCCATCGTGCCGGCGTCCGCCGCGGTGTTCCTCGCCGTCCTCATCGGGGCGGTGCTCACGGTCGTCGCCGTCGTCGCCATGCCGGCCGACCGCCGTCGGGCGTCGTCGGAGCCGGAGGAAGCCTCCACGGAGACGGCGGACGCTTCCTAGGACTGACAGTCCCCCTTTTCGGGGTCGTACGACGGCGGAGCCTCCGCCAGAATGGAAAGCATGGGTCAGAGCGCAGAGTTCGGGCGGTTCCTCAAGGCGATGCGGTCTCGCATCACGCCCGACGAGGCCGGCGTCACCGCCGGGACCACGGGACGGCGCGTGCCGGGGCTGCGCCGCGAGGAGATCGCCCTACTCGCTGGAGTGAGCACGGACTACTACACGCGGCTCGAGCAGGGGCGGAACATCCACCCCTCGCGCTCGGTGCTTGAGTCGGTAGCGCGGGCGCTGCGCCTCGACGAGAGCGAACGCGCCCACATGATCGACCTCCTCGAGCACTGCGCATCGTCGCAGCGGACGCCCGCGTCGCCGCAGAGCGCCCGGCCTGCCCTGCGTCAGCTTCTCGACGCGGTGGGCAACGTGCCCGCGCTCGTGCTCGGTCGCCGCACCGACATCCTGGCCGGCAACCGGCTCGCCTACCTCCTGCTAGCGGACTTCCCGAGCATGCCCGCGCACGAGCGGAATCTGACGCGCTGGATCCTCCTCGATCCCCACGCGCGCGAGCTCTTCACGGACTGGGAATCGGTCGCGGCTGAGGCCACCGGCGCCCTTCGCGTGGACATCGGGCGGAACCCGAGCGACCCCCAGGTCAACGAGCTCGTGGGCGAACTCGCAGTCCACAGCGAGCACTTCCGGCAATGGTGGGCGAGCCGCCGGCTCGTCACGGAGTACGCGGGCGTGCTGCGCATGCGTCACCCCGTGGTCGGAGAGCTCGAGCTGAGCTTCGAGGACCTCGCACCGCGGAACGATCCCGACCAGACTCTGCGTGTCTTCTCGGCGAAGCCCGGCTCCGCGTCGGCGGACTCCCTCGCGATGCTCGGGAGCTTCGGCGCCGACGGGTCCTCGATCGGTGGCAGCCGCCGGCTCGAGAACCGCACGCCCGCGGAGTCCCCAGCCGTCGAGGAGTAGCCCCGCAACCGGCCGGCTCGTGCGGACGCCCCGTCGAAGGCGTCAGAAGACCGACCAGCCCGTCCTCGAGGTCAGTTCGGCCAGGGCCGCCGCACCTGCCACCGAGTTCCCTTTCGCGTCAAGGCCGGGGCTCCACACGCAGACCGCGCACCGGCCAGGGACGACGGCCAGGATCCCGCCACCGACCCCGCTCTTGCCCGGCAGGCCCACCCGGTACGCGAACTCGCCGGCTGCGTCGTACGTCCCGCACGTGAGCATGATCGCGTTGATCCGCTTCGTGTCGGCTGCCGAGAGCACGAGACTCCGCTCGCGGGACTCCCTGTTCAGGGCCCCGTAGCCCGCATTCGCGAGGAACAGCCCGGCCCGGGCCAGCTCGCGGCAGCTCATGGTGATCGAGCAGTGCCGGACGTAATGCTCGAGCACCTCCTCAACCGGATTAGTGAGGTTCCCGAAGTCGGCGAGGAAGTTCGCCAAGGCCCGGTTGCGGCTGCTCGCGGCAAGCTCTGCCGCGGCAGCGTCGCCGTCGACCGTGAGCGCGTCGCTCCCCGACAGCGTGCGGACGAAGTCGAGCACCGAGCCGCTCGCGTCGTCCACCTGCTCGACGAGGAAGTCGGTCACCACGAGCGCGCCCGCGTTGATGAACGGGTTCCTGGGGATGCCGCGCTCGGCCTCAAGCTGCACGAGCGAGTTGAACGCCGTGCCGCTCGGCTCCCGCAGCACGCGGCTCCACAGCCTTCGATCGGAGTCATGGCCCAAGGCGAGGGCGAGGGAGAACAGCTTCGAGATGCTCTGGATCGAAAACGGCGTGTCCGCATCGCCCGCGCTGACTTCCGTGCCGTCGACGCCAGCGACGGCAATGCCGAACCCACGCCGATCGGCGTCTCCGAGGTGTGCGATGCCGGCGGGGACGCGCCCAACGGGCGACGACGGCCGGTGCCTTGCGACGAGATCGTCGAGGAGGGCGCCAAGCCGCTCAGGAACGGCGGTCAGGCCCACGTGGCGCCGTCCGGCGTGGTCAGCTGCTTGGCCTTCCACAGCTCAAGGTGCAGTACCGCGATGGCGATGTGCGCGGGGTAGCCAAAATCAAGGTCGGTGAGACGGCTCGCCTTCGCAACACGGTAGTAGACGGTGTTCTTGTGCAGGCCCATCCGACGCCCGCACTCGGCGACGTCCAGTCCCGAGGCAAAGTAGCCCACGAGCGTCTGCGCGAGTTCCTCGTCCTCGAAGCACAGCCGCGTGAGAGCCCTGTGGCGGAACGGCGAGAGCTCGAACGCGCGCCCCGCCTCGTCGAGCACGACTTCGGCCTCGAAGTCGTCCAGCGTCGCGACGGATTGCTGGCCCGCCCTCCGCAGGCGCCGCAGCACCGCCGTCGTCTCGCCGGCCGTCGTGCGCAGTGCGAAGAGGCTCGGGGCCGCCCGTCCGATCGCGATGTGGACCTCGACGCCGAGGCGCGCCGCGTCCTTGACGATCGCATCGGCAAGCGAGCGCAGGGCCGAGGATGCATCGTGGGAGCGGAGCTCCGGGATGACGATTGCGGTCTCGCCACAGTGCTGGCCCACCACTGCAGAAGCCTTGAAGGCCGCGGCGTGCAGAGCCGCGAGATTCGCAAGCTCTCCGCGCTTCAGCTCGGCGTCGGCGGCCCGGGCATCCCCAGGGCCGAGGCCCACGAGCAGGAGGCACGCGGGCCGGTCCGGGTCGATTTGGGCGAACCCCGCGCTCGCCGCGGCCTCGTCGGGATTCGAGAGGAGTCGCGCCACACGGTCTTCGCGAAGGTGCACGGACTGTTCGTTCCGGTGCCGGATGAGCTCCGCGGAGGCGCGTCGGGCGGCTCCGACGAGCAAGTCGTCGACAGCGTGCGCAATGCCTGAGCCTGTGGCCTGGAGCCAGATATAGCCGAGCACGCGCTCGCCGGCGAAGATTGCGATCGCTGCGCGTTCCTTGAGTCCGTCTTCGGGCCGCTCCGGAACCCGCACCACGCCGCGCGTCCGGTGCAGCTCCCGGTAGGCTCCGAGGTCCTTGAGGAGGGTCTCGTACTTGCGCGGTCCGCGCCGGGTGAGGATCGACGCGCGGCGCAGCTCGTCGATGTCGTTCGAGACTGTCGAGTAGGCCAGGACCTTGTTCGCGGCGTCCTCGATGACCACATGGCTCGCGGTGAGGCGCGCGGTCGTCTGGGCGATCGCGAAGAGATCCTCCTCGATGAGGGCAAGGACATCGCTGTGGTAGTCGGTGTTCTGGATGCGGCCGTTGATGACACCGAGCACGGTGTCCCAGGCTGCTGCCTGCTCGATGAGGAAGAGGCCCACCCCCGCCGGTCGCAGCAGTTCTTCGATCTCCTGGGCCTCACCCGCCGTGCCCTTGAGCGCGACGGCGACCGGCCGGCTCAGCGCGAGGCGTCGCACCATCGGCAGCGCCTCCCGTCCGCGGACGCCCATGAGACAGACGATCGCGCCCGAAACGTCGCGGTCGGTGTCGTCCGAGTCGAGGACGACGGCCTGGGTGACCGGCGCGTCGGTAGGTTGCGGGCGGCTCACGAGCCGCCCAAGCCTTGCGGGCAGGTCTTCCAAGATGTCGTCGACGTTGACTGATCCCACGCTGCCATTCCTTGCTCGTGCTGTGTCGCTGATGCGGCCCGGAAAGGCGCGTGCCACCGGACCCCGACCATGCTAGGCGGGTCCTGCAGGTTTGGTCTGTGGTCGCCGAACTAGTTTCGTCGTCGCGAATTGGTCTCACGCACAATCGATTTCCGTGCTGGATACTGACTGGATGGATCTCGACGCGCTGGCCGCGAGGGCGGCCGCCCTCGTCTCCCCTGATGGCCTCGTCTCCCCTGACGGCCTTGGCCGAGCCATCCTCGGGATCTGCGGGGCGCCCGGAGCCGGCAAGACGACCCTTGCCGAGCGCCTCCTGCGACGCCTGAGAGGCGAGCACGGCGAACACTGGGCGGCGCACGTGCCCATGGACGGATTCCACCTCGCCGACGTCCAGCTCGCGCGCCTCGGACTCGCGCACCGCAAGGGCGCGCCCGAGACGTTCGATCCCGACGGCTACGCCGCCCTGCTCGGTCGGGTCGCGGCCTCGGCGGGCGCGGTCGTCTACGCGCCGGGCTTCGAGCGCCACCTCGAGCAGCCGATCGCGGCCGCCCTCGCCGTCCCGGCCGAGGCGCGGCTCGTGATCACCGAAGGCAACTACCTCCTGCTCGACGAGGACCCGTGGCTCGCCGCGCGATCCTGGCTGCGCGAGGTCTGGTACGTCGACGTCGACGAGGCCGCCCGCGTCGAGCGGCTCATCAGGCGCCACATCAGGTTCGGCAAGTCGCCCGCCGAGGCGCGTGAATGGGTACTCAGATCCGACGAGGCGAACGCCCGAATCATCGAGGCCACGAAGGGCCGCGCCGACCTCGTGGTCAGCGGGCGCCCCTGAACGCGAGCAGCACCTTCCCCGACGTCGAAGCGTCTCGCGCCACGCCGAAGGCCTCGATCGCCTGATCAGCATCGAAGACGTGGGTGACCACCGCGGAGGGATCAAGCTCCCCCGCGCTGAGCGCCGCGATCACCTCGTCGATCTCCGAGTTGAAGCGGAAGGATCCCACGAGCTCGAGTTCGCGCGCAATGGCCACCGCGACGGGAACGGGCTGGTCACCCGGCGGCAGGAGCCCGAGCATGACGACCCGTCCGCCGCGCACCGCGGCGCGGACCGCGGTCCGGAGCCCGGGGACGCTCCCGGACGACATCGTCAACGCGCTCGACTACGCGATCGAGACCCCGCGCCACGTGAACATCGGCATGATCGAGATCATGCCGACGTTCCAGGTCCCCGGCGGCCTCACGTTCGACCGCCGCTGACCGCCGCCGGGCCGCGCGACGCTCGGGACCTCCCCGGGGTACCCGGGGTGGCGTCTGGACGGGGGGCGACGCTGGACGGGGGTGACGTCTGGACCGGGGTGACATCTGGACCGGGGCGCTCCGCCGTCGTCGTCAGTGGTTGACCGCGAGCTGCGCTGCCTCCCACGCGAAGCCGTCCGGATCGGTGAACGCGCCCACTGAGCTCGCGACGGCGAGGCGGTGCGACCCCGTCCCTTCCTGGGCGACCCCTGCGTCCTTGGCCAGGGCGCGGCGCCCGTAGAGCGCGAGCTTGACCGGCCCGGTCTCCCCGAACTCGACATACATCTTGCCGAAGCTCTTGGCGACCGTCAGCCCGTGGTCCACATAGAAGCGCTTGCTTGCCGAGACGTCGGCGGCCCCGAGGAGCAGGACGAAGCTCTCGAACTTCTTCGCAGCCGGGCCCGAGTCCTTCTTCGAGGATGTGGCGACCTTCCAGATCGCGCCGTCCGGCGCCTGGACCACGCCGCCGTAGCCCCAGAACGACTTCGCCGCGGGCTTGAGCGAGGTCGCACCCGCAGCGAGGGCGGCGTCGAGGTAGAGGTCGACGTTGGCCGGCTGGGCGACGGTGAGCGAAAGGGTGAAGCCGCGGAAGCCGTCGGTGGGCGCTTGCGACTCGCGCACGCGCAGCCGGGTGTCCAACCCGAACGCGGTGGCATAGAACTGCTGGGCGGCCGCGGGATCCGCGACCTCGAGGGTGATGGATTCGATGTTTGCCATGGTCATCACGCTAATCGGATGGCGGGGAGCAGCGCTTCTCGAATTCTGACCAGTTCTCAGACACTTCTTGGCCCAGCGGCTATGCGGCACGCTCAGCTTCCGGCTGGCCCGCCCGCCCCTCCGCGTGACTCCAGGTTCGCCATGAGCCGTGCGAGCAGGTCGCGGAGTGCGGCGGCGTCCCCGGCGGCGAGGCCGAGCGACGCGCTCAGTCTCAGGGGCACATTGGACACGCTCTCCCGCAGGCTCTCCCCCGCCGGGGTGAGGCTCGCGAGCACCCGCCGCTCGTCGCCCGGGTCGCGCCGGCGCTCGAGGTAGCCGGCCGCCTCGAGACGCTTGAGCAGGGGCGTGAGCGTGCCAGAGTCCAAGCGCAGGCGTTCGCCGAGTTCGCCCACGGACAGGGCGCCGTCGGCCGACCACAGGGCGAGCATCGTCAGATACTGCGGATACGTCAGACCGACGTCGGCGAGCAGCTCGGCGTAGACGCGGCTGACGCCGCGGGCCGCCGCGTACAGGGGGAAGCAGAGCTGTCGATCGAGGTCGAGTTGCGGGTAGCTGTTGCCCATCGTCCCATTCTAGATTGCGCAGTTCCATTGTGCACAATAGAGTTGTGTCCATGAAGACTCTGTACACCGCAACCGCCGTCGCCCTCGGGGACGGGCGCAACGGCTACGTCCAGTCCCCCGACGGATTCCTCGACGCCGCCGTGCGCGTTCCCCGCGAACTCGGCGGACCGGGCGGCGCGACCAACCCCGAACAGCTGTTCGCCGCCGGGTACGCCGCGTGCTTCCATTCGGCCCTCAAGCTCGCGGCCAGCCAGCTGCACGCGGACGCCTCGGGCTCCGAGGTGGTGGCCGACGTCATGCTCAAGTCCCTGCCGAACGGCGGCTACGGACTCGCGGCGAACCTCGAGATCACCCTCCCGGAGCTCGACCGGGCCGCTGCGGAGAAGCTCGCAGCCAAGGCCCACGAGCTGTGCCCGTACTCGAACGCCACGCGCGGCAACATGGAGGTCAATGTCACCGTCGCGTGACCGGGTCCGGTCAGTTGGCAGGGCCTGGGCCAGCTTTTGTGCCCAGAAGGATTCCGGCGCCAACAGCCGCTCCCCTTCGTTCCCAAGCCATACCCGTGGACATTGGCGTCGAAACGACGAGGGTTCCGATCGCGACGCCCGCGGCGCTCAGCGATTTCCACCCGATATCGCGTCACACAGCGCAGCCTCGGGTGTCACTCCATGTAGAGGCGGCCGCATGCTGCCTCAAAGCGTGACGTGGTGTAGACAGGGAGACGATGTCACTATCGACGCGTTCGATTCGGCCTTGGTGGGCGTCATCGGCGGGCTGTCCCTGCTGGTCTTCGCGATGTTCTGCGGGATCACGCTCGTGGTGGTTCCTGCGGCGGCGATGCTGGGGCGGTTGTCCAGCCACGCCGCCTCGGCCCTTGCCGCCCGGGCCCACGGGTCCTCGCCGGCCGCGGAGGCATCCGACAGCCCGCCGTCCGACGGCCCGCCGTCTGACAGCCCGCCCGAAGGGTCCCCGGAGAGCCCCACCAGCCGCTACGTGGCCGCCGCTGGGGCGAACCGGTCCATCGCCGGCGCACGGCGCGCCGCTGCCGTGGCGCGGCCCCGTCGGGGGCCTGCCGGGTCCGGGCCGGGTGGACGAGGCCAGCTCGGGAAGTCACCGGGCGGGGAGGCGCTGCCTCCTCGCGTCCTCACGTCGCTCAGGGCACGCGCGGGAAGGGCGAAGGCCGATCATGGCTCGCAGTCTGCCGCGCAGGCAGACTCGACCCTGCCGTGGGTCGGGATGTAGCCGACCGGTCCAAACAGCGACGGGTCCAAACAGCGACGGGTCCAACAACGTGGGGTCGGCTACACGACCCGGTCGACGCCGGGGGTGATGGGCCGCGGCGGATGCCCCAACTGCCTCGTCAGGCGGACTCGGGCGTTGTGCTCCACCAAGATGGGCACGTAATCCCTGATCGGGCCCGTCATTTCATCCCGGGCGGCGTCGACGGCCGTGCCCACGGCCTCCTCCCCGAGTTCGGGGAACCGCTTGGCCAGACGAGTACGCACCTTTTCCAGAGCCTGAGCTTCACTCTGCTGCATCCCTCCATCCTCCTCGCTCAGCCGCCCTCCGCAACCCCTGGGCGCCGTCGTCCGTCTGCGGCAGCGCGCTGACGGGCGCTTGACCAGCATGCTGTACACGTGTTTTTCTAATACCCTAACGGTGCGGGGGCGGCCGGTTCCAGAACACGAGAATCAGAGGAAACCGCCATGCCTACCATCAAACGGAACATCGTGCGCCCAACTGCAGTGCACCAGTGAGCAGCGCGGCGGTCATGTCACGGCCGGATGCACGAGAGCGAATCCTTGCCGCAGCATTCGAGCTGTTCGACGAACAAGGTTTGTTGGACGCGAGCATCGAGGACATCTTGGCCCGGGCGAAGGCGGCCAAAGCGACTTTCTACCACTGTTTCGGCTCAAAGGAAGCAGTTGTCGAAGCCTACTTGGACCACGGGATGAAGAACCTCGGGATGCTCGTCGAGGCCGCGAAGGCGGAAGGCGGCCTCGACGGCGCCGGCACGTTCCTGGCCGTGTTCGACTTCTTCGACGAGTGGTCGCAACGAAGCGTCGTCGCGCTGTCCTCGGTTCTCCGAATCCTGAACGAGCTGGAGCCCAGCCATCCGCTTCGCGTGGCAGTCACGGCCTTCCTCGACCGCAGCAGGGAGCATGTCGCTGCCGCGGCTCAGGCGGCTGGCCTCGAAAGGCCGCTTGAGTTCGCCCGATCCTTCCAGATCCTCGCCCGGGGGGCGCTGGTCACCACGGTAGAGGGCGACGGCGGGGCCGCCCGCCGCGCGCGGGCGATGGCCGAGCAGCTCATTGCTCTCCACCGGCCCCGGCGGCCCGATTCGGCCCCGACTCTCGGGCCGTGAACCAGGTCGAAAGCTGCCGGCTCGGTCGGTCAGGACGACCTCTCGTCGGTCCGCGTCTGTTCTTGGGGCCCCATACCCTCATCGGCCCGCTCACGTGATCGGTGCGGTGCCGTAGGCTCTGCAGCCCTTGGCGAGGCTTCCGCCGTCGTCGGCTCGGCAGCCCTTGGCGAGGCCTCCGCCGTCGTCGGCTCGGCTCCGGCGGGCCCTTCTGCAGCGCCCGCCGGCCGCGGTGCCGTCGCGCCGGCCGCCTCGTGGGCGCGGGCGTCCCGGCGGGACGCAAAGTGGGGCTCATCCACCGTGCCGGCATCGCGGGGTTCCGTGGGGCGATCGGAAGCCAGCTGCGGCCCATCCGATCCTGCCATCTCCCGAGTCCGCGCGTCGCGATCAGAAGGAAGACGCGATCCCTCCGCCGCGGCCATCTCCCGAGTCCGCGCGTCGCGATCGGAAGCCAGCTGCGGCCCATCCGATCCGGCCATCTCCCGAGTCCGTGCATCGCGATCAGCCGCGACATGCCGTCCGTCCACCGCGGCCGTGTCGCGCGAATCGTCGTTCTGCCGCGCATCTTCCCGGCCCGCGTTGGCGCGCGAGTCGGACCGCTCGTGAGAACCTGCATGCTCGCGGGCCCGCACATCGGGATCCAGCGAGTCGGCCTTGCGACGCTGCTCCTCGAGCCGCTCACGCTCCTCGCGGGCCGAGTTGCTCTTCTCTTCCGCGAGGCGGCGTAGGCGCTCGGCTTCGACCTCCGCCTGCTCGGCGCGGGCACGGGCCTGGAGGCCTTCAGCCTCGTGCTCGCGCACTTCGAGCTCGTGCTCGGCAGCCTCTTCCCGGATCGCCTGGGCGCGCTCACGGAGCTCGGCGTGACGGCGCACATTCCTCCGCCGTGTCATTGTCATCGCAATGATGACCACCAGAATGACCACAATGAGCGCAATGACGAGCCACACAATCTGAGTAGTGTCCATGGCGGCCTCCTCCGTCCGGTTGTATCCCGGAAGTACCCGGCTCGTGGAATCTCTAATCAGGATTTAGCTTTAGCAGGAGACTCGTGGGCATTCTCGGCCTCGATGAGCCCTAGATGAGCGCCTAAGGGCGCGGTGCGAGTAGGAGCACGACGGTCGTCTCTGTATCGGCCGGATCCGGCGTCGGATCTCCGTAGATCTCCCAGGAAAGCCCCGCAGACTCCCGGCCACTCGCCGTCGTCCACTCGTCAATCGCGGCGTATGCGTCGTCGAGACCGGCGTACGGTCCGCGGTAGACCGCGACAACGGCTTCGCCGCCCGGCGTTTCGGTCTCGTGCACCGCGCCGCCCGATTCGAAGGAGCGCACGACTTCGACGCCGAAGTCGCACACAAGGGGCGCGCCCGGCTCATTCGCGTGGTGGTAGACAAAGACGTTGTGGCCGTCGGTCCACAGGTCCGGTTGTTTCCGGATGAATTCCCACACCTTGGCAAGCGCGGGCCCCCACGCCGATCCCACCTCGTTCGGCGCCACCTCGCGCCGGACCGCGGCCAGCTTCCGGGGATGAACCGTGCGGAGATGGACGGGGACCGTCATGCACGGATTCTAGCCGCCGCGCCCCGAAGGTTCACCGGCGAGGGCTGATACTCCCACGCCCCTCCTTCGGGTTGTTGGCCGCTGATGAGGTGTGCACGGCGATCAGCTTTGCCGCCATGTTCCGCGCCCGAGCCGCCGCCCCGACATCCCCTTCGACGGCCGCAATGAGGGCTCCCCGCGTGACGACCTGGAACGCACGGGCAAACTCGGCTGGGCTGTCCAGACCAGCTTCGGCGGCCACCGAAGCGAGGCGATCCCGGCCACGATCCAGGAAAGCGACGACAGATTCCTTCAGTGGATCCGTCGGCTCGAGCTCCCTCAGAACTCGGAGTATTGAAGAGAGGGCCATCACGCTCGGTTTCGACCACTCGTCAAAGAAGTCGAAAACGGCGAGCAGCGCCTCCGCCGAGGTCCCTCCGCCGTCGACTTTGGCCGCCTCAACCAGCATGCCGAGATTCTTCAGTCCATGCTCCAAATAGGCGACGACGACCTTTTCCTTCGAGCCGAAACGCTGATAGAACGTGGACTTGCTGGCGTGCGCCTTCGCCAGGATGTCCTCGACGCTGACATCCAGCAATCCATGATCGGCAAATAGAGCGAAGGCGGCGGCAAGGATCCGCTCGCTCGCGTCCTCCGGCATGGACGCTGTTGCGCCGGTCACGAATGCACCGCGACCTTGCCCAGCGGATCGCAATCCAGCCGCCCCGGCGCTCGGGCGGATCCCGCTGAGCAGAAAGCCATCATCGACGGGGTGCCATCGTTGCCGGCCCGGGCGAGGGCACGGGAGATTTCCATTCGATGAGTGCTGGGAGCTTCATACAGACGACGCTATCGGGCATTCCTCTGAGGTTCTTCACCCCAAGGGGTGGGGCTTTACCCCTTGCGGGAGCCTAAGGTTGGACCGTGAATGCGATCAGGGTGGCGTTGGTCAACGACTACGAAGTCGTGGTGCGTGGGCTTGAGGCGATGCTCAGGTCCTACAGCGACGTACTGCACGTGGTGGAGCTCGATGCGAGCAAGGATGTGGGTCAGTCCGTGGACGTCACCCTCTACGACACCTTTGCCGCGCCCCAGGGGGACGGCGAAGAAGTCCGCCAGTTGGCCGCCAACCCGCTTTCCGGGAAGGTCGTCGTCTACACGTGGGACCTCGATCCGGCGAAAGCCTCAGCAGCCCTGGCCAACGGAGCCAGTGGGTATCTGTCCAAGGGCCTGACGGCAGGTCAACTGGCTACCGCGCTGCAGGATCTCCATCGCGGCGGCTCGGACGCGCCCGTCCTCCTCGAAGGATCAGCGAAGACGATCGGAGGGGACTGGCCCGGCCGAGAAGAGGGTCTGACCCAGCGGGAAGCTGAAGTGCTAGCCCTCATCACGCAGGGCCTCAGCAACGCAGCCATCGCCGATCGCACTGGCCTCTCCCCCAACTCGGTGAAGACCTACATCCGCAGTTGCTACCGGCGCATCGGGGTGAGCAGCCGTTCGAACGCCGTCCTGTGGGGCATCGACCATGGTTTCCGCCCCGATCGGCGGCGGCTCGCTCCGCCGGCCGAATAGTCAGCCCCTGCGGTGGGCCTCTGGGCGAGTTGCCTTCGGGCAGCCCTCAGGCTCCGAGGCGCCGTCTTTGTTCTTCTTCTGAATGGGGCCTCCCGCTGGCACCTTGAGTGCTCTCGCGGACGATGAGGCGGGGCCTGAGGGTCAGGATGCGATGCTCGTGGTGAGGGTCTCGTTCCTCGTCCAGCAGGAGCTTCATCGCCTCCAGCCCCATTTGGTACCCGTCTTGGGTGACGGTGGAGATGGAGATGGCGGCCTCGGTGGTGAACTGGTTGTTGTCGTAGCCGAGGACGGCGACGTCGTCGGGGACGCTCAGGCCTCTTGCCATGAACTCGTGGATGACTCCGGCCGCGATGCGGTCCGACGGGGAGAGGACTCCGTCCGGAACCCGGGCGGCGGGCCTTTGGACGACTTCGGCTGCGATCCTTCGGCCCTCGTCGCTTTTGAGGCGGCGGGACGGGATGATCTCCAACGTGACGTTGCCGGCCTCCATCACGGCACGCAGGGCGCCATTCCGCCGCTCCTTGACGGCGTGGAACTCCTCGGGTCCGCCGGCAAAGAGCAGGCGCCGCCGCCCCATCTCGATGAGGTGACGCGCGGCCAAGTAGCCCCCGTACTCCTCATCAGAGAGAACGGCGCAGCAGTCCTTGCGGCCACCGTCATAGTTGACCAGCACGACCCTGCGCCCATGCCTGCGCACCCGGTCCACGCCTTCCAGGCTCGCATTCATCGGGGCGAACAGGATTCCGGCGACCCGCGCCTCGTCGAAGATGTCCAGATAGGACTCTTGGCGGTTGAGGTCGAGGTCGCTGTTTGCCAGCAGCAGCGAGTGGCTCGCCTGGCGCGCCTGATCCTCGGCACCCCTGGCGATGTCGACGAAGAGCGAGTTGTCCAGGTCAGTCAGGACCATCCCGACAGTAGCGCTGCTGCCGACGGCGAGGGAACGCGCGGCGCTGTTCGGGACGAAGCCGAGTTGCTCGATCGCGATGCGAACCTTCTGGAGGGAACGCTCGGAGACCTTCTCCGGCTTGTTCAGCGCGTTCGAGACCGTACCCAGTGAGACGCCAGCCAGCCGCGCGACGTCCTTCATGCTGGGGTCTCTGCCCCCGTCTGCCGTTCTCGTTGTCACGGGCTCCGTCCTCGGCGCTCTCTCGGTCATAGCCCCCCATTATCGCCCCACCCCGCGGGCGCCCTTCTGCGGGCGATGCAGGGAAGGACCAAGGGTCTCGCTGAAGCGCTTCACACAGTCGTTTCAAGCCAGACTAGGGCGCCTGCCCTGCACGGTCAACCTCGAATCGATGGATAAAAACGATTCAAATTTCTATTGACGGGGATCACAGCCTCTCCCTACTCTTGATCCAGATGAAGCGCTTCAATTCCTGTTTCAGCTCGATGGAGAGGTTCCCGTGAATCGATGGATCAGCGCTCCGGTGCCCACTCTGGCCGCTCCGGTGCCCACTCTGGCCGCTCCGGTGCCCACTCTGGCCGGAGCTGTGCGATGAGTTCGGCCCAGAGCCAGTCACTGGCCGTAGCCGAGGCGGCCGCGCCGGCCTCGGCCCTCCCCCGCAGAGCCCAAAAGTTCTCCGCGCGGCGTATCGGGGCCGTTTCATGGTGGTTCGTAGTCCCAGCGCTCGCGTTCTATTTCTTTGTCGTCCTGTGGCCCAGCATCGAGGGCGGCGCCTATGCGTTCACCAACTGGGACGGACTTTCGGCCACCAAGGACTTCGTTGGCCTGGCCCAGTTCCAGCGCATCCTCACGGACCCCGCCGGGGTCGGAGCTGTCGTGCACACTCTGGTGATCGCCGTGGCGATCACCCTCGTGCAGAACCTGGTCGGCCTGCTCCTCGCGCTCGGCGTGCACACCAAGATCAAGAGCCGAAACATCCTCCGCGTGGCCCTGTTCACGCCGGCTGTGATCACCCCTGTCGCCACCGGCTATCTCTGGAAGTACCTGATGACGCCTGACGGGGCGATCAACCAGATCTTGGGATTCTTCGGCCTCACTTGGCTCCAGCACGACTGGCTGGGCGACTCCAACATTGCCCTCTGGTCGATCGTGGCAACCGTGGTCTGGCAGTTCGCCGGCTACTCCATGGTCATATTCCTGGCCGGCCTGCAGGGCGTCCCCGAGGACGTCCTCGAGGCCTCGACACTCGACGGAGCAGGTCCCTTCCGTCGCTTCTGGTACGTCGTGCGTCCGGAGTTGGCGCCTGCGATCACGATCAACCTCATGCTGTCGATCATCGGAGGCCTCAAACTGTTCGATCAGGTCTGGGTTATGACCTCCGGAGGCCCGGGCACTTCGACCGACACCATGTCCACCCTGATCTACAAGAACGCCTTCCAGTTCGGCGACTTCAGCTACGGCATCGCCATGGCACTCGTCCTGACAGTCTTCGTGGCCATCCTCTCGTCGGCCCAGTACAAGCTCCTCGGCAAGCAGGGAGGCTCCAAGTGAACCGCTACACCTGGCGGACGTTCATCCTCGAGGCTGTCATGGTCCTCGTCGGGATCGTCTTCTTCCTCCCGGTCTACATCCTGATCAATCTGGCGCTGAAGAAGCCGGACGACGCGTCCTCTCCGCTCGCTCCCGCCACCAGCCTGACCTTCCAGAACTTCTCCGATGCCTGGAGCCAGGCGAACCTCGGCCAAGCGCTCGTGACAAGCGCCTTCGTCACGGTGTTCAGCGTCGCCATCATCGTGGCCATCTCGGCCCTCGCTGCCTACCCTCTGGCACGCGTGACCAAGCGGTGGTCCCGCTGGCTGTTCTTCATCTTCATGATCGGGCTGCTCCTGCCGTTCCAGCTCGCGCTCATCCCGCTCTACACCACCATCCGCGACCTCGGCCTCCTCGGCAATCCGGTCTCGCTCGTGCTGTACTACGCCGGGCTCCAGGTCCCTTTTTCAGTCTTCCTCTACACCGGTTTCATCCGCGCCGTCCCGCTTGACTACGAAGAGGCCGCCTCGATCGACGGCGCCGGGCCCATGCGCAGCTTCTTCTCGGTGATCTTCCCGCTCGTGCGCCCGATCACAGGCACCGTGATCATCCTGAACGTCCTGCACGTCTGGAACGACTTCCTCACCCCGCTGCTGTATCTCAGCGGCAGCAGCCAGCAGACCGTCCCTGTGGCGCTGTTCTCCTTCGTGAGCCAATACGTCTCGCAGTGGAACCTCGTGTTCGCCGGCCTCGTGATCACGATCGCCCCCATCCTCATCGCCTACTTCGCGATGCAGAAAACCATCATCAAGGGCTTCGCCAGCGGCCTCAAAGGCTAGCCCGCCGCACACCAGCCCCACACCAGGGGGCCCGATACCGGGCCCCTGCCAACCCCCACGCAGCAGATGGCTGCAGTTCGAAGGAGAGCTATACATGCACAAGAAGAGCCTTCTGGCCCTCTCCGTCGCGGTTGCCGCGGCCGTGAGCCTGAGCGCCTGCGCCGGGGGCAGCAGCTCCAGCTCGGGGGACGCGAAGACCCTCACGCTCGCAGCCACCACCAACGAGAAGCCGGCCCTGGACGCCGTCGTGGCGAAATTCAAGGAGCAGAACCCAGGAGTGGACGTCAAGTACACCACCTCCGCCCTGGACCAGTATCAGACCACCACCCGCACCCAGCTCTCCTCCGGAACGGCACCGGACGTCGTCTTCGTCTGGCCGGGAGAGGGAAATCCGATGGCGACCCAGGTCGTCGCGAAGGCGGGCTACCTCGAGGACCTCTCCAACCAGTCCTGGGCCAACAGCTTCCCGTCCGGCATCAAGCCGGTCACCCAGTACAACGGCAAGACCTACAGCGCTGCCGTGACGTTCTCCGGCATCGGCGCCGTCTACAACATGACCGCGATGAATCAAGCAGGGCTGACACCGCCGACCACCTGGAGCGGTCTGCTGCAGTTCTGCTCGCAGGCCAAGGCCAAGGGCAAGACGGCCTTCGAACTCGGGGCCCAGACCAACTGGGTCACCCAGCTGATCCCCTACTCGCTCACCCCCACGCTCGTCTACGGGCCGAACCCGAGCTTCCCCGAGGACATGTCCAACGGCAAGGCGACCTTCGCGAATTCGAAGTGGTCCGACGCGATGAACAAGTACCTCCAGATGCAGAACGCGGGGTGCTTCCAGGCCAACCCGCTCGGCACCGACTACAACGCCAGCCTCGCCGCCGTCGCCAAGGGCAACGCCCTGAGCGTGATCCAGGTGAATTCGGCGGTCGCAGCGATCAGCCAGCAGGCCACTCAGGGCACGCAGCTGAACCTGCTCCCGGTCCCGGCCACGGACAATGCCTCCGACACCCGCATGGCGGGGGCGGCCGGTTCCACCTACGGTGTGAACGCGCATGCGAAGAACAAGGACCTCGCGATCAAGTTCATGAACTTCCTCGAGAGCCCTGACGGTATGAACCTCTACGCCCAGACCAACAAGGCACTCCCGGCGGTCCCGAACGACAGCTTCAAGGTCGACCCAGCGTTGGCAACGCTTCAGCAGGACCAGAAGGACGGCAAGACCGACGCGTTCATGGACCAGAACTGGCCCAACGCCCGCGTCCAGCAGACCTTGTTCCAGGTCGTCCAGGACCTTCTGGCCGGCAAAACGGACATCTCCTCGGCGCTGAAGCAGATGGACTCCGCCTACACCCAGGGGTCGTAGTCCCCCTTCCAGCGACTCCACCCGATCGACCCGCGGGTGGTGGCGGCCCTGACGGACGCCACCACCCGCCTCCACACCTGCAGAGCACTTGGGAAGAAGGACATGACGGTCCCGGCAGCAGCCACATCGACAGAGAAGACCTCCGCATCCGGCGCCCGCGTCGTTCAGGTGCGCGTGGAACACCGCCAAGATGCCCTCGGCATCGGCCAATCGCGCCCTCGGCTCTCCTGGCTCACGGAAGCCCCCGAGAGCTGGAACCAGGAGAAATACGAGATCGCCGTCAGCCGGCCCGGCAACCAGCGCGCGACCAAGGAAGTGCCTTCTTCCGAATCGGTCCTCGTAGAGTGGCCGTTCGCCGCCCTCCAGCCCCGGGAGCGCGTCGAGGTCAGCGTGCGCGTCTGGGGAACCGACGGCGAGCCGAGCGGCTGGAGCATCCCCATCGCCGTCGAGGCAGGCCTCCTCTCCGAGGACGACTGGACGGCCTCGGCCATCTCGCCGGACTGGGACGAAGACCGCGATACGGACCACGCGGCGGCCCTGTTACGGCGCTCTTTCGTCGCCGGGTCTGCCGTCTCCTCCGCCCGGCTCTACGTCACCGCGCAGGGGGTATACGAGGTCGAGATCAATGGCACGCGCGTCGGAGACGAGGTCCTCGCCCCAGGCTGGACGAGCTATGACCACCGCCTGCTCTACTCGACCTTCGACGTCACGTCCCTCCTGCGGGAAGGCGAGAACGCCATCGGCGCCTGGCTGGCGGACGGCTGGTTCCGCGGCCGGATCGGCTTCAAGGGGGGAACACGCAACGTCTACGGGGACCGCACCTCCCTGCTCGCCCAGCTCGAGATCACCTACACGGACGGCCGCCGGGCCCTCATCGCCACCGACGACACATGGAAGGCCTCCCCCGGCCCCATCACCTCGACTGGCCTCTACGACGGCGAACGCTACGACGCGCGCCTCGAGCAGCATGGCTGGTCACAACCCGGCTTCGACGACAGCCAGTGGTCCGGGGTGCGTATCGCCCGGCTCGACAAGGCCAAGCTCGAAGCGCCCATCGGGCCCCCAGTCCGCTGCACCGAGGAGATCGCCCCGAAGCGCATCTGGACCTCGCCATCAGGGAAGACTCTCGTGGACTTCGGGCAGAACCTCGTCGGCCGCCTACGCCTCAGCCTCCGGGGGAAGCCTGGCCATACGGTTACCCTGCGTCATGCCGAGGTCCTCCAGGAGGGGGAGCTGTACACCCGCCCGCTCCGGCTGGCTGCATCGATCGACGAATACACGCTCGCCGACGACTCCCAGCGCGTCTGGGAGCCCAGGTTCGCGATGCACGGCTTCCGCTACGCCGAGCTCACTGGCGCCGTTGGCGCCGTCGACCTCGGCACCGTCGTCGCACGCGTGCACCACACCGACATGGAGCGCATCGGTTGGTTCGAGTGCTCGGATCCGCTCATCAACCGCCTGCACGAGAACGTCCGCTGGAGCACGCGGGGAAACTTCGTCAGCGTTCCGACCGACTGCCCCCAGCGCGACGAGCGCCTCGGCTGGACCGGGGACATCCAGGTCTTCGCGCCAACCGCCTCGTTCCTCTATGACTGCTCCGGCATGCTCGCCGGCTGGCTCAAGGACGTCGCGGACGAACAGCTCCCCGACGGCACCGTTCCCTGGTACGTTCCCTGGGTCCCGGCCGGCACTTGGGACGAGACGATCCCGGGCGCAGTATGGGGTGATGTTGCAGTGCTGACCCCGTGGACCCTCTTCGAG
This sequence comes from Sinomonas albida, assembly GCF_004919045.1. GTDB lineage: Bacteria > Actinomycetota > Actinomycetes > Actinomycetales > Micrococcaceae > Sinomonas > Sinomonas albida. The sequence goes on from NZ_SWDW01000006.1 coordinate 132,092, forward strand.
CGATTCCATGACAAGGGGGTGCTCTCGGACCAGTACTCCAGCGCCAAGGCCTGGGTCGACCTGATGGCCGACCGCGCCGGCGAGTCGCGCCTCTGGGACGAAGGCTTCCAGCTCGGCGACTGGCTCGACCCCGCAGCGCCTCCGCACGACCCGGCCGACGCGCGCACTGACCGCTATCTGGTCGCCACCGCCTACTTCGCCTGGTCGGCACGGCACCTTTCGCGCACCGCAGGCGTCCTGGGCAAGGCCGACGACGAGGCCCACTACGCCCAATTGGCGGAGGAGGTCAGGGAAGCGTTCGCCCAGGAATACGTCCATGCCGACGGGACGATGACCAGCGATGCCCAGACCGCCTACGCCCTTGCGCTCGTGTTCGACCTCCTTCCCACTGAACACCAGAGGCGCCGCGCCGCCGACCGCCTCGCCGAACTCGTTGCAGAGGCCGGCAACCGCATCGCCACAGGATTCGCGGGCACCCCTGCCATCAACGACGCGCTCACCCTCGGCGGCCACGTGGAGACGGCGTACGATCTTCTCCGCGAAGAGGAATGCCCCTCCTGGCTGTACGCAGTCAAGCAGGGCGGAACGACCATCTGGGAGCGATGGGACTCCATGCTCCCCGACGGAACGGTCAACCCCGGGGAGATGACCTCGTTCAACCACTACGCCCTCGGGGCTGTCGCCGACTGGATGCACCGCGTGATCGGCGGCCTCGCCCCGCTGGAACCCGGCTACCGCAGGATCGGCATCAGGCCACGCCCGGGCGGGGGGATCACTCACGCGACTACCCGACACCTCACTCCGTACGGGATGGCGGAGGTGTCTTGGCGTGTGGAGGATGAGACGCTGCATATCGATGCAACGGTCCCCACGGGCGCTTCGGCCCAGTTCGCACTGCCCGGGCAGCCTCCCCAGGAACTCGGGCCGGGCAGGCATAGCCTGAGCGCGCCCATTCGGCGATGACTCCTGCGCCGGAGTCCTCCGATGGCAAGGGCTCCGAGGGACAACAGCTAACCGACGTGGACCGGGGCGGCTGGGTCACACCGTCGACGGCGGGGCGGACGACTTCCCGGGGTCTCCCGGCCCGCTCAGGGGCGGTGGACGGCGACCACGCTGAGGTCGTCGTCGATGCTGGCACGGCTCGTGAGGGTTCTGACGGATTCGACGATGGAGGCCGGCTCGCGATTGTCGCCGATGACGGACGCGATGGTTTCGATCGCCTCCTGTGTGCCGCCGTAGAAGTCGAGCAGGCCGTCGGTGAAGGACAGGAGGGTGTCGCCTGAGGAGAGGACTGTGTGCCGGTCCTCCCTAGGCATCCCGAGCTCGAGGCCGAGCGGGAGGCCTGCGGCCTCGAGCCGCTCGTGGGTACCGTCGGCGCGCACGATCAGGTTCAGCCCGTGCCCGGCGTCGGCGTAGGCCAGGACTCCCGTGCCGAGGTCGAGTCGGGCGTGGAAGACGGTCGCAAAGATCCCCGTGGCCTCGAAGTCGGACCCGAGGGTCTCGGCAGCCTCCTCCAGAAGCGCGGCCGGCGTGGGGGCCTTGATCGAGTTGACCGTGGCCCGGACGGTCGCGGCCATGAGGGCCGCAGCGATGCCCTTCCCCATGACGTCGGCGAGGGTCAGGCAAAGGGTCTCCTCGGTGCGGTGCCAGACGAAGAAGTCCCCACCCACGCCCTTGAGCGGCATGGTCAGCCCGGCGACCGCGTACAAGGGGGCTGCGGGGTTCGCGGTGGGCAGGAGGGCGTGCTGGATGCTAACGGCCTGTTCGAGGTCTCTGGAGTCCAAGAGTTCGCGCTCGGCCCAGGCGCCCATCGCGTCGAAGCGGGCCAGCTCCTCCTCGGAGAGCTCGCGGGGCCTGAGGTCGTACAGGCACAGGGTCCCGACCGGCTGTCCGTCCACGTGCAGCGGCCGGCCGGCGTAGAAGCGCACTCCCGTTCCGCCAACGACGTCGGGCTTCCAGTCGAATCGCGAGTCTGCGGCGGTGTCGGCGGCGATGGTGAGGCTGTCCTCCCTGATGGTGACATCGCAGAAGGTGTCGACCCGGTCCCGCACTGTACGGCCTGGGACTTGCGGCGACTTTGCGAACAGGTGCCGGTCGTCCAGGAGATTCACCGCTGCGACCGGGACCGAGAAGATGCTCCTGGCCGCCCGGGTGATCCGCTCGAACCGCTCCTCCGGCCCAGTGCCGATGAGCCCCAGCGACGTTGAGGCCCTCAACCGCTGATCCTCCGCGGTTACGCTGTCCACCTGGTCTTCTCCCTCCCTTGAGTCGGCCACCATCCTGCCGCACCTAGCGCTTCGGTCCAAGGGAATGACGTCCGTGTGAACCCCCAAGGAGGTTCTGGCCGCCGTGCCTGGGCCCGTCTGGAACCCGAGTGGCCCGTCTGGAACCTGAGGATTGGTCAGAACGAGGGCGGCCCTGCAGCACTTTCCGGATTGCGACGCGGGCTGGCCCGGTGTTCTAGCTGCGGCGCGCAGCCAGTGCGTTAGCCATCGCCGCGGCAGAGGAGCTAGAGCTGTCGATGCGCCAGTCGACTTCCTTGTTGTAGTCGAACCAGACGAACCCGGTGACGTCCGCCTGCGCGTTCAGGTACGAGACGAGGCTGGTGTTCCAATCGGCCTTGGATCCGCCGGCTTCGGCGGAGGCGGTCTCGCCGACGACGATCGGCTTGCCGGGTGCGATGCCGCGCAACTGGTTCAGGCCGTCGCCGAATAGGTCAGAGGGGCTGGTCCAGGAGCTCCAGGACTGGGAGGTGCCCCAGTTGTAGCCGTCGAGGGCGACGGTGTCGATGTAGGCCGCCCCGGGGTAGAGCTCCGAGAGTGCGGTCGAACCCCAGTACGGCACGTTCGGGCTCCAGACCCACTGGACGTTGGTGGCCCCGGTTGAGGCGACGACGTCGTGGACGTGCTGCCAAGCGGCTACGAAGTCCCCGGGCTGGTTGCCGTTAACACCCTCGTCCCAGGGGTACCAGTTCCCGTTCATCTCGTGCGCGAACCGCAGCATGACCGGCTTGCCCCAGGAGGCCAACGCGGTGCCCCACGAACGGATGTAGGAATCGAAGTTCCCGGCGGCGATATTCTTCAGCGAATAGGTGGGCTGGTTGACGCCGTTGCCCGACCACAGCCAGGGCTCCCACGTGACCAGGCTCGTAGCGCCGCGGGCGGCGACGGCGTTGAGGTCGTCGATCGGGGCTGCCTGGGAGAAGTCCTTGTAGGACAAGACGATCGAGGGGTTCTCGCCGACGAGGTTGGCGACCTGGTCGAGCTCGCTGGATGCCTGCGGCCCTCCGGGGGTGCCGACACCGAACGCCAAGTGGGCCGTGCTGATCGCCGGGGCCAGGGCTGCCGACGCGCTCATGGCCTGAGGGCCGCTCACCGTCCCGGCTGGCTTTGCGGGCGACGCGGGGTGCCCCTTGGGGAGGTTCGATCCTGCGGTGACGGAGGGAGAAATGTGGGTCACGCCCTTAGCTGCGGGCGCCCCAGGAGTCCCTCCCGGTGCGGCTTGGGACGGGACGGCGGAGCCGAACAGGACCGCCAGCCCCAGCGCCAGAGCGGACGCTCCGAGTCCGGCCAGCCTTCTCTTCATCTGCATTCATCCTCCAGTGTGCGTGGTCGGTGGGATCGGATACGCCGCCGCATGGCGCGGTGAATTCGGCCTCCAGCTGACGATCCTCGCAGGCACGGACCCCGATGGACCGCGATTGGGGCAATCCTTGACGAATCCTGCGCCAGCGCCGTTCCTGCCGCGCCGGGGAGCGGGCGGTCAGCTCCAAGGTGCCCGGGACGGCTCGCGGACACCGCGGTACCGTGGGGGGCATGGACTATACGACCCCACCGCGCGCCCCTTGGGCCGGCGGGCAGGGCCGCCCGATCGCGGAGCTGGTCGATGTCCTTGGCGGGGAGGTCTTCGACCACCCCGAAGAGCACGGCTTCGGCGAGTGCGACGCCGAGACAATGCAGCAGCTGCGCCGCGCCCGCGGCGCCCCTGAGACCCTGGTGCGGATCTACCGTGCATTGCCGCCCGGCCTCGGCCAGATCAACGCCGGTGACTGGATCACCCTCTCGTGGGAGTACGCCCGCCAGCACGCAATGCGCGACGACACGGCGGCCCACGACTGGCCGATCGTCTACGCGGACGTCCCGGCCTGGGCCGTCCTGAGCGACGGCACGGACCTGGACGAGTACGGTTACGCCGGGCCGCCACTTGCCGGGCTCGAGGACCATGTCGTAGACCCTTGAGCGCGGCCCCGTAGGGCTCGAGGGAAGAGCTGGGACGCCGGGGATGACGCCGGGGATGAGGGCCCCGACCTGCTCCGGTAGCGCCAGCAGGGGTTGCGAAGGCTGACGCGCCCACGGGCCGCACATGGGCCCAATCGGACCAGTTCCTCGGGCGGGGGTGCGGAGTACTCTGGTCGAACACCCACCCGAACAGGAGGCCTCCATGGGAGCGAAGAAGTCAGATGCCGCGGCAACGGTGTCGGCGGCCGAGGCGGCGATCAGGCGGTCGATGGCCAGGATTGAGTCGGACTTGGACAGGGTGACGCCGCAGCTGAGGAAACGCCTCGACGATGTCCTCGACGGGCTACGACACCAGGTCGAGTCCCTTCCGCCGCTGGGCGAGAGCGTGGGCGAAGCGGCCACGAAGGGCACCCGGAAGGCCGAGGCTGCGGCAAGGGCAGCGACGGGCCGTCTCGCCGACGCCGCCGGGCACCTGGCCGATGCGGTGTCCGAGGCACCGGTGCCTGCGGGCAGGAAAGCCGTCACGGCGGGCCAGAAGGCCATCGCAGACGCCGCCCGAACCGCCTCCGACGAACTCCGGCGCGCCTCTGGGGGGAACCGCCCGGCCGTGACGGCGGGAATCCTCCTCGCGGCCTTTGCCTTGGCAGCCTTGCTCGCCCGCCGTGCCCTGCGGTCGGGCTAGACACCGCACTCCGAGCTCGGCTGCACAGGACGAGGCCCTGCGGCGCGCGGTGCTTCAGTGTGCGCGGGCCCGTTGACGCCGCGCGAGGGAGGCAAGCAGCGCAAGGTCGACGTGCTCGAGTGAGCCGGCGATGGTGCGTCCTGGGGCGGGCGGGATCGCTTCGGCTGAAGGAACGACGACGACGGCGCAGCCCGCCGCTTCTGCCGAGCGCAGGCCGACCCACGTGTCCTCGACGGCGACGCATGACTCGATGTCGACGTCGAGCGCTCTGGCCGCGGCCAGATAGGGGTCGGGCGCCGGCTTGGTTGCCGGCGTGTCCTCGACCGCGACAGTGAGCGAGATCAAGTGGGCACCCAGCGCTTCACACACCAGGTCCACGATCGCGCGCGGCGAAGCCGAGACGATGGCCGTCGAAACCCCCGCGGCGGCTAGCTCGTGCAGGAGGCGCGCAGCACCCGGTCGCGGCTCGATCTGCCGGGCGACTTTGGACTCGAAGGCCGTGGAGAGCGCGCGCTCTACCCCCGCGCGCTCCGATGCGCGCAGGTTCGACGTGACGGTGAGATGCTCGGCCGTGTGGGTCACCGGGCGGCCCACGACATCGGGAGCGTCGGCCTCGACCAATGGGCGACCGATACCCGCCGCGACTTCGGCGACGGCATCCCACCAGAGCCGCTCTGTGTCGACGAGCGTGCCATCCATGTCGAAGAGAACGGCTGCGGGGTAGGCCCTGTCCACGGGTGGATCCTCCTGTGCGGTCATGCGGTGACCATAACGGGTCGCTCGTCAAAGGCTAACCGCGACCGGCGTCCCGACGGAGAAGTCGAGCGCGCGATGGGCCGGTACATCCGCGAGCCGAGCCGTCACGCGTTCATGACCGCGAAGCGGCTGGCCATCGGCTACGGCGCCAGCCGAGACCGCAGCCTGCTCCGCACGCTGCCCTGCCAGGACTCGAACCTGGAAGCTCCCGGGCCAGAACCGGGCGGGTCTGCCAGTTCCCCCACAGGGCACTGCCGGGACGGGGGAATGCCCCGACCCGGCCGGGGCCGGCTCAGGAATTGATCTCCTTCTTCGCCCCACCAGCCTGGACGGCGACCTTGTGCGGCTTGGCCTCCTCGGCCACCGGCACGCGCAGGGTCAGGACGCCGTCCTCGTAGTGCGCCTGGACGCTGCCGGTGTCCAAGGCGTCGCCGAGTATCAGCTCCCGGCTGAAGACGCCTTCCGGGCGCTCGTCCGCGACAGCCTCGGCCTCCTGCGGGCGGTGGGTGTGCCGCTCGGCGCGCACAGTCAGGACATTCCGCTCGACTCCGACGTCGATCGAGTCGGGATCGACGCCGGGCAGGTCGAACTCGACCACGAATTCGCCGTCCTGCCGCCACGCCTCCAAAGGCATCGGCGTCCCCCGCATCCCGCTGCCGGTGAGCTGGCGGGTCAGCTGGGCCAGACGGTCGAGTTCACGGAAGGGATCGGTTCGCATCAGCATCACTGCAACCTCCTTGGAGAATCGCTGCAACACCTATAGTCCTGTCCGCTCAGCAAATCTGCATCTGTGGACATAGATATGTATGCCACCAAGAGCGGGACAATGCAACCCCCGGCGCGGGCAGCCCAACTGGTGTCCTGGGCGGCCCGCTCTGGCCGAGCCGGGCAGACGGGAGTAGCGTGGCTGCATCCAAACGGACGGGAGGTGCTGGTGATGGGGCTCGAGGACAAGTTCGACGCAGCCGGTGACAAGCTCAAGGGCAAGCTCGATGAAGCAGTGGGCAAAGCCACCGACGACGATTCCAAGGTCCTGAAGGGCAAAGTCGAGCAGGCCAGGGGAAGCCTGAAAGACGCGGCCGCGGACCTCAAGGCCCATGTGAAGGAGACGGCAGAAGAACACCGCGCCGACCGGAACGATCGGCCCACCGGGGACGGAGACGCTCCCGGGGCAAGCCCCGCAGAGTAGCCCAACGCCCCTGCTCCCTCCGGCGAAGTAATGGGGAACGCGGCTTCGGGGCAGTGAACCCAGCCGGAACACCCGCTTGCTTCGGACCGTCGACGGAATGACCAGCCGCCGCGCGTGGCTGCCACTACGCTACGCCCGGCACGAGGACCTAGTCGTCATCGATCATGCCAACAGCTCGGGCTCCCTCATGCCACTGTGGCCACCCTGTCTACACCCGTAGGGGTGTAGATCGGTCGCCCCTGTGGAGCGTAGCTTCGTAGGAAGGCTTTGAGCCAGAGACAACAGCAGCGAGCGGAGACGTGGGAGTGGACGGCAGCGACACGATGGCCGGATCCAGAGCGCCGGGTTGGAAGGAGGCCGCGGTCGTGCGGCTGCAGGGCCGGCTCGACGCGTCGACCGGGAACGCGGCCCTGCATAGGCTGCTCGCGGCAATCGGCCCAGGAGGCTCCCTCGTGGTCGACGTCTCCGCAGTGGAGGCCGTCGACCCGGCCGGGGCGGAGATTCTGGCCGCGGCCCGCCGCCAGGCGCGCGTGCTCGGCGGCGACCTGCGCCTGCTAGGAGCCTCCTGCCACCCGCTGCTGTGCGATGCCGCCCCTGCCCCCGGCAGAGGGGCAGACGCACACCTTTGAGCGCGCCCGACCATGGATACCCCTGTGGCTGGCCGCAGAAGGTCACCGTCAGGGATTCGGGCCGTGAGATCCACGGCTAGGCCTACGGACGCGGGCATGGCCTCATTGGACGCGTCTCTTCCCGTTAACCGTGATCCGGTTGACTCTGCGGCGTGGACTTCAGGGCGCTCGAGGTCTTTCGCGCAGTCGCCGAAGACCTCCACTTTGGAAGAGCCGCGGAGCGACTCTTCGTCACCCAGTCATCAGTGAGCCAGCAGCTTCGCCGCCTCGAGGACGAGCTCGGGCTCCTGCTCTTCCACCGGACTTCGCGGACGGTCCGGCTCACCCCGGCCGGCGCCGTCTTCCTCGGTGAGGTCGAGAAGATCTTCGCCGCCCGAGACCGTGCGATCCGTGTCGCGCAGCAGGCGGCGGCGGGCGAGCAGGGGACGCTCCGGATCGCGGCAAACTATCCCGCGAGCCGACTGCTGCTGCTCCCCCTCGTCGAGCGGCTCCGGACCAGCCACCCGTCGCTGGCCCTCGTCCCGCGGGAGCTTCCCTCGTCCGAACAGGTGGGCGAGCTCCTTCGGGGCGAGCTCGACGTGGGGCTCGCGTACGGCCCGATAGTGGCCGAGGCGCTGCGCTCCGCCAAGCTGCTCGAGGTGCCAGTCGTCGCCGTCGTCCGCCTGAGCCACCCGCTCGCTGGGCGAGACGCCCTCGAACTGTCGGAGCTGCCGCGCCACCGGTACATCACGGCGCACGCAGGCGCGACGAGCGCCATCGAGGACTCCCTGATCTCGTGCGGCGCGGTGGCTGGTATCCGCCTGCAGCGATCGCCGAGCGCCACGGAGCTTTCGGGGTATCTGCTCGAGCTTGAAACGAGCGACACGATCGGCTTCAGTTCGCTGCCCCGCGGCGAACAGAGCCGGGCCAACGGCATGCACGTCCTGCGACTCGATCCGGAACCGCGGCTCGAACTCCACGCGGTCTGGGACGCTCGGCGACATGACAGCTTGGTGAACAGTGTCCTCGACGAGCTGCGAGACCTTGCGAGCTGGGCTGATCGGCCCCGATGATGCCGGCTTTGATCGATAACCGAGGCTAATCGCCGCATCGCGGAATGGTCGTTGATCAGGCCTCAGCGCCAAGCCGAGCATGGGAGCATGCACCTCACTCCCCTCGGCTGCCTCGCGGGAATGCCCGCAGGCGGCCTCGCAAGCTCCGGCTACCTCGTCGAGTCCGATCAGGCCAGCGTGCTTCTCGACGCGGGGCCCGGAATTGCGACTCGCCTGTCGGCCACCTCCACCCGACGCCTGTCCGCCGTGTTCATCTCGCATGAACACACCGACCACCTCCTCGACCTCCTCGTCATCGGCAAGGTGCTCCTCGCCGACCGCCTGGTCCGCGAGGACGAGAACGCACCCTTGCGCCTTGACGAGTCTGTGCCCCGAGTGCCCCTGCTCCTCCCCCGCGGCGCGACTGCGAAGCTCCACAGCCTCGCCGCGCTGTACCCGGTCGCGACCCATCCCCTCCTCGACAGGGCGTTCGATTTGGGCTTCGAGCCGCACGAGTACGAGCCGGGTGAGTCGCTCTCCGTTCGGAATCTCACCCTGCACATCGAACGGCTCCGGCATGTTGCCCCCAACTGTGGGGTTCGCCTCAGCGACGCCGACTCGTGCCTCGTCTACACCGGCGACACGGGCGTGACGGACCAGCTCGTCGACCTCGCGGGCGGCGCGGGCACGCTCCTCGCCGAGAGCACGCTGCGCGAGACCGACACCTCTGGGCATGGGCACTTGAGCTCGTACGACGCCGCGCGCGCGGCCGACGACGCCGGCGTCACCGAGCTGGTCCTCACCCACTTTTCCTCCCCCGACCCTGTCCAGCACCGATGGCACCGGGATCGTGCGGCCACCGTGTTCGACGGCCCAGTCAGCACGGCCCGCCCCGGAATCCGCCGCCCGGTCGCCGCTCCCCGAAAGGCCTCCGCATGAAGCCCCTCAAGCTGGTTGGCACGCTCGGCGCGCTGTCCCTCGTCCTGACCGCTGTCTCCTGCTCGTCCACCCCATCTGCCCTCTCGCCCGCGAACCCCGTGACAATCACGTTCAGCTCGTACACCTACGGCGTCCAAGGCGCGGCGGGAACCGGCACCCAGAAGCTTCTCGACGCCTTCGCCGCGGCCCATCCGGAGGTCAAGGTGGTCCCGCAGTCGATCCCGACGGCGGACGTGCTCACCAAGGCCAAGACGGACACGGCGGCCGGCAATCCGCCCGACGTGGTCCAGATCGGTTACAGCAAGCTCGCCGAGGCGTTCCAGACCCTTCCTGTGCAGTCGCTCGAGCAGATCGCCGGGAACGAGTGGAAAGACCATGTCTCCGGTATCAATCAGGCTCTCGTCAATACCGGCAAGAAGGACGGTCGGGTGGCGGCCCTGCCGTTCACCGTCTCCATTCCCACGCTGTTCTACAACGCCGACCTCTTCCGGAAGGCCGGTCTCGACCCCAACCGACCGCCCACCTCGATCGACGAAGTGCGAACGGACGCCGCAGCGATCACCGCGAGCGGCCACAAGGGCGCCTACTTCGGCGTCGTGGATTCGGGCAAGTCCGACTATCTCACCCAGTCCGTCATCGACAGTGCCGGCGGCTCGACGGTGGGCACGGACGGCTCCGTCACGGTCGACTCCCCCGAGGCTGTGCGCGGACTCTCCTCGGTGCAGTCCCTCACCCGGGACGGGCTCCAGCCCGCCGTCGGCCTCGACGACGCCACGGCGAGCTTCTCCTCCGGCGATCTCGGAATGTTCGTGGTGAGCACAGCCGTGGCCGGAAGCCTTCAGAAGGCGGCCGCGGGGAAGTTCGATCTCCGGAGCGCGGCCTTCCCGAGCTTCGGGGCGGGCAAGGCCGCGCCGACCTTCTCCGGTGCGGGACTGATCGTCCTGAGCCAAGACCAAGCCAAGCAGAAGGCCGCCTGGGAGTTCGTCAAGTTCCTCACGAGTGCCGAGGGCTATTCAATCGTGACGAAGAACATCGGCTACCTGCCGCTTCGGGCGGATCTCGCCGACGATCCCAAGTACCTCAAGGATTACTTCGCGTCGAACCGGCTCCTGCTTCCCCCGCTTGGGCAACTCGCCGAGGTCTCGCCGTACCGCAACTTCTCCGGCCAGAACCCGAATCAGGCGGTCGTGATCCTGCAGGACGACGCCGTGGCACCGATCGTGCTTCGAGGCGCGGACCCACAGAAGACTCTCTCCGCGGTGGCCGGCCGGATTCGCGAGCTGTCGGGAAAGTGACCCAGAAGGCTGGCTGGCGGCCGTACCTCGCCCCGCTGATCCTCGCCCTCGCGGTGTGGGTGTACGGCCCCGCCGTCTTCACGGCCGTGCTGTCCGTGATGAAGTGGAACCTGACCACGCCGCCTTCGGGCCTCGTCGGGCTGGACAACTATGCGAGCCTGTTCCGGCACCCGGAGTTTGCACGGGCCGCCGGGCAAACCATCCTGTCCGCCCTCGCTCTGCTGCCGTTCGCCACGATTATCCCGCTGGTGCTCGCCGTGATGCTATGGCAGAGGCCGGGCCGGGCGAGCGTGGTCTATCGGGCGCTTCTGTTCGTGCCAGTTGTCGTCGCGCCCGTGGCCGTCGCGACGGCGTGGAAGTTCCTCCTCAACCCCCTGCAGGGTCTGATGAACCGGATTCTCGAGGTCTTCGGGATCCCTCCGGTGAACTGGTTGGGCGACCCCGGGACAGCCCTGCTCGTGCTCGTGGCCATCACCGCGGCCAAGGTCGTCGCGTTCAACCTCGTCCTGTACACGGCGACCCTGTCCGGCATCGATCGGGCACTCGTCTCGGCCGCCGAGCTCGAAGGCGCGACGCGCTGGGAGATCTCGCGCTTCATCGTGGGGCCCCACGTCGCACGCACCACCGTGGTGCTCGCGCTGCTCAGCGTGGTTCTCGCGGGCCAATGGACGTTCACGTCCGTTTCCGTCCTGACGCAAGGCGGGCCCGATGGCGTCACGGACTCTGTCTACTACCGCATCTACGCGCTGGGCTTTCAGTTCTTCGACACCGGGGCGGCCTCCGCCGCCGGCGTGCTCGTGCTCCTCGCGTTCGCCGTGCTCGCCACGGCATGGAGTGTTGTGCGGAGGTCGCGGCGTGCATCCCACTGACCGGCTTCGGCCCGCTGTCGCCCATGCGCTCTGGCATCTGGTCCTCGCGGGCGCATCACTCGCGATGGCATTTCCAATGCTCTGGTCGCTCCTGACCTCCTTCAAAGGGCCGCAGGACGTCTTCTCACCCAGCCCCCTTCCCTGGCCGGCAACCCTCGACAACTATGCGGCGGTGCTCTCGTCATGGCCCGTCGGGATGCTGGTCGGCAACACGTTCATCATGTCGGCCGGCGTCGCCGCGGGGCAGCTCGTCATCGCGGTCCTCGCCGGATTCGCGCTCGTCGTCCTCGCTCCGAGGATGCGGCCCGCAGTCCTGTCCGCCTGCACGATCGCGCTGGCGGTGCCCCCGCAGGCGATCATCATTCCCCAGTTCCTCCTGACCACACGTCTCGGCTGGCAGAACTCCGAACTTGGGCTCATCGTCCCGCAGCTCGGAACGTCCGCCCTCGCCGTGCTCCTGCTCGTTGAACACGTCGCGGCTGTTCCGGCTGCACAGATCGAAGCCGCCGCCCTGCAGGGGGCGCGGCCGATCGAAACGCTGTGGCACGTGGTCCTGCCAGCCATCCGGCCCGCGATTCTTGCCGTCGGGATCCTGGTCTTCATCACCACCTGGAACGAATACCTCTGGCCCCTGCTGATCGCGCCGCGCTCGCATGACGCGACAGTGCAGATCGGCCTGGCTCAATTCCAAGGCGAGGGAGGCACTGACTATGGCGCCCTCATGGCCGCGTCGGTCCTCACGAGCCTTCCCATCGTCGTCGTCTACATCATCGCGTCGCGCCGCATCATCGACTCGTTCATCAAGGCAGGACTCCGACCATGAATCCCTCCTCCATCGTCGCCGCGAAGCCAAACGGTTCCGCCGTGAACGGCGCCGAGCTTGAGCTGAGCGGTCTTCGCCGCCAGTTCGGCGGCGTCGCCGCCCTCGATCGCGTCGACTTGCGGATCAAGCCCGAGTCGCTCACCGTCGTCGTCGGTCCCTCGGGGTGCGGAAAGTCGACCCTCCTGCGGGTTCTCGCCGGGCTGGACCGTCCCACCGAGGGGCGCGTCATGTCCGACGGCGTCGACGTCACCTTGAGTCCCCTCGGCGCGAGGGACCTCGCGATGGTCTTCCAGGACTACGCGCTGTTCCCGCACATGACCGTGGCCGGCAACATCTCGTTCGGGCTGCGCCTCGAGCGCCGCCACGACCGCCGCAACGGGCCGAGCCGCGAATTCATCGATCGAGAGGTCTCGCGCGTTGCCCAGCTGCTCAACCTCGAGAGCCTCCTTCGCCGACGCCCCGCCCAGCTCAGCGGGGGCCAGCGGCAGCGGGTCGCGCTGGCCAGGGCAATCGTTCGCCAGCCTCGCGTCCTTCTCCTCGACGAGCCGATGTCGGCGCTCGACGTGGGCCTTCGGGCCACTGCCCGGACCGAGATCCTCCGGATTCACCGCGAGCTTCGTTCGACCCTGGTCCTCGTCACGCACGACCAGCACGAGGCCTTGACCATGGCCACCGACCTCGTCGTCATGGACGCCGGGCGCGTTCTTCAGGCCGGGCCGCCTGAAGACGTGTACCGGCGGCCGGCAAACGAATTCGTGGCGCGCTTCGTGGGCTCCCCGGCGATGAACCTCAGGCCCACTGACGCTGGGTCGGTCGGGTGGCGTCCCACCGATGGACGCCTCTACCCGCGCGGGGGCGAGGGCGATCTTGTGCTGACCGGGGTGGTGGAGCGGTGCGAGTACACCGGCTCGGGCCAGGAGGTCGTCTGCCGGGACGCCCACGGCACGTTCACGGTCGTGCAGCAGCAAGGCGAGGAATGGGTGCGTCCGGGCGACGACGTGTCCGTCGGGGTCCGCCAATCTGCCCTCCACCGCTTCGACCTCTTCGGTGACCGGATCGATGGCTGAACCCGCGACGCTCGTTCGCCCCAGTGTCATCTGGTGCGACTTCGGCGGGGTGCTGACGCCTCCGATCGCCGAGGCTGCCCGCTCTGTCGCCCTCGCGGCTGGGGTGCCCTGGGACCTCCTCTGGGCCGCCGCGCAGAGGGTTGCCGAGGATCTGGGACTCGTTGGCCTGCAGCCGCTCGAACTCGGCGTCCTCAGCCAGCGCGAATGGGGTTCGCGCCTCGAGGCGAGGCTTCCGTTGGAGTGCAAGCCGCGCATCGATCTCGGGAACTGGGGCGACTACTGGTATCGGGACCGCCCGGTCGACCGAGACCTGCTCACGGAGCTCGGGAAGCTGAAGGTCTGCGGAACCCGCATCGGGATGCTCACGAACAGCGTCCTGGAATGGGAACCGCACCGTCAGCGACTCCTCGGGGACCACTCTCGGATCTTCGAGACGGTTGTCCGCTCGCACGAGATCGGGATCGCCAAGCCGGACCCGCGCATCTTTGCCCACGCGGACGCCCAGACACACAGTGGCGCCACGCCGCCCCTACTCATCGACGACTCCGCCGAAAACTGTGCCGCGGCCTTCAGCGCGGGCTGGATGGTGCACCACCATCGGGACCGTGAGGAAACGCTCGCTCTCCTGCGGTGCTTTACGGACGCGTGGGGTACCAATAGAGATCAGGGTTCAGGACTTAGAGCTGGGACGACCGGGAATGTGGCTGAGAATGGACTTCGTGAAGCCACCGTCGACACAGATGTCCTGCCCGGTGACGTAACCCGATAGCGGGCCCACGAGGAATTCGATCACGTTGGCGATGTCGATGGGATCCCCGATCCTCGCCAGCGGGATGATGTCCTCCCTCGCTTTCTTGATCTGTGGATCGGTGTACATCTTCTCGGTCATCCGCGTACGGGTCATGCCCGGGGAGACCACATTCACACGGATTCCGTCCGGCGCCCATTCCAGGGCGAGGGTCTGGGCCAGCATCGTCAGTGCAGCCTTGCTCGGGCTGTAGGCGCCTGATCCGGCATGCGGCAGCTGGCCCGACATTGAAGAAGTGAAGCAAGCGGCGCCGCGGCTCTCCCTCAGGTGCGGGTAGCTCGCTTTGGCAAGGAGCCACGCTCCGCGGAGGTTGACGGAGAACATGCCGTCCCAGTCCTCGAGGGACAAGTCACAGATTGCGCCCGGGCTCGCGATTCCGGCGTTCGCCACCAACGCGTCCAGGCCGCCGAACTCTGCTACTGCGGCCTCCACCAGCTGACTGGGCACGTCGGGATCGCCGAGATCGCCCACCAACGCGATGGCGGTCCCTCCCATTGACTCGATGGATCGGATGACTTGATCTTGGGTGCCGTTCGGCTCATGTCCGCACACCGCGATCATCGGGTGCGCGCCCCGGGCAAGCGCCGCCTCTGCAAGCCTCACGCTTGCAGAGGCTCCTATGCCGCTGCTTCCACCGCTGACCAAAGCTCTCATTGCACACACTCCTCATTGACACGGATTCACGGAGAAATCATTTGTACAGGTAAGTAGATAGGCGACTGCGGCCTGTAGGCCCAGCTCGCCTCGCGCCAAGGGTTACTCCCCTAGCTCCCAGCCTCGGTTCCTGAGCTCGTCCAGCGCCTTCTTGAATTCGTGGACGGGGTTCTCTTCGCGGATGACCTCGAGGACAACGTTGTCGAAGCCGCAGGTGGTCTTGACGGCGTCTCCGAGTCCATTCCAGTCGATCACTCCCGTGCCGATCGGGTCATGCCCCCAGGTTTCCGTGCCGGTATCGGAAATGTGGACGAGCCCGACTGACCGGTGATTCGCGAGCAGGCTCGCCACGGGGTCCTCCCCTATGTAGGCGGCGTTCGCGACGTCGTACACGATCTTGAGGGAATCGTCGTTGACCGCGTTCACGATTCCTGACAGGTCCCGGATGGTCGGAGCGAAGCAATAGGGAGTGTTCTCGAAGAGGAGCCGTGTGCCAGCCTGCCTGGCCATCGGAATCAGGGCCTCCAGGCTCTCGTACATCCATCCGTGGACGTTCTCGAGGGATGGGGAGATCATGGGCCGTCTCGTGCCCGGGGATATGACGACCTCGCGGACGTTCCAGGCTGCAGCCAGATCGATCACCGACTTGATGTGCTCGATGCTCTTGCCACGCATGTTGGCGCCTGGGCTGGCCAGATTGATGTCGTATCCGCCCGCATTCAGCGATCGGATCGTGGCGCCGTAGTCGTTGAGTCGTTTGTAGATGGTCGATCGTTCCGCGCTGGACATTTCGTCCGGCCAGCAGTGCGGAGAGCTGATCGGAACTTCAAAGGTGTCATACCCGTTGTCGACCAATTCGGCGATCGCCTCAATCGCCGTGGTTGACCATAGATAGGAAAATGTGTTGATGATCATCGGGCTGTCCTTCTCACTCCTATGCCTGGGCTCTGCTGCCGGCAAGTATTGGCGCCGGAATCCTGAGTTGTTCGTCCTAGTCTTGCGGTGGCCTCGCACTCAGCTTCCGACGCCGAGGTGGGCTCCGCCTGCCACGTCCAGGGTCACGCCGGTGATGTAGCGGTTGTCCGGGTCGGCGAGGAAGAGGATGGCGCGGGCAACCTCGTCGGGTTCGGCGAACCGGCCCATCGGCAGCTGGGCGGCGCGCTTGGCCCGGTTGGCTGCCGCGTCCGGGCCGGTGTCCTTGGCGAACTGGGCCCACATGGGCGTGTTGACCGGGCCGGGTGCGACCGCGTTGACGGAGATACCATGCGGTCCAAGGATCTGGGCGAAGGACCACATGATGTGGAGCACAGCGAGCTTGCTCGCGTTGTACGGGAGGTAGTTGCTGCGGGCCTCCTTGGCCGCCACCGAGGAGAGGACCACGATCGCGCCTGCGGTGCCGGATCCGGTCATCGAGCGGGCCGCCTCACGCACCATCGAGAACGTCCCCGAGGCATTGATCCGCATGACGGATTCGAACTCTTCCGTCGTCGTATCCATGAGGTCCGGGGTCGGGCCGAGCACCCCTGCGGCATGGACGAGGGCATCGATGCGGCCGTACTTCGCGGCGATGTCCTGGATGACGCCGGCGCATTGCTGTTCGGAGGTGATGTCGAGCGAGAAGAAGTCCGCCAGCTCCTGGTCGTCCTTGGGGGCGCGGTCGGCACCGACGACGACGGCGCCGACCTCGTTGAGCGCGTCGACGACGGCGTTGCCGATTCCCCCGCTCGATCCGGTCACGAGGACGACTTGGTCTCCGAGGCTCATGCGGACTTCCCCCTCGCGGCGGCGGCGGTGGCCCCTCGGTCGCCGGCCCCCTGTGTCTGAGCTGCTGGCTTCATCTTTCGAAGGTTCCTTTCCTGATGTACATGGTGCGGTGCGTTCCGGGGTTGCTCTCCGGTCGTCGGAGAGGACTTCCTCTCCGACGACCGCAGAGCGGCCAGAGGAGGTTCGGAGCGGTGGTGATCCGGCCGAAGGGCAGGGCGACTAGGAGCGGGAGCGGTTGTCCTGGCTCGGGGCCGAGCCGGTCTTGGCGACCAGGTTCTCGCCCTCGAGCACTTCGGTGTCGCTCTGGGCCACGGTGGCACGGGGGGCCCGGCTGCCGGTCTCGGGGAGGGTGAAGTAGACGATGAGGCACAGGGCGACGACGACGATCATGTAGAACGCGACGTAGGTGGGGTGTCCGGAGCCGACGAACGCGGCGGCGATCAGGGGCGCGGTCCCGCCGAAAACGGCGATCACGATCTGGTGTGCGAGGCCGATGCCCGATACCCGGACCGCGGCGGGGAACAGCTCGGCCTGGATGGTCGGGTACACGGCCTGCCAGATGCCCAGGACCACCCATCCGGATGCGGAGACCAGGACGTAGACGCCGAAACCGGGCTGGTTCAGCAGCAGCAGCAGGGGGTAGAAGAGCACGACCATGCCGATGGCGCCGATGATCGGGAAGATCTTGCGTTTGCCGAGCCGGTCCGAAAGCGCGCCGCAGATCGGGACGATGACGACGAGCAGGGCGAGCCCGATGACGCTTCCGGCCAGGGATGAGGCCAGGTCGCGGCCGGTGGTGAGGTTGGCGTAGGTGGGGAGGAAGGTGGCCCAGGTGTAGTAGGCCACGGCTGGGGCGGAGAGCGCCGCGGTCTGCAGCAGGGGCTTGGGGTGTTCGCGGAGCAGGGCCCACAGGCGGGTCCATGCTGACCTCTGGTCCACGAGGGCAGTTACCTCGAACTCGGGGGTCTCGTCTGCCCGAGACCGCAGGATGAGACCGATCACGCCCAGGACGCCGCCGACAATGAAGGGAAGGCGCCATCCCCAGGCACCCAAGTCGGCCTTGGAGAAGGAGGATGTCACGATCGCCCCGGCACCGGTGGCTGCGAGGGTCGCCAAGCCGCTGGCCATGTTGGAGAAGGAGCCGAACAGGCCCCTTCGTTTCGCGGGAGCGTGCTCGACCATGAACGCGATGGCGCTCTGCGCCTCACTGCCGGCAGAGATTCCCTGGAGGACGCGTGCGACCAGGAACAGCACCGGTGCCGCGTAGCCGATCGTTCCGAAGGGAGGGGTGAGGCCGATGATGAGGGAGCCGAGGGCCATTCCGGAGATGGTGAGGGTCAGGACGGCCCTTCGTCCGAACCGGTCGGCCAGCGGGGAGATGATGATTCCGCTGAGCGGGCGTACGACGAACCCGATGGCATAGGTGAGCAGCGCTGCGATGAGGGATGCGAAGGCCGAGCTGCTGGGGAAGATCTGTCCCGAGAATATTGCGGCCAGCAGTCCGTAGACGTACCAGTCGTACCATTCGACGAAGTGTCCGATGGTGCCGGCGACCATATTCACGGGGCGGCGGGGGCGACCGAGCGCTTCGAGCGGCTCAGGAACGCCAGCGGCGTCCGACGGGTCTTTCGAGGTCGTCATTGAACTCTCCTTGCTCTTGGGGTGTTGCTGGTTGTCTGGTTGGTTCGGGTGAGATCGATTGCATTGTTGGCGACAAGCGGTCCTGGGTGAGGATCCTTATCCTTGTGCCCGAAGGGCTCTGGGATCAGGACGGCTTCGGGCTCAGCGCCGGGCAGTGTTCGTTGCGTGGCTTTGCCATCGGCGGCCTTCCTGCTCGCCAGTCGGCAGCCCTCCGGAGCGGAGGATGCGCTCGAGCAGCCTCTGGGTGGCGACGGCGTCGCGGCCGCTGGTGAGGGGCTGGCGGCGGTCTGCCAGACGGTCGAGGAAGTGGTGCACTGCCTCGGCGAACCCGAGGGTCTCGGTGGCGGTGGCCCAGCCGAAGGCCTCCGAGCTGAGGTCGCGGCTAGTAGTGACCCCGTCGACGGTGATCGCGACAGACTCCGGGGCCCGGATCTCGGCCGAGCGCCCGGCGCCGTAGGCGTCCAGCTTCTCGTTCCACGCGCCGGCGGTGCGGGCCGCCATCAGCACCCCGGTGCTGCCGGTGTCGAACCGGATGACCGCGGCGGTCCCGTCCTCCTGCCACGGGTCGTCGCCCGCGGCGTGCGCGGTCACCTCGACAGCCTCGCCGCCGCAGTACCAGCGCAGCAGGTCGACCATGTGGATCGCGTTTTCGAACGTGGCGCGGTACTCCGACCCGGGCCTGTTCTTCTGCGCGATGCAGAAGGCGGCTCCGGCGTCCCCGAAGGCCTCCCGCCCCGCCACGTACACGGGGGCGTAACGGCGGTTGAAGTCCACCATCAGGATCCGGCCGTGCTCGTCGGCGAGGTCGGCCAGGCGCTCGGCCTCCTCGGCCGAGGGCGCGAGCGGCTTCTCGCAGAAGACGTCCACGCCGCGGCGCAGGCAGGCCTCGACCGCGTACGCGTGCTCCGAGCGCGGGGTCAGGACGAAGACCGCGTCCAGGTCCTCGGCGGCGAGCATGTCCTCCACCGTGGCGTAGGCGCCCCCGAAGCCCCAGCGCCGCATCAGCGCTCCGGGGTCGGGGCGGCGCGAGACGAGCGCGGCGAGCTCCACATCGTCCCGCTTGACAAGGGTGGGCAGCTGGGCGATGGAGGCGATGTTCCCCGCGCCGATCACGCCGACCCGGGTCCTTGACTGCCCGCTCACCGGAGCCTCCCCGGGACGGCCGTCTGGGCGAGGGCGGCGCGCACGGCGGCAGCGGACCGGGCGAAGCCGACGGCAGGCTCGGGCAGGTCCTGGGGGTGCCAGCGGTACTCGTACTCGAGGGAGAGGACGTCGTCGTAGCCGAGCGCGGCGAGCGAGGAGAGTATTCCGGCCCAGGGCAGGACCCCGTCGCCAACCACGCGGGAGCGCACGGCGCGCTCGGACGCTGCAACGCGGGCGGTCTCGGAGGCCTGGAACGGCGCGTCGGGGTCGGTGAAGACCAGGTCCTTCACGTGCACGTGCCCGATCAGGTCACCCTGGATGCGCAGCGCCTCCTGGTAGGTCTCGTCATGGGTAAACGTGAGGTTGGCCTGGTCGTACAGGACCCGCACCGCCTCGTGGTCCACTTCCCGCACGAGCCGTGCCGTCTCGGCAGCGGACTGGGTCATGGTCCCGAAGTGGTTCTCGACGCACAGGCGCACCCCGGCCCCGGCGGCTTCCGGCGCCAGCGTTCCTAGGGCTGCGACGAGCCGGTCCCAGTGGGCCGCTTGCTCCCGGTCGCCCGGGTGCCAGGAGCCGGCGTAGACGCGGACGCGGTCCGCGCCCACGGCCTGGGCGATCTCGATCGCGCCCCGGAACTCGTCCACGGCCGTGCGCCACTTGCCCTCCTCGAGGGCATTGATCCCGGTCGCGTAGGGGGTGAGCCCGATGATGGGGATGCCAAGGTCCTCGGAGGCCCGCCTGGCCTCCTCGGCGGAGCGGCGGTCGCGCAGCGGCAGCGCGGAGCGGTAGCCGTCCTGGTAGATGACCTCGGCGGCGTCGAGCCCGGCGTCCGCGAACAGCGCAAGGGCCTCGGGGACGGTCTGCTCGGGGGTTCCGAGGGTGTGGCCTGCGAGACGCATGGTCACCGGTCCTTTCTGGTGTTCTCGGGGGCTGCAGTGGGCCAGTCGGCGGGGCCGACCAGGGGTGGCGGGTCGGCCACCCTGGAGCGGTCGACGATCTCCATCAGCAGTCCCCACGGGGTGAGGAAGTAGGTCCATCGGTTGCCGGCGACGCGCGGGCTGTCCCCGGCGACCTCCTTGCGATCGCCGAGGACTCGCACGCCAGGGATGCCGCGGAGGACCGCGACCGCCTCGTCGACGTCGTCCACGACGAAGCACAGGTGGTGTCCGCCGGCGTCGCTGTGCCGGGGGTGCTCGGTGCGGCGGTCGGAGGTGTCCCACTCGAACAGCTCCACGTTGAGGTTCGGCGGCATGCGCAGCATCGCCAGGGTCAGGCGCGCGTCCTTCGGCACCGCGAAGTTCTCGGGCATGAACTCCGCATCCGGTCCGCGGGTGGAGCGGTAGAGCTCCTCTGCCCCGAGTGCCTGGACGAAGAACGCCACGGCGTCCTCGAGGTCGGGAACGGTGAGCCCCACGTGGTCGGCGTGCCGCACGCCGGGGATGCGCGGGATCCCGCGCTCTGTCGACGCGCTCATGTCCGCGGCCCGGCGGTGGAGGAACGCACCAGCAGTTCCGGCTGCAGGACGATGTGCCCGGCCGATCCGTCTGCTGCCTTCTTCTCGGCGAGCTCGATCGCGATGCTGCCCATGTCGGCGATCGGCTGGCGGACCGTGGTCAGGGCAGGGTTGAAGCGGGCACCCAGGGCGAGCCCGTCGAACCCGACCACCGAGACGTCCTCGGGCACGCGGAAGCCCCGGGAGGCCAGTGCCGAGATCACCCCGAAGGCGACCATGTCGTTGGCCGCGATGATCGCCGTCGGCCGGTCGGCCATCGCGGCGAAGTGCGCGGCCGCACGCTCGCCCGCCTCGGTGTCGGCTCCGCTGTCCAGCACGATCGGTTCGCCCTCGGCCAGGTCGTGGTAGGCGTCCATGCGGTCCTGAGCGGTGTGGGTGCCCGAGATGCCGGAGACGTAGCCGATCCGGCGGTGGCCGAGGGAGCGCAGGTGCTCGAAGGCGAGCTCGATGCCGCGGCGGCTGTCGACGGTGACGGTCGGCACCCCGGCCTGATGGTCCACGCGGTCGATGACGACCAGGCGCTGCCCGAAGTCGAACTGCATCAGGGCGTCGATGTCCACGCGGGTCGAGGGGGCGATGATGCCGAACGGGGCGTACAGCGACTGCATCGCCGTCAGGTAACCGGCGGTCTGCACCTCATCGCCGTTGGTGACGCAGAGCATCAGCTGGTAGCCGCGCTCCCCTGCCGCCTCGGTCATCGTCTTGGCGAGCTCGGCGAAGAAGGGGTTGGTGATGTCCGGCACGATCAGCGGCACGAAGGTGCTCGTCTTCCGGCGCAGGGCCTGGGCGAGCGGGCTCATCGTGTACCCCAGCTTCTCCGCGACACGCATGATGTGCTCTCGCGTCTCCGCCTTGACCGCCTCCGGGCGGGAGAAGGCGCGCGAGACCGTGGAGCGGTGCACGCCGGCCTCCTTGGCGACGACGTCGATGCTCAGATCAGCCATGGTGTGCTCCTTCCAGTTCGGCCTCGTAGGCACGCCAGATGATCCGCATCGCGTCCTCCAGCTCGCCCAGGGTCGGCATCCCGCGGAAGCCGTCGCCCAGGGTACGGGCAACCTGCCGCACGAAGGGATCGTAGAGCGGGTCGCTGTCCACGACGAGGACCGCTCTCTCGGTACGCCCGTCGAGTCCGGTGAAAACCGCCGATCCGTCCGTGTCGATCGAGGCGAATCCGGCCTCCCCCGCCGACGAGTAGCTGCAGTAGCGCTTCAGCTCCGAGTCCGGGAACGCGTACCCCACCTCGACGATCGCCTCGCGGCCGTCCGGGGCGGTCAGGATCAGGGTCGCGTGGTCTTCAAGTGCCCCGGCGTGCAGCGTAGAGGAGAGCCGCGCCGCGACCTCGGCGCTCGTGTTGCCAGTGCGGTGCAGGAACAGGTCGGCGAAATGCGGGCCCAAATTGGCCAGGCATCCTCCGCCCGCGCGCTCCCGGTCGAGCATCCAGGGGTTGCCGTTGCGCTCATAGCGCTCCGGCGGCCCGGCGATGAATGAGAGCCTCTCGTACACCGGTTGCCCGGCCTTCGCCAGCCAGCTGTCCACAGGGCCGCCGCGCTGCACCAGCGGCACGGTGGCAGGGACCCCCGCCTTCTCGGCGGCGCGTCGAACCTCCTGCAGCTGCCCGAGCGAGGTGCCAATCGGCTTCTCCACCACAAACGGCACGCGCCGCTCGATCAGAGCCCGGCAGATCTCAGCCATGCGGTCATGCGGGCTGAAGACGTAGGCGAGCTCGATGTCCTCCAGCTCCAGCAGCTGGCGCCAGTCAGCCTCGACCGGTGCACCCCACAGCTCGGCCAGCTCACGCACCTGGGCCGGGTCCTCGCCGGAGAGGCCGACGACGTCATGCACCTCCGCCATCGCCGCAGCACACAGGGGCACATGCCAATGCGAAGCACCGAAGACAACCGTGCGCGCCCGGTTCACGAGGACACCCCGAGGAAGAACCGGGCGGCGCCGTCGGCTCGCGGTTCGAAGTGGACCATCGGAAGAATCTCCTCAATGAGATCGGTTGCTGAGATCGGTTGCATTCACCATAGGGACGGTGAGAGAGTCTTGTCAACGGATCTTTTTCCACAGGAGGAACCCTGATGTTCACCAAGCTTCGGACACTGCGCACCATCGACGACTCTGGCGCGGTCCTCATCGTCCGGCTTCCCGATGCCGACACCGCCGAACGCGTCGCGCACGCGGCCATTGAGGGCGGGTTCCGGGCGCTCGAGATCACCCTGTCCATCCCCGGGGCGGTCGACCTCGTCCGCCGCCTGGTCGGGCAGTACGCGCCCCAAGGCGTAGCAGTAGGCGCCGGCACGGTGCTGGACGGCCACGCCGCCTACGAGTGCATCCGCGCCGGAGCAGCTTTCTTGGTCAGCCCGCAGCTCAACTCCGAGATGATCCGAGTCGCGAACCGCTACCAGGTGCCCACGATCAGCGGCGCGTCCACCCCGACAGAGCTCCTCGAGTCGGCCGAGGCCGGAGCGGACATCCTCAAGCTCTTCCCGACAGAAGGAGCGGGCATCCCCTATGCCAAGGCTGTGCTCGCCCCCATGGCGCACCTGCCGATCATGCCCGCCGGCGGCGTGACGACCGAGAACGTCGCCGAGTGGTTCGCGGCGGGGGTCGCGGGCGTGGGCGTGGGGAGTGCCGTCACCAAGGCCTGGCAGCCCGACGGCGACTTCACCCGGGTCACGGACGCTGCGCGGGATTTCCTCGCTGCCGTTCAGGACGCGCGCCGATGACCGAGCCGACCCTCCGCATCGTCATCGGCACCGCCGGCTCCGGCAAGTCGACCGTCGCCCAGCACCTCGCCCGCGAGCACGCCGCCGCCTACCTCGACAAGGATGCGATGAGCGCACGCTTCGTCGAGGCCGCCCTCGCTGCCGCCGGCTACGACCCCGGCGACCGTGAGTCCAACGAGTTCTACCTTGAGCACATCCTGCCCCTCGAATACGACTCGCTCCTCGACGTCGCCGGGGCCAACCTCCGCCTCGGCCTCCCGGTGGTCATCGACGCCCCCTTCAGCCCATACCTCTCCGACCCCCACTTCGTCACCGCCGCCCAGCAGCGCTTCCAATGGCCCCCGGTGGACGTCGAGGTGATCCGCGTCCGTGTCTCCCCCACGACACTCCAGATGCGCCTCCGTCAGCGTGGCCTCGAGAGGGATCACTGGAAGCTCGCCCACTGGGACGAGTACTGGGTAAAGCACGGCGACCAGGCTTGCACGTGGATCGGAGTTCGCGTCACCGAGTTCGACAACGACGCGTTGACTGACCACCAGCCAACGCCCTGACGATTCGATGCCGCCGGAAACTATCGCCTTCATGTGCACGTCCACGTAGGTTGTCAGGGAGCGGCGACGTTTATGCTGCGAGGCGCACTCTGCTGCGGGGCGGAAGTCCGCCCCGCAGCGGGAGCCGCTCAGGCGCGAGACGGGGAGCCCAGCTCCACGGGTTCTTCGTCCACGAGGTAGGCCTCCTCGGCGTGGGCGGCCATGTCGATGCCGCGAAGCTCGTCCGTGGGGTCGATCCGGAGCCCGACCGTGCGCTGAACGATTTTCGCGATGACCCACGTGAGCACGAACGAGTACACGAGCACGGCAGCGACAGCGATCGCTTGGACGCCAAGGAGCTGGAACCCACCCCCGTAGAACAGTCCGTTCATCTTGTTGGGCGCGGCGTCGGTGGCGAACAGCCCGATGAGCAGCGTCCCGATGATCCCGCCGACGAGGTGGACACCGACGACGTCGAGCGAGTCGTCGAAGCCCAGGCGATACTTCCACTCGATGGCGAGCGAGCAGACCACTCCGGCGATGGCCCCGATCGCTATCGCGCCGAGCGGGTTCACAGCGCCACAAGCGGGAGTGATCGCGACCAGGCCCGCGACGAGACCGGAGGCCGCACCGATGCTGCTCGAGCGCCCGTGGCGGAAGCGCTCGAGCGCGATCCAGCCGAGCAGTCCGGCGGCGCCCGCGATGGCGGTGTTGAGGAAGACGACGGCGGCGCTGTTGCCCGCCGTGAGGGCTGACCCAGCGTTGAAGCCGAACCACCCGGCCCACAAGAGGCCCGCCCCGACAAGGACGAGCGGGCGGCTGTTGGGGCGGACGTGTTCGCTCTTCGGCCACCCAGCGCTGCGCCCGAGCACGAGCGACAGGGCAAGGGCCGCGACGCCCGAATTGATGTGGACCGCGGTCCCACCCGCGAAGTCGATGGCCTTGATGCCGTTGAGGATCCAGCCGCCCACCACACTGCCATCAGCCGAGGACGCGGCGAAGACCCAGTGAGCCACCGGGAGGTAGACCACGGTGGACCAGATGCCGGCGAACAGCATCCAGGCGCCGAACTTCATCCGGCCGGCCGCGGCACCGGCGATGATCGCCGTCGTAATCCCAGCGAAGAAGAGCTGGAAGGCCGCGAAGACCGCCGCGGGGATCGGAGCTTTGGGGTCTTCGGGAAGGATCTGCCCGAGTCCGAGGTATTCCGTGACGTTACCGATGAGTCCGAGCCCTCCGACGGAGTTGCCGAAGACGGCCGAGTAGCCGAACAGGGCCCAAAGGACGGCTACGACGCTCACGCCGCCGAAGCACATCATCATCATGTTCAGGATGCGGCGCGAGCCGACCATACCCCCGTAGAAGAGGGCGAGCGCGGGGATCAGCATGCAGACCAGGGCCGAAGCGGCCAAGATCCACGCGGTGTGACCGGTGTCCATGGGAGTTCCTATCTGGGGAGCGGAGAAGGGGAACGCAGCATCAGTTGAGCATTGCGATGAAACCACGATCACTGACATTCAACCCTCATGGGTTTCGGCGCCGTAAAATCCACCTCTCCCCGACCGTTGGAGAGATTGTCGCAACACAGCTTTTACACGCCTGGCGTTGCCGCGAAGCCCCCCGCATGCGTAACTAGATTCAACAGAGTTTCACCACAGGGAACTTTCGCTCTAGATTGGATCCAGGATGACAGCCCTCGCCTCAGACGCCTCGTCGGTCCGCGACCTCCGGGAATCCCCGAGCCCACTGGCCGAACTCGTCGCCGCCCACCGCACGAGGTTCATCCTCGCGACCTTTGTCGACCTGAACGGCAAGCCGTGCGCCAAGCTCGTCCCCGCCTCCGCCCTCGCCGACCTCGAAGCCGGCAAGCTCGGCTTCGCCGGCTACGCCGCCGGCCTCATCGGGCAAAAGCCCCAAGATGGGGACCTCTGCGCGGTCCCGGACCCCTCGAGCTTCACGCCGCTCGACGCCGTCCGCCCGGGACTCGCGCTCGTCCACTGCGACCCGCATGTGGACGGAAAGCCGTGGCCTTACGCCCCGCGCGTCGTCCTCAAGAATGCTCTCGCGCGCCTTTCAGAGAAGGGTATGACCGCGAAAGCCGGCGCCGAGGTCGAGTACTACCTCGTGACGAAGGCCGACGGCGGTGCCCTCGCCACCGCGGACACGAACGACGACGGAGCACACCCGTGCTACGACGCTCGCGGAGTGACACGCATGTTCGAGCACCTCGCGGAAGTCTCCGACGCCATGAACGCCCTCGGCTGGGGCAACTACGCCAACGACCACGAGGACGGCGCAGGCCAGTTCGAGCAGAACTTCGACTACGCCGACGCGCTCGTCACGGCCGACCGCGTGGTCACCCTGCGCTACCTCCTCAACGTGCTCGCCGAGCAACGGGGCATGGTGGCTACCTTCATGCCCAAGCCGTTCACGAACCGGACGGGCAACGGCCTCCACTTCCACCTCTCGCTCTGGAACGAGACCGGGGACGAGCTCTTCCCCGCCGCGGAGTGGGACACGGCCCAGGGACAGGACCGGCATGGGCTCGGCTTCTCGGACACGGCCTACGGATTCGTCGCCGGCATCCTCGACCACGCCCCCGCGCTGCAGGCGTTCCTCGCCCCGACCGTGAACTCGTACAAGCGGACGGGCGCGACCGCGACTGAGTCCGGCGCCACGTGGTCCACGAACAAGGCCTCTTACGGAGGGAATGACCGCACCCACATGATCCGCGTCCCCGACGCCCACCGCATCGAACTCCGCTCTGGCGACGGTTCCGCGAACCCGTATCTCGCGATCGCCGCAGCGATCGCCGCAGGTCTCGACGGCCTCGAACGAGGGCTCGACCCCGGCGCTCCCTGCGGGCCAGGTGAACGGCGCGCGGACGCGCGGGCGCTTCCCCCCACCCTGCTGCACGCCGTCCAGGCACTGCGCGCCGACCCGGTCATGCTCACTGCGCTGAGCGGCTCCGAAGAGGTGGGCCGGTACTACGCGTCGGCCAAGGAAGAGGAATTCCTCGAATGGCACAACCACGTCACGCCGTGGGAGGTCACCCGCTACCTGACCGCCGTCTGACGCCTTCCTGACATTCCCCCGCCCGCCCACCCTGTATGCCCGACCACCCCATCCTCACCACACGAGAGGAACCCCCATGTGCGGAATCGCCGCCCTCCAGCTGCGCAACCCCAAGCTGCGTGACGAGCTTGGCTCGCTGCTCACCACGATGCTGTGCGAGATCGTCGACCGCGGCCCCGACTCCGCGGGCCTCGCAGTCTACGACAACCCCACTCTCACCACCGACGGCCGCTCAACCCTCAGCCTGCTCGGCACGGGACTCGGGATCAACGCCGCGCAGCTCACCGCCCTCCTTCCCGAGGACTCCGCGGCAGAGGTCGCCGAAGTCGGGGACACGACATTCGTCTCGGCCGAGGTTCCCGCCCAGGAACTCGCGGATGCAGTCGCCGCAGCGCACCCGCAGGCCGTGATCGCGGGCCGCGGCGAGCGCGTCGCCGTCATGAAGAGCGTTGGCCATCCCCTTGAGATCGCAGAACGCTACGGGCTCGGCGCGATGCACGGAACCCAGGCGGTGAGCCATACCCGCATGGCCACGGAGTCCGCGGTCACGGCGGGCGGGTCCCACCCGTTCTCCGTCGCCGACGATCTCTGCCTCGTCCACAACGGGTCGTTCTCGAACCACGCCTCGGTCCGCCGCGAGCTCAAGAGGCTCGGCGTGCAGTTCGACTCCGAGAACGACACCGAGGTCGGCGCCCGGTATGTCGCGCACCGCCTCGAGCAGGGCGACGACCTCGAGACGGCGCTCGTGAACCTCGGCGAGACCCTCGATGGCTTCTACACGCTCGTCGTCACGACGGCGGACAGCATGGCCGTGGTCCGCGACCCGATCGCGTGTAAGCCGGCCATCATCGCCGAGACCGAGGACTGGGTCGCCATGGCCTCAGAGTTCCGCGCCCTGGCCGAGCTGCCAGGAATCGAGAACGCCCGCATCTTCGAGCCCGAGCCCGGCAAGGTCTACACCTGGTCGCTCTGAGCACCACGCCGCACCCGCGCCCTCCCTCACCCCGCTCTCCCTCAGGAGTCCCCATGACAACGACACTCGACAACGTCGAGGCCCAGCGCACTTCCGTCCAGACGTTCGACCTCAAGCTCGGCGGCGTCCGCGAACTCAACAAAACCCTCCACCACGCCACGGACGGCGACACTTTCGCCGTCGACCATCCAGGCGGCAAGCACAGCATCGCTGTGGGCGTGAACGCGGAAGTGGACATCGAGATCAATGGCCACGTCGGCTACTACGCCGCCGGGATGAACCAAGGCGGGCGCATCACCATCAACGGCAACGCCGGAGTCGGCGTCGCCGAGAACATGATGTCGGGCGCAGTGCACGTCACGGGCGACGCTTCGCAGTCCGCAGGCGCCACGGCACACGGCGGACTGCTCGTCATCGACGGCAACGCCTCCGCCCGCTGCGGAATTTCGATGAAGGGCATCGACATCGTCGTCGGAGGGAACATCGGGCATATGTCGGCCTTCATGGCCCAGGCCGGCCGGCTCGTGGTCTGCGGCGATGCAGGCGAGGCCCTCGGCGATTCCATCTACGAGGCCCGGCTCTACGTCAAGGGCACCGCTGCGTCCCTCGGCGCCGACTGCATCGCCAAGGAGATGCGCGAAGAGCATCTGGCCGAACTCGGCGAACTCCTGCGGGCCGCCGGCCGCGACGACGACCCAGCCGACTTCACCCGCTATGGCTCCGCCCGCACCCTCTACAACTTCCACGTCGACAACTCGAGCGCTTACTAGGAGACGGCCATGACCCTCACTGCACCAGACCAGACCGTCGCACCTGCCCTCCCCGCGCCCGCCCTGGCCGAGCTCGGCCTGCGCGAGTCCGCCACCTTCGACCGCGCCACGATCGCCGACATCCAGCGCGCTGCCGAGACCGGCATCTACGACATCCGCGGTTGGGGCGCCAAGCGCAAGGTCCCGCATTTCGACGACCTGCTGTTCCTCGGCGCCTCCATGTCCCGCTACCCGCTGGAGGGCTACCGCGAGAAGTGCGGCACCGACATCGTCCTCGGTGACCGCTACGCGTCCAAGCCGCTCCGCCTCGACATCCCCATCACCATCGCCGGCATGAGCTTCGGAGCGCTCTCCGCCAACGCCAAGGAGGCGCTGGGCCGCGGCGCGAGCGCCGTGGGCACCTCCACGACAACGGGCGACGGCGGCATGACGCCGGAGGAGCGCGGCCAGTCCAAGCACCTCGTCTACCAGTACCTTCCTTCGCGCTACGGAATGAACCCGGACGACTTGCGCAAGGCCGACGCAATCGAGGTCGTGCTCGGTCAGGGTGCCAAGCCCGGCGGCGGGGGCATGCTGCTGGGCCAGAAGATCACCGAGCGAGTGGCCGGGATGCGCACCCTTCCCATCGGCATCGACCAGCGCTCGGCCTGCCGCCACCCCGACTGGACGGGCCCGGACGACCTCGAGATCAAGATCGCCGAACTGCGCGAGATCACCGACTGGGAGAAGCCGATCTACGTCAAGATCGGGGCCTCCCGCCCGTACTACGACACCGCCCTCGCGGTGAAGTCCGGCGCCGACGTCGTGGTCCTGGACGGAATGCAGGGCGGCACCGCCGCGACCCAGCAGGTCTTCATCGAGAACGTCGGCATCCCCACCCTCGCGGCCATCCCCCAGGCGGTCCAGGCCCTCCAGGAACTCGGGATGCACCGCAAGGTCCAGCTCATCGTCTCCGGCGGCATCCGCACCGGGGCCGACGTCGCCAAGGCCATGGCCCTCGGCGCCGACGCCGTGGCCATCGGCACGGCCGCCCTCATCGCCCTCGGAGACAACAGCCCCCGCTACGCCGCCGAATACGCCAAGCTCGGCTCCGCCGCCGGCTACTACGACGACTTCCAGGACGGCCGAGACCCCGCGGGCATCAGCACCCAAGACCCCGAGCTCTCCGCCAGACTCGACCCCGTCGCAGGCGGCCGGAGGATCGCGAACTACCTGCGCGTGCTGACCATGGAGGCCCAGACCATCGCCCGGGCGTGCGGCAAGGCCCACCTCCACAACCTCGAGCCCGAGGATCTCGTCGCCCTGACCATCGAATCCGCCGCCATGGCCCGAGTCCCGCTCGCCGGGACCTCGTGGATCCCGGGAGCGACCGGAGCGGGGCTCTGATGCCCGACTCCTTCGACTACGTGGTGGTCGGAGCCGGACTGGCCGGCGCCGCCACCGCATGGCGGCTCTCCCAGCACGGCCATCAGGTCGCCGTCGTCGAACGCTCCGAGCCCGCGAATCATGCCGGCAGCTCCCACGGCTCCGCGCGCATCTTCCGCTACGCCTACCCAGATACCGGCTACGCAGCGCTCGTGAAGGAATCCCTCGCCGGCTGGAAGGAGCTCAGCGCCCTGGCGGGCTTCCAGCTCATCACGCCCACCGGCTGCGTGGACCACGGCGAGCACCGCAAACCCCGGGAGCTGGCAGAAGTCCTTGCGACCGTGGGGGTCGCCCACGAGCTGCTTTCCCCAGAGGAAGCCAAGTCGCGCTGGCCACAGTTCGCCTTCGACACCGAGGTGCTGTGGCATTCGGGTGCGGGGGTGATCGACGCACACGAGAGCGTTCACACGATGGTGCGCGCCGCCGTCGCCCACGGCGCACGCCTTTACGAAGACTGGACCCTGGCCACCGCAAGCCGATCCGGCGCCGGCTACCTCCTCACGAACGAGTGCGGAGAAGAGCTGCTGGCCGGGAATGTGGTCATCGCCGCCGGCGGCTGGCTCCCCACGCTCCTTGGCGGCCTCGACCTTCCCTCGGCCTTCCTCGCCTCGCTCCCGGCCCTCACGGTCATGCAGGAGACGGCCTTCCACTTCCCCTACCGGGAACAGCCCGACCCCGGGACGTTCTGGCCGACCTTCATCCACAAGCGGCCCGGCATCCAGACCTACGGACTCCCCGGCGGCCGCGACGCCGACTTCCGTGGGCAGAAGCTGGCCGAGTTCAACGGCGGCAGGGCGATCGCCGACGCCTCCGCCCAAGACGGGCTCATCGACCCCGCGCACCGCGAACGGATCGTCGACTACGTCAAGCAGTACGTCCCGGGCCTGCTTCCCGAACCGTACGCCGAGACCACATGCCTGTTCACCGACACCCCCGACGAGGAGTTCGTCATCGACACCGCGCACGGCATCACGATCCTCTCCCCCTGCAGCGGCCACGGTGCGAAGTTCGCGCCGCTGCTGGGCGAGCTGGCGGCAGACCTCGCCACCGGAGATCGCGAGATCCCGCTGCGGTTCCGGCCCTCGCTCGTCGGCGCCGGGAGGCGGGCGTGAGCGCGGCACCTTCGACTGGCACAGTGCCTTCCGATCGGGAGCGGACGACGGCGGCGCGCCGGGCGGGCGCAAGCGTCGCCGGGCTGATGGCCGAGATCGCGGATGTCGGCAGAGACGGCGCTCGGGGAGGCTACAGCAGGCCCGTCTATTCGACCGCCGAGCACGAGCTCCGCGAGTGGTTCGTCGACCAGGCCGCTCGGCGGGGTCTGGACGTCGAGACGGACCGCAACGGGATCCTCTGGGCCTGGTGGGACGCCCCAGGCTCCGGCCGGCACGACGCGGTCGTCACCGGCAGCCACCTCGATTCCGTCCCGGGAGGGGGCGCCTTCGACGGTCCGCTCGGCGTCGCCTCGGCGCTGATCGCCGTCGACCGCCTCCGCGAACGCGGACTGACGCCCGGCAAGCCCCTCGCCCTCGCGGTCTTCCCCGAGGAGGAAGGCTCCCGCTTCGGAGTCGCGTGCCTCGGCTCGCGGCTGCTCACCGGCCTCATCGACCCGGACAGGGCCCGGACACTGCGCGACCCCGAGGGGAACACCTTCGCCGACGTCGCCGCGAAGGCCGGCCTCGACCCCCGGTTCCTCGGCCCGGACCCAGAGGCCGTGGGCAGGATCGGCTCCTTCGTCGAACTCCATGTCGAACAGGGCCGCGGACTCATCGACCTCGGCCAGTCCGTCGCGGTCGGCTCGACCATCCTGGGCCACGGACGGTGGAGGATCACCGTCGCCGGCCAGGGCAACCACGCCGGAACCACGCACATGGAAGACCGGCGGGACCCGCTCGTCGCCGCGGCGGCGATCGTCCAAGCTGTCCGCGAGGCTGCCCTCCGGCACTCGGGTGCGCGCGCGACTGTCGGGCGCATCGTCCCCGTGCCCGGCGGGACGAACGTGATCGCGTCCTCGGTCAGCCTCTGGCTCGACGTCCGGCACGTCGACGACGCCGTGACGGCCGCCGTCGTCGAACGCATCCATGCCGACGCCAGGCGAGTCGCCGCCGTCGAAGGCTGCTCCGTAGAACTCCGCGAAGAATCGCTGAGCCCGACCGCCCACTTCGACCCTGCCCTCAGACACCGCGTCGGGGAACTGCTCCCAGAGGCACCGACCCTGCCCACCGGGGCGGGCCATGACGCAGGCGTGCTGGCCGCGGTGCGGCCGACCGCCATGCTCTTCGTCCGGAACCCCAGCGGCATCTCCCACTCCCCCGAAGAACATGTGGAGGACGACGACGCCGAGGCGGGCGCCGCGGCCCTCGCCGACGTGCTCGCGGGGCTCATAGGAGGGGCATGACAACACCCGCTGCCTATACTCCCTCCATGACGACAGAGGACATGCCGCTCGACCAGCCCGCCGGATCTCTCGAGGTCGTCATCGCAGGGCAGGTCAAGCGGTACCGGCACGAGGCCGGCATCTCGGCCGCGGAGCTGGCCGTCCGCACCGGCCTCTCCAAGGCCATGGTCTCCAAGATCGAATCGGCCAGCACATCGTGCTCCCTCACCACCGTCCAGCGCCTCGCCCAGGCCCTCAACGTGCCCGTCACCGCGCTGTTCCAGGGTGCCGACACCGAGCGCGAAGCCACCTTCACGAAGGCCGGCGAGGGCAGTGTGACCGTCCGCACGGGCACGCGTCATGGCCACGAGTACCGCTCACTCGGCGCGCTCAAACGCCGGGAGAACCCGATCGAGCCGAGCCTCGTCACCCTCACCAGCGCTTCGGACGTGTTCCCGCTGTTCCAGCACCCCGGGACCGAGTTCATCTACATGCTCGAAGGCCGCATGGTGTACGGCCACGGCTCGTACGAATACGAACTCGCCCCCGGCGACTCGCTCGTCTTCGAAGGAGAAGGACCCCACGGCCCCCTCCGCCTCCTCGAGCTCCCGATCCGATTCCTCGCCGTCGCGGCTCGCTAGAAGGGCCCTCGCTGCCCCTGCTGCCCACGCCTAGAACGCGGGGTTGACACCTGTATGGCGTGGATTCTGCAGGTGCGCTGTGTAGAGATTGTGCGGCCAGCTAGCAGGGGGCGCCTTCTCAGGCACTTCCAGCACCTGCTGTACCACTGCATCGGCCAGGACCCGTTCGATGTCGGCGCGCGGCCACTCGCTCTCCTGCTTCCTCCGAAGCTCAGTGGCATCCGGCAGGATGTCTTCTCCGAAGTCCATCAGCACCCCGAGTCGGATCACGCGAGTCAGGCCGCCACGTGCTTCGGCGATATGGGGCGATGTGTGAAGGGCGATAGCGTCCCATACTTCCTGCACCTGCGCTCCGGATAGCTCGGATTGGGCTGCCAGGAGTTCGGCCGCCGCATTGGCGCCGGTCACCTCGAAGCGTAGTGGCGAGCTTGCTCCGGCGGCAGTTCCCACGTCGTGGAGCAGTGCGGCTCCCCAGACCATGTCCTCGGGTATGTCGATGTGCTCGCTTTCGGCTATGAGCCGCGCAAAGGAACCGACCCGCACGGAGTGATGCAGGATGGGCGCTGAAACCCGGGCCGACACGTACTCGTGCACGATGCGGATGAGAGGACTGTCAGGAACGGGCCAGCGCATTCTGTTAGCTCTCCAAATGGTCGGGGTCGACAGGATTGATTCTCCCCCACCAGCGCGAGATCGGTCGGCCGGGGAGCGGACCATCCAGCGTCTCGTGCGCCCAGTCCCGCGGGCCGGAGGCGATAATCGGTGGGTGCCCTCCTACGCCCCGCTGACGCCCGACGCGCTGGTATCCATGGTTGCCGACCGCTGCCTGGTGCGCGCGGACCGGACCAGGGTCGCTGTCGACGGCGCGGAAGCGGCCGCGCCAGCCGACTTCGCAGGGAGGATCGCCGCGAGACTGCGCTCAACGGGCCGACCCGCGGAGGTGGTGGAGCTGAAGGATTTCCTGCTGCCGGCCTCCCAGCGGCTGGAGTTCGGCCGTGAGGACCCCGACAGCTACCGGGAACGCTGGTTCGACTTCGCCGCGCTGGCCCGCGAGGTGCTGGACCCGCTCGCCGCACGGGGAGCTGCGCAGTGGCTGCCGCGGCTGCGCGACCCGGAAACCGACCGCTCGGTCCGCGCCGAGCGGCAGCCCGCGCCCGATGGCCTGGTCCTGCTGGTGGCGGGGCCCATGCTGCTGGGCCGCTGGCTGGACTTCGACCTGTCCGTCGCTTTACGGGTCGATGAGCGTGTGCTCCGCGAACGCACGCCGGCGGAGCTCGCTTTCACGGTGGAAGGCGTCCTTGAGCACGAGAGAGAAAACCGCGAGGAACCCGACATCCTGGTGCGATACAACCACCCAGAACGGCCCGCCGTCGCGGTTGCCGCCTGATCGCGCCCGGCCGGCAGTAGGTGGGTTCCTTTCTGAGCGCGGACCTGCATCGATCAACGGCGGCTACTGAACCGGGGGTGAGGCGGAGTCGAGAGAGGTCTCGAAGGTCTGGACGTAGTCGATCGCGGCCTGAAGGGCGTCTTTCAGCGGGGTCGTGTTCCGCTGGACCTGGGAGAGGAGCATGCCGCCCTGGAACGCCGAGAGGAGCAGGTTGGCCAAGCGGGAGGGATCGGCGTCGACGCTGATGCGGCCGAGTTTCTGCATGCGCTGAAGACCGTCGCGGAAGATGTCCCGCCACCGGTCGAACGCGCTCGCGAGCTCATCGTGGACGTCGAGGTCGGTCTTGATGATCTCGCTCGCGAGGGACCCGAGGGTGCAGCCTTCCTGATGGGCACGCTCGAAGCCGACATAGAAATCAGCCCACTCCCGCAACGCATCCAGGCTGTCGAAGCTGGCGAACCGCTCACTGCGATGGAACGAGAGGACTCGCTCCGCACGCCATTCGATGACGGCCAGCACGAGGCTCTCCTTGGTCGGGAAGTAGTGGTTGAGCTGGGACCCGCTGACGCCGGCGGCCCGTCGAAGCTGCTCGTTGTTCGTCGCGTGGACGCCCTTGGTGTAGATGAGCTCCGCCGCCTGCTCCAGGATCCGCTCGCGGGTCGCCTGTCCTTTGTCGGTGAGCTTTCGAGGCTCTCGGATCTCCGCACTGGCTTTCATACTCCAATCATAGACTGACAGTGGGCTTGACAGCCCACTTTCAAGAGCGCTTAATGGAGGAAGTGGGCTAGCAAGCCCAAAAAATCCATGGGTCGAGATCACGGTTCACAGCCGCCTTCATTCCCGGCCCCCAGGAGGTGTCTGCTGTGCCACGACCGAACGTCCGTGTCGAACAGGAAGTAGGACCAGCGAAAGACAAGATCGGCAGCGAGCAATCGCTCTGGCTAGCCTTCGCTTCAGCAGTCGTCGCCTTGCTCGCTTCGTTTGCCACGGTGGGATCGACGATTCCGCTGTTCAACATCTACAGGGCCCAGGACGGGTTCAACAGTGCCGACATTTCCCTGACTGTGGTCGCCTACTCGGTCGGCACTCTCGGGACACTGTTGGTCATGGGCCGTCTGTCCAACCATGCGGGCAGGCGCCCCGTCTCCATCGCCAGCCTCGCCTTCCTGATTGCGGGAACCCTGACGCTGTTGAACGTGCATCACATCGGCATCCTGATCGTCGGTAGGCTGCTGATGGGAGTCGGTGCCGGGTTGGCCAGCAGCAGCCTTACCTCCTACATCGTCGACGCGGCCCCGGCCAAGCCGGCGTGGCTGGCGTCCGTGGCCTCCAGCCAAACGGTCATGCTCGGGCTGGCCGTGGGCGCCGTTGCATCAGGTGCCCTGGTCCAGTTCGGGCCCTGGCCCCGCGACCTCGTATACCTTGTCGACACCGGCTTCCTCCTGCTCGCAGCAACGATGATCGCCGTCAGCCCCGAAACCGTGACCAGAACAGCGGGCGGTTGGCGGTCACTGCGGCCCAGCGTCCGCGTGCCGGTCGGGGCCAGGCATCTGCTCCCCGTCGCGTCCGCGGTCTTCCTCGCTACCTGGGCAACCGGCGCCTTCTACCAGGCCTTCGTTCCGGCGCTGGTCCAAGACCAGCTCCGAACCAGCAGCCCGCTCGTCCTTGGACTGGTGTTCGCCGCCTACATGGGCTCGAGCGCGTTCGGGGCTCCAATCGGCGGCCGGTTCACAGCGGCTGGCGCTCAGCGCATCGGCATGGTCGGATTCGCCGTGGGGTGGATCGGCCTCATCACCGCGATCGCCACCGGGGCGCTGCCGCTGTTCATCGCGGCAACCGTCCTCGCCGGCGCCGGCCAGGGCATCGCCATCAGCGCCGCCACCCGGGCCCTCCTGCACGGCGGAACCTCGGCCGACCGGGCACCGATCCTCGCAGTGGTCTACCTCATCTCCTACAGCGGCGCGACTGCCCCCAGCCTCATCTCGGCTCAGCTCTCCGGAGCCTTCTCGCTGCCGCAGCTCGCACTCGGATACGGGGGCCTCGCGCTCCTCGCCACACTGTTCACGGCCCTCTCCGCGCACAATCCCCGTACACCAGCGATCAGCGAAAGCCGCGTGCGCCAAGCTGCCAAAGCGCCCCAGGGGAACAGCCTGTGACGATGGGAACGGGAGCCCGAGCCACCTGCCACCGCATCCCATGGCACAGATCACTTCCCCGGATAACCCGGCATATTCCCTTCGACCTTCCGCCCAGATCCCGAGACAACGACAGAGGAGAAAACAATGAAAGCCATCGTGGCAACCGACAAGGCCGCAGGACTCGCCGGGAT
The DNA here is from genome assembly GCF_004919045.1 of Sinomonas albida. GTDB lineage: Bacteria > Actinomycetota > Actinomycetes > Actinomycetales > Micrococcaceae > Sinomonas > Sinomonas albida. The sequence continues at coordinate 169,366 of NZ_SWDW01000006.1, forward strand.
GACACTGGCCGATCGCCCCGAGCCGACGGCGGCCATCAATGACGTGATCGTCCAAATCCATGCCTCGGGATTCGTCCCGACTGAGTTGGAGTGGCCGTCAACCTGGACTGACCGCGCCGGACGCGACCGGACACCGTCGATACCGGGCCACGAACTGGCCGGCGTAGTCACCGCCCTCGGCTACGGCACGACTGGGCTGTCTGTCGGGCAGCGGGTCTTCGGGCTCGCGGATTGGCATCGCGACGGGACCCTTGCCGAGTATGTGGCCATCGAGGCACGCAACCTCGCCGCGCTGCCCGGCGACGTGGACTTCACGGTAGCCGCATCCCTGCCGATCTCAGGCCTGACCGCGTGGCAGGGCCTGTTCCAGCACGGCCGCCTGCAGGCCGGCCAGACAGTCCTTGCCCACGGCGCGGCCGGGGCCGTCGGGACGATGGTGACCCAGCTCGCCCGTGAAGCCGGCGCCTATGTCATCGGCACAGGCCGAGCGGCCGACCGTGAGAAGGCGCTCGACTTCGGAGCGCACGAGTTCCTCAACCTCGAGAACGATGCGCTCGACGCTGTCGGCGGCGTCGACCTGGTCTTCGATGTCATCGGAGGCGACATCCAGAAGCGGTCCGCGGCCCTGATCAACCCCGGGGGAACGCTGGTGTCCATCGTCGGGCCGGTCACCGCCCGCCCGGCCGACGGCTTAGCGGTGGACTTCGTTGTCGAAACTGATCGCGCCGAGCTGGTCGAGATCGTGCAGCGGGTCCGTGACGGCCGACTGCGGACGAACATCGACGGCATCGCGCCCCTCGACCAGGCGGTCTCCGCCCTCAACCCCGCCGTCCGCCGCATGGGAAAGACGATCATCAGCATCCGCCCGTAACACGCGTAGAAGCTGAAGGTGGGCGGCCAGTCCCCCTTCCAACACAATGGCTCTGGATCTCCCACCACAGTTGGAGCCCCCGCTCCCCCTGAGATCGCTCGTAACGCTGTCGTCCCGATCGGCTACCGCGGGATGTATAGATGTATGGACAGGTTTACCTGTTGGTCACTCACCCGTGGCCGCGTTTTACCTCCGGTTCCTTAAGTTCGTCCTGACGCGCACCGGTATCTCACTCCCTATTCATGCACGAGTGCGCTTGAATCGAAGGGATCCATTTCAATGTTCCTGTCTCGCACCAAGCGCCTCGGCGCAGTCGCGACGTTCGTCGCATCGCTCGCGGCCGTGGCGGCCCTCGCGGGTTGTTCCTCGTCCGGCTCGACCTCGGTCTCAGACCAGGGCGCCGACAAGGGCACGTGGGCCAAGGCCGAGGGAACGATCGTCTTCGGCGCCACGCCCGATCAGGCCGGCTCGGACGCCAACGTCAAGCCGATCGAGGACTACATCGCCAAGACGACCGGCTACAAGGTCGAGTACTACCCCACGGCCGACTACACCGCCCTCATCGCCGCCGCGGTCGCCGGCAAGGTCGACGTCACGACGTCGGGCGCGCTCCAGTACGTCATGGCCATCAACAAGGGCGCGAAGCTTGACCCGGTCGCCGCCCAGCTCAACTCGCCCACCGTCAAGGACCCGGGCTACTACTCCGAGGCGATCGTCCCCGCCGGCTCGAGCATCACGAGCCTCGCCGACGCGAAGGGCAAGACGGTCTGCTTCGTCGACCCCAACTCGACCTCGGGCTTCCTCTTCGGCCTCTACCAGCTGCACAAGGCCGGCCTTGACGTCAACGCGACGGGCAAGGACGCCTCCGGCAACCCGACGTTCGCGGACTTCAAGGTGCATTTCGCGGGCGCCCACGACAAGTCGGAGCAGACGGTCGCGTCGAAGCAGTGCGACGTCGGCTTCGCGGAAGACACCATCGCTGAGGCCGGCGCCCAGAAGGGCGAGGTCAAGGTGATCGGCAAAGAGTACGTGCCGGGCGGCCCGTTCTCCGTCTCGAGCACCCTGCCGGCCGAGGCGAAGAAGAAGGTCACCGAGGCCCTGCAGGGCGCGACGCTCGACGCCGTCAAGAGCTCCGGCGTCACCCTCACCCCGGGCTTCTCCAAGGGCTACTTCGGCGTCAAGGCCGAAAATGCCGACTACTACAAGACGATCACGGACCTGTGCTCGCAGATCCCTGCGGCCAAGTGCGCGAAGTAGCGAAGTAGTCGCGGCGTAGTCGACGAGTAGGGACACAGCCATGAACAGCACGACGATCTCTCCCGTGATCCGCCTCTCCGGCGTCAGCAAGGATTTCGGTTCCACGCGGGCGCTGAGCGGCGTCGACCTCACGGTCGAACGCGGGGAGGTCGTCGTGCTGCTCGGTCTCTCGGGCTCGGGCAAGTCGACGCTGCTGCGTCACCTCGACGGGCTCGAGCTGCCGACGCGAGGCGACGTCGAGGTTCTCGGCCGCAGCCTCCCCAAGCTGAAGGCGCACGAGCTGCGCCGCGTGCGCGCCCGCGTCGCCATGATCTTCCAGCAGTTCGAGCTCGTGCCGTCGCTCACGGTGCTCGAGAACGTGCTGACCGGGGCGCTCGCCCGGCTGAAGGGCCCGCGCCTCGGGCTCTGGGCCTACCCGAAGCAGCTCAAGCTCGCCGCGCTGACCCACCTCGACCGGGTCGGCATGCTGGAGAAGGCGTACGAGCGCGCCGACCAGCTCTCGGGCGGCCAGCAGCAGCGCGTCGCGATTGCCCGCGCCCTCATGCAGAGCCCCGAGATCCTGCTCGCCGACGAGCCCGTGGCGAGCCTCGACCCCGAATCCAGCGCGCAGGTCATGCGACTCATCCGCGAGATCGCGGCCGACGACGGACTGACAGTCGTGTGCAGCCTGCACCAAGTCGACCTCGCCCTTGGCTGGGGCGACCGCATCGTCGGGCTGCGCCACGGGGAGGTCGTTCTCGACACGCCCGCCATGGGCCTCTCCAAGAGCCAGGTCATGGAGATCTACGGCCGGGTCGCCACCTCGACCGCGGAGCTGAGCGCGATCGAGAGCGAGCTCAGGGATGCGGAGTTCGCCGCACAGGCAACGGACGGCATCCGTTGACCGCGCTCGACGTCGCCGGGCCGTCCGCGGGGTCGGCGGAGGACGTCGCGGCCCGCGCTCCACGGCGCGCCTTCCCGGCGGAGCGCGCGTGCGCCGTCGTCGTCCTCGTGGCGATGCTGATCTTCTCGGTCTGGTCGCTCTCGATGCTCGACTTCTCGTGGGGGAACATCCAGTCCAGCTGGAATATCGCCGTCAAGGTGTTTTCCCGGATGGGCCCGATCAGCCTCCCTGGACCGGAGGACCTCTTCAGCCTGATCGGCATCACGTTCGGCATCGTGGTGCTGGGCACGCTCGCCGCCTCGCTCATCTCGATTCCGGTCGCCTTGCTCGCCGCGGCCAACACGACCCCGGCGCCGTGGTTGCGCCCGGTCGGACGCGCGATCGGCGTCATCACGCGCGCCGTGCCCGATGTGGTCCTAGCCCTCGCGTTCTCGCTCACTTTTGCGCTCGGGAGCCCGCTCCCCGGCATCTTCGCCCTGGGCATCCACTCGATCGGCATGATCTCGAAGCTGTTCGCCGACGCGATTGAGAATTCCGACGACGGCCCGCGCCTCGCGATCCGCGCCGCTGGCGGCTCGCGCGCGCAGGAGTTCTGGTCCGGGGTGTTCCCTCAGGTCCTGCCCTCGTGGATCGCGACCGCGCTGCATCGTTTCGACATCAACCTGCGCGGCTCGGCGATCCTCGGCTATGCGGGCGTCGGCGGCCTCGGCTACGCCATGAAGGTCGCGTTCGCGGAGTTCCCCACCGGCTACGGTCGGGGCCTCGGGATCGCGTGCGTCATCTTCGTGATGTGCGTGGTCCTCGAGATCGTCTCCTCGACGATCAGGCGCAATCTGCTCGGTGTGCAGCCCCTTGGCAGGGGACTCGGCGACCGGATCGTGCGCGCGGCGACGAAGAACCGGCCCGCCCCGGCCCAGCGAGTGGCCCCTCGCGGCGAGGTCGATGTGCACCGGATGCTGCGCCGCCCGTGGACCCGCGACCGCGTGCGCGACACGAGCTGGACCGCCACGGGCCTTCTTGTCGTCGTCGCTGCGTGGTTCCTCACTGACATCGACTTCTCCCAGGTGCAGTGGCAGTTCGTTCCCCGTACGATCGAGAGCTTCTGGCCGCCGGACCTGGGCTCGTATTCCTTCGCCGACTTCGCGCAGGCCATGCTCGTGACCATCCAAGTGGCGTTTGCCGCGGCCTTGCTTTCGCTCGTGTTCTCCCTGGTCTTCGGCTCGCTCGCGGCCCGCAACGTGGCCCCGAGCGGCGGAGTCCGGAACACGTTCCGCGTCATCCTCGTGATCTTCCGCGGCGTCCCCGAGCTCGTTCTCGCGATCTTCCTCATCATGGTGACGGGCCTCGGGAACCAGGCGGGCGTCGTTGCCCTCGCGTTCGGCGGCATTGGCCTGCTCGGGAAGCTCATCGCCGACTCGTTCGAGGAAGTGCCGAACGGCCCGGAGCGCGCCCTCACGGCCGCGGGCGCAAGCCGGGCGCAGCGCTACCTCGCCGCGACCTGGCCGCAGGGATTGCCGTCGCTCATCGGCAACTCGCTGTACCTCGTCGACACGAATATCCGCTCGGCCACGATCCTCGGCATTGTCGGCGGCAGCGGGATCGGCTTTTACCTGACGAACGCCTCGACAGTGCTCACGCTGCACGGCCAGGTCACGACACTCGTGCTCATGGTGATCGTCACGGTGCTCGCAGTCGAGGGCGTCGCCGCCTGGATGCGGCGCGTGTTCCGCTGACGGTTCGCTGCCGCTACGTGCGCGCCCGCAGGATCGCTGTGACGAGTGCCTGGCCGCCCTCGGCGAGAGTGCCGTCATTGCGGATCTCGACGTCCACCGGGTGGTGGGGCGCGGGGTCGACGCGCGCGAGGCGCTGCGCGATATCGTGCGGCGCCTCGCGTCCACGGCCGCGCAGGCGCTGCGCCCGCACGTCGTCGGAGAGCGTCACCCGCACGACGACGAACCGCTCGTAGCGCACGGCGAGCGCGCCGAGCACACCACGCGAGACGTTGGCGACGACGGCGCGGCCGGCGAGGATGTCGCCGTCGACCGCCGCCGGAATGCCGTAGCCGAGCCCGTGGGCGCGCCACCACACGGCGAAGGCGTTGCGCTCGCAGGCCTCTGCGAACTCCGCCTCGCCGATCGGCTCGTGGTCCTCGCCCGCGCCCGCCGGCCGCGTGATGACGCGGCGCGGGAAGCGCACGGCGCCCTCGTCGAGGCGCTCGCGGGCGTAGGAGAGGAGCGCGTCCTTGCCCACGCCGCTCGCGCCGACGACGGCGAGGAACGCCCCCGGGCCCACGGTGTCCACGCGGTTCTGCACGGGCAGCACCGGGCGCCGCTCGCCGCTCACGAGACCCGAGCGCCTTCGCGCCACACGGCGCGGACGACGGGCACACGGTGGCCCCGAGGCCGTTTCGGGTGCGCCGGCAGGTCGTGGGCGCGCACGCGCACCAGATCGGCGCGGCGGCCCGCTTCAATGGTGCCGCGGTCGTCGAGGCCGACGGCGCGCGCCGGGTTCGACGCGACGAGCTTGGCGCCTTCGTGCAGCGGCAACGCGCCCTCGGCCTCGAGCAGGAACACCGCCTGGAGCGGGCTCGCGGGCACGTAGTCGGACGAGAGGATGTCGAGCAGGCCGGCCTCGAGCAGTTCGGTCGCGGCCACGTTCCCGGACTGCGAGCCGCCGCGCATGATGTTCGGCGCGCCCATGACGATGAGCTGTCCGCGCTCGCGGGCGGCCTGCGCGGCGACGCGCGTCGTCGGGAACTCCGAGATGAGGACGCCGAAGCCTGCCGACTCGTCGACGTGCTCGACCGTCGCGTCGTCGTGGGCCGCCAGCGCAATGCCACGCTCCCTCGCGAGGCGCGCGATCTCGGCCCGGTTCGGCACGGAGTGCACCTCGGCGACCTTCTTGAGCTCGTCGACGTAGGGCAGGAACATCTCGTTCGTGAGCTTGCCCTTGCCGACCATGTAGGTTCGGAACGCCTCCACATTGGCGTACTGGCGCTGCCCCGGCGTGTGGTCCATGAGGGAGGCGAGCCGAACCCCGGCGACCTCGTTGAGCGACTCGAACTCGCTGACCGTGCGGGGAGCGGCGACTTCGCAGCGCACGTGGATGAAGTGCTCGGCGCGCGTCATCTCGGCCGCCGCGGCGTAGCCGATCGCCTCTGCGATCTCCCTCGCGAGCGCGGTGCTGTCGTGCTCGCGCCCGTCCATTGAGCCGATGCGCACGGCGTCGAAGACCGTCGTCACCCCGGCGCCGCTGACCTGCGCGTCATGCGCGAGCACCGCGGGCACGGGGTCCCAATGGGTGCCCGGCCGCGGCTGGATGTGCGCCTCGAGATGATCGGTGTGCAGTTCCACGAGACCCGGCATGAGGTAGTCGCCTTCGAGGTCTTCGCCGGCGCGGGCGGTGCCGACTGTGAGGGCAGTGCCGGCCTGGACATCGGCGATCACACCGTCGCGGATCAGGACGGAGCCGTGCACCACCTCGTCGGCGAGCACGAGGCGGGAGTTGCTGAGGACGGTTTCGCGGCTCATGAGGTTCTTTCTGCGAAGGCGGCGGACGCGTTGTCGAGGGCGAGTTCGGTGCTAGGGACGGCAGACGGTGGCCCAAGCGGATGCAACGAGTGAAGCTCGAACGGCGCCCCGGGCTCCGTCTCGGTGAAGATGGCGAGAGCCTCGATCGGGATCGCCTCGCCCAGGCAATCGGCGAACCACTCGCCGAGGACGGCCTCGATCTCGGCGTGGCGCCGCGGCTCGATGCAGTCGGTGAGCGTGAGGTGGAAGCGGAACTCGTCGAGCACGTACGGATAGCCCCAGCGCTCGAACAGTTCGCGCTGCCGGACACTCATCGCGCCCGGGTTGCGGCGGGCGAGCTCGGCGGCGTTTGGCGGGGCGCGGAACCCGTCGAAGGCCATGACGACGTCGGCGGCGAGCGCGTTGAGCGGCGCGGCGGGAGCGCCGGGCACGAGGGAGAAGAACTGACCGATGCGGGCCAGGGCCAGCTCGGGCAGGGACACCGAAGGACGCGCGGCGGCGAAGCGCGCGACGGCGGCCTCAAGCTCGCCGAGGGTCCGCCCGTCCGCCAGGCGGAAGGGCGCCTTGAGCGTCCCGTGGAAGCCGTAGCGGCGGGCGTCCACCGTGATCTCGTCGACGGCCTCGCGCGTCCAGCCCTCAGGCGCCGCCACGGCAACCGGCGCGCCCCCGACGCTCCGGCCGAGCCAAGCCTCCGCCCGCACCCGCAACAGCGAAGCGGCCTCCCGCAGCGGCGAGCCCGCGCCGTCGTCCGTCGTCGTCCCGGGCACCGCGTAGATGGCGACCCGCCCGTTCACGCCGTCGCCTCGAGGACCGGCGCGAAGAGCTCGACGTCGATGACCCGGTCCGCGACCCGTTCGCGCACCTCGGCGTCGTGGAAGATCCCGAGCATCGCCACTCCTCGTGCGCGCTTGTCGGCGATGAGCTCGACGACGACGTCCCGGTTCCGCGCGTCGAGGGAGGCGGTCGGCTCGTCGAGCAGCAGGAGCGGCAGTTCGGTGATGAAGCCGCGCGCGATGTTGACCCGCTGCTGCTCGCCGCCTGAGAACGTGGCGGGCGGCAGCGACCAGAGGCGCGCGGGGATTGCAAGCCGCGTCAGCAGGGCGGCGGCACGGTCGAGTGCCTCGTCGATGCTCACCCCGCGCTCCACGAGGGGCTCGGCCACCACGTGGATGGCCGGGACCCGCGGCACGCAGCGCAGGAACTGGCTCACGTAGCCCATCGCCTCCCGGCGAGCGGCGAGCACCTGCCGCGGGTCTGCGGCCGCGATGTCGACCGGTTCGCCGACGTTCACCACGACGCTCCCGCGATCGGCCGCGTAGTTCCCGTAGACCATTTTCAGGATCGAGCTCTTGCCGGCGCCCGACGTGCCGCCGAGGACAACGCATTCGCCCGCGTGCACGTCGAAGCTCACGCCGCGCAGCACGGGGAGCTGCTTTCCGTCCTGTAGATGCATGGTGAAGGTTTTGTCGACGCCGGAGACCGCGAGGGTCGCCCCGACTGGGCTGATGCGTGTCACGGTCATCCTTGCAGAATCGAGGAAACGAGAAGTTGCGTGTATGCCGCTTGCGGGTCGTCGAGCACGCGGTCTGTGAGGCCCGACTCGACCACTCGCCCGTCCTTCATGACGAGCGTGCGGTGGGAGATCAGGCGGGCGACGGCGAGGTCGTGCGTCACGATGACGACGGCGAGGCCCAGCTCGGCGACGAGGCTTCGGATCAGGTCCAGAAGGCGCGCCTGGACCGAGACGTCGAGGCCGCTCGTCGGCTCGTCCATGAAGACGAGCCGCGGCGAGACAACGAGGTTCCGAGCGATCTGCAGCCTCTGGCGCATGCCCCCTGAGAATGTCGCGGGCGCGTCGTCGATGCGGTCGGCAGGGATCTCGACGCGCGCGAGCCACTCCGCCGCGGCCGCACGGATTTTGCCGTAGTGCCGCCACCCCGTGGCCATGAGCGGCTCGCCGACATTGCCGCCGGCGCTCACATGCATGCGGAGGCCGTCGGCTGCGTTCTGGTGGACAAACCCCCACTCGGTGCGCCACAGCCTGCGCACGCGGCTTTCGCTGAGCTCGGAAAGTTCGACGACGTCGCCGTCGCCGAGGCGGTAGCGGACGCTCCCCTCACTGAGCTTGAGGCGCTGCGACAGCATGCCAAGGAGCGTCGACTTGCCCGAGCCGGACTCGCCGACGACGGCGAGCACCTCCCCTGGCCAGAGCTCGAAGCTCACGTCCCGGCAGCCGTAGCGCTCGCCGTAGCTGTGCCCCGCTCCCCGCACCTCGAGCAGAGGCCGTCGGTCGGGTTCGAAATGCAGTTGCTCGAGCGTCACGCCCGCGCCTCCTCTAGGTCGTCGATGTGGGCGGAGGCGAGGGCCGCGGCGCGCTCGCAGTGGTCGGTGTCGGAGCACGCGTACATGACGCCGCCGGCGTCGTCGGTAATGATTTCGTCGAGATACACGCCGGTTGAGCCGCAGACGGCGCAAGGCTGCTCGAAGCGCTGCGGCTCGAACGGGTGGTCTTCGAACCCGAGGCTCACGACGTCGGTATATGGCGGCACCGCGTAGATGCGCTTCTCGCGGCCCGCGCCGTACAGGTGCAGCGCAGGGCTCTGGTGGAGCTTCGGGTTGTCGAAGCTCGGCGTGGGCGAGGGGTCCATAAGGTAGCGACCGTTGACCATGACCGGATAGGCGTACGTCGTGGCGATGTGGCCGTACTTGGCGATGTCCTCGTAGAGCTTCACGTAGATCAGGCCGTACTCCTCGAGTGCGTGCATGCGGCGCGTCTCGGCCTCTCGCGGCTCGAGGAAGCGCAGCGGCTCGGGGATCGGGACCTGGTAGACCATGATCTGCCCTTCCCTCAGCACGGCCTCGGGGATGCGGTGGCGGGTCTGGATGATGGTGGCGTCCTCGGTGCACGTCGTGGTGCTCGCGCCCGTCACCTTCGCGAAGAAGGACCGGATGGAGACGGCGTTGGTCGTGTCGTCCGCGCCCTGGTCGATGACCTTGAGGACGTCGTCTCCGCCGATGATCGACGCCGTCACTTGCACCCCGCCGGTTCCCCAGCCTCGCGGCATTGGGACCTCGCGCGAGGCGAACGGCACCTGGAATCCGGGGATTGCGACCGCCTTGAGCAGTGCGCGGCGGATCATCCGCTTGGTCTGCTCGTCGAGATAGCCGACGTTGTAGCCGGGCAGCGCGGTGCTCATGCCTTCTCCTGCCGTTCCGCGTTCAGTTTCCGTACCAAGCCGAGCTCCGCCTGGAAGTCGACGTAATGCGGGAGCTTGAGGTGCTCGACGAATCCCGTGGCTTGAACGTTGTCTGAGTGCTGGATCACGAACTCCTCGTCCTGCGCGGGGGCCACGATGCGCTCGCCGAACTCGTCGGCCCTCAGGGCACGGTCGACGAGCGACATCGACATCGCCTTGCGTTCGGCCCGACCGAAGACCAGACCGTACCCGCGCGTGAACTGGGCGGGAGTCTCGGCGTTCCCCGTGAACTGATTGATCATCTGGCACTCGGTCACTTCGACGCGCCCGAGCGGCACGGCGAAACCCAGCTCGGGGGCATCGAACTCGACCTCGACCTCGCCGACGCGGATCTCCCCTGCGAACGGGTGGGTACGCCCGAAGCCGCGCTGGGTCGAATACGCGAGACCGAGAAGGAATCCCTCGTCGCCCCGGGCGAGCGCCTGGAGGCGCTCGGCCCGGCTCATCGGGAAGATGGTCGGCTCGCGGGTCAGGTCGGCGGGCTCGGGATCGTCGAAGCCCTCGGGCCGCTCGGGTTCCATGAGTGCCTCGGTGCCAAGGAGGTCGGCGACGCGCGGCATCGCCTCGTCGTCGTTCGTAGCGGCCGCTGCGGGACCCTCGCTGCCGCGATCCGCGAAGAGCCGGTGGGTGTAGTCGAAGGTCGCGCCCAGCTGCTGCCCGCCCGGCAGGTCCTTGAAGGTGGCCGAGACGCGCCGCTGGGGCGGAAGCTGCGCCGTGTCGACCGGCAGCGTGTAGCCGAAGCGGTGCAGCGTGGTGCGGTATGAGCGCACGAGCGTGACTGCCTCGAGCACATCGCCCTGCGCCTGAACGATGGCACGCGCCGCGAGCTCCGGATCGTACAGCGAGCCCTCGTTCATGACGCGAGCCACGAGCACCGCCAACTGGCCGCCGACCGCGCCGTGTTCGATGCGCGGGATCCGCTCGTCGCCGCGCCCTTCCTTCGCCAGCAGGGCGTGGGCGTTGGCGATCGCTTTCTCGCCGCCCTTCACCGCGACGTACATTGCTCGGCCTCCTGTCCGTCGGTGGGTGCAGGCGCGAGCCGCGTGGTGCGCGGCAGCGCCGAGATCTCGTCGGCGTCGACGAGCAGAAGGTCGACGCCGCGCGGGAAGACCGCGGTGTTGGCTCGCCACTGCTCGGCGAACCTGCCGTCGGCCCACGGCGCATTGAAGGTCGTGGAGCCGTTGATGCCAGGGCCTTCCGCCGTGAAGCTCCCCATGCCTTGGCACCCGCGCACGTCGAGCACCGCCGTCGTCGACAGGTGTGGCGCTTCGTCGGTGCCGAGCCGCAGCGATCCGAGCGCAGGCAGCGACGCAGGCGCCGCGAACACGAAGTCCGCGGAGGCCGCGCCGACCCGGCGCGCACCCGTGTGGAAGTCGAGCCACGCGGCGACCTCCCGGTCGTCGAGCGCGCCACCGAGCCAGACCGTGGAGTCCTCGTCGAGGACCGTGAGGGCGACGGCGGCGAGGCCGCTGCCGAGCGCGGCCGGCGGGTGGGCTGGCCCGTTGAGAGGGTAGCGCTGGGTCGGGTGGGAGAGGGCGTCGAGGATAGCGCGGAACGCCCGCTGGGCGTCTCGCGTGGCGTCGCTGAAGCCCGGGGCCGGGATCGCGGGCGCGTTGCCCGCCGTGCTCGTCACTCGTGCTCCCGGGAGACCGTGAAGAAGTCGACGAGTGTGCTGCGCGCCTCGGCGTGCCGGGCTGCGTCCCGCTCGGCCTGTTCTCGCTGCAGGGGCACAACGACCTCGGCCATGACGCGTGCTCGCTGGCCCTCGTCGCACAGGAGGCCGTCGAAGATCGCCGCGAGGCGCGCGTGCTCGAGGTCGGTTCCGAGCACGTAGGCGCTGCCCACCGCATCGGCTGCGAGCGGCTCGCCATGGAGTCGGACGGTTGCTCGCGTTACGGTCGCCTCTCCGAGGTTGAAGCGTGCGCCGCCCGCGTCGATGCGACTCCGCACCATCACCAGGCCCGCCTCGGGACCGCGGATCGGCTCGACTGCAGGCCGGGGAGTCCAGTCGGCCCAGGCTGTCCTCAGTGCGTGCGCGCTCGCTGTAGCAAGGGTCCGCATCCAGCTCTGTCGCTGCTGGGTGGCCCCACTGGGTGGCCTTGGCTCTATGGTCTGTGGCTGCACGCCGTCCTCCGAAGTTGTCTAGATCTCTAGATAACTTCACGTTACCTGCGAGCTGCGCTCCGTAAGTGAACAATCCGGGAACATGTGAGGGAACATCGGGGAAACCAATGAGACCGTTCCGATAGGGTGACTACGAGATGACAATGCAGAGCCGGTCGCCCAGCGGGTACTCCACGTGGCGGCTCATCGCCGAAGAGCTGCGCCGCCAAATCGTCGACGGAGCGAGCGCTCCCGGCACGAAGCTGCCCTCCGAGAACGATCTCGCAGAGCGCTTCGGCGTGCACCGGAACACGGTCCGGCAGGCCATCGCCGCCCTGACGGCCGAACAGCTCGTGGTCTCCCGCCGCGGCAGCGGGACCTTCGTGGCCGACCACACCGTGCTCGTGCACCGCATCGGCACGCGCACCCGACTGAGCGACAGCCTCGGGAAGAGCGGGAAGGCTTCTGCGCGGCTGCTCGACTGGGCCCTCGAGCCGGAGCCGCCTGCGCACATCGCCGAGCGCCTACAGCTGAGCGGCCGCTCGGCGCTCCGGCTCGAGTCGATCCGCTCGGTCAACGGCGTCCCGATATCACGCGTCACCCAGTGGTACGTGGCCGAGTTCGTGCCACGGCTTCCCGAGCACTTCAAAGCCGAGGGCACGATCACAGGGGCACTGCGAGCACTGGGCATCGAGGACTACGTGCGCGTGTCCACCACCGTGGGCGGCCGACATGCGACGGCGGAGGAGGCCGCCGAGCTGCTGCTCCCGGCGGGCTCGGTGGTCCTCGTGGTGCGAGCGCTCGACGCCCTGCCCGGCGGCACCCCGCTCCAACTCGGCATCACACGCTTCGCCGCCTCACGTGTCGAACTCGACGTCGAGCATTCGACCTCAGTCTGACTGACGGTCGCACTCGCGCGCATCCCCATCCTCGTCCAGCTCGATCCTCGTCCAGCTCGATCCTCGTCCAGCTCGGCGTCTTACTCCAGTTCCGCGTCGGCCTCGGTGTGGAAGCGAGAATTCCGTTGCTCGGGCTTGCGATTCCTCTGGCTCATCGAGTGCCTTTGGAATTGCGCTTGGGTCAGCGATTCTGGCGCTGGCGCGCGAACAGGACCAGCCCTGCTCCTGCGAGGAGCAGACCGAGGCCCGTGAGGGCGATGCCGAGCGGAAAGTCCTCGCCGGTCGCCGCCAGCGCCGTCGGCCCCGCCGGGGCGGCCGAGGCATTCCCGGACGGCGCCTCCTGGTAGGCATAGCCAACGGGTGCCGAGGTCCCGCCCGGGCCAGTCACGACGACGACTGCCCGGCCCGCCGCGTGCGCGGGCATCGTGAGGGAGATCGTCCGATCATTGGTCACCGTGAATGCCACCGGGGCCCCGTCGACGCTCACCTCGGTGGCGCCGGTCAGAGCGCTCCCGGTGATCACGACCGGGTTCCCGCCGTCCACCGGTCCGGTGCCCGGGTTGATCCCCGTGATGGCGGGAGCCCCGGCATACGTGTAGGCCGCGGGCGCACTGGTCCCGCCGGGGTTGGTGACGGTCACGGAGATCGGACCCGCCGCGTGCGCCGGCGTCGATACCGTGAGCGTCCCGTTCCCGTTCACCGCAAAGTGCGACGCATCGGCCGTGGCACCGGGAGCCAGGGCCGTCCCGCCCCAGTCGAGGGACGTCGCCGATCCCAGACCCGTGCCCGAAACAGTCACCGGCTGCCCACCGGCAACGGAGCCGGCGTCCGGCGCCAAAGCCAGGTTGGCAGGCGCCGCGACATACGTATAAGCAGCGGCGGCCGACCTTCCGTCGAAGGTGCTGACGACGACGTCGACGGATCCGGCCGCGTGCGGCGCCGTGACGAGCGTCAGTGTGCCGTCCCCCAAGACGAAGTGCGATCCGTCGAGGGACCCATATGTTGGCGTGTAGACCTTGCCACCGAACACGACCTTGCTCACTCCAACCCCGTTGAGGTATTGGTCCCCCGTGATGGTCACGGCCTGGCCTCCCGCGACGGGCCCTGCGCTCGGCGCCAGCCAGATCCCACCGTAGGCCACCTGGGCCTGGACCGGCAGGAAGCTGAAGCTCGCCGGTGCGGAAGTTCCCTGCGGGGTGGTCACAGTGACGCCGACAGTCGCCGCGGGATGCGCGAGGGTGACGAACGTGAGCGTTCCATCAGCGTTGGCCGCGAACTGTCCAGCGGAGGGAGCGGGTCCCGTGGCCGGGGAGTACGCCCTCCCGTCAACAGTGACCGCCGTCGCCCCTATGAGGTTGGAGCCCGAGACCGTCACGATCGTGCCGCCGGCCTCCGAGCCCCGACCAGGGCTCAGGGCCGAGACGAGCGGCGTCGCGCTTTGGACATTCGCGCCCACCTGGCCAATCGCGAGCTCGATACCGAGATTCGCTCCTATGCCTCCGGCGAACCGGGCATTCGATGACGAGTCCGCCGGGCTCGCGAAAGCGGCGACACTCGACCCGCTCAGGACGATGGCTGCGGTGGCAATCACGGCGGCCAAGCGAAGGCCATTTCGGGAGCTTGGTCTTCCATCGTGACGTCGCATGCTTCCCCCGTCTCGTGAGGGACTCCGCTTAAGCCCCGGCAAAATCTATCGCACGGGCCGGCCGACGCCGCAGATCCAGCGCAGTGCCTCGGGAATCGCGACGTTGATTGCCAGGGCCGTCACTTCAGGGATGTCGCCGTCCATGCAGGAATGATCCCACGCTGTCAGGCGCCTCCTCTCCCGCTTCGCCTGCGGCCCGACGACTGCCCGATGCGGCCGGGAGGCGCCAAGCGCGTGCCACGCCGAACGGGTACTGATGTTCATCTGTGCTCTCCTCTGTCCATCGGACAGAGGCACGAAAAGAGGCCCGGACCTGCAGAAACCTGCGGGTCCGGGCCTCCCACCAGCCCTGACGGGCCCGGGCTAGATCCGGGGGGGGCTGGGCTCTAGAACGCCCAGTCCTCGTCCTCCGTGTTCACGGCCTTGCCAATGACGTAGCTCGACCCCGACCCCGAGAAGAAGTCGTGGTTCTCGTCCGCGTTGGGCGACAGCGCCGAGAGGATCGCCGGATTCACGTCCGTCACCGACGAGGGGAACATGGCCTCGTAGCCGAGGTTCATGAGCGCCTTGTTGGCGTTGTAGTGCAGGAACTTCTTGACGTCCTCGGACAGCCCCACCGGGTCGTAGAGGTCGTGCGTGTACTGGACCTCGTTCTCGTACAGCTCGAAGAGCAGCTCGAACGTGTAGTCCTTGATCTCCTGGCGCTTCTCCTCCGAGACCTTCTCGAGGCCCTTCTGGAACTTGTAGCCGATGTAGTAGCCGTGCACGGCCTCGTCGCGGATGATGAGCCGGATGAGGTCAGCGGTGTTCGTGAGCTTGGCCCGCGAGGACCAGTACATCGGCAGGTAGAAGCCCGAGTAGAAGAGGAAGCTCTCGAGCAGGGTCGAGGCCACCTTGCGCTTGAGCGGCTCGTCGCCACGGTAGTAGTCCATGACGATGTGCGCCTTGCGCTGGAGGTTCTCGTTCTCGAGGCTCCACCGGAACGCGTCGTCGATCTCCTTGGTCGAACACAGCGTCGAGAAGATCGACGAGTAGCTCTTCGCGTGGACGGACTCCATGAACGCGATGTTCGTGTACACGGCCTCCTCATGCGGAGTGATCGCGTCCGGGATCAGGCTCACGGCGCCCACGGTCCCCTGGATCGTGTCCAGCAGCGTGAGGCCCGTGAACACGCGCATCGTGAGCTGCTGCTCCTGCGCTGTGAGGGTGTGCCACGACTGCACGTCGTTGGAGAGCGGCACCTTCTCGGGCAGCCAGAAGTTGTTCACGAGGCGGTTCCACACCTCGACGTCCTTCTCATCCTGGATGCGGTTCCAGTTGATCGCTTGGACGTGGTCGAGGAGCTTGAGCTTCTCGGGGGTCATGGGAGGTCCTTTCGAACGAAGAGAGAGAAAGCCATCACTACAGCATGCAGCTGACGCAACCCTCCACCTCCGTGCCCTCGAGCGCGAGCTGGCGGATCCGGATGTAGTACAGCGTCTTGATGCCCTTCCGCCACGCGTAGATCTGGGCCTTGTTGATGTCACGCGTCGTTGCCGTGTCCTTGAAGAACAGCGTGAGCGAGAGCCCCTGGTCCACGTGCTGGGTCGCGGCGGCGTACGTGTCGATGATCTTCTCGTAGCCGATCTCGTACGCGTCCTGGTAGTACTCCAGGTTGTCGTTCGTGAGGTAAGGCGCCGGGTAATAGACGCGCCCGATCTTGCCTTCCTTGCGGATCTCGATCTTCGACGCGACCGGGTGGATCGACGAGGTCGAGTTGTTGATGTAGCTGATCGAGCCCGTCGGCGGGACGGCCTGAAGGTTCTGGTTGTAGATGCCGTGCTCCATGACGGAGGCCTTGAGCGCGAGCCAGTCCTCCTGCGTGGGGACGTGGACGTTCGCTTCCGCGAAGATCTCGCGCACGCGGTCCGTCTTCGGCGCCCACTCCTGCTCGGTGTACTTGTCGAAGAACTCCCCCGACGCGTACTTGGAGTTCTCGAAGCCGCCGAACGCCTGCCCGTGCTCCTGCGCGAGCAGGTTGGAGGCCCGCAGCGCGTGGAACAGCACGGTGTAGAAGTAGATGTTCGTGAAGTCGAGGCCCTCTTCCGAGCCATAGTGCACCCGCTCGCGAGCGAGGTAGCCGTGCAGGTTCATCTGGCCGAGGCCGATTGCGTGCGACTTCGAGTTGCCCTCCGCCACGGAAGGCACCGACTGGATGTCGCTCATGTCGGAGACCGCCGAGAGCGCACGGATCGCCGTCTCGATGGACAGCCCGAAGTTCGAGGAGTCCATCGTCTTGGCGATGTTCATCGACCCGAGGTTGCACGAGATGTCCTTGCCGATCTCGGCGTAGGTCAGGTCCTCGCGGTAGACCGACGGCGACGAAACCTGCAGGATCTCCGAGCACAGGTTGCTCATGGTCACCTTGCCGGCCACCGGGTTGGCCCGGTTCACGGTGTCCTCGAACATGATGTACGGGTAGCCCGACTCGAACTGGATCTCGGCGAGGGTCTGGAAGAACTCGCGCGCATTGATCTTCGTCTTCTTGATGCGCGAGTCGTCGACCATCTCGTAGTACTTCTCGGTCACCGAGACGTCGGAGAACGGCATGCCGTACACACGCTCGACGTCGTACGGCGAGAACAGGTACATGTCCTCGTTGCGCTTCGCGAGCTCGAACGTGATGTCCGGGATCACGACGCCGAGGGAGAGCGTCTTGATGCGGATCTTCTCATCCGCGTTCTCACGCTTCGTGTCGAGGAAGCGGTAGATGTCCGGGTGGTGCGCGTGCAGGTACACGGCGCCGGCGCCCTGGCGCGCACCGAGCTGGTTGGCGTAGGAGAAGGAGTCCTCGAGGAGCTTCATGACCGGAATGACGCCCGAGGACTGGTTCTCGATCTGCTTGATCGGGGCACCGTGCTCACGGATGTTCGTCAGGGAGAGCGCCACCCCGCCGCCGCGCTTCGAGAGCTGGAGAGCGGAGTTGATGCCGCGGGCGATCGACTCCATGTTGTCCTCGATGCGGAGGAGGAAGCAGGAGACGAGCTCACCGCGCTGCTTCTTGCCCGCGTTGAGGAACGTCGGCGTCGCGGGCTGGAAGCGGCCGGCGATGATCTCGTCCATGATCTCGGTTGCGAGCTGCTCGTCACCGCGCGCGAGGTGGAGGGCGACCATGCACACGCGATCCTCATACCGCTCGAGGAATCGCTTGCCGTCGAAGGTCTTGAGCGTGTACGACGTGTAGAACTTGAACGCGCCGAGGAACGTCTCGAACCGGAACTTCTTCTTGTACGCGCGGCTGAACAGCTCGCGGATGAAGTTCATCGTGTACTGGTCGAGGGTCTCGCGCTCGTAGTAGTCGTTCTTGAGCAGGTACTCGAGCTTCTCATCCAGGTCGTGGAAGAACACCGTGTTGGTGTTCACGTGCTGGAGGAAGTACTGACGCGCGGCGTAGCGGTCGGCTTCGAACTGGATCTTGCCGTCCTCGCCGTACAGGTTCAGCATCGCGTTGAGCTCGTGGTAGCCCAAGCCCTTGTACTTCGCGGGCATTTCCTTGGCGTCCGCGGCCGCTACTGCGGGTTCTGCGACAGTCGTGTCCAAAATGCGTCCAATCCTTCGGCGACCCGGGCCACGTCGTCGGGCGTGCCCATGAGCTCGAATCGATAGAGATGAGGGACCTTGCACTTGACGGCGACGATGTCACCCGCGGCGCAGTAGTTGTCCCCGAAGTTCGTGTTGCCCGCACTGATGACCCCCCGGATGAGGGACCGGTTCTGCGGATCGTTGAGAAACCTGATGACCTGCTTCGGCACCGATCCGGCTCCCCCGGTCCCGCCATACGTCGGGACGATGAGCACGAACGGCTCCGTGGCCCGGAGCGGCGGTTCGTGCGGGTGGAGCGGGATGCGCGCGGCGTCGAGGCCCAGCTTGCCCACGAAGCGGTGGGTGTTGCCGGAAACAGAAGAGAAGTAGATGAGGCGGCTCGAGGTGAGGCGGGGCTCGGGCTGCGTGCCCGACGCCGCGGCACCCGCCGCGGCCATGACCAGAGAGGTCACCTCAGCACCCCCTGCGAGAGAGACGGACGACGGCGGATCAGGCCACCGAAGCGGTCGAGGCCTGGGCGAGTTCCTCGATCTTGTCGGGGCGGAAGCCCGACCAGTGACCACCGTCGGTGACGACAACGGGCGCCTGCAGGTAGCCCATGGACTTGAGACGCTCAAGCGCCTCGGGGTCCTGGCTGACGTCGACGCTCTGGTAGGCGATGCCCTTCTTGTCGAGGGCACGGTATGTCGCGTTGCACTGCACGCAAGCAGGCTTCGTGTAGACCGTGACGTTCATGGTTCCTTCCCTCCTGGAAGACTTGCTGGCTTCGGCCCGTTGTGGGCCCCCCATTTGAGCCGCAGCCTTCCCCAAGTGGATCGGACTGTCCGGCGTGCTCTCCACACTACATGTAGTGGTGGGTGCCATTGTGGACCCCAAGATGATGTCTTACAAGTATGTCATTCTTGGCGCTGACAGTCCACACTTCCTACACAGTTAACGCACCCGGACTCCCGCGAAATTCCGCCATTCGTGCCTCGTCATCCACAGGCTGTGGAACGCCGGATGCACACTCAAAAACTTTGCGTGTCGTTCATCTCACGGCGTGTCGCGCGGCGCGGCGGCACCCGCCGTGCGTGTCGTAGTCTGAGATCCCTTCCCCGAACAAGTCCGACCGCCCGAGGAGCCCGCACGTGGTGAACCCTGTCCACCTCCAGACGCTCCTCGAGGTCGTCCGCCAGGGCTCGTTCGCCTCCGCGGCCCAGCGGCTCGGCTACACAGCCTCCGCCGTCTCCCAGCAGATGGCCGCCCTTGAGCGCGAGACGGGCGTGCAGCTCTTCCTCCGCTCGGCCAAGAGCGTGACGCCTACGGAGGCCGCCGTCGTCATGACGCGCCACGCGACCAAGGTGCTCACCGACATCGACACGCTCAAGGCGGCCACGGCCCGCGCGGCTGAGGCCGCCGGCCGGCTCCTGCGCCTCGGGGTCTTCCCGAGCCTCGCCACGTACGTGCTGCCCGCCGTCGTCCGCGGCGAGCCCTGGCGCCGCCTCGGCCTCGACCTCCATGTCTCCGTCGCCGAGCCGGGCGAGACGATTCGGGGGCTGCTCGCGGGAGGGGAGCTCGACGTCGTCCTCGTCTACCAGGTCGGGCAGAGCGGGCTCGCCTGGCCGCACACCATGGACCGCCAGTGGATCGGCGACGATCCCTTCCGCGTGGTGCTCCCGGCCTCGTGGGGCATCGCCGACGGCGCGCAGGTCACGGCGTCGCAGCTGAGCGGCATGCCGTGGATCGTCCACCACCCCGGGGCGGCCGACGCGGCCGTGATCGACCGGCTGTTCGCGAGCTGCGGTCTCGAGCCGCGCGTCGTGGTCTACAGCGACGACTTCAACGCGAGCCTCGGCCTCGCCTCGGCCGGGCTCGGCGCTGCACTGATCCCGGAGCTCGCGCTCCGCTCGCGCCCCGCCGGGGTCGTGGTGGTCGACGTCCCCGAGATCCGCCTGGCCCGCAACATCTTCGCGCTCCGCCCGGGAGGCGCCGCAGACACGCAGACAGGACTCTTCCTCGACCTCGTCGCCGAGACGCTCAAGAGCCTCCCGGGCGCCCCCGGCGCCCCCGGCGCAGCGCGGCGCTGAGCCACGCGGGCACGGCGGGGAGCCGCGGCTCGATCGGCATCACGAGAGAGCGAAGGATGGCGTCCTTGACCCGGCCATGCGGCGGGTAGGCCACCGCGAGCGTGTCGGGCGAAAGCGGCTTGTCGAGCACGGCCTTGACGTGGGAGAACGTCCGGAAGGAATGCTCCTCATGGTAGGCGCCCATGCCGCTCGCCCCCACACCGCCGAACGGCAGGCCCGGCATGCCGAGGTGGGCCGCGGGAACGCCGAAGGCGAGCGCGCCCGAGCTCGTCTCCAGCTCGAACCGCCTGCGCGTCGCGGCGGACTCGCTGAAGACGTAGAGCGCGAGCGGCTTGGGCCGCCCCCGCAGATGCGCGAACGCCGCGTCCTCGTCGTCAACGGAGAGCAGCGGCAGGACCGGTCCGAAGATCTCCTCCTGCATGAGCGGCGAATCCGCCCGGGCCCGCACGAGGGTCGGCTCGATCCAGAGGCGCGCGCGGTCTGTCCGCCCGCCGCTGATCACGTCTTCGCCAGCGAGCAGGCCGAGCACGCGATCGAAGTGAGCGTGATTGACCATCCGCAGCCCTCGGCCATCGCCGAGCTGCCCCGCGATGGCCGCCTGCAGGGGCGCCAGGAGCGCGTCGATCACAGGGCGCGGCCCGAGCACGTAGTCGGGCGCGACGCACGTCTGGCCGCCGTTGAGGAACTTGCCCCACGCGATCCGTCGGGCCGCGGCGCCGGCCGGCACCGTCGCGTCGACGTAAGCCGGGGACTTGCCGCCGAGCTCGAGCGTCACCGGCGTGAGCTGACGGGCGGCGGCGGCCGCGACGGCCCGCGCCGCTGACTCCCCGCCGGTGAAGAACACGTGGTCGAGCGGCTCCGCCAAGAGCGCCTCGGCGGCTTCGCGGCCGCCCTCGACCACCCAGACGGCACCGTCGAGGTACTCGGGAACCCAACGCGAGAGCACAGCGCTGGTGCGCGGCGCGAGCTCGCTGGGCTTAATCACCACCGCATTCCCCGCCGCGAGCGCCCCGACCGCGGGGGCGAGCGCGAGCATGAGCGGGTAGTTCCACGGCCCGAGGACGAGCACGACGCCGAGCGGTTCCGCGCGCGTCCACGCCGCCGCCGGCGCGAGGGCCGCCGGAACCTCCGCGGCGCGCGGCCTGGTCCACTCGTCGAGATGGGCGAGGGCGTGCGAGACCTCCCCAGCGACGAGGCCCAATTCATGGAGCCACGCGTCGGTTCCGCTCTTGCCGAGGTCGTCGGCCAGCGCGGCTTCGAACTCGCGGCGCCGCTCCCGGAGCATGGCGCGCAGGGCCAGCAGCTGGCGCCGCCGCCACTCGAGCGGGCGCGTCAGGCCGGACGCAGCTGCCGCGCGGGCCGCGGCGACGGCGGTCTGGGCTGCCTGAACCGGAATCACCCTCACACGGTAACGCCCACCGGGTGCCGCGTCGCGGCCTACCCTTGGAAGGATGGCGAGGGCATTCGTAGGCATCTCCGGCTGGCGCTACGCGAGCTGGCGCGGCGACTTCTATCCGAAGGGACTGCGCCAGAAGGACGAGCTCCACTACGTGTCCGAGCGCCTGCCCTCGGCCGAGCTCAACGGCTCGTTCTACTCGCTCCAGCGCCCCTCCTCCTACGAGGCCTGGCGGGACGAGACGACCGAGGGCTTCGTCTTCGCCGTCAAAGGCGGCCGATTCATCACGCACATGAAGCAGCTGCGGGGCATCGAAACGCCGCTCGCGAACTTCTTCGCCTCCGGCGTCCTGGCCCTCGGAACGAAGCTCGGCCCGATCCTGTGGCAGCTGCCCGAGCGGCTCGAGTTCGATCGCGACGTCCTGACGGACTTCATCGACCTCCTCCCCCGGTCCACCGCCGATGCCGCGCGCCTCGCGGGCGGCCACGACGACAAGGTGCCGGACGAGCGGGCGGTGACGGCCGCCGTCGTCCGTTCGCCGCTCCGCCACGCGCTCGAGCCGCGCCACGAAAGCTTCGACACGCCCGAGGCACGCGCCTTCCTCGCCGAGCGCGGAGTGTCAACGGTGGTCTCGGACAGCGCTGGCAGATGGCCCACGATGCATGACGAGACGGGCGATTTCCGCTACGTCCGCCTCCACGGCGAGGCGCGGCTGTACGGCGGCGGCTACCAGCCCGAGACGCTCGACGCGTGGGCCAAGCGCGTGCGGGACTGGCTCGCCGAGGGCCTCGACACCTACGTCTACTTCGACAACGACGCCGACGGGCGGGCGCCGTACGACGCCGTCGCCCTCCTCGAGCGGCTGGGCTGACGGCTGGCGTCGGGTCACCGCTCTCGGCCCGACATGCTGGCCTGCCGAGTGGGCCCGGGCTATCGTTTAGTCATGGAGACGGCAGTCAGCCGGCATTTTGGGGAAATCGCCCTCACGCCGGCGGGGCAACGGGTCATCTCTGGCCGCTACGATCACGACGGCGTGCCGGTCGATCTCGACCTGAGCTTCGGCGAACACGACCGGATGGACGAATCGTGCATCCACAAGGTCGACTATCGCCTGCGGTTCCTCCCCGAACTCATTGAGGCCGCGCGGGAACGCATCACGCTGGACCTCGGCGACAGCGAATCGCCGGCGGTCGAATACAGGCACTTCCACTGCCAGAACCTGAACGACGGAAAGATCCGCGAGCTTTTCGGGGTCGAGACGCAGGACGCGGTCGACGACGCCGCGTTCGTCCGCGCGCTGCGCCTCACCCGGGTGGGCATCTTCCCGGGCCAGCCGGAGCGCTACTTCGTTCTCGACTTCACGCTCGGCGAGGGCTTCACCGACGAGGTGCTCGTCGCGGCGGCCGACGAGGACGGCGTGGTCGACGACGAGGTCTCCTGGGACTAGCCCGTTCCCCCACCCCTTTGGGTTGCGGAGTCCCGTCCACCGCCTTGCGGGGTCACCGGCGAAACGTTGCGGGGTCCCGTCCACCGCCTTGCAGGGTCCCGTCCACCGCATTGCGGGGTCACCGGCGAAACGTTGTGGGGTCCCGTCCACCGCCTTGCGGGGTCAATGTCACGACATTGACCCCACAACCGAGCGGACGGGACCCCACAACCGAGCGGACGGGACCCCGCAACGGTCGGGACGAGACCCCGCAACGGATGGGGCGGGGCGGTCAGGCGTTGGCCGCGAGGACTCCGCGCGCCACCTTCGTGGCCTCGACAAGGTTCCGCAGCGACTCCTCGGTCTCCGCATAGCCCCGGGTCTTGAGGCCGCAGTCCGGGTTGACCCAGAGCTGACGCGACGGGACATGGGCTACCGCCGTCGCCAGAAGCTCCTCGATCTCGCCCTGCGAGGGGACGCGCGGCGAGTGGATGTCGTACACGCCGGGACCGACGCCGCGGCCGAAGCCGTGGCTCTCGAGGTCGTTGACCACCTCCATGCGGGAGCGGGCCGCCTCGATCGAGGTCACGTCGGCGTCGAGGCCGTCGATCGCATCGATGATGACACCGAACTCGGAGTAGCAGAGGTGCGTGTGCACCTGCGTGGCGTCGGCGGCACCCGCGGTCGCGAGCCGGAACGACTTGACGGACCAGTCTAGGTACGCGGGCTGGTCGGCACGGCGCAGCGGGAGCAGCTCGCGCAGGGCCGGCTCGTCGACCTGGATGACCTTGATCCCGGCCGCCTCGAGGTCCGCGATCTCGTCGCGGAGGGCGAGGGCCACCTGGTTGGCGGTCTCGGCGAGCGGCTGATCGTTGCGGACGAAGGACCACGCGAGGATGGTCACCGGACCCGTGAGCATGCCCTTCATGGGCTTGTCCGTGAGCGACTGCGCGTACTCGGCCCACGGAACCGTGATGGGCGCGGGGCGGGACACGTCACCCCAGAGGATCGAGGGTCGCGTGCAGCGCGAGCCGTAGGACTGCACCCAGCCGTGCACCGTGACGTCGAAGCCGTCGAGGTTCTCGGCGAAGTACTGGACCATGTCGTTGCGCTCGGGCTCGCCGTGCACGAGGACGTCGAAGCCGAGCTCCTCCTGGAGGTCCACGACGCGCTTGATCTCGTCCTTCATGAGGCGCTCGTACTCGGCCTCGCCGATCACGCCCTTGTTCAGGCGGGCGCGCGCGCCGCGGACCTGTGACGTCTGGGGGAAGGATCCGATCGTTGTCGTCGGGAGCGGCGGGAGGTGCAGCTCGGCGTCCTGCGCGGCGGCGCGCGCCGCGAAGTCCGAGCGCGAGAAGTCCGCGTCCGTGAGCGCGGCGGTGCGCTCGCGCACCTCAGCGCGGCGCACGCCGGGCGCCTCGGCGCGGGAGGCGAGCACGCGCGAGGCCTCGTCGATCGCGGCCTGAGCGGACTCGGGATCAGCCAGGTAGCCGGCGAGGGTCGCGACCTCGCCGACTTTCTGGTCCGCGAACGCGAGCCAGCTGCGCAGGCCGGCGTCGAGCTGCGTCTCGTCCTCGACGTCGTGCGGGACGTGGAACGTCGAGGTCGAGGTGCCCACCGCGACGTCGAGGCCAGCGGCGCGCAGCGAGTCGAGCTTCGCCGCCGACGCCTTGAGGTCGTTGCGCCAGATGTTGTGGCCGTCCACGACGCCGGCGACGAGCGTCTTGCCCGCGAACTTCGTGGCAAACTCTGGGAGCTCCTCGGGCGAGGGCACGGCGCCCTTGAACAGGTCGATCGCGACGGCCTCGACGCCGGTCGCCGCGACGGCCGCGGCCTGCTCGCCGAGCCCGCCGTAGGGTGCCGACAGCAGGATCTGCGGGCGCCCGGCCGTTCCTACGGCCGAGGCGGTCAGCGCGGCGTAGGCGCGTTCGACGGCGGCGCTCACCTCTGCGCTGGTCGCGCCTGCGGCGCTGTCGAGGTCCGCGACGAGCGCGGGCTCGTCGAGCTGGACCCACTCGGCACCGGCGGCGCCGAGGCGCTCGAGCAGTTGGGCGTAGACCGGGAGCACGTCGTCGAGGCGGGAGAGCGGCGCGAAGCCTTCGGGGGCGTCGTCGGAGGCCTTGCTCAGGAGGAGGAACGTCACGGGACCCACGAGGTAGGGGCGGGTCACGACGCCGTTCGCCTGGGCGAAGCGGAACTCGTCGACCACGCGGTCGGAGGAGAGCGAGAACGCCGTCTCCGGGCCGATCTCGGGCACGAGGTAGTGGTAGTTCGTGTCGAACCACTTGGTCATCTCGAGCGGCTGCTGCTCGGCGTTGCCGCGGGCGAGCGTGAAGTACGCGTCGAGGCCGAGCTCGCCGTCGGCGTCGTGCAGGGCACCGAAGCGGGCCGGGACCGCGCCGAGCGCCACGGCGGTGTCGAGCACCTGGTCGTAGAACGAGAACGTACCGGGGATGGCGGACGGCTCGGTGAGGCCGAGCTCGGTGAGCCGGCGCAGGGTCGCGAGCTGGATCGTGTCGGCGGCGGCCTCGAGCTCGGCGGCGCTGCTCGTGCCTGCCCAATAGGCCTCGACGGCCTTCTTCAGCTCACGGCGGCGGCCGATGCGCGGGTAGCCGAGGATCGTGGCTGCGGGGAAGTTATTTTCGGTCATCGTTGATTCCTTCGTCGGTGACAGGTCAGGAGGGCCGGCGGTGGGCCTGGAGGGAAGGCCGGGACGGCCGCGGGAGGTTGAGCTTCGAGAGGACTTCGAGGGCGCTCTCGTGCTCGTTGAAGGTGTACAGGTGGAGGCCGGGTGCGCCCGCGTCCAGCGCCGCCTCGGCCAGTGCAACGCTCGCCTCGACGCCGATGCGGCGGGCGGCCGCGACGTCGTCCGCGGCCTCTCGCATACGGTCCAGAAGGCCCGCGTCCGGTTCGACGCCGCTCAGCTCGGAGAGCCGGAGGATGCGCCGGAGGCTCGTGAGCGGCATGATGCCCGGGATGATCGGGATCGTGACCCCAGCCCGGCGTGCGCGATGCACGAGCGCCGAGTACTGCTCGGGGTGGAAGAACACCTGCGTGATCGCGAAGTCCGCGCCGGAGCGCTGCTTCGCGAGGAGCACCTCGATGTCGTGGGCCACGCTCGGCGACTCCGGGTGCTTCACCGGGTAGGCGGCCACGCCGATCGCGACCTTGCCCGCAGCGAACTGGGCGAAGCGGCGCCGCTCGACACGCCGGATGAGCTCGATGAGGTCCTGGGCGTACCGGAGGCTGCCCTCGGGCAGCTGTCCGTCCTTCGGGCGGTCCCCGCGGAGGGCGAGGATTCCGCGGACGCCTCGGTCCAGGAGCGCGTTGACGGTCCGGCTGAGCTCATCCGGCGTCCCGCCCACGCACGTGAGGTGGGCGAGCGGGCGGAGGGTGGTCTCGAGCTGGAGCCGGTCAACGAGGTCGAGCGCCGTCTCGTGGTTCGAGCCGCTCGCGCCGTACGTCACGGACACGTAGTCGGGGTCGGTGCACTCGAGCTCGCGGATGGTCTTCCACAGGGTCGCCGACGCAGCGTCGCTGCGCGGCGGAAACAGTTCGTAGGACAGGGCGACGGGCTCGGCCGAGTGCGCCGAGGGTGCGTCGATGAGAGTAGGTGGGGACACTTGCATTCCTAGGATCCGATGCGTGCCGGCGAGGCTGAGCCGCGGCCGGAGGAAAGGGTATTAAGGAACGCAGACAAGCCAGCCCGCGGGCACCGCCGCGGCGGGCGCCCTCAAAGGACCAGCTTCCTGCGGCAAATGTCAGGCCCTCACGGGGGCACCCACATCCCCGCCTTGCGGGGATCGCTGACACGTTGCGGGAAGCAACTTGCCTTCGAGACTAAGGATCCCCGCGGGCCTCCATCAAGCGTGCAGCGCCAAACGGTGCGAATTCGACGGAATGCTACGAACAAGTACGAGCGTGACGCCGCATGACGCACAAGTGGCGCCGCGCCGTCGTCGTCCGTTCGACGCCCGGCTCAGCCCTCGAGGAGGAGCCGCTCGGCGCGCGGGGCAAGCGCGCGCTCGAGCACGAGGCACGCCGCGCCCACGGCGCCGACGTCCTCGCCGAGCCGCGTGCCGGAGAGCCCTACGCGGTGGATTCCGCGCGTCGCGAGCAGATCGTTGACCATGTCCGGCAGCACATCGAGCACGAACTGGGACACAGACTCCCAGAACGGGCCGCCGAACACCATCCGGTCCACGTCGACCAGGTTGCCCACGACAGCAGCCGCCCACGCCAAGTTGCGCGCCGCCCGCCGCATGATCGCGATGGCCGCCTCCTCGCCCTCGCCGACCATCTCGGCCAGCCTCGCGAACGCGCGCTGGAAGTCGCGCGCGGTGGGATTCTCGGGAAGCACTGGAAGGATGCCTGCCACGACGGCCTCGCTCACGATCACGGTCGGCTCGAGGGCCGTGCCGATCGTGCCGCGCATGCCGCAGCCGTCGCTGCAGACGGGACCGTCCGGATCCACGATGATGTGCCCGATCTCCCCCGCGTTGCCCGAGAACCCGCGGTAGACCTCGCCGTTGAGGACCAGCCCCACACCGAGGCCGGTGCCGAGGTAGAAGAACACGAAGCTCCCCGAGCCGCCCGGGCCGCCGGCCCAGATCTCGGCCACGGCGGCGCCCGTCACGTCCTTGTCCACGGTCGTGGGAAGTCCCGTGGCCCGGTGGACGAGCTCCTGGAGCGGCACGTCGACCCAGCCGCGCAGGAGCGGCGGGCCCACCACGGCTCCGCGGTCGAGGTCGATCGGCCCCGGCGCGGCAACGCCGAGCCCGGCCACGAGCTTGCGGTCCACGCCCGAACGCTCAATCAGCTCCTCGACGCACTCCGCGATCGCGTGGACGATCTCGTCCGGATCGTGGCTCAGGGGCGTGACAAAAGTGCGCTTCTCGACCACTGCCCCCACGAGGTCCAGGAGGACGACCGTGATGAGCGCCGGGTCGAGGTGCACACCCATCGCGTACATGCCGTGCGGGTTGAGGCGCAGGATGGTCCGCGGCTTGCCTGGACCGGTGCCCTCCTTGCCGGCCTCGACGATGAGCTTCTGGTCCAGGAGACGGCGGGAGATGTTGGAGATGGTCTGTGGCGAAAGCCCCACGATCTGGGCGAGTTCGACGCGACTGAGGCCCACCTCCGAGCGGCGGATCGCGTCAAGGATGACCGTGAGGTTGAAGTCGCCCATCCGCGGCAGATTGGTCCCGCGCCGCTGCGCTTGCTGGCGTGGCTGCTCCGTCACAGGATCCTTTCGGCAGGTACGTGATTGTCCTCTCGTTTACGTTACCCTGTTCACCCCTGACCCGTGGCTGAGCGCAAGCTGAGGAGGAACCATGTCGCGCACGCCTGAAGCCGAGGCCGTCGTCACGGCGGACCTCGTCCGTGCGCTCCTCGCCGACCAGCACCCCGACCTCGCGGGCCTCCCGCTCGTGCCCGCGGCGGAGGGCTGGGACAACGTCGTGTTCCGGCTCGGCGACGACCTCGCGGTCCGCATGCCCCGCCGGAAGCTCGCGGCCGGCCTCGTGCGGTCCGAGCTGCGCTTCGTGGGCGAGATCGCCGCGCGGACCGGCATCGCGCTGCCTGTGCCGGTCCGCAGGGGGCGTCCGGCCCGCGGCTATCCGTGGGAGTGGAGCATCTGCCGCTGGACAGAGGGCGCTCCCGGGCTGTCCGTCCCGCCCGCGGCGCGCGGCGGCGCGGCCGAGCTCGCGGGCTTCCTCGGCGCGCTCCACACCCCCGCACCCCCGGATGCGCCAGAGAACCCGTTCCGCGGACTCCACGTCGGCGCACTCGATGCGCGCGTGCGCGAGCGCCTTGCGCTCGTCGCGCACCGACAGGATCACGCGGAGCTCTCAGCCCTGTGGGCCGCGCTCTCGGGCGCGGCGCCGCACGCGGGCCCCGCGGTATGGGTCCACGGCGACCTGCATCCGGGCAACATCCTCTTCGCCGCGGACGGCTCGCTCGCCGGCGTCATCGACTTCGGCGACCTCTGCGCGGGCGATCCCGCCGTAGACCTCGCCGTCGCGTGGCAGCTCTACGAAGAGGGGCGGCGGCGCGAATTCGTGGCGGCCGTCGAGGCGGCGCTCCCCCGCGACCGCGACACGTGGCGCCGCGCGGCGGCGTGGGCGCTGCACTTCGGGCTCCTGAGCGTGGCCGTCGAGGGCAACGACCCGGCGTTCGCCGCCAACGGCGAGTTCACGCTGCGCGAGCTGCGTGCACAGTTCTCGCGCGGCCTCACGGGCGCGGGCGGCGCCTCACGGAGCGCGTGACCGTGAACTTCCGCGACGTCCCCTCGACGGACGTGCGGCCGACAGCGGCCTGCAGCTGCCGCCGATAGTCCAGATGCGCGTTGTACACCGTCCAGAGCTCGCCGCCCGGGCGCAGGATCCTCGCGGCCGCGTCGAAGAGGCGCAGCGCCGCCCCCGCGTGGACGCTCGCGCCGAGGTGGAAGGGCGGGTTGAGGAGCACGACGTCGGCCGAGCCCTCCGCGCGGAGGGAGGCGGCGTCGTCGTGCTCGACGGTGACGCGCCCGCCAAGCCCGTTGGCCTCCATCGTGGCGCGCGCCGAACGCACGGCCCACCCCGAACGATCCGTAGCCACGACCTCCGCGAGGGGATGCGCGAGTGCGTAGGCCGCGGCGAGGGCGCCAGTGCCGCAGCCGAGGTCGACGGCGGCGCCCGCCGGCATGCGCTCGACGAACCCGAGCAGGAAGCGCGTGCCGAGATCCAGCTTCGTGCCCGCGAATGCGCCGCCGTGCGCGCACAGGGTGAGGCCGACGTCGTCGTGCGTTGCGCGGACGGGGTAGGGCGGGCGCTCGGCAACCGGAAGCGGTCCCTCGGCCACGAGCAGCCGTGACTTCTGGACCGCGAGTTCGGCACGGACCTCGCCGAAGGCCGCCTGGAGGACGTCATTCATGGCGAGCGTCATGTGCTTGACGCGGCCTCCCGCGACGAGCAGTACATTCGGCGGGGCCCATCGGGCCACGGCGTCCGCGATCTCCTCGAGCTCGGCGAGCCCCTTGGGGAGCTGGAGCAGCACGAGCCGCGCGCCCCGGAGCAGCTCGGCGCAGAACTCGCCCTGGCGCTGGAGCCCCGCGAGCCCGAGCGCCTCGGCATTGCGGGCGAAGGCGGCCCGCCCGGAGGCGAGGTCCTCATAGACACGCACCCCGGTGAGCCCGGCCGCCGCGAGCCGCAGCGCGATCGCGCCGTAGCCGTCGCCGATGACCGCGATCTCGCCGCCATCCAGCCCGCGGGCCGCGGCCTCCGCGATCCCGCGGTCCCCGAGGAGCCGGTCCGTCGCGTCCCAGGCATAGAGGTTCGGGGCCTCGACATCGGGGAACCGCCGCAGGAGTTCGTACGGGAAGGGCCCGCTCGGGTCGGCATGCACCGGACTACTCTATTCGCGGCGACGCCCCCGGGCAGATCAAGCCTGGCAGATCAGGCCCTGACAAATCCGGCCCTGGCAGATCAAGCCGTGGCAGGCCCGTCCTCGACGGCTTGGCTCCCCTCCGACTCCCCGCGCCGCGTGAACGTCTTCACGACCGCCCAGCCGACGGCGGTAAAGGGCACCGCGAGGAGCGCGCCGACAATTCCCGCGAGCATGGTGCCCACGGCCAGGGAGAGCAGGATGGCCAGCCCGTGGATGGACAGGACCTTGCCCATGAGCAGCGGCTGGAGAAGGTGGTGCTCGATCTGATTCGCTGCGAGCACCACGACGAGGATCACGATCGCCGCGACGGGCCCGTTGGACAGGAGGGCCACGGCGACGGCGAGGATGCCCGCGGTGGTGGCCCCGAGGATGGGGATGAACCCGCCGATGAACACGAACACGGCCAGGGGCAGAGCCAAGGGCACTTGCATGACGACCAGCGCGACGCCGACGATCAGCGCATCGGCCGCGGCCACGAGGGCCGTCCCCCGCACGTAGGCGCCCAGCACGTGGGCGCTGCGCTCCGCGGCCGTGCGCGCCGTGGCCCGGTAGGTCCCGGGGACGAGGCGTAGGAGGAATTCGCGGATCTCGTGCCCGTCCTTGAGGAAGAAGAACAGGATGACTGCCATCAGGACCATCGCCGCGATGAACTCGCCGACGCTGCGCACCCCGGTGAGCGCCTCGGTGCCGAAGCTGCCGGACGAAAGGAAATGCTGAAGCCCGTCCCGCACGCTCGCAAGCTGCTCATCGCTGAGGCGGACCGGCCCGTTGCTGACCAGATCCTCCAGCTG
Organism: Sinomonas albida; assembly: GCF_004919045.1. GTDB lineage: Bacteria > Actinomycetota > Actinomycetes > Actinomycetales > Micrococcaceae > Sinomonas > Sinomonas albida. Next base: position 200,500 of record NZ_SWDW01000006.1, read on the forward strand.
GCGGATGCCGTTGGTGAATCGGGCGGCGAGCTCGTGAGACTGCGCGCGCACCAGGGCCACGCAGAACGCGATGAGGCCTCCGAAGACAGCCAGGATCGCGAGGAACGAGGCGAGCACCGCGACGGGCCTGGGCCAGCCGTGCCGGTCCAGCCACCCCACGAGCGGCGAGATCGCCGAAGCCAGAATCGACGCAATGATCACGGGGATCAGGGCGAGCGGTACGCGGGTGAGGGCCCAGCCCACACACCAGAGGAGGGCTGCGACGGCGAGGACCTGCAGCGACCGGATTGCCGCACGGCCTAGGCCGTCCGACCAGAGGCCGGCGGGGGTCGTCGTGGTGGGTGGGTGCTCGGGCATGGTTTTGTCTCCGCACAGTCGATGGACGTTGCTCCACCCTATGTGAACGAAGCCGCCCGGCGCCTCAGGCTGGGCCCAGTCGCCGTCGCCCCTTGAGCGAGACGCCGCCGAAGTCTCGGCCCGGCGAGCGGCCGGGGTTCACCGCCTCAGGTGGGCTATGGCGCGCTCGGCGGCGTGGAAGCCCGCCATCCCGTGTGCTCCCCCGCCCGGGGGCGTCGCCGCGGAGCAGAGGTACACGCCGGGGACGCCAGTCGAGTACGGATCGAGCGCGACGCGCGGCCGGAACAGGAGCTGCGCCCCGAAGTTCGCCCCCGTGCTGATGTCTCCCCCTACATAGTTGGCGTTGTGCGCCTCGGCCTGCGCAACGCTCCGCGACGCGACGGAGCGAATCCGGCCGCGGAATCCCGGCGCGAAGCGCTCGATCTGGCCCGTGATCGCCTCCGTCGCGTCGCCCGGATAGCCGTTCGGCACGTGCGCGTACGCCCACAGCGGATTGAGCCCATCCGCGGACCGCCCCGGATCGGCGACGAATTGCTGCCCCACGAGGACGAACGGCCGGGCGGGCATGTGCCCCGCGAGAACCTGTTTCTCGGCTGCGGCGGTCTCCTCGAACGTCCCGCCGAGGTGGACCGTCCCGGCGCGCCCGATGTCCGGCGCCGCCCACGGCACCTCCCCCTCGATCACGTAGTCGACTTTGAAGGCCGCGGGTCCGTGCCGATAGCGCGCATAGGAACGGGCGACGGCGGCCGGGAGCCTCCCGGCGAGGAGGCTCGCCGCAGCGCCGGGTGCCGTGCACAGAAGCAGGACATCGAAGCTGCCCGCGTCCTCCAGCGTGCGGACCCGCACCCCCGTCTCGATCACGCCTCCCAGCTCGCGGAGACGTGCAGCGAGCGCATCCGCGATGGCCTGGCTCCCGCCCTCGGCGACGGGCCAGCCCACCGCATGGGCTGCCGCGCCCAAGACGAGCCCGACGGCGCTCGAGAGGGGGGCGTCGAGCGGGGAGAACGCATGGGCCGCGACCCCGCCGAAGAGGGCGCGTGCCTCGTCGCCTCGCCAGGCCCGCGCGAGCACGCTCGCGGGAAGGGCCGCGAGCGCGCCGAACCGCGCGAACGCGATGGGGCGTCTCGGCACATGGAGCGCTGGACCGAGCAGCTCGGGGACGAGGTCGGGAAAGCTGCGCGCGATCATGCCCAGAGTCCTGTCCCACGCGCGCCCGTCGGCGCCGAGGCCGTCCGCCGTCCGGTCGACGTCGCGCCACAGCAAGGCCGAGCGACCGCCGTCGAGCGGGTGCGCGAACTGGACTTCGGGCCACCGCCAGCGCAGCCCGTGACGCTCGAGGCCAAGGCTTGCGAGGAATGGCGACGCGACGCCCATGGGATGGAACGCCGAGCACTCGTCGGTGACGACGCCGGCCCCGGCCCCTGCCGCCACGGTCGAAGACCGTGTCCCCCCGCCGATCGTGGGCTCGGCTTCGAGCACCCGAACCGAGAGGCCCTCCTGGGCAAGGCGCACGGCGGCCGCGAGCCCGTTCGGCCCGCTCCCCACCACGACGGCGCTGGTCATGGGTCCATCCTCCCACTCGCCCCACCGTCCCCACGCGGACCCACGCGGACCCTTGGGTGGGGCTGGCGCCGAGGCGTAGCGAGGCCCATCATCGCTGCATGACGTGGCTGCGGGGCTACAGTCTCGGCTCTCTCCGGCACGACGCCCTCGCCGGAGCCGCACTCGTCGGGCTCCTCATCCCGGCGGGAATGGCGTACGCGCAGGCCGCGGCGCTCGCCCCGGTCGCCGGCCTGTACGCGACCATCGTGCCGCTGCTCGTGTACGCCGCCGTCGGCCCGTCCCGGATCCTCATCCTCGGCCCCGACTCCGCGCTCGCGCCCATGATCTCCGCGGCCGTGCTCCCGCTCGCCGCCGCGGGCAGCGCGCGGGCGCTCGCCCTTGCCGGGCTCCTCGCGATCTACATCGGCGCGTTCCTGCTCCTCGGTGCCCTGCTCCGTCTCGGCGCGCTCACCGGCCTGCTCTCGGGGCCGATACGCCTCGGCTACCTCGCAGGGATCGCGCTCACCGTCGCGGCCGGCCAGCTCCCCACGCTCCTCGGGCTGGAGGGCCGAGGCCAGACGCCGTGGGAACACCTTGCGGCGACCGGGGCGGACGTGGTCCAGCGCGGCATCGGCCCCGTCCCCGTCGCGTTGGGCCTGGGATCGCTCGCGCTCATCTGGCTCCCCCGCCGGCTTCGGTGGCGAGTCCCGGGCGCGTTGTTCGCAGTCGTCGGCTCGGGGCTCGCGGTGTGGCTCGGGGGCCTCACGCACGTGGTCGCGACCGTCGGCCCGCTCCCCCAAGGCCTCCCGGCCCCGCAGTTCACGCAGCTGACACCCGCGGACGCGGCGTCCCTTCTGGCTCCCGCGGCGGGCGTGGCGCTCATGGTGTTCGCGGACACCGGCGTCCTCTCGCAGAGCCTCGCCTTGCGCGAGGGCCGCTCCGTGTCGGGAACGCGCGAGATGGCGGCACTCGGCGCCTCGAATCTCGCTGCCGGCCTCGTGAGCGGCTTCCCAGTGTCCGCGAGCTCGTCGCGGACACCGGTGGCGATCGATGCGGGCGGGCGGACGCAGCTCACGGGGGTCGTGGCAGCGCTGCTGACCGCCGCGTTCATGGCGGCAATCCCCGGCGTCACCGCCTTCCTGCCCACGGCGACACTCGCCGCCGTCGTCATCGCGGCCGCGACAGGCCTCGTCGATCTGCGCGCAATCGTCCGGCTGTGGCGGCTCAGCCGCGTCGAGTTCGGCCTCATGTTCGCGGCGTTCGCGTGCGTCACGACCATCGGGGTCCTGCAGGGCATCGTGATCGCAGTCGCGCTGTCGCTGCTCGACTTCATCCGCCGCGCGTGGGGGCCGTATCGCGCCGAGCTGGGCGATCGGCCCGACGTCCCCGGCTATCACGACATCTCGCGGCACCCCGAGGCGGAGCGGGTCCCCGGACTCATCCTCGCGCGCTTCGACGCGCCCTTGTTCTTCGCGAACGGCGCGGTCTTCAGCAGCTTCGTCCGGGAGCTGGTCGAGAACGCCCACCGACAGGTGACTCATGTGGTGATCGCCGCGGAGCCCATCACGGGGATCGACACGACGGCCCTCGACGAGGTCCTCCTCCTCGACGATTGGCTCTCCGCGCACGGGATCGACCTCGTGTTCGCCGAGCTCAAGGGCCCGGTCAAGGACCGGCTGCTTCGCTTCGGCACTCGCGGCCGCTTCGGCCCCGGCACGTTTTACCCCACCGTGAGCGCGGCCGTGCGCGACCTCCGCGCAGACGGCGGCGCGGGCGAGGCGGCGACGGACGACGGCGGCCCTCACCGCTGAGCGGTCGTCCCCGGGAGTATTCAGCGAGCCGCGCGCACGAACTCCGCCGTGGGCGCCGCGAGAGACGCGCCGATCGCGTACGGGGTCCGCTTGACGCCCTTGACGGCGAACGAGTGATCGGCCCCCTCCTGCCAGGAGAGTGTCGCGGTGGGGAGCTTCGCGACGACGCCGTCGAGGAGTTCGCGGGTGGCCAGCGTGTCCCGCGTGCCCTGCAGGAACAGCATCGGCAACGTGAGCCCGTAGAGGTGCTCGTCTCGGATCTTCGCGGGGTTCCCTGCCGGATGCAGGGGGTAGCCGAGGAACACGAGCCCGGCCGGAGCGATCGAGCCGTCCGCGACCGCCATCGAGGCCATCCGGCCACCGAAGGACTTCCCCGCCGCCCACAGCGGCTCGGGGGCCGCCCGCCGTCGTACTTCCTCGAGGACCGCGGCCCACACCGAGATGGCGCGCGGAGCCCGGTCCGGGAGCCGCTTGCCCTCCTCGATGTACGCGAAATTGAAGCGCAGCGTCGCGATGCCCAGCCCGTTGAGCGCGTCGCAGTAGCCCACCATGAACGGGTGGTCCATCCCTGCGCCCGCGCCATGGGCCACGGCGACGGTCGCGTCCGCCCCGTCGGGATGCCGGAAGACGCCCGAGACGTCGCCCGCGGGGGTGGGGATCGTGATGCGCTCGTCGTGTTCGCTCATGGGTCTATCTTGCCGTGGTCCCGGCGAGCCACAGCCCGGCCTTGGTCTGCACTGGTACGATCCAATTCAGGCCCCGAGGGAAGGCAGTCATGACGATCAGCGATTCGGCGGAGGTCCGCCGCGGCGTCGAGGCGATCGAGAACAGCCAGGTCCCCAAGCACGAGCAGCTCCACGGGATCCTCCTCAGGATGGCCAAGAACGAGCTGGATCCCGGTGAGCGTGTGCCGAGCGAGCGGACGCTCATGGACCAGTTCGGCGTCAGCCGCATCACCGTCCGCGCGGCGATCGGCCGGCTCGTCAACGAGGGTCACCTCGTGCGCGTTCCGGGCAAGGGCACCTTCGTCTCAGAGGGCGCGGTCCAGTCCACGCTGCACCTCGCCTCCTTCACCCAGGAGATGGAGGCACAGGGGCACAAGCCGAGCACCATCGTCCTCGAGGCCGTGCAGTCCACCCCGCCGCCGGCGACTGCGAAGGCGCTCGGTCTCGGGTCCGCCGAGGAGGCCTACCACATTCGCCGGCTGCGCCTTGCCGATGGGCGACCGGTGAGCGTCGACGACGCCTGGTACAACGCCTCCCTCGCCGCAGGACTCCTCGACATCGATCTGACCGGATCGATCTATCGCGCGCTGGCCTCGGACTTCGGACATCAGATCGACCGCGCGCGCCAGACGGTCCGCGCCGAGGGCGCACCGCCGGACGTCGCGGTTCTCCTCGGCGCCGAGGCAGGCTCGCCCGTGCTCGCGTTCGATCGCGTTTCGTTCTCCGGCGACCACGCGATCGAGCACGCCCGCTCCTGGTACCGCTCGGATCGCTACGCGCTCACCATGGAGGTCAGGCTCTGAGCCTCCCGTAGCCGGCTACTCGGGGCGCGCCCAGCTGAACAGCTCTGCCCCAGCCGCGACCTGTCCCTCCGCGAGGAGGCTCGCGGTATCCGCCTTCGAATCGAGGACGACGACGGGGCTCACGAGCGAGTAGCCCGCCCGCAGCGCTGCGGCCGGGTCGACCCGCATGACGAGCCCTCCGGCCTCGACCTCGTCGCCCTTGGCCGCGAGGAGCGTGAAGCCCTCACCGCCGAGCTTGACCGTGTCGATGCCGACGTGCGTGAGGATTCCACGGCCCGAAGAATCGACGACGACGAAGGCGTGCGGGAGGAGCTTGACGATCTTCCCTGCGACGGGGGAAACCACGTCGAACTCCCCGGGCTCGGGCTCGACGCCTGCCCCGGAGCCGACCATCTGGCCGGAGAACACGGGATCCGGCACCTCGCTGAGCGGCACGACGCGGCCGCTCAAGGGAGCCAGGACGACGAGCTCCGAACTCACAGGAGGTCCTCGATGTCCTCAGCAAGCGTGTCCGCCTCCGGCCCGACAATCACCTGAACGGCTGTCCCCGCGGCGAGAACCCCGTGGGCACCGGCCGACTTGAGCACATCCTCCTTGACGAGCGAGCCGTCTCTGACCTCGGTGCGGAGGCGCGTGATGCAGGCCTCGATTTCGACGATGTTGCCGGCCCCGCCAAGGCCCTCGATGATCTTCTCCGCCTTTGACATGGCATTCCTTCCTACTTGCTGCCCGCGCCGGAACAGCCTCGTTCCCGGTCGCCCGATCAGTGCGCCGACGTGACCAGTCTGGATCGAAACGTCCCGCCCGTCACGCGCGACGGCGTCAACTGGAACACTTCGACCGCACTGGTACTAACCAGACAGTACCACCTGTGATTCTCGTCGCACAAGTGCCCCTCCCCGCAGCGTCGACCGAAGGACGCGCGCCTACACGATTGCGCACCCAAGCTGTGATTGGATATGTCCAACGGTCGTAGTTCGTCGCGCCCTCGGCCGCTGCTCGCTGGGTGGCGCGCATGCACGCTCGGCAGGCCATGGGGAGGAAGGTAGCGACATGAACAAGGCACGCGGGTTGAGGGCAGCGACGGTGACCGCCTCCGCGGCAGCGCTCACCGCCGCGATCGCGGCTCCGGCTGCGGCCGCGAACTTCTACACGGTCCAGCCCGGCGACACGCTGGGCGCCATCGCCGACCGCCACGGGGTCCCGCTCGGCGATCTCTTCCGCCTCAACGGCCTGGGATGGAGCTCGATCATCTACCCCGGGCAGCAGATTCGGCTCGCGGACGACGCCGGCGCTTCCGCCTCCGCTCCCGCGGCGCCGGCCCCCGCCCCGTCCGTCACGTACACGGTCCGGAGCGGGGACAGCCTGTGGGCGATCTCCCAGCAGACCGGCGTCGGTCTCAGCGACCTCTTCCGGCTCAACGGACTCGGGCCCGCATCGACGATCTACCCCGGGCAGCAGATCATCCTCCGGCAGGCCGGCGCGCCGGCGTCGACCCCGCCCCCAGCAACGCAAGCCACGGCGCCGCGTTCGGCGGCACCGGCACCCGCACCGGCACCGCGTTCACCGGCCCCTGCTGCGGCACCGCAAGCTGCGCCACCCGCAGCGCAGAGCGCGACCGCACCGGGAGCTGCTCCGCAGGCTGCCGCCGGCAGCGATCGGCCCTCCTGGTGGAACGAGGAGACGTTCCGGCACAAGACCATGTGGGGCGTGTCCGAGAAGACGGGTCTCTCGCTCGACGAGCTGTTTGCGGGCGGTCACGGCGTGTCGACGGGGACCGAGTCGGCCGCGCAGATCCAGGCCATCGTCCGGCAGACGGCCGCCGAGATGGGGGTCCCGGCCCCGTTGGCCCTCGCCATCGCGGAGCAGGAGTCGAGCTTCAGGCAGAACGTGACCTCCCCCGCCGGAGCGATCGGGGTGATGCAGATCATGCCCGCGAACGCGAGCTGGGTCTCGAGCCTTGCGGGCCGGAATCTGGACCTGCGCAATACCGCGGACAACGTCGCCGCCGGTGTCGCGATGCTGCGCTGGCTCCTCCGCCAGGCACCCACTGAGGACATTGCCATCGCGGGCTACTACCAGGGGCTGTACGGGGTTCAGGCGTACGGCATGTACCCCGACACGAGGGCCTACGTCGCGCAGGTCAAGCAGCGCATGGCCAAGTATTCATAGACCCGACCCAGGTTCTCCGGGTCTCCGCGGCCTCAGGGCTCGGTCGCCGCGCAATGCGGTCGCCGCGCAATGCGCAGACCGGTCGCACGGCGGGCCGCCCAGCGCGTGGGCCGCTCGCGTTCACCCAAGCCGCGACGCGGCGATCGCGAAATACATGACGAGCGCGAGCCCCGTGAGGCACACCGTCACGTAGCCGACCGCGAGGGCCGCGATCGCAAGTCCGCGGCCCGAGTCCCCCGTGGCCCTGATCTGCTCGAGCGAAAGATGGCCGAGCACGATCCCCAGGAAACCGATGAAGAACGAGGCAATGAGCGCCGATAGCGCGAGGTCGTTGATGCCGCGCGACGCGGCGGGCGCACTGGCCTGCGGCTGAGTCGTCGCCATGAGAGCCTCCGGTCGAACGTGTCATGCTCGGTCGCCCACTGCTGGGTGCACGAACAAGATACCTCGACCATTGGACATGTACAACCGAGGCGACTACTCCTCGTGGACGGCCGCTGACGCGTCGCGATGAGGCACCAGCACGCGGTCCAGGCTGGTGAGCTTGAGGACGGCGCCCACCTTGTCTCCGACCTGGGCGAGCCGAAGGTCTCCCCCAGCCTCACGTGCGGCTTTGAGGCATCCCACGAGGGCTCCCAGCCCGGATGAGTCCATGAATTCCGTCTGGCGGAGATTCATGACGAGCAGCCGATGACCCGCAGCGATCGCGTCGGCGACCGCGGCCCTGAGCTGCGGCGCCCCGCCGACATTGAGCCGGCCCTCGACGACCACCTCGGCGTATCCATCGTGCTCCTCGATCGTGACCGCGATCATTGCTTTCCTCCGATGCCGGCATCCATAGCCATGACGGACGTGATACAAAATTCACACGCCAGACCGAACTAATGCTGACAGAAGTATGCACATATTCGGAGGGGTCATCCATATACCGCGCAAGATGCCGCGCCGATCCGTGCGGTTGGCACGGGGCAGCGCCGCATGTCTTGCCGGGCCCAAGCCAGAGGGCGGCCGCGAGGGTCCACCCGCTCAGGTCCGGTGGCAGATTCCGCCGGGTGGGCCTACTGGCCGTCGAGCGTGGTTCCCGAGAATGGGGTGAACTGGGCCATCCAAGGGAAGGCCCATGTGACGAGAGCGCCGAGGGCGGCCGCGACAAGGATCACCGACGTGAAGATCCGTGCCCAGAGCGGGCCGGGGAGGTGGCGGAAGATCCAGCCGTACATCAGCCCTTGCCTTCGTTGGCGGCCACGATGGCTGCGATCTCCGCTGGCGGGCCGGCATCGAGCGGCTGCCAGGACTCGAGCACGGAGTAGGCGATGAACCGCTGCCAGTCCCCGAATTTCGGGTTGCAGCTGGTCATGGTCAGCAGGGATTCGGTCGGCTGAGCGCCTGGGTGGTCGGGAACGGGCAGCACGACGGCTGTGTGGTCCGGGGTGACGATCTCGGAGTTGCGGAAGACGTAGGTGTAGTAGCCCTGGCGGGTCTGGATGTAGATCCTGTCGCCGGGGACGAGGGTGTCGATGTTGTCCAGGACCGCGCCGTGGGTCTGGCGGTGGCCAGCGACGGCGAAGTTGCCCGGCTGCCCGGGCATCTGGGTGGCGGGGTAATGGCCCAGACCGAGGGTGTCGAGCTGGGCCTGCGAGGTTCCCTGCACGAGAGGCCGCGAGTACGTCGCACCGAGCCTCGGGATGTAGGCCACCCCGAAGACCTCTCCGATGCCCGTGGGTGCGGCGGTCGCCGGAGCGGGGCCGTAGTCTCCCTTGAGCGCCGCCTTGGGGCTCAGCGGCGCGTCGAGGCCCCGCGTAAAGTCCCGGACCGCTTGGGCTTGGGTGGCGTTGGCGGACAGGTTGGTCCCCCACAGGTCCCAGGCCACGAACAGGCCCAGCACGATCCCGATGGTGATCAGGAGCTCCCCTGCCACCCTCGCCACCCCGCGGAGCACCCGGCCGCGCCCCCTGCCCTCTGCGACGGGAGCCGGGATGCGGGCCGGGTCCCCGGGGGCCGTGTCTTGGAGCCCGGGCGCGGGCGGTTTCGGAGAGGACGCCGGGTCTGTCTCTGCCGACCGTTGACGCGCCGCCACTGTGAGGCCTGCTTTTCGCGTGTTCATCTCTCCTCCGATGGTTGCGAGAGCCGGGAGATTCGTCGGCGGGGCGCACTGTCGTGGGCGGAGTCACGTTTTGCGGCGGGCATCTGGCTGCGCCGTGAGCGGCCGCCCCACCAGACGTACACGCCGATGATTGCCAGGCCGCCGAGGTACAGCACGAGCCACCACGGGAACGTCACGGCCGCCGGACCGGAGCGGGACGCGTCGACGTCGGACTTCGGCGTGGGCATGACGCGTTCGCCGGTGACGAGGATGCGGTGGGAGTTGGTGCCGAGCGGGGTGCAGGTGATGAGGGTGGCGAGGTCGCGGCCGGCTTTCGGGTGCAGCGATGCTGTGTCGGAGGGCTCGACGACCCGTGTGTCGAAGACCCGGTAGGTGAGCACACGGCCGAAGGTCGTGATCACGAAGGTGTCGCCGGCCTTTAACTGGTCGAGGTTGGTGAACATGGTCGCCTCCGCCAGGCCCCGGTGGCCGGTGATGACGGTGAGCGTCCCGTCGCCGCCGACGGGCAGGGATGTCCCCTCGAGGTGGCCCGCCCCTTTGAGGAGGACGGCGTCGCTGGTCCCGTGGTACACGGGCAGGTCCACGCCGACCTTGGGTATCTGGATGCGGGACACGACCCCCGTCGGGGTCTCCAGTTGGCTCGGGTAGTCTCCGAGGTCACCGGTAGCGCTGCCGGCCCCGATGGGTTTGCGGGTGTTCGCCTCGACTTCCGCGCCCGAGGAGAGCGCCCCGTTGTAGCGGTCGGCGGCGGCGAGCTGTTCCGCGGCGCTGGGTTCGGCGTGGTCGACAGACCCTTGGTAGTGCTCGACGACCTGGGATTGGTTCAGGGAGGAGACCCAGCTGGCGGCGCTCGGGTAAGTCAGCGTGGTGGCTCCGATCACCGCCGCCACGGCGGTGGTGATAAGCAGGCCGCTGGCCTTCCACCGTCGCGGGGCTGCAAGACGGCGGGGCTGCAAGACGGCGGGGGCATCGATCATGGCTTCTGCTTCCACTGTTGGTTCAGACAGCGAGGGTGGGCGGTCGGCAAGGGAACCGACCACCCACCCTCTCTTGGGGTCCGGCGGTCAGTCCCCCAATTAAGACCGACCGCCTCACCCGCTCCGGCTCATGCGTGCCGGGACTGCCTAGTGCTGCTCGCTGCCGCGTGCGCGGCGGCCGACGAGCACGAGGACTCCGCCGGCTGCGAGGAGTATCAGGGCGATGCCGGTGATCGTGAGGATGAGCTGCCCGTTGGCGCCGGTCAGAGGGAGACCGGGGACGAGCTGCTGGTTGTTGGTGACCGTGAAGGTCGGCGTGGTCACGGTGGATGCGGACTGGACGTTGATCGCAGTGAGCGCGGCGTTTCCTGCCGGCAGCACGTAACCGGCGGGGGCTGCCGTCTCCTGGAGGATGTAGCAGCGCTGCGTGACGTTGTTGGCGGCGCTGGACGTGTCACCGACCCATAGGCCGTTGATCGCGATCGCCCCGTTGGCGCCCGAGGTCACGACCAGCGGGCTGGTCGAGTTCGGCTGGGTGACCTGGGTGAGCCCCGTGACACCGCTCGAGGGGACGGTGCAGGTCCCCGTGGTGGTCGTCGTCTCAAATACCGAGAACGTGGCGCCCGCGAGCGTGTGCGACGGAGTGCCGGCGTCGGCCTTGGTGCCGAGCACGTTGCCCCAGCGGGTGGTAGCCGTGTTGGTCGGGGTCGGGCTGTTCGTCCCGTCCAGCTTCAGGTCGTTCAGGTTCACCGCGGCGGTGTTGTTGATAGCGCCGGTCCCGTTCACGGCCGCTTGGAAGCCCACCGAGACGGTCTGCCCTGCCGTGAGCTTCGACAGGCCTTGGGCGGTGAAGGTCACCGTGAGGGTCTGCCCCGACCAGGAGTAGGTGAGGTCACCGGGCGAGGCGAGGGCCGTCGTGCCGACCGTCACGACCGGCACATAGGTGGTGGTCGGGGTGAGGTTCGCGGGCAGCGTGTCAGTGACGATGAGCTTGGTGTACGTCTGGCCCGTGGGCAGCGACGGGAGCAGCTGCGAGATCAAGAAGTTGGCCTGCGACCCGAGCGCGTACCCGTTGGAGTCCTGGTTCTGGATCGTCTTCTGCGGCGCCGTGCCGACCGCATTCTTCGGGTAAACGTTCACGTTGTATTCCCACAGGCCCGTGTTCGCGGAGCCCGCGGTCGAATCGGCGGGGGTCGGTACGGTCACCACGAACGGCGTCGACGGTGTGATGACGTTCGACGGGGCGCTGATCTCACGGACCAGGTACGCGCCGATCGCCATGTTGGACAGGGTTGCGAGGCCGCCGCCCGCCGTCGTGATGCTCGTGCAGGTGCCGAGCGGGAAGCTCGTCGTCTTGTCCACGCCCGCCGTCGTGCCCGTAAGCGCGGTCGCTGTCTGCGCGCCGGCGATATTCTGCAGCCCGTTCACCTGCGTCCAGCCAGCGTTCGACGGGTCCGTCAATGCCGTGACGTTGTTGATCGGGCACACCTGGAACACGACGCCGTCGATCGGCGACGTCGTGGGGTTGGCCCCGGTGCCGGAGGGGTTCTGGGCACCGTTGGCCGGGTAGGCGTACTTGTGGATCGTCAGCGAGCCTGTCGTGTTGGTGACGGGTCCTGGCACGGGTGCGGCGCTGGCGGGCGTTGCTGCCAGCGCCCCCAGCACGCCGAGCGTCAGCGCGGCCGCCACGGCTAGCGTCCGGCGCGCCCGCGCCGCCGCGGTTGGTGAATTCGACATGGACTCTCTCTCTTCTTCGTGGTGGATCACGACGCGGCGCGGCGTGACGTGGTTGACCCGAGGCTCGGGTGGAGCCCGGGGCGGATCATGGGGTGTCGTTCGGGCGTCGGCGCCGCCAGAGCGGCAGCGACGCCAGCCCAAGGGCGAGTACAGTGACCAGGCCGCCGGCGATCAGGTAGGTCTCCGCGCCAATCCCGCCGGTGAGCGGGAGGGCCGGAACCGTCTGCTGGGTGTTCTTGATCGCCCCGAGATTCGCGGTCAGCGCGGTGGCCCCGATCGTCACCGTCCGCGGGGTCGTGTTCAGCACGTACCCGGCGGGGGCTTTCGTCTCGGTGAGCGTGTACGTGCCCCAGGCCAGGCCGCCGACGCTGAGGTAGCCCGCCCTGGCATCGGTGTCGTTCGTGCCGGTGCACGGGGTGGCGGCGCAGTCGGTGACCGTGACGGTCGGGCCCGAGGTGCCGGGACCCTGCAGCGTCCACACGGACCCGCCAAGATAGTCCGACGGGGCGGCCGCGTCGACCTTCTGCCAGGTGATCGTTCCCGGCGTGGGTGGAGCGGGCGGAGGGATGCAGGCAGCGTTGTCCGTGGTGGTGCCTTGTTCTTGGCCTGCCGGAAGGGACGCGGAGTTGTACAGGCCGCTTCCCTGCCCGGCACAGGCGGTGGCCTGAGTGAAGTTCGTGTAACGGAACGTGACCGTCAGCGCGTAGGTCTGCGTCTGGCCGGGGTTGATCGTGGTGCCCCCCGTGCCGATGGCGAAGGGGCCGGGCCCGGTCGCGGTGCCCGTGGCCTGCCCAGACCAGGACGCGCCCGTCACAGCAAGATTGGACGCAAACGCGGGGGTGTCGGTGATCGGCCCGTAGGTGCCCTGGCCGGTCCCCGTGTTGGCGACCGTGAGGGTGTAGTTCGCCGTGTAGTTGCCGGACGCGTCGGGACCGCTTGCGGTTCCGGCTGACTTGGCGAGGTTCAGGTTCGGGTTGGTGATCGTCACGGTGGCCTGGGCCGTGCTGCTGACCGGAGTCCCGGTAACGACCCCGACGCCACTGGCAGTGGCCGTGTTGGTGGTCGTGGTACCGAGCGTCTGCGTGCACGTGTAGGTCCAGGTCTCGCCTGGGTCGAGAATCCTGTTGTTGTTGGCGTCGCCGCTGACGTAGACGGGGTTGGGGCATTTGTCGTCTGCAAGAGCCACGTTCTTGAGCGGTTCGGTACCCGCGCCAAGCGTGACCTGGTAGGTGTAGGTCACCGGGCCGGAGACGTTGACAGTCGTCGTCGACGCGGTCTTCTTCACCGCGATGGCCGGATTGAGGATCGGGGTGACCGTCGGGTCGGAACCACCTGGCTTGGTCGGGTCATCCGTCGGGATGGGATTCGAGCCAACGTAGACGACGGTGCCCTGATTGCGCACCTCGCCGGCGGCGAGGGCGGCGGAGTTGACCTTGACCTTGAAGGCGATCGTCGCGGTGTCGCCGGCCGGAAGCACGCCCTTGAAGCTCGTGGTGCGGCCGTTGATCGGCTGAGTGGTGACATAGGGCATGGCGCCGTTGATGTCCGCGACAGCGGTGCCGTTGAGTGTGGCCGACCCCGGAACATAGTCGGTTCCTGCAGGGATCGAGTCTTGGAAGGTCATACCGGTTGCCGAGAGGCTGCCGATGTTATTGACCGTGATGGTGTAAGTGAGCGTGTCCCCCACCTTGGCTGGTCCCGGGGGCGAGACGGTCTTCTGGGCGACGATCTGCGGCTTCGGCAGTGCGCACGAGGCGAGGTCGGCGGCATTGCCGTAGGTTCCGCTGCTGTAGCTCGTCGTCTGGGTTGTTGCGCCGGTGTCCTTGTCGACCGTGTACAGGTATGAGGTAGATCCGTTGTTGGTGGTCGCGTAGAGCGTGCCGTTGGTGTCAAAGGCCAGGCCGTTGTAGAACATGTTGCCGCCCGGCGACGTCATCACTCCGACGAGAGTCGCCTGCGGGGTGCCCGTGGCCAGCTGTGCTGCCGAGATCGTGTAGAGATAGGTCGTGGGGGTGATCCCCGAGCCCGAACCGGTGGAGACGAGGACCCACATGTTGCCCAGGCCATCGAACGCAAGATCGCCTGAGGTCAGCGATGCGGGGTTAAGGGTGCCGCCATTCCCATCGGGAAAAGTGGCCGTCTTGCCCGCGGAGACTCCGCCCGCAGGGGTCCACGAGTAGAGCCTGCCGTCGTTGGCGAAGCTCCACACGGCGCCCGAGGAGTCAAAGCCCAACCGGTTGGTCTGGAACGCCGAACTGCCCGAGGCGACCAGTTCCTGGACGCCGGTGGCGAGGTTCACCCGGTACAGGTTCGACAGGAATGTGCCCCCAGACCGTGCGGTGTAGTACACATACCCCGGGTCATGGGGGTTGATGGCGATGGCGGAGGTGCTCGCGTAGGAGCTTGTCTGGCCCGGAGGACTTACCGCTGCCACTTTCTGGAGCGACGGCAGTACCGTCCCAATGCTTCCCGGAGTCGATCCGGAGGCCATCGAGCCGTACCAGATGGTGTCGCAGGTGTACGTCGGAATCTGCACGTCGACGGTCGCCATCACTGCGACATTTGATGGAGCCCCGGTGCATCCGAACAACCAGCCGCAGGCAGTGTTGAAGGTGAACGTCGCCGTGTTCGTCGTCGTCACCGTGACGGTCTGAGAACAGGTGAACGTGACGGTGGCACCGCCCGGGATGTAGTACCACGCTCCAAACAAGTCGTAACTAAGGCCCGAGCTCGACGGCGTCCCGCACTGGTCGTCGGACGCACCCACGAAGTACTCCGCGGACGAACTGTTGTTGGTCACGGTGTACGTGTAAGCCACCTGGCCACCCCCGACGGGGAGGCTGTAGGTGCTCGCGGTCTTGGTCGCGGTGATGCGCCCGTCGGTTGACGTGACGCTCCCGCCCGAGCCGCCGGCATTGGCAGACGGCGCGCTGACTGCCGCCTGAAGGGCGACGAGGAGGGGAACGACCAAGGTCACTGCCGCGAGGACTGAAGTGACGCGTCGCCAACGGCTGGATGCCGGCCGCGCCGTCGTGCGGTGCCGTCCCCCACGTCCCGTCGTCGACGAGCTGGCCTCCTTCGCCTCGCCACTACGCCACCGCAAGAGCCCCCCAAGAGTCGTTCCGTGCGCCCGACCGAATCAGGACGCGCCAAGTCCCAGAGCACACCCCCGGGACTGCGGGTCGAGAGAGTGCCGAGGAACCACATGGAAGTTCCCTCTTCTCGTCCCAGACTGGCCACAGATCCCTGAGGGGCCTGCGGCCAGTTGCCCAGTCCGATGGGGAGGATCTGGCGAGCCGATACTAAGAACGCCAGCGGTACCCGTAGGTGGCCACGGAATCGTCTGAGGGCCCAAAAACAGCGAAAAATACGTGTGAGCAGAAGAAATATCCGTGGATTGAGAAGGGCGGATGCCATGCCACCTCAGTGTTCCGATAGCCCGACCTCGGTAACAGTTCCGTGGGCTCTGAACTGGGAGTCAGACTGGTCCGGGATCGGCACGGCCCCTTCTGAGTTCGGAGCGCCCGACGTCCGTATCCGGCGCTCCAAGGCACCTCACAACTTCGCCCCTTAGGGTTCACACGGACGATCGTTGAACGAAAGGCGTGCGCGTGCGAGTCCCCCAGCGAACCCTGTATCGAAAAGTCCCCCAGATCGGGGCGCTGTTCTGGGTCATCAAGCTCCTCACGACGGCGCTCGGCGAGTCGACGAGCGACTTCCTGGTCAATGGCTTCGACCCGTACTTGGCGGTGGCAGCGACGTTCGTCCTCTTCGCTGGGGCCCTCGCGATGCAGTTCTGGACCCGTCGATACGTCCCGTGGGTCTACTGGTTCGCCATCGTCATGGTCGCCGTGTTCGGGACGATGGCGGCGGACGTCCTCCACGTGGTCCTCGGCGTCTCCTACGCCGCGTCGACAGTGGGCTTCGCGGTGGTGCTTGCCGCCATCTTCTGGATCTGGCGTCGGGTCGAGGGGACCCTCTCAATTCACAGCATCACGACCGTGCGCCGCGAGGTGTTCTACTGGGCGGCCGTCTCGGCCACCTTCGCGCTCGGCACCGCGGCCGGCGACCTCCTGGCGTACACGGCCCAGCTCGGGTTCCTCGAAGCGGGTCTCGTCTTCGCGGTCCTCTTCGCGCTGCCCGGCATCGCGTGGCGCGCCTTCAGACTCAACGCGATCTTCGCGTTCTGGGCCGCGTATGTGCTCACCCGCCCGCTCGGCGCCTCTTTCGCGGACTGGACCGGCAAAGCGCACGACGCCGGCGGGCTGGGTTGGGGCGATGGGCCAGTTGTCGCGGTGCTCGCCGTCCTGATCATCGCATTCGTGGGCTACCTCCAAGTCACTCATAAGGACGTCGACCGCACCCCGGAACCGGCGCTTTCCTAGAGCCACGCTCCGGCACTACTGAGGTCCGCCGCCGTCGAGCCCTCTCAGCAGGAAGAAGCCCGCCGTCTCACGTGGAGACAGCGGGCCTTCGAGCCTCCCTCCGACGGATCGGAGCTATTGGGGCTGGGTGACCCCGAGCAGGTTGCCCTCGCTGTCGTGGAACCAGGCGGACCGTCGTCCATCCATGTCGGCAACGCCGTCCACGGTCTTGAGCCCGGGCAGGTCGTACTCCTCGAACTGGACTCCCCTCGAGCGGAGCTCCTCGACCGTTTCCGCGACGTCCGGCGTGGAGAAGGCAATCTGGGTGTGGTCTCCGCTCGCTTTGCCCGCACTCGCGAAGAGGAGGAACCGGCTCCCCTGCCCCAGCTCGTACGTCAGGCCGTCCGACGTGTCCTCGACCGGCTCGAGGCCCAATGTCTGAGAATAGAATCGCCGCGCCCGGTCCAGATCGACCGCCGGCAAGGTCGCGTAGACCTGTGCTTGTCCAAGCCTTGTGCTGTTGGCCAAGGTGACTCGCCTCCTTCGGATGCCCCTCGACCAAGATCCCGCCTGCAGAGTACGGCCGGCCAAAACCCCGGACAAGACTAGGCGCGGTCGATTGGCTCGCAACCGTCTGACCCGGCGAGGCGACGGTGATCGACTCCCCCACCGGGGTGTCCGCGCTACATTTGTTCCGTGGTTGTACTTCTACCGCCGTCGGTTGACCTGCGCTCGGCCTGGCTGGAGGCACACGCCGAATGGGGCCCGGGCCACCACGAAGACGGGTTCGGCCTGCTTGAGACCGACGACATCCGCTCCCCCGACGGATTCCGTGCGTTTGTGGGCCGGTTGATCGCCGCGGAGTCGATGCCCGGAGCCCAGGGCGGTACGTATCGGTGGATCGCAGAAGATGGCGAGATTCTCGGTGGTGTTGCCCTGCGCTACGAGAATGCTCGAGATGTCGACGTGCTGGGCCACATAGGGTTTGGGCTTCGGCCGTCGGCAAGGGGCCGCGGCATCGCCGCCATCGCGCTGATGGAAATGCTCTCCGTGGCGAAGGCGGTCGGAATGAACCGAGTCCTGCTCGCCTGCTTCCTGGACAACCTTGCCTCAGTGAAGACCATTCAACACTGCGGGGGCATCCTGGATCGGACAGTCATGACCGACAGCGGAGAGGTTGGACGTTACCGCATCGTCCTCTGACCGCAGGAAATACGGCGCGCCCGCGGTCACACCCAAGGCCTTGCGCCACGTTCTGCGCCGGACAGGATGCCGGCTTTCGCCGCTGCGATGTAGTCGATGTCGTTCCGGTAGATGGAGACGTGCCCGGCGAGGCCATCGCTGTTTCGGCGCTCCGCTTCGGAATCGGTGAATCGGGCCAGCTCGTCGAGTCGCACCGTGACGGCCCCGAGGACGTCGGCGGCCGTGAACTCGGCGACGTAGGCATCGAGCAGAAGCTTCAACCGCCGCCCTTGCTCCGCGGCGCTGTCTCCCGGCCGGCGGTCTGGGTTCTTTGGTCCAGCGAGGGGGCAGAGCCGATAGGCAAGATAGGCAACATCCCACACGCGCGGACCGGGCGACATGAAGTCCCAATCGATCACTCCCCTAATCCGACCGTCTATGCAGGCGAAGTTGTGTGGGGCGAAGTCGTTGTGGCAGATCACCTCCGCAGGTTCGTGAGGCTGTCCCCGCCAGACGGCATCGTCCACTGCCAGTCCGACTGTCGCGTCGTGGAGCTGGCGGAGACGGGTGGCGGCGTCAATCAAGAACGAGTCCTCCCAGACCCACGCCGGAAGGGGGTAGGACGGCACGATGCCCGGCAGAAACTCCAGGTTCTCTCGGCCGACCTCGTCGATCCCATAGACCGATGGCACCCAGCTAATCCCTTTGCTGCGCAGGCCCCTGAGCACCTCGTGGACCGTGCTGGTCCACGGGCCGCCGCTTCGCCGCACCGTACCGCCGACACGGACGACCACGTTCATATTCCCGCCCGAAAGGATCTCCTCCATCGGACCAACCTACTGAGGAAACTCCTCTTCTAGCGATCTCCGCGCCACGGAGGCGACGTCCGCACCAAAGAAACGAAGCCCGGAAATCCGAGCCTCGGTTTCTCTACTCGGGATCAGGCCAGTTCCCGATCCTTCTGAATGCAACTGCCGGCGACTTGATCATAGCCAGAAAGTAGGCCTAGACAGACCGTTCTGTCCAGTGAAGCGGTGCATCCGTTCCACCCGATGCCTTCGGAACGCTGAATCCGCGCAGCTCGCGCCCACTCAGCCCGAGAACAGTCGCTTCTTGTTCCTTGACGGTTCACCGGCCAGTTTCCGTTGCGTCACGTTGTGACCGGAACGTTGGAACCTTGGTGACCCACCAAGGGCCGTAAAGGTCGTCTTGAAGTTGGGAGTTACCTTGAAGTCGATCGTTCAGGGCAGGCCCGCGGCATCCCGGGGCAGGTCCGGCCTACGGTCACCCGTGGCGTATCTGTTGATCCTCCCAGCCCTCCTGATCTTTCTGGTCTTCACCATCGGGCCGACCGTTTTCACCTTTGTCGTCAGCACGTTCAAGTGGAACTGGCTGAATCCCGATCAGAATAAGTTCGTTGGCCTGGCCAATTACCAGATGCTGGTGGACGGCTCACAGGATCCGCCGTTTGCGGCAACGTTGCTGACCTCGGGCTATTTTGTTGGTGCCATGGTGGTGGGCGGGACGGCGATCTCGCTGGCCATGGCCATGCTGCTGCGCAAGGCAGGCCGGATCAACGTCGCCGCCCGCACCGCCGTCTTCCTGGCCCACGTAACCCCCTTGGTGGCCACCTCAATTGTCTGGGTCTGGATTTTCAATCCGCGTTTCGGCCTGGCCAATCTGGTCATGAGCTGGCTCGGGATCCCCAACATCGACTGGCTCGGCAATTCCCGCTTTGCCATGCCCGCGGTGATCATCTATTCGCTGTGGCACGAAATCGGATTCACCACCGTGATTTTCCTCGGCGGCCTGACCACCATTTCGACCGAACTGGCCGAGGCCGCCCGCCTCGACGGATGCAACGCGTGGCAGGAATTTTGGAACGTCACGTTCCCGCAGCTTCGACCCGTCGTCATCTTCGTCATCGTGGTCTCCTCGGTGGCTTCACTGCAGGCTTTCACACAGTTCTTCATGATGACCGGCGGAGGCCCCGGGTTCGACACGGCAACGCTGGGCTTCCAGCTCTACCAGCAGGCATTCGTCTTCCGAAAAACCGGCTACGCCGCCGCGCTGGCCGTAGTCCTCTTCGGCATCACCGTAGCGCTCTCAATCCTGCAGCTACGGACCACTCGCTCCCTTGGACGGAACGCCTAAGGCATTCCGGCAAAAACCCTTCGCTACCACTTACCTTCGCTACCACTTATAGGAGAACAAAGTGACACGGAAGACCAACCCTACGCACATCGGCGGCCAGCGCCGGATATTTGCAACATCGCTTCTGCTTGCCGCAGGGCTCACACTCACCGGCTGCGGTGCCGGCACGAATGCCCAGTCCGGCAGCACAGTCCCGGCAGACACCGGAGCGCCCGCGACCATCACTTTCATGGAAGCGATGTCATCAGGCGCACAGAAGACCGCACTGGCCAAGATGACCAAAGACTTCATGGACAAGAACCCGAACATTAAGGTCCAGTTGCAGGACCAGCCCGATTACGGGACCCTGCAGACAAAGATCAATGCCCAGACGGCGGCAGGGACGCCCCCAACGATCGCGCAGGTGTACGGAAGCTGGGCCGATGAATTCGCGGCAAGCCAAGTAATCGTTCCCTTGGATGACTACGCGGCCAAGAGCGACCAGTACCAGAACTTCTTCGCCGGCATCAAGAAGGACATGAAGCTCGCCGACGGCAAGACCTGGATGTGGCCCTTCAACAAGTCCGTCGTGGTCCAGTATTTCAACCCCACCATGGTGCCGGCGGCACCCAAGACCTGGGACGAGTTCGCGGCAACCGCGAAGGCAGCGTCAACAGGCAACACCGTTGGCCTGTCGATCGACCCGGGCAGTTCCTCGGGTCCGGCCGGCGGCACGGCATTTTTTGAGATTCTGGCCGAATCGATGGGCGACCCGGTCTTCGCGGCCGACGGGACACCGCAGTTCACCAAGGACGGCGCGGTCAAGGCAATGGACTATCTTGTCCGGATGAAGAAGGACGGGTCCCTGGTGCTGGGGACCAACTACCCCGGCCAGGCCGCACTGGGCGGTGGCACCGGGGCCTTTGATGTTTCCAGCGTGGCCAGCTACCCGTTCAACCTGAAGGCGGTGGGCGACAAGTTCAAACTCGGCGTCGCGGCGCTGCCCTCGGGCCCCAAAGGTCCGGCCAACCAGCTGGCAGGCACCAACATCGCGCTCTTCTCCAAGAGCTCGGATGCGGAAAAGGCTGCAGCCTGGAAATACATGCAGTTCCTGACCTCCCCCGAGGAAATGGCGTACTGGTCGGCCACTACCGGCTACCTGCCCGTCAGCAAGGACGCCATGGCCCAGCCGGTGTTCAAGGACTACGCTGCCAAGACCCCCTTCGTGAGCGACGCCACCAACCAGCTTGACTCCGCCACTCCCCTGCCGCCGAAGTCCTGGGTCAACAAGGCCTCGGGCGCGCTGGCCCAAGCCATCCAGGCCGCCGTCAACGGGTCGTCCAGTTCCCGGGATGCCCTGACCGCCGCCCAGGACTCCGCCATGAAGGCCATGAAGGGTTCCCAGTAACGGCTGTGGAAACAGAAACCCCCAGCATGAGCCCCACCACGGCAACGCAAACGAATGCCCAGGCGATCCGCCGCGGCCGGCTCCTCCGGCCGCTGCGGATCGCCGGGGGGCGGACATGGCACACCCCAGGAAACCCCAACGGGCGGGTGGCGCAGCTGCTGCAGCCAGGTGCCGCCGTCGCCGTCGGACTCCTGTTCCTGGTCCCCATCCTGTGGATGCTGATCACGAGCGTCGCCTCGGACGCGGATGTCTTCACCTTCCCACCCAGGCTCTGGCCTGCCTGGGACTTTTCGAACTACGCCAAGGCTTGGGGCAAAAGCCCGTGGCTGACGTACTTCGGAAACACGGTCCTGATCGCAGGCAGCGTGGTCCTGCTGGTCCTGATCACCTCGCTGATGGCAGGATTTGCCTTCGCCCTCATGCGGTTCCGCGGCAAAGGGGTCCTCTTCCTGCTGGTCATGAGCGCCATGATGGTGCCCCAAACCGTGTTGCTCATTCCCAATTTCATCATTGCCCAGAAGCTGGGTTGGTACGACACCTACTTGATTCAGATCGTCCCCTGGGGCGCATCGGTCTTTGGGATCTTCCTGCTCCGACAGTTCTTTCTCACACTGCCCAAGGAACTTTTTGAAGCAGCCGAAATGGATGGTGCCGGCCCGCTCCGGATGCTGTTCTCGGTGGCAGCGCCGCTTGCGGCCCCCAGCCTCGTCCTGGTGGCGCTGAACTCCTTCATGGGTTCCTGGAACGCATTTGTCTGGCCCTACATCATGACCAAATCCGACGCTGTCCGGCCCATAGAAGTAGGTCTTCAAGCCTTCTACGGTACCGAGGGAACAGATTGGACAGGACTCTGCGCGGCGGTCTCCTTCACCACGCTGCCCATCATCGCGCTCTTCCTGTTCCTGCAAAAATACTTCGTCACCGGCGTCTACGGCACACAGGGCAGCGTCCGTGGCTGACGAACCACAACACGATCAACAGCCACGAACGGGGCCTGGCATGACAACAATTGAATTCTTTGGCGGGATTGGAGTGATCGGGTCGTCCAAGATCATGGTCTCCACGCCCACCGCGCGCGTGCTCTTGGACATGGGCTTGGACATCCCGTCCGACCGAGATTTGTTCCGGGCCCCGGTGCGGGAACGCCCCGGGTTCGAACTCCGCGATCGCCTCGCCGTCGGGTATGCCCCCGCCATACCCGGCGTCTATGACCCCGCCCAGCTGTCCCCTGCCGCAGACCTGGGCCAGTCCGACGACCGACAGACCGCCGTGTTCCTCTCCCATGCCCATCTGGACCACGACGGCGCCCTCGGCTTCCTCAGGCCCGACATCCCCGTGTACGCGCACCCCGACACGGTGCTGCTCGAGGCGGCCATTGCCGTGTCCGGGACCGCCGGGCCCGGGAACCAGCCGGACATGACGCCGATCACCGGGACGGTCACCGTCGGGGATATCACCGTCGAAGCTGTTCCCGTGGACCACGACATCCCCGGGGCATGCGGATTTCTGGTCACCACACCTGACGGGACGCTCGCATACACCGGGGATTTGAACTTCCACCGCGACGGCGCGATGCGCAGCCAGGGTTTCACGGACCGGGTCGCAGGCGTGGACATGCTGGTCACCGAAACCACCTTGCTCTCCTTCGATATGCCGGCCGACGCCACCGTACGGGAACCCCGAAGCGAAGCAGAGCTACTCGATCTGGCGGCAGGAGCCATGACGCGGGCGCCCGGGCTGGCCCTGGTGAGTATGTATGTCCGTGATGTGGACCGCGCCAGGCGCCTCATCGCTCATGCAAGCGCACACGGCCGTGTCCTGATCTGGCCCGGGCAGTCCGCCGCCCTGTTGCACCACTACGGTGTCGAGGACGTCGTCACGTGGGACCATTCGCGCCTGCAGACCAGCGGCCATGCCGAAGCCGTGGCACGTGCCGAAGCGGCCGGACGGGGGACCATCCGGACCGTAAGCCTGGACGCCGTCCGTGCGCGCCCGTCGTCGTACCTGGTCCAGCCGGACGTCTCAGACGTCCCCAGCCTCCTGGACCTCCCCCTCGGCGCGCCGCATCGGGGGCCGGGAACGTTCGTCCCGTTCATCCACGCCCAAGGCGAGCCCCTGGGCCCCTTCATGGCCAACTGGCACACCTACCTGGAATGGCTCGACCTGCTCGACATCTCCTTTGTCAGCATCGGCTCCACGGGTCATGCGACCGGTGAAGCGCTCCACAAGATGGTCGCGGACATCCACCCAGGCGTCGTCGTTCCCATCCACGGATTCAGGCCCGAAGCCCTCCAGGTGGACGTTCCCAGGCTCCTGCCCGAATACGGTGCCTCCTACACCCTTGACGGCCGCAAGCTTTCTTAAGGTCGTCAGCGCCGGAGTTCCGGCACATCACTCCAATGATCGAAAGTCTCCCCATGAATACCCTCCCGCAGGCTGCGCCCAGCGACGCCACTGTCTTTGACTCACCGTTGCCGCTGCTGGTTCTGGACTTCGATGGCACCATTTGCCTCGGAGACGGACCCGTACACGCCTATGCCGAAGCCGCCGCCCGCAGACTCCCGGCACCAACCGGCAGGACCTTGCTCAAGGCCTTGGACGGCTTCCTCAACAACGACACGGACGATCGGCGTTACCCTGACGGTTACGCCGCCGTCGCGGGCCTCTTCGGGCCTCACCTCCAGGCCGATCAGCTGAATGACGCCTTTACCGAAAGCCGTCAGCGCCTGGCCGCGGGCGAGGTGGCAATATCAGCCCCACCCGGCCTCGGCGACTTCCTTCACGGCCTCGCAGGCCGTGCCCTCCGGGTGGTCGTGACCAACGCTCCCGCGTCGGGCGTGAACGAAAGCCTCCATGCCCTCGGGCTCGGTGGCCACATCGATGCGGTCAGGGCAGACGCCGGCAAACCCGCCGGCTTCAGTGAGCTGCTCCCCCAGATGCTCCGAAACCGCGCACCCCACCGCCTGCTCAGCGTCGGCGACATCTGGGAAAACGACCTCCGGCTCCCCTACGAAGCCGGCTGCGCCACCGCGTACATCGACCGTCACAACCACCCAAGCGGCCCGTCCACCCTGCGCGGCCCCGACTTCCCGTCCCTCTATCCAGCGATCCAGGCCTGGGCCGAGAACCCGGAGAGGTTCCACGACCACCGCACCACCACGGACCCGCACCGCATCGTCGCGGGTTACGCCAACCACGACTGACACCCGCTGTACTGGTCAGAAAGATCCTCGAGCGCCTGACACCTCAGAGAATAGGAAACACTCATCGACACCGGTGCCGGCAGAGGTCCGGCCATTGGGACACTCTCCTTCCTGCTGCTCGGCCCAATCTCCACAGCGTCCCCCTCGTGCGTGCATGCCTGCTGGCCCGAGTCTGGAGCCGGAAACCGATCCAACCGATAGGGCCACACATTCACAGCAAGGCGTCGCGTCACGGCGGAAGGAAGGAGTTGCAGAAGCAGAGGCGACGCCCGAAAGAGGGTCGATCAGCGCGCGATGTCGCGGTGGCCACCTGAGGACTGAAAGCGTATGAGGTAGCCGTCGGGGTCGGTGCCGAGGAACTGCTGGACACCAGCTTCATGGTCGTCGATGCGGTACCACTTCGTCTCCGGCTCCACGAAGAGTTCGACGCCCATTGCACGCAGAGCTTCGGCGATCTTCATGCAGTCCGGCACGCTGACTTGGAAGTTGACGCCGCGCCCTAGCGGAGAATCCAGAGCGCCGGTGATCCAATTGCGCCCGGCGCCGATCTGCTCGAGCATCACGTGGGCGGTATTGCGAGTGATGTACGCGAAGCCTTCCTCGGGGCGCGAGTAGCGCACGGCGAACCCGCAGATCCCGACCCAGAAGGACAGGCTTCGTGTCAGATCGGAGACGAGCAGCTCAGGAACGAGCGCCGGTTCGAGGTCAGCGGGCACCATGCCATCATTGCAGCATCACGCATGCCGATCCCTCATCGTGACGCCTCGAAGAGGACCAGATCAGCCCGTCCGTCGTCTGCTCACACCCCACGGATCTCCTTGGCTCGGCCTCTGGGCTGGAACCCCAAGGCCTCGCGCATCTTGATCGAGGCCATGTTGTGCTCGTTGGCGAAGAAGCAGTCCGGGGACAACCACGAGCACTTCTTCACGATGCCGCCATAGACTCAAGATGGGCGCCCGACGGATCCCGTTTGAAGTGTGAGCGAGCGTCCCGCGTTCGACGTGTCGACGGTGGTCCGTGTGGCATCCTCGGCTCTGTGGAAGAACGAACCAAGGACAAGATCGAAGACGGGGCCGCTGCGGCGATCGAGGCAGCGGTCTCCATGGTCCCCATCGTGGGTGGCCCAGCCGCCGTGGCCGTCAATCGTGCGTTCGGATCCGCGGTTCAGCGTAGAAACGAAAGACTCTTCAAAGAGCTGTGCGACCGAGTAGATAGACTTGTCGCCCACATGGTTGTTTCGGAAGCCGATCTGTTGCTGGAGTCGGACGAATTCCAGGCCGCAGTCCATCGTGTCTTCCGTGCCGCTCAGGAGACAGCAAGGAGCGAGAAACGCACGCTACTCCAGAATGCCCTTCTCAACGGCTATCTGCGGGGAGAGGTACCCGCGGAGCGCGATGACTTCCTCGGATGCATGATCCGGTACGCGCCCGACCATGTAATAGTCCTCCAAGCGATGGAGGAGATCATGAGGGACCGGACCGAGACACTTGAACACGCTGCCCCGCAGGTTTTCCAACATCTAAATGAGGCAGTTCCGAGACCAGTCATCGATCGCTGCCTCAAGGACTTGACCGACGACGGTCTACTCGCGCTGTACGAGAACTCCAAGGTCGAGGAGCGGAAGGTGCCTAGGTTTGGTTCCTACACCCGAATAGAAAGCGAACAGTTCGTCAGAATCGAGTCTCGCCACACCATTTCCGACCCGGGCAAGAGATTCCTGCTATTCGTGGCCGACCCAGAAATCTTGGCCGACTGAGCCCAAGCGCCGGATCGGGCCGAGCCGAGATCTCTCGTCCTCAACTGCCCTTTAGCCTGCCGTCCTAGCCGGGTGGTGGATGCAGTCCTGCCTTGCCCAGAAGGCTCGGTCAAGCCGGAGGCTGCGAATGCCCCGGACTGTGAAATGTCCTCTAAGGTGCGACAGCCGCGAGAATCGCAGGGGTCGCTCCTTGGATGTGCCGCCGGTGCTCGAAGCTAAAGTGTCTCCGTGGACTATGCGGGGATCCTGTTCAAGCTATGCGCTGCTATCACCGCGGTGGCGGGCGCTCTTCTCCTATCCCCCAGCGGTGCGCGTCTTTTGTACTCGCGGACTGTGTCTTCGCTGAAGAGCTTGATCGCTGGCGACATCAGGCCGACTGCAAGCCAGCCCGAACATGTCTCCCTGAATGCCGAGATGAGTGCGACAGCCTCTCTCACCACTGATCTGTGGCCCGGGAGCGACTCTCTTCACATCGAAGCCTTGAAACGAGATGTCGAGAAGCTCAAGGCGCACGTCCGTGAGCACGAGACCCGCTGCCAGGAGCGGCATTCTGCCGTGACGCAGGCAGTCGAAAGACTGGAGATGGCCCTTCTCGCCGAGGCCGAAGAGGCGCGTCGGATCCTCGCACACCGGGACTACCAACAGGCCAGACTGGACGCTCACGGCCTAGTGCCCACCGCAATCGCCATCGTTATGGCCGCGGTACCAGACGCTTGGGCCAACAACCCGGTGATCAGCCTGCCCTCGATCGGGCTGGCTGTTGGACTCTTGATAGCCGCGATCGAGAGCAGCGTGCGCGCGGGAGCTTGGAGCGAAGCGGTAGCGACTGCCGGGCAGTGATTTTTCCGCAGCCGGGGTGGATGGGATTCAGCCCCAGGCACATGTAGACGTGCGCGGAAGGATCGTTGAGCGGCAAAGTTTCCGGGTCGGTCTGGGGTCTGCGGCACAGAGCGGATTCTGTCCGGCGGACCACCTCAGGCGCATTCCGGGCGAACCGGCCGTTTAGCCTTGTTGCGTGGAGACACAGATATGCGCTTCGTGCGCGCGGCCGGTGGATGAGCACGATCGCCACGTTCGATTCCAGTGGCCTGACCCCGTGCTGCAACAGCGTGGACCGGAAGGCGACCCCGAAGCCTAGATGACAGGGCCGACTGCGAACGAATCGGTCATGATGCAGGTCAACGGCGTCGGAGCGTTCGTCCGAGCGCTTCTGCCAGTACGGCTCTCAGGAGGCTACTCGGTGACCTCCGGCGTGTGGGTCGCCATCGATCCCTCCGAATTGCAGAGCGTCTTCGAGGTCTGGTGGAAGCCCGAATACGTACAGCTGAGACTGAACGGCTACCTGGCCAACGAGGTGATGCCTGAACCGCCCCGGCGTGTCCGGAGACTCCGTTCCTTGGGAAGGATGGAGTCATGTCAGGGAATACGTCGAAGAGGTACCCGGCCGAGCTGCGTGAGCGGGCGGTGCGGATGGTCGGTGAGATCCG
>NZ_SWDW01000007.1 GCF_004919045.1 Sinomonas albida
CCACACTTCATGCTCAGAGGCGCACCGCTCGGCGAAGGTCATTCCACGCCAGCGTCGCCCCTGCCCAACTCCCGAAGCCATCGGACCCACCCTCACGATCGAATTGCATTGACCGTTTGAGGTTGGGCCGCCTCAATCCGGCAACGCGCCGCGCGGGCCAGCAGAACGTGGTGAGACTCCCGCTCTACTCGGCCGGGGCCGGGTACGGCTCCCACGTGCCCGCCGGCGTCGTGACGGCCGTGGCGCGGCGGACCGCGTCGAGGATCGCGAGCCGCACGGCCTCCGCGGCGGCCGTCTGCACGGTGACGAGCCCCACGGTGCGGGCGAAGTCCGGGGTCCGATCGAATTCGATGGCGCGGGTCGAGAGGGCGAAGACGGTGTCGCCGTCCACGAGCGTGTGGCTCGGATTGAGCGCCCGGGCCAGGCCCGCGTGCGCCGCGGTCGCAGTCCGCTTGCATTCGGCCGGCGTCAGCGCGGCGTTCGTCGCAACCACGGCGAGCGTCGTGTTGGCACCCGTCGCGACCGGTCCGGCGGGCGCCGCGAACGACGGCGGGGCCTCACCCGGGAACACCGGCGCACCGGCTGCATTGACGACGGCGAGCGCGCCCACCACGAGCCCCTCGGGCAGGCTCACCTCGGGCGCGCCCGGGGGACCTGGCACGGGCCCGCCCGGGATCGCGATAGACGCCATGCCCACCCCGCCCTTGTACCTGCCGCGCGCGAGCACCGCGCCGGTGCCGGCCCCGACGCAGCCGCGGAGCGCGCCGTCGTCCGCTTCCCCCGCACGCACTGCGGCGGTCGCGGCCTCGTAGCCCATCGCGGTGTCGGGGCGCTTCGAGAAGTCGCCGCCGCGGCCTAGGTCGAAGATCACGGCGCCCGGAACGATCGGCACCACACCTCCCATGACGGCGAAGCCCTGACCCTCCGCCTCGAGGAACTGCTGGACGCCGGCCGCGGCAGCGAGTCCGTACGCGCTGCCGCCGCAGAGCGCGACGCCGTCGACGTTCTGCGCGAGCGTCGAGGGGTCGAGCGCGTCGGTCTCGCTCGTCCCGGGCCCTCCCCCGCGCACGTCGACGCCGCCTGCCGAATCGGGCGGGGCGAGGACCGCCGTGACGCCCGTGAGCCAGCCGTCGCCCATCCGGTGCGCGTGGCCCACCCGGAGGCCGGGGACATCGAGGAGGGATCCCATGCGGCCCATTGTGCCCCAGATCTCACGCTTGACGACCTGGGTCGGAACGCGGAGTTAACTCTTGGCTGCCGCTTAGGGAACTCTTGCCGGGAAGTGCCAATCCGGGCGCATCGAAGTTTCAATCCATGCTCGACTGGTGGCGCGACCGTTGCAGGTTCAGCTGCGCGGTGCCCAGTAGTACCGGGCTCGGGGGAGCCCCGCACAAGGAGCCATTCGCATCATGACTCATATAGACCTAGACCGTCCCACGACGGTCACCTCAGAGGCGCCCGCACCGCGGCGCCCCCGCTGGAGTGCCCGCAGCCGCCGGGATTTCGTGGTGTTCCTCGCCATGGCGCTCCCGAACCTCATCCTCATCGCCGTCTTCACGTACCGGCCGCTCTTCGCGAACCTCCAGTACTCGACGCTCGACTGGACGCTGGGCGCGACGACGGCTCGCGTGGTGGGCCTCGACAACTACGTCGAGTTCTTCACGAGCGACGACGCCCCTCGCGTGCTCGGCACGACCGCCGTCTTCACGATCTGCACCGTGGGCCTCTCGATGGTCCTCGGCATGTTCGTCGCGCTCGCGCTCAACTCGAGGGTGCGCGGCACGACGTTCGCCAGGGCCGCGGTCTTCGCGCCCTACGTCCTCTCCGGCGTGGGGGTGGGCCTCGTGTGGATGTTCATCTTCGACCCCGGCTACGGCGTCCTCTCGTGGATCCTCAAGGGCCTGGGCGGCAAGAGCCCCGAGTGGTTCAACAACCCGCAGCTCGCGCTCACGATGATCACGATCGTGTACGTCTGGAAGAACCTCGGCTACTGCGCGGTCGTGTACCTCGCGGGGCTGCAGTCGCTTCCATCCGACGTCATGGAGGCCGCGGCGATCGACGGCGCGGGCGCGGCGAGGCGCTTCTGGAGCATGTCGCTCCCGCTCCTCTCCCCCACGACGTTCTTCCTCCTCATCACCACGATCCTCTCGAGCCTCCAGGCGTTCGACCTCATCCGCGTCATGACGCCGCTCGGCGACGGCACGAGCACGCTCATCTACGAGTCGTACCTCCAGGCGTTCGGCGCCTACAACCGGGCGGGCTATTCGGCCTCGATCTCGGTGATCCTGTTCGCGATCCTGCTGATCATCACGGTGGTCCAGGTCCGGTTCGTCGAGAAGAAGGTGCACTACGCATGAGCGCGCCCGCCCCCGTCACCGTCACCGCCTCCCCCGCGTCGGCTCCGCCCCCGGTCCGCGACCGCGCGTTCTCGAAGGCGAACCTCGTCAAGACCATCGCGGGCGGCTACGTCCCGTTGGCCGTCGCGACGCTCATCGTGTTCCTGCCGCTCGCGTGGATGGTGATCAGCTCGTTCAAGCCGGTCGGCGAGATCCTCACGACCGATCTCACGGTTATCCCCCGGGAGCCCACGGCCCAGAACTACGTCCAGGCCACGACGACCGTCCCGTTCGGCCGCTTCTTCCTCAACTCCACGATCGTCACGTTCGTGGGCTCGGCCATCAAGGTGACCCTCGCGATCCTCACGGCCTACGCGCTCGTGTTCGTGCGGTTCCCGTTCAAGAACGTCATCTTCGTCCTCATCCTCGTGGCGCTCATGGTGCCGCCGCAGGTCGCCATCCTGCCGAACTACGTGCTCATCGCCGGGATCGGCGGCAAGAACACGCTCTGGGGCATCATCCTCCCGGGGCTCGGCACGGCGTTCGGGACATTCCTCCTGCGCCAGCACTTCATGACGCTTCCCGGCTCGCTCCTCGAGGCGGCGGAGATCGATGGCGCGGGGCACTGGCGCCGCCTCTGGCAGATCGTGGCGCCCGTCTCGCTGCCGTCCATCGCGACGGTCGCGCTCGTGACGATCGTCAGCGAGTGGAACGACTACATCTGGCCGCTCATCATCACGGACCGCGCCGAGACGATGACCCTCCCCGTGGGGCTCACGCTGCTCCAGAACTCCGAGGGCAACGTCGGCAACGGCTGGGGAATCCTCATGGCCGGTGCCGTGCTCGTGATCGTCCCGGTCCTGGTGGTCTTCGCGATGCTCCAGCGCTACATCGTGTCCGGGCTCACCCAGGGCAGCGTCTCGAACTAGCGCCCCGGCTTCGCCTCTCGCCGCCCCCAAGACCCAGCAGAACCTCGCACACGCTCCATCACCCACACCCTGAGAAAGGCACATCCATGGCACCCACCACCGAGCGCCGCTCCATCATGGCCCTCGACCGCCGTCGCTTCCTCGCCCTCACGGGCGCAGGGGCCGGCACTCTGGCCCTCGCCGCGTGCGGCGGCCCCGACACCTCGGGCAGCTCCGCCACGAGCAAGACCGCCGACGCGGACTTCTCAGGCGTCAAGCCCGCCGCGAGCATCGACTTCTGGACCAACCACCCGGGTTCGTCCCAGGCCGTGGAGCAGAAGATCGTCGACGCCTTCCAGAAGGCCAACCCCGGCATCACGGTCAACATCGTGACCGCCGGTTCGTCCTACGAAGACGTCGCCCAGAAGTTCCAGGCCGCCCAGGCCGCGAAGTCCGGCCTCCCGAGCGTCATCGTCCTTTCGGACGTGTGGTGGTTCCGCAACTACATCAATGGCCAGATCATCTCGCTGGACGCGCTCAACAAGCAGCTCAACGTCCAGGTGAGCGACTACCGCGACTCGCTCATCAAGGACTACCAGTACAACGGCAAGCAGTGGGCCATGCCGTACGCGCGCTCGACGCCGCTCTTCTACTACAACAAGGACCACTTCAAGGCGGCGGGCCTCCCCGACCGCGCCCCGAAGACGTGGGCCGAGTTCGGCGAGTGGGCCCCCAAGCTCCAGGCGGCGGGCGCCGCCCAGCACGCGTTCCAGTACGGCCCGATGGCCGGCTACGCGGGCTGGACCATGCAGAACAACCTGTGGGGCTGGGGCACGGGCTGGTCCAAGGACTGGGACGTTACGTGCGACTCCGACGACGCCGTCGCCGCCATGCAGTGGGCGAAGGACTCCGTCTACAAGGACAAGTGGGCCGGAGTGTCGTCGAAGGACCAGTCGAACGATTTCAGCGCCGGCATCGCGTCGTCGGCAGTGTCCTCGACGGGCTCGCTCGTGGGCGTCCTCCAGTCGGCCAAGTTCAACGTCGGCGTGGGCTTCCTTCCCGGCGGCCCCAAGTCGGGCCAGAACGTCTGCCCGACCGGCGGCGCCGGGCTCGGGATCTCCACGGGCATCCCGAAGGAGCAGCAGCTCGCCGCCGCGATGTTCATCCAGTTCGCGACCAGCCCTGAGAACGCCGCGATGTTCTCCGCTGCAACGGGCTACATGCCGGTCCGCAAGTCCTCCGACATGACGACCGTCCTCGCCAAGACGCCGCAGATCCAGACCGCGATCGACCAGCTCGCCGTCACGCGCGTCCAGGACAACGCGCGCGTCTTCCTCCCGGGTGCGGACCAAGAGATGGGCAAGACCGCGGCGAAGATCCTCACGCAGGACGCCGACGTGAAGACGGAGATGACGTCCCTCAAGAAGACGCTCCAGGGCATCTACGAGAAGGACGTCAAGCCCAAGCTCAACGCCTGAGCTCGGCGGCTCAGTCCCGCATTTCGGCTCGCCACTGCGGCGAACGACGGCCGCCGCTCACCGGGCCCACAGCGCCGATGGACCCGGAGCACGCGAAGCGTGCTCCGGGAGGAGCTGGGGAGGGTGAGCGGCCGCCGTCGTGCTTAACCCGCACGCGCTAGATGCGCACCACGAGCTTCCCGCGCACGTGGCCGCCCTCGAGCTCGCGGTAGGCGTCGGCGGCGCCGTCGAGCCCCACGACGCGCGCGAGCTCGACCTTGAGCTGCCCGTTCGCGACAAGCTCAGCGAGCTCCGCGAGGTCGTCCGGGTTGGGGCGGACCCAGATGTACTGGCCGCCGTACACGTCGCGGGCCTTGTGATCGGCCACAGAAGCCACGACCCCGCCCTCGCGCAGGAGCTCCGGAACGGTCTTGAGCGCCGGGCCGCCCACGAAGTCGAGTATGGCGTCGAATCCCTCCGGCGCGAGGGTGCGCGCCGCTTGGACGAGGCCCTCGCCGTACGTGACGGGCTCGGCGCCGAGGGAGCGTACGTAGTCGTGGTTGCGCGGCGACGCCGTCCCGACCACGCGCGCGCCCGCGGCGACGGCAAGCTGCGTCGCGAACGAGCCCACTCCTCCGGCTGCCGCGTGGACCAGCACGGTCGAGCCCGCGCTGACCCCGGCCCTGCGTACCGTCTGGAGCGCCGTGAGGCCCGCGAGCGGAAGGGCTGCGGCCTCCTCGAAGCTCATCCCCGCCGGCTTCCGGGTGGCAGTGCGCACGGGGACCTCGACGAGCTCGGCCAGTGTTCCGCCAGAGATCACGTCCTTGCGCGCGTAGGCCAGAATCTCGTCCCCCACCTCGAACTCCGGGGTGTCGAGGCCCGTCTTCACCACCACGCCTGCCACGTCCCAGCCGGGGATCACCGGAAACACGGTGTCGATGAGGCCCTTCAGGTGGCCCTGGCGGACCTTGTAGTCCACCGGGTTGAGGCTCGCCGCGTGAACTCGGACGAGCACGGAGTCGGATCCGGGATGCGGGTCCGGTACCTCCTTGAGGGTCAGTACGTCTGCTTCTCCGAACTGGTCATACGTCAATGCCTTCACGAAGGTCCCGAACGTGCCCGCGCGGTCAGGCATTCCCGGCGGACCTTCTGCGGGCAGCCAATCCCCCTGGGGCGCGACCGCCGGGGCAGGTCCGCCGCCGGCTCCGTTCGGGAGCGAGCAGGGTCAGGCCGGGATGGGAACCGGGGTCACGCCGAGCGGCTCGAGCTCGGACGCGCCGCCATCCTCCGCGGTGAGGACCCAGATCCCGCCCGCGTGGCGGGCCACGGAGTGCTCCCACTGGCACGAGCGCGAACCGTCGGTGGTCACGACCGTCCACTCGTCGTCGAGAATGCGGGTCTCGATCGAGCCGCGCACGAGCATCGGCTCGATCGCGAGGGCCATGCCGGGCTTGATCTTGGCGCCCCGGTGGCCCGTGCGGTAATTGAGGACGTCCGGTGCCATGTGCATCTGCGAGCCGATCCCGTGGCCCACATAGTCCTCGAGGATGCCCAACGGGGCGCCGTCCTGCTCGCTCACGAAGTCATCGATCGCGTCCCCGATGTCTCCCACATGCGTGCCGCGGGCAAACGCCGCGATGCCCCGCCACATGGCCTTGCGGGTGACGTCGGAGAGCCGGACGTCCGCGGGGTCGCCCTCACCCACGA
Source organism: Sinomonas albida (assembly GCF_004919045.1). Taxonomy (GTDB): domain Bacteria; phylum Actinomycetota; class Actinomycetes; order Actinomycetales; family Micrococcaceae; genus Sinomonas; species Sinomonas albida. The sequence continues at coordinate 6,409 of NZ_SWDW01000007.1, forward strand.
TGACGGTCCGCGCGGAGTCCGCGTTCCAGCCGCGCACGATGCACCCGCCGTCGATCGACAGGAGATCGCCCTCACGGAGCGTCCGCGGGCCCGGAATGCCGTGCACGACCTCCTCGTTCACCGAGACGCAGATGTGCTTGGGGTAGCCGTAGTAGCCCAGGAAGTTGTACTGCGCGCCCGCGGCGTCCACGACCTCCGCGAACGCGGCGTCGAGCTCATCAGTCGTGACGCCCGGGCCGACCGCTGCCACGGCGGCATCGAGCGCGCGGCTCAGCAGCACGCCCGCCTCGGCCATGATCCGAAGCTGTCCGTTGTTCTTGTACTCGATCTTCCTCTGCCCGATCACGGGACTCCTCTCCCCCTCACAGCCCGACGGCGCCCGCTCGCTCTGGGCGAGAGGCGCCGTCGTCTTTTCATGTCATGCTGACCGCTCCCGAGGAACAGTCGATGCCGGGCTCAGGCCGGGTCCGGCGCACCGTTCTTGATCGCCGCGAGGACGCGCTCGGTGACCTCGTCGATGAGCCCGATCCCGTCGACGCGCGTCAGGATCCCGCGCTCCAGGTACCGGGACACGACGGCCTCGGTCTGCGTGTGGTACAGCTCGAGGCGGTGACGGATCACGGCCTCGTTGTCGTCGCTTCGCCCGGTCTCATTCGCGCGGCCGAGCAGGCGCCGGATGAGCTCCTCGTCGTCCGCCGTGAGCTGCAGGACGACGTCGAGCCCGAGGCCGTCCTCGCTGAGGATCCCGTCCAGGTACTCCACCTGCGCGACGGTGCGCGGGTAGCCGTCGAGGAGGAACCCTTCGCGGGCGTCGTCCTGGGCGAGGCGGTCGCGAACCATGCTGTTCGTGACGCTGTCCGGGACGAAGTCGCCCGCGTCCATGTACTTCTTCGCCTCGACGCCGAGAGGAGTCTGCTCCTTGACGTTGTAGCGGAAGATGTCCCCGGTCGAGATGGCCACGATGCCGAGTCGGTCCGAGATTCGTTCGGCCTGGGTGCCCTTGCCGGAACCTGGCGGGCCAATGAGCAGCATTCTCGTCATCGCAGTAGTCCTTCGTAGTGTCGCTGTTGGAGCTGCGCATCGATCTGCTTGACCGTCTCGAGACCCACGCCCACCATGATGAGGATCGACGTGCCGCCGAACGGGAAGTTCGTGTTGGCCTGGACCAGCACGAGCGCGATAAGCGGAATGAGAGCCACGATGCCGAGGTACAGCGAGCCCGGCAGGGTGATGCGCGAGAGTACGTACTGCAGGTAGTCCGCAGTCGGCTTCCCGGCCCGGATGCCCGGGATGAAGCCACCGTACTTCTTCATGTTGTCGGCGACCTCTTCAGGGTTGAACGTGATCGCGACATAGAAGTAGGTGAAGAAGAGGATCAGCACGAAGTAGATCACCATGTAGACCGGGTGATCGCCCTTGGTCAGGTTGTTGTTGATCCACTCGACCCACGGCGCGATGTTCGAGCCGTCCTTGGGCGTGTTGAACTGCGCCACGAGCGCCGGCAGGTACAGCATCGACGAGGCGAAGATGACCGGGATGACGCCCGCCATGTTGACCTTGACCGGGATGTACGTCGTCGTGCCGCCCACCGTGCGGCGGCCGATCATGCGCTTCGCGTACTGGACCGGAATGCGCCGCTGCGACTGCTCGACGAAGACCACGAGGGCCATGGTCACGAGGCCGATCGCCAGCACGATGAAGAACGTGCCCGGACCCTTCGAGGTCCAGATCGCGCCGAGCGACGCGGGGAAGTTCGCAGCGATCGACGTGAAGATGAGCAGCGACATGCCGTTGCCGATGCCCTTCTCCGTCACGAGCTCGCCCATCCACATGATGAGGCCGGTGCCGGCGGTGAGCGTGATGATCACGAGGATCGTCGCGATGATGCTCTGATCCGGGATGATCTGCAGCTGGCAGTTCGGGAACAGCTGCCCCGAGCGCACGAGCGAGACAAGCGTGGTCGCGTTGAGCAGGCCCAGGGCGATCGTGAGGTAGCGCGTGTACTGCGTGAGCTTCGTCTGTCCCGACTGGCCCTCGTCGTACAGCTCCTGGAACCGCGGGATCACCACGCGGAGCAGCTGAACGATGATGCTCGCCGTGATGTACGGCATGATCCCGAGGGCGAACACGGACACCTGCAGGAGTGCGCCGCCGCTGAACAGGTTCATGAGCTGGTAGATGCCCTGCTGCTGATCCTGTCCGGAGACCAGGGGCGAGAGGCACGTCTTGACGTTGCTGTAGTTGACGCCTGGCGAGGGGATGAAGGCACCCAAACGATAGATGGCGATGATGCCCAGCGTGAACAGCAGCTTGCGCCGCAGGTCCGGCGTTCGGAAAGCCCGGCCGATGGCAGAAAGCACGCTTCTCCTCCCCGATCACGAGGAACGTAAGTTAAGGGCCCGCGCACAGGGTACGGCGCGGGCAGGTACAGCTACCGAGTCTAGCGGCAGGCACGGCCGAGCAGATAATCCCGGCAGTTGCACAAGGGTTGCGGGGTCCCGTCCCACCGGTTGCGGGGTCCCGTCCCGCACGTTGCGGGGTCCCGTCCCGCACGCACGGCGCGGCTTAACGCGAGAGGCCCCGGCCGCCGTCGTGCGTAACACACGACGGCGGCCGGGGCCTTCAGTTCACAGCGCTAGCGCGCTCCGCTTCAGTCAGGCGACGTTAGTGGAGCCGCCGGCTGCGGCGATCTTCTCCGCGGCGGTTGCCGAGAAAGCGTGGGCAGTGATGTCCAGCTTCACGGTGATGTCGCCGCTCCCCAGCACCTTGACGGGCTGGTTCTTGCGGACGGCGCCCTTCGCGATGAGCTCCTCGACGCCCACGGTGCCACCCTCGGGGAACAGCTCGACGAGCCGCTCGAGGTTGACGACCGAGTACTCGACCCGGAACGGGTTCTTGAAGCCGCGAAGCTTCGGCAGGCGCATGTGCAGCGGAAGCTGCCCACCTGCGAAGCCCGCACGCACCTGGTAGCGGGCCTTCGTGCCCTTGGTGCCGCGACCTGCGGTCTTGCCCTTGGAGCCCTCACCGCGACCCACACGGGTCTTCGCGGTCTTGGCGCCGGCAGCCGGACGCAGGTGGTGGACCTTGAGAGCAGTCGCCTTCTGGGAGCGCTGCTCCGTGCCCTGCTCAGTTTCCTTCTCAGCCATTACTTCGCCTCCTCAACCTTCACGAGGTGCGGAACCGTGTTGATCATGCCCACGGTCACAGCGTCGGCCTTGCGGACGACCGTGTGGCCGATGCGCTTGAGCCCGAGCGAACGCAGGGTATCGCGCTGGTTCTGCTTGGCGCCGATGACGCCCTTGATCTGGGTGATCTCCAACGTGGCGTCGGAGGGAGCCAGGTTCTTCCCCATGACTCATGCACCTGCCTTCTGGTTCTCGATGTTGCGCACCATGGCAGCCGGTGCGACCTCGTCGAGAGGCAGGCCACGACGGGCGGCCACGGCCTGCGGCTCCTCGAGACCCTTGAGCGCCTCGATCGTCGCGTGGACGATGTTGATCGCGTTGGAGGATCCGAGGGACTTCGACAGGACGTCGTGGATGCCCGCGCACTCGAGCACGGCACGCACCGGACCGCCGGCGATCACGCCGGTACCCGGAGCAGCCGGACGCAGCATGACGACGCCTGCGGCGGCCTCACCCTGCACGCGGTGCGGAACGGTCGTGCCGATGCGCGGGACACGGAAGAAGGACTTCTTAGCTTCCTCGACGCCCTTGGCGATGGCCGCGGGAACTTCCTTGGCCTTGCCGTAGCCGACACCCACGGTTCCGTTGCCGTCGCCGACCACCACGAGAGCCGTGAAGCTGAAGCGGCGGCCGCCCTTGACGACCTTGGCGACGCGGTTGATGGTTACGACGCGCTCGACGAACTGGTTCTTCTCGGCGTCACGGCCACCGTCGCGGCCACCACGGCCACCACGGTCGCCACGACCGCGGCCCTCGCCACGACGGCCGCCGCGGCGGTCCTCGTTGGCGGGGGCGGCAGCCTCAGCGGCGCCCTCGGTCACATTCTCAGACACGTTGTCCTTCTCGTTGTTCTCGACGGTCACAGTGCCAGCCCGCCTTCCCGCGCGCCGTCTGCGATCGCAGCGATGCGGCCGTGGTACTTGTTGCCACCGCGGTCGAACACGACGGCCTCGACACCAGCAGCCTTTGCACGCTCGGCGACGAGCTCGCCGACGCGCTTGGCCTTGGCGGTCTTGTCGCCCTCGAGACCACGCAGGTCAGCCTCGAGCGTCGAGGCGTACGCGACAGTGATGCCCTTGCTGTCGTCGACAACCTGGACGAACACGTGGCGCGACGAGCGCGTGACCACGAGACGCGGACGCTCGGCAGAGCCGACGACGCGCTTGCGGAGACGGATGTGGCGGCGCGAACGAGAAGCCGTGCGCGACTTGGCCGGGCGCTTCTTGTTGATGCTCAGACCCATGGTTACTTACCAGCCTTCCCGACCTTGCGGCGGACAACTTCGCCGGCGTAACGGATGCCCTTGCCCTTGTAGGGATCGGGCTTGCGCAGCTTGCGAATGTTGGCCGCAACCTCGCCGACGCGCTGCTTGTCGATGCCGGACACAGTGAACTTCGTGGGGCCCTCGACGGTGAACGCGATGCCCTCAGGGGCAGCGACGGTCACCGGGTGCGAGAAGCCGAGCGCGAACTCGAGGTCCGAGCCCTTCGCCTGCACGCGGTAACCGGTGCCGACGATCTCGAGCTTCTTCTCGTAGCCCTTGGTCACGCCTTCGATCATGTTGGCGATGAGCGTCCGGGTGAGGCCGTGCAGCGAGCGCGAGAGGCGCTCGTCGTTCGGGCGGGTCACCGAGAGCGTGGTGTCCTCGAGGCTGACCTCGATGGGGCTCGCCACGGAGTGCGAGAGCTCGCCCTTGCCGCCCTTGACGGTCACCAGCGCGCCATCGATGTTGATCTCGACGTCGGCGGGGACGGTGATGGGGAGACGTCCAATGCGGGACATATCTTCTTCTTCCTTCCCTTACCAGACGTACGCGAGGACTTCGCCGCCCACGCCCTTCTTGGAGGCCTGACGGTCAGTCAGGAGCCCAGAAGAGGTAGACAGGATGGCGATGCCGAGGCCGCCCAGCACGTGCGGGAGGTTCGTGGACTTCGCGTACACGCGGAGACCCGGCTTCGAGATGCGGCGGACACCCGCGATCGAACGCTCGCGGTTCGGACCGAACTTGAGCGTGAGGGTCAGCTTCTTGCCGACCTCGGCGTCCTCTTCCTTCCAGCCGGCGATGAAGCCTTCGGCCTTGAGGATGTCGGCAACCCGCACCTTGAGCTTCGACGACGGCATGGCAACCTCGTCGTGGTAGGCCGAGTTGGCATTGCGCAGACGAGTAAGCATGTCTGCGACGGGATCAGTCATAGTCATATGGGCTCGTGCCCTTCCTCATGACGGTTTCCGCTCGGCTCGTGGCCGTGCGCCCTCAGGCGCAGCGCGGACCTGTCACGTAGTGATTCAGTCTTCGGTCTTGAACGGGAAGCCAAGCGCCTTCAGCAGCGCGCGGCCCTCGTCATCGGTCTTGGCGGTCGTGACGACAGTGATGTCCATGCCACGGGGGCGATCGATCTTGTCCTGGTCGATCTCGTGGAACATCACCTGCTCGGTGAGGCCGAACGTGTAGTTGCCGTTGCCGTCGAACTGCTTGCCGCTGAGGCCGCGGAAGTCGCGGATACGCGGAAGCGCGAGGGTCACGAGGCGGTCCACGAACTCCCACATGCGGTCGCCGCGAAGCGTCGCGAAGGCGCCGATCGGCATGCCCTCACGCAGCTTGAACTGGGCGATCGACTTGCGGGCCTTGGTGACCTGCGGCTTCTGGCCCGTGATGAGGGTCAGGTCGCGCACAGCGCCCTCGATGAGCTTCGAGTCCTTTGCGGCGTCGCCGACGCCCATGTTGACGACGACCTTGACCAGGCGCGGGACCTGGTTGACGTTGCCATACTTGAACTCTTCAAGGAGCGAGGACTTGATGGTCTCCGCGTACTTCGCCTTGAGACGGGGCACGATCTTGACCGGAGTCTCGACAGTCTCAGTCATCAGATGTCCTTCCCAGTGGCCTTGGAGTAGCGGACACGGACCGTCTTCTGACGGCCGTCCTTCTCCACGGTCTCGACGCGGAAGCCGACCTTCGTGGGCTTCTTGGTCTCGGGGTCAACGAGAGCCACGTTGGAGACGTGGATCGGAGCCTCGACCTGCTCGATGCCGCCGGTCTTGGAGCCGCGCTGCGACTGGCCGACCTTCGTGTGCTTGGTAACGCGGTTGATGCCCTCGACGAGCACGCGGCTCGTAGCGGGGAACACCTTCAGGACCTTGCCCTGCTTGCCCTTGTCGCCACCCTTCTCCTGCTTGGAGCCGGTGATGACCTGGACCAGGTCGCCCTTCTTGATCTTTGCGCCCATGAGTCAGAGCACCTCCGGAGCCAGCGAGACGATCTTCATGAACTTCTTGTCGCGCAGCTCGCGGCCGACCGGGCCGAAGATACGCGTGCCACGGGGGTCGCCGTCGTTCTTGAGGATGACTGCCGCGTTCTCATCGAACTTGATGTAGGAGCCGTCCGCGCGGCGGCGCTCCTTCTTCGTGCGGACGACGACGGCCTTGACCACGTCGCCCTTCTTGACGTTGCCGCCAGGGATCGCGTCCTTGACGGTGGCGACGATGACGTCGCCGATACCTGCGTAGCGGCGGCCGGATCCACCGAGAACGCGGATGGTCAGGATTTCCTTCGCACCCGTGTTGTCGGCGACCTTGAGCCGCGACTCCTGCTGAATCACTATTACTCCTTACGTCTCGCCGGTTCTCAGGTCGCGGTAAAGCTGCGCCGAGCCTTGCGGAACGGATTGTCGGGGTGTCTCTCGACCCGCCTGGATGTGGCCAGAACGGGCCTGAACCGCCGTGCCAGAGGCAATTGACCCCTTCCCAGCAAGCCCGCGCGCGGGCGCGCAGAAGGGCATTATGCGGTGGCACGATTGTTCACGAGGTACTGCACGCCTGCTTCGTCGGGCACGCCGAAGCCACAGGGACTTCAGTGGGCACGCCGAATGCAGCCGTACAAGCTCAATATCGTAGCACGAAAGGCGAGCCCTCTTGACATCCGGCGGTAGCTGCACCTGAGACGCCGAAGCGGCCCGCCCCTCGAAAGGGACGGGCCGCTCGGGTACTGCTGTGTCTCGGGAGACGGGAAGGCCTACTTGGCCTTCTCGAGGATCTCCACGAGGCGCCACCGCTTGGTTGCGGACAGCGGGCGGGTCTCCGTGATGAGCACGAGGTCGCCGATGCCGGCGACGTTGTTCTCGTCGTGGGCCTTGCGCTTGGTCGTGCGGCGGATGACCTTGCCGTAGAGCGAGTGCTTCACGCGGTCCTCGACCTCGACGACGATGGTCTTCTCCATCTTGTCGGACACGACGTAGCCGCGGGCCGTCTTGCGGTGGCCGCGCTCTTCGGCGGACTCCGCCACGGGGGCGTTCTCCGTCACCTTGTTCTCCTGCTCGCTCACTTGGCGGCCTCCTCGGTGCCCTCGGCCTCAACGGCCTCGGTCTTGGCGGCCTTCTTGGACTTCTTCGCCGTCGTCTCCGCGACGACAGACACCGGCGCCACACGGATGCCGAGCTCGCGCTCACGAATCACCGTGTAGATGCGGGCGATGTCCTTCTTCACGGCGCCGAGGCGGCCGTGGCTCTCGAGCTGACCCGTAGCGGACTGGAAGCGCAGGTTGAACAGCTCTTCCTTAGCCTTCTTGAGCTCCTCGAAGAGGCGCTCGCTGTCCAGCTGGTCGAGCTTCTCAGCGGTCAGGTCCTTCGAACCGACTGCCATTCTCATTCACCACCTTCGCGACGCACGATGCGCGCCTTCAACGGGAGCTTGTGCATGGCGAGGCGGAGCGCTTCACGCGCCACTTCCTCGCTCACGCCGGCGAGTTCGAAGAGAACCCGGCCCGGCTTGACGTTCGAGACCCACCACTCGGGCGAACCCTTACCGGAACCCATGCGGGTCTCGGCAGGCTTCTTGGTGAGCGGGCGGTCCGGGTAGATGTTGATCCAGACCTTGCCGCCACGCTTGATGTAGCGGGTCATGGCGATACGAGCCGCCTCGATCTGGCGGTTGGTCACGTACGCCGGCGAGAGGGCCTGGATGCCGTACTCGCCGAAGCTGACCTTCGTGCCGCCAGTCGCAGCGCCCGAGCGGCCCGGGTGGTGCTGCTTGCGGTGCTTCACACGACGGGGAATAAGCATTTAAGCCTCTCCTCCTTCCGCTGCCGGAGCGGCAGCCTCAGCGGCCGGAGCCTCAGCGGCCTCAGCGGAGACAGCCTGCGGCTGGCGGTCGCCAGACGGACGACGGCGGCGCTCGCCACCGGGGCGGCCCGGACGGTCGCTGCGGTCACCACGGGGGCCGCGCGACGACGGAGCGGCAGCGGCCTGGGCCGCGAGCTCCTTGGACGTCACATCGCCCTTGTAGATCCAGACCTTCACGCCGATGCGGCCGAACGTGGTCTTCGCCTCGTAGAAGCCGTAGTCGATGTTCGCGCGGAGCGTGTGCAGGGGCACGCGGCCCTCGCGGTAGAACTCCGAGCGGGACATCTCCGCACCGCCGAGGCGGCCGGAGCACGCAACACGGATGCCCTTGGCACCGGCGCGCTGCGCGGACTGCATGGCCTTCTTCATGGCGCGGCGGAACGCGACGCGGCTCGAGAGCTGCTCCGCGATGCCCTGGGCCACGAGCTGAGCCTCGATCTCGGGGTTCTTGACCTCGAGGATGTTCAGCTGGACCTGCTTGCCGGTGAGCTTCTCGAGCTCGCCGCGGATGCGGTCGGCCTCGGCGCCGCGGCGGCCGATCACGATGCCCGGACGTGCCGTGTGGATGTCCACGCGGACGCGGTCGCGGGTGCGCTCGATCTCGACGCGCGCAATGCCGGCGCGCTCCATGCCCGTGGTCATGAGCTTGCGGATCTGAACGTCCTCGCGGACGAAGTCCTTGTAGCGCTGGCCGGGCTTGTTGCTGTCGGCAAACCAGTGCGAGACGTGGTCGGTGGTGATGCCGAGTCGGAACCCGTGCGGGTTGACCTTCTGTCCCATTTAGCGGGCCTCCTCGTTCTCCGGGGTCGCCACGACCACAGTGATGTGGCTGGTGCGCTTCTTGATGCGGTACGCGCGGCCCTGGGCACGCGGCTGGAACCGCTTCATGGTCGGACCCTCGTCGACGAACGCCTCGCTGATGTAGAGGTCGCTCTCGTCGAACGGGAGACCATCGCGGTCCGCCAGGACGCGCGCGTTGGCCATCGCGGACGCGAGCACCTTGTAGACCGGCTCCGAAGCCGCCTGCTGGGCGAACTTCAGGATCGCCAGAGCCTCATTCGCCTGCTTGCCACGAACAAGGTTGACGACGCGCCGGGCCTTCATCGGCGTTACGCGGAGGTGCCGCGCAATTGCCTTGGCTTCCATTGCTTTCCTTCTCTTTCTCGAAGTCCAAGCACTGCTTCGATCTGCCGTGAGGCAGATCAGCGGCGCTTGCCCTTCTTGTCGTCCTTCACGTGGCCGCGGAAAGTCCGCGTCGGGGCGAATTCGCCGAGCTTGTGCCCGACCATCGACTCGGTGATGAAGACCGGGATGTGCTTCCGGCCGTCGTGCACGGCGATCGTGTGCCCGAGCATGTCGGGGACGATCATCGAGCGGCGGGACCAGGTCTTGATGACGTTCTTGGTGCCCTTATCGTTTTCCCGGGCGACCTTCACGAAGAGGTGCTGGTCAACGAAAGGACCCTTCTTCAGGCTGCGTGGCATGTGTCCAGGCTCCTATCGCTTGTTCTTGCCAGTACGACGACGGCGCACAATGAGCTTGTCGCTCGCCTTGTTCGGGCGGCGGGTGCGGCCCTCGGGCTTGCCGTTCGGGTTGACCGGGTGGCGACCACCGGAGGTCTTGCCCTCACCACCACCATGCGGGTGGTCAACCGGGTTCATGGCGACACCGCGGACGGTCGGGCGGACGCCCTTCCAGCGCATGCGGCCGGCCTTGCCCCAGTTGATGTTCGACTGCTCGGCGTTGCCGACCTCGCCGACGGTCGCGCGGCAGCGCGCGTCGACGTTGCGGACTTCACCGGAAGGCAGGCGAAGCTGCGCGAACTTGCCGTCCTTCGCGACGAGCTGCACCGACGCACCCGCGGAGCGGGCGAGCTTGGCGCCGCCACCGGGGCGGAGCTCGACGGCGTGGATGACCGTACCGACCGGGATGTTGCGGAGCGGCAGGTTGTTGCCGGGCTTGATGTCGGCGTCCGGACCGGACTCGACGAAGTCGCCCTGGGCCAGCTTGTTCGGCGCGATGATGTAGCGCTTCGTGCCGTCCACGTAGTGCAGGAGCGCGATGCGAGCCGTACGGTTCGGGTCGTACTCGATCTCCGCGACGCGGGCGTTGACGCCGTCCTTGTCGTGGCGACGGAAGTCGATCAGACGGTACTGGCGCTTGTGCCCGCCACCCTTGTGGCGCGTGGTGATGCGACCCGTGTTGTTGCGGCCGCCCTTCTTGGGGAGCGGACGAACCAGAGACTTCTCCGGGGTCGAGCGCGTGATTTCTGCGAAGTCGGCCACGCTCGAGCCGCGGCGGCCCGGGGTAGTCGGCTTGTAGTTACGGATTCCCATTTACCTGTTCCTCGTTAAAGTGGTCTCCGCTCAGGCGAGCGGACCGCCGAAGATATCGATCGTGCTGCCACCCTTGAGAGTGACAATGGCGCGCTTGGTGCTCTTGCGCTGGCCCCAGCCGAACTTGGTCCGCTTGCGCTTGCCCGGACGGTTGAGGGTGTTGACCGTCTCGACCTTCACAGAGAAGATCTGCTCGACCGCGTTCTTGATCTCAGACTTGTTCGAGCGCGGGTCGACCAGGAACGTGTACTGGCCCTCGTCGATCAGGCCGTAGCTCTTCTCCGAGACGACCGGCGCGAGGATGACGTCGCGCGGGTCCTTGTAGCTCGATGCAGTCACTTGGAGGTCTCCTCGTTCTTGGGCGCCCGGTCGGCGACGAACGCGTCGAAGGCCGCCTTGGTGAACACCACGTCGTCGGAGACCAGCACGTCGTAGGTGTTGAGCTGATCCGCGTACAGCGCGTGGACCTCGGGGAGGTTGCGGACCGAAAGGGCCGCGTACTCCTCGGCACGCTCGAGGACGACAAGGATGTTCTTGCGGTCGGTGATGGACTTGAGGGTCTCGATGGCCCCCTTCGTGCTCGGCTTCTCAGCGCCGCCCAGAGTCTCGACGACGTGGATGCGGCCGTTGCGGGCACGATCCGAGAGGGCGCCGCGGAGCGCAGCAGCCTTCATCTTCTTGGGCGTCCGCTGCGAGTAGTCACGCGGCGTCGGGCCGTGGACAACGCCACCGCCGGTCATGTGCGGGGCGCGCACCGAACCCTGACGGGCGCGGCCGGTGCCCTTCTGCTTGAACGGCTTGCGGCCGGCGCCGGCAACCTCGCCACGGTTCTTCACCTTGTGCGTGCCCTGGCGTGCAGCGGCCAGCTGGGCGACGACCACCTGGTGAAGCAGGGGAACGTTGGTCTGGACGTCGAAGATCTCGGCGGGGAGATCGACCTTCACAGTTGCGTTAGCCATGAGTTCAGGCTCCCTTCACAGCGGAACGGACCAGGACGACCGAGCCGCGGGCGCCGGGGAGGGCACCCTTGATGAGGAGCAGCGAGTTCTCGGTGTCGATGGCGTGGACCGTGAGGTTGAGCGTCGTCTGACGCTCGTTGCCCATGCGGCCGGCCATGCGCAGACCCTTGAAGACGCGGCCCGGAGTGGCGCAAGCACCGATCGAACCAGGCTTGCGGTGGTTCTTGTGGGCACCGTGCGAGGCGGAGACGCCGGCGAAGCCGTGACGCTTCATGACACCGGCGAAGCCCTTGCCCTTGGTCGTGCCGACGACGTCGATCTTCTGGCCGGCGGCGAACTGCTCGACCGAGAGCTCCTGGCCGAGCGAGTAGGTCTCAGCGTCAGCGGTGCGGACCTCGACAAGGTGGCGGCGCGGGGTCACGCCGGCCTTCTCGAAGTGCCCGGCGAGCGGCTTGGTGACCTTGCGGGGATCGATCTGGCCGTAGCCGATCTGAACGGCCACGTAGCCGTCGGTCTCAGCGTTGCGAAGCTGAGTCACGACGTTCGTGTCGGCCTTGACGACAGTGACGGGGATGACGTTGTTGTTCTCGTCCCAGACCTGGGTCATGCCGAGCTTCGTGCCCAGCAGGCCCTTGACATTGCGGGTTGCGGTCATAGTTCTCTCAGCACCTCCCTACTAGAGCTTGATCTCGATGTTGACGTCCGCGGGCAGATCGAGACGCATAAGCGAGTCGACGGCCTTCGGCGTCGGGTCGATGATGTCGATGAGCCGCTTGTGCGTGCGCATTTCGAAGTGCTCGCGGCTGTCCTTGTACTTGTGCGGAGAGCGGATAACGCAGTACACGTTCTTCTCCGTGGGCAGCGGCACAGGGCCGACCACCGTTGCGCCTGCGCGCGTGACCGTCTCAACGATCTTCCGAGCCGAAGTATCGATGACCTCGTGGTCATACGACTTCAGCCGGATGCGGATCTTCTGTCCCGCCATATCGCCTGACTCGCTTTCGTGAGAGTGCTGCACTGTTCTGTTTCAGCTATCCGTGGCTGCCGAGGCATTCAAGGTCGTGACCACCACCGGCCGCACAGGCTGAATCCGGAGCCTCCGGGTTCCTCAGCCAGCCGACCATCCGACCCCCGCGGTCGGGCGTGTCGCGGTTTTGACGCGCACGTATCCGTAGCTCAATGCGAGGGTGGGTCATATTTGGGCCCTAGCTTGGACCCTGCATCCGGCATTATCCGGATCGGGACGCGAAAGAGCGCTTGAACAACTCATCTAGTGTGCCAGACATCCGTGCAGATGGCCAATCCGCCATAGCCAAGCCCCGCGCGCGGGGCGATGATGGGCCCATGCCGCGCCCCGCCGTCGAACGTCTGGCCTCCTTGCTCCCGCCGGACTTCCTCCTGGGAGTCGCGACGGCGGCCTTCCAGATCGAGGGCGGAGTGCACGACGACGGCCGTGGGCTGTCCGGGTGGGACGACTTCGCCGGGCGGCCCGGAGCGATCGCCAACGGCGACTCCCCCGCCGTCGCCACTGACCATTATCACCGGCTCGAGGAGGATGTGGCGCTCATAGCCCGCCTCGGGGTGGACGCCTACCGCCTCTCCATCGCCTGGCCGCGCGTCCAGCCGGACGGCCGCGGCTCGTGGAACGAGAAGGGGTGGGCGTTCTACGACCGGCTCGTGGACGCCCTCCTCGCCGCGGGCGTGAGCCCAGTGGTGACGCTGTACCACTGGGACACTCCCCTCCCCCTCGAGAACGACGGCGGGTGGCTGGCCCGCGCCACCGCGTTGCGTTTCGCCGACTACGCAGCCGAGGCGGGGCGGCGTCTGGGCGACCGCGTGGCGCGGTGGATCACGGTCAATGAGCCGGTCACTGTCACGCTCAACGGCTACGCACTGGGCGTGCATGCCCCCGGCCGCGAGCTCCTGTTCGGCGCCCTGCCGTCGGCGCACCATCAGCTCCTTGCGCACGGGCTCAGCACCCAAGCGCTGCGCGCCGCCGGGGCGCGCGGCGGGATCGGCATCACGAACCTCCACGCCCCGGTCTTCCCGAAGTCGCGGCGCCCGCTCGACCGGGCGCACGCCGGCGTGTTCGACCTCATCTTCAACCGCCTTTACGCGGACCCGGTGCTCTTGGGCCGCTATCCCCGCATCCCGTGGCTCGCGCGGGCAGACTTCCGCCCGCTCGCCGCCGCGGTCCGCCCGGGCGATCTGGCCACCATCCGCCAGCCGCTCGACTTCTACGGGCTCAACTACTACTACCCGGTCCGGGTCGCCGCGGGTGGCCCGGAGGCCGAGCCGAGGCCCGGGACGGGTCCGGGCGGGCAACCCGCGGCGGACAACGAGCACCCTTCCGCGCTCTCGCGCCTGCCGTTCCACCTCGCCGACTTCCCCGAGTTTCCGCGGACCGGCTTCGGCTGGCCGATCGCGCCCGGGCACATCGCGGTCCAGCTGGCCGAGCTCCGCACACGCTACGCCTCGGCCCTCCCACCAGTCCTCGTGACCGAGAACGGAGCGAGCTTCCCCGAGCCGGACCGTGTGGACGGCGAGATCGACGACCGGCAGCGCATCGACTATCTCGCATCCCACCTCGAGGCCGCGCTGCTCGCGGTCCGGCCTGGCGGCCCGGCCGAGGGGGTGCGCCTCGCGGGATGGTTCGTGTGGACGCTGCTCGACAACTTCGAGTGGGCCGCTGGCTACTCGCAGCGGTTCGGGCTCGTCCACGTTGACTTCGAGACCCTCAAGCGCACCCCGAAGGCCTCCTTCGAGTGGCTCCGGCGCCTGAGCGCGGCCCGTCGCGCGGCCCGGCCGTAGGCGCCGGTGCAGGTGTGGGGCAGCGTGGGCCAGCCGATGCCGGCACAGGGCAGCATGGGCCTGCCTTAGGGCCGGCGCCGGCGTGGACTGGTCTGCCGTAGGGCGGGTGCCGGCCTGGGCCAGTGCCCTCGGCGATGGCGGACGACGGCGCGGTCTACTCGCCGCGGTTGGCGCGGCGGATGCGCTTGGCTCGCTCGATCTCGTTCTTGAAGTTCTTCCGGATGCTGAAGTAGCCGGCAACGACCACAATGACGAGCGCGATGACGATGATCCAGGCCACGGCGGGTCCTCTCTCGGGGGCGCCGGGCGGGCGGAACCCGACGCAAGCTACGGTAGCAGCGTGCCGCGCGGGGTGCGCACGAGCCACCAGACTGCGGCGCCGATGAGCGCGAGGCCGAGGACTCCGAGGAGAAGGTAGGGATACGCCCGCACTGCCCATAGGACGCACGCGATCACCCCGACCGCGCCCCAGACGGTGAACGCCCGCTCCCCCACCACGAGTCCGCCCGCGGTGAGGACGGCGAACGCGACGAGCAGCCACACCTGCTGCGGGGCATCGGCGCCGACGGCCGCAGCCAAGCCGGACAAGCTCACGAGCCCCGCCGCGGCCGCCAGCCACACCCTGCCTGGCCGACGCTGTCCCGCTGAATAACGCAGGGCTGCCACCACCGCGCCAAGCACCACGTACCACTGCGCGAGCCAGAACACGCTCACGTCGCCATGCCCGGCGAAGACCGCCCGCTCGAGCGCCGCGGTCACAAGCACCGCCCCGAGCTCGGTGCCGAGCCGGCGCGCCCGCGGCGGCAGCTCGGCGACGACGAGCGCTGCGAGCGCGGCGGCGAGCACGGGAAGGACGACGGCGGCCGGCGGCGCCCACACGGCTCGCGCCGCCAGGAGCAGCGCGAGACCAGCCGCGCCCGCGACTGACCACCGGCGGACGGGTTCCACGGCGAGGCTCCTCAGCGACTCGGCGAGCGGGGCGCCGTCGTCCGCTCGCGCCGCCATCCACCGCAGGCCGACCCCGACGCCGGCTGGCACGAGGCCACCGACGAGGGCAGGCATCGCCTCGTTCCACGGGAACGGCTCGCGGGCGAAGACGCTATGGCCCAGCGCCGTCCCTGCGGCAAGCGCGGCGACACAGCCGAGCGGGAAGGTCGCCGCGGCCGAGCCAGCAACCCCTCGCCAGGACCAGCTCGCGACGAGGAGCACCGTCGAGCAGGCGGCGAGCGCGAGGCCGAAGACCCACGGCTCCTCGCCCAGCCCGGCCACCGCCGCAGAGACGGCAAACACGGCCCCGCCGGACGTCCACGCCCACGGCAGGACTGCGGGCCCGGAACGCACCGATCCGTCGGGGGCGCTCCGCCCCTCCCAGCGCGCCAGGCCCGCGGCCTGGGCGATCGCGAGCACGGCAAACACGACAGCGAGCGCGGCACCGCTCAGGAGAGGCGCTGCGAACGCCTGACCGGCCGGGAAGCGGACGCCGGGGCCCGCCCAGGCGAACCCGAGGAGCGCCGCGAGGACGCCGAGGCGCCCGGCGGGCGGATGTCTGCGAACGGTCGCCAGGACGCTCGCGAGGGCAAGCGCCGCCTCGACGAGAAGGACCCAGCGGCCGCCGCCTGGCTCCCCCGCCGACGTCGCGGCGTACACGATCGGGAGCACGAGCTGTGCCGCGAGGCCGCTCCAGTACGAGGCCTGCTCGAACGGGAGCCCGGCAGCCCTTCCCCGAAGCGCTCGGCGCACGGCGTGCTGCGCAGCGAGGCCGAGCGCGAGGGCCACGCTCACCGCGCTCGTCGATGCCGTCGCGTCATGCACCACGAGTGCCATGAGGAGCAGCGGGAGCGCCCGCGCCGCCACGAGATGGAGGCCACGTGCAGCCGCGCCCGCGGCGAGCCACACCATGATCGCGCTGTGGGCGGCCGCGATACCCACCACGAACTCGAGAACGCGCCCATCGCCGCCCGAAAGGAGCGCCGCCGCGACCATACCGGCCCACGCGAGCCAGAGAGCCTCGACCCTCGCGCGCAGGAGCGCGCCCGAGAGCGCGGACGCCGCCGCGAGACCGACCACGAGCGTGGCAGTCAGGGGGCCGGGGCCCGTGCCGCCCGGTGATGCATAGGCCGAGGCCGGCCACAGCGCGAAGGCCGCGAGCGCCGTGCCGCCCAGCACGACGGCTGCGTCCTCGAGGGCCCACCGGAACGGCCCCGTTCGGCGTGCGCCCACGACGAGCGGTATCGCGAGCTGAAGGAGCAGAACCCCGACGAGCACGTGCAGCGAAGCGACGGGCTGTCCGAAGACGGTGAACTCCCAGCGGTCGCGTGCCAGAGCATGGAACAGCGTCACGGCGAGCATGGTCGCCGCGGCCCTCGCGAGCCAGACGTAGACCCAGCGCCGGGTGGGGCCGGCAGACCACGTGGCGCCGCCTGCGAGCATCGCCGCGGTCAACGTCAGCGCGGCGTTGCCCGCGCCCCAGCGATCGGCCGCGAGGGCCCCGGCCGCAATCAGCGCGACCAGGACCGGAGGAACCGCCTCGCCGGCGCCGGCGCGCTGTCCGAGGGCGCCCGCGGCGCGCGGGACCAGACGGGGAAACAGGGCAGCCCAGACGGCGACGGCGGCCACGCACACGACCGTCACGACCGCAAGATGCAGCGCCGACTGCGTTCGCGGCTCGGCGAAGCACACGACGCCGCTCGCCACCGCCGCTGCCGTCGCCAGCGTCGAGACGAGCCAATCCCGCGCAAACTCGTGGCGCCCGAGGACCGCGACCAGGGCCGTCACGGCGAGCTGCGCCGGCGCGGCCATCGCGACCGCGGCGGCGAGAGCTGCCGCACGGTCCGTGGAAGCCTCGGCAGGCAGCAAGGCATCGACGACGGCGGGCACCGCGACGAGCGACCCGTAGCGCGCCGCCGCCACGAGCTGGGCTCGCGTCCAGCCCACGCGGAGACCGGCAATCCCGTCGGGGACCGGAGACGGGCCGCGGCCCGTGGAAACAGCACGGATGAGCCAGTACGCGACGGCCCAGACCGCGAGGGTGGCGAACTGGGCCGACGTCACGAACCCGTGCACGATCGCCAAGGCGGCGAACGCGGCGACCGGGAGGAACTCAGCAGCACGCCCGTGCCACCACGCGACGAACTGGGCAGACGCCGCCACCGCCGCGAACGCGAGCACGATCGCGCCCTCGTCGACGACGCGGAGGGACGCGCTCGCGAGGAGCATCGCGAGGAGGGCAAACTGGACGGCCACCGCTACGGCCTGTTCCGCGAGGACCCTCGCCGAGGACGACGAGAGCGCGGCCGAGAGCCTCTCCTCGAGCAGGCCCACGGCGACGATCGTCGCCGCGATCGTGGCGATGGCAACCACCAACCCTGCGTCGAGATCGATGACCCGGCCGCCGAACGCCCCGAGGTCCGCAGCCTGGGCCGCGGCGGTCCCGGCGGCGATCGCCGCCGTCGTCCGCGCCGCCCACCACGATGCGCGCCGCAGCACGAGGGGCCCGCGCACGAACGCCGAGACGCCGAAGTAGAAGCACAGTGCGCCCACGAGCAGCGGGTACTCCCAGCGGTCCAGGATCCCCGCCGCGAACGTGGCCGCAACGAAGGTCGCCGGTGCGACGTAGGGGTGGAGCCTCGCAATGGGCCGGAGTACGAGCGGCGGGATCCACCGGGGCCTCAGGACCGTCGCGGCACCGAGCACCGCTGAAAGGCCGAGCATCGCGGCGAAGTCGGCCGCGAGCGCCCCGCCCAGAGCGGTCGCCCCCGACCACGCGGCGGAGAACGCGAACGTCAGGGACAGGTAGACGAGGAGCCGGCTCTCGAGGCGCACTGCGGCCGCGCCGAACGCGACGAGGCCCACGACGCTCGTCACCAGCCACGTGGCCGGGGGCCGGTGCACGGCAATGACGTCGACGGCGAGGCCAGCCACGGGGAGGAGAGCAAGACCGGTCCCGGTCAACGCCACGGCCGCCGGACGCAGGCGCGGGACGCGCGCATGGACCGCTAGGCCGGCCCCATAGAACAGCCCGGTGATTGCGATGAGTCCACCGAGGCGGACCGAGTCGGCGGTGCTGCTCGCGAGGAACAGCGCCGCGGCCGCGACGATGAGCAGCGCCGCTGCATAGAGGGCGATATTCGCGTTCTGCACGACGCGGCGGGCCTTGCGCTGAGCGTCCGACTCCCGGTCCGACCGGACCCCCACCGGCCTTGACCGCGGGGGCGCGAGCGGCGGCCCAGGGACGGCGTGGCGGCTTGGCGGGAGTTCGCTCCCCCGCGGCGCCACAGCCGGGCCCGACGCGCGGGCTGTCACCGGCATGTCAGCCGGGGGCTGTACTGGGGGCTGGGGGGGGGGGGCGGGCTGGGAATGAGCCGGCCAGAGCTGGGCCGGCTCAGGTCGGGCTGACCAGGGTTGAACCCCCGAGGGTTGCGTCGGCTGGGGTTGCACCGGCTGAGGTTGCACCGGCTGAGGTCCGGCGGCGGCGTCGCGCAGCCCCTGCTCCCAGCCGGCACGGTGCCCCTCGAAGAACCCGGCCCGGTGTCCCTCGAGGAACCCCATCTGCCGCCCCTCGGCGTAGCCACGCTCGTAGTCCGAACCCTCGGGCATGGTGCGCCCCTTTCGCCTCCGCTGGAAGCGGTGCCGAGCCGGCATCGCATTAATCCACTCGTTGGAATAATACAGGCCGAAAAAACCCCGCCGCAAGATGCGGCGGGGTCTTCTCAGTACCGGCTCAGGGCCGGCCGATCCTCAAGAAACTACTTGATGATCTTGGTGACGCGGCCCGAACCAACGGTGCGGCCACCCTCACGGATGGCGAAGCCGAGGCCCTCTTCCATGGCGATGGGCTGGATGAGCGCAACGGTCATCTCAGTGTTGTCGCCAGGCATGACCATCTCGGTGCCCTCGGGGAGGGTGATGACGCCGGTCACGTCCGTGGTACGGAAGTAGAACTGCGGGCGGTAGTTCGAGTAGAACGGGTTGTGGCGGCCACCCTCGTCCTTGGAGAGGATGTAGACGTTCGCCTCGAAGTCGGTGTGCGGGGTGATCGAACCCGGCTTCACGACGACCTGGCCACGCTCGACGTCCTCGCGCTTGATGCCGCGGAGCAGGAGGCCACAGTTCTCGCCAGCCCACGCCTCGTCGAGCTGCTTGTGGAACATCTCGATACCGGTGACCGTGGTCTTCTGGACCGGACGGATACCGACGATCTCGACCTCGGAGTTGAGGGCGAGCGTGCCACGCTCGGCGCGGCCCGTCACGACGGTGCCACGACCGGTGATCGTGAAGACGTCCTCGATCGGCATGAGGAACGGCTTGTCGCGGTCACGAACCGGGTCCGGCACGTTCTCGTCGACAGCGTCCATGAGGTCCTCGACCGACTTGACCCACTTCGGGTCACCCTCGAGGGCCTTGAGGCCCGAAACGCGGATCACCGGAGCGTCGTCGCCGTCGAAGCCCTGCGAGGACAGGAGCTCGCGGACCTCCATCTCGACGAGGTCAAGGAGCTCCTCGTCGTCGACCATGTCCGACTTGTTCAGCGCAACCAGGAGGTAGGGAACGCCGACCTGGCGGGCGAGCAGGACGTGCTCGCGGGTCTGGGCCATCGGACCGTCGGTGGCGGCAACCACGAGGATCGCGCCGTCCATCTGAGCCGCACCGGTGATCATGTTCTTGATGTAGTCGGCGTGGCCCGGAGCGTCGACGTGAGCGTAGTGGCGCTTCTCCGTCTGGTACTCGATGTGGGCGATGTTGATCGTGATACCGCGCTGGCGCTCCTCAGGAGCCGCGTCGATCGACGAGAAGTCGCGCTTCTCGTTAAGGTCCGGGTACTTGTCGGCAAGCACCTTGGAAATGGCAGCGGTCAACGTGGTCTTACCGTGGTCAACGTGACCAATGGTGCCGATGTTGACGTGCGGCTTAGTCCGCTCGAACTTTGCCTTCGCCACTGGTTCCTCCTAGAACGTTCTTCAGAAGACTGCCTCCAGCCGCGCTTGTCGCAACTGAAACTCTCGCAAGTCTACTTGGGGGCTGTTTTTTCGTAAAATTCGCGGGGCTTCTGGCCCCACAAGGGGGCGGGCGCCCGCCGTCGTCCGTTTCCTCGGGTGAGGCGAAGAAACGACGGCGGGCACACCGCCTTCCAGAACTATTCGCCGCGCGACTTCTGGATGATCTCGTCGGCCACGGCCTTCGGAACCTCGGAGTAGCTGTCGAACTGCATCGAGTAGACAGCACGGCCCTGGGTCTTCGAGCGAAGGTCGCCGATGTAGCCGAACATCTCGGACAGCGGGACGAGCGCACGGATGACCTTCACGCCGACCGCGTCCTCCATGGACTGGATCTGGCCACGGCGGGAGTTGAGGTCGCCGATGACGTCGCCCATGTAGTCCTCAGGCGTACGGACCTCGACCGCCATGAGCGGCTCGAGGAGCACCGGGTTGGCGCGGCGAGCGCCTTCCTTGAAGACCTGCGAACCAGCGATCTTGAACGCCATTTCCGAGGAGTCGACGTCGTGGTAGGCACCGTCGGTGAGCGACGCCTTGACGCCGACCATCGGGTACCCGGCCAGGATGCCGAACTGCATGGCGTCCTGGATGCCCGCGTCGACCGACGGGATGTACTCGCGCGGGACGCGGCCACCCGTGACGGCGTTCACGAACTCGTAGAACGTGCCCTCCGACGTGTCGAGCGGCTCGAACGTCACCTGCACCTTGGCGAACTGGCCGGAACCGCCAGTCTGCTTCTTGTGCGTGAAGTCGACCTTCTCGACCTTCTTCTTGATGGTCTCGCGGTACGCGACCTGGGGCTTGCCCACGTTGGCCTCGACCCTGAACTCGCGGCGCATGCGGTCCACGAGGATGTCGAGGTGGAGCTCGCCCATGCCGCCGATCTCGGTCTGGCCGGTCTCCTCGTTGAGGGAGACGGTGAACGTCGGATCCTCAGCGGAGAGCTTCTGGATGGCGGTGGAGAGCTTCTCCTGGTCGCCCTTCGTCTTCGGCTCGATGGCCACGAAGATGACCGGCTCCGGGAACGTCATCGACTCGAGGACGATCGGGTTGCCCATGTCGCAGAGCGTGTCGCCGGTCGTGGTGTCCTTGAGGCCGATCACGGCGTAGATGTGGCCAGCGTGGAGCTCCTCGACGGGGTTCTCCTTGTTGGCGTGCATCTGGAAGAGCTTGCCGAGGCGCTCCTTCTTGCCCTTCGTCGAGTTCAGCACCTGCATACCGGATGTCGCCTTGCCCGAGTACACACGGATGAAGTTGAGCTGGCCGAAGAACGGGTGAGCCGCAATCTTGAACGCGAGGGCCGAGAACGGCTCCTCCTCGCTCGGCTTGCGGGTGAGCTCGATCGACTCGTCCTTCGGGTCGTGGCCGATCATGGCCGGCACGTCGAGGGGCGCGGGGAGGTAGTCGATCACAGCGTCGAGCATGGGCTGGACACCGCGGTTCTTGAACGCCGAACCACAGAAGACCGGGTAGATCTCCGAGTTCACGGTGAGCTTGCGGATGCCCGCCTTGAGCTCGTCGACCGTCAGCTCTTCGCCCTCGAGGTACTTCTCCATGAGCTCCTCGGACGCCTCGGCGACAGCCTCGACGAGCTGGTGGCGGTACTCCTCGGCGCGCTCCTGGAGGTCCGCGGGCACCTCCCGGGTCTCATAGGCAGCACCCATGGTCACGTCGCCCTTGGCGTCGCCGGGCCACACAAGGGCCTTCATGGTGAGCAGGTCGACGACACCGACGAAGTCGTTCTCCGAGCCGATCGGAAGCTGCATGACGAGCGGCTTCGCACCGAGGCGCTTCACGATCGTGTCGACCGTGAAGTAGAAGTCGGCGCCGAGCTTGTCCATCTTGTTGACGAAGCAGATGCGCGGGACGTCGTACTTGTCAGCCTGGCGCCACACCGTCTCCGACTGCGGCTCAACGCCCTCCTTGCCGTCGAAGACAGCGACGGCGCCGTCGAGCACGCGCAGGGAGCGCTCGACCTCGACCGTGAAGTCCACGTGGCCAGGGGTGTCGATGATGTTGATCTGGTTCTGGTTCCAGAAGCAGGTCACGGCGGCAGACGTGATCGTGATGCCGCGCTCCTTCTCCTGCTCCATCCAGTCGGTCGTCGAAGCACCGTCGTGCGTCTCGCCGATCTTGTGGTTCACACCCGTGTAGAAGAGGATGCGCTCGGTCGTGGTGGTCTTGCCGGCATCGATGTGCGCCATGATGCCGATGTTGCGGACCTTGCTGAGGTCGGTAAGCACGTCGAGTGCCACGGTGTCTCCCTATGTTTTCCCTTGTCGGCTGCGCATTCGCCGCCGGCCCTCGTGGGGCCGGCGGCGAATGAAGCATTTACCAGCGGTAGTGAGCGAAGGCCTTGTTGGACTCGGCCATCTTGTGCGTGTCTTCGCGGCGCTTGACCGCGGCACCGAGGCCGTTCGAGGCATCCAGGATCTCGTTCTGGAGGCGCTCGGTCATGGTCTTCTCACGGCGGGCCTTGGAGTAGCCGACGAGCCAGCGGAGAGCGAGCGCCGTGGCGCGGCCCGGCTTGACCTCGACCGGAACCTGGTAGGTCGCGCCGCCGACGCGGCGGGACTTGACCTCGAGGGTCGGGCGGACGTTGTCCATGGCCTTCTTGAGCGCGGCAACGGGGTCGCTGCCGGTCTTCTGGCGGGCGCCCTCGAGGGCACCGTAGACGATGCGCTCAGCCGTGGACTTCTTGCCGTCCACGAGGACCTTGTTGATGAGCTGCGTGACGAGCGGCGAGCCGTAGACGGGATCGACGACGAGCGGACGCTTCGGGGCAGGACCCTTGCGAGGCATTACTTCTTCTCCTTCTTCGCGCCGTAGCGGCTGCGAGCCTGCTGACGGTTCTTGACGCCCTGCGTGTCGAGCGCACCGCGCACGATCTTGTAACGGACGCCGGGGAGGTCCTTGACACGGCCGCCGCGCACGAGCACGATCGAGTGCTCCTGCAGGTTGTGGCCCACACCGGGGATGTAAGCCGTGACCTCGACGCCGCCGTTGAGGCGGACACGCGCCACCTTGCGGAGCGCAGAGTTCGGCTTCTTCGGGGTGGTCGTGTACACACGCGTGCACACGCCACGGCGCATCGGGCTGCCCTTCAGGGCAGGAGCCTTGGTCTTGGAGACCTTCGGCGTGCGGCCCTTGCGGACCAGCTGCTGAATAGTAGGCACTTTCGTGTTCTCCGTACTTTGTTGAAATTCCGCCGGGCAGGCCTACCGGGAGGCCGGGCGTGCCGCGACGAGCTGTGACGGTCGGTTCACACCCGCTGCGGTGTGCGACCGTAGGCGTGCGAAAGTGTGGCATTTGTCGCGCATCAACCCCGCAACCCGGAAACAGGCTCCGACAGCGCTCACGCACCGACGGCCATCATCCTCTGCCACACAGAAACAATCGTACGAATCTTAGCACGGGCGCCGGGTAGGCCCCTAAACGCGGGCCGTCGTCGTTCGCCAGAGGAGTTCGCCAGAGGAGTGAGTGAGCAGCAGGCGCGGGACCAAGAGCGCGCCACGCGCGACTGCTGCTCGCTCACAGCCACGGAACGACGGTGAGCGCCGAACGGCCGCGCGGCCGGCACCCTCGAGAAGGTGCCGGCCGCGCAGGGTCGGTGAGCGCCGTCGTCGTCCGCCTCCGCAAGCGATGCGCCCGAAAGGACGGACGACGACGGCGGGACGTCAGCGGTAGTCGCTGCCGCCCAGATCGTAGTCGTCGAGCGGAATCGCGTGGAACTCCTGGACGCCGTCGCCGTTCAGGGGGTCGTACGCGAAGTCGCTGAACGCGCTCGGACCCGTGAACAGGGTGGCCTTCGCCTCCTCGGTCGGCTCAACCGCGATCTCGGTGTACCGGGGCAAACCGGTGCCGGCGGGGATGAGCTTACCGATGATGACGTTCTCCTTGAGGCCCAGCAGCGGGTCGCTCTTCGCTTCCATGGCCGCCTGCGTGAGGACGCGGGTGGTCTCCTGGAAGGACGCGGCCGAGAGCCAGGACTCCGTGGCGAGCGACGCCTTGGTGATGCCCATGAGCTCCGGACGGCCGGACGCCGGACGCTTGCCCTCGGACACCACGCGGCGGTTCTCGTCGCGGTAGCGGCGCGACTCGGCGAGCTCGCCCGGGAGCAGCTCCGTGTCGCCGGACTCGATGACCGTGACGCGGCGCAGCATCTGGCGGACGATGACCTCCACGTGCTTGTCGTGGATGCCGATGCCCTGCGAGCGGTACACGCCCTGGACCTCGTCGACGAGGAACTTCTGCGCCTCGCGCGGACCCTGGATGCGGAGCACCTGCTTCGGGTCGACGGGGCCGTTGACGAGCTTCTGCCCGACCTCGACGTGGTCGCCATCCTCGACGAGCAGACGTGCACGGCGCGAGACCGGGTAGGCGATCTCCTCCGTGCCGTCGTCCGGGGTCAGGACGATCCGCAGCTGCTTCTCCGTGTCCTCGATCGCGACGCGGCCCGCGGCCTCGGAGATCGGAGCCACACCCTTGGGGGTGCGGGCCTCGAAGAGCTCCTGGATACGGGGCAGACCCTGCGTGATGTCCTCGCTGCCGGACGCCGAAACGGCGCCACCGGTGTGGAACGTACGCATGGTGAGCTGCGTGCCGGGCTCGCCGATCGACTGCGCGGCGATGATGCCGACCGCCTCGCCGATGTCCACGAGCTTGCCGCTCGCGAGCGAACGGCCGTAGCACTTCGCGCACGTGCCGACCGCCGACTCGCAGGTCAGCACAGAGCGGACCCGGATCTCGGTGATCCCCGCCTCGAAGAGGCGGTTGATGAGCACGTCGCCCAGATCGGCGCCCGCCTCGGCGAGCACGTTGCCCGCCGAGTCCGCGACGTCGACCGCAAGGGTGCGGGTGTAGGCCGTGTTCTCGACGTTCTCATCGAGGGTGAGCTCGCCGTTGTGGTCCGCGATGGCGATCGGGACCATGAGGCCACGCTCGGTGCCGCAGTCCTCCTCGCGCACGATCACGTCCTGCGAGACGTCCACGAGACGACGCGTCAGGTAGCCCGAGTTGGCGGTACGGAGTGCCGTATCCGCCAGGCCCTTTCGCGCACCGTGGGTGGCGATGAAGTACTCGAGCACCGACAGGCCCTCGCGGTACGAGGACTTGATCGGGCGCGGGATGATCTCGCCCTTCGGGTTGGCCACGAGGCCACGGATACCGGCGATCTGACGGACCTGCATCCAGTTACCACGGGCACCCGAGGAGACCATGCGGTTGATGGTGTTCATCTTCGGCATGGACTCGCGCATGACGCCCGCGATCTCCGTGGTCGCCTTGTCCCAGATCTCGATGAGCTCGGAGCGGCGCTCCTCGTCGTCGATCAGACCCTTGTCGTACTGGCTCTGGATCTTCGCCGCGCGGTCCTCGTAGCCCGCAAGGATGGCCGGCTTCGCCGCGGGCACCGCGATGTCCGAGATGGCCACCGTGACGCCCGAGCGGGTCGCCCAGTGGAAGCCTGCGTCCTTGAGGTTGTCGAGCGTCGCCGCGACGACGACCTTCGGGTAGCGCTCCGCAAGATCGTTGACGATCTTCGAGAGCTGGCCCTTGTCCGCCACCGTCTCCACCCACGGGTAGTCCGCAGGCAGCGTCTCGTTGAAGATGACCTGGCCGAGCGAGGTCTCGACGAGCGCGGGCGCGCCGGGCTCCCAGCCCTCGGGCGCCGGGCTGGCCGCCGACGGGACGAAGCCCTCGAGGCGGATCCTGACCTGCGCGTTGAGGTGCAGCTCGCGGTTGTCGTAGGCCATGATCGCCTCGGAGACCGAGCCGAACACGCGACCCTCGCCGGCGGCACCCTCACGCTTGGTCGTGAGGTGGTACAGGCCGATGATCATGTCCTGCGACGGCAGGGTGACCGGGCGGCCGTCCGACGGCTTCAGGATGTTGTTCGAGGACAGCATGAGGATGCGGGCCTCGGCCTGGGCCTCCGGGCTCAGCGGAAGGTGCACGGCCATCTGGTCGCCGTCGAAGTCGGCGTTGAACGCCGCGCACACGAGCGGGTGCAGCTGGATGGCCTTGCCCTCGACGAGCTGCGGCTCGAACGCCTGGATGCCGAGGCGGTGGAGGGTAGGTGCGCGGTTGAGCAGCACCGGGTGCTCCGTGATGATCTCCTCGAGCACGTCCCAGACCTGCGGACGGTAGCGCTCCACCATGCGCTTCGCGCTCTTGATGTTCTGCGCGTGGTTGAGGTCCACGAGCCGCTTCATGACGAACGGCTTGAAGAGCTCGAGTGCCATCTGCTTCGGCAGGCCGCACTGGTGCAGCTTGAGCTGCGGGCCGACGACGATGACCGAACGGCCCGAGTAGTCGACGCGCTTGCCGAGCAGGTTCTGGCGGAACCGGCCCTGCTTGCCCTTGAGCATGTCGGAGAGCGACTTCAGCGGACGGTTGCCGGGGCCCGTGACCGGGCGGCCGCGACGGCCGTTGTCGAAGAGCGAGTCGACGGCCTCCTGAAGCATGCGCTTCTCGTTGTTCACGATGATCTCGGGTGCACCGAGGTCGAGGAGACGCTTGAGGCGGTTGTTGCGGTTGATCACGCGACGGTACAGGTCGTTGAGGTCCGACGTGGCGAAGCGGCCACCGTCGAGCTGGACCATCGGGCGCAGTTCCGGCGGGATCACCGGGACGGCGTCGAGGACCATGCCCTGCGGCTTGTTGTCCGTCATGAGGAACGCGCTGACGACCTTGAGGCGCTTGAGCGCACGGGTCTTCCGCTGGCCCTTGCCGTTCTGGATGATCTCGCGCAGGAGCTCGGCCTCGGCCTCGAGGTCGAAGGACTGGAGGCGACGCTGGATCGCCTCGGCACCCATCGAGCCCTCGAAGTACATGCCGTAGCGGTCGCGGAGCTCGCGGTAGAGCGCCTCGTCGCCCTCGAGGTCAGCGACCTTGAGGTTCTTGAAGCGGTCCCACACGGCCTCGAGGCGCTCGATGTCGGCATCCGCGCGCTTGCGGATGGTCGCCATCGTCTTGTCGGCCGAGTCGCGGGCCTTCTTCTTGTCCGCGGCCTTCGCGCCCTCGGACTCGAGGCGAGCAAGCTCCTCCTCGAGGCCACGGGCGACGGCGGCAATGTCCGAGTCGCGCGCGTCGACGAGCTGCTTCTTCTCGAGGTCGTGCTCGGCCTGGAGGTTCGGAAGCTGCTCGTGGCGGCGATCCTCGTCCACGCTCGTGATCATGTACGCGGCGAAGTAGATGACCTTCTCAAGGTCCTTCGGGGCGAGGTCGAGCAGGTAGCCCAGACGCGACGGGACACCCTTGAAGTACCAGATGTGGGTCACGGGAGCGGCGAGCTCAATGTGGCCCATGCGCTCGCGACGCACCTTGGCGCGCGTGACCTCGACGCCACAGCGCTCGCAGATGATGCCCTTGAAGCGCACGCGCTTGTACTTGCCGCAGTAGCACTCCCAGTCACGGGACGGGCCGAAGATCTTCTCGCAGAAGAGGCCGTCCTTCTCAGGCTTGAGCGTGCGGTAGTTGATGGTTTCCGGCTTCTTGACCTCACCGTGCGACCAGTTGCGGATGTCTTCCGCCGTCGCGAGGCCAATCTGCATGAGGCCGAAGGAGGATTCGCTGGACAATATGGTCCCTGTCTCTCGTTCTAAGTCGTTCGTCTGCCGATGCCTGAAGGACTAGACCTCTTCGACCGAGCTGGGCTCGTCGCGGGAGAGGTCGATGCCCAGTTCCTCCGCTGCGGTGAACACCGCATCATCGGAGTCGCGCATCTCGATCGTCTGGCCATCGGCGGAGAGGACCTCCACGTTCAGGCACAGGGACTGCATTTCCTTGATGAGGACCTTGAAGGACTCGGGGACGCCCGGCTCGGGGATGTTCTCGCCCTTGACGATTGCCTCGTAGACCTTCACACGTCCGTGGATGTCGTCGGACTTGATGGTGAGGAGCTCCTGGAGCGTGTACGCCGCGCCATAGGCCTCGAGCGCCCACACCTCCATCTCGCCGAAGCGCTGGCCGCCGAACTGCGCCTTACCACCGAGCGGCTGCTGGGTGATCATCGAGTACGGGCCGGTCGACCGAGCGTGGATCTTGTCGTCGACGAGGTGGTGGAGCTTCAGGATGTACATGTAGCCCACGGAGATCGGGTCCGGGAACGGCTCGCCGGAGCGGCCATCGAACAGCTGGGCCTTGCCCGAGGAGTTGATGAGCCGCACGCCGTCGCGCGTGACGTTCGTCGAGTCGAGCAGACCCGAGATCTCCTCCTCGCGCGCGCCGTCGAACACCGGGGTTGCGAGCTTCTGGTTGGGACCGGTCTCGCGCGGCATCTTCGGCAGGCCGCTGATCCACTCGGGCTCGCCCTCGATCTTCCAGCCGGTCTTCGCGACCCATCCGAGGTGGGTTTCGAGGACCTGGCCGACGTTCATGCGGCCCGGCACGCCGAGCGGGTTGAGAACGACGTCGACCGGGGTGCCGTCCGCAAGGAACGGCATGTCCTCGATCGGGAGGATCTTGGAGATGACGCCCTTGTTGCCGTGGCGGCCGGCGAGCTTGTCGCCGTCCGTGATCTTGCGCTTGGCAGCCACGTAGACGCGGACGAGCTGGTTGACGCCCGGGGGCAGCTCGTCGTCGTTCTCGCGGTCGAACACGCGCACGCCGATGACCGTGCCGGACTCGCCGTGGGGGACCTTGAGCGACGTGTCGCGGACCTCGCGGGACTTCTCGCCGAAGATCGCGCGCAGGAGACGCTCCTCCGGGGTGAGCTCGGTCTCGCCCTTGGGGGTGACCTTGCCCACGAGGATGTCGCCGGCCTCGACCTCGGCACCGATGTGGATGATGCCGCGCTCGTCGAGCTGCGCGAGGACCTCCTCGGAGACGTTCGGGATGTCCCGCGTGATCTCCTCGGCGCCGAGCTTCGTGTCGCGCGCATCGATCTCGTGCTCCTCGATGTGGATGGAGGACAGGACGTCCTCCGCCACGAGGCGCTGCGAGAGGATGATCGCATCCTCGAAGTTGTGGCCCTCCCACGACATGAACGCCACGAGGAGGTTCCGACCGAGCGCGAGCTCGCCCTGGTCCGTCGCCGGGCCGTCGGCGATGATGCCGCCGCGCTCGAGACGGTCCCCCTCGTTCACGAGGACGCGGTGGTTGTAGCAGTTGCCCTGGTTCGAGCGGTCGAACTTGCCGATGCGGTAGTTCGTCTCCGTGCCGTCGTCGTTGAAGACCACGACGAGGTCCGCCGAGACCTCGGTGACGACACCGGCCTTCGCCGCCACAACGACGTCGCCCGCGTCAACCGCCGCTGAGCGCTCCATGCCGGTGCCGACGAACGGCGCCTCGGAACGGACGAGCGGAACGGCCTGGCGCTGCATGTTCGCACCCATAAGGGCGCGGTTCGCGTCGTCGTGCTCGAGGAACGGGATGAGCGCGGTCGCAACCGACACCATCTGGCGCGGGGAGACGTCCATGAACTCGACCTCGTCGGCCGGGATCAGGACCGGCTCGCCGCCGCCACCGCGCTGGCGGACCAGGACCATCTCCTCGGCGAAGCTGCCGTCGTCGTTCAGCGGGGAGTTCGCCTGGGCGATCTGGACCTCGGCCTCGTCGTCCGCGGTGAGGTACGCGACCTCGTCGGAGACGACGCCGTTGGCGACCTTGCGGTACGGGGTCTCGATGAAGCCGAACGGGTTGATCCGGCCATACGAGGCGAGCGAGCCGATGAGGCCGATGTTCGGGCCTTCAGGGGTCTCGATCGGGCACATGCGGCCGTAGTGCGACGGGTGGACGTCACGGACCTCCATGCCGGCGCGGTCGCGCGAGAGGCCGCCCGGGCCCAGCGCCGAGAGGCGGCGCTTGTGGGTCAGGCCCGAGAGCGGGTTGTTCTGGTCCATGAACTGCGAGAGCTGGGACGTTCCGAAGAACTCCTTGATCGCAGCAACGACCGGGCGGATGTTGATGAGGGTCTGCGGCGTGATCGCCTCGACGTCCTGCGTGGTCATGCGCTCGCGGACCACGCGCTCCATGCGGGAGAGGCCCGTGCGGACCTGGTTCTCGATGAGCTCGCCGACCGCGCGGATGCGGCGGTTGCCGAAGTGGTCGATGTCGTCGACCTCGACGCGGAGGTCGATCTCCTGGCCGTCGCGGGTGCCCTTGATCGACTTCTCGCCGGCGTGCAGCGCGACGAGGAACTTGATCATCGCGACGATGTCCTCGATGTGGAGGACGGAGGCCTCGCGGTCCGAGAGCGGACGGTCGATCCCGAGCTTCCGGTTGATCTTGTACCGGCCGACCTTGGCGAGGTCGTAGCGCTTCGCGTTGAAGTAGAGGTTGTCGAGGAGCGACTGGGCGGCCTCGACTGTGGGCGGCTCGCCCGGACGCAGCTTGCGGTAGATGTCGAGGAGGGCGTCCTCACGCGTCTCGGTCGTGTCCTTCTCGAGCGTGGCACGCATCGAGTCGTACTCGCCGAACTCCTCGAGGATCTGGCCCTCGGTCCAGCCGAGCGCCTTGAGCAGCACGGTCACGGACTGCTTGCGCTTGCGGTCGAGGCGCACGCCGACCTGATCGCGCTTGTCGATCTCGAGCTCGAACCAGGCGCCGCGCGACGGGATGATCTTCGCCGTGAAGATGTCCTTGTCGCTCGTCTTGTCCGCGGCACGCTCGAAGTAGGCGCCCGGCGAACGGACGAGCTGCGAGACGACGACACGCTCGGTGCCGTTGACCACGAACGTGCCCTTCTCGGTCATGAGCGGGAAGTCGCCCATGAACACGGTCTGCTGCTTGATCTCGCCCGTGTTGTTGTTCATGAACTCGGCCTTGACGTACAGCGGGGCCGAGTAGGTCGCGTCGCGCTCCTTGCACTCCTCCATGGTGTACTTCGGATCGGCGAACTCCGGATCGGAGAAGCTCAGGGACATGGTGCCCTGGAAGTCCTCGATCGGAGAGATCTCTTCGAAGATGTCGGAGAGGCCAGACGTCGTCGCAACGCTTGCGTCGCCCTCAGCGGCGGCCTTCGCAACGCGGGCCTGCCAGCGCTCGTTGCCCACAAGCCAGTCAAAGGACTCGGTCTGGAGGGCCAGGAGATTCGGGACGTCGAGGGGCTCATGGATCTTAGCGAATGAGAGCCGGCTGCGCGCGCCGTCAGTGTTAGCGGTTTGGGTGTCAGAGGTGCTCGAGGCGACCAAGAGGGATCCTTCCACAGACCTTCAGGATTGTCCGCACCCTCCCCCAACCGTGCAGTCGCCCAACAGCTGTTCTGTTAAAAGGGCGACCGCCCACGAGCCCACCGCTATATGAAGGCTGGAGGTCAGAAAGGGAGAACGCAAAGATCCAGCATAACCGCTCTGGGCGCGCGTGTCTAGCGCACAACTCGAGCGCGGTCAAGTGCCCCCCAACGGTCGCGCTGCGGCGTGGCCACCGCACACACTGTACACCCGGCCCTCCGCACGGAGGCGTTCCTGCGCCCCCGGCACTCAGGGGCGCCCGGCCCCCGAACGGCGGTAGCCTGAACACAGGACGGCCCGCCGACTGCGGCCTCCCCCTCGCGGACACCATGACCGCGAGGACCACGCCGACGTGACAGGAGTTGCCATGAGCACAGGCACCGACGAAGTTGTCATCCTCTCCGCAGCCCGTACCCCCTTCGGCCGCCTCAACGGCCAACTCGTGACGTTCACCGCCGTGGACCTCGGCGCCCACGCCATCGAGGCCGCGCTCTCGAAGAGCGGCGTCGCGGCTGACGCCGTGGACGCCGTCATCATGGGCCAGGTCCTGCAGGCCGGCGCGGGGCAGAACCCCGCGCGCCAGAGTGCGATCGCCGCAGGGATCGGCTGGAACGTCCCGTGCGTGACGATCAACAAGGTGTGCCTCTCGGGCCTGACGGCGGTGATCGACGCCGCCCGCCTCATCCGCGCGGGCGACGCGACGGTCGTCGTCGCCGGCGGCCAGGAGTCCATGAGCCGGGCGCCGCACGTCCTGCCCGGCTCGCGCCAGGGCTGGATGTACGGGACGGTCAGCGCCCTCGACGTTGCGGCCCACGACGGGCTGACGGACGCCTTCGACGGGCAGTCCATGGGCCTTTCGACCGAGAGCCACAACCTCACGCTGGGAATCGACCGCCGCTCGCAGGACGAGGTCGCCGCCGCCTCGCACCAGCGCGCCGCGGTTGCGCAGAAGGATGGGGTGTTCGACGACGAGATCGCCCCGATGTCCGTCAAGCAGCGCAAGGGCGATCCCCTCGCCGTCACCGCCGACGAGGGCGTCCGGCTCAACACGACCGTCGACACGCTTGCCCCGCTCAAGCCGGCGTTCGCATCGGACGGAACCATCACCGCCGGCAACTCCTCGCCGCTCTCCGACGGCGCGGCCGCGCTCGTCCTGACGAGCCGCGCCTACGCCGAGGAGCACGGGCTGCCGTGGCTCGCCGTCGTCGGCAAGCCCGGCCAGGTGGCCGGGCCGGACAACTCGCTGCATTCCCAGCCTGCCAACGCGATCGCCGACGCGCTCGGCAGGGCCGGCTGGACCACCGGGGATCTCGACTTCATCGAGATCAACGAAGCCTTCGGCTCCGTTGCGGTCCAGTCGCTCAAGGAGCTCGGCTACCCGCTCGAGAAGACCAACATCCACGGCGGCGCGATCGCGCTCGGGCATCCGATCGGGGCGTCCGGCGCGCGGCTCGCGGGGCATGCGGCCCTCGAGCTCGCGCGGCGCGGCTCCGGCAAGTCCGCGGTCTCGCTGTGCGGCGGCGGCGGGCAGGGCGAGGCGCTCCTCCTGTACCGGGACTGATGCGGTGACAGAGAGGGCGGACGACGGCGGGCGCGGCCACGAGCGCTTCCTCGACGACGCCGCGGCGCGCGGCCTGCGCGTCGAGGTCGCCGAGCGGGGCCGCGCCACGAGCCTCGAGGAGGCTGCCGCGAACCTCGGCATCGAGCCGCGTGCGGTCGTGAAGTCGCTCGTGGTGCGGCATCCCGACGGCACTTTCCTCTTCGCACTCATCCCGGGCGACCGGCAGATCTCTTGGCCGAAGCTCCGGAAGCTGCTCGGCGTGAATCGGCTCTCGATGCCTGCCGCAGACGTGGCCTTCGACGCGACCGGGTACGAGCGGGGCACCATAACGCCCGTGGGCTCGACGACTCCGTGGCCGGTCTACGCGGACGCGACGATCACGGGCCGGATCTCGCTCGGGGCCGGCGAGCACGGGCGCAGCGCCTTCGTGGATTCGGGTGAGCTGCTCCGCTCGCTGGGTGCGACGGTCGCGGACATCAGCGACCCCCTCTAGGTTGCGGGGTCCCGTCCGCGGCGTTGCGGGGTCCCGTCCGCGGCGTTGCGGGGTCCCGTCCGCAGGGTTGCGGGGTCCCGTCCGCAGGGTTGCGGGGTCCCGTCCGCAGGGTTGCGGGGTCCCGTCCGCGGCCAGAGACCCCACAACTATCCGCCAGAGACCCCACAACCGTCCGCCAGAGACCCCACAACGGGGAAGGGCCCCGATTCCTGAACGGAATCAGGGCCCTTCGGCGAGCCAGAGGCTCGTCGAGCAAGCTCGAAGCTTACTTGAGGGTCACGCGAGCGCCAGCGGCCTCGAGGACCTCCTTGGCCTTCTCTGCAGTTTCCTTGTTGGCGCCCTCGAGGACGGCCTTGGGGGCAGCGTCGACGAGGTCCTTGGCCTCCTTGAGGCCGAGCGACGTGAGGGTGCGGACCTCCTTGATGACCGCGATCTTCTTGTCGCCAGCAGCCTCGAGGATGACGTCGAAGGAGTCCTTCTCCTCCTCAGCAGCAGCCTCAGCACCGCCACCGGCGGGACCGGCAACGGCCACGGCAGCAGCGGTGACCTCGAAGACCTCCTCGAACTTCTTCACGAACTCGGAGAGCTCGATGATGGTGAGCTCCTTGAAGGCCTCGATCAGCTCGTCCTGGGTGAGCTTCGCCATGGTTGGCGTCCTTTCATTCAGTGGCGCGGCCGGGGATTCCCGCGGCGCGCCGAGTGTCTGGGTGGGGGAAGAGATCAGTTCTCTTCGGCGGCGGCCGGTGCTTCGGCGGGAGCCTCGGCGTCGGCAGCGGGAGCCTCGGAAGCAGCGGCCGGAGCGCCGCTCTCCTCCTCGAGCTTGATGCGCAGGGCATCGACGGTGCGCGCAACGGCGGCCATGGGCGCCTTGAGGACGCCGGCCACCTTCGCGAGCTGCAATTCGCGGGACTCCAGGGCGGCCAGGGCGACCACCTCGTTCGCGTCGAGCGACTTGCCCTCGAAGTAGCCGGTCTTGATGACCAGCTGCTTGTTCTCCTTGGCGAAGTCGGTCAGGCTCTTGGCGGCCGCAACGGCGTCACCCTTGATGAACGCGATCGCGGTCGGTCCGGCAAGCTGGCCGTCGAACGCGTCGACGCCGGCCTCCTTCGCGGCGATGGCGGCCAGGGAGTTCTTCACGACCGAGAACGAGTTGTCCTGGCCGAGTGCGCGGCGAAGCTTCTTGAGCTGGGCGACGGTGAGCCCACGGTATTCGGTCAGGACTGCGGCTGCCGACTCCTGGAAATCCTTGGTGATCTCCTCGACAGCTGCCACCTTGGTAGGCGTTGCCATAACCCTCCTTCCGGGGAAACTGGGCCGATACTCGGTCCCGGAAATACGAACGCCCCGCGCAGATGCACGGGGCGTGGAGGGCCGGCAGACACTTCCGCCGGAGCTTTCGCTCGTTCACCTGCGCAGGCCGCCCCTTCCGGGGACCTTAGACTGGAGCCGCGCTGAGCGCACGACAACCAGCGACCGGCGGTCTTTGGTCCTTCAAGATTACGGGACGCGCCGAGGATCGCCAAATCAGGGCTCGGACCCCTGGTCCCGCATGAGCCCCCAGAGTGCGTCCCGCTGCGCATCCTCGAGGGCCGCGGCGACGTTGCGGATGAGCAGCACGAGCCAGGCGAGGATCACGCCGGCCACGAAGAACTCCATCGCCGTCATGTTGTAGTAGCCGAGCGGGAACCAGAGGATGACGGCGAGGATCGCCCCGCCCAGCATCGCGAATCCCGTCACATGGAACGTCCGGCTCAGCCCGGGCAGCCACCACGGAAGGAACAGGACCAGGAGCGTGTAGGCGCCCGCCATCGCCGTTGCCATCGAATTGTGGGCGGGCATGTAGAAGTCCACGGGGACCAGCCCGGTGCCCGCGAGGAACACCCCGATGAGCACGAGGCACACGAGAATCGGCCTTGTCTGGACCATCGCTGACGAGCCCTTGCGCTCCCTCGCCGGACTGTCCTCCCGGTACGCCGCGAGCGCCTGGATGTCGCGGGTGACGTACTCGGCGAGCATCGTGATGACGACTCCAGAGGTGATGAGCGTCATGTTGAAGGTCCACGAAGCCATCCCGCTGTCCCGGGCGCCCAGAACGCTGAAGTTGACCTCCCACCAATGGGAGTTCATCGTCGTCACCATCGAGGTCAGGACGCCTGCGGCGAGATAGGTGGCGAGGAAGTTGGACAGCAGGTAGCTGTTCATGCGCGCGCCCGACTGATACGTCGTGTAGGCCGCGAGGCCGCCCACGACGGCGGTCGCCAAGGCGCCCGCGAGGGCGTCGAGGGTGAGCCCGTTGAACGTGCCTTGGAAGATCCGGAATCCCGCCCACGCGGCCATGTAGGCGATCGCTCCGTGGGCCGCGGCAAGCGCAACGACTCCGAGGTATCGGCGCCACACGGGCCGTTCGGCCAGCCAGTGGTGCTGCGGGTGATCGTAGGTATGCCGGTACGCCACCGGGAGGACGAGCACGGCGACGACGCCGCCGACCACCGCCGCGACGTCACCCACGCCGTCGCCGCCCGAGAGCGCGGGGCGCCGGCCCGCGAACGCGATGAGCGCGACGACGAAGCTCACCACGACTGCGAGGCCAGCCGCCTGCGCGGCGCGGGCCTCGGTGCGGGCGGCCGAGCTCTCCATCGCTGCGGGTCGCGGGCGTATCCTGCCCCGAACTGTCCGGGCCGCACTCGAGATCCTCGATTCGCCCTCGTCTCCCCCACCGGCCGCCTTGGCGCGCCGCGACTCAACGCTCACTCGAGCCTCCGGAACCACTCGCCGTCGTATCCCGCCGGCCGGAAGCCGAGGGCCTCGTTGATGGCGAGCATGTGGCGATTCTCCTCCGCGTTGAACGTGAGGACCTTGCGCGCGTTCGGGAACCGCTCCCGGTACGCTGCCAGGTTGGCCAGCTTGATGAGCATGCCGAGCGAGTGGCCGCGGTGCTCGGCCACCACGAGCGTGTCGTCCTGGTCCGCGACGTCCGGCTTGCTGGCGCGGACCCACAGCGAGGTGTACGCGACGAGCCGGCCGCTCGCCCGGCGCCGCGCGACCGCGTAC
Organism: Sinomonas albida; assembly: GCF_004919045.1. Classification (GTDB taxonomy): domain Bacteria; phylum Actinomycetota; class Actinomycetes; order Actinomycetales; family Micrococcaceae; genus Sinomonas; species Sinomonas albida. The sequence continues at coordinate 43,086 of NZ_SWDW01000007.1, forward strand.
AGCGGGAGCGTGCCCGCGCCCGCGAGCTGGTCCTCAAGGGCCTCGACGCGATCGGCGTCCCAGTCAGCAGCTTCGTAGGCGTCGATGCCGTACGGGATGTCAGTCGACATCCGGCCCAGGAGGGTGGCCATCTCGGCCCGGTGCTCGGGCGGCACCCCCTCCCACACGAGGACCTCGTACTCCCCGCCCGACGCGGCCGCCGCGGCGGCCTCGAGGGCCGGCCAGCCGCCGTCGTGCTCGGCGAGCACGAGCTCGCTGAACCGCTCCACCTGGCTCAGCTCGAACCCCGCCGCCCGCGCGAACCGCACCGAGCGGGCGCCAGCGGGGAGCGCCCCGCTCCCTGTCGAAGGCACGACGACGGCGGGGGCCTGAGCGTCCGGGCCTCCAAGCTCGAAGCCGATCGGGTGCTCCGTGAAGGTGTTCAGGAGCGTGCGCCCGTGCCGACTGGCCTCCTCGGTCGCCGCCGCGAGCAGGAGGCGCCCGATTCCCCGACCGGTGAACCCGTCGAGGACCTCGGCACGGACGCTCGCGCGGTCCCGGTCTTCTTTGAGCGAGAGCTGGCACCAGCCCCTCCCGACCATCCGCTCGCCGTCGCGCACTAAAAACAGCGAGGTGAGCTCGTAGCGCGTGTCGCGCCACACGCCGAGCCGGAATTCGGGCGGCGAGCACCGGTCGTCGTGGTCCCAGATCTGCCGCTCGACGGCGTCAGTGAGCTCGGAGAACTCGAGGAATTCGGACGCCCCGGGCCCGTGCAGCGAGTCAGGCAGCTCAAGCCGCTGGACTCGGTAAGGGGCGCTCATGGGCCCAGTCTCACGGACGGCCCGGTCAAAGTGCAACGCAAAACACAGCGCCCCCTCCCGGGATGCGGGAGGGGGCGCTGTCAAGGGTGGGCGGGCGGCTTGCCGCTCAGCCCTCGAGGATCACGCGCGTGACGTTCGGGTCCACGGGAACGCCCGGGCCGAACGTCGTGGTGACAGTCGCCTTCTGGATGTAGCGACCCTTCGAAGCCGACGGCTTGAGCCGAAGCACCTCGTCGAGCGCGGCCGCGTAGTTCTCAGCCAGCTGGCGAGACTCGAACGAGGTCCGGCCGATGATGAAGTGAAGGTTCGAGTGCTTGTCGACGCGGAAGTCGATCTTGCCGCCCTTGATCTCCGTCACAGCCTTCGCGACGTCCGGGGTCACCGTGCCCGTCTTGGGGTTCGGCATGAGGTTGCGGGGGCCGAGGATCTTGCCGAGCCGGCCGACCTTGCCCATGAGCTCCGGGGTCGCAACGGCGGCGTCGAAGTCCGTCCAACCGCCCTGGATGCGCTCGATCAGATCGTCCGAACCGACGACGTCCGCACCAGCGGCCTCGGCAGCGGCGGCCTTGTCGCCCGTCGCGAACACGACGACGCGGGCGGTCTTGCCCGTGCCGTGCGGGAGGTTGACCGTGCCGCGGACCATCTGGTCCGCCTTGCGGGGGTCAACACCGAGGCGGAACGCAACCTCGACGGTCGCGTCCGTCTTCGACGGGTTGATCTCCTTGGCGAGGGCGATGCCCTCGGCGGGGCCGTACAGCTTGCCGTCCTCGATCTTCGCGGCGGCTGCCTCGTATGCTTTGCTGCGCTTTGCCATGCTGCTCTCAATCTCCTTGTGCAGTTGTGGTCTCAGTGGGCCGCGCTCGGCCCGTGCCACAGACGACGGCGGGACATCGCCGGCGTCATTTGTCTTCAGTTGTGTGCCGTGACGGCAATCAGCCCTCGCTGTGTTTCATTGTCGAGGGCTTGCGGGGCCTCAGCCCTCGACGGTGATACCCATCGAGCGAGCCGTGCCGGCGATGATCTTCTTCGCGGCCTCGACGTCGTTCGCGTTGAGGTCCTCGAGCTTGGTCTTCGCGATCTCCTCGACCTGGGCGTCGGTGAGCTTGGCCACCTTCACCGTGTGCGGGGTCGCGGAGCCCTTCTGGACGCCCGCAGCCTTCTTGATGAGCTCGGCGGCCGGCGGGGTCTTGGTGATGAACGTGAAGGAGCGGTCTTCGTAGACCGTGATCTCCACGGGGATGACGTTGCCACGCTGGGATTCCGTCGCGGCGTTGTACGCCTTGCAGAATTCCATGATGTTGACGCCGTGCTGACCAAGCGCAGGGCCGATCGGCGGGGCCGGGTTGGCGGCACCTGCCTGGATCTGCAGCTTGATGAGGCCGGTGACCTTCTTCTTGGGAGCCATTGAGGATCCTTTTCTTCCATTGCTTCCTGGGCAGCAGGAGCGCCGTCCAGGTGGTGACTGCCCTGGCTAGACAGTCGGCCGCCCCGGGGAAGGCAAAGCGGGCCTGCCCCGGGGCGAAATCTTCAGTTGGGAATCAGATCTTGGAGACCTGGTTGAACCCGAGCGTCACGGGCGTCTCGCGCTCGAAGATCGAGACGAGCACCACGAGCGTCTGGGACTCGGGCTTGATCTCGGAGATCGTCGCCGGCAGGGTCTCGAACGGACCCTCCTTGACGATGACCGACTCGCCGACCTCGAAGTCAATGTTGACCGGAGCCACGGGCTGGCGCACGCCTGCCTTGCCGGACGCCTTCGCCTCGGCCTGCTGCTCCTGCTCGAACACGGGAGCGAGCATGGTGAAGACCTCATCGAGGCGAAGCGGCACCGGGTTGTGGGCGTTGCCCACGAAGCCCGTCACGCCCGGCGTGTGCCGGACGGCGCCCCACGACGCATCCGTGAGATCCATGCGGACCAGGACATAGCCGGGGATCCGGACGCGCTTGACGATCTTGCGCTGCGCGTTCTTGATCTCGACGACTTCCTCCATCGGGACCTGGATCTCGTAGATGAAATCTTCCATGTCCAGGGTCTGGATGCGGGTCTCGAGGTTCGCCTTCACGCGGTTCTCGTAGCCGGCGTAGGAGTGGATCACGTACCAGTCGCCGGGCTGGCGGCGGAGCTTCGCCTTGAACTCCTCGGCAGCCTTCGCTGCGGCCTCGACCGGGTCCTCGGTCTCCGAGTCGGCGTCGGATTCGGCCTCCTCAGCCTCGTCCTCGCCCTCCTCAACGGGCTCAGCCTCGCCGGCGGCGGGCTGCTCCTCGGCGGAGTCCTCGCCGTCGTCGAACGCGGGCTCGGCGTCCGACGCCGAAGGCGCCGCCGCGTGCACCGGGGCAGCGTCGCTGAAGACCGCGGCCTCGGGGGCCGGGGCCTCGCGCTCGCTTTCGCTCTCGAGCTCGTGCTCAGACACTTAGTCTCCTGATCTCCTCTTACGACTTAAATGCGAATCCGCACACCGCGTCGTCGAACCCGCTTCGGTCCTTGCGCGGTCTGCGGAGACTCGCCTTACTTGCTCTGCGACGACCCGTCGAAGACCCAGCCGACACCGAGCCCGAAGAGGAAGTCGAGAACGAAGACGACGACCATCATGACCACCACGAACGCCAGCACGACGAACGTCATGTTGAGCAGCTCCTGCCGGGTCGGGGTGACGACTTTGCGGAGCTCCCCGATGACCTGGCGGACGAAGAGAGAGATGCGGCCGAAGAAGCCGAGCTTCTTGGCCTGCTTGGCTGGGCGGCCATGAGAGCTGCTCGCAGCTGTTTCGGTCACCTATTCCTCGCTCTTCCGTGTACCCAGGACATCCGTACTGTGCGTGCTGGAACGCCCCGGTTTGACCCGAAGCGCGCCGTGCGCAGGGCAGACAGGACTCGAACCTGCAACCTGCGGTTTTGGAGACCGCTGCGCTACCAATTGCGCCACTACCCTTCGGTCAGAACACCGAGTCTCTAGCTTACCAAGGTTCGCGGCCCGGATTTCCCGGGGACGGACTGGCTGCTCGGAGGCGCGGCCGACTGAGTCGGTTTCTGATGCCGGTGGTCCAGTCTACGCACATTCGCGGCGCGCGTCGAACCAAGCGGGGCAGCGACGCGCCGAAACGAACGGGCTGGAAGAGCCGGAACATCTAGAGTAGAGAAGCGGGCGCGTCCCGCAGCGTGCCCTCTTCCGCCCACGAAAGTCAGGACAAGCCCATGACCTCCGCCCGTGTCTCCCAGCGCATCGGATCCATAGCCGAATCCGCGACCCTGGCCGTCGACGCGAAGGCCAAGGCGCTCAAGGCGGCAGGCCGGCCGGTCATCGGCTTCGGCGCCGGCGAACCCGACTTCCCGACCCCCGGCTACATCGTCGAGGCGGCCATCGAGGCCGCCCGCCAGCCGCGGTTCCACCGCTACTCCCCCGCCGGCGGGCTGCCGGAGCTCAAGCAGGCCATCGCCGAGAAGACGCTTCGCGACTCCGGCTACGAGGCCCAGGCCTCGCAGGTGCTCGTGACGAACGGCGGCAAGCAAGCCGTCTACAACACGTTCGCGACCCTCCTCGACCCGGGCGACGAGGTGCTCCTCCCTACGCCCTACTGGACCACATACCCCGAGGCGATCCGTCTCGCAGGCGGGGTTCCGGTCGACGTGTTCGCCGGCCCCGAGCAGGGCTACCTCGTGACCGTCGACCAGCTCGAGGCCGCGCTCACGGAACGAACCAAGATCCTCCTCTTCGTCTCGCCGTCGAACCCCACCGGCGCGGTCTACTCGCCCGAGCAGGTGGCAGAGATCGGCGAGTGGGCCGCGTCCAAGGGCCTGTGGGTTGTCACCGACGAGATCTACGAGCACCTCACGTACGACGGCGTGCCGTTCACCTCGATCGCGACAGCAGCCCCGGCCCTCGGCGACAAGGTCGTGATCCTCAACGGCGTCGCGAAGACGTACGCCATGACCGGGTGGCGCGTCGGCTGGATGATCGGCCCGGCGGACGTCATCAAGGCCGCGACCAACCTCCAGTCGCACGCGACGTCCAATGTCTCCAACGTCTCCCAGATGGCGGCGCTCGCGGCCGTCTCGGGCCCGCTCGACGCGGTGGACGAGATGAAGGTCGCGTTCGACCGCCGCCGCAAGGCCATGGTCGCGGGCCTCTCCGCGATCGACGGCGTCAACTGCCCCACGCCGCACGGAGCGTTCTACGCGTACCCGGACGTGCGCGAGCTGCTCGGCAAGGAGATCGGCGGGATCCGCCCGGCGACGTCGGCCGAGCTCGCCGCGCTCATCCTCGACAAGGTCGAGGTCGCGATCGTGCCAGGCGAGGCATTCGGCCCGAGCGGCTACGTGCGGCTCTCGTACGCCTTGGGCGACGCGGATCTCGCCGAGGGCGTGGGGCGCATCCAGGAAATCCTCGCGACGGCGCGCTAGGCCATGCGGGAGGCGGGCCGTCGGGCGGGCGATCCCGCCAGCCGGCGCTCGTTCACGGCGATCGTCAACCCGGTCGCGGGCGGAGGCCGGGCGCCCAAGGTCTGGGCCCCGGTCGCCGAGCTGCTCGCGGCCTCCGGAGCCGAGGTGCGCACGGTCGTCACGCGCACAGCGGACGACGCCGGGCGGCTGGCTTCCGAGGCCGCGGCGCGGGGCGATGTCGTGGTCGCCGTGGGCGGCGACGGGATCGTGCGCGACGTCGCCGAGGCCGCCTCGCGGGCCGGCGCGCTCTTCGCCCTTGTCGCGGCGGGCCGCGGCAACGGCTTCGCCGCGAAGCTCGGCATGCCGACTGAACCGGACGACCTGGCGCGAGTCTTGGCCTCCGGCGCTGAGCGCGCCGTCGACCTCCTCGAGGCGGAGGGGCGGCTTGTGCCGGGGAACGCCTACTCGGGGCTCGACGCCGTGGCCAACCTCATGATGAACGACTCGCGCATCCCGTCGGCTGTCGCCTACACGGTCGCGCCGTTGCTCGCGATCATCCCCTGGAAGCCCGCCCAGTTCGAGCTCGACATCGACGGGACGCGACACAGCATCGCCGCGCACCTTGTCGTCATGGCCAACTCCGGTCGGTACGGCCACGGCCTCGACATCGTCCCGGACGCCGTCCTCGACGATGGGCTCGTCCACGTGCTCGTGGCCGGTGCCGAGATCCCCAAGCGGAGTGTGGCCCGGTTCATGAAGCTCGCCGAGACAGGCTCACACGTGACGGTGCCCGGGGTGCGCCGATTCACCGGCCGCCGCATCGCGATCTCCGCGGACCGCCCGCTGCCGCTGTGCCTCGACGGCGACGGCGCGGGCGGCCTCCCCGTCCACGTCGAGATCCGGCCGAGGGCGCTCCGGATCATCGCCCCCTAGGTTGCGGGGTCACCGGCACCACGTTGTGGGGTCAAAGTCAGGACATAGACCCCGCAACCCGCCGGACGAGACCCCGCAACGGCTACCAGATGCGGCGGTCCGCCGCCCAGCGGCTGAGCTCATGGCGGTTCGTGAGCTGAAGCTTGCGCAGCACGGCGGAGACGTGGGTCTCGACGGTCTTGACCGAGATGAACAGCTCCTTGGCGACCTCCTTGTAGGAGTACCCGCGCGCGATGAGCCGCATGACCTCGAGCTCGCGGGCAGAGAGACGGTCAAGCTCGTCATCGGCCACGGCGGACGTGCCGAACGCGTCGAGCACGAAGCCCGCGAGGCGGGGCGAGAACACCGCGTCGCCCTCGGCCACCCGCAGGACGGCGTCCGTGATCTCCGGACCCGAGGCCGTCTTCGTGACGTAGCCCCGGGCGCCTGCGCGGATCACCGACACGACATCCTCTGCGGCGTCGGAGACGCTGAGCGCGAGGAAGCGCACGCGTCCCAGCAGGGCAGCGGACCGCGTGAGGACCTCCCGCCCGCCGCCGCCGATGCCGCCCGGCAGGTGCACGTCGAGCAGCACGACTTGGGGCTCGAGCTCCTCGATGACGGCGACCGCCTGCTCCACAGTGCCCGCCTCCCCCACCACGCTCACGCGCTCGTCGAGATCGGCCTTGAGTCCCGAACGGAAGATCGTGTGGTCGTCCACGATGACCACGGTGACCGGCTCGCTCATGATTCCTCCGCTCCATCGGCCAGCCTCTGCAGGCGCAGCTGCAGGCGCACCTCGGTGCCCTCGGACCCGGAGACGATCTTGGCCTCGCCACCGTGGCGGCGCATCCGCCCCACGATCGACTCCCGCACGCCAAGCCGGTCCTGGGGCACCGCGTCGAGGTCGAACCCCGGTCCGCGGTCCTTGACGAAAACATCGATCGTGCCGCCCGCCGCCTCCGCGTAGACAGACACGGCCCCGCCGCCGTGCCGGGCCGCGTTGAGCATGGCCTCGCGTGAGGCCTGCAGGAGCGCCTCGGTCCGCTCGCGGTCGGCCTCGCGCAGGGGCAGGTCCCCCACGCAGACGACCTCGACTGGCTGGCCGTGCGCGTCCTCCACCTCGGCGGCGAGCGCCTTGAGCCTGTCCGTAAAGGTCCCTCCCCCGCGCCGGGAGTCGCGGTAGAGCCACTCGCGCAGCTCGCGCTCCTGGGCGCGCGCGAGGCGCGTCACGTCTGCCTCGTTTCCGGCGCGGCGCTGGATGAGCGCGAGCGTCTGGAGCACCGAGTCGTGGAGATGGGCCGCGATCTCCGCCCGTTCTTCCTCGCGCACGCGGGCGGACCGCTCGGCGCCGAAGTCGCGCCAGAACTTGAGGCCCCACGGCAGCAGCACGAGGGCGACGCCGGCGAGCACGGCCAGGGAGGCCAGCAGAGCCAGGCCGAGGACATTCCACTGGGTGCCCGAGATCGCCAGCGTCACGCCCGTGGCCACGAGCGCGAGGCCCGCGCCGAGCCGCACCCATCCGGCCCACCGGCCGGCTCCGGCCCCGCGGACCAACTGGTCGCGGCGGGAATCGTCGAGCTGGAGCCACGCGAGCGTCGCGCCGCCAAGGATGGCCGCGATCGGGATGACGACGCCGAGCGGGATATCCGCTCCGAGGAAGCCGCTGCCCACCATGATCGCGCCGATCACGAGCGCCACGCCGAGCAGGATCTCCCGCGCATGCCCGCCGAGCCTCGGCGCGCGGCGCGCGGCCTCGAGGAAGGCGGGGGCCGCCGTCGTCCGCGCGCCGTCCGCAGGCTCGCTCACCGCCGGCGCAATGGGCGACGCCGGCCGCCTGGCCTGGCGTCGGGCAGCCTCGGACGCTGTGGGAACCATGACCCACAGCCAGCCGTAAAACAGGATGCCGGCCCCGCCGAGGAGGGCCGACAGCACGATGATCCACCGGACGACCTCGACCCTCATGCCGAGGTGCCGGGCCAGCCCCGAGCACACTCCCGCGACGAGGCGGTCCTCGGCGCGCACAAGCGGCGGCCGGACCGGGACGGTGTTCATGCCACCAATCCAAGCACGGTTCTAGCCTCTCAGGGCCGCCGATCCGGGAAACCCCGGGGTGATTCAGGGTCCGCTCAGGGGTTCACCCCATGGGTCCCCGACGCCCCGCCGGGAAGGATGGAGCCATGAGCACCGAACAGCACCCCGGGGGACCCAGCGCCCCCGGCCCCGGGCGGCCCACGGGCCGAGCCGGTTCCGACTTCTTCGGCTGGATCCGCAGCCTCGGCGTGACCCGTGGCTCGGACCGCTGGGCCGGCGGCGTGGCGAGCGGTCTTGCCCACCGATGGGGCATCGACCCCGTTCTGGTCCGCGGACTCTTCATCGTCGCGGCCATCTTCCTCGGGGTCGGCGTCCTCGCATACGGCGTCCTGTGGCTGCTGCTACCGGAGCCGGACGGCCGGATCCACCTCCAGGAGGCCATGCGCGGGCGCTGGACGGCAGGCATGACCGGCGGACTCGCCGCGACCATCCTCGGGCTGGGCGGCGCGCGCGCCGGATTCTGGCTCGGCGACGTACGCGGCGCTGGTCCCTTCTGGGCCCTGTTCTGGATCGGCGTCGTCTGCCTGTGTGTCTACAGCGTCTCCCGCTCGCGGCGCATCCGGCGCATGGCCGGCGGTCCCTACTGGCGCGGCACCTTCACTGGGACGTCCGCTGGGACGCCCCAGGACCCTGAGGCGCCAGAGGATCCCGGCGCGTCAGCGGGTGAGCCGTTCCCCGGGGCGCAGGAGGGGCACGACTCCGCCGAGTGGCACTCCGCCCCGGCCGACGCCTTTCCGACGGGCGCGGGTCCTCAGGCCGGTTCCCAGGCAGCGGGCCAGCAGGGTGCGGGTCCGCACAGTGCCGGTCCGAACAGCGCGGGTCCGCACAGCGCGCGGCCGCACGGTGCGCGCCCGCAGGGTGGGCCATACGGCAGACCGTATGGTGCCCCCTACGGGGCTCCGTACGGGGCTCCCTACGGCGCGCCGTACGGAGCCCCGTACGGCCGGCCCTACAGCGGCTCGCGCGGCCCCTATGCGCCGCGTCCGTACGGCCCCAAGGCGGCCACAGCGGTGAAGCCGCGCCGGCGAGGGCCGGGGGGCGCGTTCGTGGCGGTCGTTCTGGGCCTCGCAGTGCTCGTGGCCGGCGGCCTCCTCGGACTCCAGCTCTCGGGCGCGGCGATCGTGGACCCGAGCACGGGCGCCCTGTGGGCCATTGCGGCCGGGGTCTTGGGCCTCGGCATCGTCGTCGCTGGCCTTCGCGGCCGGACAGGCGGGATCCTGTCCTTCTTCGCGGTCGTCGCGCTCATCGTGGCGGCGGCCACCCAGCCGGCCTACGCCTTGAGCCGCCCCCACGGGGCCGTGAACCTCACCCCGGCGACCGTGCAGCAGGCTGCCTCCGGCTACTCGCTCGCGGGCGCCTCCGGCCAGCTCGACCTGCGGCAGCTCGACACGTCGGGGCCACTGTCCTCGGAGGCCGTGGTGCCCGTGAGCGCGACCATGAGCCAGCTTGAGATCAAGATCCCGAAGGACGTGCCGGTCCGAGTCCAGGCGGACGCGACCATGAGCAACGTCCACTTCGGCGACAAGTCGATCGCCGGGGTCACGACGAACGGCTCCGAGACCTACAACTCGAGCAGGCCCGGCGCGACCCTCGTCGTCAACCTCGACGCCACCATGAGCAACGTCGATATCGAGCAGGAGCAGTGATGAGCGCGAACGCCTCCGAGCAGTCGGAATTCAAGCACGGCCCCAGCGTGGGCACCGTCGTCTGGGGAGCTGTCGTGGTGGCCATCGCGGGGCTTCTCGTCTCAAGCCGTCTCGGCTGGTTCACGGTCGATCTTGGCGTTGCCGCCGTCAGCCTCTTGCTCCTCGCCGGCCTCGGCCTGGTCGTCGGCGGGACCCTCGCGGCCTCCCGCAGCCGGAAGCGGATCGACGCTGCCGCCACGGGCGATGCCGGCGGCCAGGAACCCGGAGACACCAGCTCCTCCGAGGCGGCCGGGGACGCGTCGCCGACGGATCCCCCGAAGCGCAGCCCCTACGACGCGCCAGGCCCGTACGACGGCCCGTCGCTCTGAGCCTCCCGGAACCCTCGCAAGCCGTCAGACGGCCCCCCTCCCAATCCACCCTCACCACCCTCGCAACCAGGAGCCACCCATGGACTCGTTCTTCGACTCAATCCGCTCGACCGGCCTGCGCCGGGGCCCCCAACGCCTTCTCGGCGGCGTGCTGAGCGGGCTGGCCAACCGCCTCGACGTCGACGTCATGTTCGTCCGAGTCATCTTCATCGTCCTCTGCTTCCTTCCGGGCCCGGCCGTCTTCGCCTACCTGATCGCGTGGACCCTCATCCCGGACCAGAGCGGCGCGATCATCCTCGAGAAGCTCCTCGGCGGTCCCCGACATGGCGGCGGAACACCCCCGGCCGGAGCCGATCCGGGGCAGGAGGCGCCCACGGCCTGAGCTGCGCGCGGAGGCCCACGGAGAGGCGAAGGGACGACGGCGGCGGGCAGCCGCCGTCGTCCATTTGTGGTGTGCATCACCCACAAGGCGCGGCTACAATCGGCGTGGGCTCAACGGGGCGCCTCAAGCACCACACCCACCGACGGCCCGCCGCCCCCTGAGCGGACCGGCCGCACCAGCGGAAAGGCCCTGCATGAAGATCGGCATCCTCACGTCCGGAGGCGACTGCCCCGGCCTCAACGCAGTGATCCGCGGGGCCGTGCTCAAGGGCATCGCGGTGCACGGCCAGGAGTTCGTTGGCTTCAGAGACGGCTGGCGCGGTGTGGTCGAGGGCGACATCATCGACATCCCCCGTACTCTCGTCCGAGGCATCGCCAAGCAGGGCGGCACGATCCTCGGCACTTCGCGCACCAACCCGTTCGAGAATGGCGGCGGGCCCGCGGTCATCAAGGGCCACATGGACCGGCTCGGCATCGACGCGATCATCGCGATCGGCGGCGAGGGCACGCTCGCCGCGGCGAAGCGCCTCACCGACGCGGGCCTGAGGATCGTCGGCGTCCCCAAGACCATCGACAACGACCTCGACGCGACGGACTACACGTTCGGCTTCGACACCGCCGTCGAAATCGCGACCGAGGCGATCGACCGCCTCCGCACCACCGGCGAGTCCCACCACCGTTGCATGATCGCCGAGGTCATGGGCCGTCACGTCGGCTGGATCGCGCTCCATTCCGGCATGGCGTCCGGGGCGCACGCGATCCTCATCCCCGAGCAGCGAGTGAGCATCGACCAGATCGCCGCCTGGGTCAAGCTGGCCCACGACCGCGGCCGGGCCCCGCTCGTGGTCGTTGCCGAGGGCTTCGCGCTCGACACGATGGGCGAGGCCCACTCCGAGCGCGGCCTCGACACGTTCGGTCGCCCCCGGTTGGGCGGCATCGGCGAGCGGCTCGCCCCCGAGATCGAGGCCCGCACCGGTATCGAGACCCGCGCGACCGTCCTCGGCCACATCCAGCGCGGCGGCGTCCCCACCGCGTTCGACCGCGTCCTGGCGACGCGCCTCGGCATGGCTGCGATCGACTCCGTGGTCGAGGGCCGCTGGGGCACGATGGTCTCGCTCAACGGCACCGACATTGTGCACGTCGGCTTCGACGCGGCCCTAGGCCGGCTCAAGACCGTCCCCCAGGACCGGTACGACGAGGCCCGCGTCCTGTTCGGTTAGGGTCGCCGGGTGAGGAACAGGAAGGCCGCCCGTGAGTAGTGGCAGCTCGGAGGCGGGCTCGGCCCGCACGTTCCACAGCGGCAGCCGGGGCATTGTCCGGCTCGCGTGGGCGCGTCGCCTTGGGCTCCCCGACCTTGCGTTCTCGGACGACGGCGGCCGCCTCCTCGGGTGCCTCGATGCGGCCTCGTCGCTGACGGCGGTCGAGCTCTTCGGACAGGTCGCACTGTCGGGGCCGACGGAACTCGTCGAGGCGGCCGCGGACCTCCCGGACGAGGATCTCCTGGCCGGCGGGGCGCTTCTGCGGCTCGCGGGCCACGGCGCGCACGGGCTGAGCACGGGAGTCCTCGGCTTCGTCGACGACCTCCGGGTCCTCCAGCCGGACACCGAGCCCGAAGTATCCCGCGGGAACCCCGAGGCGATCGAGCTCGAGACCCGTTGCCCGCCCGACGACGTGAGCTCGGCCGGGATCGAGCGCCGCGAGCACCGCTTCACGCTCATGCTCCCCGACGGCCCCGCCGTGTGCGCCGCCTACTCGGTGCGCGAGGGCCTCATCGCCGATCTCGGTGTGCTCGTGGCGCCGGCGCTTCGACGCCGGGGCCTCGGCACGTTCATGGCCCGCCTCGCTGCGCACGAGGCACTCGCGGAGGGCTACCTCGTACAGCTCGAGGCGCAGGCGCAGAACGTCGGGGCGCTCAGGCTCGCGGACGCCCTCGGCGTGGTCCCGTCCGGGCGCATCGCGTCGGTGCTGCTCGGCCGCACGTAGAGACTGTCCACGCTCCACCTATCAGTGCTTCCATGGCCGCGTACCGTGGGGCGCTATGGGGAACATTCCGATGGGTGAAGCACTGTGAAACGGCCGTCCCGCGCCGCTCGTCGCGTGGTCAATGCCATGAAGGCCGGGGTCGCCGGAACTCTCGTCGTGGCAATCACCGCGATACTCGTGCTGATGTTCTCGCCTCGCGAGCCGGGCTCTAGAGCGGTCGGGCTCTTCGGAGGCGTCTACTTTGAAGGAGCCGATCGCGCCGACGGCTCGTGGTCCCTCGGGTTCGGGCTCATGAACTGGCCGGCCTGGATCGTGGTGTGGCTCGTGGTCTCAGGACTCGCCTTCGTCGGAGACCTCGTCTCGGCCAGGGCCCGTCGTCCCCGCCGTCGGTTGGCGGGTCGGGGTCCGGACAGCTCACGTTCTCCCGATCAGTGACCGAACTTGTCCGGATCGGCAGCCTCCGGGCCCGTGCCGTTGAGGGCGTCGAGGGCCGCGAGCTCCTCGGGCGTGAGGTCGAAGCTGAAGACGTCGAGGTTCTCTACCAGCCGTTGCGGCGAGGCCGACTTCGGGATCGCGACGAGGCCCTGCTGGGTGTGCCAGCGCAGCACCGCTTGAGCGGGCGTGACGCCGTGCGCCTCGGCAACGGCGACGACGGCCGGCTCGCCGAGGAGCTCAAGCCCGCGGCCGATCGGGCTGTAGGACTCCGTCACGATCGCGTGCCCCAAGTGGTAGGCCCGCGCCTCCTGCTGGGTCCAGTACGGACTCAGCTGGATCTGGTCGACGTCGGGGCCGACGCCGGTCGCCTCGATGATCACCTCAAGGTGGGCGGGCGTGAAGTTGGAGACGCCCACGGAGTGGATCTTGCCCTCTTCCCGGAGCGCAAGGAGCCCATCCCACGCTTCGGCGTACGTGCCCTGATCGGGGTTCGGTCAGTGGACCAGGAACAGGTCAAGGTAGTCGAGACCGAGCCGGCGCACGCTGCGCTCCCACGCCTCGCGGACGCCGCCCACGCTGTGCCATTCGCGGTTGAACTTGGTCGTCACGAACACGTCCTCGCGCGGCACGCCCGAGCGGCGGAGGCCCTCCCCCACGCCCTCCTCGTTCCCGTAGTTCTCGGCCGTGTCCACGTGCCGGTACCCGAGTTCGAGCGCGGTGGCGATCACCTCCGCCGCCTGCGTGTTGTCGAGCGGCCACGTTCCAAGCCCGAGCTGCGGGATGCTGTGGCCTGACGAGAGCGGGATGCGGGGTGCAGCAGTCATGCCCCTCAGACTACGGGCGCTCTGCCTCCACGGGCGAGCCCTCGGGCGCGCCGGTCTGAGCCGGTCGACCCGCTGCGGGGCGCACCTTCACGAAGAAGAAGGCCACGAGGACGCCGATAACCAGAATCCCGGCGGGCAGCAGGACCGACTGGGCCATCGCGGTCGTGAACCCGCTCTGGAGGAAGGACGGGAGCTGGCCTGCCGCGAGCGCGCTCGTGTTCTGACCGCCCCCGCCTGCGCGAGCCGGAAGGTTGTCCGCGAGGCGTGCCTGCATGAACGTCGCGATCGCGGCGCTGCCGAGCACCGCGCCGATCTGGCGCGTCGTGTTGTAGATGCCCGAGCCGGCGCCCGCGAGCTGCGGCGGGAGGTTTCGGGTCGCGAGCGTGGCGAGCGGACCCCAGAGGCCTGCGTTGGCGACGCCCAGAACGGCGCCCGGGATGAGGAGGACCGCAAGGTTCTGATCCGGCGTCAGGAGCACCGAGTACAGCCAGAGCGAGACAACGAACAGGAACATGCCGCCGATGTTCATCACCTTCGCGTGCCCGCGGTCCACGAACTTCCCGGCCACAGGCGCGAGGCCGCCTGAGAGGACCGCCATGGGGATCATCATGAGCGCCGACTGCGTCGGGGTCATGCCGCGCACCAGCTGGTAGTAGAAGATCGTGGGCAGGCCGAACGAGGTCACGGCGAAGCCCACCGTCGAAATGCCGAGGTTCGCGAGCGAGAAGTTGCGGTCGCGGAACAGGCGCAGCGGAACGAGCGGCTCGGCCTTGTTGAACGCCTGCCACAGCACGAACAGCGCCATCACCACGATGCCCGCGATGATGAGGCCCCACACCGTGATCGGGCCCGTGATGGTGCCCCACGAGTACGTCTGGCCCTCCTGGATGCCGAAGACGATGAGGAACATCGCAATGCCGCTGAGCACGACGCCGAGCCAGTCGAACCGATGCGAGTGCGTGGTGAGCTTCGGCACGAGGCGCATCGCGAGGAAGAAGCCGACAATGCCAACCGGGACGTTGATGAAGAAGACCCATTCCCAGCCGAACCCGTCCACCAGGAGGCCGCCCAGGATCGGGCCCACGAGCATCGCGACGCCCGCCGTCGAGCCCCAGATGCTCATCGCGGCGCCACGGCGCTCGGGTGGGAAGATGCGCGTGATCACGGCCATGGTCTGAGGCGTCATGAGGCCGGCGCCGAGTCCCTGCACCACGCGGGCGGCGATGAGCGAGGCGATGCTCCCCGAGAGCCCGCACCACAGGGAGGCGAGCGTGAAGATGACAAGTCCCGTGAGGTACATGTTCTTCGGGCCGAACCGGTCACCGAGGCGCCCCGTGATGAGGAGCGGGACGACGTACGCGAGCAGGTACGCGCTCGTCACCCAGATGACCTCGTTGATGTCCGCACCGATCCCCCGCATGATCGCGGGGTTCGCCACCGACACGATGGTCGTGTCGATGAGGATCATGAAGAAGCCGATGACCAGGGACCACAGGGCAGCCCAAGGCCGCTCAATTCTTTCCACCGAACCAGAGTCTCACCTTCTGCGGACAGCGGAAGTCCGCAGGTGTTCGCCGGCCGCGATCAGAGACCGATATCACATGCTGAGAGGCTCAGCGCGGTCCGCGCAGGAGACCCGTGGGCCTGTGGACCACTTGGCCAGCCTCCGGCGCGACGATCGTCTCCTGGGCCGCCGCGTAGACCTCGCCCTCGGCCTCTCCGCTGACGGTGAGCGGAAGGTCTGGAGGCGTGCTGCGCTTGACGATCGCGAGCGCGATGGGGCCCATCTCGTAGTGGAGCGCCGCGGAGGTGACCCGACCCACCTGCTTCCCGGCGCCGTCGCCCGTTGCAGGGAAGACCGGGCTGCCGACCGCGGGGAGCGTGTGGGCCGAGCCGTCGAGCTGGAGCATGACGAGCCTCCTCGGCGGGTGGCCGAGGTTGTGGACGCGGGCGATCGTCTCCTGGCCCTTGTAGCAGCCCTTGGCGAGATGCACGGCCGTTCGCAGGAGATCCAGCTCGTGTGGAATCGCCTTCTCGTCCGTCTCGAAGCCGACGCGCGGGCGCCAGGCCGCGATGCGGAGCGCGTCCGCGGCCATCGATCCGGCGAGGGCAACGCCCGCGCCGTCGAGCGCGGCCGCGGCGTCGCCGAGCCGGTCCGCAGGGACCAGGTGCTCGAACCACGGCCGCTCGAGGCCGGGGTGCCGATCCTCGGGAACGGCAGCGTAGCTGAACCCGCCCGGAGCG
Source organism: Sinomonas albida (assembly GCF_004919045.1). Lineage (GTDB taxonomy): Bacteria > Actinomycetota > Actinomycetes > Actinomycetales > Micrococcaceae > Sinomonas > Sinomonas albida. The sequence goes on from NZ_SWDW01000007.1 coordinate 59,150, forward strand.
ATATGCGGCCATGGGTCGCGCCACATGGGTCCGACGCCACCGAGACCCGCGAGCTCATCGAGCTGGCGCACCGCGCCGAGGACTCCCCACGCATCGCTCACGTTCGCCACCTCGACCCGCAGCATGAAACGCATCGAATCGAGCCACGCCGCAAGGCCGCCGGCCTCTGCCGCCTCGACGAGAAGCCAAGCCGTCGTGCCGTCGTCCACGATCCGCGCGTCGTACTCGATCCGGCCCTGGACGCTCAGGAGCAGGAGCTCAGCTGACTCGCCGGGAGCGAGGCCAGCCACCTGCTGGGAGGAAAGGGTGGTGAGCCACGTGAGGCGATCAGGGCCGGTCACGGTCACCACGCCGCGGAACGAGAGGTCTGCGGCGGCGCGACCCTCCACCAGAGCGCGCTGCTCGCGCACGGGATCGCCGTAGTGCGCGGCGACGCCCGCGTCGGCGCCGCCCGCCTCGACGGCGCCGGGGCGGGACAGGAGCGGAGAGGAGAAGGTCATGATCAGTTCAACGCCTGGGAGGCCGATTTCAGTCCGACGGTTTTCGGTCCGACCATTTCAGCCTGCCCGTCTCGACTCGGACCAGTCGATGCGCGCGGTCATTCGGGGCGCTGCTGCGGGACTTCCGGCTGCGCCACGCGCTTGAGGATCGCCGAGGCGTGCGGGGCGAGGGGTGTGCCGCCGGAGGCGACGTCCCAGCGCCAGAACAGGTCGCCGTTGACCAGGCCGAAGATCCGGGTCGCGGCCGAGTAGTTCCTGCTGTTGGCGCCGCGCATCACGGCGTCCGTGCTGAGCTGGATCTGCGGGCCGCGGATCTGGCCGTAGTACAGCTCGGCGATGCCGCCCGGATGGAGGATCGTGACGGTGATGTCGAACCCGCCGTCGGAGTTGCGCAGCCGCTCGACCTCGTCCGCCGACTTGTACGCGGGAACGATGTCCGCGGGCGTCAGACCCGGGCCGCCATCGGCATCGAGGAGCGGACGGTCGAGCTGCCAGAAGCCGGTCTCGACGGAGAGCGGACGCAGCCTGACACCGTTCTCGTCGGTGAGCCAGCTTTCGGCCGTGTACTCGAGGTACGGGAAGCCGTGGTGGTGGAACGTGACGCGCTGGCCGAAGTGCTCGTCACCCTCCTCCCCCGGACCGAGCCGCCCTTGGCCTTCCCACTCCCCGATGAGCCACGACAGCGGGACAAGCTCGGGGGTGAGTCCAGTAGGGATCTCAATCGGCACGAGTCGACTCCGGAAGGATCAGCGCTGGCCGCGGAACAGTCCGAGGATCGCGTAGACGGCGAACCACGCCATCGAGATGCCGGCGATGACCAGCAGGACAAGGAAGAGGATTTCCCAGGCAAGAACAGACATAGCGCCATGGTAGCGCCTCGGCTGGGGCCTCCCGCCCGCGTGACGGCGAGGCAGGGCGCTCAGTGGAGCAGGAGCTTGTCCATGAAGTACGCGATCGATCCGACCGCAAGGACCGGCGCGAGCGCGAGCGCCACGAGTCCCGCCCGCGGCATGGGCCGCGACCGCGTGCGGTTGAGGCGGCGGACCGCGGCGAGCACGGCGCCGATCAGGACACCGGCCGCCGTGGCGGGAATCACGGCGATGTCCGTTAGGACGAGCGCGGTGAGGGGAGCTGCGAGGCCCGCGAAGACGATGGCGAACGGGGCCACGATCGTGTCCGGCCAGTTGATGGCCCCGACCAGGAGGGCCACGACCGTGCTGATCCCGGCGACGAGCAGCATCGAGCCCGTGCCGGTGAAGCGCGCCGTGGCGATCCACCCGGCCCCGAGGCAGCACAGCAGCACTCCGGAGCTGGCGCCGAGCGTCGACTCGAGGCGGTGGCTCTGTCCGGTGCCCCGGATGAGCTGGACCACGGTCACGGCCATGACGCCGAGCGCCATGGCCGCCGGGGCCCACGAGAGGAACTCGGGCCCCGGCACTGCGGCAGCCGAGATTCCGGCCGCGGCGCCCGCGAGCGCGAGGATGGTCCCGTTCGTCTTCCTGGCAGGGATCCCCAGGAAGTGCGGCCACCCGAAACCCGCGGCGATGGCGAGGACGACGGCGACCGTAGCCTGGGCGAGAGGCCCGCCGAAGCTCGACCCGACGAGGGCGGCTGTGCCCGCCACGCCGATGCCTGCGGCGGCCACGCCTCCGATCCACGTCTTCACGCTGCCATCCTTCCACAGGGCCACCCGTATAATCGTCCGCATAGGTACGACCTGCCCGACGTTGTGCAGCCTGCTCTTCGGGAGGAACTATGTCGCACATTCTGCTGCTGACCAACAGCCGAGGCTCCTCGGTCGAAGTGCTTCCTGCCCTCGAACTTCTGAACCATCAGGTTCACATCTTGGCCGCCGAGCCGACCGCGCTGCTCGACGCGGATCCGGCCGACGTCGTCTTCCTCGACGCCCGCAAGGACCTCGTGGGCGCCCGCTCCCTCACCCAGCTGCTCAAGGCCACAGGCCTCAGCTCGCCCCTGCTCCTCATCCTCACCGAGGGCGGCATGGCCGCCGTCTCCTCGGCCTGGGCCGTCGACGACATCATCCTCGAGTCCGCGGGGCCGGCAGAGATTGAGGCGCGCATCCGGCTCGCCGTGTCGAAGACCTCGCACGTCGAGGAGGCCGAGACCGAGATCCGCGCGGCCGGCGTGGTGATCGACGAGGCCAGCTACACGGCGCGCGTGAACGGGGAGGCCCTCAACCTCACCTTCAAGGAGTTCGAGCTCCTCAAGTACCTCGCGCAGCACCCCGGCCGCGTGTTCACGCGGCAGCAGCTCCTGACGGAGGTGTGGGGCTACGACTACTACGGGGGCACGCGCACGGTCGACGTCCACGTTCGGCGCCTCCGGGCCAAGCTCGGGCCCGACCACGAGGGGCTCATCGGGACGGTGCGGAACGTCGGCTACCGGCTCACCCTCACCCGGCTCAGCGAGGACGAGCTCAGCGAGGCGTAGGCCTCCGGCGCTGAACTGCCCGCGGCCCGGGATATGCGGCCCGAGACGTGACGAGGGTCCCGCACCGTGCTCGGTGCGGGACCCTCGTGCTGCGAGGCCTGGAGCCTCGATCTGTGGAGGACATACGGGTCGAACGTATCGAGGCCACCCCACTGGTGGATCCCCCTCGCGCGGCTAAGCCGCGGTCATTCACTGTACACGTGCACGTCCCGGACCGCCAAACCCGCCCGCGCCGCGGGCGCATTCGCTAGCCTTGCTTCATGACGAGCGCTTATCCGCAGGACTGGCCCGCCACCGTCGTCGAGGGTCGCGTTCCGCGGTCCCTGTGGACGGAGATCGAATCCCTGCTCGCCGCGGCGGAGGACTCCGACGGCAACCCGTCGCTCTCGGAGCAGACCACGGTGCTCCTGCGCTCGCCGGAGACGCGCTCGGAGGAGATCGTCACGGTCGCCGTCCACGCGCTCGACGACACTTCGGGCTCGTCGGCGCCGGAGGACCTCGCGGGGGTGGCCGCCATTGCGTTCCAGCCGGACGGCGCCGGCGTGGTGGAGCTTGCGGTCCACCCGACGTACCGCAACCAGGGGGTCGGCGTGCGGCTCGTCGAGGCGATCAAGGAGCTCCGGGGCCCCGCGGGGCACGAGGGCCTCACAGCCTGGTCGCACGGCAACCACGAGGCCGCCGCAGAGCTCGCGGCACTGTACGGCTACGTGCCGCTCCGCGAGCTCTGGAAGATGGTGCTCGTGCGCCACGCGGAGGGCCCCGCCCCCACCCTGCCGGACGGCGTCACGATCCGCACGTTCGAGCCGGGCCGCGACGAGGACGCGTGGCTCGCCGCGAACCATGCGGCTTTCGCCCACCATCCCGAGCAGGGCGCGCTGCGACGCAGCGACCTCGAGGCGCGCATGGGCGAGCCGTGGTTCGATCCCGCGGGCTTCTTCCTCGCGGTGGACGACGGCGGCCGGATCCTCGGCTTCCACTGGACGAAGGTGCACCCAGCCCACGGCGAGCACAAGGCGGTCGGCGAGGTGTACGTGGTGGGCGTCGACCCGTCGGCGCAGGGCCGCGGCCTGGGCCTCGCGCTCACGTTGACTGGGATCGACTATCTCCACAGCAAGGGGCTCAAGACGGTCATGCTGTACACGGACGCGGACAACTCGGCCGCGGTCGCGCTCTACCGGAAGCTCGGCTTCACGCTGTGGGACAAGGACGTGCTCTACGGGCCGGCTGCGCCGGCCGGCGCCTAGAGCGGCTGGGCCCTCGGCCCATCAGCAATCTATTGGACAAGGTCTATCCGTCTCGCCGCCCTAGTAGGCTGGACCCGAAGGATCTGAGAGCGTCTGCGGAGGAACAGTGACCGAAGCCAGCAACGAGAGCACCGCAGCAATGGCGCCGGAGAATTCGGAGGCCGACCGGGGAGTTTCCACGAGGACGGCACCGCGGCCGGCGGTCGTGACGCCCGTGTTCGGATCGTCCGAGGTGCCTGCGTCCCGCGCCACCGAGGATCGGATCGACATCCCGCAGTTCCTCCCGAGCCCCTCGCCCGAAGGCGAGATCGGGCCGGACCGGTTCTTGGACCGCGAGCTCAGCTGGCTCGCGTTCAACGCCCGGGTTCTCGAGCTCGCCGAGGATCCCGACCTGTTCCTGCTCGAGCGCGTCAACTTCCTCTCGATCTTCGCCTCGAACCTCGACGAGTTCTTCATGGTCCGGGTCGCGGGCCTCAAGCGCCGCATCGCCACGGGTCTCGCCGTCCCGTCCGCGGCCGGCCTGAGCCCGCACGAGGTCCTGGACCAGATCAGCCAGGCCGCCCACGAGCTCCAGGAGCGCCATACCCGGGCGTTCGCGGATCACATCCGCCCGGCCCTCGAGGAATCGGGCATCAAGCTCGTCTCCTGGGCGGATCTCGGCGAGGCCGAGCACGAGCGCCTCAGCACACTCTTCGCGGAGCAGGTCTTCCCCATCCTCACGCCGCTCGCGGTCGACCCGGCCCACCCGTTCCCCTACATCTCGGGGCTCTCGCTCAACCTCGCCGTCGTGGTGCGGAACCCGGTGAGCGAGAAGGAGCTCTTCGCCCGGCTCAAGGTGCCGGACCAGCTCCCCCGCCTCATCTCGGTCGACGGTCCGCGCGCCGGGAACGTCGCGGGCCGGCTCGCGCGCTTCATCCCGCTCGAGGACCTCATCGCGGTCCACCTCGACCAGCTCTTCCCGGGCATGGAGGTGCTCGAGCACCACACGTTCCGCGTGACCCGCAACGAGGACCTCGAGGTCGAGGAGGACGACGCCGAGAACCTCCTCCAGGCGCTCGAGAAGGAGCTCCTGAGGCGGCGCTTCGGCCCGCCCGTGCGCCTCGAGGTCACGACCGACATCAACCCGAACATCCGCGCCCTCCTGGTCCGCGAGCTCGGAGTCGAGGAGTCCGAGGTCTACTCGCTCCCAGCCCCGCTCGACCTCCGCGGGCTGTCCGTGATCGGCGGGATCGACAGGCCCGAGCTGCACTACCCGAAGCAGATCGCGCACACCTCGAGGTTCCTCAACGAGTCGGAGACCGCGAAGGCCGCGAACGTGTTCGCCGCGATGCGACGGCGCGACATCCTCCTGCACCACCCGTATGACTCGTTCTCGACGTCCGTCCAGGCGTTCCTCGAACAGGCCGCGTCGGACCCCAAGGTCCAGGCCATCAAGCAGACCCTCTACCGCACGTCCGGGGACTCCCCGATCGTCGACGCGCTCATCGACGCCGCGGAGGCCGGCAAGCAGGTCCTCGCGCTCGTCGAGATCAAGGCCCGGTTCGACGAGCAGGCCAACATCTCGTGGGCCCGCAAGCTCGAGCAGGCCGGCGTGCACGTCGTGTACGGGATCGTGGGGCTCAAGACGCACTGCAAGCTCTCGCTCGTGGTCCGCCAGGAGAACGACGGGCTCCGCCGCTACAGCCACATCGGCACCGGCAACTATCACCCGCGCACTGCCCGCTACTACGAGGACCTCGGCCTGCTCACGTGCGACGAGCAGGTGGGCGAGGACCTCTCGAAGCTCTTCAACCAGCTCTCGGGCTACGCCCCGAAGTCCACGTTCAAGCGCCTCCTCGTCGCGCCGCGCTCGGTCCGCTCCGGCCTCATCGACCGGATCGAGACCGAGATCAAGAACGCCCACGCAGGGCTGCGAGCGCGCGTCATCATCAAGGTCAACTCGATGGTCGACGAAGCCATCATCGACTCGCTCTACCGCGCGTCGCAGGCCGGCGTGAAGGTGGACATCGTGGTGCGCGGGATCTGCTCGCTCCGACCGGGGGTGCCGGGCCTGAGCGAGAACATCACGGTGCGCTCGGTCCTGGGCCGGTTCCTCGAGCACTCGCGCGTGTTCGCGTTCACGAACGGCGGGAACCCGGTCGTGTACATCGGCTCGGCTGACATGATGCACCGCAACCTGGACCGCCGCGTCGAGGCGCTCGTGCAGCTGCGGAACCGCGAGGACATCGCCGACCTCTTCTCGCTCCTGGACCGCTACCTCGACGACGACACCGCGAGCTGGCACCTGGACAGCACGGGGACGTGGACCCGGCATCATCTCGACGAGGAAGGCCGGCCGCTTCAGGACGTCCAGTCGTGGCTCCTCGCCTCCCGGGCACGCCAGCGGTCCGTGGCCCTCCGGTGACCATGACGGAACAGCCCCCGCCGGTTCAGGAGGAAGACGTCATCGAGGCCGTCGCCGTATACGCTGCCGGCGCCTTGCCGTGGCGCCTCCGCTCGGGCGAACTCGAAGTGCTCCTCATCCACCGGCCGCGGTATGACGACTGGTCCTGGCCGAAGGGCAAGCTGGACCCCGGCGAGACGATGCCGGAGTGCGCGGCGCGCGAGGTGTGGGAGGAGATCGGCCTCGACGGTCGGCTCGGCATCCCCCTCCCGACCACGCAGTACCCCGTGGCCGCCGGCCTCAAGTCCGTCCATTACTGGGCACTCAAGGTGGGCCAGTCCGACGTCGTCAGTCCGGATGGGACCGAGGTGGACTCGACGCACTGGTGCGGCGTGGACGAGGCGGCCACGCTGCTCACGAACGAGAACGACGTGGTGCCGCTGCGCTGGCTCTCCGAGGCACACCGCCGCGGAGAGCTCGACACGCGTCCCATCATCCTGCTGCGCCACGCGAAGGCGAAGCCGCGCGGCTCGTGGAACAAGGCCGAGGGCGATCGCACGCTCGCGGCCTCGGGCGTGCGGCAGGCCGCCGCGGTGGGGCGGCTGCTGCAGGTGTGGAACCCGGAACGAGTCGTGACGAGCCCGTGGCGGCGCTGCGTCGACACGGTCCGCCCGTACATCGCGGCGGCGAACGGCAAGGTCAAGGTCAAGCTCGACGAGAAGCTCACCGAGGCGTCCTACAGGCGCAAGCCCGACCGGGCCGCGGCCGCCGTCGACCGCCTCTTCGACAAGTCGAAGGGCGCCGTGCTGTGCACGCATCGCCCGGTGCTGCCTACGCTGCTCAGGGCTTTCGCGCACCGCTGCGTGCCGGGGATCGCGTCCGAGCTCCCCACCGAGGACCCGTACCTCACGCCCGGGGAGCTCATCGTCTTCCACGTGGCTTTGACCGGCACGCCCCGCGTCGTGGCCACGGAGCAGGTCAAGCCGTTCGAGGACTAGCGAGTCTCCTCCATCCGCCTCCCCACGCCGTTAGGCTAGATGCATGCCCATCCCGACCCGCATCGCCACGGCCTACGAGGACCTTCTCCGGGACGTCCTCGACCACGGAGCCCACAAGTCGGACCGCACCGGGACGGGCACACGCAGCGTGTTCGGGCGCCAGATCCGCTTCGACCTCGCCGACGGCTTCCCGCTCGTGACCACGAAGCGCGTGCACTTCAAGTCCGTCGCGGTCGAACTCCTGTGGTTCCTGCGCGGCGATTCGAACGTGGGCTGGATGCGGGACCAGGGCGTCACCATCTGGGACGACTGGGCGGACGACGACGGCGAACTCGGCCCCGTCTACGGCGTCCAGTGGCGCTCGTGGCCCACGCCGGACGGACAGCACATCGACCAGATCTCCGCGGTCATGGAATCGCTCCGGGCCAACCCCGATTCCCGCCGGCACATTGTCTCGGCGTGGAACGTCTCGGAGCTCTCGAAGATGGCCCTGCCCCCGTGTCACGCGTTCTTCCAGTTCTATGTGGCGCCCGAGGAGAGCGGGCCGGGCAAGCTTTCGTGCCAGCTGTACCAGCGCAGCGCGGACATGTTCCTGGGCGTCCCGTTCAACATCGCCTCGTACTCGCTCCTCACGCACATGATGGCGCAGCAGCTCGGCCTCAACGTCGGCGAATTCGTGTGGACCGGCGGGGACTGCCACATCTACGACAACCATGTCGAGCAGGTCCGCGAGCAGCTCTCGCGCGAGCCGTATCCGTACCCGAGCCTCCGGATGACGCGGAAGCCAGAGAGCCTCTTCGACTACCGCTTCGAGGACTTCGAGGTCGTGGGCTACGAACACCACCCGACCATCAAGGCCCCGATCGCCGTATGACGGTCGAGGCGCAGGGCCCAGCGACCCCGCAGGATGCGAACTCGACGGCCGGCGTGGGGCTCATCTGGGCGGAGGCGCACGGCGGCGTGATCGGCCAGGCGGGGACGATGCCGTGGCACGTTCCCGAGGACATGCGGCACTTCGCGTCCGTCACGAAGGGCCATCCCGTGGTCATGGGCCGGAAGACGTGGGAGTCGATTCCGGAGCGCTACCGGCCGTTCTCCGAGCGCACGAATATCGTCGTGACCCGCCAGCAGGGCTGGGAGGCGGACGGCGCCGTCGTCGTCCATGCGCTCGAGGACGCCCTCGCGGAGGCGAGGCGCGCGCCCGGAGGCCTGCGGACGTGGCTGATCGGCGGCGGCGAGCTGTTCGCGCAGGCCCTCGCGCTCGGCGACGCCAACGTCGCTGTGGTGACGTTCCTCGATCTCGACGTCGACGGCGACGCGTTCGCCCCCGCACTCGGCGACGAGTGGACCACCGCATGGACCGAGCCGGCCGACGGCGCGTGGCTCGAGTCGAGCAGCGGCGTGCGCTACCGCATGGCGGTGTACGCGCGATGACAGAAGCCGACGAGCAGGGCCGCGCCGACGAACAGGACTACCCGGAAGAGCTAGGGTTCGGCTTCGGCGAGATCCTCGCGCTGCTCTCGGTGCACGGCGGGGAGGCCGCGGCCGGGACCGCCGAGCTGCTCGGGCTCGAGGACTACACCGGGCTCCCGGAAGTGCTGGCAAGCGGCGCGTCCTCGCTCGTGGCGCGCGGCTACGCGCATGTGGGGTCCTCTGCCGAGCTCACCGTCGACGGGCCGATCGCCGGAATCGCCGCGGCCCTCGGCGGCGCCGAGCGCCGCATGGACCTCCGGCTCGAGGCCCCCGGCTTCTCCGACCGGATCCTCCTGCTCGAGGCGCCGGGCATCGCGATCCTGCTCCGCCCGCGCGCTTACAGCACGTGGTGGGCGCTCCCCCAGCGCACCGACGTCGGGCCGGCCGAGGCCACGCTCCTGCTCGTGCAGGGCCACCTCGACGAGCACCCGGAGGGCCGCGTGCTCGTCGAGCGGCACGAGGTCGGGCAGGGCTACGCGCTGTCCGTGCGCCGCGCGGACGACGGCGGCTGGCTCCTGGGTGTTCGGGTCCCCGGTGCCGAGGACTCGCCGGAGTCACCGGGCGACGCGGAGACCCTCCTCACCGCGCTGCGAGCGGTACGCAACGACTGACGCCGCGAGGCGCTCAGTCTCGCGGCCGGGGGCGTGCTGCGGAGAGCGCGGATCGGCCGATGAAGTGGATGCCCGATCGCGTGAAGTAACGCACAGGGCGCCCGAGCGGGCCTTCCGTAGAATAGAGGGCATGACTTCTTCGGTGGGCTTTGTCGGCTGGCGCGGCATGGTTGGCTCCGTGCTCATGGAGCGCATGCAGGACGAGGGCGACTTCGCCTCGATCAACCCCGTGTTCTTCTCGACGTCCAACGCGGGCGGCGCTGCGCCCGCCTTCGGTGGTTCCGCCGGCGGTGACGCCGGCAAGCTCGAGGACGCGTACGACGTCGAGACCCTCGCCAAGCTGCCCATCATCGTCACGGCGCAGGGCGGCGACTACACGAAGAAGGTCCACCCGCAGCTTCGTGCCGCCGGGTGGGACGGCCTGTGGATCGACGCGGCATCGACGCTGCGCATGAACGACGACTCGATCATCGTGCTCGACCCCGTCAACCGAAAGGTCATCGACGAGGGCCTCGCGTCCGGCATCAAGGACTTCATCGGCGGCAACTGCACCGTCTCGTGCATGCTCATGGGCCTGGGCGGCCTGTTCCGCAACAACCTCGTCGAGTGGGGCACGTCCATGACGTACCAGGCCGCCTCCGGCGGCGGGGCGCGGCACATGCGCGAGCTCATCGCCCAGTTCGGGACGATCCACGGCGCGGTGTCCGCGGAACTCGACGACCCGGCATCGGCCATTCTCGAGATCGACCGCAAGGTGCTCGCGGCCCAGCGCGGCGGCGTCGACGCGACGCAGTTCGGGGTGCCGCTCGCGGGCTCGCTCATCCCGTGGATCGACGCCGACCTCGGCAACGGCCAGTCCAAGGAGGAGTGGAAGGCCGGCGTCGAGACGAACAAGATCCTCGGCACGCGCACCGGCGGCGAGATCAGCCCCGTGATCATGGACGGACTGTGCGTGCGCATCGGCGCGATGCGCTCGCACTCCCAGGCCCTCACGCTCAAGCTCCGCGAGGACCTCTCGGTCGCTGAGATCGAACGGATCATCGACGCGGACAACGAGTGGGCCCATGTGGTCCCCAACGAGAAGCAGGCCTCGATGGACCAGCTCACTCCCGTCGCCGCATCGGGCACGCTCGACATCCCCGTGGGCCGCATCCGCAAGCTCGAGATGGGTCCGGAGTACGTCTCGGCCTTCACCGTGGGCGACCAGCTCCTGTGGGGCGCGGCCGAGCCGCTCCGCCGCATGCTCAAGATCGCGACCGGCACCCTCTAGGCCCCTGGCCGGCGGCCGCCGGCCGGAGTTGCTGCCCTGGGCCGCATCTGCTTCCCTAGGCCGCATCTGCTTGGCGGATCCGGCAAGGACAAGCGGCTCAGGGCAGTAATTGCGGCTACGCGGAACGCTTGGTGGCGCGCGCGATCGCGGCCTCGATCCGGCGCTGAACCTCCAGCGGGCGGTCCAGATCGGACCACCGGAGGCGGACGAAGACCCAACCCTGCTCCATGAGCAGCGTCTCCCGGCGGCGTTCAGCGATGAGCGCTTCCGGAGTGGGCCCGTAATCGGTGTATTTCCCTTCCCCGTCAAACTCGATGATGACCATGATGGTCGGCCACGCCAGGTCGGCTCGGTATAAACCAGCCGGGGTGGGTATCTCGAGTTGCGCGACGGGGCGCTCGAACCCGAGTCGCTGCAGAAGCAGCCGAGTTCTGGTTTCGCCCACAGATTCGGTCAGCGGTTCGAGGGCATCGAGCACGGAAAGCGCGCGACGGCGGCCCCTCATCGATCCTGCCTCCACCTCGTGTCTGACGGATTGCAGGTCCAGCCCGCGCTGCAACGCACTGTCACCGATCACAGCGGCCTGTTCCAACGACAGGAATCGCGCGCAGTCGGCGACAGTCCGCGAGAGTGAAGTCACCTTGAGCTTCCGCCCTCGCCGCACGACGACGACGATCTCCGCGTCGACGAGTCCCAACTGGTGCGATGCCGTGTCGGAGGCGCGGCTAGCGTTTGCGCCTGAGTACCCAGTGGCCACGTGGATTGCTGGACCGGTATTCCAGACCGAGCAACCGTGCAGGGTCGCGGCGCTGTTGAAGCAGTAGATCGCGGAGCCGTCCGTCCCCTCGATGTGAGCGTCAAGCCGTGCCTCGTCCTTGCACCACGGCGCCAACTCGTGCCACCGATGGGCCGGGATATACGCGCCGCGGCGCAGCCGCATGATCGCGCCGGTTCGAACCCCTTGAGTCAGGAGTCGATCATCGATCCCGGCCGCTCGCAAGCCTCCCGTTGAGACGACGTCGGTCTGGGGCCATTTTGCGGCCAAGAGGGCCTTGGCGGTGCGAGCTTCCATGGCCCGATCGTTGCGTCTCGCGAGCAGGCACCGCAACGCTCGACCTCGACATGTGGATAACCCAAACCCGCGACCGCCGCATGTCCTTGCGTGGGCCGCTTCTCCTTGCAGGACCCCGCAAGGAGAAGCGGTTTTGGGCAGCAGATGTTCGGCGGCGCGGGGCGGGGCGGGCGGGGCGGGGTCGGGCGGCGCGGGGGGGTGGGCGCGAGGTGGGGCGGGGTGGGCCGGGCGGCGCGGGCGGGGGGCCGAGGTGCGGCCTAGCCTGCCCAGAACTCCTCGATGCGGGCCGCCGCCCGCGTGACGCCTGCCGCCGCCGCGGGGCCGAGCTCCTCGAACAGCTCCGGAACAACGCGCGGCGCGGCGGGGGTGCCGCCCTTGACCCACGTGCCGACCGCGCGGCCGCCTACCGTGACGGTCGCCTTGAACACGCCGTTGATTCCCGGAATCACGCGCTGCACGTACACGTCCGGGACGGCGACCGCGCGCTCGCGATACCCGAGCAGCAGCTCGTCGAACCCGGGCAGCGCCACGACCGTGCGGGCGCCGGCCCGCGTGTCGAGGAGTGCGGCGACCTCGGGCGCGCAGAACAGCACGCGGCCGTCGAAGTCGAGCGCGGTGCAGTCGGCCGCGGCGGCCGCGAAGGGCCCGCGCACCACACCGAGCGGCTGCCCGAGCCACCACGCGAAGTCCCGTTCGTCGGCGGGACCGTGGGCGGCGAGGTAGCGGCGCGCGAGGTGCTCGACGGCGTCGTCCCCGGACAGGCCGTCCGCCCGTGGGAGCCATTCGTCGGCGAGGCGGAACTCCTGCTGCCGGCCCCGGAGGGGCCCCTGCACTAGCACCATGCGGTGGCTCAGGATCGAGAGCAGGTGGATGCCGCGCTGCGCCGCGGTGGGCTGCCCGGCGGCCTCGAAGGCCTCGAACAGCTCGGCCCGCGTCATCCCGATGTCCCCGGCCAGTCGCGACTCGGCGACCTTGCGAACCACGGCGACATCCTCCTCCGCGATCCCGAGGCCGCGATGCCGGCTCGAGGCCGAGCGCATGACGCGGTCCGCCGCGAGCCGCACGAAGACCCGCGCGTCCTCGGCCGCGACGAGGAAGAGCGTCCCGCGCATGGTCCAGGTGCGGACGACGGCGCCGCTCGCCAGAGCGGCTGCGACGCCGGACGCCGTGCCCGCCCGGGCGCGGACGCCGACGGCGAGGAGCCCCGAGGAAAGGTCTTGGCTCTGCAGTGCGGTCATCCGACGCACGACGTCCGCGGGATCGTCCAGCTGCCCGAGCGACTCGCCGACGGAACCCGCGGGCACGAGGCCCTGCGCAGCCAAGCGGAGGCGAGCCACCGCCGTCGTCGTCACCTTCGGGGCATTAGGGGCAGCGGTGCGCATGGCACCATCATGCCCCGACGACCCGGACAGGGTCAGTCCGCAGTCGCCCCGATGCAGCGCGACGCGGTCCGGACGCGGATCCCCCACCGACACGGGAGCGGGAGACGGAAGATCGTGAGAGCAGCTTGGGCTACTCGACCACGCCGACGCCGGTCACTGCCTGGCTGACGTGGGCGCAGCGCGGGGCTACGCGAACGCGCCGACGCCGGTCACGTCGCGGCCGATGAGGAGCGCCTGGACGCTCTCGGTGCCCTCGTACGTGTGGATCGACTCGATGTCGGCCAGGTGGCGGATCACGTGGTTCTCGAGCAGGATCCCGTTCCCGCCGAGGAGGTCGCGGGCCGTTGAGGCGATGAAGCGGGCCTTGCGCGTGTTGTGGTACTTCGCCATCGAGGCCTGCGTGGGCCGCATCTGGCCTGCCGCGTCGAGGGCCGCGACGTGGACGCAGTGCAGCTGCATGCTCGTGAGCTCGGCAAGCATCTGCGAGAGCCTGTCCTGGACGAGCTGGAACTTCGCGAGGGGCTTCCCGAACTGCACTCGCTGCGTCGCGTAGCTGAGCGCGGCCTCGTACGCGGCGGTCGCGTGCCCGAGCGCGGACCACGCGACGCCGAGACGCGTCGCGACCAGCACCCGCGAGGTGTCCTTGAAGGTCCGGGCGCCGGGCAGTACCTGGTCCTTGGGGACCCGAACGCCCTCAAGCCGGATGCGCGCCTGGTGGATCGCGCGGAGCGAGGCCTTGCCCTCGATGACCTCGGCCTCGTAGCCGGGCGTGTCCTGCTCGACGAGGAAGCCACGGACGTCCCCGGCTTCGTCCCGCGCCCACACCACCGTCACGCCGCCCGAGGCGCCGTTGCCGATCCACTTCTTCTCGCCGTCGAGCACCCAGTGGTCGCCGTCGAGCCGGGCCCGGGTCTCGAGGCTCACCGAGTCGGAGCCGTGGTCCGGCTCCGTGAGGGCGAAGGATCCGAGCTCCTCGCCGCGCGCGAGGGGCCCGAGCCAGCGCTCCTTCTGGGCGTCCGAGCCGTGGAACGCGATGGAGCGCAGCGCGAGGCCGCCCTGCACCGCGACGATGGTGCCGAGCGAGCCGTCCCCGCGCGAGATCTCCATGTTGACGAGTCCGGCCGCGAGCGGGCTCATCGGCTCGAGCCCGGGAACGTCGATGCCGTCCGCGAGGAGGTTGAGCTCCCCCATCCGCTTGACGAGATGCACGGGGTACTCGGCGCGGTCCCAGCAGTCGTTGATGATCGGGAGGGCCTCGTCGACGAACTGCCGCGCACGCTCCCAGTGGGCTCGGTCCGCGGCCGGGATCCCGCCGAGGGCGGAGAAGACCCCGTAGTAGTCGGTGTCGAGGGCCTCGGAGACGTCGTAGTCGGGCATGGTTCCCACTTTCCCTGAAACTCAGTCTCAGGTCAATTGGGACTTGGTGTCAGCGCTCGAGCTGCTCGCGGATCCTGCGCGCGAGCTCCTCCGACGGGAGGGACCGGGGGAACACGGCGACCAGCACGTCGTCGCCGGACCGCGCGCCGCCGTCGCCCGCTCCGCGGGCCGCCCCACCCGAAGGCGTGCCGCCCCCGCCGCCCGCCGCCACGCCGTACAGCCGCCGCACGCCGTCGAGCTCGCGCCTGAGCCGCGCGGCGTCGTAGCCGGCCTCGCCGCGCATGAGGGCGCGGAGGAAGTAGTTGTGCGTGGAGATCACCGTGGCCGCGAAGCGCACGGCGTCGAGCGGCTCGATGCCCGCCACGGCACCGCGCAGATAGCGGCGGAACAGCCGCTCGTAGCGGAACGTGGTCACGAGTTCCTTGTCGCGGAGGCTCGGCTCGCGGTTCACCACCTGGTAGCGCAGCTGTGCGAGTTCGGTCTGCTCGGCGAAGTGCGCGAACACGAGCTCGGCCGCCTCGCACACCGCCTTCCACGGATCCTCGTGGGGGCCGGCGAGGAACGCCTCGGCCTGCTCGAGCAGCTCGTCGTGGTCCGCGAAGACCACGTCCTCCTTCGAGCGGAACTGCCGGAAGAACGTGCTGCGCGAGAGCCCGGCCGCCGCCGCGACCTGTTCGGCGCTCGTGGCCTCGTAGCCGTGCTCGGCATAGAGCCGCACGGCGGCGGCTGCCACGTCGTGGCGGGACAGCGCGCGGGGTGCGCCACCTCGGGCGCTGGCGGGCTCGTCGCTCACAGCGAGGGCCCACTCCGCAGCGGCTCGAAGCTCACAGCTCGAGCCCGATCAGCAGCGGCTCGTTCGTGAGCTCGACCCCGAAGCGCTCCCGCACCCCGTCGCGCACCTCGCGCGCGAGGGACAGCAGATCCTTCGCGCTCGCCTGCCCGCGATTCGTGATCGCGAGCGTGTGCTTCGTGGACAGCGACGCGCGCCCGCCGGTCACGCTGCCCGCGTCGAGGCCGTAGCCCTTCCCGAAGCCCGCATGCTCGATGAGCCAGGCCGCCGAGGTCTTCACGAGGCCGTCGGCCGCAGGATAGCGCGGCGCCCCCTCGGGCAGGCCCTCTGACGCCTCCGCCGAGAGCAGGGGGTTGGTGAAGAACGAGCCGGTCGAGAACGTGTCGCGGTCCGCGGGGTCGAGGACCATCCCCTTCGAGCCGCGCAGCCGCAGCACCTCGCGGCGCACGTCGAGGGCGGAGGCGCGCTCCCCCTGCTCGACGCCGAGTCCGCGCGCGAGCTCGGCGTAGCGGACCGGCGCGCCCATCCGGCCGAGCGCGAGCTGGAACTCGACCGTGAGCACGACATAGCGGGGCGAGCCCTCCACCGTGGTCTGCTTGAGGAGCGAGTCACGGTAGCCGAACTTGAGCTCGGACGGGACGAAGGTCTTGACGGCGCGGGCCTCGCGGTCCCACGTGCGGACCTGCCAGATGGTCTGCGAGACGTCCTGGCCGTAGGCCCCGACGTTCTGGACCGGAGTAGCGCCCGTGGAGCCCGGGATGCCGGAGAGGGCCTCGACCCCGCTCCACGCATGGTGCACGGCGTGGTTCACGAAGTCGTCCCACGGGTGGCCTGCCTGGACGGCCACCGAGACTCCCCCGCACGTGTCCGCGGAGTTCACCTCGAGCCCCTCGGACGCGATCTTGAGCACGGTCCCGGGATAGCCCTCGTCCGACACGATGAGGTTCGATCCGCCCGCGATGATGAGGAGCGGCTCGCCCGCCTCGTCGGCGGTGCGGACGGCGTCGATGATCTCCGCTTCGCTGCGCGCCTCCTCGAAGCGGGCGGCGGGTCCGCCCACGGCGGACGTGGTCAGGGTCGAGAGGAGGGTCTGGCTCACCGCTTCAGCTTAGTCCGACGACGGCGGCCGGCGCCTCGGGCGGTCTCCTCGCCGCCCGTGGGCCCGCGTCCGACGACGGCGGCCGGCGCCTCGCGCGGTCTCCTCGCCGGCCGTGGGCGCTCCCCACGGTCACGCCTGCTGGACGTGGGCGATGGTCCGTTGGGCGGCCTGGCCGGCAAGGGAGAGGCTCACCAGCACGAAGATGAGGACGGTCGCGAGGCCGTAGCGGACGCCGGTGAACTCGGCGACGAAGCCGATGAGCGGCGGCCCACAGAGGAACGCGCCGTAGCCGACGGTCGAGACGACGGAGACCCGCGCGGCCGCGGTCACGGGATCGTCCGCCGCGGCGGACATGCCGACCGGGAATCCGAGCGAGGCCCCGAATCCCCACAGGACGAGTCCGGCGAATGCGAGCCACAGCGTCGGCGCGAGGACGAAGAGGCCGAGGCCCAGAATGGCCAGGACCGAGCATGCGCGCAGCGCCGTGACCCTCCCATGCCGGTTGAGGATGGGCGTCCCGAGGAAGCGGCCCGTGGCCATCGCCGCGACGAAGACGCTGTAGCCTGCGGCTCCCACCGCCTGGGACACCCCATAGCCATCCGAGAGCGCGAGCGCGACCCAGTCGCCCGCCGCGCCCTCGGCCAGAGCGAGGCCCAGCACCATGACGCCGAGCAGGAGCGTGCGGCGGTCGCGCCACGCCGCCGCCATCTGCGCCCTGCCGCCGTGTCCCTCGCGCTCCGGCGAGGCGACCGCGACGGCCGGCTCGGCGCCGTCGTCCGCGGCGAGGACTAGCGCAGCCGCCGGCGCGCGGCCCACGGCGTCGGCGCGGAGCATCGTCGCCGACGTCACGACCGATGCGGCGACGACGACGCCCACGGCTCCGAGGTGCCACAGGAGCGGAACGGCGGCCGCGGCCGCCCACGCGCCGAAGGCGGCCCCCACCACCGTGCCCGCGCTGAAGGAGCCGTGCAGGGCCGGCATGATGAAGCGAGCCAGGGCCCGTTCGACGGCGGCCCCCTCGACGTTCGAGGCGGTGTTCCAGCTCGCGGTCCCCAGGCCGATCGTCGCGAAGCCGATCCCGCACACCACGGGCTCGCGGAACACGGTCGCGCCGGCGCCCACGAGCAGGAGGCCCGCCCCGAGCAGGGTGGCGCCGGTCTGGATCGTGCGGCGGGATCCGATCTTGATGACGATCAGCCCCGAGCTGGACACCGAGACGAACGAAGCCAAGGTCATGCACAGCAGCAGAAGGCCGATGCCGGCAGGGGTGAGCCCGAGATCCTCGCGAAGGGCCGGAATGCGGGCCACCCAGCTCGAGAAGGCGATCCCGCTCGCCGCGTACGCCATGACGACGGCGGCGCGCCACCTCCGCAGCTCCCGCGGGGTGACGGCCGCCCGGGTCGCCTGCCCCGTGGAGTTCACGAGACTGCGCTCAGCCGAGCCGGACCACGGCTTGCGCCTTGGTCAGCACGCGCTGCCCGGCGCTTGTCACCGTGAGGTCGATCCTGGCGGTGCGGGCCTCGGCGTCGAGCGCCCCGACGGTGCCGACGATCTCGAGGATCGCCCCCGGCTCATCCGTGCCGGTCGTATCCGCGACGGGGACTGGCTTCGTGAAGCGCGTCTGGTAGTCGACCACGGCGCCGGGATTCCCAGCCCAGTCCACGACTAGCTGCACCGCGGCCCCCATCGTGAACATTCCGTGCGCGATCACGCCAGGGAGCTCGACGGCGACCGCGAAGTCGTTGTTCCAGTGGATCGGGTTGAAGTCGCCGGAGGCGCCCGCGTACCGGACGAGGTCCGAGCGCGTCACGGCGATCTCGCGGCGGCCGATCTCGAGCCCGGTCTCGAGCTGCTCGAGGACGGGCGCGACGGCGGATTCTGCGGCCATTACTGGCCCTCCCCTCGGACCAGGATGGACGACGTGGTCGTGGCAACGCGCTCGCCCGCTTCGGAGGCGATCTCGGCGCGGGTCGTGATCATGGCCCCTCCGCCCATGGCGCGGACCTGGTCCACGTGGAGCTCGGCCGTGAGACGGTCTCCGGCGACGATGGGGCGGTGGTGCGTGAAGCGCTGCTCCGCGTGGACCACGCGGGAGAAGTCGATGCCCGATTCGGGGTCCGCGATGAGCTGGGCGTCGGCGCGCTGGGCCACGATGATGGCGAACGACGGCGGCGCGACGACGTCCGCGTAGCCCAGAGACTGGGCGGCATCGACGTCGTAGTGCGCGGGATGCTCGGCTTTGACAGCGCGCGCGAACTCTCGGATCTTCTCGCGGGCCACGTCATACACCTCGGCAGGCGGGTAGACGCGACCCTGCAGGTCGGGATTGATGGCCATGGCCAGCAGCCTATCGGGTTCCTGGCCTATCGGCTCCGCGGAGGCTTCTGGGCTGGGTTCTGCACTGGCTTCTGGGCCGGCTTCTGGGCTGGGTTCTGAGTAGCCCGCTGAGCGCGGAGCCGCCGCCGGGTGTCGCGGGTCCGGATCCCGAGTCCCACAAGGTGCGTCACGAGGCCGAGCCCGACGATCGCCATGGACGCCCAGAGGAGCCACGTGACGTGCGCGAGGTTGGCCACGATGCTGAGGAGGATGCCGACCCCCAAGAGGGCCATGCCGGAGAACACGACCCTCTTGTAGAGGATCGAGGCGTTCTCCCAGAAGTCGTTCACGCGAAAGGGTCCGGTCAGGCGGGCTGGACGCCGAACGCCGTGGCGAGCTTCATGATCTTCTCGGCGCGGCCCAGGCGCGGGAGGTCGGAGCCGTCGCGGATCACGCGGCCGTTCGCCTCGAAGTCGCGCATGAAGTCGGAGGCCCAGGCGACGTCGCTCGGGGTCGGGCTGATGACCTCGTTGATGACCGTGGTCTGGTCGATCGCGAGGCACAGCTTGCCGGTCATGCCCATCATCACGGTGATGGCGCTCTGCTCACGCAGGATCGGGTGGTTCGTGCCGACGGTCGGGCCGTCGATCGGGCCGGGCAGGGCGCCCACGCGGCTCGCGACCACGAGCTTGGCCCGGGGGTAGGCCATGGCCTCGGGCGTCGCGGCCATGCCCGTGTCACGGCGGAAGTCGCCGGAGCCGAACGCGAGGCGGAACGCGCCCTGTGCGCGCGCGATGTTGTTCGCCTCCTCGATGCCGATGGCCGACTCTACGAGCGGGATCACCGGAACCTTGCCGTCCATGCGGTGGTAGCTCTCAGTGACCTGGTCCGCGGACTCGGTCTTCGCGAGCATGACGCCGAGCAGTCCGGGGGTGCCGCGCAGGCCGGCGAGGTCGTCCGCCCAGAACGCGCTCGTGGCGTCGTTGATGCGCACCCACGCCTCGCCTCCGCCGCGCAGCCAGCCGGTGACGTTCTCCCGCGCCTCGTCCTTGTGCGAGGGGTCCACCGCGTCCTCGATGTCGAGGATCACCGCGTCGGCCCGGGACGAGGCCGCCTCCGCGAAGGACTCGACCCGCATCGCGTTCACGAGCAGCCACGAACGGGCGATCTCGGGGTTCACGGTACGGGTGGGGCGAGAGGCCTCAGCGCCGGTGGGGCGCGAGGAATCGGCGGTCATTGAGGTCATGGGTCAACGGTATCCCGCGCGGGGGCCGCTGGCACATTCGACGCCAACGCCCACCCCGGACGACGGCGCGTCCCGGGTGGGCGTTCAGGGTGGCGTGGAAGGTGTGCTTGGACAGTGTGCTTGGACGGGGGCTACTACATGCTGAGGGCGATGCGGCACTTCCAACCGCCGCAGGCCTCCCACCACGTGATGCCGGATCCCCGCGACGTCGATCGCGCCGACGAGGTGCCGCGCAGCACGCTTCCCTGTCCCCATTCACCGCTGGAAGTCCGCTCATCCGCGGTGGCTTCGACAACCTGAGATTCGACATCAGCCATGGCAGAGCTCCTGATTCCTCGAAACGGTCGACGAATCGCTCCCCAGCGCGACGATCCACGTACCAGTGGACTACCGCGCCATTATTATGTCAAGCGATTTTATAAACCACTTTCAGGCCGAAACACTAACCCACGCGGTCGCCTCGCCGGGCAGCTTTCCACCCTCCACCTCGGCGCTCGCGAGGAGGGTCTCCCCCGCGGGCAGCTCCACGGGCGCCGTCCCGAAGTTGGCCACGACGTGCCAGCCGCCGGGGCGCACGAAGTGGAGGACGTCGTCGTCGGACGCGTCCTGCCAGCCGAGGGATTCGGCGCCCTGGAGCTCGTGCCGCAGGGCCAGGGCACGGCGGTAGAACGCGAGCGTGGAGCCCGCATCAGCGGCCTGAGCGCCCGCCGCATAGTCCGCGAACCACGCCGGCTGCGGGAGGTGGGAGCCGTTCGCGCCGAATCCGAATGAGGAACCCTCGGTCGGCGTGGCCTCCCACGGGAGCGGCACGCGGCAGCCGTCGCGGCCCACCTCGACGCCCTTGTTGCGGAAGAACGTAGGGTCCTGGCGGTCGGCGTCCGGGATCTGGCCGGCCTCCTGAAGGCCGAGCTCCTCTCCCTGGTACAGATAGGCCGAGCCCGGGAGCGCGAGCATGAGCAGCGTCGCGGCCTTCGCCCGGCGGAGCCCCCGCGCGACGTCGATCTGCGCGGGGTCCCCGCCCTCGAGGAGCCAGTCCTTGCCGTCGGCGCCCTTCCCGCCCCGGCCCGAACCCTTGGGGAGCCCGTAGCGGGTCGCGTGCCGCACGACGTCGTGATTCGAGAACACCCACGTGGACGAGGTGCCGGTCGCAGCGGCCTCGGCAAGGTTCTTCGCGATGATCTCGCGGAACTGCTCGGCGTCGAAGTCGGCCTCGAGGAGGTCGAAGTTGAACGCCTGCCCCAGCCCCTCCGGTGACGCGTATGCGGCGCGACGGTCGGCGTGCACCCACGCCTCGGCCACGGCCGTGCGCGGCGGGTTGTACTCGTTGAAGACCTTGCGCCACTCGGCGTAGATGCTGTGGACCTCGTCGCGGTCCCACAGCGGGTGCTCGCCCTCGCGGAACAGGTCCGCCCGGTGCAGGAGGTCGAGGCTCGCGACCTCGGCGTTCAGGTCCTTCTTGAGGCCGTGGGCCACGTCGACCCGGAACCCGTCGGCGCCGCGGTCGGACCAGAAGCGCAGGGTCGTGAGGAAGTCCTCGTGGACCTCGGGGTTGTCCCAGTCGAGGTCCGGCTGCTCCTTCGCGAAGAGGTGGAAGTACCACTGTCCCGGTGTGCCGTCCGGTTCGGTGACGCGCTCCCACGCTCCCCCGCCGAAGATCGAGGTCCACTCGTTGGGCGGGAGCTCTCCGTTCTCGCCGCGCCCGTCGCGGAAGATGTAGCGGCCGCGGGCGGCCGAGCCCTTGGGCGCGGCGAGCGCCTCCTGGAACCACACGTGCCGGTCGGACGTGTGGTTCGGGACGATGTCCACGATCACCTTGATGCCCGCGGCGTGGAGCGCTGCGGCCATCTCGTCGAAGTCCTCGAGCGTGCCCAGGCGCGGGTCGACGTTGCGGTAGTCGTCCACGTCGTAGCCGCCGTCAGCGAGCGCCGACGGGTAGAACGGGCTGAGCCAGACGGCGTCGATCCCGAGCTCCTTCAGGTACGGGACGCGCGCCGTGATGCCCTTGAGGTCGCCGAGGCCGTCTCCGTTCGAGTCGGAGAAGCTGCGCGGATAGATCTGGTAGACGGCCGCCTGACGCCACCAGTCGGCGTCGTGGGTGGTCGTGGCTGCGGGCTCGGCAGGGGTGGGCACCGGCTCTCCTCGTTGATGGGGGGCTGAAGAACGATGGCAAGCGATCGAAAATAATTTAGACTCTAAATATAGGTCCGCAGACCATTATTGGGGCGCGGCGCCAGCTGGGTCAAGGAGGAGGCCGGATTGCAGCAGGGAACCGATTCGGGGACCGTCGGGCCGCACGTCGTGCGTTTCGTCACGGCTCGCTCGGTGCTCGCCGAGCTCCGTCGCGGAGGCCCGCTCACAGCCGGTGAACTCGTCGAGCTGACCGGCCTGACCCGCGCGACGGCGATCGCCGTGTGCGAGGACCTCGTGCGGAGGGGCTGGGCCGAAGAGCACGAGCCCGAGCGCACCGGCCCCCAGCGAGGACGCCCCCCGCGGACGTTCGGCTTCCGCGCGGACGCGGGCGTCGTCGTGGGCCTCGACATCGGCGCGCACAAGGCCACGGCGCTCGTGGCCGACCTCCGCGGCGACCCGCTGGGCTCCGCCTCGGGCGCGCTGCCCTCCGGGCCCCATCCCGTCGAGGCGCGGCTCGACGCGGTGAGCGCGGCTGCCCTCGCCGCGCTCCGCGCCGCGGGGTCGGCCCCCGAACGGGTCCTCGCCGTGGGCGCGGGGGTCGCGGCCCCCGTGGACCGAGACGGGAGAGTGGCCGAGGGGTCCCAGTTCTGGGAGATGTTCGACGTCGGCGTGGCCGATGCGCTGTTCGCTCGCCATGGGTGGCACGTGCTCCTAGAGAACGACGCGAACCTCGCGGCCCTCGCCGAGCAGTGGCGCGGCGCTGCCCAGGGGCTCGACGACGTCGCCGTACTCCTCGCCGGGGAGCGCCTCGGTGCCGGCCTCATCGAGTCCGGGCGGCTGCTCCGCGGCCGTTACGGCGCGGCCGGCGAACTCGCGTTCCTGCGGCTCGTGGACGGCGCCGTGGGGCCCCACGGCATCGCACAGCTCGCGCGCGAATGGGGGGCGGAGGCCGCCGGCGGGCCGGGCGGGCTCGCGGGGCTCGCGCCGCGCGACGTCACCGCGGAGGCGGTCTTCTCGGCGGCCGACGACGGCGACCCGGCCGCGCGCGCCGTCCTCGGACGGCTCGCGGAGCGCATGGCCCGCGTCATCGCGGTGCTCTCGACGCTCCTGAACCCCGAGCTCGTGGTGCTCGGCGGCGCCGTCGCGCCCTCGGCCGCACAGCTTCTCCCGGGCATCCGAGGCGCGCTCCCCGGCCTCACCGACACGCCCGCGCGCGTCGAGGTCTCGGGCCTCGGGGGTGACGCATTGGCGCTCGGAGCCGTGCGGCGGGCGCTCGACGACGTGGCCGAGCGGGCGCTCGAGATCGAGCTGCCGGCATCGCGCTGAGCCCCTCGCAGCCAGGGGCTGCGGCCAGCTCGCAGCGCCAGCGGCGGCGGCCAGCCCACATCGCCAGCCCTCCGGGCTAGGGGACGCGCTTGCCGCGCGCCGTCTGGTAGAGCGCGTACCACTCCTCGCGCGTCATGGCCGCTCCCACGGCCTCGGCGTCCGCGCAGGCCGCGATGCGGCGGGGATTCGCCGAACCGATGACCGGCGAGATGCGGCCCGGGTGGCGCAGGAGCCAGCCGAGCACGATCGCCTCCGGCTCGGTGCCCTTGCTGGCGGCCAGCTCGGCGAGCAGGGCGGCAGTTGCACGGTCCGCGTCGGGGGACTCCGCCGTCGTCCGTCCTGAGTAGCGGCCCCCAGCGAGAGGCGACCACGCCTGAACCTCGATCCCGCGGCGCGCGCAGTGTTCCAGCGTGCCGTGCGGGAAGCTCGTCCCCGCGCCGTCTGCGTGATTGACGAGGACGGTGGTGTCCGCGAAGTCGTGGCGCGCGAGGCTCAGCTCGAGCTGATCCGCGACGAGCGGCACAGGGAGGTGGTCCTGGAGCGCGTCCATCTGCGCGGCGGACATGTTGGACACCCCGATGGCGCGGATCGACCCCTCCTCGAGCAGACGGCCGACGGCGGCCCCCACCTCGGCGGGGTCGAGCAGCGGATCGGGGCGGTGCAGGAGGAGGACGTCGAGGTAGTCGGTGCGCAGCCGGCGCAGGGAGCCGTGGACGCCGTCGTGGATCGACTGGGCGCTGAGGTCGTAGTGGCCGAATCCGCCGTTCTCGCCGAGCTGGATGCCGACCTTGCTCTGCAGGTGGATCCGCCCGCGCAGCGTCGAATCGCGGGCCAGGAGCTCGCCGAAGACGGACTCGCCCTTGCCGCGGCTGTAGATGTCGGCATGGTCGAAGCGCGTGATCCCGATCGCGAGGGCGGCCTCAACTGCCTCCCCCGCACGGTCAACGAGTTCGGGGCCGTAGCCGGACGCGTCCCACGCGCCGCCGAGGCCCATGCATCCATAGATCAGGCGGGAATCCACCCGGCCATCCTAGTGCGCAGGCGAGCCGTGAACGGCTGCGTGACACGGTGGGCGAGCGCCGCGAGGCCGACCGAGAGCGGGAGGGCGATCCAGCCGACCTCGAGCCAGTCGGAGTGGTTGATGACGCCGAGGACGCACAGGAGCGGGTAGTGCCAGAGGTAGATCTCGTAGCTGATCTTGCCCACGTACGCCACGGGACCGGCCGAGAGGATGCGCTGCAGGACGCCCTGCGGGCCGCGGATGATCGCGACAATGAGCAGGAGCGAACCAGCGTCCGCCAGGAGGACGTCCACGGTCGAGAACGGCGCGAGCGACGAGCGCAGCACACTCAAGCCCAGCAGCGCCGCGCCCGCAACGCCGAGCCAGCGGCTCGCCTTGAACTCGGTGCCGTGGAGCAGGAGCGCGAGCACGCAGCCTGACATGAGGCCGCAGGCGCGGAGGATGAAGGAGACCTCGGAAGCTTCTGCCTCGGCGAGGAACGCCGCGACGGCCAGAACGGCGGTCACGATCGCCGCGACGGCCAGGACCATCCGCCGGCGCTCGCGCAGGAGCCACACGAGGACCGGCGGCCAGAGGAAGTAGAACCACTCCTCGACGCCGAGCGACCACGTGTGTTCGTAGGGCGAGAGCGTGGTCTGCCCGGACTCCGCGCCGACCGGCATGAGGTAGAAGAGCGCAAGGGCCGAGCCCGCGAGGGCCGTGGTGATGCCCATCGTGAGCGCGATCGGGACGAAGACCACCGCGAGCATGAGCAGGAGCGGCGGGTACAGCCGGACGACCCGCCGCAGGTAGAACCGCCGGAAGGAGACCGTCCCCGAGGCGTCGTGCTCCTGGAGAAGGAGGGTGGTGATGAGGAACCCCGAGAGGACAAAGAAGACGTCGACGCCAACAGCCCCGCCGAAGTGCGCGGGCATGATCCCGTGGTAGACGGCAACCAGGGTGATGGCGACTGCCCGGAGCCCGTCGAGCGCCGGAACGTGGCCAAGTCGGGGAGGTTTTTTCCGGACAGCAGGCAACGATTCGGTAACGGTCATCTAAGGAAGTGTAACGATTGAGTCTGGGAACGGCATTCAGAAAGCCGGTCTCTGGGCGGGCTGGCCACAGACTGGTGGGCGCCGGAGACGACAAAGGCCCCGGTCTCCCAGGGCCTTCAGCCGTAGCGGTGGGGAGGCTCGATCTCCCGACCTCACGATTATGAGTCGTGCGCTCTAACCAACTGAGCTACACCGCCATACACAGAAAAGGGCCGCATCTTCCGGCCACAGCCGTGGACACGGACCCTTTTCAGAGAGCCCCCCACGGGAATCGATCCCGTGACCTCCATCTTACCAAGATGGCGCTCTACCACTGAGCTAGGGGGGCAACAGACAGATACTTTACCGGAGTTTCGCCCCCGCGAACAAATCGGCGGGCAGCGTTCCCGCCGGACGAGAAAGGCGACGGAAAGGGTCCGGCTGCACCCCCCAGCTGGCTGCAGCCGGACCCTGTAGCTCGGCCCCGCGGTCCACACGCGGGGCCGGCTCACCGCCGCTTCTCCATCGTCACACAGTGCGACGCTAAATGTCACGCACCTGTGACAAGGTTGTCTAGCAAATGAGCGTTAGCTCTCGGTATTAGCGGCTGCCACCGAAACGGCGAGCACCGCCGCCGGAGGAACCGCCGCGGGATCCGCCGAAGCTGCCACGGCCGCCGCGGCCGCCGAAGTCGCCGTCGCGACCCCCACGCTCACGGTCCCCGCGACCGCCACGGCCGCCGCCGAAGCCACCGTCGCGCGGTCCACGGTCGCGATCACGACCGCCTTCGTAGCCGCCACGGCCGCCGCGCCCGCCCCAGTCGCCGTCGCCGTCGCGCGAGGGACGGCGGCCGGAGTCGAGCTCGAGCTTGATGAGCTCGCCGCCGATACGGGTCTTCGAGAGGGCCTTCCACTGGTCGCTGGAGAGGTCCGAGGGGAGCTCGACGAGGGAGAAGTCCGAACGGATGTCGATGCCGCCGATCTCGCTCGAGTGGAAGCCACCCTCGTTGGCGAGTGCGCCCACGATCGAGCCCGGCTGGACCCGCTGGCGGCGGCCCACCGCGATCCGGTACGTCGCGCTGCCCTCGGACGGACCGCGCTGGCCGCGGCCGCCCTGGCCCCGCCCACCCTCGCGGGCGCCGTCGCGCGCTCCGCGCTTGGCGAACTCGGGGGCAGCCGGGAGCTCCTGGACGAAGAACGGGGCGTCGCCCTGGACCATCACCGCGAGCGCGGCGGCGATCTCCGCAGCCGGGATGTTGTGCTCGGTCTCGTAGGACGCGATGAGGTCGCGGAACAGCGAGACGTCCTCGGACTCGAGGGTCTCCGTGATCTGGTCCGCGAACTTGCTCATGCGCAGCGAGTTGACCGTCTCCGCCGTGGGGAGCGACATCTGCTCGACAGCCTGGTGGGTGGCCTTCTCGATCGCGCGAAGGAGGTACTTCTCCCGCGGGGTCATGAAGAGGATCGCGTCGCCCTTACGGCCCGCTCGGCCGGTGCGGCCGATCCGGTGGACGTAGCTCTCCGTGTCGTGCGGGATGTCGTAGTTGACCACGTGGCTGATGCGCTCGACGTCGAGGCCGCGGGCCGCGACGTCGGTGGCGACGAGGATGTCGATCTTGCCTTCGCGGAGCGCCTCGACGGTGCGCTCGCGCTGGGCCTGGGCGATGTCGCCGTTGATCGCGGCGGCCTGGAAGCCGCGCGCCTTGAGCTTGTCGGCGAGGTCCTCGGTGGCCATCTTCGTCCGGACGAACGCGATGACGCCGTCGAAGTCCTCGACCTCGAGGATGCGCGTGAGCGCGTCCAGCTTGTGCGAGCCCATGACCTGCAGGAAGCGCTGGCGGATGTTGGTGCCGGTCGTGGTCTTGGACTTGACCGTGACCTCTTCCGGGTTGTTGAGGTACTGCTTCGACATCCGGCGGATCTGCGACGGCATGGTCGCGGAGAACAGGGCAACCTGGCGGCCGTCCGGCGTCTCCTGGAAGATCTTCTCGACGTCGTCCGCGAAGCCCATGCGGAGCATCTCGTCCGCCTCGTCGAGCACGAGGTACTGGAGCTCGGAGAGGTCCAGCGAGCCCTTCTCGAGGTGGTCGATGACGCGGCCGGGCGTGCCGACCACGACCTGGGCACCGCGGCGGAGGCCAGCGAGCTGCGGCCCGTAGGCCGAACCGCCGTAGACCGGGAGGACCGTGAAGTCGTCGAGGTGCTTCGCGTAGGAAGTGAATGCCTCGGCCACCTGGAGCGCGAGCTCGCGGGTCGGTGCGAGCACCAGCGCCTGCGTGGCCCGGGACGGACCGTTCAGGTCGTGGAGTTCCGCGAGGCGCGAGAGAGCCGGGACGGCGAACGCCGCGGTCTTGCCCGTGCCCGTCTGGGCGAGGCCCACGACGTCGCGGCCCTCGAGGAGCAGCGGGATCGTGGCGGCCTGGATGGGCGACGGCTTCTCGTAGCCGACATCCTTCAGGGCGGCCAGCACGCGTCCGTCGATGCCGAGATCGGTGAACAGGACGCCGCGCTCCTCGCCATCCTGGGATGCGTTGGCGGCGGCCGTGTCGACGTCCGCCTCGGGGGCGGAGTTGAAGGTTTCGAGGGTTTCAGACATAGGGGTGTCCTCGGGGTTGGGGAGCCTCGGGCGGCTCGTCGGTCAAATACCGAAGCCCGGCGCTATCTCAATCCCAGGCAGGACTTCTCGCTGCAATCGGCGCCACACGCGCACTGTCAGCGTTTACTTCAGCCGGACTCCCCTATGAAACTGCCCGCCTAGCGGGCCCCAACACGCTCTACTCCTGCCTCAACAATTGGGCAAGAAAAGGGAATACCGGCGCAGTGGGGGATACAACTATCGTACAGGACGGACGACGGCGACCGCGCGCCGTCG
Organism: Sinomonas albida; assembly: GCF_004919045.1. Lineage (GTDB taxonomy): Bacteria > Actinomycetota > Actinomycetes > Actinomycetales > Micrococcaceae > Sinomonas > Sinomonas albida. The sequence goes on from NZ_SWDW01000007.1 coordinate 87,723, forward strand.
TCCGTCAGCGTCCCGTGAGCTTGGGCACACCTAGCTTTTCCCGGCCTTCCCCAAAGGCCTCGATCGCCCTGCACGCGGGCTACACGGATGTGTTATCGCCTTCGGCCCGGCCGGTGGGACCCGCCGTGGCGTGTCAGACCCACGGTGCCCAATGCCCACCAGGCTCCAGTGGCACCCTCGTAGTGACGCGACACGCCAATCATCAAGACGCTGCGGGGCAGATGGAACCTTTCGGGTCCGGGAGCCCATAAGGGGGTATGGAACTGGTCGATTCGCCCGTTTTGGACCAGGCGCTGTGGGACCGGTGCGTGACTGGAGACAGAGATGCATTCTCTGAGATCTTCAGGCGTCACCGCGACCTCGTCTACAACTACTGCTTCCGACGGACCGCATCGTGGGATGCCGCTGAGGACCTGACATCCACGGTGTTCCTTGAGGTCTGGCGGACCCGGAAGGCCCTGATCCTTGAGGGCGGGTCCGCTGCGCCATGGCTGATTGGCACAGCCTCGAACCTCGTGCGAAGCAGACTCCGTTCGGCGGCCCGACGGTCCGAAACCGAGCGGCGTGGGGCTACCGACGAACGCCTGGACGATCTGGCCGACGGAATTGCCGATCGCGTGGACGCCGAACGACGCATGGCCGCGGTTCTTGAGGCAGTGCGGGATCTGTCGCAGGCCGAGCAGGAGGTCGTAGCGGCGTGTGTGTTTGCCGAGATGGATTACGCATCGGCGGCCGCCGCCCTCGGAGTGGCCGTCGGCACCGTGCGGTCGAGACTGTCTCGCGCCCGTGCGCACCTACGGGGCTCCAGCAGGATCGGAAAGATCGAGGAGGTATAGGCAATGGACATGCTTGACCAGATTCCCCCGGCTCGAACGATGCCGAAGGATGTCCAGGCTCGTGTGTGGGAGCGGATCGAAGAGGGCATGCGCGATCTACCGGCTCCACCCGCCCGGTCGCCCAGGCGACGGTCTATGTTCTGGCGCACAGCGGGTCCCATCGCTGTCGCGGCGGCCGCAGCCGCCGGCCTCCTGGTCTTGCAGCCTTGGACCAGCCCCGCGCCGATGGCCCCCGCCGCACCGGCGACCTCATCGACTGGGCCACAAGCGACAACACCCGGGGATCTCGAGATGCCCCTAAGGCTTGCCGGATCGGTCACACCGCTTGATGCTTCGTCGTTGTGGTCGGATGTGAAGTTCCCGGTCGCGCCGAGCAAGGGGCGCTCGATCGCCCAGGAGGGGCCGGTGATCGTCGAGGCCGGGCTCAAGGACGGGTCCCTGGTCGTGGCGAACAGCTCCGACTCGGGTGCGACGTGGACGACGAACCAAGTGCAACTGCCGTACCAGACTCCGTCCGTCGACGTCGCCCTTTCCGGGGACGGCAAGCACTGGATCGTCGGCCCACCCCACGAAGGCAGCATGGGTGCGGCCTCGACGTACACGAAGGCGTACGTTGCCACCGCTGGCGGTGCGCTGCAGGCGATCACGATGCCTGGCCCGGCAGGGCATGCGGCGTGGGCAGGGTCTACGCTGCTCGTCAGTGGAGGAGCGAACGGAAGCCATCTTTGGGCCAGCACCGACAACGGGCAGTCCTTCGCCGATGCCAGCGCCAAGGTTCTCGGGTCCACCCCGCCCAATGCGAACTCGGATGCCCCCACAATCGGGGCTCTCCTCCAGTTGGCCGACGGCGTCGCGGTGGTCGAGATGACCAAGAACGGCAACGGCAGCACCGCAGCCGTACACACCACCCACGACGGCACCCTCTTCACCAAAACCGGCTCCGCAAACCTCACAGAGCCACCTGCAGCGCTGGACGGCCTCACAAGCACCTACGGCTCCGATGCCGTCATTATGGCAAGCACCCGGCGCCTCATCAGAGTGGCATCAAGCGGTGAAGCCCAGACCATAACGATGCAGGGGCTGCCCGAGTGGCTCACCTCGGTCGTGGTCCAATTCCGCAACACGACCAATGGCATCGCCAACGTCACAGCCAGCAGCTGCACGGCCGACAAGGCCGGGTGCACAGATCAGAGAAGCACCTACACCACATCCGACGGCGGCCAAACCTGGGCCCAGTCATCGTCACATTGACGTTCGCCGGTGGCGATCTCCCAAGGCCGCCACCGCCCACCTCAGATGCCTGGAACCCCAACCATCCTCACCCGACCCCAGGGTGGTGTCGAGCCCCATCGTCCTTCAACAGCACCACAGTGGTCGGGTGTCCGGTCCGGCCCCGGTGGCGTCATCGCTTAGCCGAGGTCCCCGGTTGCTACCTGCCCGTCCGGAGGAGAGGAGGACGCCCCTTGCCCCTTAACTGGAAGACGATCGAGTACGCACCCAACCCGCTCCAGAATCCCCCGACAACCATCAGCATCAGCGCGATCGGGACAAAAGCGGTCAAGGTGGCGAGGTAGGCGAACAGAAAGAAGACCAGCAGCATCGCGAACAGCGGGAACATCCGCGGGAGCAGCACAGTGCACGCACCGGCAACGAACGCTACCGCCGCCACCCAGCCCTCGCGAACCAGGACGGAGGAGAGGTCGGCCCCTTGGGCGAACGCCGCGAGCGACCCGAAGACGACCAATCCGCCAATGGCATAACCGATCGCCGCAGCCATCCCCTTCCGCGCTGTGCTTTGCTTCTTCGTCACCATTCCTCGATTCTCCTCCATGCTGCCGGCCTCGCTTTCGTGAACCGCCACGAGGGAGCGAATCACAGGTCAGCGGCAGGATCGGCACTCTCGGGAGGAGCGTCGCCGTCGGCCAGCTGGTCTGGGCACGCTGCTAGGCGCGGCCCAGCGCGCGCTCGATGTACGGACGAACCTCTGCGGCGAGCCGAACGGTGCCCTCGGCCTCCGCGTCAAGGAGCGCCGCCGCGCGCTCAGGCGTGGGATCGGCCATCCACTCCCCCACCCGCACGCCGTGGTCCGGGACATGCTCGACCGCGAAGGCCTCGCCGGTCTCCAGGTCGCCGGGCGTGATGACCCGGAGATAGGCGCCAGAAAGGCCCGAGGCCATGAAGCGCTTGACCCAGCCGTCCTCGCCCATGCGCCGCGCGAACGTCCCGCACGGGATGCGGGGCATCGTGACCTCGAGAAGCGTTCCGCCGGGGAATCTCCACCGTTCCCCGATGACCGCGCGGCTCGCCGTGAGCCCCTCCACTCGAAGGTTCTCGCCGAAGAGGCCCGGCGGGATCTCGCGTCCGAGCTCGTGCGCCCACAGCGCCGCGTCGTCCTCGGAGTAGGCATAGACGGCCTTGTTCTCGCCACCGTGGTTCGCACGGTCGGCCTGAACGTCCCCGTAGAGGCCCAGCCGGCGCACTCGGACCGGCCCCTCGACGGGCCGCTTGTCGATGGCCGTGACGCCCACGGTCCCGGAATCTGGCAGGAGCTGCTGGACGCGGCAGATAGCGACGACGCGGGCGGTCTTCATGACCTCAAAGCCTAGTCGAGACAGGGGCCCGCGGAGCCTCCCCGCCCCCTACGGATCGAACCGATAGCCGATCCCGGCCTCCGTCTTGAGGTGCCGGGGCTCCGACGGATCGCGCTCGAGCTTGCGCCGGAGCTGGGCCATGTAGACGCGGAGGTATTGCGTCTCCTTCGCGTACGCGGGGCCCCAGACCTGAGTCAGCAGCTCCCGCTGCGTCACGAGCGTCCCGGGCTGGCGCACCAGAAGGGCGAGGATGTTCCACTCCGTGGGCGTGAGCCGCACGTCCGCCCCGTCCCGGACCACGCGGCGCGCGGCGAGGTCCACACTGAAGTCCGCGGTCTGCACGCGGGGAGCCTCGGGCCGGACCGTGCCGCGGCGGACCGCTGCCCGGAGGCGGGCCAGGAGTTCCTCGAGGCCGAACGGCTTCGTCACGTAGTCGTCGGCACCCGCGTCGAGGGCCTCGATCTTGTCCTCGGCCGCGTGCCGGGCGGAGAGGACAATGATCGGCACCGAGGTCCACTCGCGGAGGCGGCGGATCACCTCGACGCCGTCCATGCCCGGCAGGCCGAGATCGAGCACGACGACGTCGAGTGGCGCCCTCGCAGCCGCCTCGAGGGCGGATTCGCCGGACGGCGCAGTGATCGCCTCGTAGCCGTGCACGCGAAGGTTGATCTGGAGGGCGCGCGCGATCTGCGCCTCGTCCTCGACCACGAGCACGCGCGTCATGGCGCAGCCCCCACCGAGGGCGAATGGCCGCCGTCGTCCGCGCTCGGCGGCAGGGCGCCGTCGTCCGCGCTCGGCGGCAGGGCGCCGTCGTCCGTGGCTGGCTCGGCAGGCTCGGCAGGCTCGGCAGGCTCGGCAGGCTCGGCGGGCTCGGCGGGCTCGGCGGGCTCGGCGAGCGGGAGGATGACGCGCATCGTGAGGCCGCCGCCCGGTGTCTGCTCGGCCTCGATGCGGCCGCCCATCGCCTCGACGAAGCCCTTCGCCACCGCGAGGCCGAGCCCGATGCCGCCGGCGCGATCGCCCGAATCTCCCGAGCGCTGGAACGGGTTGAAGACGGCGAGGAGCTGGTCCGGCGGGATGCCCCCGCCATGGTCGATGACCCGGAGCTCACCGGTCAGGACGCCCTCGGGGCCCGGTCCGCCCACGCCTGCCTCGAGCTCGACCGGCGAGTCCGGCGCGTGTTTGAGCGCATTCTCGACGAGGTTCGCCACGACGCGCTCGAGCAGCACGGGATCCGCCTCGACCGCGGGCGCCGCTGCGGAGACGCGGTCTTGGACGCGCGCCTGGCCCGCGCCCGGCCACCCATGCACGACCTCGCGCCAACGCACGGCGCGCAGTAGCGGCGTGACGCTGTCGGCGGAGATGCGCGACATGTCGAGCAGGTTCCCCACGAGCACGGACAGCCGGTCCGTGTAGTCCTCGATCGTTGCGAGCAGCTCCGCGCGTTCCTCGGGCGAGAAGTCGACGCCGTTCTGGCGGAGGCTGCTCACGCTGAGCTTGATCCCCGAGAGCGGGGTGCGGAGGTCGTGCGAGACGGCGCGGAGGATGGACGTGCGGATCGAGTTGCCCTCCTCGAGGCGGCGATTGGCCTCCCGGCTCGATTCGAGCTGGCGGCCCTGGCGGATCGCGACGAGGTAGGCGCCGAACGCCTGCATCATGCGCAGGTCGGCGGGCTCGAGCATGCGGCCGCCCGCGAGGAGCGTGTAGCGCTCGTCCGCGGCGACAGCGCCGTCAGCGGCGGCGGGCGTGACGGGCGGCGCCTCGCCCACGCTCGCGACGACCTCCCAACCCGGAGCCTCGGCCTGCGCCGTCTCCGGCTCGCGGCGGTCGATGAGCGTGACGGCCCGGAGCCCGAGCGCCGCGCGCGCCCGCTCGAGGAAGTCCACGATGCTCCCGCCCGAGCCCAGGATCCCGCGTGCGAGCTCGGCCATCGCGCGCGCGTCTGCCTGCGCGCGCGCGGCCTGCTCGTAGCGCCGGGCGGCGGCCCCGACGGCGAGGCCCACCGCGCTCGCGACGCCGAGGAAGATCACAAGTTCGGCCGCGACCTCGGGGCTCGCGACCACGAGGCTGTCCACGGGCTCGGTCGAGAACCAGGTCACGAGCAGCATGCCGACCACGGCTGCGACGACCGCGGGCCAGATGCCCCCGATGGCCGCGACGGCCACGGCCGCCGCGAGCTGGAGCAGGAGGATCATCACGAGATTGCGATAGCCCGCAGCCACGATGGCCGACTGGACCAGCGCCGGGAGGATGACCGCAAGCGCGAGCCCCCACAGCGTCCGACGGCGGCCCAGGGCTCCCAGCTCGGCGAGCCCAAGGCGGTGCTCGCGGTCCGGGAAGAGCGGGGCGCGGGGCGGCATGTGCCCATGCTGTCACACCGCACCGACCGGAACCGTTTGACGTCATAGTTACCGACGAGTTGGCTCTCACCCTACGCAGCGGTGCTCTGGGTGCACCGCACCTTGGGAAGGAAGTGCAATGGCCGGACGATCACTCGAAGGCCTCTGCGCGGCGCTCGAGCTGGCCCTCGGATCGGGCGACGCCGACGCGCTCTGCTCGCTGTACCTGCCGACGGCGGTGATCGCGCTCGGCGTCGGCGATGCCCGCCTCGAGTCGACTCCCGAGGCCGCGGCGGTCGATCGGGTGCGTCTCGGCCTGCCGATCGAGCTCTCCGTGCGCCGCCTGGACTCGGCCGACGACGTGCACGGCGAGGTGGTCGTGGACTGGTCCCTCTCCGGCCTGACGACGGACGGCACGGAACTCGATCTTGCGGGGGAAGCCGTGCTCGAGTGCACGCTCCTCGGCGGGGACTGGTACGTCGCCGCCGAGGAGGTCCGCTGCTACGAGCGAGCGCGGCTGCGTGGGCATTCCCAGGCGGCCGGCGGGCGTTGACCCGCCGGCGTCAGTTGCGGGTCACCGTGCCCATGAGCGAGGCGATGGGCCGCAGGAACAGCGGACGCGCGAGGAACCAGGCCGCGACGATGACCACGATGGCGGCCGCGAAGAACCCGAAGCCGAGCCAGCTCTCGCCGTCGTTCGAGGCGAACATGTGGTTGAGGTTGCGCAGCGCGCCCGTGGAGAGCACGAGCGTGACGTGCACCACGACGAACGCGACGAAGTAGATCGCGATCGGGAAGTGCAGCGCCCGGGCAGCCTCGATCGGGTAGGCCTTGTTGAGCCGCGGGGCCTTCGCGGGCCACGCGCCGGATGTGCGGAGGCCCGTGAGGATCATGAGCGGGGCCGCGATGAAGACGGTCACGAAGTACGTGAGCAGCTGGAGCGCGTTGTAGTTGACCCAGCCGTTCTCGAGCGGCCAGTCGAGCGAGGCGTACTGGATGAGGACCGAGACGGCGTGCGGGAACACGTCCCAGCTCGTCGGGACGATGCGCTTCCACTCCCCCGTCGAGAACAGCAGGATCCCGTAGATCAGCCCGTTGAGCACCCACAGCGCGTCGAGCGTGAGGTGGAGCCACAGGTTGAGGCTGATCTTCTTGGGCTGGCCCTTCGTCTTGATGAGGCCCTTGTTGTTGCGCTTCCAGTAGCCCTCCGGCCGCGTCGTTAAGCGGACCTGCAGGCCCGACCGCACGATGAGCACGACGAAGAACATGTTGAAGAAGTGCTGCCAGTTGAGCCACGCCGGAATCCCGACGGGCGCGTCCGCGGGGAGGGTCGCGTGACCGGGGTACGTCGCGATGAAGTGCGAGACGGCCTCGGTGCTGCGCAGCCACCTGGCCAGCAGGACGAGCAGCCCGAGCACGATGATCGCCCCGACGGCGATCGCTGCAGGCTTGAACCACGGTGCCTTGGTCCAGGCAGGGGCGGTCGACGGCGACGTCGGCATCGGTTCGGGGTCCTCTCGGTCAGGCAGGATTCAAGTACCTACAGGCGGCGGATTGCCTGATCCAAGTCTGCAATAAGATCGTCCGCGTCCTCGATCCCGACGGAAAGCCGGAGGAGGTTGACGGGGACCGCGAGCTCGGTTCCCTTGACCGAGGCGTGGGTCATCTCCGACGGATAGTTCATGAGTGACTCGATCCCGCCGAGCGACTCCGCGAGCGTGAAGAGCTGCGTCGCCTCCGCGACCGTGCGCGCAGCGGCCTCGCCGCCCACGAACTGGACCGAGATCATGCCGCCGAAGCGCCGCATCTGCTGCGCCGCGAGCTCGTGGCCCGGGTGATCCGGAAGTCCCGGGTACAGGACGTTCTCGACTCCCGGCCGGCCCACGAGCCACTCCGCGATCTTCTGGGCGTTGTCAGAGTGGCGCTCCATCCGCACCCCGAGGGTCTTGAGGCCGCGCGTCGTGAGGAACGCGTCCATGGGCCCGGAGACCGCGCCGACCGCGAACTGCACGAAGCCGATCTTCTCCGCGAGCTCGTCGTCGCTCACGACGACGGCGCCGCCCACCACGTCGGAGTGCCCGCCGATGTACTTGGTCGTCGAGTGCACGACGACGTCCGCACCGAGGGCGAGCGGGTTCTGCAGGTAGGGCGACGCAAAGGTGTTGTCCACGACAAGGAGGGCCCCGCCGTCGTGCGCGATCTCGGCGAGCGCCGCGATGTCGGTGACCTTCATCATCGGGTTGGACGGGGTCTCGACCCACACGAGCCGGGCGTCCTCCGCGACAGCCGCGCGCACGCCGTCGAGCGCGGACATGTCGACGGGCTGGTTCGCGATGCCCCACGGGCCCAGCACGCGCGAGATGAGGCGGTAGGTGCCGCCGTACGCGTCGTTGCCGAGCACGATCCGGTCTCCCGGAGAGCACAGCGCCCGGATGAGCGCGTCCTCGGCCGCGAGCCCCGAGCCGAACGAGAACGCGTGCCGGCCGCCCTCGAGCGCCGCGAGCTGCTCCTGGAGCGCGTCCCGCGTCGGGTTGCCGCCGCGGCCGTACTCGTAGCCCGAGCGGAGGCCGCCGATGCCGTCCTGGGCATACGTCGAGCTGAAGTGCAGCGGCGGGACGACCGCGCCCGTGCGGGGCTCGAATTCCTGCCCCGCGTGGACGGCGCGGGTGTTGAAGCCGTGGGTGTTCTCGCTCACGTGGGTCTCCTTACGTCGTGGACCGGAGGTTACTTGTTCAGGCTGGCCAGCAGATCGTGACGGGTGACGATGCCAATCGGCGCGCCGACGAACGTCACCATGAGCGCATCCACCTCGCTGAGCATCTCGCGGGCCGTGGACTGGCTCTCGAGGGAGCCGATGACGGGCAGCCGGTCGCCCATGTGCTGGGAGATCTTGTCCGTGAGCTTCGCCTCGCCGCGGAAGAGCTTCGCGGACAGCGCCCGCTCGTCGACGGCCCCGAGCACCTCGCCCATGACGACCGGCGGCTCGTTGGACAGGACCGGGAGGTGGCTCACGCCGTACTCGGTCATGATGTCGATGACATCCCGCACGGTCTCGTTCGGGTGCGTGTGGACGAGGTCCGGGAGCTTGCCGTCCTTGCCGCGCAGCACGTCACCCACCGTCGCCTCGGACTCACCAGGCAGGAACCCGTAGGAGCGCATCCAATCGTCGTTGAAGATCTTCGCGAGGTAGCCGCGGCCGCTGTCCGGGAGGATGACGACGACGACCGCCGACTCGGGCAGGTCCCTCGCCGCGCGCAGGGCCGCGACGACCGCCATGCCCGAGGAACCGCCCACGAGGAGCCCCTCCTCGCGAGCGAGGCGCCGCGTCATGGCGAACGAGTCCGCGTCGCTCACGGCGAGGACCTCGTCCGGGACGTCCTTGTCATAGTTCGAGGGCCACATGTCCTCGCCGACGCCCTCGACGAAGTACGGCCGGCCCGTGCCGCCCGAGTAGACCGAGCCCTCCGGGTCGGCGCCGATGACCTTGACCCGGCCGCCGTCGCCCTCCGCACGGTCCTTCGAGACGTCCTTGAGGTAGCGGCCGGTGCCGGTGATCGTGCCGCCCGTGCCCGCGCCGATCACCACATGGGTGATCTTGCCGTCCGTGTCGGCCCAGATCTCGGGGCCCGTGGTCTCGTAGTGGCTCGCGGGGGCGCCGGGGTTGGAGAACTGGTCAGGCTTGAACGCGCCGGGGATCTCCCGGACGAGCCGGTCCGAGACGCCGTAGTACGACTGCGGCGAGTCGGGCGGGACGGCCGTGGGGGTCACGACGACCTTCGCGCCGTAGGCCTCGAGCACAGCGCGCTTCTCCTCGCCCACCTTGTCCGGGACCACGAAGATGCATTGGTAGCCCTTCTGCTGCCCCACGAGCGCGAGCCCGACGCCCGTGTTGCCGCTCGTGGGCTCCACGATCGTGCCGCCGGGCTGCAACCGGCCGGAACGCTCCGCCTCCTCGATCATCTTGAGGGCGATGCGGTCCTTGATGGAGCCGCCCGGATTGAGGTACTCAAGCTTGACCAGGACGGTGGCCTTGATTCCCTCAGTCACCTTCTGGAGCTTGACCAGCGGTGTCCGGCCGATGAGCTCGACGACGGAGTTGGCGTAATTCACGCCCCCAACTCTAACGGTTGGCACCGACACCACAGGCGTGGAGGGCAAGCCTAGGCGGGCGCCTGGGGGAAAGTTCGAAGCGACACTCCGCGCGATTGACTTAATCGAACACACTTTCGAAAATGGAGGTATGTCGCTTCCGCTCAGCTCCGCCTCCGCCGCCCCCGCGGCGGGCGAGCTGCGCGCGCTCCAGGAGCGCATCCACGTGCTGCAGGGCCGGCGCAATCGGCAGGGCTCCTACCCTGTGCTGCCGTGCTTTTCGAACCTCCTCCCGGGCGGACTGCGCGGCGGGGCCGCCTACTCGCTCGAGACCCCGCTCTCGGTGGCGATGGCCCTGCTCGCGGGGCCTTCGGCGAACGGCGAGTGGTGCGGTGCGGCGGGCATCCCCGACTTCGGGGCGGAGGCCGCCGCGGGCTTCGGCGTCGCGCTCGAGCGCTTCGTGCTCGTCCCGGACCCCGGTCCCGACTGGCTCCCCGCCGTCTCCGCCCTCGCGGACGTCCTGCCGATCCTGCTCGTGCGCCCCGGCGGCCGGGTCTCCCCCGGGGATGCGGCGCGGCTCGGTTCACGGCTGCGCGAGCGCGGCGGGACGCTCCTCGTGCTCGGACCGTGGCCGCAGAGCGAGGGCTCGCTCCGGGTGCGCGGATCGCGCTGGGAGGGGCTCGGCGAGGGGTATGGACACCTGCGCCGCCATGAGGTCGAGCTCGAGGTCAGCCAGCGCGGGCGGGCGCGGACGGCGACGGTCGACCTCGCGGCGCCCGGGTCGCTCGGGCGGGGGTCGCTAGCGCCCGGGTCACTCGGGCAGGGCCCGCCGACGCCCGGATCACTCGGGCGGGAGCCCTTGGATCACAGGGCGCCGGGCGGCGTTCGCCCCGCGCTCGCGAGGATTCCCTCGTGAGCCCGGAGACGCCGTCGGGCATTCCCCGGGCGCTCGTCGTGTGGTTCCCCGACTGGCCCCTGGTCGCGGCCCAGCTGGCGGGCGAGGTACCCGAGCGCGTGCCCGCCGCCCTCCTCGAGAAGGGCCTCGTGTCGGTGTGCTCGGCGGAGGCCAGGGCCGCGGGCGTGGTCCGTGGGCTCCGCGTGCGCGAGGCGCAGTCCCGCTGCCCCGAGCTGGTGGCCGTCCACGCGGATCCGGCCCGGGATGGGCGCGAGTTCGAGCCGGTGGTCGCGGCCCTCGAGACGTCGCTCCCGGGAGTGCAGATCCTGCGGCCCGGGCTGTGCGCCGTACGTGCCCGGGGCGCGGCCCGCTACTACGGAAGCGAAGAGAGCGCGGGAGGGGCGGCGCTCGAGGCGGCGTCTCGCCTGGGCCTCGAGGCGAGGGCGGGGATCGCCGACTCGGTCTTCGCGGCCGAGCAGGCTGCGCGCCGGGCCGCCGAGCTCTCGCCGCTACTCGTCGTCGCAGGCGGGGAGTCCGCCGCGTTCCTCGCCGGGCTCCCGGTCACCGCCCTCGGGGAGCCTAAGCTCGCGTCGCTTCTGGTGCGCCTCGGGCTCCAGACGCTGGGCAGCCTCGCCGAGCTCCCGCCGTCGGACGTCCGCTCCCGCTTCGGCGCGGAGGGGCTCACGGCGCATGCGCGCGCCCGGGGCCGGGACCCGCGAGCCATCGTCCCGCGCGTCCCGCCCGTGCCGCTCGAGCGCGCCGCCGACTTCGAGCCGGGGCTCGACCGCGTGGACCAGATCGCGTTCGCGCTGCGGCCCACGGCGGAGGCGTTCGTCGAGGGCCTGCGCGTCCAGGGCCTCGCGTGCACCGAGCTGCGCGTCCACATCACGGACGACGCCGGCCAGCGCTCCGAGCGCACGTGGGGGCACCCGCACCACTTCGGAGCGGGCGACGTCGTGGACCGCGTGCGCTGGCAGCTTCAGTCCGGGGGCTCCACGGCGTCCTCGCGGGGGCGGGGCAATCGCCCGGGCTCGGCGGCGGCCCAATCGCGGACGCCGTGGCGGACCACGGGCGAGGCGCTCGCGGCGCCCGTGGTCCAGATCCGGCTCTCCCCCGACAAGGTGGACCTCTTGGGACGCCGCGGGCAGGCGCTGTTCGGGGGTGTCGACGAACGCCTCGACCACGGCCTCCGCCGGCTCCAGACCATGCTGGGCCACGGCTCCGTCCTGCACCCGGTGCCGGGCGGCGGCCGGCTCCTCGCGGAGCGCAGCCTGCTCGTGCCGTGGGGCGAGGACGCTCCCGCCGGCACCGCGGCTCGCGCCAAGCGGCCCTGGCCGGGCGCGGTGCCGGAGCCCCTGCCCGCGACGGTGTTCGCCGAGCTGCTGCCCGTCCAGCTCCTCGACGACGACGCGGCCCCGCTCCGCGTGGGCCCGCGCGGAGACCTCGCGGCGCCGCCCGCGTGGTTCTACCCGGGCCCGGGCGCGGGCCGACGGGCCGTGCGGAGCTGGGCGGGACCGTGGCTCCTGCGGCAGCGCTGGTGGGACGCGGACGAGAGCCGTCATGCCGAGCGGTTCCAGATCCTCGACAGCGAGAACGAGGCTTGGCTCCTGCTCGGCGAAGGCGGCCGCTGGTGGGCGGAAGCCCGGTACGACTAGCCCCCGCGACCGCGCACACCACCGGCGTTGACCCGCCTGACCGACGCTGCCGAGCGCCTGTCGTGCAGGTTCGCACCGGTCATCAGGAGACAGGAGGAACCGATGGGCTGGAGCAACCCACCCATACCGTGGCAGCAGCTCCACGACATCCTCGAGGGCAAGGAGGTCGCGCTTCCCACGACCAAGGCCCCGGACCAGTCCGGCGCGGCCAAGTCCACGAGAAGAGGCGCCAAGGCGGCCCGCACGGAAGCGGGCCGCGCACCGATAGAGCACGACGGCGGCGACAGCCCCGCATGGTCGCGCAAGCGGGGCCCGTACATCCCGCTCCCCCAGCTCGCCGCGAGTGCTCCCTCAAGCGACGCCGCCGGCGAGGCGGCCGCGGGTGGCGGGGCCCCGCCGTCGTCCGCTGCCGCCGCAGCGCCCACGGTGCCCTACGCCGAGCTGCACGCCCACTCGCACTACAGCTTCCTGGACGGCGCTTCTTCGCCCGAGGAGCTCGTCGAGGAAGCCGTCCGGCTGGGCCTCCACGCCCTCGCGATCACCGACCACGACGGCTTCTACGGCGTAGTCCGGCTGGCCGAGGCCGCTGAGGCGTACGGCCTCAAGACCGTGTTCGGGGCCGAGCTCTCCCTCGGCCTGAGCGGCCCGCAGAACGGCGTGGCCGATCCGGAGGGCGAGCACCTCCTCGTGCTGGCCCGCGGCGAGGAGGGCTACCACCGGCTGGCCGGGGCGATCACCCAGGCCCAGCTCGCGGAAGGCGCGGAGAAGGGACGGCCTGTGTTCGACGCCGACGACGTCGCCGCACGCGTCCGCGGCCACGGCGTCGTGCTCACGGGCTGCCGCAAGGGCGCCGTCCGGCGAGCGCTCGCGGAAGGCGGGCCCGACGGCGAGGCGGCCGCCGAGCGCGCGGTGCTCGGACTCGTCGAGCGGTTCGGGCGGGACGGCGTCGCGGTCGAGCTCTTCGACCACGGGAACCCGCTCGACAGCGCGCACAACGACGCCCTCGCCGCGATTGCCGCCCGGCTCGGGCTCCCGTGCGTCGCGACGAACGCCGTCCACTTCGCCGAGCCGTCGCGCCACCAGCTCGCCACGACGCTCGCGGCGGTGCGCGCGCGGCGGAGCCTCGACGAGCTCGACGGGTGGCTCCCGGCGAGCGACGGCGCGCACCTCCGGAGCGGCGAGGAGATGGCCCGCCGCTTCGCGCGCTATCCCGGCGCGGTCGAGAACACCGTCCGCCTCGCCGACGAGCTCGCGTTCCCGCTCCGCTCGGCCCGCCCGAAGCTCCCGAAGCAGGAGGTCCCCGAGGGGCACACGCCGATGTCCTATCTGCGCGAGCTCGTGGACCACGGCATCACGGATCGCTACGGCACCCCAGGGCCCGGGTGGCGGGGGCCGGTGCCGCTCGAGGAGGTGCGGGAGCGCGTCGAGAAGGAGCTCCACGTCATTGAACGGAAGGACTTCCCGGGCTACTTCCTCATCGTCTACGAGATCGTCCAGTTCGCCCGGAGCCAAGGCATCCTGTGCCAGGGCCGGGGATCGGCCGCGAACTCGGCCGTGTGCTACTTCCTGAGCATCACGGCCGTGGACAGCATCGCCTACAAGCTCCCGTTCGAGCGCTTCCTCTCGAGCCTGCGCGAGGAGGAGCCGGACATCGACGTCGACTTCGACTCGGATCGGCGCGAGGAGGTCATCCAGCACGTCTACGCGAGGTACGGGCGGGGGAACGCGGCGCAGGTCGCGAACGTGGTGAGCTACCGGCCCAAGAACGCCGTGCGGGACGTCGCGAAGGCGTTCGGCTACAGCCAGGGCCAGCAAGACGCGTGGTCCAAGCGGCTCGAACGCTGGGACGCGCTCTCCGCGGCGAAGCGCACCGAAGGCGAGGAGGGCGAGACGGACGACGACGGCATCCCGGCTCGCGTCCTCGGCCTCGCCGAGCAGTTCCTCGGCTACCCGCGGCACCTCGGCATCCACTCGGGCGGCATGGTCCTCACCGAACGGCCCGTGGGCGAGGTCGTGCCGATCGAGCACGCGCGCATGGAGAACCGCACGGTGCTGCAGTGGGACAAGGACGACTGCGAGTGGATGGGGCTCGTCAAGTTCGACCTCCTAGGCCTCGGGATGCTCGCGGCACTCCAGTACTGCTTCGACCTCGTGGACGAGAACTTCGGCGAGCGCTGGCGCATCGAGGACATCCCCAAGGAGGAGCCGGCGGTCTACGACATGCTGTGCCGCGCCGACTCCGTGGGCGTGTTCCAGGTCGAATCCCGCGCGCAGATGAGCACGCTGCCGCGCCTCCGCCCGCGCTCGTTCTATGACCTCGTGGTGGAGATCGCGCTCATCCGACCAGGCCCGATCCAGGGCGGAGCCGTGCACCCGTACATTCGCCGCCGGGCCGGCGAGGAGAAGGTCACGTACCCCCATCCCCTTCTCGAACCGGTGCTCGAGCGGACGCTCGGCGTGCCGCTGTTCCAGGAGCAGCTCATGCAGATGGCCATGGCGATCGGCGGCTGCAGCGCCGAGGACGCCGACCTGCTGCGCCGCGCCATGGGATCCAAGCGCGGGGTCGAGAAGATCGGGAGCCTGCGCGAGAAGCTCTTCGCGGGCATGGCCGCGAATGGCCTGACGGCCGAGGAGGCCAAGGCCGTCTACACGCAGATCGCCGCTTTCGCCGACTTCGGCTTCGCGGAGTCCCACTCGATCAGCTTCGGCGTGCTCGTGTACGCGAGCTCGTGGCTCAAGCTGCACTATCCGGGCGCCTTCCTCGCCGCGCTCCTGCGAGCGCAGCCCATGGGCTTCTACTCGCCACAGACCCTCGTGGCGGACGCCCGCCGGCACGGCGTGCACGTGCTGCGCCCGGACATCCTGCTCTCGCGCGCCGACGCGTGCCTTGAGCCCGACACGGACGGCCGCGGCGGGGGCCACGCCCCCGAGCGGGGCGGCCTCGACGCGTGCCTCGAGCTCTTCCAGCCGAGGATCGGCGGGTTCGACCAGGACGCGCCCGACGACGGCCCTGCCCACCGCCGGGACGCGTCCCACGCGGTGCGGCTGGGCCTCTCGAGCGTCACGGGCATCGGCCAGGACCTCGCGGAGCGGATCGTCGCCGACCGCGAGGCGAACGGCCCCTTCCGGGAGCTCACGGAGCTCTCGCGCCGCACGGGCCTCACCGCGGAGCAGCTCGAGGCGCTCGCCTCGGCCGGGGCCCTCGACTCCCTGGGGCTCACAAGGCGCGAGGCGCTGTGGCAGTCGGGCGCGGCGGCACTCGAGCGGCCGGGCCAGCTCCCCGGGACCCAACCGTACGTCCAGCCGCCGCTCCTGCCCGAGCTGAGCGATGAGGAGACGGTGGCCTACGACCTCTGGGCGACCGGCGTCGCGACCGACAGCCACCCGGTCCGTCACGCGCGCGGTCCCCTCGACGCCCGCGGCGTCCTCCGCATCGAGGCCCTGCACACGGCGGAGCCCGGCAGCCGAATCGAGGCTGCCGGGCTCGTCACCCACCGTCAGCGGCCGCAGACCGCGCAGGGCATCACGTTCATGAACCTCGAGGACGAGACCGGGATCCTCAACGTGGTCTGCAGCATCGGCGTGTGGACGCGCTATCGGCGCGTCGCCCAGAGCGCGAGGGCCATGGTGGTCCGCGGGATCCTCGAGCGGAGCAAGGAAGGCGTCACGAATCTCGTGGCCGATCGGCTCGAGGCCCTCCCCCTCAGGGCCAAGACGTCCTCGCGGGACTTCCGCTGAGACTCTGCTATTCCCCCTACGCCCTCGCCTGCTCTCTCCTGCGGTCCTCCTACGACACCGGCGGCTGCGGCGCGTTCTGCCACAGGCCCAGGACGTTGCCCTCAGTGTCCTTGAAGTAGGCCGAGAAGCCCATGTCCCCGACCGGGACCTTGGGCGCCACCGTGGTGCCGCCGAGCGATTCGATCTTGGCGAGGGCCGCGTCGATGTCCTCGACGTCGACCGTGATGACCGGCGACTGCGGGAACTGCTCGTTGCGCGTGTACATGCCGCCGTTGATGGCACCCGGCTCAGTGGGCGCGCCCGTCTCGCTCGACGGCGTGGTGCCCACCATCGTGTAGTCCATGTTGGGGACCGGCATGATGTTCCATCCGAAGGCCTCAGAGTAGAACGACCCAGCCCGCGACGAATCGTCTGCGGGAATCTCGAAGTGCACGACTTTTCCGGACATGCTGCCGCCTTCTCTCAAGAGGTGCAGGCGCCCATTGGGTGCGCCTACGGCGATTGTTGGCCCCGGATTCGGACAGGGTCAAGGCTTCGCGTGTCAGGGTGCAGGGGCAGCGGGAAGGTTCGCGGGCCGGTCCCGAGGCGGGTCGGGCGATCCGTGTCGGTGCCTCGTGACATGATGCTTCGGTGACCCTCGCTCCCTCTGTTCCCCGCTCTTCCGGAGCCGCCGCAGCGGCCCACCGGGCGGGAACGGCGGACGCCGAGGCGGCCTGGGAGGCGCCCCCTCACTATTCGCTGGCGGCCACGTGCTTCCCCCTCCAGAGGGGCGACGGCGACCCCACCTTCGCGCCGCACCCCGGCGGCCTGTGGACTGCGTTCCGCACGCCCGAGGGCACCGTGTCACTCCTGCTCACGCACGCCGCGGGCGAGCTCCGGGCCCGTGCGTGGGGCGAGGGCGCCGCACACGCCGTCGCGTCGGCGCCAGCGCTCCTAGGGCTCACCGACGAATGGGACGCGTTCGACGCCGACCCGTTCCACGCGTCGTTGCCGCACCTCGTGCGCGAGGCGCGGCGGCGGAATCCCGGAGTGCGAGCGCCCGCCACGGGGCGCGTGGTCGACGCGCTCGTCCCGACGATCCTCGAGCAGAAGGTCACGACCGTCGAGGCGCGCCGGGCCTATCGCTATCTCCTGCGCCGCTTCGGCTCTCCGGCCCCGGGCGCGGGCCGGGTGGCTCCGGCGGGTCTCGTGGTCGCGCCGTCGTCCGCGGAATGGCTGCGCGTGCCCTCGTGGGAGTGGCACCGCGCCGGCGTAGGGCCGCAGCGCTCGGCCACGGTCATGCGCGCGCTGCGCTCGTCGTCGGGCCTCGAGCGGCTCGCGGCGAAGACCGCGGCCGAGGCCTCCGCGGGCCTCCAGAGCATCCCCGGCATCGGGGTCTGGACCGCCGCCGAGGTCACGCAGCGCACGCACGCCGATGCTGACTCGGTCTCGGTCGGCGACTTCCACCTTGCGAAGTTCGTGGGCTTCGCGCTCACGGGCGAGCGCACCGACGACGCCGGGATGCTGCGCCTGCTCGACCCGTGGCGGGGCCAGCGGCAGCGCGTCGTGCGGATGCTGTACCTCGCGGGCGTGCGCGCTCCACGCTTCGGCCCGCGCATGACCATCCAGGACCATAGGGCGCATTGACTCGTGAGCCCCTCGAACTCGGCCGACCTGACAGCCAAGCGGGACTGACGCCATGACGCTAGCCATCACGGGCGCTGCCCTCCTGGTCCTTGGCCTCGCCGCCGCGTTTGCCGGCCTGCTCCCGTGGCCGGCGCTCGGCGCGCTCGCTGACCGAGTGGTGCCCATCCTCGCGTTCGTCGCCGCCATCACAGTGGTCACGGAGCTGCTCAACGCGTCGGGGCTGTTCGACTGGATCGCGCAGCGGTTCCGGCGCTGGGGCCGCGGGCGCGCCTGGGCGCTCTGGGTCCTTGTCGCGGTGCTCTCGCTCGCGGCGACGGTGTTCCTCTCGCTCGACACGACCGCCGTCCTGCTCACGCCGATCGTCGTGATCCTGGCCCGGCGGTGCGGCCTCGCGCCGCTCCCGTTCGCGCTCACGGCCGTGTGGCTCGCGAACACGGGCTCGCTCCTCCTCCCGGTCTCGAACCTCACGAACCTGCTGGCCCTCTCGGCCCTCGGGGACGCCCAGCCCGGCGCCTTCGCGGCCCGCATGGCACTGCCCGCGGTGTGGTGCGCGCTCGTGCCGGCCGCCGCCGTCGTCCTCCTGTTCCGGAAGGACCTTCGCGAGCGCTACGTCGCCCGCCCCGCCACGAATCCGGCTCCGGCCCTCGCCGCCGACCCTCCGGGGGACGCCCCCGGCGAACCCGTCGGGTCCGCTGCGGACACGACGCTGCTCAGGATCGCGGGCGCCGTGCTCGCCCTCCTGCTCCCGGCGCTCGTCTCGGGGCTGCCGGTGTGGATCCCCGCGCTCGCTGCGGCGGCGGTTCTCGTCGTCGCGTTCGGGCTGCTGCGGCGCTCGGCGCTCGCCTGGTCGCTCGTGCCGTGGCAGCTCATCCTGTTCGCCTCCGGGCTCTTCGTGGTCATGGAGGCGCTCCAGGGGCTCGGGGCAGGCGGGCTCGCCGCGGGGCTCCTCGGCTCGGGCGGCGAGCCGCTCGACCTCGTCCGCGTCTCCGCGGCCGGCGCGGTCGCGGCAAATGCCGTCAACAATCTGCCGGCGTACCTCGCGCTCGAGCACGCCGCGGGCAGTCCCGCACGCCTCGCGGCCCTCCTCGTGGGCGTCAATGCTGGGCCGCTCGTGACGCCGTGGGCCTCGCTCGCAACGCTCATCTGGCACGAACAGCTGCGCCGGCTCGGCGTGCGGATCTCGTGGTGGGGCTACGCGGCGGCGGGACTCGTGCTCGTGCCGCTCATGGTCGTCCCCGCGGCTCTCCTCACCGCACTCCCCTAGCACGTCCAGGGCCGCGCCCGAGGCGGTTAAGCGTGTGAGGCGGCTACGCGTGCAGGGTGGCTACGCGTGCAGCCCGAGCCGCTTGATGGCCTCCTCGCGCATCTCCACCTTCCGCACCTTCCCGGACACGGTCATGGGGAAGCTCGCGCGGAGGTCCACATACCTCGGGACCTTGTAGTGCGCGAGCCGCCCGCGGCAGAAGTCGGCGATCGCGTCCGCGTCGAGCGGCTCCGCACCCGGCTTGAGGATGATGCATGCCATGAGCTCCTCCCCGTACTTCTGGTCCGGGACCCCGATCACCTGGACGTCCTGGATGCTGGGGTGCTGGTAGAGGAATTCCTCGATCTCGCGCGGGTAGATGTTCTCGCCGCCGCGGATCACCATGTCCTTGATCCGGCCCTCGATGATCACGTAGCCGTCCTCGTCCATCCGGGCGAGGTCACCGGTGTGCATCCAGCCGTCCGCGTCGATCGCTTCAGCGGTCTTGTCCGGCTGGTCCCAGTAGCCGGCCATGACGGCGTAGCCGCGCGTGCACAGCTCGCCGATCTGGCCGCGCTCGAGGGTGTCCCCCGCGGCGCCGATGATCTTGCTCTCGAGATGCGGCATGGTCCGGCCCACGGTCTCGGTGCGCTGCGCGAGCGAGTCGCCGTGGCGCGTCATCGTCGAGACCGGCGACGTCTCGGTCATGCCGTAGCAGATCGCGACGTCCTCCATGTGCATGTCCGAGATGACGCGCTTCATGACCTCGATCGGGCACAGCGAGCCCGCCATGACGCCCGTGCGGAGCGTGTCGAGCCGGTAGTCCGCGAAGTCCGGGAGCGCGAGCTCGGCGATGAACATGGTCGGAACGCCGTAGAGCGAGGTCCCGCCGAAGTCCTGGACTGCCTTGAGCGTCGCGGCCGGGCTGAAGCCCCGCCCGGGCAGGATCGTCGCACAGCCGTGCGAGAACGCGTTGAAGTTGCCGATCACCATGCCGAAGCAGTGGTAGAACGGCACCGGGATCACCACACGGTCCGCCTCGGTGTAGCCCAGGAGCTCGCCGATCGCGAAGCCGTTGTTGAGGATGTTCCGGTGGGTGAGCGTCGCGCCCTTGGGGAAGCCCGTGGTGCCGGACGTGTACTGGATGTTGATCGGATCCCCGGGTGCGAGCGTGGCGCCGCGCTGGGCAACAGACGACGGCGGGACCTCGTCCGCGCGGGCGGCGAGCGCCTCCCAGGTGCTCTCCCCCGGCGACGCAGGGATCCCAGGCTCGAACGCGCCGTCCGCCGCGCGGACGGGCTTGGGCAGGAACACGAGCTCCTGCAGCGCGGGACACTCGGCAAGCGCCTCCCTGGCCATGCCCACGTAGTCGCTGTTCTTGTCCGACGGCGCGACGACGAGCGTGCGCATCCCGTTCTGCTTCACCACGAACACGAGCTCATGCGTGCGGTAGGCCGGGTTCACGTTGACCAGGATGGCGCCGATCTTCGCGGTCGCGTACTGCAGGATGGTCCACTCGGCGCAGTTGGGGCTCCAGATGCCGATCCGCTCGCCGGCCTCGACGCCCGCGGCAAGGAGTCCGCGCGCGAGGCCGTCGACGTCGTCGTCCAGTTCGCGGAAGGTCCAGCGTCTGGCGGCGGCAGCGTCGCCGTCGGCCGCGGCCTCGACGAGCGCCTCGCGCTCGCCGAAGCGCTCGACGATCCGAGCAAAGTTCGTCCCGATGGTCTCCTCGAGCAGCGGAATGTCGGTGTCGCCAGCCGTGGACGCGAGCATGGGCTCTCCTGATCTTCGTCGATCCGTGGTCCTCATCGACCACGCGGCGGTCGGATCCGCCGTGTCACGAGCAGGCTAGCAAGCCGATGAGCGCTCCGGAACGGGTTGCCGCCGCCCGGCGCGGCCGCGCGCGGCTGGGCGCGTCAGCACAGACGACGACGGCGCCGCACCCCTTTGCGGGGAGCGGCGCCGTCATCGACGCTGGTTGGGTCAGTTCTGGGCGCCCTTTTCCTGCGCCTCAGCAACCTTGCGGTGCACGTCCTCCATGTCGAGGCCCTTGACCGCGGTGATGACCTGCTCGAGCGCCTCCGGGGGGAGCGCGCCGGGCTGGGAGAAGACCAAGACCTTCTCGCGGAACGCCATGAGCGTCGGGATGGACGTGATGTTGGCCTGCGCGGCGAGCACCTGCTCGGCCTCGGTGTCAACCTTGGCGAACACGACGTCGTCGTGCTTCTCCGACGCCGCCTCGTAGGTCGGCGCGAACTGCGTACACGGGCCGCACCATGACGCCCAGAAGTCGACGAGCACGATGTCGTTGTTCTCGATGGTCTCGGCGAACGACTCGCCGGTGATGTTCTTGGTGGCCATAGAAAGCCCTCCTCGTTTGTCGTAGTCGTTCAGTCGTTCAACGGCCTCCCGGCTCGGAACATTCCCGGCGGGGCTGATCTCAAACGGCCGCGGGCTCGTGCTCCCGGAGGTAGGCGCGCCCCGCGATCGCGATGACGATCGACACGACGAGGGCCACGGCCGCCACGAAGAACGGCACCGGGGCGCCGAAATCCTCGCCGAGCTTCGTAGCAATATACGGGGCCAGGGCACCGCCCATCCACCGCACGAAGTTGTACCCGGCGCTCGCGACGGGGCGCGGCGAGTCCGAGACGCCCATCGCGAGCTCTGTGTAGACCGTGTTGTTCACGCCGAGGAACGCGCCCGCCAGAATGACGAGCACCACGACGGCTGGCACCGAGTGGGCCGCGGCCGCGAGGCCGATGCCGACGAGGTCGAGCGCGAGGAGCGCGAGCGTGCCCGTGAGCACCGCGACGTCGCCGAAGCGGACCTGGAGCGGCGGAGCGACGAACACGGAGGTCAGGGCCAGGGCCACTCCCCAGCCGAAGAACACCGCGCCGATGCCGTAGGCGTTCATGCCGAGGATGAACGGCGTGAAGGCGAGCACGGTGAAGAAGCCGAAGTTGTAGAAGAAGGCGCTCCCCGCCGTCGTCCGCAGTCCCGCGTGGGCGAGGGCGCGGAGCGGCTCGCTGAGCCGCGTCTTCTGCGCGGGCACCGGGGTCTTGGGGAGCAGGGTGACGAGCGCGATGAACGCGATGGCCATGAGCGTCGCCGTGCCGAAGAACGGCGCGCGCCACTGCCAGCCGCCCAGAAGCGCGCCCACGAGCGGGCCGAGCGAGATGCCGAGGCCCAGCGCGGCCTCGTAGAGGATGATCGCGGTGGACGTGCCGCCGGACGCCACTCCCACGATCACGGCGAGCGCGGTCGCGACGAAGAGCGCGTTGCCGAGGCCCCACCCGGCGCGGAAGCCGACAAGCTGCCACACCGAGCCACTCGTGCCGGAGAGCGACGCGAACACGACGATGAGCGCGAGGCCGATCAGGAGCGTCTTCTTCCCGCCGATGCGCGAGGAGACGAAGCCCGTGACGAGCATCGCGACGGCGGTCACGAGGAAGTAGCTCGTGAAGAGCAGTGAGACCTCGCTCGGGCTCGCCTTCAGGTTCACGGCGATGGAGGGCAGGATCGGGTCCACGAGCCCGATGCCCATGAACGCGAAGACGGCCGCAGCGGCCGTGGCCCAGACGGCCTTGGGCTGGCGGAAGAAAGAGGCCTTCTCGGCCTCGAGGGTGGAGTGGACTGCGGACTCGGCAGTCATGCGATGTGCTCCTTGGTGTTGGTATCGGTGTGGAGGCGCTCGTTGATCTTGTCCATGGCGGGGAGCGCGGCGCGGAGGGCTTCGAGCTCCTCGGGCGCGAGCCCGCTGAAGGCCTCGACCATGCGGGCAGTGCGCCGGCGGTTGGCGTCCTCGGCGGCTTGGTCCCCGCCGGAGGTACGGCGGATGACGACGGCGCGCGCGTCCGAGGGGTCGGCTCGCCTTTCGACGAGCCCGGCGCGCTCGAGCCGGCCGACCTGCTCGGTCGCGGAAGGCACCCGCACCCCGAGGTTTTCGGCGATGACTCCCATGCGTAGGCCCTCGCCGGCGACCATATTGAGGATGCTCAGCGCCGTGGTCGAAAGGCCGGCCGCGCCGTCGAGGCGGCGGGAGACGTAGACGGCGAGGCGCAGCGTGGTGCGGTAGCGCTGGGCGAGGTCAGCGAGCTCCAGGTCGTTCATACTTAGGAATCCTAAATGTTAGGCAGCCTAATATCAATGTCCTGAGAGCGAACTCACACGCCGACGACATCTACCATGAGGGGGTGAGGCTCCTGCTCATCCGCCACGGCCAGACGCCGTCCAACGTGATTCGGGCCCTCGATACGGGGGCGCCAGGCCCCGGCCTGACCGAGCTCGGCCTCGAGCAGGCGGCCGCGCTCGTCGCGGCCCTCGCGGACGAGCCGATCGGCGCCCTCTTCGCCTCGAACCTGCAGCGCGCACAGCTCACGGCCGCGCCTCTTGCCGACGCGCTCGGACTCGAGGTGGCCATCCGAGAAGGCCTGCGCGAGATTGCCGCGGGCTGCCTTGAGCTGCGCTCGGACGCGGAGTCGCTCGTCGCGTACCACGGGGTGCTCGTGGAGTGGATGCGCGGGCAGCACGACGCGCGGCTCGACGGCGGGGAGGCGTGCGCCGACGTCTACGCGAGGTTCAACGCCGTCATCGAGGAGGCCGAGGCAGTCGCGGCCCAGCTCGCGGAAGAGGGAGTCGCGGAGCTCGCGCCGGCGGTCGCGATCGTGAGCCACGGGGCCATGATCCGGGCGTGGTGCGGGCGTCATGCCGAGAATCTCGGCGCCGATTTCGTGGCCGCCCGGACGCTCGCGAACACCGGAATCGTGGTGCTCTCGGGCTCCTCCGCGGACGGCTGGACGGTCGAAACGTGGGAAGGTTCGCGCATCGCGTGACCGGTGCGGTCGCGAATGCGACAGAATTGACCCGTGGTCTCACGCACTCGCACCATCGTTTTCAGTGCCGCAGGCGTCGTAGCGGCGGGCGGAATCGTCGCCGCCGCGATCGGGCTCTCGTCGCAGGCCGGCGACAGGACGCCGTCGCCGTCGGCATCGACCTCGACGTCCGCGTCAGCGACCCGTTCGGCCTCCCCCACCCAGACTCCCAGCACCCAGGTTCCCAGCACTCAGGTTCCCAGCGCGCAGGCACCGTCCTCGCCCGCCGCGGCACCGTCGTCGCCCGCCGCGGTGCCGCCGTCGTCTGCCGCACCCGCCCCCGCGCAGACGGTGCCCGCCCCAGGAGCCCCCGGCAGCCCCGCCTCGGGGACGAATGCGCCGCAGACCCCCTCGGTGGAGAGCCCGCGCATGTGGATCGATTCGGGCCCGGGCCACTAGGCCACGCCCCAGACACAACGAAACCCCGGTCCGTGGACCGGGGTTTCGGGTGGTGGCAGATGAGGGATTCGAACCCCCGTAGGCAATGCCAGCTGATTTACAGTCAGCCCCCTTTGGCCGCTCGGGTAATCTGCCGAAAACACACCAGCGGACGCGGCCGAAGCCGTGTTCCTCTGGGCGAGCAAGACAAGATTACAGAAGATCCGCGCACAGGTCGAATCGGCGTCCGGGCGGCGCCGCCTAGGCGTTCGGAGAGCCGTCCGTGCTCCCGCCGGTGATCTCGCGCTCGAGTTTCGCCTCGAAGAGCGCGGCCTGTTCCGGCGTGATCTGGCGGAGCTGGACGGCCCGTTGGAGGTCGTCGTGGATCCCGCCCAGGCGGGCCGAAGGAGCCTGGGCCGGGGACATCACGATCCCCGCCGCGAAGGTTGCCGCGACGACTCCGCCCGCCGCCGCGGCGACTCCGCCGACGACGGCGCGTGCCGCAGAGCGCCTGGTTGTGGACTCCGATCGATGATGCCTCGCCACTGCTCCTCCTTTGAGCGGTTCCGTCAGTTTCAACGTTCGCTCGCCTTCATGCGCTCCCGCTGGGCTTCGGCTAAGAGTGAACTGTGATCGCCAGCGTCGGTCCCGTGCGACCGACTAGGCTTGACCGCAGACATTCCCCCGCGCGGCCCGGTCACAGGACGCGGACGACCAGGAGGCAACAATGGCTGATTCGACTTTCGACGTCGTGAGCAAGGTGGACAAGCAAGAGGTCGCCAACGCGCTCAACCAGTCGCAGAAGGAGATCGCGCAGCGCTACGACTTCAAGGGCGTCGGCGCCGAGATCGACTTCAGCGGCGAGAAGATCCTCCTGAAGGCCAACTCGGAGGAGCGGGTCAAGGCCATCCTCGACGTGTTCGATTCCAAGCTCATCAAGCGCGGCATCTCGCTCAAGTCGCTCGACGCCGGCGAGCCCTTCGCATCCGGCAAGGAGTACCGCCTCGAGGCCTCCATCAAGGAGGGCATCTCGCAGGAGCACGCGAAGAAGATCACGAAGCTCATCCGCGACGAGGGCCCCAAGAGCGTCAAGGCCCAGATCCAGGGCGACGAGCTCCGCGTGTCCTCGAAGTCGCGCGACGACCTCCAGGCCACGATCACGCTCCTGAAGGGCTTCGACGAGGCAGACCTGCAGTTCGTCAACTTCCGCTGACCCGGGGCAGATTGAAAGAAGCCCCCGGCGCTCATAGGTCTTCGATTTCCACGCGGCGCGTGCGCAGCTCCCGCTGGGCCCGGAACAACATCATCCCCTTGAAGGGGAGCGCGCCGAGATCGAGGGCCCCCGCCACTCGCAGCGCCATCCTCGCGGCGGAGCGGGCGGCTTTGACGGGCAGGTCGATATCCTGAGCGAGCCCGAGCCAATGGGAGGCGTTGAGCCGACGGGTGTCGCCGCCGATGGGCAGTGCCATGGTCTCGTCGCCGTAGAGCAGGGTGCAGGGGATGTCATAGATGGGCGCGATGGCGGTCTTCGCCCCAGTGGGGTCGCCGAGGACTGCGACATTCTTCGCGTGGAGGCCGCCGTTGCCGGTGAGCCAGGCGAACAGGAACTGCATGTAGAGGTTCCTCAGGGCCACGGGGCGGGCGGTGCAGGCGCCGGCGAGTGCCGTGATGACGTCTTCGGTGCTCACGGTGTATTTGGCGGCGGGGAGGACGCCGAGGATCTGGGCGCCGTCCTCGAGCGGCAGGCGCCGCCACCCGTCGCCGTCGGGCACCCTGTCGAATCGGCGTACGAGGAGCCCGGGGCGCTGCGCGGCGTCCCAGACCACGGAGTGGGATGCGACGGGTAGGCGCAGCCCCGCAGCCGTTAGCAGATGCAGCGACTCGTTCAGGACCAAGTGCGGGCGATCGGGCGGGTCCAGCTTGAGAATGTACCGTCCATCCCGGGCCGCGAGTGGGGCGGTGAGCATGGAGGCGCTGACCTTGTCCTGAATGCCGGGGAGGCCGTGGAGGTCGAGGGCGGCGGCAAGCTTGGAGACGTCGAGTGGGGCGCCGCCGAGCTCGGCCAGGATCGGGGGCTCGGCGAGCTGCTGCCCGGAGGGGACGATCTGGACGTCGCCGGGGACGTCGGCGCCGACGGCGAGGAGTACCGTCAGCTCGTCGTCGGCGCTGGTCTTCACGGCGTCGCGTAGGACGGTGAGGCGATGTCCTTCGGGCAGGAGCCCGGCGAAGAACGGCGGCAGCCCGGGGTGGGCGGCTGGAGCTGACGCCACCGGAAGGGTCGAGGCGATGGGCGCTCCGCCGTCGGCGACGTAGGCGTGACTGTACGAGAATTCGACTGCCCCCTCTCGTGTCCGCGTGAGGTGGCCGGCGAGCACGCCACCCTTGTAGACGTCGGCTGCCGGGACGAACCGGAGGGCCGAGAGGTCTGTGCTCACGCGACGGCCGCCAGACGGAGCCCGACGGCATGGGCCGCTGCGGCCACCGACGCCAGACTGCTGGTTCCGGTTCCCGCCTCGATGCTGCGGATCGTGCGCTCGGAGACGCCTGAGAGCTCGGCGAGGATCTCTTGGGTGATGCCTGCATCTTTCCTCGCACTGCGGATAGCAGCGCCGACAGCCTCGATGTCGCTCAGCACGTCGCCCCTTTCCGGCAGCATCTTGCCGAAACGCCGCCCTTCCTATCCCATTCTGCAGGATCTAGGGAATTTCGGCAATATACTGCCGGATTGCTTGATCTTCTCTCTCCGCGCGCACGCTGAGGAGGCCATTCGGCAGGATTCTGCCGGAATGGTGTGTCTAGTCGCAGGAGAGAGCTCGGGCTCAAGCCGGGCCAGAGCAAACGGACTCTGACCCCGCCCCTCGGGCGCCGCTACAGCCCCGCGCCGGTCCTCGAGGTCCCCAGCTCGAACGGCACTGTCGCGTCCCACGTGAAGGTGCCGGCCCCCGTGTCCTGATGGACGGCGAGAAAGTGCAACGACGCGACCTTGAGCGCGGGCAGCGGCTCAGCAGCCAAGAGGTCCGACTCGCGCTGAAGCTGCTCGCCGCTCCCGTCGGCGAGCCCGTAGCCGAGCGTCACGTGCGGGCCGAACGGCCCGGGTGGCATGGCGCGACCCTGGTTGATCGTGGCCGCGGCGGCCTCGCGGACGCCGTCGACGAGGCTCGTCCACGCGGGGCTCAGCGCGCCGCGCACCCCGAGCGCGAAGTCGTCCACCACCGGGGCGCCGAGCTCGATCGAGAATGGCTCGGTCTCCTCCGCGAGCAGCGCGAGCCGCTCCGTGAACGCCTCAACCTCTTCCCGGCTGACCTCCTCGGCGGAGGTCGCGAACTGCTGCACGGTCGCGTGCAGATAGGGTTCCGGCTGGACCGAGCAGTACTCCACGCCCTCGAGCACGGCCTGGCGCGCCGAGAGGGCAGAACGGAGCTCGCTGTCGGGCAGGACATAGACGTGGAGCCGATTGCGCAGGGATGCCCATCTGGTGGCCGGCTCGCCGAAGAAACGCTTCACGTGACGACCGTAGCCCAGGCAGGTGAAGCTCCGGTGACGCGCGGTGGGCTAGTGCCTCCGCAGGGCGAGGACGGTCACGTCGTCCTGCGCTCCCTCGGTCTCGGCCAAGGCGACGGCCGAGGCGACGATGCGCTCCGCCGTCGGCCGCCCTGCGTTGCCCCGCACGGCATAGTCGATGGCTTCTTCGAGCGTGGGGAACAGATCGAGGATGCCGTCGCTGACCACGATCAGTGTCTCCTCCGGGGCGAGCCGCTCGCGCTGCAGTTCCCACGTGTCGTCCGCGAGGAGGCCAACCGGCAGGCCTGAGCTGGGGAGCCGACGGAAGCCCCCGTCGACGTCGAGGATCACCGCGAGCCCATGCCCGGCGTCGATGTATTCGAGGTCTCCGCTCGCGGGATCGAGCCGCGCCGAGAACAACGTCGCATACGTCTCGGTGTCCCCCAGGATGGTGTCGGCGGCGGCCGCCACCTTGGCCACCGCGGTGGCCTGATCGTTGTGCTGGGCGGCCCCGACCACCGCCGCGCGCATGGACGCCGCCAGCAGCGCGGCGGGGATGCCCTTGCCCATGATGTCGGAGACGTGCAGCTGGAGCCTCCCACCGTCGACCAACTGCCACGCGAAGAAGTCGCCGCCGATGTCGCGCGCGGGGACGCAGAGGCCCGCGAGTTCATACCCGGGGATCGCGGGCGCCTCGCGCGGCATGAGCAGTTGCTGGACGTGCGCGGCCCGGTCGAGCTCCTGGGTCAGGGCGATCTCCCGCTCCACGAGCGCGGCGAAGTCTGCAAGGTCTTCCCGCTCGCCGTCGCCCAGCTCGCGCGGCTTAGTATCGACGATGCACAGCGATCCGATCGGCTGTCCGCCCGGCGCGTGGATCGGATGCCCCGCGTAGAACCGCACGCCCTGCGCGACGAACTTGCCGTTGCGAAAGCGGTCATCCTCCCCGGCGTCGGGAACGACGAGCGTCGTGTTGGCATGCACCGTGTGGGCACACATCGACTCCGAGAGGGGCTCGCTGGACTGACCGGGCAAGCCCTCCTCCGCCTTGGTCCATTGGCGGTCGGCGTCGATGAAATTGATCGCGACCGCGCGCACCCCGAAATGTCGCTGGGCGATCCGGACCAGGCGGTCGAACCGTTCCTCGCGCCGTGTGTCGAGGATCTTGAGGAAATGGAGCGCCCGCAGGCGCAGAGTGTCCTCGGCTACCGCGCGGATTGCGGCTTCGGTCGCATGCACGCGCTCCACCCTACCGATCACGAGGGGGCGCTCCGGCCGCGGCTCGCTGGGAGTTCCATGAAGATTCGCTGCATACGGATGACGGGCACCCGCGGGAAGCCTACGGTGTTCGCATGGAACAGGTCACCTCCGCAGACGGAACCACCATCGCCTACGACAGGCTCGGCGCCGGCGCGCCTCTGATTCTCGTGGCTGGCGCATCGTGCGACCGCCAGGCCGACGCGGGCCTCGCGGCGAGCCTCTCTGCGCATTTCACCGTCTTCAACTACGACCGCCGCGGCCGCGGCGACAGCAGCGACACCCAGCCGTTCGCCGTCGACCGTGAGATCGAGGACATCGGCGCGCTCCTGGGCGCGGCGGGCGCTGGCGCCCTCCTCGTCGGGCTCTCCTCCGGTGCGGCCCTCGCCGCCCGCGCTGCCGCGCAACTCCCCGTGGCGGGCCTGGTCATGTGGGAGCCGCCGTTCACGGTCGACGACGACGGCCTCGCCGCCGCGCGCGCCTACACGGCGGCGCTCACCGAGCGGCTCGCCGCAGGCGATGCGGACGGCGCGTTCGAGGCGTTCCTGCGGCGCGTCGGGATGCCGGACGAGGCCATCGCCGGGGCCCGGCAAGCCCCGTTCTGGGCCGGCGCGGTGCGCCTCGCCCCGACCCTCGCGTACGACGACGCAGCGCTCAACGGCGGTCCCGTGCCCGCTGAAGTCTTCGCGGGCATCGCGGTCCCGACCGTCGTCCTCGCGGGCGGCGCGAGCCCTGACTCGCTCCAGGCCGGGGCGCGGGCCGCCGCAGACGCCATCCCGGGCGCCTCGTTCGCCGTCCTCGAGGGGCAGACCCACGACGCCGACCCGGATGCGCTCACCGCCGCGATCGTCCCGTTCGCCGCCCAAGCGGCCGGCTGACGCGCCTACGGCACGGGGTGCCGCGCGTCGTACTCGCCGAACCGCGGCTGGGCGAGCTGAAGCACCCCCACGAGCACGATGCACGCGAGCGCACCGACGACGACGGCGCTCCCCTCCCCGATCCAGCCCGCCATGCCGCCGGCGAACACGTCGCCTAGCCGCGGCCCGCCCGCGACGACGACCGTGAACACGCCCTGGAGCCGCCCGCGCATCGAGTCCGGCGTCGCGGCCTGGAGGATCGTGGACCGCAGGGCTCCGCTCACGGAGTCCGCGGCACCGGCCGCGACCATGCAGACCAGGGCGGGCGCGAGCCACCACGTGGCCCCGTCCGCCGCGTGCCGTCCCGCGCCGAGGACCACCAGGCCGAACGCGAGGATGCTCGCTCCCCACGCGAGCACGGCGAACTGCACGCCACGGCCCTGCCGCCGGAGCCGACCGACAGGTCCCGAGAACAGCCCGCCGAGGAACGTCCCCGCGGCGATCCCGCCGAGGAGCGCGCCGGCGGTCGCCGCCCCGCCTCCGATCGAAAGGGCGGCGACGGCGGGGAGCAGCGCGCGCGGCATGGCGAACACCATGGCGCACAGGTCGATCAGGAACGTCATGCGGATGTTGGGGCGTGTGCCGAGGAAGCGAAAGCCCTCCGCGACGGACCGGAGCCCCGCGCGCCGCACCTCGCCCTGCGGCGGGAGCGGCGGGAGGCGGAAGAGGGCCCACATCGCGAGCGTGAAGCTCAGGACGTCGAGCGTGTACGTCCAGCCGTACCCGACGCTCGCCACGAGCCCACCAGCGAGCAGCGGGCCGATCGCCCCGCCCAGACCGAACAGGATCATGTTGAGGGCGTTCGCGGCCGCGAGCAGCTCGGGCCGCACGAGCCGCGCGATGATGCTGCTCCGCGCGGGCATGTTGATTCCGGACCCGAGCGCCTGCAGCCCCACGAGGACGTAGATGAGCACCACGTTGTCAAGGCCCAGCCACGCCTGCAGCGCGATGAGCGCGCTCGTCCCCCACAGCAGCGACGACGAGGCGATGGCGACGATGCGCCGGTCGTGGGCGTCCACGATCGAGCCGCCGTACAGGCCCGCGGCGATGAGCGGCACGAGCGAGACGAGGCCCAGGAGCCCAACGTTGAAACTCGAGTGGGTGAGGTCGTAGACCTGAAGGCTCACGGCGGTCAGGGTGAGCTGCGAGCCGATGATGCTCAGGAGCTGCCCGAACCAGATTCTGCGGAAGTCCAGGCTTTCCTTGAGCGGGGTGACATCGGCCAGCAGGTTCTGCACCGAGTCAGCCTACCGGCCCCCGACGGACGACGGCGGGCCTCACCGCAGTGGTGAGACCCGCCGTCGTCCGTGGTCGGGCGGGGTCAGCGCCCGAGCTGGCCCGACATCGCCTCGAGGCGCGCGATCCGGTCCGCCATGGGCGGATGGGTCGAGAACATGTTCGTCAGGCCGCCGCCCCGCTTGAACGGGTTGGCGATCATCAGGTGGGAGGTGTTCACGAGCGACTGGTCCTGCGGAAGGGGGTACTGCCGCACGCCGCCGTCGATCTTGTTGAGCGCGGAGGCGAGGGCGAGCGGATCTCCCGTGAGCTGGGAGCCGTCCTCGTCCGCGTCGTATTCGCGCGTGCGTGAAATCGCGAGCTGGATGAGGCTCGCGGCGAACGGGGCGAGCAGCGCGAGGATGAGGATCGCGAACGGGTTGCCGTTGCGGTTGTCGCGATCGCCCCCGCCGCCGAAGAACATCGAGAACTGGGCCACCGACGTGATGACGCCCGCGACGGCCGCGGCGATCGAGGACGTGAGGATGTCGCGGTTGTACACGTGCATGAGCTCGTGGCCCAGGACGCCGCGCAGCTCGCGCGCGTCGAGGAGCTGGAGAATGCCCTCCGTGCAGCACACGGCCGCGTGCTTCGGGCTGCGCCCGGTCGCGAACGCGTTGGGCGCCTGCGTGGGCGAGATGTAGATGCGCGGCATGGGCTGGTTGGCGCGCTCGGAGAGCTCACGGACGATCTGGTACAGGCCCGGCGCCTCCTCCTCGCTGACCGCATAGGCCTGCATCGAGCGGAGCGCGATCTTGTCGCTGTTCCAGTAGCTGTACGCCGTGGTCGCGAGGCCGATCAGGGCGAAGATCCAGATCGGCGCGGCGCTGCGTGTGCCGACGCCGATGAGCCCCCCGAGTCCGAGGAGCACGGCCCACAGAACGCCGAACAGGGCGGCAGTCTTGAGCCCGTTGTAGTGGTTGTGCACGGTGACCTCCTGCAGCTTCAACGAACGACTCAGCCGGCTTGCTCCCCGGCGCGGAGGAAATCGTCGACGGCCGCGAAAAGCCGCGGATCCTCGAGGATCCGGAAGTGTCCCGTGACCGGCAGGATGATGTTACGCGCCCCTGCCAGCCCCGTGGTCCGCCCCACGAGCGGATCCACGTCAGCCCCCACGGAGACGATGCGCGAGTTGACCTCGAGGTTCTTCGCGAGCAGGCCCATGACGGGGTGGTCGGGGTAGAACGAGCGCAGCGGCCGGGTGGGCGCGTACCGCGAATAGCGCGTGCCCTCGAAGGGCGTGCCGATGGCGAGCATCCGCCCCACGAGCTGCTCGGTGTCCGGCGCCGTCATGATGAGCTTCCCGATGAGGCCGCCCTTGCTGTGGGCGATGACGACGGCGTCCAGCACCCCCAGCTCGCGCATCCGCGCGGCCGAGAGCGCCGCGCACTCGGGGATGGTCTTCCGGTTGTAGCCCAGCTCCGGAAGCACGATGACGCGATGCCCGCGGCGTTGGAGCCTTCGGCGCAGGGGATCCATGAAGCCTGCCGGCTCGTAGATGCCGGGAATGAGCACGACGTCGGGCTTGCCCGCCGCCCCGCCGTGGGGCGCGGCCTCCGCGGCGAACGAATCGGCACCCTGTGCCTTCGCCTCGTGCCCGCTGGCCGCGTCTTCCTGCGGGGTGTGGACGCTGGGCGACGCGATGTTCCCGCGCGCGAGCGACGCCGCGTGCCGCCATACGGCATAGGCGGCGTCGAGCACGACTCCGCCGGCCACTGCGGCTGCGCGCCGCGGGGTCGCCGTCGTATGCACCGCTGGCTCCACGGCGCGCTCCTTTCAGGCCTGGGGCCGCGAAGCCCCCCGATCCCGCCAGCCTAGCCATGATGCCTGTGTGCAGGCTGTCACACGGGCTCAGATGGCAACGGGCTGAGCGGCGGGTGAGGATCGCGGCAGGTGAGGGTCGCCTTATTGTGAGTGTATCAAAATAAGTGATTCAATGGAGGCATGGAAACTTTGCACGGCCGAAGCTCGGAGGGCTGGTCCACCGCTCTGCGCGAGCACGGACGGCGAGTCACCCGCCAGCGTCTCGCGGTGCTCGGCGCCGTCGAACGCCACCCGCATTCGTCCGCGGACGCCATCCTGGCGTCGGCGCGCAAAGACCTGCCGGAGCTCACGGCACAGTCCGTGTACGTAGTGCTCGGGGACCTCACTGACCTCGGCATGCTGCGCCGCTTCGAGCCCCCGCACTCCCCCGCGCTCTACGAGACGCGTGTGGGAGACAACCACCACCACGCGATCTGCTCCAGCTGCGGGCGCGTTGAGGACGTCGAGTGCGCCGTGGGCCACGCACCCTGCCTCACCCCGAGCGAGACGCACGGGATGACGATCGCGATCGCGGACGTCACGTACGTGGGGATCTGCTCGGAGTGCGCGGCCAAGCAGGCGGGCGCCGAGCCGGCGCGCGCCTAGGCCCGCGCCCGGCGGCTAGAGCGCGGCCGTGAACAGCGCCGCGCGGGACGCGATGTCCTCCCACGCGCCGGCCTCGACGGCCGACGGCGGGACGACCGAAGTCCCGCAGCACACGGCCAGCGCGCCGGCGTCGAGGTAGCTGCGCGCATTCGAGGCGTCGATCCCGCCGGACGGGAGGAACCTGACGCCGGGGTACGGGCCGTGGAGGTCCTTGAGGAAGCCCGGCCCGACTTGGCGCGCCGGGAAGATCTTGACCACCGGCGAACCCAAGTCCACGGCCTGCGCGACCTCCGACGGCGTCATGGCACCGAGGCAGAACGGCACCCCGGCGGCCGACGCGACGGCTGCCACCTCCGTCCGAATGCCAGGCGTCACCAGGAACTGGGTGCCGGCGTCGATCGCAGCGCGGGCCTGGTCCCCCGTGAGGACCGTGCCGATGCCAACAGCGGCGCCGTGCTCGCCCGCAGTGTCGACTGCGCGCCGCACATGGGTGAGGACGTCCGGCGTCGTGAACGTCAGTTCGAGCGCGCGGATGCCGCTCGAGGCGAGCGCGCCCGCGAGACCAGCGGCGTCGGGGATCGAGGCGGCGCGCACCACGGCAAGCGTGCGGTCCGCGGCGAGCAGTGCTGTGAGCTCTTCGTCAGTCATGTGCCTGGGCCATTTCCTTCTCGATGCGCCCCACTGGAGCGTCGCGTGATTTGCAGCGTTGCGTATTTTGCAATCGCGGTTGCAAATAGTGTTTCTTCCTGTCTAGCATCGGGGCAGAAGCGGCGTCAAGGCCGCTCAAGGACGCCGGCGGCGCGCACAGAAGGTGCGGCCGAGGGCGCGCACAGGAGACGCACACAGAAGAGGAGCACGCGAGTCGATGCTGACCACGGTATGCCTGGGCGAGACCATGGCCATGCTCACGCCGGAGCCCGGGATCGCGCTCGAAAGCGCGGACCTCCTCGAACTCCGCAATGGCGGGGCCGAATCGAATGTGGCCCTGGGCTTCGCCGCGATGGGCCTCGACACGCACTGGGTCAGCCGCGTGGGACAGGACGGCTTCGGGGCGCGCATTGTCGCCGAGCTCTCGGCGCACGGGGTGGGCGTATCCGGCGTCGAGGCGGATGCCGCGCGCCCCACCGGGCTCTACGTCAAAGTCCCCGGCACCGCGTCGACACCCGCATCCGTGATCTACTACCGCCGCGGCTCCGCGGCCTCGGCGATGGGCCCGCAGCTTCTCGACGAGCCGCCGGTCGCCGAGCTGCTCGCGCGCACCTCGCTCGTGCACGTCAGCGGCATCACCGCCGCCCTCTCCGAGGACTGCCTGGCGCTCCTCGAGGCCCTCCTCTCGCGTCCGCGGGCGTTCCGCGTGAGCTTCGACGTCAACTGGCGCGCGCCGCTGTGGCGCGGGCGCGACCGGAGCGTCCTGCGGAGCCTTGCCGGCCGCGCCGACGTGGTGCTCGTGGGGCGCGACGAGGCCGAGCACGCGTTCGGGACGGGTGACGAGGCCGAGCTCCGCCGGCTGCTTCCGGATCCGGAGGTCGTCGTCATCAAGAACGAGGCCATCAGCGCCATTGCGCTCGAGCGCGGCGGCGCGCGCACCGAGGTCCCCGCCCTCGCGGTCGACGTCGTCGAGCCCGTGGGCGCGGGCGACTCCTTTGCCGCGGGGTACCTGAGCGGGATCCTGCTGGGACTCGGCCAACGCGCCAGCCTCCGCCGCGGGCACGTCGCCGCGGCGTGCACGCTCACCGTCAACGGCGACCGGGGGCCGCTCCCGGCTCCGAGCCTGCTCGAGGAGATCCTCGGCTGCTCGGACCAGGAGTGGGCCACCACGACGGTCTCCAGCGCGGGATTCGCAACGGGCCGTGCGCCCGGCCGTGCAGGGGCGCTCGCCGCGGCGGCGGCCGACGGCGACGAGCCGCACCGGGAGGGTCCGAAGGTCGACGGCGGTGCACAGCCGTGAGCCAGAGCCTCCTCCGGGCCCTGGACCTCCTGGGCGAACTCGCGGCCGGCCCCGCGGGCCTCGACGAGCTCGCATCGCGCGCCCCAGTCCACAAGACCACCGTCATGCGGCTCCTGCACGGGCTCGAGGAGAAGGGGTTCGTGGTCCGGGACGGCCAGCAGCGCTACCTGCTGGGCCCCAAGCTCTTCGAGCTCTCCTCGCTCGCGCTCGAGCAGCGCGACGTCCGCGCCGCGGCCCACCCGCATCTGGCGCGCCTCAACGAGCTCACCGGATACACGATCCACCTCGCGGCGTTCGAGGGGCCCGACGTGACGTACATCGACAAGCTCGAGTCCCGGCAGCCCGTTCGCATGTACTCGCGCATTGGGCTCACGGCGGCGCTGCACGCGGCCGCGGTCGCGAAGGTGCTCCTGGCCGACCTCCCGCCGTCCCGCCGTGAAGCCATCGCGGCCTCAATCGACTACGTTCCACTGACGGAGCGGACCATCGCGGGTCCCGAGGAGCTGCTCGCCGAGCTGGATCGGGTCGCTGCCCAGGGCTGGGCGATCGACGACTCCGAACACGAGGCGTTCGTGCACTGTATTGCCGCGCCCATCCGGGACGCGAACGGAGGCGTGGTCGCGGCGGCTTCGTGCTCGGTTCCGACGGTGCTGCTGGACCGCGAGGGCCTCCTTGGCCTCCTCGCTCCGCTGCTCGCGTGCACAGAGGCTATTTCGCGGGACCTCGGCTGGGCGCCTGCGACGCGAGCCTGAACTGGCCGCTCAGGGGCGGCCATCGATGGCCGTGGTCTGGTTCGTGGTGTGCTGCAGGACGAACGCCTCGATGAGCATCTCGAACGACGCGCGTACGGCCGGGCGGTCGCCGGTCACGACGTAGTCGTACATGATGCCGGTCGCCGCGGCCACGTACGTGCGGCCGCGCACCGTGGCCTCGTCGGCGGGGATGCCCTGGGTCTCGAGCCAGCCGGCGAGGAAGCGGCACCACATGAGGTAGCCGGCAGCGGAGTTTCCGCGCGGCCGCTCGGCGACGACGTCCTGGACGGCGGCCTCGAACTCGAGGCGCTGGAGATGGCGGCCGCGGCTCTCGAGCGAACGGTCGAAGACGGCGCGGGCCCAGAGGACGATCTCGTCCAGCGACATGCTCGTGGTGCCCGGGTGCTGGTCATCGAACCGGGACTCGATGCCTCGGATGATCTCGGACACGAGCTGTTCGCGGTTGCCGAAGTGGTAGACGAGGACGTAGCTGCTGATGCCGAGTCCGTCTGCCAGGCTGCGGAACGTCAAGTCCGCAAGCGTCTTGTCCAGCAGGAATTCCAGAATCTGCTCGAGCAGCTCCGTTTTTCGCTCTGGCCGTGGCGGTCTTGCCATAACCCAATCCTCGTCCCGACCGTCACGTGCGTGATCGGATCTGATGTGTAGTGCCTCACTCCCCCATCGGGCATCCTACAGCGCGGGGTCGTCATTCTTGGACGCTGGCGCTATCCAATGCCTCGTGGTCGGGCGTCACGGCCGATCGGGCCGCGGCGAACCGCTCGTTGAGCCGCGAATGGCCGCGGCCGTACGCGAAATAGATGGTCAGTCCGATGGCAAGCCACACGACGAAATAAATCCACGTTTCAATGGCAAGATTTGCCATGAGGTAGAGGCAGAGGAGCGCGGAGACGATCGGGAGCACCTTGCCGAACGGCACGCGGAAGGACGGCTTGAGGTCCGGGCGGCGCCGGCGCAGCACGATGATCCCGAGGCTCACCACGACGAACGCGGACAGCGTCCCGATGTTGATCATCTCCTCGAGCACGTCCACCTGCGTGAGGCCGGCAACGAGCGCCACGAGCGCGCCGCAGAGGATCTGGAGGCGGGCGGGCGTGGACCGCTTCTCCGACGTCACCGACAGCGCGCGCGGGAGGAGGCCGTCGCGGCTCATCGCGAGGACCACACGAGCCAGGCCCATGAGGAGCACCATGATCACGGTGGTGAGGCCCACGAGCGAGCCGAACGCGATGACCTTCGCCGCGTCCGTGTTGCCCACGGCCTCGAACGCCGTGGTGAGCGTGGGCTGGTCCGCCGCGGCGAGGGTCGTGTAGGGGACCATGCCCGTGAGCGCGAGCGAGACGAGGATGTAGAGGAGGGTCACCGCTCCGAGCCCGGCGAAGATGCCGCGCGGGAGGGTCTTCTGCGGATCCCTGACCTCCTCGGCGCTCGTGGCGACGACGTCGAAGCCGATGAACGCAAAGAACACGAGCGCCGCGCCGGCGAACACGCCGAACAGTCCGTACTGGGCCGGGGCCTCACCGGAGGCGAACGCGACGAGCGACTGCTTGAGGACGGCCGTCCCGTCCGTGCCGTGAGCCGGGACCGCCTCCGGGACGAACGGGGCGTAGTTCTGCGCCTTCACGTACATGAAGCCGACCACGATCACGAACAGGACCACCGCGATCTTGATGATCGTGAAGAAGTTGCCCACGCGGGCCGAGAGCTTCGTGCCGAGGACCAGCAGGACCGTGAAGATCGAGACGATGAGGAACGGGCCCCACACGAGCTCGACCGGCCCGACCTGGACGCTCGCGGGAACGTTCAGGCCCACGAGCGAGAACACCTTGCTGAGGTAGAGGCCCCAGTACTTCGCGACGACGGCGCCGGCGGTGAACAGCTCGAGGATGAGGTTCCAGCCGATGATCCAGGCGAGCAGCTCGCCCATGGTCGCGTACGTGAAGACGTACGCGGACCCCGCGACCGGGATCGCCGTGGCGAATTCGGCGTAGCACATGATCGCGAGCGCACACGCGACGGCCGCGATCGCGAAGGAGACCGTGACGGCCGGTCCGGAGAAGTTCGCGGCGGCCTTGGCGCCGACGGAGAAGATCCCGGCGCCCACCGCCACCGCGATGCCCATGATCATGAGGTCCCACGTGCTGAGCGTGCGCTTGAGGCGCCTGCCCGGTTCGTCGGAGTCGGCGAGCGTCTGCTCGATGGGCTTGGTGCGGAGGATCTGCATGGGACTTCCTGGAGGGCTCACGGGCGGCCTTGGGGCAAAAACAACCTGTTAACCCTAGGTGTCTGCTCCGAGGGAGCTTCAAGTTGTCTCAGAATCCGGACCGTGGCCCGCAGCACCGGTCAGAAGGTCGCGGTGTTCGAGACCGCGGTGCCCGCCTGGTCGAGCACGGCGGTCCCGGTGACGTCGGGCTGCGTGAGAGGCGCCCAGGTGAGGTCCAAGGGAGGAATCTGACCGCCGCTCACGAATGGCGTGGTGCACGTCATCGTGGCCTGCCCGACGAGCGGCGGCGCGGGGACGCAGTTCCACGACGTTGACCACGCGGGCTGCGCGGGCGCCGCGTAGTGGAGGGTCACGACCACGTTCGTGGGCTGCGACGGGCCCCGAGCCGGCACGGCCGAGCTCAGGATCTCATCCATGCCCGGCGACGTGTTGTGCGTGACCCTGAGCGTGTAGGGCACCGAGGTCGGCGTGGGAGTGGGCGTCGGGATGGACGTCGGGGCGGGGCTCGGCGTCGGGGCGGGGCTCGGCGGCGGCGCGGTCGCCGACCGAGTCACGGGCGGTGCCGGCGCGGGCGCGGGACGCACGGGCACCGGGACGGAGACGGGTGCCTGCGGCACGGTCACCGGGGCAGGGGCCACATACACGGGCGCCGCAGGCTCGGGAGCGGGCTCCTCGGCTGGTGTGGTCGGAGGGAGCGACGCAGGGGCTGCGCTGCCCGCCGAGCCCGAGCCGAGTCCCGCTCCGCCTGCCTGGGCGGAGACGCTCGGGGAGGGCGACGGCGCGGGGCGCGCCGTCGTCCCGGGCTGCCCGAGCGAGGTGACCGCGATGGTGCCCGCCACGGCAAGCGCAATGACAAGCCCGCCTACCACGGCGTTGCCCGTCCCGACCTTCTCGAACGCCTGCTTCAGCCACGCCACGCCGCCCACCAGGAACCCGCCGGCCACGATTTTGCCCGCCGCGGGCGCCGCGAACGGGAGCGCGGTGACGAGCGGGAAGACGATGCCGCGCATGCCGTGCCCCACGTCCTCGAGCTGGAGGAGCGCGGCGGTGCAGCGCGGGCAGTCCGAGAGGTGTTCGCGCACCTTCTTGGCGTTGCGCGCGCTCAGCCCGTTGCGGGCGTAGGCGCCGAGCTTGTCGGCGAACGGCGCGCAGTCCTCCTCGACGGCCGTCACGGAGACGTGCGCCTGGAGGTAGGCCTGGCGCAGTCCCTCGCGCGCGCGGAGGGCCAGGGCCGAGACCGCGTTCGGCGAGAGGCCGAGGAGCGGGGCGACGGCAGCCGGCTGCATGCCGTCCACCTCGGTGTACCAGAGCACGGCCTGCCACCGCTCGGGAAGGGTCCGGAACGCCTGCGCCACGGTGTCGGACTCGAAGCCGGCCATGACCGGGTCGTCGTAGGGCTGCTCGCCCTCGTACCGCTCCATCTCGTCGCTCAGCGTCTGGCGGCTGGCCTTGATGTTTCCGCGCGCCGCAAGGCGGGAAATCGACGTGAAGAGGTAGGCACGGAAGAAGGCATCTGGCCCGGAACCGCTCTGGAGGGCAGTGAGGACGTTGGCAAAGCCCTCGGACGCGAGGTCCTCAGCGTCGCTGGCATTACGCGCATATCGGCGCGCGAGACCGACGGCGGCACTGTGATGCCGTTCGAAGAGCTCCGCGTACGCATCGTTGTCCCC
This sequence comes from Sinomonas albida, assembly GCF_004919045.1. Lineage (GTDB taxonomy): Bacteria > Actinomycetota > Actinomycetes > Actinomycetales > Micrococcaceae > Sinomonas > Sinomonas albida. The sequence goes on from NZ_SWDW01000007.1 coordinate 127,955, forward strand.
AGCACGCACTTCAGCGATCAGCTGGGCGTCACTGGGGGGTGCTGGCGCGGTGCTCACGGCGTCGGCACTCGCGGTCATGAAGGTCCTTCCGGCTCTCGACGTTCAGTCTTCGTTGAGAGTCCCCTGGGGTCGATTCTATGACGCGATTCCAGAACAAAAAGTTGCCTCAAGCGCGCCAACATTTGGCGTCATGGGTCCAGTGGCCCCGCCTCTTTAAGCGTATGACCCACCTTGTGAGCCCGGGGAGCTGGCGTACCGGGAGCCGGCGCACGGGGCGCGACCAGCTGCTCGTAGCCTGGCGGCGCGACACCCTCCGCCATTCGTGGCGTGTGGCCTCGGACTGGTTCTGCCCAGAGGTCCTCGACCTCGTCAGAGGCGCCTCGCGCTCGCAGCCCACCGCGCGCCTCGAGCCAGGCGTCCGCGCGCTTGGGCGCGCCCGCGCGGCGCAGGGCGTGGGCGCGGCGGAGGCGGTCACGGACCTCTTCGCGTTCTTCGGCGCGCTTGGCCTCCCGGCGCCGGCCCAGCTCGTGGCGGCGTTCGTTGAGACCTGGGCCGAGTTCGCCGAAGGTTGCGAGCCCGGCATCTCCTGCGTTGACCCGGGCACCGGGCTCTCGACGTGGGCCCACTTCCGCGCCCGCATCTACGAGCTCTACGCGGAGGACGACGCCGCAGCGGCCACCGCGCGGATCGTCGCGATGGTGCGGCTCCCCGCGGGGACGGCCAGCGTGAACTCGCTCCCGTGGAACGTCCAGGCTCTGGTGGGCCAGGAGGTCCTCGACGCGTTCGAGGGATCCCCTGCCGTGCTCAGCCATACTGGCGCGACCATCGCCGCGCTCGTCCCGCGGGTCCATGGCACGTTCTCCCGGCTGCAGGACGCCGCGACGCGGCTCGACCGGGTCCTCGGTGCCGAGTCGGGACGCGGCTGCCGGCTCGACGTCGAGCCTCTCCCCCGCGCGTCGGACGGGATCTCACGGCTGCTCGACAGCCTGCGGCGCTGAGTCCTCAGGGCAGCCGCTCGACAGCCTGCGCCGCTGACTAGTCGGTACTACCTTCGGCGTCGGCCCTCAGCACTGGTGCTTGCGCGAGATGCGCACCATGTCCTCGCGCGGAACCACCTTGACGCGCTCACGCTGCACCGTGGTGCCCTTCTCGGCGGACTCTGCCGTGAACTTCTCCCCGAGCGCCTTCTCGTGCGCGTCGAGCTCGTTCCAGCCGGCCCACGTGGTGAACTCGATGCCGCGCTCCTGAAGGAGGGCGATGATGGCGTGCTCGTCCGGGTTCTCGGCGACCGGGAGGGAGTCGCGGTCCTCGAGCAGGCAGCCGATGGTCTCGAGCGCGTCGCCCTTCGTGTGACCGATGAGGCCCACGGGGCCGCGCTTGATCCAGCCGGTCGTGTAGACGCCCGGCACCGGGTTGCCGTCCTCGTCCAGGACCCGCCCGCCGTCGTTCGGGATGACGCCTCGGCGCGCGTCATATTCGAGCTCGGCGAGCTCGGAGCCGTGGTAGCCGATCGCCCGGTAGACGGCCTGGACGGGGTAGTCCTCGAACTCGCCCGTGCCCCGCACGTTCCCGGTGCCGTCGAGCTCCATGCGCTCGAAGCGGATGCCCGCGACCTTGCCCGGGGTCTCGGGCGAGTCATAGATCTCGACCGGGCTGTGCAGGAAGTGCAGGTGGAGGCGGCGGGACGCTCCCGTGTCCTGATCCTCCGCGATCCAGTTGGCGAGGGTGTTGACCATCGTCTTGACCTGGTTGTTCGTGCGGATCGCCTCGTCGGAGGCGTCGTCGAACTCGAAGTCCTCCGGGTACAGCACGATGTCGACGTCCCGCGAGTGGGAGAGCTCGCGGAGCTCGAGCGGAGTGAACTTGACCTGGGCGGGGCCGCGGCGGCCGAACACGTGCACGTCCGTCACGGGGCTCTGCTTGAGCACCTGGTACACGTTGTCCGGGATCTCGGTGACGAGCAGCTCGTCGGCGTGCTTCGAGAGCATGCGCGCCACGTCGAGGGCCACGTTGCCGTTGCCGATCACCGCGACCTCCCGCGCGTCGAGCGGCCAGTCGCGGGGAACGTCCGGGTGGCCGTCGTACCAGGAGACGAAGTCGGCGCCGCCGAACGACCCTTCGAGATCGGCCCCGGGGATGTCGAGCTGGGCGTCCTTGATCGCGCCCGTGGCGAAGATCACGGCATCGTAGAAATGACGGAAGTCGCTCAGCGTCACGTCGCGCCCGTACGTCACGTTGCCGATGAATCTGATGTCGCCGCGGTCCAGGACCTTGTGCAGCGCATTGACGATGCCCTTGATGCGCGGGTGGTCCGGGGCCACGCCGTAGCGGATGAGCCCGTACGGAGCCGGGTACTGGTCGAAGAGGTCGATGCTTACCTCGAGCCGGGCGTCCTTGACCTCGTTCGACTTGGTCAGGATGTCTGCCGCGTACACCCCAGCGGGCCCGGCGCCGATGATGGCGACGCGCAGCGGTCGTGCGGCAGAGGGGTTGGTCACGAGGAGTCCTTCCGGCGGCGGGCGCGCGTGGTAGGGCGCGCAGCCTCCTATTGTAGTTCGGGTGCAGAGTACGACGCTTCTCGGACTGGGCCCCGGCGTCGTCGTCGCGGTGGTCATTTTCACCGTCCTCTCCGCCGCGGTGCACCATTGGGCGCTCGACGGCGGGGGGCTCGCCCCGATCACGGCGAGCGTCCGCGCCGTCGTCCAGCTCGCCGTCGTCGCCCTCCTCGTCTCCCAGCTCGGGCAGGATCCGTGGCTCGCCCTCCTGTTCGCGCTCGTGATGTACGCGGTCGCCGTCCTGACCTCGGGGCGGCGCGTCGATCCCCGCCGCTGGTGGTGGGCCGCCGTGCCGATCGGCGCGGCGGTGCTTCCGGCCGTGGTCATCCTCCTCGCCACGGGGGTCCTGCCGTTCGACGGCCTCGCCCTCATCGCCCTCATCGGCCAGCAGGTGGGCGGCGCGATGACGACGACGAGCCTCGCCGGGCGCCGCGTCCTCGCCGAGCTGTCGGTGCGGCGCGGCGAAGTCGAGGCCGCCGTGGCCCTTGGCTTCGAATGGCGGGCCGCGCGCCTGCTCGTGGCCCGCCACACCGCGCGCGAGGCCCTGATCCCTGCGCTGGATCAGGCCAGGACCGTCGGGACGGTAGTCCTGCCCGGCGCGTTCGTGGGCATGGTCCTCGGGGGTGCGAGCCCGGTCGACGCAGCGATCGTGCAGCTCGTGGTGCTCGTCTCCCTCGTGGCCGTCGGCGCCATCGCGGCCGCAGTCGCACTCGAGCTCTGCGCAAAGGGCCTGTGGAGGAATACCTGACAGGACCAACACCGTTGTACGGTCGTGACCGTGACGCCAGATGCCCAGCCCGCCCAGCCACAGGATCCTCAGGCGAAGGACGCGGTTCACGTGCCTGACAGCGCGCCCGCGGCGACGCGCACCACCGCCGGTCTCTTCTTCGGGCTCGCCGCCTACGGGCTCTGGGGCCTTCTCCCGCTCTACTTCGTGACGCTCACGCCCGCCGGGCCGGTGGAGATCGTGTCCGACCGCGTCGTGTTCTCCCTCGTGGTCTGCCTCGTGCTCATCGCGGTGACCCGCTCGTGGGGCTCCCTCGCCGCCGTCTTCCGTTCCCGCCGCTCCCTCGGCATCCTCACCCTCGCCGCGGTGCTCATCGCGGCAAACTGGCTCACGTACACGTACGGGGTGCTGAGCGGCCAGGCGATCGAGGCCGCCCTCGGCTACTTCATCAATCCGCTGGTGAGCGTTCTGCTCGGCGTCCTCCTGCTCAAGGAGCGGCTCCGCCCGCTCCAGTGGGCCGCCGTGGGAATCGGCTTCGTCGCGGTCCTCGTACTCGCGGTCGCGTACGGACGCATGCCGTGGATTGCCCTCATCCTTGCGTTCAGCTTCGGGTTCTACGGGCTCGTGAAGAACCGCGTCGGCGCCACGGTGGACGCCGTCACGAGCCTCACGATGGAGACGGTGGTGCTCTCGCCGCTCGCCGTCGCCGCGATGATCTGGCTCGGTGTGGCTGGCTCACTCACGCTCACGGGGAACGGCGCAGGACACTTCTGGCTGCTCGCGGCGAGCGGCATCGTCACCGCCACGCCGCTCCTCTTCTTCGGCGCCTCGGCCCGGCGACTGCCCATGACCACGATCGGTCTCCTCCAGTACGTGGCCCCGCTCCTGCAGTTCATCATCGCGACGACCGTGCTCGGCGAGCACATGGGGCCGGAGCGCTGGGCTGGATTCGGCATCGTGTGGCTCGCGCTCGCGGTGCTCACGGCAGACATGCTGCTGGCTTCGCAGCGCAGGCGTCGGGCCCTGCGGGCGGCGCGGGTTCGCGCGGCCCGGGCTCGGGGGCCACAGGTCGGCTCGGCCGGCTAGCCTAGCGGGCGCGACTCCGCCTCCTCGTACTCGAGCGGCACCACGACGAGGGGAACGGGAAGCGCGTGGAGGATCCGGTTCGCGGTCGAACCGATGAAGAGCCTGCGCTTCTGTGCAAGGCGGCTCGAGCCGATGATCACGAGCTCGCCGTCGACCCAGTCGATGCTGTCCACGGCCTCCTCGAGCGAGCGCCCGTGCGCGACCTCGACGGTCGCCTCGTGGCCCGCCGGGAGGCGGTGCGCGGCCTGTTCCAGGACCGTGTTGGCGTGGCGATGCGCCGCGTTGATGTTCTCCCCGTGCTCTCCGCGCTCGTCGAGCTCCACGAGGGAGACGAAGCGGAGCGGCACGTCGCGCCGCCCGGCGGCGACCAAGGCGACGTCGACGGCGGCGTCCGCGCCCCGCCGTCGACCGATGAACGCGGTGAGCCGCTCGATGGGCTCCATGCGGTGGTACCCGTGCGGCGCGAGCGCTACCGGAATGGGCGAGGCGTGGAGGAGCGAGTTCGCGACGCTGCCCACGGTGTAGCGCTTGAACAGCCCGTTGCTCGCGGCGCCGACCACGATGAGGGCCGCCTCGAACTCCACCGCGGCCTCGATCAGGACGCCGGCGAACGAATGGCCCTGGCGGACGTGGAACTCGGCCTCGACGCCCGGCGGGATCATGCCGAGCGCAGCGCGCTGGGCCATGATGACCTGCTGCTCCTCGGCGTTGACGCGGCGCCCCTCGGGATTCGCGGCGACGTACGGCGCGTTCTCGCCGAGCACGAGCATGAGATCGAGCTTGGCGCCCTGCGCCCTCGCGATCGCGACGCCGAGGGCTACGGCGTCCGCGCCGCGATCGTCCGGCTGATAGCCGACCACATACCGCATGTGAACCTCCCCTGCTAGAAGACAGAGCAGACTCTACGACACCGGCGCGCCCTGCGTGAGGGCGCGCCGGCGACGCATTTCCCTGGGGTCACGTCCCAAGGGTCACGCGTTCGCGCGGATCGCCGTCTCGAGAACGTCGAGCCCGTCGGCCAGGAGCTCGTCGCCGATCACGAGCGGCGGGAGCAGGCGGATCACGTTGCCGTACGTGCCGCACGTGAGGATGATGACGCCCTGCTTGAGGCAGTGGTCGGCGATCTTCTTCGTGACCTCGGCATCCGGCTGCTTCGTGCTCGTGGCACTTCCTGCCTTGACGAACTCGATCGCGAGCATGCCGCCGCGGCCCCGGATTTCCCCGATGATCCCGTCGCCGAGCTCGTCGCGGAGCGCGCCGAGCCGCCGCTTGACCGTCGCCTCGATCTCGCGGGCGCGGCCCCGGAGGTCCTGCGATTCCATGGTCTCGATCGCGGCGAGCGCGGCCGCGCAGGCCACCGGGTTTCCGCCGTACGTGCCGCCGAGGCCGCCGCCGTGGACGGCGTCGAGCAGCTCGGCGCGACCCGTCACTGCCGAGAGGGGCATGCCACCCGCGATGCCTTTGGCCGTCGTCACGAGGTCCGGAACGACGCCCTCGTGCTGCACCGCGAACCACTCACCCGTGCGGCAGAAGCCGGACTGGACCTCGTCTGCGATGAAGACGATCCCGTTCTCCTTCGCGAACTCGGCGATCCGCGGCAGGAAGCCGTCGGCCGGGACGATGAAGCCGCCCTCGCCCTGGATGGGCTCGATGATGATCGCGGCGACCTGGTCGGCGCCGATCTGCTTCTGGATCGTGAGGATCGCGCGCTCGGCGGCTTCCTTGCCCGTGATCTGCGGGTTCTCCTCGCGGAACGGGTAGCTCATGGGGACGCGGTAGATCTCCCCAGCGAACGGCCCGAAGCCGTACTTGTAGGGCATGGCCTTCGCCGTGAGCCCCATGGTGAGGTTCGTGCGGCCGTGATAGGCGTGGTCGAACGCCACGACCGCGTTGCGGCCCGTCGCGACGCGGGCGATCTTGACGGCGTTCTCGACGGCCTCGGCGCCCGAGTTGAACAGCACGGTGCGCTTCTCGTAGTCGCCCGGCGTGAGCTGGTTGAGCTTCTCCGCGACGGCCACGTAGCCCTCGTAAGGGGAGACCATGAAGCACGTGTGCGTGAAGTGCTCCGCCTGCTCCTTGACGGCGCCGACCACGCCGGGGTCGGAGGCGCCAACGGTGGTCACCGCGATGCCCGAGCCGAAGTCGATGAACGAGTTGCCGTCCACGTCATGGATCACGCCGCCGTCGGCGTCGGCCACGTAGACGGGGACGGTCGACGCGACGCCCTTGGCAACGGCGGCCGAGCGGCGGGCCGCGAGTTCGAGGGACTTGGGCCCGGGGAAGTCCTTGAGGACCTTGCGCTTCTGCTCGAGGCGGTACGTGATGTCCATTGATTGGTTCCTTTCTGAAGTCTGATGCGTCCGGACCGTTGAGGCGCGGCCCTATGCGTCGAGGTTGCTCATCACGTGCTTGATGCGCGTGTAGTCCTCGACCGAGTACATCGAGAGGTCCTTGCCGTAGCCGGACTGCTTGAAGCCTCCGTGCGGCATCTCCGCGGTGAGCAGGATGTGGGTGTTGATCCACACGGCCCCGAAGTCGAGGTCGCGTGCCAGGCGCATCGCGCGGCCGTGGTTCGAGGTCCAGACGCTTGAGGCGAGCGCGTATTCGACGTCGTTCGCGAGCTGGACGGCCTCGGCCTCCGTGGTGAACTTCTGCACCGTGGCCACGGGGCCGAACGTCTCCTTCTGGACCACGTCGTCGTCCTGGCGGACGTCGGTGATGATGGTGGGCTCGAAGAAGAAGCCCTTCTCCCCCGCCCGGTGCCCGCCGGTCGCGATGCGGGCATGCTGCGGCAGGGCCTCCACCACGCGCGTGACGGCGTTGAAGTGGTTCACGTTGTTGAGCGGCCCGAAGTAGTTCTCTTCGTCGTTCTCGTGCCCGGTCTCGAGGGTTCGGGTGTGCTCGACCATGAGCCGCACGAACTCGTCATGCGCGGCCTCCTCGACGAGCACCCGCGTGATCGCCGTGCAGTCCTGGCCCGCGTTGAAGAACGCGAACTCCGCGATCGCCGCGGCGGACTTCTTGAGGTCTGCGTCGGCGAAGACGACCGCGGGTGCCTTGCCGCCGAGCTCGAGGTGCGAGCGCTTGAGGCCCTTCGCTGCACCCGTGGCGACGGCGATCCCGGCCCGGACCGAGCCGGTGATCGAGACGAGCCCCGGCACCGGGTGCTCGACCATGAGCGAGCCCGTCGCGGCGTTGCCGAGGACGACGTTGACCACGCCGGCAGGGAAGATCCCCTGGATGAGCCGCGCGAGCACGAGCGTGGACTCCGGCGTCGTGTCGGACGGCTTGAGGACCACGGTGTTGCCGGCGGCGAGCGCAGGGCCGATCTTCCAGATCGCCATGAGGAACGGATAGTTCCACGGCGCGACCTGAGCGACGACGCCGATCGGCTCGCGCCGCACGAAGGACGTGTGGCCCTCGAAGTATTCGCCGGCCGACTTGCCCTCGAGGAGACGGGCCGCACCCGCGAAGAACCGGAGCTGGTCCGCCCCGGCCGCGACCTCCTCTGAAGCGATGAGCGAACGAACCTGACCGGTGTTGCGGTGCTGCGCCTCGACGAGCTCGCTGCTCGCGGCCTCGACGGCGTCGGCGAGCTTGAGCAGAAGCCGCTGGCGCTCGCCCGGAGTCGTATGCTTCCAGGTCGCGAACGCCGCCTCCGCCGCGTCCATTGCGGCGTCGACGTCCTCGCGAACGGAAATCGGAGCCTTGGCGACCACCTCGCCGTTCGTGGGGTTGACGATCTCGAGGAGCTCGGCGCCGGACGGCGTGACGAACTCGCCGCCGATGAAGTTCTGCAAGGTCTGGACCACGGTGTCGTTCCTCGTTCGCTGGTCTGGCAAGAGTCTGGCCGTCTCGGGTGCGGCCTTGTCCGAGACTAGGCGAACCGGAGCCGAATGCAGTATGGCCGAATGCACTGGGTCATCTGCGACTCATGGTGCGATCGACCAGCGGTGAAATCTATAGTTAGGGCATGGCCCTGACCCTCACCGCACTGCTCGATGCGCCTGGACTTGGGCTCGCCCTCGCCGGCTCCTCGACGTCGACCCTCTCCCGCGAGATCGCCTGGGTCGCAGTCACCGAGCAGGAGAACCCCTCGACGTTCCTGAGCGGCGGCGAGCTCGTGCTCACCACGGGCGTGCGACTGAGGACGGCGGAGCAGCAGCGCCGCTTCGCCCGCGTGCTCCGGCGCGCGGGTGCCGTGGGCATCGGCTTCGGCGTGGGACTCGGGCACGACGTGGTCCCGCCCGCCCTCGTCGCAGAGGCGAACCGTTGGGGCCTGCCCGTCATCGAGGTTCCCTACCGGACGCCGTTCATCGCGCTCGGGAAGCTCGTCGCGGACTCCCACTCGGCGGACCACCTCGAGAAGCTCGAGCGCCTCATCGCGGACCACCAGATCCTGGCCCGCTCCCTGCTCACGGGCGGCGGGCTGTCCGAGCTGCTCAAGCACCTCGGCGAGATGCTCGGCACGGAGCTCGTGCTCACGCAGTTCACGGCCGAGCTGTACTCGAGCAGCAAGGACGCGGGCGCCCCGACGATGGACCGCTGGGTCCCGTTCCCCGTGCCGACCGGCCGCCGCGACGCGTGCACGCTGTGGGCCAGGAAGCCGTTCGACGATTCCGGGATCGTGAGCTACGCCCAGAACCTCATCAGCATCGAACTGAACAACCTCACGAAGCAGCGCCAAGCCCAGCGGGCGCTCGCCGGGCAGGTGGTGGCCGACGTCGTCCGCGGCTCCCTCGAAACGGACGAGGCCTCGCGGCGCCTCGCCGGAGTGGGCGTCAATTCCACGAGGCGCAATGTCGTGCTGCTCGCCGAGTCGGCAGCGCACCACAAGAACCTCCGCGGCACGACGCTGCCCGCGACGCTCGAGGGCGCCGTGAGCGCGATGGTCGACCACGACCTGGTGGTCATCGCGGAGGACGACGGCGGCCGCGCACCCAAGCTCGCGCGTAACCTTGCGGATCACCTCGTCGAGGCGGGCATCCACGCGACGATCGGCATCGGCGGGAGCTACACGAAGCCCAATGGCCTGCGCTGGAGCTACTTCGAGGCCAAGGAGGCCGCGGCCCGCGGGCTCGAGGTCAACGAGCCCGAGCGGCTGAGCCTCACCTCGCTCCTGCTCTCGAGCGAAGACGTGCCGCTCGCGGCCATGGCCGGCGAGGCGATCGGCCCTCTCGTGCGCTTCGACAAGCAGCACGGCTCCGAGCTCGTGCACACGCTCGAGACCTACCTCAGCCTCAACGGCTCGGTTGCGGCGGTCGCGGACGAGCTCAGCCTGCACCGGAACACCGTCCGGTACAGGCTGGCCCAGATCGCCGAGCTCACGGGCTACGACCCCTCCGTCACCGCGGACAGGGTCCAGCTGTTCCTGGCCCTTGCCGTGCGTCGGGTCGCGCGCGCCTGACCGATCCTCAGCCGGCCGAGACCCCCGCGCCGTCGGCCGAGATCGCGACCATCTCGTCGCGCGAGACGACCTTCACGCGTTCGCGCGCGACGGGCCCCTTGTGCGTCGGCGCGGGCTCGGCCGCCGCACCGAGGGACTTCTCGTGCGCGTCGAGCGCGAGCCAGCCCTCCCACGTCGTGTACGCGACGCCGCGGCCCTCGAGCAGCGCGACGACGGACTCGGCGGCGGGCTCCTCTGCGGCCGGAAGCTCCTCGCGCGCGTCGAGCAGGTGGCCGATGGTCTCGAGCGCGTCGCCCTTCGTGTGGCCGATGAGGCCCACGGGGCCGCGCTTGATCCAGCCGGTCGTGTAGACGCCGGGAACGAAGGCGCCGTCGGCATCGAGGACGCGCCCGCCGTCGTTCGGGACGACCCCGCGGAGATGGTCGAACTCGACGTCCGGCAGGGACGAGCCGAAGTAGCCGATCGCGCGGTAGACCGCCTGGATCGGGTACTCGAGGATCTCGCCGGTGCCGCGCGCGCGGCCCGTGCCGTCGAGCTCGGTGCGCTCGAAGCGGATGCCGGCCACGCGGCCGGGCGTCTCGGCGGAGTCCACGATCTCGACCGGGCTGTGCAGGAAGTGCAGGTGCAGGCGGCGGGAGGCCGTCAGCTCGGAGGGGTCCTCCGGCTGCTCCGCGATCCAGTTGGTCAGCGTGCCTACCATCGTCTTGACCTGGTTGTTGGTCTGGATCTCGCGGTCCGAGGCCTCGTCGAACTCGAAGTCCTCGGGGTAGAGCACGATGTCGACGTCGTGGGAGTGCGAGAGCTCGCGGAGCTCGAGCGGCGTGAACTTGACCTGGGCGGGGCCGCGGCGGCCAAAGACGTGCACGTCCGTGACCGGGGACTCCTTGAGGATGCGGTACACATTGTCCGGGATCTCGGTCACGAGGAGCTCGTCGGCGTGCTTCGAGAGCACCCGCGCGACGTCGAGCGCCACGTTGCCGTTGCCGATCACCGCGACCTCCTTCGCGTCGAGCGGCCACTCGCGCGGGACGTCGGGGTGGCCGTCGTACCACGAGACGAAGTCTGCGGCGCCGAACGAGCCCTCGAGCTCGATGCCCGGGATGTTGAGGTCGGCGTCCTTGATGGCGCCCGTCGCGAAGATCACGGCGTCGTAGTGACAGCGCAGGTCCTCGAGAGAGATGTCGGTGCCGTAGTCGACGTTCCCGAAGAAGCGGATGTCCCCGCGGTCCAGCACCTTGTGCAGCGCGTTCACAATGCCCTTGATGCGCGGGTGGTCCGGCGCGACGCCGTACCGGATGAGCCCGTACGGCGCGGGGTAGCGGTCGAAGAGGTCAATGCTGAGCGTCAGCTCGCCCGACGCGACGGGCGCGCTCTTGGTCAGCAGGTCCGCGGCGTAGACGCCGGCCGGGCCGGAGCCGACGACGGCGACTCGCAGCGGACGCTGCAAAGAACCGCGCTGGGTGCCTCGGGCTGGGGCTGGGGTGGAGTTCGACACTGCGGTGTTCCTTCTGGATGGGTGGCAGGGTGGGATGGTGGGCCCGTCAGTTGGGCTGGTCATGGCCGGGGCCAGAGGTCTTGCTGAACAGGTGCTCCCGGAAGTTGGCCGGGGCGTAGGGGCTCACGCGCACGACGTCGCCGACGACGATGACCGCGGGGTTCGCGACGCCGACAGCGGCCGCCTGTTCGGCGATGGTCCCGAGCGTGCCGATCGTGACGCGCTGATCCGGCGTCCAGCCGTTCTCGACGATCGCGACCGGGGTCTCGGGGGCCAGGCCGTTCTGGCGAAGGTGCTTGACCGAGTGCCACAGCCGCCGCACCCCCATGAGCAGCACGATCGTGTGGTCCGGCCGCGCCGGGAGTTCGGCGAGCTCGTCATGGCCCGTCACGACGCTGAAGCCGGTCGCTAGGCCGCGGTGCGTCACGGGGATGCCCGCGGCGGCCGGAACCGAGATGGCGCTCGTCACGCCCGGCACGACCTCGACGTCCACCCCGTGCTCGCGGCAGAACTCGGCCTCCTCGCCGCCTCGGCCGAGGACGTACGGGTCGCCGCCCTTGAGCCGCACCACGACGTTGCCAGCCTGCGCCTCGTCCACAAGGATGCGGTTGATCTCGTCCTGCGTGGCCTGATGCGCGCCGGGGGCCTTGCCGACCTCGACGACGCGGGGGCCGCCCGCGGCAGAATCAGGGAGCTCCTCGAGCAGCCCGCGGGGCCCGAGGCGGTCCGCGACGACGACGTCGGCCTCCGCGAGGAGCTGCCGCCCCCGCACGGTGATGAGCCCCACGTCGCCGGGACCGCCGCCCACGAGGGCCACCCGACCGGCGGCCTGTCCGGCGGGAAGGCCCGCGCCGCGCCGGTGGCGGCGCAGCGGCAGCCGCCCGGTCTTGAGCGCCAGCACGATCGCGTCCTTGAGCGCCTTCGCGCGGCGGGGGTCTCCCCCGGCGTTGACGGCGATCGTCACGTCGTCCACGCGCGCCGAGGCTGGCGTCCATGCCGCCGAGGCCTCGTGATCGCTCGCATTCACGCACCAGACGCGGCGCTCCTCGGCGTCGGCCGCGACCCGCGCGTCGACCGTGGGGACGCCCGTCGCGGTCTGCGCGAACCACACGCCCTCAAGATCCTCGGTCGCGTACTCGCGGCGCACCCACGTGAGGAGGCCTGCGTCCGCGAGGCGGGCGACGCCGTCGCCCGCGGCCGGGGCGACGACCGTCACGACCGCTCCCGCATCGAGGAGCGCCTGCGCGCGGCGGGCTGCGACGCGGCCCGCGCCGACCACGAGGACGGGCTTGCCGAGCAGTCGGAGCGAGGTGGGGAACAGGTCGCGTCCGCTCATCGCGAGCCTCCCGCCAGGAGGCCCCGCCGTATCAGAAGCCTGCGCTCGACCGGCCCGAAGACCAGGAGCTCGATCAGGATGCCGACGGCGAGGATCGCGAGGATCGCGCCCATGACCACGCCCATGTCGCTCAGGGTACGTCCCTGGTCGAGGAGCGAGCCAAGCCCGAAGCCGAGGCTGCCGCCCACCGCGATGATCTCCGCCGCCATGAGCGAGCGCCACGAGAACGCCCAGCCCTGCTTGAGGCCGGCCACATAGCCGGGGAGGGCCGCGGGCAGGATCACCTGGAGCGCGAGCTCAAAGCGCGAGGCCCCGAGCACCTTCGCGACCGAGCGGTAGTGCGGCGGGATCTGGTCGACGCCGGCGATGAGGCCGTTGACGATCGATGGGATGGCACCCATGAGCACCACGAAGTACACGGTCGCGTCCGTGAGGCCGAACCAGATGATCGCGGCGGGCACCCAGGCCACAGACGGCAGCACTTGAAGCCCCGACACGAGCGGGCCGAACGCGCGGCGCAGCGGCCGGACCTGCGCGAGCAGGAGCCCGACCGGCGTCCCGACGACCACCGACACAGCGAAGCCGAGAACGCCACGGCCCAGTGACGTCAGGATTGCCTGCTGGACCTGACCCTCCCGCCACAGCTGGCCGAGGGCTGCCGCGACGTCGAGGGGGCCGGGTACGAGGTCCTGCCGCTTGAGCCCCAGCGACGCGACGATCTGCCATACGAGCAAAAGGACGACGACGGCGCCCACAGGCAGGAGCACGCGGCTCCAGTCGCGCCGGCGGTGAGTGACGTCGGACTGAAGCTCGTCAAGCCCCGCCTCGAGCGCGCGGAGTTCCTCGTTGTCCGCCTCCGTCCGTTCCACGGAAACCCCCCGTACGGGATCGAGTTCGGTGACGTTACTTGCCATGGCGTCGGATCTCCTCGCGCAGGCGGGCGGTGATGTCGGCCGTCAAGGTGGCGGCAGCAGCGGCGTCGTCCTTTACGGCGCCCGGCACCTCCCACTCGCTCACCACGCGGCCCGGGCGGGAGGAGAGCAGGAGGACGCGCTGGCCGAGGCGCACTGCCTCGCGCACGTTGTGCGTGACGAAGATGATGGTGCGGCCGGTCTCGCGCCAGATCCGCGTGAGCTCTTCGTGGAGGAGGTCGCGCGTGATGGCGTCGAGGGCCGCGAACGGCTCGTCCATGAGGAGGACCTCCCGGTCCTGGCTCAGCGCGCGGGCGAGAGCGACGCGCTGGCGCATGCCGCCCGAGAGCTCGTGCGGGCGCTTGTCCGCGGCTTCGCCGAGGTGGACGAGGTCGAGCAGCTCGGACGCACGGACCCGCCGCTCGGTCTTGGCGAGCCCGCGCAGCTTGAGCGCGAGCTCGATGTTGCCACGGGCCGTGAGCCACGGGTACAGCGCCGCGTCCTGGAACATGAACGCCGCGCCGTCGGCGGGGACCTCGAGCGCCCCGGCAGTGGGTCGCTCAAGGCCCGCGATGATGTTCAGGAGGGTCGACTTGCCGCAGCCCGAGGCGCCCAGCAGGGCCACGAACTCGCCCGAACGGATGGTCGCGTTGACGCCGTCGAGGACGGGGGCACCGTCGCCGAAGCGCTTGCCGAGGTTCTCGAGCAGAACGGTCATGGTCGCTCCTAGTCCTGGCCCAGTCCCGCGGCGCTGACCTTGGGCTGGCCCGAGACTCGGTTGAGGGTAGTCAGGTCGAAGAGGCCGTGGAGGTCCGCCGTCTTCGTGACGCCCACGTCAACCCCGTCCTGCAGCAGCTTCGGGTAGGCCCCGGCGAGCGGGTCCGTGGAGAACGTGATGTTGGCGAGGGCGCGGTCGATGACGTCGTTGGGGAGTTCCTGCCCCGCGGCCGCCTTGAGCCCGTCGTTGACTGCCTTTTCCTTCTCCGCTTGGGTGGCCTTGTTGAGCCAGTTCACGGCCGCGACGTCGCCCTTCACGAGCGCCTCAACTGTCTGCGGGTGCTCGGCGGCGAACTTCTTGTTCACGATGAGGATCGTCGTCGGGAAGAGCCCGGGCTTGCCCGTCTGCGAGCCGTCCCACAGGGACTTCTCGTCCACCAGCACGTGGGCCCCGGCCTGGAGCACGAGCCGGGAGGCCCACGGCTCGGGCAGCCACGCGCCGTCGAGCTTGCCGCTTTGGAAGAGCTTGAGTGTCTGCGCGTTGTCCGTGGGGTTGATCGTGACGTCGCCCGCGCCGTTCGGCGTGGTCTTGAAGCCCTGCTTGGCGAGCCAGGCGCGGAGCGCGACATCTTGGGTGCCTCCGAGCTGCGGGCTTGCGAGGGTCTTGCCCTTGAGCTGGTCGGCGGAAGTGATCTCGGGCTTCACCACGAGCTGCGCGCCGCCCGCCGCCGCCCCGGCGATCACCGAGATCGACTCGCCGTGGCTCTGCACGAAGGAGTTGATGGCCGGGTTGGGGCCAAGGTACGCGGCATCGATCGCGCCCGCGTTGAGGGCCTCGATGGCGGCCAGCCCTGCGTTGAAAATCTGCGTCGTGAGGCTGTTCGTGCCCGCCGCCTTGAGCGAATCGGCGATGAGGCCCTGCCCCACTCCGATCAGCGCGGGGGCGTGGGTCACGTTGCCGAAGTAGCCGAGCTTGAGCTGGGCCGCAGGGGTTCCGGTCTGTGCGACGGCGGACTGGCTGGGCTGGCTTGCGGTCTGGTTCGCGTTCGCCGTCGCCAGCGCGGCGCCTGCGGCGAGGAGGACGACGACGGCGGCACCGAGGCCGATCTTGAGGCCGCGGCCACGCTTGGCGCTGGCGGCGTCCGTTTCAGCGGTGATGCGGACGCTCTTCTGCCCGGTATCGGCCTGCGTGTCCGGGGTGGGGCTCTTGGTCATGGGGAGTCCTGGGGGTGCGGTTCTCGCTGGAGAAGGGTCGGAAGGTCGGGTGGGGCCTAGCGACGGGCCCGACATCGGGGCATTCGCCCCTCGGCTCGGGTGATGCCTCTGCGGAACATGTCTTCCAGCGTAGGGAGGGGGTTTCGGCGCCCCAAGGCTCCGGTCACGGTCGTTCACGGTGCGTCACGCGGCGTCACACAGGGACGGGAGCCACACTGGAGCCGTGGAACCGATCACCGCGGACCGGCTGACGATCCTCCCGGCCAACGAGGCGACGGCCGAGGATCTTGGGGCCGTCTTCGGCGTGGCCGACTACCCGTTCAAGTGCCAGTGCCAACGTTTCAAGACTGGCGGCCCCGACTGGAACCCGCTCCCCCTCGAGGCCCGCGTCGAGGCGCTCCGAGAACAGACGGCGTGCGGACAGCCTTCGGCGCCCCGCACGAGCGGGCTCGTCGCATACCTCGACGGCGAGCCGGTGGGCTGGTGCGCCGTCGAGCCCCGCCCGGCGTACCCGATGATGCCGAGGGGCCGCCTGCAGCTCGCGGCCCGCGGCGAGGACGCGAACGACGACGGCGTGTGGGCCGTGACGTGCTTCGTCACCCGCAAGGGCTACCGCCGGCGCGGGATCACGTACGCCCTCGCGGCGGCGAGCGTACCGTTTGCCCGCGAGCGCGGCGCCCGAGCGCTCGAGGCGTACCCCATGATCACGCATCCGGGGGTCGAGATCACGTGGGGCGAGCTGCACGTGGGCAGCCGGCAGGTGTTCGACGACGCCGGCTTCACCGAGGTCGCGCACCCGACGCCGCGCCGCGTGATCATGCGGCTTGAGATGGACGCTTTCGAATATTTCGTCTAGCGTGGTCTCTGGAGGAACCGACCATGACAAGCACCGACTTTTCGTCCAAGCACACTTACGTCCCAACCCTTGAAAACTCAGCGGAGGTCGAGGCATTCGCGCGCATCATCGCCGGACTGCAGGGGCCGC
Source organism: Sinomonas albida (assembly GCF_004919045.1). Taxonomy (GTDB): domain Bacteria; phylum Actinomycetota; class Actinomycetes; order Actinomycetales; family Micrococcaceae; genus Sinomonas; species Sinomonas albida. The sequence goes on from NZ_SWDW01000007.1 coordinate 144,389, forward strand.
CGACGGATGGGCCGAAGCTCGTGGGTCCCGACGGCACCGAGACATCGATTCCGCACGACATTTTCGAGGCCCTCGTCTTCGTTGCCCAAGCCCTCTCGGCCGGCAAGGGCGTAACCGTCGCGCCAACCGACAGCCAGCTCACTACGCAACAGGCTGCGGACTTCCTGGGGATCTCACGCCCAACGTTCGTCAAACTGCTCGAAGACGGCCAGATCCCCTTCACCAAGGTCGGGAGGCATCGGCGCGTCCTCCTCGCCGACGTGGCGGCATACGATGAGCGATCCCGCCGAGAAAGGCGGGACACGCTTGCCAACCTTTCGCGGGAGGCCATGGCGGACGGTCTACTCGAGAGCACTCTCGATGCGGACCACGAGATGAGATAGCGTGGCTTTCCCTGTCGTGCTCGACACCTGCACACTCTTTCCCATCGCACTGGCCGATCTGCTCCTGAGGCTCGCGGAAGCCCGCACGTTCCGTCCCCTCTGGTCCTCAGAGATCCTTTGGGAACTCGAACGGAATCTGGTTGAAAAAGGAAAGGCGACTCCCGTTGCCGCGCGTCGACGGGTATCTGCGATGCGACAGGCCTTCCCAGACGCGCTAGTTGAAAACTATGAGGACCTCGTCGCGGCCATGGACTGCGATCCCAAAGACCGCCACGTCATGGCCGCAGCAGTCCGTTCGAACGCCGAACTCATCGTGACATTCAACTTGAGAGACTTCCCCATCCCCGCGCTGCGGGACTACGACCTTGAAGCGATCTCGCCTGACGATTTCCTCCTGGACCAACTCGATCTCTTCCCGGAGTCCACTCTGGGCTGCATTCGCCAGCAGTCGGCCGACTACGAGAATCCCGACGTCACCGTTGATGAAATCATTCGACACCTAGAGAAACTCGGACTTCCGCTCTTCTCGGCAACGCTCCGCGAGGAGTTCAGGGACGGCGCCCGCCACCTCGGGAGGTGACGGGCGCCGTCGTCGTTCGCTTGGCAGGCGGGGCCCGCGGAAGGTGGGGCTAGATCCAGTACCGCTCGGCCTCGGAGTCGCCGGGGTGCTCGCGGACCATGCCGGCCGCGAGCGTCGCGCCGTCCTGCGCGTCGATGACGAGGAACGCGCCCGTGCGCCGGTGCGTCGCGTAGGGTTCGAGCGGGAGGGGCGCGGCGAGCCGGAGCTGGGCCTGGCCGATGTCGTTGAGCTCGAGGCCCGACGCCGGCGTGACCTGGAACGTGTCGAGGTCCAGCTTGCCCGACACCGAACGCACCAAAGCCCGCACCGTGGACGTCCCGTGCTTGACGATCACCTTCGCGCCCTCGCGGAGCGGCTTCGTCGAGAGCCAGCAGAGCGAGCCGTAGAGATCGGCCGTGCTCTCGGGGAGCGTCCCGGCGGCCGCGATCGTGTCGCCGCGCGCCACGTCGAACTCGTCCGCGAGGCGCAGCGCGACGGACAGCGGCGCGGCGGCCTCCTCGAGCGAGCGACCGGCGACGTCGATGCCCACCACTGTCGTATCGCGCGGAGCTTGGCCCGGGGTCACCACGGAGACGCGGTCCCCGACGCGCACAATGCCTTCCGTCACCTGGCCCGCGTACGCACGGTAGTCGCGGAACTCGCCCTCGGCGAGACCGGGCGCGAGCGCGCCCTGCGGCCGGATGACCGTCTGGACGGGGAAGCGGAACGCCTCTTGGGCATCGTCAAGCTCGTCCGTGCCCGGCAGCGTTTCGAGCAGCTCGATGAGAGTGGGGCCGGTGTACCACGGGGTGCGGTCCGAGCGGTCTACCACGTTGTCGCCGTCGAGCGCCGATACCGGGATGGCGACCGCCTCTCTCAGGCCCAGCTCGTGCGCCACCCGCGCGACATCCGCCGAGATGGTGGAGAAGACCGACTCGGAGAAGTCCACGAGGTCGATCTTGTTGACCGCGACCACGACGTGCGGCGCGCGCAGGAGCGCCGCGACGGAGAGGTGTCGGCGGGTCTGCTCGAGCACGCCCTTGCGCGCGTCGATGAGCAGCACCACGGCATCGGCCGTGGACGCGCCGGTGACCGTGTTCTTCGTGTACTGCACGTGGCCCGGGCAGTCCGCGAGGATGAACGTGCGGCGGTCGGTCGCGAAGTACCGGTAGGCGACGTCGATCGTGATGCCCTGCTCGCGCTCGGCGCGCAGGCCGTCGGTGAGCAGCGCGAGGTCGAGCCCGCCTTTTTCCCCGCCGAAGCCGCGCGCCTCGGACGTCCGGGCCACGGCGTCGAGCTGGTCGGCGAGGATCGCTTTGGAGTCGTGCAGGAGGCGGCCCACGAGGGTCGACTTGCCGTCGTCGACGGAGCCGGCGGTCGCGAATCGGAAGAGCGTGCCCTGCTCGAGGGTTGGCTGCTCGAGTGTTGCTTCAGCAGTCATCAGAAGTACCCGTCCTTCTTGCGGTCTTCCATCGCCGCCTCGGAAATCCTGTCGTCGGCGCGGGTCGCCCCGCGCTCGGTGAGGGTCGACGCGGCGACCTCGCGCACCACGTCGCCCACCGTGAAGGCGTCCGAGAGCACGGCGCCCGTGCAGGACATGTCACCGACCGTGCGGTAGCGCACGGTGCGGACGACGACGTCCTCCTCCTCACGCGGCAAGCTCACCTCGCCGACGGCGCGCCACATGCCGTCGCGCTGGAACACGTCCCGCTCGTGGGCGTAGTAGATGCTCGGCAGCTCGATGCCCTCGCGCTCGATGTAGCGCCAGATGTCGAGCTCGGTCCAGTTGCTGATCGGGAACGCGCGGACGTGCTGGCCCACGGTGTGCCGCCCGTTGTAGAGGTTCCAGAGCTCTGGGCGCTGGTTGCGCGGGTCCCACTGGCCGAACTCGTCGCGGAGCGAGAGGATGCGCTCCTTCGCGCGGGCCTTGTCCTCGTCGCGGCGGCCGCCGCCGAAGACGGCGTCGAACTTGTTGGCCGCAATGGTGTCGAGAAGTGGCACGGTCTGGAGCGGGTTCCGCGTGCCGTCGGCGCGCTCCTGAAGCTCGCCGCGGTCGATGTACTCCTGGACGGACCCCACCACGAGGCGCAGCCCCAGGCGCGCGACCGTGCGGTCGCGGAAATCGAGGACCTCCGGGAAGTTGTGACCCGTGTCGACGTGCAGCACGGGGAACGGGATCTTCCCCGGCCAGAAGGCCTTGGCCGCGAGGTGCAGCATGACCACGGAGTCCTTGCCGCCCGAGAACAGCATGGCCGGACGCTCGAACTCGGCGACGACCTCGCGGATGATGTGGATCGACTCGGCCTCGAGCGCGTCGAGGAGGCCTAGGTGCTCGGCTTCGGCTTGACCGGACGATGCCGTCCCCGCCCCTTCGCGGGACGGCGTTGCCGCAAGCGGCAATCCGTCCCGCTCAGGCAGGCCCGATGCCACTCCCGGGGCGGCATTGCCCGCTCCAGCCTCGGTGTGCACGCTCTGGGTCTCTTCTACTCGAGTGCTCATACGTGGAGTCCGCATTCTGTCTTGTCGGTGCCGGACCAGCGGCCGGCTCGGGGGTCCTCTCCGGGGGCTACGGCGCGGGTACACGGCGCGCAGCCGATCGAGAGGAACCCCTGGGCAAGGAGGGGATTGACGGGCAGCAGGTTGTCCTCGGAGTACTGGACGAGCTGGTCGAAGGTCCACGCCGCGAGGGGGTTGACCTTGACGAGGCCGTTCTTCTCGTCGAACGTCACGAGCGGGGTGTTGGTGCGGGTGGGCGCCTCGTCGCGGCGCACGCCCGTGAACCACAGCTCGTAGCCCGCGAGCGAGCGATGCAGCGGCTCGACCTTCCGCAGCGCACAGCATCGGCCGGGATCACGGGCAAAGAGGTCCTTGCCCTCGGATGCGTCCTGCTCGGCGACCGTCTGGTGCGGGAGCACGTCGACGATGTTGACGCGCAGGTTCTCGGCGACCTCGTTGCGAGTCTGGTAGGTCTCCGGGAAGTGGTACCCCGTGTCGAGAAACAGCACGTCGACGCCGGGCAGTTGCTCGGCAACGACGGCGGGCAGCACCGCGTCGGCCATGGAACAGGCGACGGCGGCAGCCCCCGTGGCAAAATTCTTCGCCACCCAGGCGATCACCTCGTCCGCCGACGCATCCCAGCCGAGCTCGGCGGCCCCGGACTCGGCGAGGGCGCGCAGCTCCGCGGCCGGACGCTTGGCGGGCTTGATCTGGACGTCCTGCTGAGTCGTGGTCACTGGAGTGCCTCCTCCTCGGCCGCGAGGGCCCATTCGGCAAAGCTCTGGTTCTCGTCGGCGCGGTCGGCGATGAACCGCCGCGTCACGCGCTCGACATAGTCGGGCAGGTCCTCGGCGGTCACCTTGAGGCCTCGGACAGTGCGGCCGGTGCCGGCCTCGTCGCGGGTCTCCGATGCGAGACCGCCACCCAGGTGCACCTGGAAGCCCGGCGTCTGGCTGCCGTTTCCGTCCGGGAGGAGCTGGCCCTTGAGGCCGATATCCGCCGTCTGGATGCGCGCGCACGAGTTCGGGCAGCCGTTGATGTGGAGCGTCAGCGGCTTGAGCAGCTCGTTCGCGCCGGTGTCCGCCGTGAACCGCCTCTCGAGCTCCGCCACGGTCTCCGTCGCGGTGTCCTTCGTGTCCACGATGGCGAGCTTGCAGTACTCGATGCCGGTGCACGCGATGGTCGAACGCCGCCACGGGCTCGGGTTGGAGTACAGGCCGAGTTCCGCCAGTCCGGCGACCAGCGAGTCGACGCGCTCCTGCTCGACGTCGAGCACCACAATCTTCTGGTGGGGCGTGGTGCGGAGTCGCTCCGAGCCGTGCGCCTCGATGAGGTCGGCGAGCTGGAGCAGCACGTCGCCGGACACGCGGCCCACCGTCGGCGTCGCGCCGACGTAGAAGCGGCCGTCCTTCTGCGCATGGACACCCACGTGGTCGCCCGGCGTCGTCGGTGCCTCGGGAGCAGGCCCGTCCGGAAGGGGCTCGGAGAGGTACTCGCTCTCGAGGACCTGCCGGAACTTCGCGACGCCCCAGTCCGCCACGAGGTACTTGAGGCGCGCGCGGTTCCGGAGCCGGCGGTAGCCGTAGTCGCGGAAGATGCTCGTGACGCCCGCCCACACCTCGGCGGCGCGCGCCGGCTCGACGAACGTGCCGAGGCGCACGGCGAGGTGCGCCGACGTCGACAGTCCGCCGCCGACCCACAGGTCGTAGCCCGGGCCCAGCTCAGGGTGGACCACGCCCACAAGCGCGAAGTCGTTGATCTCGTGGACCACGTCCTGGCTCGGGTGGCCAGTGATCGCGGTCTTGTACTTGCGCGGGAGGTTCGCGAAGCTCTCGTCGCCGATGTAGCGGTCCGCGATCTCCCGGATCTGCGGGGTGGGGTCGAGGATCTCGTCCGCGGAGATGCCCGCGACCGGCGAGCCGAGGATGACGCGCGGGACGTCGCCGCAGGCCTCGGTGGTGTGCAGGCCCACCGCCTCGAGGCGGCGCCAGATCTCGGGGACGTTCTCGATCTCGACCCAGTGCAGCTGGATGTTCTGGCGGTCAGTGATGTCCGCCGAGCCCCGGGCGAAGTCACGGGAGATGCCGCCGATCACGCGGAGCTGCTCGGTGGTGAGCGCGCCGCCGTCGATCCGGACGCGCATCATGAAGTAACGGTCCTCAAGCTCCTCGGGCTCGAGCGTCGCGGTCTTGCCGCCGTCGATCCCGGGCTTGCGCTGGGTGTACAGGCCCCACCAGCGGAAGCGGCCGTGCAGGTCCGTCGGATCGATCGAGTCGAATCCGCCGTCGGCATAGATCGTCTCGATCCGCTCGCGGACGCTGAGGCCCCCGTCCTCCTGCTTCCACGCCTCATTGCCGTTGAGCGGCTCGGTGCCGTCGATCTTCCACTGCCCGTTGGGCTTGGAGGACCGAGGCCGTGCTGGCCGTTCAGTGCGCGCGGCAAGAGCGGTGTCATTCATGCATTCGAGGGTACGGACCGCTCCCGGCGTGTCCCCAGAGTGGTGCAATGCGATGTCACCGGGGGACACATTTCTTCGCCTTCGCGTCACGACCCTTGACCCCAGCCCGGGTGGTCTGGGCTCACGGCCGCTCTGGGCTCACAGCACAGCGAGCGCGGCGTCGAACCGCTCGAGGGCGATCTCGGCGACCTCGGAGGCCGGCAGGAGCGGCGCGGCAACGGCGTCGGCCCCGGCCTTCGCGAGCTGGTCGTGGAAGTAACCCGGCGCTAGGAGATAGCTCGCCACGACGATCCGCCCCACCTCCTCGGCGCGCAGCTCCGCGACCGCGTCGGGCACGCTCGGCTGGGCGCTCGCGCCGTAGGCCGCGAGGACCCGGTTGGGCACGAGGTGCCGCAGCATGTCGGCGATGCTCTCGACGTCGTCCGACGCCGCGGGATTCGACGATCCCGCCGCGGCGAGCACCACGGCGTCGCCCGGGCCCAGCCCAGCCTGCCCGAGGCGCTCGGCGAGCACGCGCGCAAGGCGCGGGTCGGGGCCGAGGGGGGCGGCCGCCGTCGTCCGCTCGCGGGACGCGACCGCGCGGCCGATGTCCACCTTGACGTGATAGCCGACGCTCAGGAGCAAAGGGACGACGACGGCGGGCGCCCCCGCGGGGAGGCCGGCGACGACGTCGGGCAGCTCGGGGCCGTGGACGTCGACGTATGCGTCGAGCACCGTGGCGTCCGGCCGGGCGGCACGCAGCTCCTCGACGACGCGCAGGATCGCGGCCTTGCCGTCAGGATTGCTGGTTCCGTGGGCGCACGCGACGAGAATCGGCCGGGTCATAGTCGGAGCCTACCGGCGGCCGGGATCCGCCACCGTCTCGAATGGCTAGGATTGAGGTCATGAGCGACATGTTCTTGGAGAAGTTCCGCGCGCTTGTCCCCAAGTACCTCGGCGACGCCTGGCAGGCGGACGACGGGATCTCCGAGGCCGAGCTCGACGAGGCGCTCGAGGAGCACGCGTTCACAATCCCCCTCGCGCTGCGCGAGTTCTACCTCGCGCTCGGCGGCTCCGAGCTCATGGAGGCGTACCACTACTTCTGGGATCCCGAGGAGCTCGAGGTCGACGACGAGGGCTTCCTCATGTTCCTCGAGGACGAGGAAGAGCAGTTCACGTGGGGCTTCCGCACCGGCGACCTGCGCGTCCCGGACCCGATCGTCTTCCGGAAGAACAACGCCCGCGGCGAGTGGGTCTCTGAGGACGGCACGTTCTCCGAGTTCACGTTCGACATGTTCGAGTGGGTCTTCGCGGAGGACCAGGAGCACGTCTAGCCATCCCGCCGGGCCGTCCTGACCTTCTTTTGGCGTGTCCCCTGCGCGCGCGCCGCAGAATCCCGGGAAATCCCTGCGCTGAGAGCGTGATCGACCACTAGAACAGGGTCGGGACGGGACCTGGGCCGGCATCCATGAGCCGAGCAAGCACCGCGCGAATTTCCGCCACGGTCTCGTGGGGCCTGTGGACGATATCGTCCCAGTAGTAGCGCAGGGTCACGTAGCCACGGACAGCAGCGGCGTTGCTTCTCCTGCGATCCTTCTTGATCTGCTTCTTGTCGAAATGCGGCGATCCGTCGGTTTCGACGACGAGCACGCCGCAGATCACGAAGTCCACCTCGCCGACGCCCTCGATCTCGACGTGCATTGCGAAGGCAAAGCCCGCCCGGCGGAACAGCAGCGCCGCGGCCACCTCGAGCACCGAGTCGGCCCGCGGAAGGACCAGATCCAGGACTGAACGAGCCTTGCCGTTGCGCCTTCCCGGCAGCCGCTTGCGGAGGAAGTCCATGGAGATACCCCGCAGTGCCGCACTCTGCACCATCACCAGGGCATCAAGCTCGGGGAGGCACCGCAGGGCGTGGACCAGTACGTCCGCGAGAGCGGCGATCGGCAGAACCCGGTCGCCCGGAAGGTGCGTCGCGGCGTGATCGATGATGCCGGGGTCGGCCGCGGCCGCGACACCATTGCCGCAGGCGACATGAAGCCTCCGCGGTTCGCGCAGTACCCACAGCCCATAGAAGGGTGCCGCCGAGATGCAGGTCAGGCGGCCCCCGGCCGCACGCGCCCGCACCAGGAGGATCGCGAGCTCTGGGAGCGCATAAGAGCCTCGCACCACCCGCACAAGCTCTCCACGCTCGACGGCGGAGGCCAATTCACGCTTGCTGACGCCCAGCCGGTACAGATCCGCGGTTCTTGCCAGACCGCCGCGTCGCCTCACGATCTCGATCGGCCCCATGGCATGAGACTCGCCGATTGGCGAGCTCTACCGCCACACGCTGCGGCCGTATGTGGATAGCAAACGCCGTCCCGTCACGACCCTCTTCTGCGTCGGCGAAGCGCTCCATCTGCCAGAGACCCCCGGGAATCCGCGGCTGAAGTGAGTGCGGCCGGCCAAAACAGGGTCGCGACGGGACGAGCCATCCGGCCACCTCGGACAGGCCGCGGAAAAATCGTTGACCTGGGCCACTGGACATATGACAGATCTGTCATATGCTTGTTAACGGGTTCACTTCAGCCTCCAGTGGACCCGGGTGCGAACGGAAAAGGGCCCTGGGAAGCGGAATCCGCTAACCAGGGCCCGCGTCGTTAACAAAGGGCGCGGCCAGCGCCGTTTAAGCCGGGCAGGGCCCGCGTCGTTAACAGGCGCGGCCAGCGCCGTTTAAGCCGAGCAGCACCCGCGCCGTTAACGGGCACAGCCCGCGCCGTTAAACCGGCCAGGAAGACTGGTCCGTTTACGCCTTGCGGTCGACGACGGCGTCCGCAAACGCCGCGAGCGACGCCTTCACGACGCCCTCGGGCAGGGGACGCAGCGCCGACTTGGCCGCGTCCGCCCACTCCCGCGCGACTTCCCACGACTGCGCGGTCGCGGAGTGCGCCGAGAGCGCGGAGACGGCCTCGGCGAGCGCCTCGTCGCTCGTGAGGTCGCCGTCGACCAGACGGAGCACCTCGTCGGCCGTGGCATCGCCTTGTGCGGCGGCGCGCCGCAGGAGCAGGACCGGTAGGGTCGGCACGCCCTCCCGCAGATCGGTTCCGGCGGACTTGCCGGACGTCACCTTGCCCCCGGTGACGTCGATGACGTCATCGGCAAGCTGGAACGCGACACCCACTCGCTCGCCATAGGCCACGAGAACGTCTTCGTACTCTGCGGGCGCCCCGGCGAAGATCGCGCCCATCTGGCCCGACGCGGCGATGAGCGAGCCGGTCTTGTCGGCGAGGACGGAGATGTAGTGGTCCAGCGGATCCTCGTCCTCGCGCGGCCCCACGGTCTCGTGCAGCTGCCCGAGGCACAGGCGCTCGAACGTCCGCGCCTGAATCGCGAGCGCTCGGCCGCCGAGCTCGGACACGAGGATCGAGGCGCGCGCGAAGATGAGGTCGCCCGTGAGGATCGCCACGGTGTTGCCCCACACCTCGTGGGCCGTGGGAGCGCCGCGGCGGTAGGGGGCAGAGTCCATGACGTCGTCGTGGTAGAGCGTCGCGAGGTGGGTGAGCTCGACGACCGCGGCGGCCTGCAACACCTCGGGGCGCGTCCAGTCGCCGAAGTGCGAGCACAGGAGCGTGAGGAGCGGGCGGATGCGCTTGCCTCCCGCCTCGACGAGGTGGCGGCTTGTCGCGTCGGCGAGCGGATCAGAGTTCGAGATCGCCTCGCGGAGGCGCTTCTCGACGCGGGCCATGCTCGTCATGATCGCGGGGCCGATCTCGGGATCCTCCGCGATCGAGGCGAAGCCTGCAGGCAGCTGGATCCCGGCGGCGATGGCCGTCGTGGTCGGGGCGGGCTCTCCCTCGGAGTACCCGTGGCCCGCGCTGGTCCAGCTGTGTTCAGTGTTCGTCACGGGTCAAGCCTAATTGGACGTCGCGGGAACCAGCGACTCGAGCAGCCGGATGGCGCGGTCCTCGAGGCTGCCTCCGCGGGGCTCGGTCAGGTTCGCGAGCAGTCGCACCACCACGCGCATGAGTGCGGGGAGCGGCATGCCCGTGCGCAGCGCGGCGCGCATCACAGCTGGGCGCCCGATGAGCGCCGCGAACAAGCGGCCGAGCGTGAAGTGGCTGCCCCACTGGGCCCGCACCTGGTCCGCATACGCGGACAGGCGACGGTCGACGTCGTCCTCCGCCGGCCGCGCCCCGCCCGCCGCGCGCTGGGCTGCCGCGGCGTCGACGAGGAACTCCGCGGCGTAGCGTCCCGACTCCATCGCGTAGCTGATGCCCTCGCCGTTGAACGGGCTCACCATGCCGCCAGCGTCGCCGAGGAGCGCCATGCCCGGGACGACGTGCGGGGTGCGGTTGAAGCCCATGGGCAGCGCGGCCCCCCGGATCGGGCCCACCTGGGCGGTCTCGGTGAAGCCCCACTCCTCGGGCATGCCTGCGGTCCAGTCGCGGAGCACCTGCCGGTAGTCGAGCTTGCCGAAATCCTTCGACGAGTTGAGGATGCCGAGCCCCACGTTCGAGGTGCCGTCGCCGACGCCGAACACCCAGCCGTAGCCGGGCAGCGGCCTGCCGTCGCGCCCGGGGAGCTCGAGCCAGCCCTCCATCCAGTCGTCTTCGTGGCGAGGGCTGCGGAAGTAGGTGCGGTAGGCCACGCCGAGAGGACGGTCGTCGCGCTTCGCGAGGCCGCGCGAGAGGGCCGCGCGGGTCGAGTTGCCGTCAGCGGCGAGCACCACGTCGGCGAAGAAGTCGCGGGACTCCCCCGTCTTCTTGCCGTCCTCGTCGAGGAGCTGCACGCGCGCGCCGACCACGCGGCCGGCGTCGTTCCTCAGAACCTCGGTGACGCTGTGCCCCTCGAGGATCCGCGCGCCCGCCGCCTCGGCGTGCCGGGCGAGCTCCTCGTCGAAGCCGAGGCGGGTCCGGATGAGGCCGTAGGCGGGGAACTCCCCGCCCTCCGGCCACGGAAGCTCGACGGTGCGCCCGCCGGCGATGAGCCGCAGCCCGCGGTTGCGGCGCCAGCCGTCGGCCTCCGCGTGCGGCAGGCCCAGGAGCTGGATCTCGCGGACGGCGCGCGGCGTGAGCCCGTCGCCGCAGACCTTCTCGCGCGGGAAGCGCGTCTTCTCGAGGACCGTGACGGGCACACCCGAGCGGGCGAGGTAGTGCGCGGCAGTTGACCCGGCAGGTCCGGCACCGACAATGAGGACTTCCATGCGCGTCAGGCGGCCGTCAGCCGGCGGCGCGGCGCGCGCGGCGGATCTTCTCCACGGGTCCGGACTGGGACGCGGGCGGGACGGGCTTCGTGCCGCGGTGCACGGCGACGATCCCGCCGGAGAGGTTCCGGTACGCCACGTTCTCCCACCCGTCCTCGCTGAGCCAGGCCGCGAGGTGGTCCTGGTCGGGCCACGCGCGGATCGACTCGGCGAGGTACACGTAGGCGTCCGGGTTGGACGAAGCCTTCCGGGCGACGGGCGGAAGGGCGCGCATGAGGTACTCGAGGTACATGGTGCGCCACAGGGGGTTCACGGGCGAGGAGAACTCGGCCACGACGATCTTCCCGCCCGGCTTCGTGACGCGGAGCATCTCTCGGAGGGCGCGGTGCGGGTCCGTGACGTTGCGCAGGCCGAACGAGATCGTGACCGCGTCGAACGAGTTGTCCGCGAACGGGAGGTTGGTCGCATCGCCCGCGACGAAGTCGATGTCCGGGCGGCGGCGCTTGCCGACGCGCAGCATGCCGAGGGAGAAGTCACAGGCGACGACTTCGATGCCAGCGTCCGCATACGGCTCGGCGGACGTGCCCGTGCCGGCGGCAAGATCGAGGACGCGCTGGCCGGGCTCCGCGCCGACAGCATCGAAGACGACCTTCCGCCACCGGCGCGTCTGGCCGAGCGACAACAGGTCGTTGACCACGTCGTAGCGCGGCGCGACGTCGTCGAACATGCTGGCGACTTCCTCAGGAAGCTTGTCGAGTGATGCCCTCTTGCCTGTGCTGTTCACCCGGTCCATTCTGCCAAACTTCTGGCCCATCGCTTGACGTTTCGCGGCCGGAGCGTCAGAACCGGAGGAGCACCTTCGAGGACCCGGTGGAGCGATCGCCCGCGATGCGGAACGCCTCGGCGGCCTCCTCGACCGGGAACTCGTGCGTGAGCAGGGGCTCGATGTCGAGGCCCTCGGCCAAGTAGTGGAGCGCGGTCGAGATCTCGTCGACGAACCGGAACGAGCCGCGGTAGTCGATCTCGCGGAAGACGAGCTCCGCGAGGGAGACCTCGAGCTTCCCCGCTGGCAGGTTGCCCACCTGGACCACGAGCCCACCGCGCTTGACGGCGCGCAGCACGCTCGTCACCGCGGCCGGCGCGCCTGAGGCCTCGAACACGACGTCCGTCGCGGGGAGTTCCCCGCCCTCGGCGAGGTTGACGACGTCGTGCGCGCCCATGCGTCGGGCGACGTCGAGCGATCCTGCCGCGAGGTCGCTCGCGACGACGTGGGCGGCGCCCGCCTTGCGCGCGGCGGCGACGACGAGCGCACCGATGGGCCCAGCGCCGTTGACGAGGACGGTCTTGCCTTCGATCGATCCCGCGCGGTTCACGGCGTGGATGGCCACGCCAAGCGGCTCGGCGACGGCGGCGAGCCGCGTGCTCACGCCCTCCGGAACGGCGCGGAGCTGCCGCGCCGGCACGACCGTGTGCGCCGAGAAGCCGCCCTCCGTGTGCGGGTGGTACGCGGCCGAGCCGAGATGGTGGACCGTGCCGCAGAGGTTCGGGCGGCCCGAAGTGCAGTACTCGCACTCGCCGCACACCATGGCCGGGTGGATGGCCACCGCCTGGCCGACCTCGAAGCCCGTGACCTCGGAGCCGAGCGCCGCGACGCGCCCTGCGACCTCGTGGCCCAGGACCATGGGATCGCGCAGGATGCTCAGGCCGGCGGCGCCGTGCTTGACGTAGTGGAGGTCGCTCCCGCAGATCCCGCCGTACTCGACGGCGACGAGGGCGTCGTGGGGGCCGATCTCGCGCGGCTCGATGGCATCGAGCCGCAGGTCACCGGCTGCATGGACGACGACGGCCAGGCTCATGGGGGTTTCCTCCTGAACGGGAAAGGGGGGCGTCCGCTCATTCAATCACTGCCATACTAGTGATGTCGAGCCATCCGCCCCTACGCTGGTGCCCATGGCCCCGTCTTCCTGGTTCGATCAGGCTTCCTGGTTCGATCAGGCCTCCTGGTTCGATCAGGCCAATCGGGCCTATCAGGCCGCAGCTTCGGCCCGACCGCCGTCGAGCCGCGAACTCGCCTACGAGCACATCCGCGAGCTCATCGTGACCGGCGAGGAGCCGCCGGGCGCACTCCTGAGCGAGAACGACCTCGCGCTCCGGCTCGACCTCAGCCGCACCCCGGTGCGCGAGGCGCTCCTGCTCCTCGCCCAGGAGGGGCTCGTCGAGGTCCGGCCCCAGCGCGGAAGCTATGTCTCCCTCATCGACCCTGGGATGGTCCGGCAGGCGCAGTTCATCCGCGAGGCCATCGAGGTCGCCTCGCTCGAGGCCTGCATCGAGAACTGGACGCCCGAGAGCGGCGCCTACGTCGACCGCCTCCTCGACGCCCAGGAGGCGTGCACCACGCGCGAAGAGTTCTACCCCCTCGACGAGCGCTTCCACCGCGCACTCCTCGCGATCGCGGGGCACGCGTCGGCGTGGACGGCGGTCCAGAGCGCGAAGGGCCACCTCGACCGTGCTCGCTACCTCGGACTGAGCGGCTACCGTGCGATCTCGGAGTACGCCGCAGATCATCGGCGTGTCCACGAAGCGGTCGCGTCAGGCGACCTCGCGACGGCGCAGCGCGAGCTTCGCTCGCACCTGAGGTTCGTCCTCGACGACCTCGACCGGATCCAGGCGGCGAGGCCCGAGCTTTTCAGCATCCCCGCAGGTCCGGAGCGGAGGCGAGCGCGGCCGGCCCGCAGGTGAGCGCGTACTCTTATTCCCATCATGACCTCCCCTCTGCGCGCCCTCACGATCGATCTGGGCGCTGTCGCCGAAGCGGGTGCCGTCCCGTTCGGCGACCTCTCGAACGCGATCAACCACCCAGACGCCCTGTGCTGGCTCCGCCGCGGCGAGGGCCAGCTCGGCTTCGGCGAAGTCGCGCGCTTCGAGGGGACCGGGCCGGAGCGATTCATCGAGGCCGAGGCCTGGTGGAAGCGGCTCACGCTCGACGCCGACGTCGAGGATCCGCTGCAGCACCCCGGGACCGGGCTCATTGCCTTCGGCTCGTTCGCCTTCTCCAAGACCTCTGAGTACGCGTCGCGGCTCGTCGTGCCCGAGTTCGTGATCGGCGTGCGGGACGGCCGCGCGTGGGCCACGCACCTGACCGCGGACGGGAGCCGGCCTTCCGAGCGGGAGCTGCGCGCCGCCGTCGTCCGTTGGACCTCCCCCGTGCCGCTCGCGTCGCTCAACGGCGCGCGCCTCGCGGTGCGCGCCGGGCGGCTCGGCGAGCAGCGGTGGATGTCCGCCGTCGCGTCCGGGGTTCGGCACATCCGCGCGGGCGAGCTCGAGAAGCTCGTGCTGGCGCGCGACGTGGTCGTCGAGGACGACGGCGGGATCCCCCGCGAGCGCGTGCTGCGCCGCCTCGCATCGGCCTACCGCGACTGTTGGGTGTATGGGGTCGACGGGCTCGTGGGCGCAACGCCCGAGATGCTCATCCAGGTCGAGGGGCGCACGGCCCAGGCGCGCGTGCTCGCGGGCACGCTCGACCGCCGCGAGGCCGACGGCGAGGGGCCCGGCTACGCGGAGCGCGTCCTCGCGGGGTCCGCGAAGCAGCGGCACGAGCACCAGATCGCGATCGAATCGCTCACGACCGCGCTCGAGCCCTTCGCCGCGGCGCTCAACGCCCACGACGAGCCGTTCATCCTCGAGCTGCCCAACGTCTACCACCTCGCGTCCGACGTCAAGGCGGAGCTCGCCGACGTCGAGGGCCACGTGCCCACGCCGCTCGCGCTCGTCAACGCGCTGCACCCGACGGCCGCCGTGTGCGGAACGCCCACCGAGACGGCAGGCGCCCTCATCCGCGAACTCGAGACCCTCGATCGCGGCCCCTACGCAGGGCCCGTGGGCTGGCTCGACGGCGCGGGGAACGGCGAGTTCGGGATCGCCCTGCGGGGTGCGGTCCTCGAGGGCCGAAACACCGCGCGACTTTACGCGGGCTGCGGGATCGTCGAGGGGTCGCTTCCGGAAGCGGAGCTCGCGGAGACGTGGGCGAAGTTCCGGCCGATGCTCGAGGCGCTCGGCGTGGAGCGCTGACTTCAGGCACCGAGAACGTCCGGGATCCCGGAACGATGTCGGGGATTCGGGGTTGCACTCCCTGCCTTTTCGTTGTCCAATGGTGAAACTAAAGTTGCATGTGATGCACATCTCACCCCGCTCGAGCGAGCGGATAGGATAGATGTCGCTTTAGCACCTGTTTGCCACTACCTCAACTAAGGGACGAACCATGACCTTCACCACGAAGCTCGCTGCCAAGGGCGCTGTGGTCCTCGCGGTAGGCGCGCTTGCGCTCACCGGCTGCACCAACGCGTCCGAGACGGCTGGCGGCGCCCAGCCGAGCGGCTCCGGCTCCGCCAGCTTCGATCCGAGCAGTGTCCAGAAGGATGACTCCCTGGCGTCGCAGGTGCCCGCCGCCATCAAGTCCAAGGGAACGCTCGTGGTCGGCTCCGACACGACGTACGCCCCCGCCGAGTTCCTGGGCGGCTCCGACAACCACACCCCGATGGGCTACGACGTCGACCTGGCCAAGGCCATCGGCGCGACCCTGGGCCTCAAGGTCGACGTCCAGACGGCCGACTTCACGGGCATCCTCCCCGCGCTCGGCCCGAAGTACGATCTCGGAATCAGCTCGTTCACGATCACGAAGGAGCGCCTCGGCGCCGTCAACTTCGTGAGCTACTTCAACGCGGGCACCGCGTGGGCCGTCCAGAAGGGCAACCCGAAGAAGTTCTCCGTCGATGACGTATGCGGCAAGTCGATCGGCGTCCAGACCGGCACGACCGAGGCGGACGACATCAAGAACAAGAGCGACAAGTGCACGCAGAGCGGCAAGAAGGCGATCGACGTCGTCTCGCTCGACAAGCAGACGGACCTCAACACCCGTCTGGTCAGCGGCGGCCTCGACGCGATGTCCGCGGATTCGCCCGTGGTCGGCTACGCGATCTCGCAGACCAACGGCGCGCTCGAGAAGGTCGGGAGCACGACCGACGCAGCCCCTGAGGGCATCGCGGTCGCGAAGAGCGATACGGCCCTCGCTGGGCTCGTCCAGAAGGTCATGGCGAAGCTCATCTCCAACGGCTCGTACAAGAAGATCCTCGACACCTGGAACAACTCCGACGGCGCGATCAGCAACGCTGAGCTCAACCCGTCCGTCTCCTCGTGACTCTCATGACTACTCACCGCGCGGAAACCACTGAAGCCGCGAAGCAGGGCGGCGCACCGGAACTCATCAAGGCAGTTCCGGTGCGCCACCCCGGCCGCTGGGTCGCGGCCGCGGTCATCCTCATCCTCGTGGCTCTGGCCATCCAGAGCCTCGCGACGAACCCCAGGTTCGGCTGGGGGACCGTCGCGGCGTACATCCGAGATGTCAATGTCGTGCAGGGCGTGGGCTGGACGCTGCTCCTGACCGTCCTGTCCATGGTCCTCGCGATCGTCCTCGCCGTCGCGCTCGCCTTCATGCGTCAGTCGGACAACCCGATCCTGCGCTGGTCGAGCTGGACCTGGGTCTGGTTCTTCCGCGGCACCCCGGTGTACACGCAGCTCATCTTCTGGGGCCTCGTGACTGTCCTCTATCCGGCTGTCACGCTCGGGATCCCGTTCGGCCCGGAGCTCGCCACGTACGTGCTGAGCGACCCGAGCAAGGGCTTCGTCCCCGCGGTCCTCGGCTTGGGCCTCAACGAGTCCGCCTATCTCGCCGAGATCTTCCGCGCGGGCCTCAAGTCCGTGGACAAGGGCCAAATCGAGGCGGCCGAGGCGCTCGGCATGCGCGGCACCAAGGTCATGTGGCGCATCGTCCTGCCCCAGGCCATGCGCGTCATCGTGCCGCCTACCGGCAACGAGACGATCGGCATGCTCAAGACGACCTCTCTCGTGCTCGCGGTCCCGTTCACCTATGACCTGACGTTCGTCACGAACGCGCTCGCGAACCGCACCTACCAGCCGATCCCGCTGCTGATCGTCGCGGCGTTCTGGTACCTCCTGGTCACGAGCATCCTCATGGTGGGCCAGCATTACATCGAGAAGTACTACGGCAAGGGCGTGGACAATCTGGTCCCGGCTCCCGTCAACGCCGCGGCCGTCAACCCGGCTGCGGCGAAGGCTGCGGCCGCGGGGATCGGCGGCGCCGAGTCCATGCCGGGCGGCCCGACGGCCGCCGGAGAGACCATCGAGGAGAGTGGCCGATGAGCGCCCCTGCCACCGCTGGGCACACCACCCCCGCGCCGACGGCCAAGGAACTGGTCCGGATCGAGGGCGTGCACAAGTACTACGGAGAGCACCACGTGCTGCGTGGGATCGACATGACCGTCCGTCAGGGCGAGGTGTCGGTGCTGATCGGCCCGTCGGGCTCCGGGAAGTCGACGCTCCTGCGCTGCGTCAACCACCTCGAGACGATCAGCGCCGGCCGCATCTGGGTCAACGACGAGCTGATCGGCTACAAGGAGAAGGGCGGCAGGCTGCACGAGCTCCACACCAAGGAGATCGCCGCGCAGCGCCGCAATATCGGCATGGTCTTCCAGCGCTTCAACCTCTTCGGCCACAAGACCGCCGTCGAGAACGTCATGGAGGCACCAGTCCAGGTCAAGGGCCAGGACAAGGCCGCTGCGAGGAAGCGCGCCCTCGAGCTCCTGGACCGCGTGGGCCTCTCGGATCGCGCCAAGCACTACCCCGCCCAGCTCTCGGGCGGGCAGCAGCAGCGCGTCGCGATCGCCCGCGCCCTCGCGATGGACCCCGAGCTCATGCTCTTCGACGAGCCCACCTCCGCGCTCGACCCCGAGCTCGTGGGCGACGTGCTCAACGTCATGAAGGACCTCGCCAGCACCGGCATGACGATGGTCGTGGTCACCCACGAGATCGGCTTCGCCCGCGAAGTCGGAGACACCCTCACCTTCATGGACGGCGGAGTCGTGGTCGAGTCGGGCAACCCCCGCGAGGTCATCGCGAACCCGCAGCACCACAGGACCCAGAGCTTCCTCAGCAAGGTGCTCTGACCGCAGACAAAGGCCGCGGCTCCGTGGAAGCGAGCGTTCTCGTTTCCACGGAGCCGCGGCCTTTTGTCTAAGTCCCCTTAACAGCGAGTAGCTGTACCCGAAACGCCCCAGCGGCGAGTTATCTGTACCCGAAACGCCCCAGCAGCAGGTTATCTGTACCCGAAACGCTCCAGGGAGCGATTATCTGTACCCGAAACGGTGTTGGGGGGAGACGGATTCTGCCACCGCCGCCCGAAGCCGCGCGTGCAGCTCGCGCAGGGCGGAACGGTCCACGCGCGCCTCGATGATCTCCCGGGCCGACGACCGGGGTGCGGCCAAGGCGGAAGCTGCCTCCGCCGTCGTCCGCACGACCGTGTGCCGCACGCCGTAGGCCGCGGCGAGCGCACGGAGGTCGGCCTTGTGCGGCGTGCCGAAGAGGCGTTCGACAGCGGCCGCGGCACCCGGGCGGTCCGCGCCGTCGCCCGCCACGCGGCCGTGCTCGAGGAGGCCGAAGATCGCGCCTCCGGCGTCGTTGAGCACGACGATGCGCAGCGATGGCTCGGCCTCGCCGGTGCCGAGGAGGAGGCCACCGGCGTCGTGCAGGAACGTGAGGTCGCCGAGGAACAGGGTCGTCTCGAGGCGGTTCCCGAGCCAGAGGCCGGTCGCGGTCGAGACCGTGCCGTCGATGCCTGCGAGGCCGCGGTTCGAGAACACGCGCGCGCCTGGCTCGCCCGCGGGCGAGGCCGCGAGGTCCACGTCGCGGATCCCGTTCGACGAGCCGAGGAGGAGCTGCCCGCGAGCGGCCTGCCACACGAGCTGCGCGAGGCGCGGGCCCGAGAGCGGGAGGGCCGCCAGCACGCGGTCCATGGCCTCCTGCGCGGCCGCGCCAGCGAGGAGCCACGCGTCGAGCCACCCCTCGGCGCCGCGGCCAGCGAAGTCGGAGAGCTCGTCGAGGTCCGCGACGAGCCGCTCGCGCCGCCGCCCCTCCTCGAACCACGCGACCGGACGCGGGTGGAACAGCGCCGTCTCGACCCCCTCGCGCTCGAGCAGCGCCGTGACCGGTCGGCTGAGGGTGGGCCGTCCGAACAGCACGACCCGCTCGATCCCCTCCCCCGGATGTCCGTCGAGCAGCACGCGGTACGGCCCCACGGCGTGCGAGCCGAAGCGCGCGTTGGACGACGGCTCCGCGAGGAGCGGCAGCCCGTGCGCGGCGGCGAACGCCTCGGCGAGCGGCCCGGCGCCGTGGCCGGCCATGACGACCGCGCGCCGCGGCGGGAGCCCGCCGAGCGCCGCGACCGCAGGCCGACGGTACGCGAAGCCCTCCGTGGCCGGCTGCGCCCACCCGCCGACGGGCGGCTCCCACTCCCCCGCGGGCACGAGCGGCTCGCGGAAGCACACGTTGAGCTGCACCGGGCCCGAGGGAACGCCGGGCAGGAGCCCCGAGGCGGCGCTGAGCGCTGTCCGCACGGCCGACGACGGCGACTCCCCCGCCGGGACCGACGTCGCGAAGCGCACATGCTCGCCGAAGAGGTCGAGCTGTTCGGTCGTCTGGTTCGCGCCCGTCCCGTGGAGTTCGGCGGGCCGGTCGGCGGAAAGCACGATCACGGGGACCTCGGCGTGGTTCGCCTCCATGACGGCGGGCAGAAGATTCCCCACGGCCGTGCCGCTCGTGGTGAGCACCGCCGTCGGCCGTCCCGAGGAGAGCGCGGCGCCGAGCGCGGTGAACCCGCCCGCGCGCTCGTCGATCCGCACCACGAGTTCGAGGAGGCCGCGGCCCTCGGCCTCGGCGAGCGCATACGCGAGGGGCGCGCTGCGCGACCCGGGGCAGACAACAACGCGACGAACGCCGCCCGCGAGGAGTCCGGAGACCACCTCGCGGGCGGCGTCGAGGGAGCCGAGAGAAGTCACACCTCAATCCTAGGCTCGTGGCGGCGACGTCCGATCGAAGGGCGTCATTGCTCCCCTCCTGAGTACACCCGCGAGGCCATCCCGGTAGCCCGGCGCCTCCATCCCTTGGCTGCCTCTGCCTCCTTGACCCGTTCTCGGGCCCCTTCCGCATTCGTTCGGACTCGTCCTTCGGACTCGTTCCTTCGGACCTGTCTGCGAGTACCGCACGGGTGTTCATCTCTGCCGAGAAGTCGAGTACGCGCAAGTGTAGGAGCATCCCGCAGGGGCTGAGAGAGTCTTTCGCATCGGGCTCCAGATCCACCCGATCCGAGTCCAGAGGGCGTCAACGGTGGGGCATTGCGCGCCGCCGCACACACTGCCCACAAACCCGCACCGCCCACCAACCAGCACCGCCCACAAACCAGCACCGCCCACAAACCAGCACCGCCCACCAACGAGCACGACCCACCAACGAGCACGGCCCACGAACCATCACCGTTCAGGACCCATCACCCTTCAAGGAGCACCCCATGAGGAAGCTGTCGATCAAGAGCAAGGTCGCTGTCGCCGTCACCACTGCCGGTCTCATCGGCATCGGCGGAGGCGCGTTTGCCTACTGGACCACGACCGGAGCCGGCAGCGGCAATGCCGCCACCTCCGCTGGTGGCCAGACCGTGGTGCTGCACTCGACGTTCAACGCCGGCCTCACGCCGGGCGAGTCAGAGGCAGTCGCCTACACGGCCGACAACGGCAACGATACGAGCACTGTCGTCGGGGCACTTGCGGCGACCGTGAGCACGAGCGTTGCGCAGTGCGATCCGGCGTGGTTCGGTGTCACGGCCCTCACGTCCAACTCGACGGTCGCCGGTCACACCACGGGCGTCTCGGTGGGAAGCGGCACCTTGACGTTCAAGGACTCCGCGGCGAACCAGGACGCCTGCAAGGGCGCGATCATCACGGTCTCGGTCACGAGCAACTAGCCCCAGCCAGGCGGGCAACCATGACACTGCAGCAGCTATGACACTGCATAAGGAGACACAGGGTGCGGGATATGCGGAATCTCCTCGGGGCAACGCCTCAAGGCCTCGGGAGAGCAGTCAGGATCGCGGTCATTACCCTGCTCGGTGTCATGCTGCCCGCCGGGGCGCTCTTCGCGGCGGGCCAAACGCCCAAGCCGTCCTTCACAGTGCAGGTCTCGCCCGGAAGCCAATCGGTGGTCCGCGGCTCGAACGCCGTGTATGCGGTCACCGTAACTTCGCAGAACGGCTTCGCGGGGGCCGTCGCGCTGTCAGTGGGCGCGCTGCCGAGCCCGGCGACGGCGAGCTTCTCGCCGTCGGGGCTCAGCCTCACCCCGGGCTCGTCGTCGACGTCGACGCTGACGGTGGCGACCACGTCATCCACCCCCGTAGGGACCTACAGCCTCCAAATCGAGGGCACCTCGGGGAAGACGAGCGCTTCCACCGGCGCCGGCCTGACCGTGAACTACCCGCTCTCGGGGTCCTTCTCGGTGACCAGCGCCCCGGCCTCGCTGAGCATCTCGCCTGGCTCGAGCGGCGTCTACGGCCTCGCCATCAGCCGCTCCAACATGCCGGGCCCGATCTCCTTCACGGTGTCCGGCGTCCCATCTGGAGTCTCGGCGAGCTTCAGTCCGAATTCGACCACCGGACCCTCCTCGAGCCTCCAGATCACCGCGTCCGCCTCGGCCCCGGCGACCAAAACGACCCTCTATATCGTCGGCTCAGGGCAGGATCCGAGCGGCAAAGCGCAGTACGCGTACGCCAGCGTGCAGTTTGAGGTGCTCAGCAACGGCAAGGCCTTCGCGATCACGGGCGGCCTCGTTTCGCCTCTCGCCCCAGGGCTCTCCAAGCCGCTCGCCCTGAGCTTCTCGAATCCGAACAGCCAGCCGCTCTCCATCACAAATCTCTCGGTGACGCTCACGGGCGTGACGCGTGCAGCTGACGCTGTGTCCAAGGGCCTTCCGTGCAGCATCGCGGACTACGCCGTGACGCAATACAGCGGGCCCTACCCCCTCGCGGCGCCGGTTGGCACGAGCTCGTTCGCCTCCATGGGAGTCCCGGGCAGCCAGTGGCCCAAGGTCTCCATGCTCGACACGACCGCCAATCAGGACGGCTGCAAAGGCGCGACCCTGCTCCTTGGCTTCTCTGGGTCCGGACAGGGGAACTGAGATGAAGATCCTCCAGCGCTTCACAGTCCTCCGAGGCAGCCGACGCGCGGTGGCGACCCTCGCCGCCGTCGTCCTCCTCCTTGCGGTCGGCGCGGCCGCCTCCGCCTACTGGCTCATGGGCGGTGTCGGCTCGGGAAACGCCGCGGCGGGGCAGCTGCAGGCCCTGACGGGCAAGGCCCTCGTTCAGCTGGCACCGGGCCAGGCGCCGCTCTACCCGGGTGGGACAGCCGATGCCGCCGTCAGCATCACCAATCCCAACCCGTACGACGTCCAGCTCTACAGCGTCGCCGCGGCCGGTCCGGCCGCCCCCGATGCCGGGCATCCACAATGCGTGACGACGGGGGTCGCGTTCCAGAGCCCCGCCGCACCGCTCACGCCGACGGTCACGATCCCCGCCAACGCCACGCTGACCGTTTCCCTCCCGAGAACGGTCACGATGGACCTCACCTCGGATTCCGGGTGCCAAGGCGCGATGTTCGACCTCCCGCTGATCCTCGAGGTGCGCAAGTGAACCGTCACCAGACCACCGCCGGCCGCGCCACGCCTCTGCGTCGCCTCGGCAGGCGCGGCACCGCGCTGCTTGCGGCGGCACTCCTCGTCGCTGGCAGCGGCGGGGCCGCGTTCGCCTACTGGCAGGCGGCATCGGGCACCCAGAACGCCGTGGCGGGTGCCGACGCCCTCGCGCAAGGGCCAACGCCGGTCGCTACCGCGGCACGCCAGAGCGTCACGGTGTCCTGGGCAGCCAGCGCCACGGCAGGCGGACACGCCGCATCCGGCTACACGGTGCGCCGCTACAGCACCTCGACCGGCGGCAGCCCGGTCCCCGCCGGGGCGGGGTGCGCGGGAGCCCTCGCCGCCCTCTCCTGCACCGAGACCGGCGTTCCAGCGGGGACGTGGTATTACACCGTCACGCCGCTGCTCGGCAATTGGAGCGGCGCAGAGGGCGGCCGCGGCAGCGGCGTCATCTCGGACGGGACGGCACCCACTGTCTCCGTGACCTCGATCTCGCCCCCGCCGAACGCCGCGGGCTACGACAACGTCAGCCCCGTTGTGGTCACGCTGGCCGCCGTCGACGAGGCTGGCGGCAGCGGTGTCACCTCGCTCACCTACACCCTCGACGGCGGGCAGCCCGTGACCCTTGCCGCCAGCACGACGTCCGTATCCGTGGCCGGCGACGGCACCCATACCCTCGTGTACTCAGCCACCGATCGGGCCGGCAACGTGTCGGCCAACCAATCGCTGACACTCCGGATCGACACGCAGGCCCCCGCCGCGCCTTCGTTGGCCGTTCCCGCCGTGGTCAATGCTGCGAATGTGGCCTCTGTACCGATCTCCGGGACGGCCGAGGCGGCCAGCACGGTCACCGTCGTCGCCTCCGACGGCGCCGGCCGCACCGCGAGCGGTACGGCCACGGCGAGCTCGACCGGCACGTGGTCGCTCCCGACCCTCAACGTGACGAACCTCAACGACGGCACGCTGACCGTGAATGCCACCGCCCAGGACCTCGCTGGCAACAACAGCGCCCCCACCACCGTGAGCGTCACGAAGGACACCGTCTCTGCCGCCCCCGTGTTCACCACGGTTCCCGCAAAGATCACGGGGGACACGGTGGCTGCGGTCCAGCTCGCGGGCACGGCCGAGGCCGGGGCGACGGTCGCCCTGACTGCCACCGGCGCGGTGAGCGGCACGGCGACGGCCTCGGCGACAGCCAACAGTGCGGGGAACTGGTCCGCCACCATGAACCTGAGTGCTCTGAGCTCCGGGGCGGTGACCTTCTCCGCCCGGGCCACCGACGTGGCGGAGAACGTCAGCACGGTCACGACGGCCACGAGCCGCATCGGTCCCAAGGTCGTCTCGGTGACGCTCCAGAACGGCGGACTCGCCGGCACAGCGGACACGAACGACAAGGTCGTGATCGTGTTCAACGAGACGATGAATCCGAGTTCCCTGTGCGACCTCTGGACCAGTCCGACGGGGCCTTGGACCCAATCCGCGAACAGCGTGAGCGTCCAGATCACCCGCAACGCCGGCAACGACCTCCTCACCCTTCCGTCGACAGGCTGCACGACGTCGGGCTTCGGCAGCGTCGCTCTCGGCACGGCCTACACCACGGGCTCGGGAGGAAACCTCACCTTCAAGGGATCCGGCCAGAACCAACCGTCCTCGGTCTCGCTCGGCGCCGACAGGAAGACGCTCACCATCACCCTCGGAGCACTCAAGAGCGGCGTCCCCGGCACGGGAGCAGGGGCCAGCATCCCCGCCTATCAGCCGGCCACGACGGGTACCCCCACCGACACCGCGGGAGTTCCTCTCGGCACCCTGCCCGTGAATGGAACGTCGACGCACTTCTGACGGCTCGGATGGCAGACTGGCGCCATGCCGGACGCCACCCATCGCGACGCCACGACCCCTCGCAGCACCGCCGCACCCGACGCCCCAGACCGCCACACCGCCCCCGCGCAGGACACCCCCACACAGGACACCCCCGCGCCGGACGCCCCCACACAGGACACCCCCGAGCACCGCCGCCTCGCCGAGTCCCCCGGGGATTCGGATCCCTGGCGCCTCTGGGGCCCGTATCTGGCCGGACGCCAGTGGGGCACGGTCCGCGAGGACTACTCGGAGGACGGCGACGCCTGGGACTTCTTCCCGTTCGACCACGCGCATCGGCGGGCCTATCGCTGGGGCGAGGACGGGATCGCTGGCCTGTGCGACCGCTTCGGCTTCCTCAACCTCGGCGTCGCGCTGTGGAACGGCCACGACGACCGGCTCAAGGAGCGCTACTTCGGCCTCACGAACGGCCAAGGCAACCACGGGGAGGACGTTAAGGAGCACTGGTGGCACGTCGACGCGACACCCACGCATTCGTGGGCCAAGACGCTGTACCGGTACCCGCAGGCGGCGTATCCGTACGAGGACCTCGTGCGCACGAACGGGAGCCTCTCCCGCGAGTCCCCGGAGTACGAGCTGTCGGACACGGGAGTCCTCCGCGAGGACCGCTTCTTCGACATCGAGACCGTGCACGCGAAGGCCTCGCCCGACGACGTGTGCGTCACCATCACCGCAACCAACCACGGCCCGGACCCTGCGCCGCTCGATCTCGTCGCGCAGCTGTGGTTCCGGAACACGTGGGCCTGGGGTCGCGACGAGCGCGTCCCACAGCTGCGCAGGCTGCGCCCGCCCGAGCTCCGGCCAGGCGGCGTCGTCGCGATCGAGGCGACCCACGGATTCCTGGGCCGCTACGTCCTGGCGGCGGACACGTTCCGGGCTGAAGGCGCGCCCCTGGGCGCGGCGCGCGCTGCCTGGCCTCACCATGTGGCGCCCGAGGTGATGTTCTGCGACAACGAGAGCAACGACGTCGAGCTCTTCGGCGCTCCGGAGAACCGCTCGCCCCACCCCACCGACGCGATCGACGCCGCGATCGTCCGCGACGACCGCTCTCTGCTCAATCCGGCCGAGACGGGCACGAAGGCGGCCGTGCGCTGGCGCATCCCCGCGATCGCCCCAGGCGCGAGCGTGACCGTGCGCCTTCGGCTGACGGGCGAGATGCTCCCGCTCGACCCGTTCGGCGTCGGGTTCGACGACGTCCTCGCCGACCGTGAGCGGGAGGCGGACGAGTTCTACGCGGCGGTCCTCGGGACAGGGTCCGGCCCGACCCCCAGCCCCGCCGGCGCGGGCACGGGCGCGGAGCAGACGACGGCGGAGGACGCCTTCGTGGCCCGCCGCGCCTTCGCCGGGCTCCTGTGGGGCAAGCAGCATTATCGCTACTCCGTGCGCGAGTGGCTCGAGGGGGACCCGGCGTTCCCGGCCCCGCCCGGCGACCGCCTCGGGCTCGCGGGGCGCAACTCGGGGTGGCGGCATCTTGCCCTCGCCGATGTCATCTCGATGCCGGACGAGTGGGAGTACCCGTGGTTCGCCTCGTGGGACCTGGCGTTCCACTGCGTGGCGCTCGCCCACATCGATCCCGAGTTTGCGAAGGGCCAGCTCGTGCTCCTGTGCCGGGAGTGGGCGATGCACCCGGACGGGCAGCTTCCCGCCTACGAGTGGGCGTTCGGAGACGTGAATCCGCCCGTCCACGCGTGGGCGGCCTGGCAGGTCTACTGCATCGACGGCGGCCGCGACCTCGACTTCCTCACCCGAGTGTTCGCGAAGCTCCTGCTCAACTTCTCGTGGTGGGTCAACCGCAAGGACGCCGACGGCTCGAACCTGTTCGAGGGCGGCTTCCTCGGGATGGACAACATCGGGCTCTTCGACCGCTCGAAGGGACTGCCGCCGGGCCATCGGCTCGAGCAGTCGGACGCGACGAGTTGGATGGCGTTCTACTGCCTGACCATGATGCGGATCGCGCTCGAGCTAGCGCGCCAGGACCGGGTGTGGGACGATCTCGCGACCAAGTTCCTCGAGCACTTCCTCTCGATCGCGGACGCCATGGACACGTTCGGGAGCGCCGGCGTCGAGCTGTGGGACGAGGCGGACGGCTTCTTCTACGACGTCCTCGTGGCCGACGACGGGAGCCAACAGCGCCTCCCGATCCGCAGCATGGTCGGCCTCCTGCCGCTCCTCGCAGTCGCGGTCGCCCCCGAGTGGGCCCAGGCGGAGCTTCCCGACTTCGCGCAGAACCTGCACTGGCTCCAGCGGCACCGGCCGGAGCAGATGGGCGCGCTCCTGCGAGCCACGAGCAGCGGGGCGAACCCCGACGCTGACGTCGCCTCGCGGCTCACGCTCGCAGTCCTGCATGGCGAGCGGCTCACGCGCGTGCTCGCGCGCATGCTCGACGAACGCGAGTTCCTCTCCCCCTACGGGCTCCGCTCCCTCTCGGCCGCGTACCGCGAACCGTTCACCGTCAGCGTCGCAGGCCAACCGATGACCATCGCCTATCTGCCGGGCGAGTCGGACTCGGGCCTGTTCGGCGGGAACTCGAACTGGCGCGGGCCCGTGTGGTTCCCCGTCAACGTCCTCATGGCCGACGCCCTCGCCGTCTTCGCCGAGGGCTCGGGGGCGGACGTCACCGTCGAGTTCCCCACGGGCTCGGGGACGCGCGTCTCCCTCGGGGTCGTGGCCCGCGAGCTCGAAGGGCGCCTCGTGCGGCTGTTCCGGCCGGACGAGACAGGCCGACGCCCCAGCACGCCGCGCCACCACCCAGCGGGTCCGCTGTGGGATGCGCACCCCACGTTCAGCGAGTACTTCCACGGCGACACGGGCGCGGGAATCGGGGCGTCGCACCAGACGGGCTGGACCGCGCTCGTCGCCCACCTCGTGTGCAGGCACGCTCAGGAGCCAGCCGACCCCAAAACCCCGTAGCACCGACGCAGGCGGTCGAGCCACCACGCGCGCCGCTCGGCCGGGGCCGCGTGCTCGGCGAGGAGCTCGGGGTCCGGCGTAGGGGACTCGAGGGGCAGGCAGCCGCCGCTCGGCACGAGGGGCGAGCGGACGACGTCGTGCGCGAACAGCGCGCCGGTGCCGAGGCCGCACGCGTACGGGAGCTCGGGCAACGCCGCGGCGAGCGCGACGCCCGCGGCGAGGCCCACGGACGTGTCGAGGGCCGAGCTCACCACCGCCGGCAGGCCTGCGGCGCCTACGATCTCGAGGGCCCGCCGCACCCCGCCGAGGGGTGCGGCCTTGACCACAATGAGGTCGGCGGCGCCGGCGCGGGCCACGCGGAGCGGGTCTTCGGCCTTGCGGACGCTCTCGTCGGCAGCAATGAGCACGGGAGTGCCGGCTGCGGCGAGGCGGGCGCGCACCGCGGCGAGCCCCTCGATCCCGGCGGCCGGCTGCTCGGCGTACTCGAGTTCGAACGGCGCGAGCGCGGCGAGCGCCTCAACGGCCTCGTCCACCGACCAGGCCGCGTTGGCGTCGACGCGCAGGGCCGCATCCGGCAGGGCCTCGCGCACGGCGGCGACCCGAGCGACGTCGTCCGCGAGAGTCTGCCCCCGCTCGGCGACCTTGACCTTCACCGCCGAGACCGGGCCGTACTTCGCAAGCACCTCGGGCACGCGCGTCGCGGGGACAGCGGGGACCGTCGCGTTGACCGGCACGGTGTCCCGCACGGACGCGGGGAACCCTTCCCACGCAGCCTCGATGGCCGACGCGAGCCAGCGCGAGGATTCGACGTCGTCGTACTCGAGGAACGGGGCGAACTCGCCCCACCCTGCGGGGCCGCGCAGGAGGAGCGCCTCGCGTTCGAGGACGCCGCGGAACCGCACCGTGAGCGGCAGACGGACGACGGCGGCACTCGCCTCGAGCGCCTCGAGCGGCGGGAGGGCACCGGGACGGAGGTCTGGTTCGAGGCCAGTCATGCGGCAACCCTCAGGACGAGCCACGCCGCCGCGCCGCAGGCCGCGATGACGACGGCGAACGAGAACAGCCAGAACCCCGCCGGCACGCCGGTCTTGCGCGACAGGATGTACGCGTCGGAGCTCGCGAGCTCGCGGCGGCGCGTCGTGTGGACGGACACGAGGTTCCACCAGTCGCGGACGGCGCCCAGGACAAGGGCCACCCCAGCGCCGAGCGCGAGGTGCCCCTGCAGATCCGGCGGCACGGCCACCACGAGGATCGCGACGGCGAGAATCGCGCCCAGGACGATGAGGACGCCTTGGAGATTGCGAATGAACAGGAAGACGGCGATGAGCACGACCACCGCCCCCGACAGCGCGGCGCGGCCCCATCCCGCGGCAGACGCCGCGACGAGCGCGGCGCCGACGACGGCGGGCGCCGGGTAGCCCCAGAAGCCGAACCAGACGGCCCGGCCACGCCCCATCCCCTGGGTCGTGCCGCCTTGGTCCATGCGGAGCGTGATCCCGGTGACGCGCATGCCGGTGAGGAGCCCGGCGAAGGCATGGCCCAGCTCGTGGACGATCGTCACGAAGCGGCCGAAGAAGTGCCACAGGACCGGGACGACGCACAGCGCCGCCGCGCCGATCAGCAGCCACACGAGCTCGCTCGCGGGCACCGTGAGCGGCGCGGTGTGCGTGAAACCCTGGACGAACGCCGCCCACCATTCCTGAACCATCACCCCGACCCTAGCGGAGCAAGCTGAGGGGTCCCAGCTGAGAAGCGCAGCGGGGTGTGTCACCCTTGAAGCCATGGCATCAACGCGCGCGCAACCCGACACGCCCAGCTCATCGCGGCATGTGGCGCCGCTCCGCGACGCCATCGCGAGGCCGGGGCTGTTCATCGGGGCAGCACTCGCGAGCGCCGCCGGGGTCGCAGGGACGTACTGGTTCTTCGTCCGCACGACCACCGGCCAGTACATCGACGAGTCGGCACTCGACGAGGCGGTCGCGCTCTACGGCGAGCGCGCCGCGAAGGCCGCGCTGGGCTTCCTCGACGCCCTGCCGACCATGGCCGTCGTCGTCGGCATTGGGGGGCTGCTGTACGCAGCCATCGCGAAGGGCCGCTGGTCGGCCGCGCTCATCGCCTTCTTGGGGGCCGCGCTCGCCAACATCGCCACGCAGGTCCTCAAGGCGTACGTTTTCACCCGGCCGTTCCGCGGCGTCGAGACGCTCATGGACAACTCGCTCCCCTCAGGCCACACGACGCTCGCTGCCTCGGCCGCCGCTGCCGTGTTCTTGGTCACGTCGCCGTCGTGGCGGCCGTTCATCGCGTGGGCCGGCGGGACGTTCGCCATCCTCTCGGGCGGCGCCACCCTCGTGAACCAGTGGCACCGGCCCTCGGACGTCATCGCGGCATTCCTCGTGGTCGGGGCGGTCATGACGCCGGCCGGGTGGATCATCATGCGAACCGGTTGGCGATGGAACACCTGGGAGGGCTTCGGGAGCCAGTGGACGGCGTCCCGGGTGTGGCTCGCGCTGCCGGTCCTCGCCGGCGTCTGCGCCATGGGGCTCGCGATCTCGCTGCTCGCGCGCCTCGCTCCGGGGTCTGGCGTCACGAGCACCACCCACTATTTCTGGGCGGGCATCTCGCTCATCGTGATCAGCGGCTATCTCCTGACGGTTGCGGCGACCTGGCTGTTCGCCGTCGCGGCGCGCAGGGACTAAGCGCGCAGGCACAACGCATCTGACTTCCCGGGAAGCTCTCAGCATCCGACCCGTTGCGCTTGGGCACCGGAGGCGATTAGCCTTTGCCATATCCATTCATTGGACTAATCGGCTTGACGAAACTCTGCTTCGGGGCCGATGGACGGCACGACTGCTATTGGGGGCAGCCGTGCCGTCCCCTTTTCTTGGGCATGGACCGCTCCCGTTAGTGGGCGCACGCAGTTCGCATAGCTAGGCGCGCGGCGGTTCGGGGCACCTCGGTTTGGCCCGATTGCCTCAGCGATAGCCGTCGACGATGGCGGCGGCGATCTCCCGGTACGCGCGCCGCGTGTCCGGCCGCAGCGACGCGAGCGAGATGAGATCGCCGTCAGCGACGGCGTTGTCGTGCGGGACGCTGATCAGTACGCGGCACATTCCGCCGAGCGTGGCCTCGATGGCGGCCTTGTCGACTCGAGCCGAGACGCCGTCCTTGTCGGTGACGACCACGATCGCGTTGCGCGCGAGCTCGCCGAACCCGTGGGCCGCGAGCCAGGCGAGCGTGTCGCGGGCGCGCTTGGCCCCGCTCACCGCGAAGCCGGCCGCAACGACCACGTTGTCGGCGTTCTCGAGGATTCCCCGCATGGCCGGCCGGCTGACCCCGGTCCCGCAGTCCGTGAGCGTGACGCCGTAGTGGCGGGACACGAGGTCGTAGACCCGGCGGTAGTCCTCGACCGTGAGGGAGTCGGAGAGCTCTGGATCCTGCTCCCCCGCGAGAAGGTGAAGTCCCGAGGCCTCGTGGAGGTAGGCGTTCAGTGCATCGCGGGACTCATCGTCCCCGATCCGCTGGAGGAGTCGCGTGATGGTCAGCTCGCGTTCGGACTCGTAGGCACCCTCTCCGAGGGCACGCTCGATGAGGTCGCCGGCGTCGGGATTCGCGTCGATTGCGCAGACGCTCCCCTCGCGGATGCCAGCAAGCGTGAGCCCCACGCCGATCGTGGTGGACGTCTTGCCGACACCGCCCTTGAGCGAGAGGAACGCCGTGTTCTGGCTTCCTCCTATGCTGCGACGGATTCGCCGGTCGAGCTCGGCCTCGGCCCGGTCCTCGGCGGACGGCCCGAAGATCGAGCCGCCACTGATGCGGTGCAGCCACCCACGAAACCCGCGCAGTCCCGTCACCTCTTCGACAGGCCTGACGAACCCAGCGGGCTGTTCGATGAAGGGGACGGCCGGGGGCGGCGTCGGAGCGGGCGGCGGGGTCTGATCGACGACGCGCGGCGTGGGCGCGGGCAGGGGGTCCGGGTCGATGGTGCGCGGCGTAGGCACGGGCGCTTCCGAGCTTTCGATTTCGCGCCCCGCGAGATGATCCGTCTCCGTGTAAGGCTCCGATACTTCGGGCAAGCGCTCGGGCAGGGCCGGCTGAGCCTCAGGCGGGAGGGATTCGAGAGGGAGTGATTCGAGCGGGAAGGATCCACGCGGGAGGGACTCGAGCGGCAACGCCTCCGGGACCGATTCCTGCTGCACGGCATCCCGCGCAGAGAGGGGGTCCTGCGCCGAGAGGGCATCCTGCGCCGAGAGGGCATCCTGCGCCGAGAGGGGCGGGTCATCCGGCAGTGGCGGCGCGGCCTCCTGCAGCTCGCGAAGCCTGCGGAGCTCCCGACGCGTCATCGGCGCTGAACCACTCGATCCAGAATTGAGACCAGAATTGAGACCAGAATTGACCCCAGAAGTGACGCCGGAAGCTAACCCGGGATTCGACGCGGAATTCGAGCCAGAACTCGTCGACAGGGAGGGCGAGCGGTCAGAACTCGTCGGCGCAGGGCCCGATTCAGGCACCTCGTCTTCGGTGGCAGCCTGCAGCGTTCCGTCGTCGACCATTACGACCCTTTCGTTTCTGGTCCCGCAGGCAACTCTAGTGCAGGCTGCTGGCCGCCTTGAGCCTGCCGATGAACAGGCGCGACTGTTCGGGGCCGTACGGAAGGATCGGAATCGCCTTGGTGGCGTCGTTCGGCGACTCACGGGTTGCCTGCCGCGCGGAGCGCACGGCCGTGGACATGGTCTCGGCCATCGTGCGGACCGCGACGTCGGTGCACAGCGCGCCGTGCCCGGGCACGAGGTGCTCGTAGCGGTGGCGAAGAGCGGAGATGTGGCGCAAGACGTCGGCCCACTCCTCGGGGTACGCGTCGCTGAACTCGGGGTAGCCGTCTTCGACGAGGTCGCCGCTGAACAGCGCCGAGGGCGTCCCCACGAGGAGGTCGCCGTCGGTGTGCCCGCGGCCCAGGTAGAAGAGCGTCGCCGTCCGGCCGCCGAGGTCCACGAGGACTGGCTGATCGCGGACGATCGCTTGTGGGACCACGATCTCCGTGCCCTCGCCCTCGCCGGCCGCCATCTCCGGCTCGCGCTCGGCAACCTCGGGCCGAGCCGGGTCCGCGGAGGACGCAATGGTGGACGCAGCGTTCTCGTGCGCCCAGAACTCCTCCACCCCGGCGGCGGCGAACACGGCGTTGCCGAAGTAGTGGTCGTAGTGGGCGTGGGTGTTGACGACGACGAGCGGCAACTCAGTCTTCTCCCGCACCGCTTCGAGGATCTGGCGGGCCTGCCGCGGCCCCTCCCCGGTGTCCACCACAAGCGCCCGCTCAGACCCGACCACGAGCCCCACGTTGAGCCGCAAAGGCTCGAGAGTAAGCCTGTACGTCTCGCCGCCGAGATCGAGCCATTGAGCCATGTGCCGCACGTCCTTCACTTCTGGGTGGTAGTGGTCCGATTCTGCCACGGGGTTCAGAGGTCGGCGAGAACGCTGCCCGGATGTTCGACGGCGTCAGCGACGTAGCGCAGGAAGCCTCCGGCCGTGCCGCCGTCGCACACACGATGGTCGAACACGAGGGTCAGCTCGACGACCTTCCGCACCGCGAGCTGCCCGTCGACGGCCCACGGCCGGTCGACGATTCGCCCGACTCCCAAGATGGCTGCTTCGGGGTAGTTGATTATTGCCGCGCTTCCGTCGACCCCAAACACTCCGTAGTTGTTGAGCGTGAACGTGCTGCCGCTCAGGTCCGCCGGCGTGGCCTTCCCGTCCCGGGCCACGGCCGTGAGCCGGCGCAGCTCGGAGTCGAGCCCGCGAGCGCTCAGCGCGTGCGCGTTGCGGATGCTCGGCACCACGAGACCCCGCTCGGTCTGGGCAGCGAAGCCGAGGTTGACGCCGTCGAACGCGACGATCTCCTGGCCGCCGTCGTCCGCCGCTTCGATCCGCGCGTTGAGCTCGGGGAACTTCGCGAGGCCCGCGACGACGAAGCGCGCGATGAACGCCAGAAGGCTCGGAGTGTTGTCGGGGTCGCGGCGCTTGAGGTCAGCGCGCAGCTCGACGAGCTCAGTCGCGTCGGCGTCGACCCAGACGGTCGCCTCCGGGATCTCCGAGCGGCTCCGCGACATCGCCTGCGCGACGGCGCGGCGCATTCCGCGCATCGGCGTGCGAACGGCGATGCCGAGGCCGGTCAAGGCGTCGGTCTCGCCCGGGCCCGCAAGCGCGACGGCGGGCTCGGACGCTGCGGCGGGCTGGGCGCTGTTGAGAGTCTGAGACTCCGCCGACGGCGCGGCGACCTCGACGTCGCGGCGCAGGATGAGGCCGTCGGGCCCCGACCCCGAGAGCGAGCGCAGGTCCACGCCCAGATCGCGCGCGAGCTTGCGGACGAGCGGCGATACGACACGGACTGCCCGCGCGGGCAGGCTTTCGGGCTCACTTGGCTCGGGCTGGCTCGGTTCAAGCAGAGTTGCGACGGCCGCGGCCCCGCGAGAGACGCTGGTGCCGTGAGAGACTCTGGTGTCCTGAGAGGCGACGGTGCCCTGAGAGACGCCGGCCTCGGCCGAGACGGCAGCGCCCTTGCGGCGGCGAGTCCGCCCGCCGCTCGTCGAGCCGGACGTCCCGTACCCGATGAGCACGTTGCCGGACCCCGCGGGAGCGGCGCCCGATCCCGACGCCGTGCCCGAAGCAGTGCCCGACGCCGCGCCCGGTCCCGACGCCCCTTCAGGGCGGGAGCCAGCGCGCTCCTCGGTGCGGTAAGCCTCGGCGCCTGAGGCGGTCGCCTCAGCAGTCTTCCCCTCGCCAGTCTTCGCCGTGCCAGTCTTCGCCGCGCCAGTCTTCGCCGTGCCAGTCGGCCCAGCGTCAGCCTTCCCCTCGTCGATGCTGATGAGCGGCCGGCCGACGTCGAGCGTCTCCCCCGGCTGCCCGTGCAGCACGGTCACCACCCCTGCGAAGGGCGAGGGCACCTCGACCACGGCCTTGGCCGTCTCGACCTCGACGACCGGCTGGTCCACGACGACCGAATCGCCCACGGCCACGAGCCACCGGACAAGCTCGGCCTCCGTGAGGCCCTCCCCAAGGTCGGGAAGCAGAAAATCGCGCGCCACGGCCATCAGTCCTCCCACTGCAGCTCGTCGAGGGCGTCGAGGATGCGGTCGACGCCGGGCAGGTGCCAATGCTCGAACTTGGGCGGCGGGAACGGGATGTCGAACCCGGTCACGCGGCGCACGGGGGCGGCGAGCGAGTGGAAGCAGCGCTCCTGCACGCGAGCCGTGATCTCGGACGCGACCGAGGCGAAGCCCTGGGCCTCCGCCACGACGACAACCCGGCCGGTCTTGCGCACGGATTCGCACACCGTCTCGTCGTCGAACGGGACGATGGTCCGCAGGTCCACGACCTCGACCGAGCGGCCCTCCGCAGACGCGGCCTCGGCCGCCGCGAGGGCCGGGGGCACCGCGGGCCCGTACGCGATGATCGTCGCGTCCGTGCCGGGACGGACGACGGCGGCGCGCCCCTCAGCGCGCTCCGCCGCCTCCGCGCCGTCAAAGTCGCGGCGCAGCGCCTCAAGGTCCACGGCATCCTTGGACCAGTAGAGCTTCTTGGGCTCCATGAAGACGACGGGGTCGTCGCTCGCGATGGCCTCGCGGAGCAGCCGGTAGGCGTCGGCGACGCTCGACGGCGTGAACACCTTGAGTCCTGGCGTGTGCGCGTAGTACGCCTCAGACGAATCGCAGTGGTGCTCCACGCCGCCGATTCCGCCGGCGTAGGGCACGCGGATGACCATGGGGAGCGTCACCCGGCCGCGCGTGCGGTTGTGCATCTTGGCGACGTGGCTCGCGATCTGCTCGAACGCCGGGTACGCGAACGCGTCGAACTGCATCTCGACGACGGGCCGCATGCCGTTCATCGCCATGCCGAGCGCCATGCCCACGATCCCCGACTCGGCGAGGGGCGTGTCGAAGCAGCGCTGGTCGCCGAACTCGGCCATGAGCCCGTCGGTGATGCGGAAGACGCCACCCAGCTTAGCGACGTCCTCGCCGAAGACGATGACGCCGTCGTCCGCCCGCATTGCGTCAGCCATCGCCGTGGTGAGCGCCTTCGCGAACGTGACCGGGTCGGGCCCGGCGGTTGCGGCCGCACGCGCGGCGGCGGCCTCGGCTACCGTGCTCATCAGTGCTCCTCTCGCGAGAGCTCGTCGCGGGCCAGCTCATCTGCGAGGAGGGCCGCCTGCTCGCGCAGCTGCGGGGTGGGTTCGGTGAAGACGTGGCGGAAGAGGTCCTGCGGATCGAGCGTGGGGTCGCTTCCGAGTCCTTCGCGGAGCTGCTGGGCGATGTCCTCGGCGTCGCCCGCGAAGGCGGTCTCGACGTCGTCCGTGAGCACGCCCGTCGAGCGGAGGTAGTGCCGCATGCGGTTCAGCGGATCCTTGGCCGCCCAGGCCTGAACCTCGGCGTCGTTGCGGTAGCGGGTCGCGTCGTCGGCGTTGGTGTGGGCCTGCATGCGGTACGTGTTCGCCTCGACGAGGAGCGGACCCGAGCCGGCCCTCGCGAGCGTCACCGCGCGGTCGAGGACCGCGAGGAGGGCGACGATGTCGTTGCCGTCCACGCGTTCGCCTGCCATGCCGTAGCCAACAGCCTTGTGGGCGAGCGACGGCGCGACCGTCTGGTGCGCAAGCGGCACCGAGATCGCGTACTGGTTGTTCTGGACGAAGAACACGACCGGCAGGTTGAAGACCGCGGCGAAGTTGAGCGCCTCGTGGAAGTCGCCCTCGCTCGTGGCGCCGTCGCCGCACATCGCGAGGACCACAGTGTCCTCGCCGCGGAGCTTGGCCGCGTGGGCGACGCCGACGCCGTGGAGGAGCTGAGTGGTCAGCGGGGTGCTCTGGATGCCGACATGATGGGCGTGCGGGTCGTAGCCGCCGTGCCAATCGCCGCGGAAGAGCGTCATGGCCTCGACGGGGTCGACCCCGCGGGTCATGACGGCCACCGAGTCGCGGTACGTGGGGAACATCCAGTCGCCCTCGCGGAGGGCGAGGGCCGCCGCGACCTGGCAGGCTTCCTGGCCATGGCTCGAGGGGTAGACCGCGAGGCGGCCCTGGCGGACGAGCGCCGAGTTCTGGTCGTTGACCCGGCGGCCGATGACGAGCCGGCGGTACGCCTCGAGCAGCTCGCGATCCGTGGGAACCGGGTACTGGTGGCCCGGGCTCGAGCCGCGCCGGTCCTCGGGGAGCATCGTGCCGTCCTCGGCCAGGATCTGGATCTGGCCGTGCACGGGGAGCATGTAGTCCTCGATGCTGATTCCGAAGCGGGTGATGGCCGCTTGGGCCTCCGCGGGAATGGTCATGATGCCTCCTCGCAGCATGGTGTTGACACAAGTATCCGCTCGGGGCGTGATTCGTATCCACAAATGGCGGCAATCTTGGAATCTTGGAAGCAAAGCGGGAGAATCTATAGACGAATCGCACCGAATGACACAGATCACAGGAGGCCTCGTGGACGATGTGGACCGCGCAATCCTCGGCCAGCTCACCCAGGACGCCCGACAGTCCGTGACGACGATCGCCGAGAACGTGCACATCTCTCGCGCGCACGCCTACAACCGGATCGCCAAGCTCCAGGAGCAGGGCATCATCACGAAGTACACGGCGCTCGTCGACCCCCTCAAGGCCGGGCTGCGCTCGAGCGCCTACGTGACCCTCAAGGTACGGCAGCACTCGTGGCGGGAACTGCGCGAACAGCTCAAGGCCATCCCTGAGGTCCATCACATCGCGCTGGTCGGCGGCGACTTCGACGTCATCCTGCTGGTCCGGGCCGTGGACAACACCGACCTACGCCGCGTGGTCTTCGACCAGCTCCAGAACATGCCAGGCGTCCTGGACACCCAGACGTTCCTTGTGTTCGAGGACTTGGACACGCGGTAGGGGTCCACAAGAAGGGTCGGTAGGGGTCCACAAGAGGGGACAGGGCCGCGACCGAAGCCCCCCTGTCAGTCCACCCTCGAAACAAGCCCCTTCAGCCCACCCTCGAAAGGCGCCGCTTTGACCACGACGCGGCACCGGGGAGCTTTACCGGCGGCGAGTAGCGCTCGTGGCCGGCTGGCGTAACGATGACGATGTCGCCGTGAGTTGCCGCGCCGCCGTTCCCTGTGCCGCTGTCCTCTGGGCCGCCGTCCTCTGGGCCGCCGTCCTCGCTGGCGCCCACCACGTGCTGTTCCCAACCGGGCGATTCCTTGGTCTGGTTGCAGTTCTCGCAGAGTCCCTGACCGTTCTCGACGCTCGTGTCCCCGCCCTCTGCTACCGGCACGACGTGGTCGATGTGTCGGATCGGCGCGTCGCAGAACGGAGTCCGGCACCGTTGGTCGCGCGTCTCGATGAAGTCGGCGAGCGCCCGCGGGAACCGTCGCAGCTTCGACTCCATAGCGGCGAGCTCCCCGGTTGACGGGTCGAGGAACAGCCGCCTCAGCCACACACCGGCAAGCGCGGCGGCGCCAGCCCCCGGGCTTGATCCGGTGGCCCCTCGGGCGGTTGCCGCGATCATCCCGCGGGCCTGCGTCGCCGTGATCGTCCCGTAGCCCTGGAGCACCGCAGACTCGCGTCCGCCGGCGAAAAGCGACGCGTCCGTCATGACGAGACCGACCCGCAGAGGCACGGCATCGGCATGAGCCTGGCCGGTGGCGCGTTCAACGAGGGTGTCGGCGGCGACCTGCCCTGCCGTCCGCTCGTCTCCGGAGGCCCGCGCCGAGCGCGCGGCCTGACGCAGGGCGCCCTCGATGGCCACTGCCTGGGCAACTGGAAGGATGGCCGTCAGCTGGGCCATCGAATCCGGGAGCCGACGGACGGTCACGCGGCGCGTGGACTCAGCGAGACGGACCCGCGCGATGTGAGCGGCGTCGTCGACCGCGTCGACGCACGAGCGCACCGCATCCTGAACCGCGCGATCACCCAGTCCTTCGAGCCGGCGCGGGTCTCCGCACAGCTCGGCGTCAACGGCGGAGCGGTCAGCCGGCGAGAGCACCTCGACCCCCTCCGCCAACCAGACCGCCCGGTCTTCGTTGAGCCGGCCCGCTGAGAGCGCAGCCAACGTGCACGGCATCTCCCTCACGATTCGCTTTGCGGCCGAGAGCAGCCTCGAGCCCTTCGATGGCGAAACGCTCCGTGCCAGCGCGATCTGTGATCGAACCGAACGCTCCCGCGCCCTCGATGCGCTACGGCCGGTCCGACCTTCCGGCGCCGCCGCCCATGGTTCCTCACCGCCACCCTCGCACAGCTCGGCGAATGCGACCTCGGCCCATGCCTGTTCGGCTGCCGCTGCCGCCTTGAGCCGTTCGAGCGCAGCGATCCGGTCGATCAGCTCGGGCCCCGTCAGCCCTGGCACTGTCGACTCAGGCCCGGTCAGCTCACGGCCCGCCTGCCCGACGCCGGCGGGAACCCAGCCCGGCCGACCGCTGCCAAGGCGACCGCTGCCAAGGCGGGACGCAAAGGACTCGATGTCCCTGAGCGCCACCCCGGATCCGTCGCCACGGCCCAGCAGACCCTCAACCTCGCTCCGCCAATCCCCCATGCGACTAGCCTATCGAATTCTCGTTCTACAAACAATCATGTGTTCAAATAAGTCTTCGATGTGAACGAACGAGCCGAAGGCATGAGCGAAGCCGTCCGCCCTGGGCCGGGAGTAGTCTGCTGGTGTGATGTCCGGCAGATCTCGGAGCCTACGCCACCCCGCGACGGAAGGAACCCGGGGCCGCGTGAGCACCGCTGCACGACTCACCCTGAATATCGAGAGGGGGTGAGCCAAGTGGCCGAAACCCTTCTGACAGCTGGTGACGAGATCGACGTTGTCGTCAAGATCGCCAAGCCGTTCGGGCTCTTCGTTGAGTCTGAGTCTGGTGTGCCCGGGCTCGTCCGTGGCGGTAGTGCCCCGGCGGGCGCGACGGTTCGCGTGCGCGTGACCGAATTCGACGCAGCCGAACACCGGTTCAGCGCGACTCTGGTCGACTAGAGGCAACCAGACGGCCCGCCGCACAAGTTGGCGCGCCGAACTATCTGACCCGCCGCACAAGTTGGCGCGCCGAACTATCTGACCCGCCGCACAAGTGGGCCCGCTGAACCAGCTGGCCCACCTAACAAGTTGGCCCGCGAAGTAAGTTGGCCCACGAAACACGTTGGCCCGGCCGGCGATGCGCGCCGGCCGGGCCAACCTTTCGCGATCGACCCCAGCCCCGCAATGGCCGATGCCCGCATTGGCGGACGCCCAATGGCCGACGCCCGCATTGGCCGACGCCCCACAATGGCCCCCGCCCTGCAATGGCCGGCGCGCCCTGCATCCAGCCTCAGGGCGCCGTCACGGGGCTGTCAGTGGTGGAACGCCTCCGCATGCCCGGCTTCGGGAAGCGCCGAATCAGCCGAGTCGAGGAACTCGACCGCAGCGCGCAAATCCTCGAGGAAGCTCTCGGCGAGGTCACGCGTGAACCCGTTGCGGACCACGATGCGCTGGACCGTGAGGTCGGCGAGGCCGTCGGGCATCGGGTATGCCGGGACGAGCCACCCCGCCATCCGAAGCCGGTCTGAGAGATGGTGAAGGTCCCATTTGTCGGTGTGGCCCGGCTTGAGCCGCCACGCGAAGACCGGAATGTCCGAGCCGTCGTTCCAGAGCTCGAACGGCTCCATGGCCCCGATCTGGTGCGCGAGGTACTCGGCCACATCGCGGCACGCGGCATGCACGGCGCGATAGCCCTCCGAGCCGAGACGCAGGAAGAGGTAGTACTGCAGGAGCACCTGCGCCCCAGGGCGGGAGAAGTTGAGCGCGAACGTCGGCATGTCACCGCCGAGATAGCTCACGTGGAAGACGAGGTCGTCGGGCAGCGCCCCCCGGTCACGCCACACGACCCACCCAAGGCCCGGGTAGACGAGTCCATACTTGTGCCCCGAGGTGTTGATCGAGACGACCCGCGGCACCCGGAAGTCCCACACGAGCTCGGGCTGCAGGAACGGCGCGACCATCGCGCCGGATGCGCCGTCCACGTGGATCGGCACGTCGAGTCCCGTCGCCGCCTGGATCGCGTCGAGCGCTGCCGCAATCTCCTGCACCGGCTCGTACATGCCCGTGTACGTCACGCCCATGATCGCGACGACGCCGATCGTGTTCTCGTCGACGTACTCGTCGAGCCCGTGCCCGTCGAGGACCTTGTGGTCGTTGGAGATCGGCACGTACCGAGCCTCGACCTCGAAGTAGTTGCAGAACTTCTCCCAGCACACCTGCACGGCCGAGCTCATGATGATGTTCGGTCGGTCCGTGGTCTTGCCTGCGGCCCGGCGAGCGTGCTGCCAGCGGCGCTTGAGCGCGAGCCCCGCGAGCATGCAGGCCTCGGAGGAACCGATGGTCGAGGTCCCGACGGCCTGGGCGGGGTCGGGCGCGTTCCACAGGTCGGCGAGCATGCGCCAGCAGCGGTGCTCGATCTCCGCCGTCTTGGGATACTCGTCCTTGTCGATCATGTTCTTGTCGACGGTCTCCGCGTACAGCTTCCCGGCCTCGGGCTCCATCCACGTGCCGACGAAGGTGGCGAGATTGAGGCGCGCGTTGCCGTCGAGCATCGCGTCGTCGTGGACGATCTGGTACGCGGTCGCGGGCAGCGACGCGCCCTCGGGGATCGTGTAGCGCGGGAACTCGGTGGCCTCGCCGGGCCTGCTGAACAGCGGGTTCAGCTCGACGTTGACCGAGGACTTGTTGGTGGGATGGTTGGCTGAGTGGTGGGACGTTCTGCGAGGAGCGATCACGTCCCCAGCCTAGAGGGGAGCTACTTTCCGGAGAACACCGGCTTGCGCTTTTCCTGAAACGCCTTGAAGCCCTCGCGGTAGTCGTCGGAGTCGCAGAGCGCCGCCTGCGCCCTGTTCTCGTCGTCCATCGAGTCCCACAGGCCCAGGCGACGATCCCGGATCTGCGCCACAAGTTCCTTCGACGCAACGAAGGCCCCGGTAGCGCCTTGGGCGACCCTCGCCACGACGTCGCGGGTCCGCCCGAGCAGCTCATCCGCGGGGAACGAGCGGCTGAACAGCCCCGCCCGCACGGCCTCCTCGCCGCTCAGGAGCTCGCCCGTGTAGACGAGGTCGAGCGTTCGGTGCATCCCGAGCCGCTCGGTGAAGTACCAATGCCCGCCCGAGTCGAGCGTCGCGCCCAGATTGGCGAACGGCGAGCCGACCTTCGCAGTGTCGGCAACGTAGACGACGTCGGTCGCGAGCAGGAGCCCGAGCCCCACCCCGAGAGCCGCCCCCTGCGCGGCGGCGAACGTCGGGGCCGGGAACGCGGCCATCTTCCGCATGAGCGGCGTGACGAGCCCGCCGAGGTAGCCGAGCACGTCGTCATCGGCAGGGTCGACCGCGGAGATGTCCCGCCCCGCGCAGAACGCGCGCCCCACGCCGCGCAGGAGAAGCGCCCGCACCTCGCCGCGCGAGGCGGCGGCAGCGGCGTCGTCGTACGCCTGGGAAAGCTCCGCGAGCGCGGAAGGGTCGACGGCGTTGAGCTTGCCCGGCGCGTCGAGGACCACCTCGGCGACGCCGTCGGCGATGGTGAGCGAGATCAAGCTGGCCTCCTAGAGGGGTTGGGTCAGGCGTCGAAGTCCACGGACACTGCCTCCGACGTCGGGTGCGACTGGCACGTCAGGACGTACCCGCGCTCGATCTCGTCGGGCTCGAGGGCGTAGTTCTCGGTCATCTCGACCGTGCCCTTGACGAGCTTCGCACGGCACGTCCCGCACACCCCGCCCGCACAGGCGAACGGGACGTCGGCGCGGACGCGCAGCGCCGCGTTGAGGATCGTCTCGTTCGCCGAGACCGGGCTCTTGACCACGCCCTGCAGGCCGTCGAGGCGAAACTCGATCTCGACGGTCTCCCCCGCTTCGTCCTCGGCCACCGGGCGGCCGATATTGCCCTCGAGGTGCGTCGGCGTTCCGGTCGTGAAGAGCTCGAAACGCACCCTCTCGGGCTCGACGCCGCGCGCAGTGAGCGTGTCGCGCACAAGCTGCACGAGTTCGAACGGCCCGCACAGGAACCATTCGTCGACGTCGTCCGCGTGGATCACCGTGTTGAGCAGCGTGGTGAGCTTTTCGGCGTCGACCCGGCCCGAGAGGAGCGGCGAGATCCGCTGCTCGCGCGAGAGCACGTGGTGCAGCGCGAAGCGTGCCGGGTACTTGTCCTTGAGGTCGGCGAGCTCCTCGACGAACATGACGTCCATCGCCGCCCTGTTCGCGTAGATGAGGTCAAAGCGGACGTTCTCGTTCGAGGCGAGGACCGTCTTCGCGATCGCAATGACCGGCGTGATGCCCGAGCCCGCCGCGACGGCCACGAACCTGTGCTCGCGCTCGGTGTCGATGCTCGTCGGATCGTTGAGGCCCGTCATCTTGTGCTTCGAGATGAACGCGCCGGCGGGGCTCATGACGTCGAGCGTGTCCCCCGCTGCGAGGCGCTCGTTGGCCCACGTCGAGAACTGGCCGCCGAGGTCCTTCTTGATCGCGACCCGGATCTCGCTGCTGCCGTCCTCGAAGCGCCGCGGGACCGCGCAGATGGAGTAGCTGCGGCGCAGTTCCCGTGCTTCCCCTGACTCCGGATCGGGGAGCTTTGACCGGAGGGCGACGTACTGCCCCGGGATGTAGTCGTACTCGTCGGCGAGGGCGGGCGGGACGGCGAACGTCACCTCGATCGCGTCGTTGGTGAGGCGGCGGACCTCACTCACCTCGAGCGTGTGGAAGGACGCACGACGGCGGGGCGTCCCCTCAGGCGCGGACGTTTCGCTCAGCTGGTCGGTCATCGTGTTTGCCTCAAAATCGTCAGATCACCTTGAAGTAGTCGAAGGGCTCGCGGCAGTCCTGGCACACGTAGAGCGCCTTGCACGAGGTCGAGCCGAACCGCGACAGCTCGCGGGTGTGGAGCGAGTGGCACCGCGGGCACTTGACCGTGAGGCCGAGCCGCACTGGACCCTGGGGCCGCGCCGCAGCCTGACCCGTGGGCGGGGCGATGCCGTACTCCTCGAGCTTGGCCTTGCCCTCGGCCGTCATCCAGTCCGTGGTCCACGCGGGCGCGAGGACGAGGTCCACCTGAACGCGCTCGTGGCCCGCGTCGTGGAACACGCGCTCGAGGTCGTCTCGGATGGCGTCCATCGCCGGGCAGCCCGAGTAGGTCGGGGTGATGGTGAGGCGCACGGTTCCGTCGCCCTCGATGTGGCCGTCGCGCAGGATCCCGAGGTCGCGAATGCTCAGCACCGGGATCTCCGGGTCGTTGACCGTGGCCGCAAGGTCCAGGACGTCGGCGTCGCTCATTCCGGCGTCGGTGATTCCGGCGTCGGTCACGATGTGGGCGCTCATCACCAGCTCGCACCCGGATGCTTGCGAGCCAGCACCTGCATCTCGGCGAGCAGGTAGCCGAGGTGCTCGGTGTGGAGGCCCCGGCGGCCGCCGCCCATGGCCCGCGGGACGGTGGGCAGATCCAGCGTCGCCTCGTCGATCACCGCGGCGATGTCGGCGTCGAACTGCTCGCGGAGCGTCGACGGCCGGACGCCCGCGTCGCCGATGCGGTCGATGAGCGGATCGTCGTCGAACAGCTCGTCGACGTACGGCCACACGAGCTCGAGCGCGGCCTGCATGCGGCGGTGCGATTCCGCCGTGCCGTCGCCCAGACGCAGCGTCCACTGCGTCGCGTGGTCGCGGTGGTAGTCAACCTCCTTGAGGGCCTTCGCGGCGATCGCGGCGATGGTCGGATCGGTCGAGTCGACGAGCCGCGAGTAGAGGAGGTGCTGATAGATCGAGACGACGAGCTGACGCGCGATCGTCACGCCGAAGTCGCCGTTCGGCTGCTCGAAGAGCCAGACCGAGCGGAAATCCTCCTCCTCGCGCCAATAGGCGAGATCGTCCTCGGACTTGCCGAGCGCGTGCCCCGCGTAGATGAGGAAGGAGCGGGCGTGGCCCAGGAGGTCGAGCGCGATGTTGCCGAGCGCGATGTCCTCCTCGAGCTCCGGGCCCCGAGAGATCCAGTGGCTCAGCCGTTGGGCGAGGATGAGCGAATCGTCGCCGAGGCGGAGCGCGTACTCTGCGACGTCGTCGTTCGGCTTGTCCGGGCTGATCGCGATGTCCTCGGGGCGCAGCGCGTTGCCCGGCGTGACGCGGGTGGCCGACGCCGCGGCGTCGCCGAAGCTGTCGAGCGAGTGGTCGGCGTGAGTGGGCTGGGCTTGAGTGGGCTGGGCCTGAGTGGGCTGGGCGTGCGTCACAGGTGCTTCACGCCTTCGCTCTTCGTGTAGTACGTCGCGTGGCGGTAGTCCTTGCCCTGCGGCGACTCGAAGAATGAGCCCTTCGCGTCCGGGTCCGATGCCGTGATCGCGTCCGACGGCACGACCCAGATCGAGACGCCTTCGTTGCGGCGCGTGTAGAGATCGCGCGCGTTGCGGAGCGCCATCTCGGCGTCCGGCGCGTGCAGCGAGCCCGCGTGGACGTGGGAGAGGCCGCGGCTCGAGCGCACGAAGACCTCCCAGAGGGGCCAGATGTTG
Organism: Sinomonas albida; assembly: GCF_004919045.1. Lineage (GTDB taxonomy): Bacteria > Actinomycetota > Actinomycetes > Actinomycetales > Micrococcaceae > Sinomonas > Sinomonas albida. Next base: position 189,309 of record NZ_SWDW01000007.1, read on the forward strand.
GCCGACTGGCCCGTTGCCTGCTGGTTTTCCGTGCTCATCACGCGGCACCTGCCTTCTGCTGCATCTTCTTCTCCGCGTAGGCATGAGCGGCCTCTCGCACCCAGGCCCCGTTTTCGTGCGCCTCGCGTCGGCGCGCCATGCGCTGGGAGTTGCACGGGCCGCGGCCCGCGATGACGTCCTTGAACTCCTGCCAGTCGAGCTCCATGTGGATCCACTGGCCCGTCTCCTCGTCGAAGCGGAGCTCGGGGTCGGGCAGCGTCAGCCCGAGCACCTTGGCCTGCTCGACGATCATGCCGACGAAGCGCTGGCGCAGCTCGTCGTTGGAGAAGCGCTTGATGTTCCAGGCCATCGACTGCTTCGAGTTGGGCGAGTCATCATCCGGGGGACCGAACATCATGAGGGCGGGCGCGTAGAAGCGGTCGACGGCGTCCTGCGCCATCCGCTTCTGCTCCGGCGTCCCATGGGAGAGCTCGAGGAGGATCTCGAAGCCCTGCCGCTGATGGAACGACTCCTCCTTGCAGATGCGCACCATTGCGCGTCCGTACGGTCCGTAGCTTGCGCGGCACAGGGGAACCTGGTTGGCGATCGCGGCGCCGTCCACGAGCCACCCGATCGCGCCCATATCCGCCCAGCTGCGAGCCGGATAGTTGAAGATCGAGGAGTACTTGGCCTTGCCGTCGAGGAGTTGCTGGTTGAGCACGTCGCGCGGGGTGCCGAGCGTCTCCGCGGCCGAGTACAGGTACAGGCCGTGGCCAGCTTCGTCCTGGACCTTGGCCATGAGGATGGCCTTGCGCTTGAGGCTGGGGGCCCGCGTGATCCAGTTGGCCTCCGGCTGCATGCCGATGATCTCCGAGTGAGCGTGCTGCGAGATCTGGCGCACGAGCGTCTTGCGGTAGGCCTCCGGCATCCAGTCCTTGGGCTCGATACGGGAGTCTTCGGCGATGATGCGGTCAAAATACGCCTGGCCTGCCTGGTCCGTCGCGGACGAATCCGCCGGGGACGCATGTGCCGGCACGGGCTGCAGGGGCGCAGCTGCCATAGCTCCTCCTCAAATAATTACCGACCGTTCGTTCAGAATATGTGGGGCGGGCAGAGCCCGTCAAGCCGCGTCGGGACCAAATCAGGGGCTAAAGACCGATGCTCCCGAGCATCACGCGGGCCGTTAATAGCTCACAGAACGGTTCCACGTCCGAGCAAGCGAGTCAGGGGCCATCGGGATGGTTGACGAATCCGCCGGGACACCCACCGCCATCCAAGTGCGGCGGAGGAAGCGCACGGCCCTCATCACCCTCCTCAGCGCCCTCACGCTCGTGGTGGTCGCCGCGGTCATCGCGATCGTGTACCTCGGCAGCCTCGCGACGACGTTCGACACGAAGACCCAGAAGATCCCCGACGCGTTTCCCCAGGAGTCCACGCGCCCGCAGGCCGTCGCACCGCCCTCCTCCACCGACGGCAAGACCGCGATCAACATCCTCATGGTCGGCACCGACAGCCGCGGCGCCACCGTGCAGGAGGCCGAGGCAGGGACCCCCTCGGACCAGCGCTCCGACACGATGATGCTCGTCCACATCCCCGCAGACCGTAAGAACGTCTACGTCGTCTCGATCATGCGCGACCTCTGGGTCCCGATCCCCGGGCACGGCACCGCGAAGATCAACGCCGCGCTCGCCTTCGGCGGCGTTCCCCTCATGGTCCAGACCGTCGAATCGCTGCTCCACCAGCGCATCGACCATGTGGTCTTCATGGACTTCGAAGGGTTCAAGGGACTCACCGACGCGGTCGGCGGGGTCACCGTCGACGTGAAGATCCCGTTCACGGCCGCCCAGACCTCGGACTACCACTTCAACGCTGGCCCCCAGACCCTGAACGGCGACGAGGCCCTCGCATACGTCCGCGAGCGGTACGCGTTCCCCGATGGCGACTACCAACGCGTGCGCGACCAGCAGACCTTCATCAAGGCCCTGGTCGGGAAGCTCGCGTCGACGCAGACGCTGACGAACCCCGTGACGATCTCGAACGCCGTCAACGAGGTGGCTCCCTACCTCACGGTCGACTCGTCGTTCAACTCAGCCGCGGCCGCCTCGCTCGCGTTCGAGCTCCGGGACGTCAGGGCGGGCGACATCGTGACGTTCACGCTCCCCACTGACGGGATCGGATGGTCGACGGATGGCCAGTCGATCGTGCTCTTCAACGCGCCCGCGACGTCGGCCCTCGCCGACGCCCTGGCGAAGGGCCAGATGCAGCAGTACGTGAAGGACAACAACCTGACGAACGGAAATTAGCCGTGGGCGAAGTGGTCTGGCTGGACGGAGATGACGTCACCCCGACTGGCTAGTGTTGCCTCATGAGCGAAGCCCCCTCCCCCGCTGGGTCGAAGTCAGCCACCCCGCCCCTCGCCAAGAAGGTGCCCTCCCCGCGCGAGCACCACGGCGACGTCTTCGTGGACCAGTACGAGTGGCTGCGCGACAAGGAGGACCCCGAGGTCGTGGCGCACCTCAGGGCGGAGAACGCCTACACCGAGGCCGCGACCGCGGGCCAGCAGCCGCTCCGCGACGCGATCTTCGAGGAGATCAAGAACCGCACCCAGGAGACGGACCTCTCAGTCCCGAGCCGGCGCGACGACTGGTGGTACTACTCGCGCACCATCGAGGGCCAGCAGTACCCCCTGTACTGCCGCGTCGCCGCGAGCGGCGCGGCCGGCGACGTCGACGCCTGGACGCCTCCCGCCGTCGTCCCCGGGGAGCCCGTGCCCGGCGAAGTGGTGCTGCTGGACGGCAACGCCGAGGCTGAGGGCCAGCCGTTCTTCGCGCTCGGCGGCGCCACCGTGAGCCGCGACGGAAACCTCTACGCGTACTCCGTGGACAACGCGGGCGACGAGACGTTCACGCTCCGCATCAAGGACCTGCGCACGGGCGAGCACCTCCCCGAGGCCATCGAGAAGGTCTTCTACGGGCTCGAGTTCTCCGCGGACGGGCAGCGGCTCTACTACGTGGTCGCCGACGAGTCATGGCGTCCGTACCAGATCCGCGTCCACGAGCTCGGCACTCCCGTCGAGCAGGACACGGTCCTGTACGAGGAGGACGACGTGGCCCAGTGGACGGCGATCGAGCTCTCGGCCGACCGCCGCTGGCTGCTCGTGAGCATCGGCAATTCCGAGTACAGCGAGACGCGCTACCTCGACCTCGAAGCCCCGGGCGCGCAGCTCGGGGTCCTGCTCGGCCGCGAGGAGCGCATCCTCCATGCTGCCGAGCTGTTCGAGCACGACGGCGCGCCCCAGGTCCTGCTCGTCCACAACCGGGATGCGGTCAACAGCATGGTCTCGACGGCCCCGCTCGCCGAGTTCTCGAAGCCGCTCGCCCAGCAGCGCTGGCAGACGGTCGTCGCGCACGACGACGCCGTCAAGATCGAGGGCGCCGAGGTGACCGCGACGCATCTCCTCGTCTCGCTCCGCCGCGACACGCTCGAGACCGTCCGCTTCGCTCCCCTCGCCGAGGCGCTCGCGGCGGCGGAAGCGGGCCGCGCGCCGTCGTTCGCGGAGCCTGCGTTCGGCGAGGAGCTCTACACGGCCGGCGCCGGCGTCTCCGACTACCGCGCACCCGTCGCACGGCTCCGCTACACGTCCTTCTTCACGCCGCCCCGCGTGTACGACTACGTCCTCGCGACCGGCGAGCTCCTCCTCCGGAAGGAGACGCCCGTCCTCGGCGGCTACGACCCGGCGGACTACGTCGCCGAGCGCGCGTGGGCAACGGCCGACGACGGCACCCGGGTTCCGCTGTCCGTGCTGCGGAGGGCGTCGGTCCAGCGGGACGGGACCAACCCGGCGCTCGTGTACGGATACGGCTCCTACGAGGTCAGCATGGACCCCGCGTTCGCGATCCCCAGGCTGAGCCTCCTGGACCGCGGCTTCGTGTTCGTCATCGCGCACGTCCGCGGCGGCGGCGAGCTCGGCCGGCGCTGGTACGAGTCCGGCAAGAAGCTGCTCAAGCGGAACACGTTCACGGATTTCGTCGCCGCGACCGACTGGGTCGCGTCCTCCGGCTGGGCCGACCCCTGCCGGATCGCCTGCATGGGCGGCTCGGCCGGCGGACTGCTCATCGGCGCGGCCCTCAACCTCGCGCCGGAGAAGTACGCCGCCGCCGTCGCCCAGGTGCCGTTCGTGGACGCGCTCACTACGATCCTCGACCCCGAACTGCCGCTCTCCGCGCTCGAGTGGGAGGAGTGGGGCAACCCCATCGAGGATGCCGAGGTCTACGCGTACATGAAGTCGTACACGCCGTACGAGAACGTGCGCCCCGCGGGCTATCCCGCGGTGGCCGCCGTGACTTCCTTCAACGACACGCGCGTGCTGTACGTCGAGCCGGCGAAGTGGGTCCAGGTGCTGCGCGAGGCGACCACGAGCGAGCGCCCGATCGTGCTCAAGACCGAGATGGACGCCGGCCACGGCGGCGCGTCGGGCCGGTACGAGGCCTGGAAGGACCGCGCGTGGGACTACGCGTTCCTTGCCGACTCGCTGGGTGCGCGGGAACTCCTCGGCTAGGCGCGGGTTCCTGCCGATAGCGCAAGGCCTCGTCGAGGCCGTCGCACTCGGCCTAAGCCCGCACGGGCAGCGAGTCCTTCTCTGAGGCGACCAGCCCATCGGCGACGACGCCGAGCATGGCCTGGACCGCGTCAGCCGGGATCTCGCTGTTGTCCGCGACGGCGGCCACGCCGCCCACGAGCCGGCTGATCTGCATCGCGTCGACGTCGGGGCGGAGCGCGGGAGACAGAGCCTCGATGATGCGCTGATTCGCGCCGAGATAGGTCTGGCACTTTGCCGCGAATGGCGAGCCGGGATCACCGAGGGCGGCAGTGATGCGGGCGGCGGCGCCCTTGTGCTCGGTGAGCATGGCGGAATAGGCGGTGAGCCACGCCAGGAGCTGGTCGCGCGCGGACGCGTCGAGCGTGAGCGCGCGCTCTACCGCGGAGTTGACCCGCTCTGCCCAGGCCTCGAGGACCGCGTCGTAGAGGGCCTCCTTGGTCGGGAAGTGTCGGTAGAGCGTGCCCGTGCCGACCTCAGCCGTCTTCGAGACCTCGTCCATCGAGACAGCGTCGTAGCCCTTCGTCCGGAAGAGCATGCGGGCCACATCGACGATCCGATCGCGGTTACGGCGGGCGTCAGCGCGCACAGTAAGACACTTCCTTCCAGAAAACCCCAAGAACCCAGTTGCAAAACGGAGACAGTCTCCGTATAGTTCTAATCGGAGCATCTCTCCTCTTAGTGTACGCCTACCTTCCGGATTGAATCTCCAGCCACCCTCTGGCTAGAACAGGACTTCACCCTCATGGCTCCCACCCTTGCCACGCGCGCCCCCAGCGGGGCTGCGCCCACCAGCCGCCGCGCCGGAAACATCGGCCTGTGGCTGGTCATGCTCGCTCAACTCATGCTCGTCCTCGATTCGACGGTGGTGAACGTCGCCCTTCCGCACATCGCCACCGACCTCCACTTCTCCAGCTCGGCCCTCAGCTGGGTCCTCAACGGCTACGCGCTCGCGTTCGGCGGCCTCCTGCTGCTCGGCGGCCGGATCGGGGACGTCCTCGGCCGGCGCCGCACGTTCCTTGTCGGAGTCGCCGCATTCACGCTCTTCTCCCTCCTCGGCGGCCTGGCCACCTCGCCCCTCCTCCTTGTCATCGCCCGCGCCCTCCAGGGCCTCGGGGCCGCGTTCGCGGCTCCGAGCGTGCTCGCGCTCATCACCACGTCCGCCCCGGAGGAGGGCGCCCGCAACCGCGCCTTGGCCCTGTTCTCAGCGATCGCGTCGATGGGCGGTGCCCTCGGCCTCATCCTCGGGGGCATCCTCACCGACACGACCAACTGGCGGTGGACCCTCTTCATCAACGTGCCGATCGGAGCGTTGATCCTCATCGCGGTACCGCGCCTCGTCCCCGAAACCCCACGGCGCCCGGGACGCTTCGACGTCCTCGGCGCTGTCACGGCAACGGGCGGCGCGGTCGCGATCGTGTGGGCGCTCATCCAGGCTCCCGACTACGGCTGGTTCAGCCCGCGCACCCTCGGCGGCTTCATCGTGGGCGCCGTGCTGCTCACAGCGCTTGCCTACACCGAGCGCCGGGTGGCGCACCCCCTGCTCCGCCCCCAGCTGCTCCGCAGCCCCAGCCGCGTGAGCGCGCTCGCAGCGATGGCCGCAACCTACGGCGGGATGCTCGCGATGTTCTTCCTCATGGTCCAGTACCTCGAGGACCAGCTGCACTTCTCGCCGCTCGTGACCGGGCTCGCGTTCCTCCCGATGCCCCTGAGCATCTTCGCGATGTCACGCATCATCCCGCGAATGGTCGAGCGCATAGGCGCCGTGCGGCTCGTGATTATCGGCGCGGCGCTCCGCGTCGTCGCATTCGTTCCGCTCACGCAGCTGGGCGCGAACACGAGCTTCGCACTCGTCGTCGTCGCCCTCCTCTGCACGGGCATCTCCGCGGGCATGACGTTCATGCCGCTCACCACGCTCGCGCTGCGCGACGTCGAACCCGAGCACGCCGGGTCCGCATCGGGCCTGTTCCAGACGATGCAGCAGCTCGGCGGCGCCGTGGGGCTCGCCATCGTTGCGTCCACGTTCGCGGCGTTCGCGGTCCCGGGCGACTTCGTGATCGGCGGGCGGGCCGGATTCTGGTCGGCCACGATCCTCTCCGTCGTCGCGCTGGCGGCGGTCGTGGGGCTTGCCGTGAGGCGTCACCGCGAGACGGCTTGAGCCGCTAGGCGCAGGACTACCCGAACCGGGCTAGAGCCGCCCGAACCACGGCGAAACCAAAGCAGCACCCCCGGCCTTCGGACCGGGGGTGCTGCTTTGCACAACGGTGGCCAACCGGCCCCCCAGCGGCCAACCGGCCGGGCGTCCGGATGGCGGCCGATCCCTTGACACATTCCCACGCATGGGATTACCTAATGAACATTCGGTAAAGAAATGCGAGGTACCTCCATGAGCGACGCTGCTCCCGCGGACCAGTTGGCCCACCACCCCATCCTCACCGACGACTACGCGACGGAATGGATGGGCCTCGAGGTCCTCGCCCTCGGGGACGGCTCCGCGACCGTTGCGACGACGCTCCGCCGCGAGATGCTCAACGGATTCGGCATCGCCCACGGTGGAATGATCTTCGCCATCGCCGACTCCGCGTTCGCTCTTGCGTGCAACCCGCACACGCCCGAGGAGGACGACAACACCATGACCGTCGCCGCCGGCGTCGACGTCAACTTCCTCGCCCCGGCCCACGCCGGGGAGCGCATCACCGCCGTCGCGGCCCGCCGAGCCCAGGCCGGGCGCAGCGGCCTCTACGACGTCCAGGTCTATGCGACGGCGCCCGGCGCGGCCTCCGCATCAACGCCCGACGGCGCGTCCCCGGCTCCCGCCAGCGTGTCCCCCGGAGGCGCGGCCCCGGGATCAACGCCCGACGGCGCGTCCCCGGCTCAGGCGCCAGTGCAGCCGCAGGCGCCGCGGCTCATTGCCGAATTCCGCGGGCGCTCGCGCACCGTTCCCAAGCGCTAGCCCCCTAGGGCCAGCCCCCAAGCGCCGGTCCCCCAAGCGCTGGCCCCCCAAGCGCTGGGCGCGCCGCTCCGCCGTCGTACGTCGCCCTCGCACACCTCACTCGAGAAAGACTTCCATGACCCAGACCGCCTCCCCCGAGACCTCAGCCTTCGGCCCCGCGATCCTCGATGCCGAGGAGACCATGTCGCGCGACCAGATCGAGGCCCTCCAACTGACGCGCCTCCAGGAGACGCTCTACTACGCGTACGGCCACGTGGCGCTGTACCAGCGCAAGTTCGACGAGGCCGGGGTCCACCCGAGCGATCTCAAGGAGCTCGCCGACCTCGCGAAGTTCCCGTTCACCACGAAGGACGATCTCCGCCAGGAGTACCCGTTCGGCATGTTCGCCGTGCCCATGGACCACGTGGTCCGCATCCACGCGAGCTCGGGCACCACCGGCCGCCCGACCGTGGTGGGCTACACGAAGCAGGACCTCGACACGTGGGCGACGCTCGTGGCGCGCTGCCTCCGGGCCTCGGGCGTCCGGCCCGGCATGAAGGTGCACAACGCGTACGGCTACGGCCTCTTCACCGGAGGGCTCGGCGCGCACGCCGGCGCCGAGAAGCTCGGCGCGACCGTCATCCCGATGTCGGGCGGCCAGACCGAGAAGCAGATCCAGCTCATCCAGGACTTCGCGCCCGACGCGATCCTGTGCACGCCGACCTACCTGCTCACCATCGGCGACGCGATGGCCCACAAGGGCCTCGACCCGCGCGCGACCTCGCTCAAGTACGCGGTGCTCGGCGCCGAGCCGTGGACGCAGGAGATGCGCCACGAACTCGAGCAGATGTTCGGGATCAAGGCGTGCGACATCTACGGCCTCTCCGAGGTCATGGGCCCCGGCGTCGCGGGCGAGTCGGTCGAGACGCAGGACGGCAGCCACGTCTGGGAGGACCACTTCCGGCCCGAGATCGTGGACCCGTTCGACCTCACCCGGACCATGGCGGACGGCGAGACGGGCGAGCTCGTGTTCACGTCGCTCACCAAGCAGGCGCTGCCGATCATCCGCTACCGCACGAAGGACCTCACGACGCTCCAGCCCGGCACCGCGCGTCCCGGCCACCGCCGCATGGGCCGCATCTCCGGCCGCAGCGACGACATGATCATCCTGCGGGGCGTGAACCTCTTCCCGTCGCAGATCGAGGAGATCGCGCTGCGGATCCCCGAGCTGAGCCCGCACTTCCAGCTCGAGATCACCCGCCCGCACAGAATGGACGAGCTCACCGTGAAGATCGAACCCAGGGAAGGGACGACGGCGGAGCAGCGTACCGCGGCTGCCTCGGCCCTGCGGCAGCAGATCAAGATTCACATCGGCTCGACGTGCCGCATCGACGTGGTCGAGCCCGGTTCGCTCGAGCGCTCGAACGGCAAGCTGCGGCGCATCTACGACCTCCGCACCAAGGCCTAAACCCTAGACTGGATCCCATGCCTTCCGCCGCTGCCACCGAGACCCCAGACCCGGGAACCCCAGGCCGGGGAGCCTCGGGCCGAGGAACCTCGGGCCAGGGAACCTCGGGCCAGGGAACCTCGGGCCCTATGCCCTCCGGGCGCCGGGGCCGCCCCGGCTACGACCAGCGGTCGGTGCTCAACGTAGCCGTCGAGGTGTTCAACCGGCACGGCTACGACGCGACGTCGATGGGGATCCTCGCGGAGAACCTCGGCATCTCGAAGTCGGCGATCTACCACCATGTGCCGTCCAAGGAGGACCTGCTTGCGCTCGCCCTCGAGCAGGCCCTCGGCGGCCTCGAGTCGGTGTGGGAGGCCCACGAGACGCACGAGGGGACGGCGGAGGAGCGGCTCGAATTCGTGGTGCGCTCGACCGTGCGGGTCCTGACCGAACGCCTGCCGTTCGTGACGCTGCTCCTGCGCCTCCGCGGCAATACCGAGACGGAGCGGACGGCAATGGAGCGCCGGCGCGTCTTCGACCGCAAGGTCGCTGGGCTCATCGACGAGGCAAGGGCGGAGGGCACCCTCCGCAGCGACATCGACCCGCGCACTGTGTCTCGCCTGCTGTTCGGAACCATCAACTCGATCGTCGAGTGGTACCGGCCGGGCGGCTCGCTCACGGCCGAGAAGCTTGCGGACGATGTCGTCGCGGTGCTGTTCGATGGACTCCGCCAGGGCGGGCTGCGCTAGGTCGACCGGCTTGCCACGGCTGCCATTCCCAATGGATGAACTTCTGCTGAATTGATCGGCAACTCGGGCTCCGAGGCCAATCGGCGGGAATAGGGTCTTCGCGGGGACAGAGAACCGCCGCTCTCGAGAAGGACATCCACATGCCGAAGTTCAGCATCCGCGCCGCGGCTGCCACGAGCGCTTTCGGGCTCGTCGTCGCCGCGGGCGGGGCCATGGCCGCCGCCCCGGCCCAGGCCGCCAGCTCCGCCACCACCACGCCGATCAAGCACGTCGTCGTCATCTTCGGCGAGAACGTCTCGTTCGACCACTACTACGCCACCTACCCGCAGGCCGCCAACGCCGCGGGTGAGAAGGTCCAGGGGACGGGCGCTCCGGCGTCGTCCTTCACGGCCAAGGGGAACACGCCCAAGGACATCAACACGCTCGCGAACGCCAACCTGCTCGCGCCGAACAACCCGAACTCCGTCCAGCCGATGCGCCTCACGCCGGGCCAGGCCGTGACGTGCGACCAGGACCACGACTACAAGCCCGAGCAGCTGGCTTACAACAACGGGCTCATGAACAAGTTCGTCGAGAACACGAGCTCTGACTCGTGCGGCAAGCCCGGCGACCCGCGCTACCAGACCAAGGGCCTCACCATGGGCTACTACGACGGCAACACCGTCACGGGTCTCTGGAACTATGCGCAGAACTACGCCATGAGCGACAACAGCTTCGGTGACGAGTTCGGCCCGTCCACGCCCGGCGCGCTCAACCTCGTCGCCGGCCAGACCCACGGCGTCACGAGCGTCGATCCGTTCACCGGGAAGCCGACGGCGACGCCGGACGACTACACGGTCAAGTCCCCGAACGCCCAGGGCGTCGGCACCGTCACCGAAGACCCCGACCCCGCGTACGACGACTGCTCGAACGGCAACCACTCGCAGAACTACCCGCTGGCTGCGATGCAGGGCAAGAATGTTGGCGACCTGCTCAACGAGAAGAACGTCTCGTGGGGCTGGTTCGAGGGCGGCTTCACCCCCAACGGCACCAAGAACATCAAGGGCGTGGACTACGCGCAGTGCACGACCGCGCACGCGAACATCGTCGGGGGCTCGCGCACTGACTACAACCCGCACCACCAGCCGTTCCAGTACTACAAGTCGACGTCGAACCCGCACCACCTCGCGCCCGCCTCGGACGCCGAGATCGGCCACAACGGGCAGGCGAACCACCAGTACGACATGACGGACTTCGACAAGGTCGTGAACTCGGACAACATGCCCGCCGTCTCGTTCCTCAAGGCGCCGAACTACCAGGATGGCCACGCCTCGTACTCGGATCCGATCGACGAGCAGGAGTTCGTGGTCAACCAGATCAACGCGATCCAGAAGTCGAAGAACTGGGACTCCACGGCGATCGTCCTCGCCTACGATGACTCGGACGGGTGGTACGACCACGTCGCAGCGAAGGTCAAGAACGCCTCGAACGACCCGGCCAACGACGCCGCGTGGTGCCTCAACGCCGCGAAGGCCGGCACGCCGATCCTCGGCGGCTACGCTGACCGCTGCGGCCCCGGCCCGCGCCTCCCGCTCCTCGTCATCTCCCCGTTCGCGAAGCGCAACTTCGTGGACCACACGGAGACGCAGCAGTCCTCGGTCCTGCGCTTCATCGAGGACAACTGGCACCTCGGCCGCCTCGGCGACGGCTCGTTCGACGCGATCGCCGGCTCGCTCACCAACATGTTCAACTTCGAGAACGACCGCGAGTCGACAGTCATTCTCGACCCGAAGACCGGAAACGTCGTCTCGAAGGGCGACGAGGGCGATTCGGACAGCCAGGAGTAATCAACCCTCGCTGCGGGGTTCCTCCCCCAGCGCGTGAGGGAGTTGCTTGAGGATGGCCACGGGAGCACGCTGGTTCCGTGGCCATCCGCATGTCCAACGAATTCCGCCGTCTCGTTCCCGAGCTCCGCTACGAGCCGACCCCGAAACGGCTCCGCGCGCGGCTGGGCGACGAGGTCGTCTTGGAGTCGCGCCGCGCGATCGTCCTGTGGGAGCCGGGGCGTCACATCCCGGTCCACGCGGTTCCCGAGGACGATGTCGTCGCTCGCCTCGAGCCGGCCGCGCCCGGCGAGGGCGGCGCGAACCATACGGCCGACGGCGACCTTCTCACCGTCAGGGCGGGGGGCCACACCGCCGCCGGGAAGGCGTTCCGGCTCAGCGACCCGGACCTGAGCGGCTACATCGTCTGCGAGACGGACGCGTTCGACTGGTTCGAGGAGGACGAACTCGTCATCGGGCATCCCCCGGACCCGTTCTCCCGGATCGACATGCGCGCGACGTCACGCCACGTCCGGGTGCTCCTGGACGGGGCCGTGCTCGCCGAGACGACGCGCTCCGTGATCCTATTCGAGGGGCGTCTTCCGCCTAGGTCGTACATCCCGCGCGAGGACGTGAACTGGGACCTCCTCGAGTCCGTGGACCTCGTGACGGTCTGCCCGTACAAGGGCCACGCCCACTACTGGACGGCGCCGGGGCTCGGCGACGGCCGGCCCGTCGCGTGGTCCTACGGCCCCGAATTCCCCGAGATGGCGCAGATCCACGGTCTCGTGGCGTTCTTCGACGAGCGCACCGACGTCGAGGTGGACGGCCAGGTCTCCGCGCGGCCGTCCACGGCGTGGACGTGAGTGATAACGGCTTGGCAACGTTCTGACCGGTCGATGGAATCGGCGGGAGGCCGTGCCTACACTCTTTGACGTGACCTGCATCTCAATGGCGCGATGCAGGTTTTTCTCTGCCCAGGCGCCCGCACGCTTGCCTTCCGCCATGGACGGAAGAGGGCGACGCGTCGAGAATTCTCCGCGTCGCCCTCTGGTCGCCCCCTTGACGGTCCCGATGCTCCGGGCGGTTAGCCGCCTACGCCCGCCCGCGCCTCCGCCACGAGACCGACCACGGAGTCGTGCAGCGGGTGCTCCGGCCCGAGGCCAGTGAGTTCCTCGGCGATCGCGAGGTCCGCCCCCTCCCCCGCGAGGAGGGACTGAAGGCGCTGGGCCTCGTCGTCGTCGGCCGCGTCGAAGCGCAGCGCGGCACCCATGGCGCCCAACAGCGCGTCCGCGGACAGGCCGCGCTCGGCGAGCTCGGCCGCCGGGCCGACGAACCGCTCGTGCCGGCTGAGCTTCCGGAGCGGCGCACGGCCCACGCGGTCCACCGTGTCCGGGAGCTCGGCATTGGCGAAGCGCCCCAGGATCTTGCGGATGTACGCCTCCTGTTCCTCGGGCGCGAAGCCGTACTTCGCGACGAGGAGGGCCTTGGTCTCGGCCAGGACGGCCTCGACCTTCCGCCGGATCTCGGGGTCGCCGATCGCCTCCGCGATCTTCTCCTTGCCCGCCACGCGCCCGAAGTAGGCGGCGGAGGCGTGGCCCGTGTTGACGGTGAAGAGCTTCCGCTCGATGTACGGACCCAGCGAGTCGACCCACGTGACACCCGGGATCTCCGGGACAGCGTCGCCGAACGGACCGCGCTCGATGGCCCACTCGAAGTAGGGCTCGACGCGGACGTCGAGGCCCCCGCCCGGCGCCTGCGCCGGGACGATGCGGTCCACCGCCGTGTTCGCGAAGATGGCCTTCGCGTCCACCGCGTCCTCGCCGAGGCCCTCGGTGCGGGCCGCGGCCCGCACCTCGGCCTCGAGGATGTCCGTCGCGTTGATCGCATTCTCGCACGCCATGACGGCAAGCGGCGCCGCGCCCTCCGGCCGCGCGGCGAGGCCGCGGGCGATCACCGGGGCCACGAACTTGAGGATGTTCGGGCCCACGGCGGTCGTCACGATGTCGGCGCGCGCGATGCGCTCGACGAGCTCGGCCTCCTGCGTAGCGGAGTTGACCGCGTCGTAGCCGTCCACGAGGTGGTCGACGCCGCCGGCGCCGACCTCGTGCACGGTGTACGACGGCGTGGCCTGGAGCGCCTCGATGAGAGGCGTCGCCACATCGGCGAAGACGAGCCCGTAGCCTGCCTCATGGAGCAGGAGGCCCACGAAACCGCGGCCGATGTTCCCCGCCCCGAAGTGGACTGCCGACTTGCTCCCGAGCGTCATGCATTCACCTTTCCGAAGATGTCGAGCACCTCATCGACGCTCTGGGCCGCCTCGAGCCGCGCGACCTGTTCCTTGTCGCCGAAGACCTTGGCGATCTTCGCGAGGATGCCGAGGTGCTCCTTGTCCTTGCCCGCGATGCCGACCACGAACGTGACCGGCTTGCCCTGCCAGTCGATAGGCTGGGCGTAGCGGACGAACGTGACGGCGGAGGCCGTGATGTGCGGCTTTGCCTCGTTCGTCCCGTGCGGGATCGCGAGGCCGTTGCCCATGAACGTCGAGACGGAGCGCTCGCGCTCGTGCATGGACTCGATGTACGCGTCATCGACGGCCCCGGCCGACTTGAGGAGGTGGCCCGCCTCGTCGATCGCGCTCGACATGTCCGAGGCGTTGCCCACGAGGACCACCGACTCGGGCCGCAGGACCTGCTTCGTCTCCGCGGGATGCTGCGGAACTGACACGTGCGCCGCCGCGGCCTCGGCCTCGGACGCCGGCTCGGACTTGCCGGCCACGCCCTCGAACGGCCTGTCCGCGGTCTGGGCCTGCTCGTCGAGGAGCGCCACGATCTCGTCGTACTTGGGGCTGCCCATGAAGTTGTCGACCGTCACGATCTGTGCGCTCGGCGTCTTCTCCTCGGCCCGGAGGGCGAGATCCTGATGGACCACGACCATGTCGTACGTGTCCGTGAGGTTGGCAATCGCCTGGTTGACGACCGTGACGTTGCGATGGCCCGCCGCCTTGATCTTGTTGCGGAGCACCGAGGCGCCCATCGCGCTCGAGCCCATGCCGGCGTCGCACGCGAAGACGATCTTGCGGATCTCGGTCGCCGTCGCAACGCCGCCGCCCCCGAGGAGCGACGAGGCCATCGACTTGCGGCCCTTCATGCCCTCCATGCTGGCGGTCGCCGCGGCGAGGTCGCCCTCTTCCTTGTTGCGCGCGGCCCGGAGGATGAGTGAAGCGATGAGGAAGGAGACCGCGCACGCGAGGAGTACCGAGAGGATCACTCCGAAGTAACTGTCGCGCGACGTCTGGGCGAGGACCGCGATGATCGAGCCCGGCGCTGCCGGAGCAACGAGACCCGAGTGGGTGATCGCGAGCGTCGCGATGCCGGTCATGCCGCCGCCGATGGTCGCGAGGATGAGGATCGGCCGCATGAGGATGTACGGGAAGTAGATCTCGTGGATGCCGCCGACGAACTGGATGAGCGCCGCGCCGGGCGCCGAGGCCTTCGCCGCACCCTTGCCGAAGAACATGTACGCGAGCAGGAGCCCAAAGCCGGGGCCGGGGTTGGCCTCGAGCAGGAAGAGGATCGACTTGCCCTGCGAGGCCGACTGCTGGATGCCAAGCGGGGTGAGCACGCCGTGGTTGACGGCGTTGTTCAGGAACAGGACCTTCGCAGGCTCGATGAAGATCGAGGTGAGCGGGAGGATTCCGGCGTTGACCATGAACTGGACGGCGTTCCCGGCGACCGAAGTCAGGCCCGTGACGACCGGGTCGATAAGGAAGAACCCGACCAGGGCGAGGGCCGCTCCCCAGATGCCCGCGGAGAAGTTGTTGACGAGCATCTCGAAGCCGGGGCGGATCTTTCCGTCCCAGATCGAGTCGATCTTCTTCATGGTCCAGCCGCCGAGCGGACCCATGATCATCGCACCGATGAACATCGGGATGCTTGTGCCGACGATCACGCCCATGGTGGCGATGGCACCGACCACGCCGCCGCGGACGTCATAGACCGCCTTGCCGCCCGTGTAGGCGATGAGCAGAGGCAGGAGGTAGGTGATCATCGGGCCGACGAGACCGACGTAAGTCTGCCCTGTGGCCGGGTCAGTGCCGAAGCCGCCCAGCTTGTCGACCGGGAGCCAACCAGTTTTGATGAACAGGGCGGTGATGAGGCCCCAGGCAATGAAGGCCCCAATGTTCGGCATGATCATGCCAGAGAGGAAGGTGCCGAATTTCTGCACCCCGGCCCGCGTGGCGTGGAGCCTCGAGGGGGCTGCGGTGGTCGACATGGTTCCCTGCTTTCGTGTCAGGAGGCAGCCCGCGGGCCGCCGGGGGGTGTTGGAGGATGGCTCTCTCCGCCGGATCCCGACCCGCCCTCGGGGGCGTTGGAGAGCCGATGGAGCCATTCGAGGAAGAGCCGCATCTCGGTACCGGATAGCTGTTCCGGATGCGAGGACTCGAGCGTGGCGTTGAGGGCTATAGCCGCCGCGACATAGGACGGCTGGCCCCCGGGTGTAATCGCCCCGCGCGACGGATCGTCCACGATGGACGGGTCCGCCACGACGGAGCGCAGGACGGCGTCACGCGTCTGCGCCGAGAGGGGCAGGGTCGCGATATCGCCGGCCGAAAGGGGTTGGTCTGGTTCATCCGCCAACAACATGAGCGTGACCCCGATGTTGGCGGCAAGGACGGCCCGTGCCGCCTGAGCTGGCGGCGCCGAGAGTTGTCCGGCTGCGGCGGCCCGACCGAGTTCCCGCTCGAGGAGGTGCTCTGCCTCCTCGACGAGAACCGGACGGCGTCCGGGACCCGTGTTGCCGAACATGAGGGTGTACAGCTGAGCGTGGGTCAGCCCGAAGTGCACATGGGTGTCCCACAGTCTTTTGACGTCGAAGAGCGGACTGGCCGACCGCTCCATCGTTCCCTCGCGCTGGACGAACTCCTCGAAGCCTCTGGCCACGACGGCTTCCATCAGCCCGTCCTTGTCGCCGAAGTGGTGGTACAGCGTAGGCGCTGTCACGCCGGCGAGATCCGTGATCTGACGAGTGGAGACCGGCTTGCCGTCCGACGCGGCGAGCAGTTCGATCGCGGCCGAAATGAGCCGCTCCCGCGGGGAGGCCTTGGGGGCCCCACCGTCCTGGGCGTCGTCGGCGACACCCATGTCCGAATCACGCATGGCCGCTAGCGTAACCGATATAGCAACGCTATACAAGAGGTGATAGTGAGCTGCGTCACAGGCATAATTCATGTGGTGAGGATCACGAAACACGTTTGTATAGCAACGCTATAGGCGCTAAGGTAGCGCGAAGCTCCGCCGGACGGACCGAGCCGAACGAACCGAGAGGACCCCAATGATGCAGCAGTTTCACGGTGTTGGTGTGACGGCGGGGCGTGTGGTGGGGCCTGTGCGGCAGATGCCGTTGCCGGTTCGTGAGCCTGCTGCGGGTGTGGGGTTGCCGGTGGGGGCGACGGTGGAGTCCGAGGGTGAGCGGATCCGGGCGGCGTCCAGGGCGGTGCAGGCGGGGCTGAAGGCCCGCGCCGCGGGCGCGGTGGGGGATGCGCGGGCGGTGCTGGAGGCCACGGCGTTGATGGCCGCGGACCCGATGCTGGTCAAGGGCGCGGTGAAGCTGCTGGGCCCGGGGGCCGAGGGCGGGGCGCGCACGGCCGAGCGGGCGGTGTGGGAGTCCGG
>NZ_SWDW01000008.1 GCF_004919045.1 Sinomonas albida
CTGAGGTGATGACTGCGGGCCGGCCCGCCCGTCACCCTTGGAGGACGGGGCCGGCCGGCGGCGGCAGCCCCGCTTCCGGGCGGCCTTGGGAGAAGAGGAGAAGACGACTAACACCCTCGCACGGACCGTCGCCGCGGGTGCCGCGGCCGCCGCCGGGGGCACCACGGTGCTGAACGCGGTCGCCTACGTCGACATGGCCGTCAGGGCCAGGCCTGCCAGCAGCACTCCCGAGGAGTCCGCCAAAGCGCCTCGCCCACGCCCTGGGCATGGACATCCCCGGTGACGAGGAGCAGGTGCAGAACAGGGCCGCAGGGCTCGGCCCCCTCCTGGGCCTGGGGGCGGGCGTCGGCACGGGGATCCTGGCCGCCCCCGCGCGCCCTCGGGTGGAGGCCCGGACGGACACTGGGCGCAGTGGCCACCACGGGAGCCGCCCTGGTGGCCGCGAACGCACCGATGACGCTGCTGAAGGCCACCTACCCCAGGACGTGGTCCGCCGCCGACTGGGCCAGTGACATCCTGCCCCACCCCGGCTACGGGATCACGGCTGACGCCGTCCTGCGCGCCCTGGAAGCCTAGGGAATCCCGGCCCCGTTCAGGTGCCCCTGCCTCCGGCGTACGACTGTGGCTGGGCGGCGAAGGCGTCCCGGCAGCCGGTGGAGCAGAAGGAGAAGGACTGCCCTTCGTGCTCGAAGTGCGCCGCAGCGTGTGCGGGGTCGACTGCCATTCCGCAGACCGGGTCCACCGCCACGCGGTCGCCCTCCCTCGTCCCACGGCCGTGATCGGGGTGGAGGTAGGCGTGGGGGTCGGCAGCGAAGGTCTCACGGCACCCGGGCGAGCAGAAGGCGTACTCGGCACCCTCGTGGGTGAAGGTTCCCCCGCCGGGGCTCCGGGGGTCGACGTCCATCCCGCACACCGGGTCGACAACCGTCGGGTCCGGATGGGTGTGGGCGTCCATGGGCTCGCTGCCGGGGCCGTGGGCGAGGCGGTCCGGGTCTGCGGTGAACCTCTCGTGGCAGCGGTCGGAGCAGAACCAGTACGTGTGCCCGGCGTGGGCAGCGGTGGCGGGGGCGTGGGCCTTCTCGACCTGCATCCCGCACACGGGGTCCTTCGCGTACCGGCCCGCGGTACCGAGCCGTTCCCGGTTCCGGTACAGCCAGTACAGGACCGCGGCGACGGCGATCGCGGCCAGGTTCAGCCAGGTGGTGTAGTTCCATTCGAACCGTGCCGGGACGATCTCGGCCGGGCGCGCAGGGGCGGGGATCCCGAGAGCGCGGAAGAGCAGGCCGGTGGCCAGCCCCGCGGCGCTCATCACCGCCCAGAACGCCAGGAACAGCCGCACAGCGATGCGCCGGCCGTAGAGCTTGGCATAGACGGCCACGAGCGGGAAGGCGATCAGGTCGGCGAAGACGAACGCGACGGTGCCGCCGAAGCCGAGCCCGCCCTTGTACAGGGCCGCGGCCAGGGGGACGTTCCCGATCGAGCAGACGAAGCTGGCGAAAGCCACCAGCGGGCCGACGATGGCGTCCCAGACGTCGGTGAGGAGCCCGTGGCCGGGGAAGAATACCGCGGAGTACACCGCGGGCGGCACGGCGACGGCCAGGATCCCGGCGACGAGGTAGCCGATGAGCAGCTCCCGCCGGAGCATGGTCGCGTCAGAGACCGCGTACCCGGCCGCGTCGGCCCACCCGGCTGCAGAGCGGACCCTGGCCCAGAGCCGCTTGCCGTGCTGCTCGGCCTCGTCGGCCTCATCCGGGTGCCCCTGGGCGGCGGCGCGGTCGGCGAGCCGGGCCCGGGCGTCCTCGAGCTCGGAGGCGGGGAAGACTCTGGGGGCGATCAGGACGAACAGGGCGATCATGATGGCCCCGCCGACGAACTCGGCCAGGGCGAACTGCCACCCGGCCAGCAGCCACAGCACGATCCCGAGCTCGACGACGAGGTTCGTCGAGGCGAGCATGAACACCATCGCGGTCGTGAAGTCCGCCCCGCGCTGGAACAGCGACTTGGCCAGGGCCGCGGCGGCGTAGGAGCAGCTCGAGGAAGCCGCCCCCAGCAGGCCGGTTCGCACCACTGTGGCGGGGCGGTGGTCGCCCATCGCCTTCTGCATCTCCCGCCGGGAGACGAAGGCCTGCACCGCCCCCGAGAGGGTGAACCCCAGCACGAGGGCCCACAGCGTCCCCCAGAACATGAAGAATCCCTCCAGCACGCTCTGCCAGACGGTCGTCAGGACTGCCATCAGCGCTGTTCCCCTCCCTCTGCCGCGGGGTCCGCCCCGGCCGTTCCATCCGCGGACGCCGCCGATGGCGGCGCCGTCTTCTCGTGCCTGCGCTTCCGGTCCTGGACGGCCCGCCGGAGCTCGCGGAGCGCGAAGCCCCACCGCTGCAGCGGCCCGCTGCCGCAGCCCGGGATCTCCTGGTCCTGCTGGCGGACGCCGCAGGCCTGTCCTGTGCCCATCTTCTGCTCCCTTCGGGGGATCTCCACGGACCCAAGCACGGTATGACCCGGCCCCTGGGGCCGGGTCAAACCGGCGTCCCGGTCAGACGTCGGCCGACAGTTCGGCGGCGAGGTGGGTCAGGGAGGCCACCGTCAGCTCGGGGCGGGCCAGGTACGACGGGTACGTCCCGCCAGTGCGGTTGACCCACGCGGTGCGCAGGCCCGCGCGGGCGGCGCCGTGGATGTCCCAGGGGTGGACCGCAACCAGCATCATGTCCTCCTCCTGTGCCCCGCACTGCTGGGCGGCGTACAGGTAGGAGGAGGGGTGCGGCTTCCAGGCCGGGGCGTCCTCGACGGAGAGCAGCGCCTCGAACTCATCGCGGATCCCGGCGGCGTCGAAGAGCTTCTCGGCGACCTGGGCGGAGCCGTTGGTGAGGGTCACGAGCCGGAGCCCCGCCGCGCGGAGTAAGCGGATGCCTTCCGGGACGTCCGGGTGCAGGGGAAGTTCGGCTACGGACGCGGCGAGGCGCCGTGCGGTGCCCGCAGGGTCGGGGACGCCTGCACCGTCCAGGAGCCCGGTGAGGACTTCGGCGCCGATCTCACCGAACGGGGCTGCGTCCCCGGCCGCGGCAAGGGCGAAGCCCTCCCGCAGCAGGGTCGCGAACCACAGCTTCGCGAGCTGCTCGGGTGCGCCGGCGTCGGCGAACCGGGCTCCCATGGGGGACATGTCGGAGAGGGTCTCGTTGACGTCGAAGACGATCACCTCGGGTGCCTCGGCCATGTCTGGTCCTTCCTCGATCGGACTGTTCGGGTTGCCGCTTAGGCGGTGAGGGGCTCGGCGGCGGGGACGTCGAGCTCGGTGTGGGCGTAGTGGTTGAAGTAGTTCGTGAACAGGTTCACGGCGATGTGGGCGAAGGCCTCGGCCAGCTCCGTGTCGGTCCATCCGGCGTCCAGGGCGGCCTGCCAGAGGGGCTCTGGGACGTTGCCGGTGTCGGCGGCGGCGGCCCGGGCCACCCCGGTCAGGGCCGCGAGGCGGTCGTCGAAGCCGACCTCCCCGGCGCGCAGGGCCAGGATCTGGTCGTCGTCGAGTCCGGCCTTGCGGGCCGAGACGGTGTGGGCGCCCTGGCAGTAGTCGCAGCCGTTCTGGTTGCCCACGGCCAGGGCGATCGCCTCCCGGGTGCGCGCGTCGAAGGTCCCGTGCTCGGCGATGGCCTTCTGCATGCCCTGGTAGGCGCCGATCACCACCGGGGAGTGGGCCATCCCGGCGTGGATGTTCATGAACCGGCCCATCCGCTTCTCCAGCCGCTCGGCGTGCTCGCGGGAGGCCTCGGGGACGGTGTCGAGGGTGTGGGCGGGGATGCGGGGCATAGGTATGGCTCCTTCTCGTTTCCTTGCGCGCGGCCCAACCAGGTTTTCTGCCCGGCCTGCCACGGCTCTTGTCTTCTCAGTTGCCCTCTCGGGCGGTCTTCCACGCTACGGCCCGGTCGGGGCGTGTTCTGTGTGCATGCGCACACAACGCTCGGCAGACCGGTACCCGCGGCGGGTGTGGTTCACACGGCGCAGCAGGAGAGGCGGGAGACGTCGGCGGTGTAGGACTGTGCGGCGATCTTCAGCCCCTCGGCCATCGTCAGGTACGGCGCCCATCGGGAGGCGAGTTCATGGACCGTGGTGCCGGAGGCGATCAGGTGCACCCCCGCGGCGGCGATCTCGCCGGCGTCCTGGGCGACCGCGGTGATGCCCAGGATCCGCCCGGTGCCCTCCTCGGCGACGATCTTGATGAACCCCCGGGTGTCCCGGTTCACCAGTGCCCTCGGCACGAACTCGAGCGCCAGCACCCGGCACTCGCAGAGGTGGCCGGCGGCGTTGGACTGCCGGTCGGTCAGTCCCACCGCGCCGACGGCGGGGCTGGTGAACGCCACCCTCGGCAGCTGGGAGTAGTCCACCTCCAGACCGGCTGCGGCGAAGGCGTTCTCCACTGCCAGGGCACCGTGGGCCGCGGCGACGTTGACGAACTCCCGGTGCCCGGTCACGTCCCCTGCCGCCCAGATGCGCGGGTTCGCGCTCCTCAGCCCTGCATCGACCGGGACCTCCCCGGCGGGCCCGGTGGCGACCCCAACCCCGGCCAAGCCCAGCCCGGCGGTCATGGGGCGGCGGCCGGTGGCCATCAGGACCCGCTCCGCCCGGTACTCCTGCTTTGCGCCGCCGACATCGGCCGTGACAACCGCCTCCCCAGTGGAGGGGTCGGTGCGCACCCCGGTCGGGACGGCGCGCCGTACCACGGTGATGTCCTCGTCGTGGAAGACGGAGGCCAGGGCCATAGAAACCTCGGGCTCCTCGCCGGAGAGCAGGCGCGAGCGCGCCAGGACCGTCACCCGGGCCCCGAGGCGGGCGAACAGCTGGGCCTGCTCCACCGCGACGTACCCGCCGCCGACGACCAGCAGGGACTCGGGCACCTCCTGAAGCTCCATCGCGGTCTGCGAGGTCAGGTAGCCGGCCTCCTCAAGTCCGGGCAGCTCCGGCACCCACGGCGCCGACCCGGTCGCGACCAGATAGTGCCGCCCCCGCAGCACAATACTGTCCCCGGCATCGCCGGCCACCTCCAGGACCGGCTCGGCGGCGGTCCCAGCGAACACCGCGGTGCCACGGTGGATGTCCCAGCCGTAGTCATCGGCCAGGTCCAAGTACTTCTGCTGGCGCATCCACCCCACCAGGGCGTCCTTGCCGGCCATGAGGGCCGGCAGGTCCAGTCCCACAGCTGCCGGCTCGAGGCCCGGGAAGCGGCCCGCATCCTTGGCGCTGTGGCGGGCGGCCGCTGCGGCCAGGAGTGCCTTGGACGGCACACATCCGGTGTTCACGCAGGTCCCGCCCACAGTCCCGGCCTCGGCCATCGCGACCCGCAGTCCCATGCCCGTGGCCCGGATCGCCGCGGCGAACCCGGCGCTTCCCGACCCGACCACGACCAGGTCGTACTCCTTAACAATCGGCACCTTCGTCTCCTTCACTTCGTACGTATGCTGGTCCGTCACCGACTCTGCGCCTTCCAGCCGCTGGAAGGTCAAGCCGGGCATACCAGAGAACCCGCGGCGGTTGAGACCGTCAGGACCATCGGGAGGAAAGGGAGCACACGATGCGCATCTCCGAGGCCGCGACGGCGGCGGGCACGACCGCCAAGACCCTGCGCTTCTACGAGGACATCGGGCTCCTGCCCGGCATCGGCAGGACCCCGGCCGGCTACCGCGACTACCCCCAGGAGGCGGTCCAGCGGGCGGCGTTCATCCGCCGCTCCCGCGCCGCGGGCCTGAGCCTGGAGCAGGCCGGGGTCCTCCTGGCCGTCCATGACGCCGGCACTCGGCCCTGCTCCCACGTCCGCGACCGCCTCGCCGACCAGCTCCAGGCCATCGACGCCCGCATCTCAGAGCTCCAAGCCCTCCGGAACACCCTCGCCGACCAGCTCGAGGCCGCCGAATCCGGGCCGGCAGGGTGCGATCCCGGGCAGGTCTGCAGCTACCTCTGACCGCCGGGGGTCCCGCCACCGAGGCCCGGCCGGTCCCACGGGCCCTCGATGATGTGGCAGAACACCGCCTCCTGCCCGGAGCGCATCGACTCCTCGGCCGTGTTCCGGGCCGCCAGGAGGGACCTGCGCAGCGCCCCGAGCTCGGCCAGGGTGCGCTCGATCTGGGCAAGATGCCCATCCAGCAGCCCGATGACGAGCCCGCAGGGCTGGGCGCCCCCGCGCTGGAGGTCCAGGACCTCGGCGATCTCGGACAGGCTCAGCCCCAGCGACTTCGCACGCCGGATGAACTGCAGCACCGCCACGTCCCCGTCGGTGAACAGCCGGTACCCGCCCGAAGTGCGCTCCGGCGCCGGAAGCAGCCCCCTGGCCTCGTACACCCGGATCGCCTTCCGCGTCACCCCAGCCCTCCGGGCCGCCTCCCCGACGGTGTAGGCGGGAGCCTCCTCGACCAGCATGTGCACCTCCCAGAATTGTCCAATGGCTTCCAGTTTCAACCCGGACCCAAGGACAACCTTCAACCTGGTCATCCAAGGATCGTCTCTTCCCCCTTGACTCGGCCCTTGGGTCCGGGATCCAGACTAGGAGGACATTCCGAACGAATCGACGAGGAGGATCTGCTATGCCATTCCGTGAAGGAGACGTCTACCGCTGCCCCGATCCCGGCTGTGGCTGCGAGGTGACCGTGACGAAGGGGGCCGCCCCAGGAAAGGGAGGCGACAGCAGCCCTACCTGCTGCTGCGGGCTGACCATGGAGAAGGTGCAGCCGGCCGCTGCGACCTGATAGCCCGGCGCCCGGCGGGACTGTTGTTCGAATTGAGGATTTTGCCTTCCATCACGGACGCCATGGTCCTTTCTATCCAGGCGCCGCGGTGCGCCATCTCGATCTGTGCGTCGAGGGTAATCGGCTGCCGGGGCAGGTCCGGATGGGTGACCATGACGCGCTCGATACCGTGCTCCTTTGCGCATCGAGCACCGCGAACACCTCGTCGCGGTCCAGATGGCCGGTGGCGAGGAGGAGCCTGTATTCCTTCACCGCTCCACCCGAGCAGGAACGGCTCGGGCGCAGGCAATCTACAGATGCGAACATCTGCTCTACTCCTGAGTGTGAGCAAGCCGCGGCGCGATCGGGCTGTGAAGCATTGACAGACGAAGTGTCGAGAATCTGACCGTCCCGTCTCGCCTGACTCCGCTCGACGGCCACCACGTACTCCCGGCCCACCGCCACATCCAGCAGTGTCGTGCGGAAGGCGGAGTCGGAGAGCGCGCCTAGCTTGCGCAGGAAGGCCAGGATCGCCGCCCTCGCTTCGGGGTCCCCGGACAGTGCGCCCGTGCCCGGGCGGTCTTACACCGCGTCCGGGGCGAACAGCTAGATGGCGTCGTCGGGCCTTCCGTCATCGAATAGTCCGTAGGCCGGTCGCACCACGTCGCTGCCGCAGGAGATTGCCGTGCTGTCGTGATCCCGCATGATTTCGTCTTTCTCTCAAGGGACAGGTGGATCCCGGTCCCCAGTGAAGCCCTCTCGCGCAGGACCATTTGGCAGGGGACGGCCGATGCTTCTGTCGCTCGATGCGTCTCAGCGCCGGGAGTCGTCTTGGGCGCGCGCCCGTCGCATGGGCGGGTACTGATTTTTGCGGATCCGACCGGTCGTGGACGATAAAGGGATTGAGGATGGCATGGTCGGGGAGGGACTTGCTGTCCTGTTCTGCTGGTGCGTGCTGGACCGCGACGACGTACTTCTCGCCTTCGGCCACATCCAGCAGGGGTTGCGCGGACGGGTGTAGTTGGAGAGTGCGGTGACCTAGGCCCTTGGCACTGGCGGGGCGGCTTGTTCGGGGGGGCGCGTATTCAGCGCCAGAAGGCGTCTTGGGCACGGGCATCCCAAGGATAGGTTTGAATCGAGCGGATGAGGCCGTCCTCGATCCTGAGGACGTCGCAGAGGAGGTAGTCGATGGACTGCCCGTCGCGCTCGGCTTGGCTGCGCCGCAGCGCGAAGGAATGCTCCCCACCATCGGCCACGTCGATGAGGGTCGCCCGGAAGGTCGAGCCGCTGAACTCGGCGATCTTGGGCAGGAGTTCGTTCATGATGGCGTCCCGGCCTCGCCACTCGCCGGTGAGCGCGTTCTGGCCCGGCATGCTCCACACTGCGTCGGGGGCGAAGAGTTCCATGACCTCCGCGAGCTTCCCTTCGGCGAGGAGGTCGTACACCCTGCGTATTACGTCCTTGTTCTCCTCATCCACACCATTCCATTTGGTCTCTGTTCGGTCGTGGCATGCCCCGTGCGGGCCCCGCCGGGGGCCAATGCATCGCTACTTGCCCGCGGCGCCGATGAAGGCCCCGCATGGCCACAATCACCGGATGCCCTCACTGCTCAAGAGCGCTTCGACAGCAGAGCCGCGTCGTTCGTGGCTGAGGGGATTGTTTCCCGGGCGGGCCCGGGCGGCAAGGGTCCAAGAGACCCGACTTCCAGGACGTGCCGCCTTGGCGCTGCGAGTTTCTTCCGCTCCAGCTTGGAAGGGCTGGGGTCGCGGCCCCGGAGGGAGGCCCTGCGCAGGGAGCGGCGGTTAGCGTTACGGGTCCGGCGCAGGGCCTAGTGTGTTGTACAGGTCGGTCGGGTTGCTCCCGTTGACGCAGGAGGTGTCGGAGCAGTTGGCGGCGACGAACATGGATGCCAAGTCGGTGCCGGCCGCGGTGAGGCCTTGGTAGTCCCCTAGGAAGTAGCCCCCGGCCACGACCGGGGCGGCCATCAGGTTGAACGGCTGGCCGGCTGGCCAGAGGGCGGCGTCGGGCCCGAAGCCGGCCGTCCGGGGGCCGAGCTCTTTCAACCAGTATCCGGTGGGAAGGGTGGTGGTGTTGGTAGAGGTCAGGGCCCGGAGGTCGTAGTAGGAGACTCCGACGGTGCCGTCGGCTCGGACCGCGATCGCCGGGTCGAAGGCCGGGCGTCCGGTGTCGGTGCTGAGCCGGGCGGGCGCCGACCAGGTCCTGCCCAGATCGGCGGAGCTGGAGACGGCGATCTCGTCATACCGGCCACCGCTGAACCGGCCGTCCTGCCAGACCGCGTACAGCTGGCCGGTGATCGGGTCGAACGCCGGGGCCAGGGAATTGAAGCTTCCAGTGGTCACCGCGGCCCCCGTGTTGGGGTCGCTGACCCCGACGGTGTCCAGCCCTGCGACAATCGTGGGCGCAGACCAGGTCAGGCCACCGTCGGCCGAGGTGATGAATGCTACGTGCCCGACGGGGGTGTTGCCTCCTCCGGCGGAGGTGCTGCCGGTGGCCGAGAGGAGGTCGAAGAAGTCGTACAGGACCCCGTTGACGATGACCACCTGGTTATCGGTGGTCTGGTTCTGCTGGCCCGGGTCGTAGACCGCCGCCGGCGTGCTCCAGGTCTTCCCGCCGTCGGTGGTGCGGGAGAAGAAGGCCGGCCCGCGGAAGTTGCTGCTGTAGTACGCGAAGGTCCGGGGGGCTTCCAGCTGGTCCCACACCGCGTAGGCGACCCCTGCCCGGACGGGATCGGCGGTCACCGAGGGCTTGTCGTTGAAGAACTTGTGTTGGCCGGAGGGGTCCTGGACGCTGTCCAGGATGGTGGCGGCATCGGACCAGGTCCTGCCGCCGTCGGAGGAGGTCGCCGCCACGATGCCGGTGCTGTAGGTGGTGGAGTTGCCAGCCGCGGCGATGGTGTAGGCGGTGCCGTCGGGTCCCACGGAGACCCAGTTGTCGTAGACCGCGTCGTAGGGCCTGCCGGTGCTCGGCTCCAACAGCGGTGAGGGGGCGCAGCCGGTGAACGGCAGCGGGGTCGTGCCCCACGTCTTGCCCCCGTTGGTGGAGTAGGCGGCGACCGCGCCGCGCGCCGAGCGGGTGGAGTAGAGGTCCTGCTGCCACACCCCGATCAGGTTGGCCGGGTTCGCTGGGTTGGTGGCCACGGACGGCTCTGCCTCGGCGCCCGGGTAGAGGGTCGCCCCCGGAGGCGGGGTCACAGCGCTGCAGCCGGCGAACGGGCTCGGCCCCGAGACCGTGGACGGCCCGGCCGATGCGTGGGCCGGCAGGCCAGCCAGCACCAGCGCGGTGAGAGCTGCGAGCGCCGCCTGTCCGGCCCGTCTCGCCGGTCGGAGGCGGCGAGAACCAGCCCAGCGGCCCGCTGCACCACGGCCGAGCGCTCCGATAGTGGCGACCGGGCGCAAACGAGGTCTGGCCCGGGCCGGTCCTCGCCGATCGGCCACAACCGTCCCCTTGTTCCGCAGAAGACTCATCTGGACTCCCGTTGAATCGTCAGCCGCAGGCCCCGAGCACATGGCCCTTGGAAGAAAGCGAACACGATCGCGGTCCCGGCCGCACGAGTAGCCTGTACCCGATTGGCCGTCACGGAAGAGAACAGCGACACTCGCTCGAGTGCTCGGCATCACCTAGCGGGGCCTGAACAGTGGACGCAGACCACTGACGGAAGCACGCCCCAGTGTGTCGGCGGCACAGGGCATCCGGTGGGTTGTTCTCGTGCGGGCTCGTCGCCCGCGCCGGGCACGCCCGGAGCGGTCCGGTCGGCTTCGCCTGGTTGCTGGTGCTGTCCGTCCGGCGTGCGCGGGCGGGGGGGCCGCTGGGTGTGGTTAGGCGATGCCGAGGAAGACCAGCAGTGCGCGTTCGACTTCTGCGAGCTGGGAGGGGGTGAGCCTGCCGATGCGGGACTGGACGTTGGAGCGGCGCACGGTGGTGAGCTTGTCGACCATGACGTGGCTCTCGCGCTGGAGTCCGGACAGCTCGGAGGGCTGTACTGGGATGCGCAGCAGTGGCGCCTCGACCAGGTGTGAGGTCAGGGGAAGGACGGTCACCGATTCCGTTGCGTCGTAGCGGTCGTCCTGGATCACCAGGGCCGGGCGCGGCTTGGAGGCGTAGACCCCTCCGGCTACCGTCCAGATCTCGCCCCGGATCACTCCTCGTCCCAGGGCGCGGAGACGGCCTCGATGAAGTCCTGGTCGTCGGTGCGCGCCTCCGAGGCTGCCACCGCTGCGGCCTGGCGGTGGGCCTCATCCCGGAATCCGGTGGCGCGGGTGTCCGGCACCCACACCTGAATCGGTCGGAAGCCGTGCTCGCGCATCCGGCGCCGGTGCTCTCCTACGCGGTCTCTGACATCGGCCATGCCTCCATTGTTACATGTAACGTCCTGGAGGGCGACGGTCGGAGCAGGGCAGCCGCCGGCCCCCGTCTCGGGAAGGGCGCGCGCTGCTGGTCAGTCGGTCAGGGCCCGGGATCGTTTAGAAGGTGGCGCGCGACATTCCGAGGTCGCGGGCGATCTGGGTGGCGGGTTCGCCGGCCTAGACGAGGTGGAGGGCGCTTCGGATCTGGCTGTCGGTGATCCGGCGGGGCCGACCGCCGAGGTCCTTCCCGGCCGCCTTGCGGGCCGTTCTTGTGAAACTGCGCTTCCGTCCTTGTTTGCCCCGTGTCCGTTGGGCGTGTGACAACCCCATTACTCGGCGTCCGTCGGAAACGGTCGTTACCGACGCGCGCCGACACGCAGGGCGACACGCCGTCGAAAGCGCGCCGGAACGCTGTGACGAAACAGGACCGCGCCGAAACCTGGCCTCAAACGTTTGAGGTAGCGTCAGGCGCGACGAGTCGAAGGGTGTGATTGAGCATGGGCGAACGGTTCGACGTCGAGGAGCGCTGGCCTGAGCTGTTCGCCCAGCTTGAGCCGGCTCGCCGGCGGTCCGTGCTGAACACCCTCGCCGCTGACTGGCATGAAGGTTGGGTGCCGAACCGCGAGGACGTCGAGAACATCACCGACCTGGCCAGAGGCGCGATCGACCATGACGAGTTCCTGCGCCGCTCAGATGCGGCTGCCGAGCGGCATCGCGAAAAGCCCTGATCCCGAGTCGGGGAGACCTCCGGCATCGGGAGGAGGTGCCCTGAGCTCATCGTTTACGCGACGTAGGCTAAGGGACGGGTTGAGTGAAAATCTCCGGGGCGGCGGCCGATTCGGGCGGGTATGTCACGCAATCGGACGACGCCATCTAGGCAGACGCCCCGGCGGGCAGCCGCCCTGGGGGAGCGGTCTGAGTTGTGCCATATTTGTGCCATTAAATCCGCGAAGAGCAACTGAAACGAACTGAGACTATCGGATAAAAACCGCGGAATTCTGCGGATCTCGCCCATAGATACAGTGCGAAAAGGCCCCAGGGCCCACTGAAAATCGAAAGGTCACCGGATCGACGCCGGTCGGAGCCACCACAGAAACCCCCGAGAAATCGGGGGTTTCGTCGTTTTCAGGCACTACCTGATCGCTGAAGGTGTAGCAGCGTGTGTAGCAACCTGCACAGTGCGGCACCACACGGCAGGTTGCCAGGCCGACACAACATTTGGTCTCGTATCTGGAATCCTGCCTGCACCCTCGGGCTCGTATCGTCCGCGTTTTGAGGCCGACCCGCAATGTGCAATCAAGCGAATCGGGTGAACCCCGCGCATTTTCGGTCAAGCGCGAGAGCCGGGAGGATTAGCGTCCTGTTGTCAGGCGCGTGTGCACACCGCATCGACACGATGCCGAGACTTCAGCCCGAACCCGAGGAAAACAAGAACCCCGCACCTCGTGGTGCGGGGTTCTTTCCGAGAGGAGCAGTTGCACATCAGCGGGTCGGATCTGCCGTCCAGACTCCCATCGCGGTGCTCCACTCATACACGTCGTCGTTGGCCTTGAACTCGCCGATTTCGCATATGGAGACGCTGTGAGGCGGGAGGGTGGTCACGCCGTCGCTGAAGAGGAGTTCAACCGGCTCGGGCTTGACACTCTCCGGGCTCTCGACGTCGTTGAAGGCATCCGCGTGGGGACCGCTCAGGATGACCGCGGTGCGCGTGCCGTCGATCGGCTTGCCGCCCATCCCGATCCGGATCTGGACGGCCTCAACCTCGGACTTGTTCACAAGGGCGACCTTGATTCGCCCAGTTTCGTCGGTCGTGGCGATGGCGTCCACGAGGGGGACGTCACCGGCGGGGGTGCCGAGGCTGGAGGAGGAGATGGCGGAATCGACGACGCGCGGGCCGAGCAGATTCGCGTACATGCTCATCACATGGAAGGTGGTCCGCTTGACGACGCCTTCCGGGTGGACGAAGAGGGGCCCGCGGGTATTGATCGTCGGGGCGAGGTTGGCCATTCCGACGATGTCACCGTTGCGTAGGCAGCTGTTGAGGAAGGTCGCTGAGAAGACCGCGTCGGCCATTGTGTAGGTAGCGTTGTTGTCATTGAGGTCGCGCGCGGCGATGGCAGCTTCGTCGTTGCCCCAGGGGTGGTGCCAGCCTCGCAGGTTCCATTCGTCAAAGGCGATCTTCACGTGCCGCTGCCCGGAGGCCTCGATCAGAGCACGTGCCATGGCGATCTGCTTCTCGGGTCCGAGGGTCAGACCCATGCACTCCATATAGGACGAGGGCTTGTTGGAGTAGGCCAGCTTGTCCCAGTATCCGTGGATGCTGATGTAGTCCAGATACCTCCCAGCCTGCTCGAGCAGCGGGATGGCCCAGTCCGGCTTCTCGACTGCGGCCGCGAGGAGTTTCACTTCCGAGTCGATGCGCCGCATGAGCTTGGCCGACTCGGTGACGAGGGACGCCCACTCCGCGGCCGATTTGGCCCCGATTTCCCAGTCTCCATAGTTTTCGTTGCCGATGCTCCAGAACGGCACTGCGAATGGTTCGCTGTAGCCGTTCTCTGCCCGCAGGTTGGACCACTTGCTGCCCTTCTCGCGGTTCGTGTACTCCAGCCAGCTTGCCATCTCCTCGGGCGTCCCTGTGCCTGCATTCGTGCAGATGTAGGGGTCGGTTCCCAGTTCGCGGCACCATTCCACGAACTCGTCAGTGCCGAAGGTGTTAGGGTCAACGACCCGCCATGCGGGGTCGTAGACCGGGGACCTGTCGGGCCCGACTCCGTCAAGCCAGTGGTAGGCGGAGACGAAGCAGCCGCCGGGCCAGCGCATGTTGGGGATCTTGAGTTCCCTGAGGGCTTCGAGGACGTCGAGGCGGAATCCTCGCTCATCCGACAGGTGCGAGCCCGGATCGAAGATGCCTCCGTAGATCTGGCGGTGGAAGTGTTCGATGAACTGTCCGAAAATGTGCCTGCTGTACTCGATCTGCCTCCGCTGGGGGTCGATTTCCATAGAGGCCATAGGGGTCTGATTCACGATGCTCCTTGAAGGCGTTCGCTGCCGAATGGGTTGAGGTTGGGCCGGGCTTTACTTGAGGGCTCCGACGGCAAGGCCGCCGCGCCAGTACTTCTGGAGTGAGAGGAATGCGATCACGAGGGGGACGATCGAGATCAGGCAGCCGGCGATGATCAGTCCCCAGAGGGAGTAGCCGCCTCCATTGTTGGCGGAGGCCTGGCCTTCCCAGAGGCCGATTCCCACGGTGATCGGGAAGAGGTTCTTGTCGGAGAGCATCGCCAGCGGGAGGAAGTAGTTGTTCCAGTTCGCGACGACCGACAGCAGCAGAACGGTCACGATCGCGGGCCGCAGCAGGGGCAGCGCCACCTGCAGGAAGGTCCGGAACTCGCCCGCACCATCCACTCGGGCCGCGTCGAGCAGCTCCTCCGGAACGGCGTCCGAGGTGTAGACGAGCATGAGGTAGACCCCGAACGGGTTCAGCAGGGAGGGCAGGATCACGGCCCAGATTGTGTCCGTCAGCCCCAGGTCCGAGAAGAAAGTGAACGTGGGGATCACCAGGGCGGTCGCTGGGACCATGACCGAGCCGAGCAGCATAGAGAAGCTCAGGCGGCGGCCGCTGAACTTGAACTTGGCGAATCCATAGCCTGCGAGGACGGCGAGGGCAGTTGCGCCGAGCCCGCCGGCGAGGGCGTAGAGCACAGAGTTCAGCAGCCAGCGGATATATATGCCCTCGTCATAGGTGAACAGATCGGACAGGTTCGGAATCAGGTTGAAGCCCTTTCCGAACCACAGCGCGCTGGGGCTGGTGAACAGGTCCTGCGCGTCCTTGGTGCTGGCGACGAAGAGCCACCAGATGGGGATCAGGAAGTAGACGATCAGGAACCCGAGGAACAGGTATGGGAGAACGGCGCCTCGACCGCGGAGAGCCCGGGCCGTGGATCCGGGGTTACCGCGAGGGCGGAATCGGCTTGCCTCGGGGGCGAACTGTGGGGATTTCACGACAGGATGCTCCCTCGCTTGCGAGTGGCGAACATGAAGATGTAGATGGCGATGAGCACGACGATCCCGAGCGCGAACGACAGGGCGGAGGCGTAATTGAAGTTGGCGTACGAGAACGCCTGGCTGTACGCGTAAATGTTGGGCGTCGTGTTCGGCTGGATGCTGCCGTTGGAGATCGGGGCGAGGATCTCCGGTTCGGTGAAGAACTGAAGCGTGCCGATCAGGGCAAACACGACGATCAGCACCAAGGAGGATGCGACCATCGGCACCTTGAGCCGCCACGCGATCTGCCAGCCGTTCGCGCCGTCGATCCTGGCCGCCTCATACAGGCTCTTGTCGATCCCCTGGAGGGCTGCGTAGATGATGATCATGTAGTACCCCGCCCACTGCCAGGTGACGACGTTCACGAGTGCACCGAAGATGTTCGACGGGCTGAGCAGAGCGGGCGCGTTCGCCCCGAAGATCTGCTGTAGCGGCCCGAACGAAGGGCTGTAGAGGAAGCCCCACATCAGTGCGCCGATCACGGCCGGGATGGCATACGGCAGGAAGATCATCAGACGCGAGAACCTCACGAAGAGTGAGCTGAAGGCGTCGAGGACCAGTGCCGCCGCGAGAGACACCGCCATCTGGACTGGGATCAGTACGAGTGCGAAGAGCAGGACGAAGGCGACTCCGTTGAGGAAGTTCGGATCCGTGAAGGCCTTCACATAATTCGAGATCCCGACGAAGGTCGTTCCGGTCGCCAATCCCTTGTTGAACAGGCTCAGATAGAGCGCATACAGGAGGGGCGCGACGAGGAACAGCACGAAGACAATTCCGAATGGGGCGACGAACAGCCAGCCGACGTTACGGCGTCGACCCTGGGCCGAACGTCTGCGCACCGGATCCGAAATCGGCTTTTGCCGGCTCGGGGACGCAGAGAGGGTGGTAGCCATGTTCCTTACTCCTTGACCGTGAAGCCTTGGCTCTGGGCGTACTTCACAAGAGTCTGCTGAAGCTGGTCGGCAGCCTGATCGCCTGTGAGCTGCTGGTGGTTGATCTTCGTGAGAACGTCCTGGAACTGGGCGTAGAAGTACGTCTGGAAGGGTGCATAGTCCATGCCCTTGTAGGCGTTCTCCGCTGGGATGTAGATGTCCTTATTCGAGGTCTCTCCGTTGAAGAACTTGGTCTTGTTGTTGAAATCCGGTGAGTCCAGGGCCTGCTTGTTCAGGGGGAAGATGACCTGGTTCGACCAGCCGTCCTTCAGCGATGCAGGATCTGCGTAAAGCCCCTCGGCGACCTTCGCTGCCAGCGCCTTGTCGCTGGCCTGGTTCGTGACCGCGAACGTCGAGCCGCCCCAGTTGACGGAGACCGGGTTGGAGGGATCCCACTGGGGCATCGGGGAGACAGCCCAAGAGCCGGACCCGCTCTTCCCGATTCCGGCACCGGTCATGTAGCCGGGCGTCCACGCGGCCGAGGCGAAGGTGGCGTACTTGCCGGCGATGAGCCCCTGGACGTAATCCGTGGTGAACTGGTCTGTCGTGCCTACGAGGCCGTCCTTCACGAGGCCCGCCCAGTAGTTCAGAACCTGCTTGGACGCGTCATCGTTGACCTTGATGGTGATGGTGTTCTTGTCGGCCAAGTTGTACTGGAACGGCACTGACCCCTTCTGGATCATCAGAGCCATGACCTGGGCGGGCGAATTGGCGCCGAGGTCGCCGAACATCGGTCCCCCGGCGTCTTTGACCTTCTTGGCGTCCGCGGCGAACTCGTCCCATGTCTTCGGGGGAGTGATCCCGTACTTCTGGAAGATGTCCGAACGGTAGATCAGCCCCATCGGGCCCCCATCCACGGGGATCGCGTACACGGAGTCTCCCTGGGACACGTCGCGCCACGCGCCTGCGCTGAAGTTCGACTTCACGTCGTTGGCGCCGTACTTGCTCAGATCGACGAGAGCGTTCTGGATTTCGAAGGTGGGAAGGTGGTCGGCTTCCAGCATGACAACGTCCGGGAGTCCCTTGCCGGCCGAGACGGCGGTCTGAACCTTGTTGTACTCCTCGACGCCTTCCCCGACGCTGGACCAGCACACCTGGACGTCTGTGTGCTGATTGTTGAAGTTGTCGACGACGTTCTTCATGTTCGGATACCACGCCCAGACCGAGACCACAGGGGCGTTCTTCTGGACGATGGTGTTGCTGCAGTTGGACTTTGCGCTTGCCGAGCCTCCGCCGCCAGAGGCGCAGCCCGTGAGGGCAATGACAGCTCCGACGACGGCGACTACAGCTGTTGCGAGCCGTTTCTTCATGGGATCTCTCCTCCTGAGTGACTTCGTTGTCGCCTTCTCGAACCCTGGAAACGCGGGTGGCGGCACATCCGAACCTAGTACTCTGTTCTCGTCTGGTCAAGAACATGTTCTTTATTTGTCTAGATGCTTGTTCTTGCCGACCCTATGTGGGATCGTTGCTAATCGCCTCTACAATGAAGAACCGCACCGCACCGTGGGTCGTCAGGACTGCTTCGTCCACCCGCGGAAGCTTCAGCCGCCCACGAGACCACGCCCGGCTTGAGCGAGATTGTCTGATGTTCCGATTTGTTCAGCTATTGTTCGTGGTGAAGGTTGTTGGGTGCCGGGATCGGAGGGTGTTGGATGACCGAGGGAACGTCTTATCGTCGTGCGACGATGCGTGATGTGGCAGCCGCGGCTGGAGTGCCCCTTTCGGCAGTGCCGCTTGCGCTCAGCGGCAAACCTGGGGTGTCTCCCGAACGTCGTGAAGCAGTCCTGCGTGCTGCCGAGGCGATCGGCTATGACCACACATCCAGGGCTCGCAAACCGCTCTATGGCTTGATCATGGAAGAGCTGTCGCCTCAGGCCAAGGCGGACGGCTTTATAGACACCTTGCTGCAGGGCGTCTACAGGGGTGCCCGTGCGGTCGGAGCCCAGGTCGTCCTCGGCCTCTACCACTCGGGCTCTGACCCTTTCGCTGAACTCTCCGACATCGCCTCCCGTCCGCTCGACGGGCTCCTGATAGCAAACGGAGGGGACATCGACGTCGAGGTCATCGACCAAATGGCAGAGGCGAAACTGCCCACGGTCCTGATAGAAAACCGGGTTGAGCGCCCCATTTCTTCGGTAAGCTCGGACAACTTCCGGGCAGGCCTTGAGTCGACTCGTCACCTCATCGAGCTCGGCCACCGGAGGATCGCGATCATTCCCGGGTCGGAGCGTTACGAGTCGCTCCATGAGCGCCGCCAGGGATATGTGGTGGCTCTGGCAGAAGCAGGGCTCGCTCCGGACCCGGGGTTGACGATTCCGCAGCCCGCGCATGCGGCCCGCAAGGGCTACGAGCAGGCCAAGGCCCTCCTCGCTCTCCCCGAACCGCCCACGGCGATCTATGCGGTCAGCGACAAGAGCGCGATCGGCGCTGCGATGGCTATCCGGGAACAGGGACTCACCGTCGGCGAGGACATCTCCCTCGTCGGCACGGACAATGTCGAGGAGAGCGCGTCGCATATGCCCCCGCTCACAACCTTCGATACGTGCGCGGGAGATCTCGGACGCGTCGCAATCGATCAATTGGGGGCGATTATCCGCGGCTTGAACGTCGTGACCCACGCGGTTGTGGAGGGCCACCTCGTCGTCAGATCTTCCACGTCGTCGCCTACAACGGCCGTTCCGAATGGGTCGCGTCCAAAGTCGAAGGCGAGAAGGGCCGTTCGTGACGCCGAGCCCGCTGCTGCCAGCATCAGACAGTGAAGTAGAAGCCGGGTTGTACCCACGATGGTCCACGCGGGAGCCGGGGGAGCTTCCACCGTCCCCGTTGGGTCGTCGATGACACTTCGGGTCGATCGTGAAGGTGAGCGCGTCACCGAGTGCGCGGAAGGACCACCGAAGGAACCATCCGCCACAGCTGCGCCGCCGCTCCGGCCAAGAACCGCATGTTGGTGCAGTATTCGAGTTTCAATGGATGCTTCCTTTCGGGGAGACAGTGGACGCTGGGCCTCCGACGGTTGTCCGTTCGGAGGGTCAGCTGGTCCCCCAATGAGGAGATCTGACAGGCGGCATGGAGTGCCTTCGGCCAGCAGCCCACTCCTTGTTCGAGCGGATCCGTGAACGTTCACGGCCCATACTCATCGTGAGGGCTCGCAGTGCATTGCGTCAAGAGTCGCTTCGAGTATCCAAGCGGCCTGGCATTCACCCCGAGCCCGGGTGTTGCCTTGTAGCCTGGACGTACGGTCCTAGCGTCTCGCCGCGGCTGGCAGGTTTCCTTGAGTTGGGACGTCTTTGGAGAGGAGGAGCCGTTTGGCACAGGAATCGGGGCGTCCACCGGCGCCCACCCGACGGCGGAAGCCCAGCATCAATGACGTGGCACGGCTTGCTGGGGTCTCGTATCAGACCGTCTCGCGCGTCATCAACGACGCCCCGGACGTGAGCGCGGTGACCCGGGATCGGGTGCTCCGTGTGATTCAGGAAGTCGGTTACCGCCGCAATCGGATGGCCACCGCCCTCGTCACCAGCCAATCGACGGTCATTGGAATTCTCACGGACGGCTCTCCGCGCTTCGGGCCGGTCGGGACGCTCATGGCCCTCGAGAGCCTTGCGCGGCAGAACGGCTATGCGTCCACTGTCGTGACCGTCGATGAGCCTTACGAGGATAGTGTGCCGAAGGCGCTCGACACCCTGGATGACGTGGGCGTCGACGGCATCATCGTGATCGCTCCACGTATTGCCATGGCTGCCGCCGTCTGGAACGCCGATGTCCGCGTGCCGGTCGAGATGATCGCGGCCGGGGCCTCCTCGACGCCGAACGTCTTCACGTACTCGGAGAACCAGGAGCTGGGCGCCCGAATGGCGACCCAGCACCTCATCGATCTCGGCCACACGGACATCGCGCATATTGCAGGGTCGATGGAGTGGTTCGACGGCCGCGTCCGAAAGCGGGGCTGGGAGGCGGCGATCCGGGATGCGGGGCTGGAGCCCGGGCTGTGTGTAGAGGGCGACTGGAGCCCGAAGTTCGCCTACGAGACGGGGCTGCGCCTCGTCTCGGAGGGACGGGTCCCGCAGGCGATCTTCGCTGTCAGCGACCACACCGCGCTTGGCCTCATCCGCGCTTTCGCCGAGAGGGGCGTGCGCGTCCCGGAGGACGTGAGCATCGTGGGTTTCGACGACGTCGAAGGATCGGACTATTTCCTCCCGCCGCTGACCACTGTGCGGCAGGACTTCCCGGCGCTCGCCCAAGCGAGCATCGACGTGCTCCTCGGGACGATCGAGGGGCGCGAGGTCGACAGGACCCCGAGTGTCCCCACTCTCGTGGTGAGAGCGAGCGCCATCCCGGCGCGCCTGCGCCAGACCAGCTCGTAGTCCCGGGGGCACCTCTAGCCGGAGTCGAGGCGCACTCGTGCCGCGAAGCGCAATCGCGTGCGCGGGGCCGGCGGCAGGTCGTAACGGCATCCAGAAAGTCGGGTTGAGACTCTTGACACATTCCACCGTGAACGTTCACGATGGAAAAACCGTGAACGTTCACGGAGAAAATCTCTCGAAGAAGAGGAGGAGTCGCAGTGCAAGCCGAGAACCCGGTCCAGCCCCTGTGGCTCCCGCCCAAAGTCGAGATCGCCGGAGTCGACGCCGGTCAGTGGGGCAACGTGGCGAAGCTGCTGCTCGCGGCCCGCGCCTCGGATAACGACCTCGGCAGAGGTGTGGATGCGTTCGTCCCCGAGAATTCCTCGGCAGTCGTGGGCATCTTCCAGGACAGCACCCTTTGGGCGAGCTTGGTTGTCACAGCGGACGGATCAGGCTCCCTCTCATCGGTAAGGACAGTGGATCCGGGGGACTTGGGATCTTCCGGTGACCTCGCCAGCGTCTCCTCGGAGGCGGTCGCGTGGGTCCACGCCCACCACGGCCCCTGCAGTCTCGGGCTCTTCTTCGACCGGCCACACGCAGAGGCGTTCTTGGACGCCTCTGACAAGGCTGCCGCGATCCGCGCAGCTTCGACCGCGGGGGGACTCATCCTCTCGCCGGTCCCTCCAGCTCTGGCGCGTGCACTGGCCTGAGCGGCCTAGAACCGAACCCCTACCACCTGATCAGACCGCTCACGGGGCGACCCCGGGGCGCGTCCGAGCACTACCCTTCCCCTTCCCGACAGGACCGGAGAACATCAATGATCCGCAGGACAGCCTTTCTCGCGGCCGCCGCAGCCATCACACTGGCGGCCGCCGGGTGCAGCTCATCGACGAGTGCGGCCGGAGGAACTGATTCGGCCGTCTCCGAAAAGGCCGCTGCCGCCCTCAAGCAGGTGACCGGGCAGGTTCTCAGCAAGGGCCCGAACGGCGAGACGCCGTCGCCCGCCTCGGCCACGACCCTGACTCCCGACGAGGTCGCGAAGGTCAAGGCCATGGGTGCCACAGCCGCGATCGTCATGCACTACGGGGGCAACGACTGGGCGACGGCGCAGATTGCCGGCCTCAAGAGCGAGTTCGAGAAGCTCGGCATCAAGGTCATCGCCACGACGGACGCCAATTTCAAGCCGGACAAGCAGGTCTCCGACCTCGAGACCGTCATGACCCAGAAACCGAACATCATCGTCTCCATTCCCACCGACCCTGTCGCCACCGCCGCGGCCTACCGAAAGGCCTCCCAGGCCGGGGCCAAGCTGGTCTTCATGGACAACGTCCCGCAGGGCTTCGTCGCGGGCAAGGACTACGTGTCTGACGTGTCGGCGGACAACTACGGCAACGGTGTCGTCTCCGCGCACGAGACGGCCAAGGCCCTCGGCGGCAAGGGCAAAATTGGCGTCATCTTCCACCAGGCGGACTTCTTCGTGACCAAGCAGCGCTACCAGGGCTTCAAGGACACCATCTCGAAGGAGTACCCGGACATCCAGATCGTCGAGGAGAAGGGCATCGCCGGCCCCGACTTCGCTGGCGACGCCCAGGCCGCCGCGAACGCGATGCTGAGCAAGCATGCGGACCTCGCCGGCATCTGGGCCGTGTGGGACGTCCCGGCTGAGGGCGTCCTCGCGGCCGCTCGCGCCGCGGGCAGACAGGACCTCAAGATCGCGACCGAGGACCTCGGCAAGAACGTGGCGATCGCGCTTGCGAAGAACGACCTCGTGGTCGGCCTCGGAGCCCAGGTTCCGTTCGACCAGGGAGTGACCGAGGCCCAGATCGCTGCCGGATCCCTGCTGGGCAAGCAGGAGCCGGCCTATGTGGCGCTGAGCGCCTTGCCCGTCGACCACTCGAACGTCCTCGACGCGTGGAAGCAGGTCTACCACGCTGATGCCCCCGCGGACCTCCAGAGCTCGTACAAGAAGTAGCGGGCAGAAGCAGCAGAAGCAGTCGGGCGGGGGCTGATGCCCCCGCCCGGGAGGGACAACCCATGAACACGCCAGACAACGCCGTCGAGATGCGGTCCATCTCCAAGGGCTTCAACGGGGTTCCGGTCCTGAAGGACGTCGACTTCGAAGTCCGCAAAGGCGAAGTCCACGCCCTCGCCGGCGGCAACGGAGCCGGCAAGTCGACCCTCATGAAGATCCTGCAAGGCGTCTACCAGACAGATGCAGGCGAGATCCTCATCGACGGGAGGCCAGCCGCCATCACTTCCATCCAGGACGCGAAATCTGCCGGGATCGGAATGGTCTTCCAGGAATTCAGCCTCGTGCCGAGCCTGACCGTCGCGCAGAACATCTTCCTCGCCGCCGAACCAACAGCCCGCGGCCTGATCGACGACCGCGAGGCCGTGCGCCGAGCCAAGAAGCTCTTCGACGAGATGGAAGTCCGGGTCAACCCGAAGGCCGAGGTCTCCCGCCTCGGCACCGCGTACTGGCAGCTCACGGAGATCGCCAAGGCGCTGTCCCAGAACGCGAGGGTCCTCATCATGGACGAGCCGACGGCGAGTCTGGCGAGGCACGAGACCGAGGCCCTCTTCGAGCTCATCGACCGCCTCAAGGCCCGGGGCATCTCGATCATCTACATCTCCCACCGCATGGAGGAGGTGTACCGGATCGCGGACCGCATCACGATTCTGCGCGACGGTCGCCGGCTGCTCACGGAGCCGCTGTCCAGCGTCACGCCCGAACAGATCGTCGAGGGCATTGTGGGCAAGAAGATCGAGGGACAGCTCGCCTACCGCGAACGGGAGCAGGCGACGCACGACGGCGTCCCCCTCCTCGAGGTGCGTCGGCTCACCTCCGGCTCCAAGGTCCGCGACATCTCGTTCACGCTGCTGCCCGGAGAGATCCTCGGACTCGCGGGCCTCATGGGCAGCGGGCGTACCGAACTGGCCCGGACGCTGTTCGGCATCGACAGGGCCACGAGCGGCGAGATCCTGATCAAGGGCAAGAAGGTCTCGATCGGCTCGCCCAGACAGGCGATCGCGGCCGGGCTCGCCCTGATCCCGGAGGACCGGCGTGCGCAGGGCCTCGTTCTGGAGCACTCGGTGCGCGACAACCTCCTGCTTCCCCTTCTCGGAAACGTCAGCCGCGGTCCGTTCCTCGACCTCGGCGAGGGCAAGAAGCTGTCGTCGTCACTCATCGACAAGCTCGCGGTGAAGGTCGCCCACCCGAATCGGCCGGTCCGGCTCCTCTCAGGCGGCAACCAGCAGAAGGTGGTCATCGCCAAGTGGCTGGGCACCGACCCCGAGGTGCTCATCCTCGACGAGCCGACGGCCGGCGTCGACATCGGCACGAAGAGCGAG
This sequence comes from Sinomonas albida, assembly GCF_004919045.1. Taxonomy (GTDB): domain Bacteria; phylum Actinomycetota; class Actinomycetes; order Actinomycetales; family Micrococcaceae; genus Sinomonas; species Sinomonas albida. The sequence goes on from NZ_SWDW01000008.1 coordinate 23,739, forward strand.
ATCCTCGACATGATTCGGGATCTGGCGAGCACCGGCAAATCGGTGATCGTCATTTCCTCCGAATACCCCGAACTCCTTGCGGTGAGCGACCGAGTCCTCGTCCTCAAGGAAGGTTCCATCATCCAAGACCTGCCTCGCGGCGACATCGCCGACGAGGAGTCCCTCCAACTCGCAGTCCAGGGAGTCTGACATGAGCAAGACAGCCCCCGCGGCCACCATCGAGGCGTCGGCGACGCCGAACTTCGGCGAGATGCTGAGGAAGCTCGACTGGCGCCGCTACGTCATCTACATAGGCTTCGTCGTGGTCTTCGCCTTCTTCGCGGTCCTCCTCCGCGATCAAGGCTTCCTTTCCGCGGTCAACCTGCTGAACATCTTCCGGCAGACCGCGACCATCACAGTGATCGCTGTCGGGATGACCTACGTCATCTCGTGCGCCGAGATCGACCTCAGCGTCGGGTCGACCGCCGGCCTCTCGAGCGTTGCGACCGCCATGGGGATTTCCCAGTGGGGTCTTGTGCCCGGCATCCTGGCCGGTCTCGCCATGGGTGCGATCGTCGGGGCTATCAACGGCGGCCTTGTCAGCCTCTTGGGCATCCCCTCGTTCCTCGTCACCCTCGGCATGATGGGCATCGCGGTCGGCGCAGCCCAGTGGGTCACAGCGTCAGCCCCGCAGCCGATCCTCGACGACACCTTCAACACGATCTTCGGCTCCGGGAACATCGGCCCTCTGCCGGGCCTGGTCCTCTGGTCCGCGCTCTTCGTGGCGGTCGGCGCCGTCGTCCTCTCCCGCACGAAGTTCGGCAGGCAGGTCCTGGCCACCGGCGGCAACCGCACCGCGGCCGACTTCACGGGCATCAACACCAAGCGCATCAAGTTCCAGGTCCTGCTGATCTCTGGCATTGTCGCAAGCATCGCCGGCATGCTCTACGCCGGCCGCCTCCAGTCCGGACGCTTCCAATGGGGCACAGGCGACGAGCTCTCGGCCATCGCCGCCGTGATCCTCGGGGGGACCAGCCTGTTCGGCGGCTCCGGCACCGTGATCGGCACGCTGTTCGGCTCGCTCCTGATCGGCCTCATCAACAACGGCCTCATCCTCGCCGGACTCGACAGCAGCCAGCAGCAAGTCGTCCGGGGAGCAATCATCATCCTGGCCGTCGCCCTGGCCCGGAAGAAGTAGCCATGGCCAGCACACTCCGCTCCGGGATCATCGGCACGGGCTTCATGGGCGAGGTCCACGCGCACGCAGTACGGGCCGCGGGTGGGACAGTGGGCGCCGTCGCCGGCCGCACGACGGCGAGCGCCGAGCGCGCTGCCACCGCCCTCGGTGCGCTGCACGCGGCAGCGTCGCCGGAGGCGCTGATCGAGCGCGAGGACGTCGACGTCGTGCACATCTGCACCCCCAACGCGACGCACGCCCAGTACGCGAAGCTGGCCCTAGCTGCAGGCAAGGCCGTGATCTGCGAGAAGCCCCTCGCGACCTCCGTCGAGGACGCCGCCGAGCTCGCCGACCTGGCCCAGCGGCACGGAAGCGTCGCGGCGGTACCGTTCGTCTACCGTTTCTACCCCGCGGTCCGCGAAGCCCGCGGCCTCGTGGCGAGGGGCGAGGCCGGAAGGCTCTGGCTCCTGCACGGCTCATACCTCCAGGACTGGCTCGCCAGCCCTCAGGCGACGAACTGGCGGGTCGATCCCGCAGCCGGCGGCGCCTCGCGCGCCTTCGGTGACATTGGGGTTCACTGGTGCGACCTCATGGAGTTCGTCACCGGGCAGCGGATCACGCGGCTTGTCGCTTCGATGTCGCAGGCCTTCGCGGACCGCGGGGGCGAGGGTGGTTCCTTCCCTGTGGCGACCGAGGACGGCGCGACCGTGTTGTTCGAGACCGATCAGGGTGCCACGGGATCGGTGGTCGTCAGCCAGGTCAGCCCGGGCCGCAAGAACCGGCTTTGGTTCTCTTTCGACGGCACGGAGGCGTCGGTGAGCTTCGACCAAGAGCAGCCGGACACGCTCTGGGTGGGCCGGACGGATGCCGCCCGGCAGATCCCCGTCGGCCCCGACACCCTAGCAACCGACGGCGGCAGGCGGTACGCCCGGCTCCCTGCGGGCCACCCGCAGGGCTATCAGGACAGCTTCAATGCCTTCGTCGCCGACGTCTACGAGGCCGTGCGCGGCAATGCGCCCGACGGGCTCCCGACATTCGCCGACGGTCTCCGCGCGGCGCAGCTCACGCAGGCGCTCGTCACCTCAGCGCATGAGGGCGAGTGGGCTAGCGTCCCCGCACGCGACAAGGTTTTCACCATCATCTGAAAGGGCCGCAGTCAATGAAACTCGGATATTGCACCATCACCTGGGGCGGCGTCGTCGGGCATCCCGTCGGGGTGACAAGCGTCAAAGACCTCTTCTACATGACCCACGGGTCCATGGACCGGGCCGTGAAGGATATCGCCTCCGTGGGTTACGAGGGCGTGGAGATGTTCGACGGCAACCTCGCCGAGTATGCGGACCGACCTGAGGAGCTTCGAGGGCTGCTCGAGGAGGCGGGCGTCTCGCTGGTGAGCGTCTACACCGGGGCGAACTTCATCTACGCAGACATCCTCCCCGACGAGCTGCACCGCATCCAGCGCTCGGCAGAGCTGGCGGCGACCTTCGGGGCCGAGCGCCTCGTCGTCGGCGGCGGCGCGCGGCGCGCCGCCGGAACCACGGACGAGGACTACACGCGCCTCGGCGAAGCCCTCGACCGCGTCACTGACATCGCGGAAAGCTTCGGCCTCTCGGCCAGCTACCACCCGCACCTCACCACCATCGTCGAGGGCCCCGAGGAGCTCGAGCGCCTCATGGGCCTCACCAGGATCGGCTTCTGCCCAGATACCGCGCACCTCGCCGCGGGCGGCGCCGACCCTGCGGCCATGATCCGCAAATACCCCGAGCGCCTCCGCCACGTGCACCTCAAGGACCTCCGCAGGGATCCGTTCACGTTTTTGCCCCTGGGCGAAGGCGAGCTCGACCTCCCGGACATCGTCGAGGCCATCAAGGAGAGCGGCTATGACAGCTGGCTCATGGTCGAGCTCGACGAGTACGACGGCGACCCCCGCGCCGCCGCCGAGATCAGCAAGAAGTACCTGGACGCCCTCCTCCACTCCTGACTCCCATCGAAAAGGAACACGTCATGAAGAATCTCAATGTCGGCCTCATCGGAGGCGGCTTCATGGGCAAGGCCCACTCGCTCGCATACTCGGCGATGCCGATGTTCTTCTGGCCGGCCCCGGCCATGCCTATCCGCCACACCATTGCGGAAGCCAACGAGGGCCTCGCCGCCGAGGCCGCGCGCCGCTTCGGCTTCGAGAACTCGACCGCGGACTGGCGCCGGATCATCGAGGACCCGAGCATCGACGTCGTCGACATCGCGACCCCGAATCACCTGCACGCCGAGATCGCGATCGCCGCGGCCCAGGCCGGAAAGCACATCATCTGCGAAAAGCCGCTCGCCCGCACCGGCGAGGAGTCCAAGGCCATGTACGACGCAGTCAAGGACGCAGGCATCGTGCACATGGTCGCGTTCAACTACCGCCGCACTCCCGCCGTCGCCCTCGCGAAGAAGTACATCGAGGAAGGCGCGATCGGCCGCATCCTCAACTTCCGCGGCACCTACCTCCAGGACTGGAGCGCCGACCCCAACTCCCCGCTCTCGTGGCGCTTCCAGAAGTCCGTCGCGGGCTCCGGTGCGCTCGGAGACATCGCCACTCACGTCATCGACATGGCCCGCTACCTCGTGGGCGAGTTCGCCTCCGTGAACTCGATCCTCTCGACCTGGATCCCCGACCGGCCCCTGCAGTCCGGCGGCGCAGACGCGCTTGGGAACGTCCGGGGCGGAGACGGGCCCCGCGGCGAGGTCGACGTCGATGACGAGGTCATGACGATGGTCCGCTTCGCCAACGGGGCGGTCGGTTCGATCGAGGCCACACGCAACGGGTGGGGACGGAACAACTTCATCACGTTCGAGATCCATGGCACCGAGGGCAGCATCGTCTTCAACTACGAGCGCCGGGACGAGCTCCAGGTCTGCTTCGCGAACGACGGCGACGACCGCCGCGGCTTCCGCACCGTCTACACAGGGCCTGCCCATCCGTACGGAGACGGCCTGTGGCCCATCCCCGCGCTCGGCATCGGCTACGGCGAGACGAAGATCATCGAGGCGCATGACTTCTTCAAGGCCATCGCCGAGGGCACGAGCGTGAGCCCGAACTTCGCCGACGGCTACCAGACCGCCCTCATCGACGACGCGATCCTCGCGTCGGCCGAGAAGGAGGCCTGGGTCGACGTCCCCCGTGTGGCGGCGCTCGCGGACTAGCAAGAACAGCAAAGGGGGTGAGGAGGCCCGTCCCACCGCCTCCTCACCCCTTTCACCGCATCAGGAGGAAACATGGCCCCTCGTTCCCAGCAGGCGACAAACCAGCAGACCACGGAGGCACGTGAAGTCTGGCTAATGCCCGTCTTCGCCCCCAAACCCGAGCGTGCGGCCGACCTCCGCACAGCTCTCCGCCAGCTCCAGCAGAGGAGCCGCCAGGACCAAGGCTGCATCGAATACAGCGTGTACGCCTCAGACGGGCGATTCGTTCTCATCGAGGGGTGGGAGAGCCGAGCCGAGCTCGACTACCACAACGAGCAGGACCACGTCCGAGAATTCGTGGACATCTCGGTGGACCTGCTCATCGAGCCGTTTACCGTCACCCCGATCACGCCAGTGGTTTGAGGCCCCAGGCCCCTGCAGCTTCGCTGACGTCCGCGCGATAGCGGGCCTTCGCTGTAGCGTGGGCGGGTGCACGCCAAGATGCGACGGCTCGGGACTTCCGCGGCCGCTCTCACCGTCCTCGCCCTCACAGCCTGCTCGTCCGGAGCGACTCTCGCGGTTGCGCCGTCGTCGTCCTGCGCCTCCCCGGCACGCCCGATCGGCCCCGCGAGCGGCGCGCTGTTCGGGGTGAACCTGGACTGGGGCCACGAGCAGCTCGCCGACTATGCCCGGAACCTCGGCCGCAGCCCCGCCGTCGCGGTCTCCTTCTCGGGGTTCCCCTTCACCGAAGCCGACCGGACCAACATCCATGGCGCGGCCGAGCAGGTCCGCGCGCAGGGCGCTGCCCTGCTGCTGACCCTCGAACCCCACGGCGGACTGGCCTCTGTCACCGATGAGGCGCTCAAGGACCTCCAGACCCTCCTGACCCAGGTCAACGGATCCGGGGTCCCGGTGATCGTGCGGTTCGCCCAGGAGATGAACGGATCTTGGTACGAATGGGGTGAACAGCCCGCCGAGTATATCGCCGCTTTCCGCAGGGTGGCAGCAGCGGTCCATGCGACGCCGTCGAGCGCCACTATGTGGGCCCCGAACTACGGGGGCGGCTACCCCTTCGACGGCGGGAAGTACGAGGCGAAGAAGGGGACCGCCGACTACACATCCCTGGACACGAACCACGACGGCACCCTCGACGGCAAGGACGACCCCTACGCGCCCTACTATCCCGGCGACGACGCCGTGGACTGGGTCGGGATGTCGCTGTACCACTGGGGCAACACCTACCCGTGGGGAGCGAACGTGGTCCCCGAGGCAGGCAAGTTCGCCCAGCAGCTGACCGGCACCTACGACGGCGCCGGCGGGAAAGACACAGCCGTCCCCGACTTCTACACCGACTACGGGATCAAGCACGGCAAGCCCGTCGCGATCGCAGAGACGGCTGCCCTGGTGAACACGAGCCGCGACGCCTCGAATTCCCTCGCGATCAAGCAGGCCTGGTGGGAACAGGTATTGGGATCCGACATCCCCACACGGTTCCCGGACCTGAAGATGGTCAACTGGTTCGAGTGGGACAAGTACGAGACCGAGGTCAAAGGCCAGGTCGACTGGACGGCCACCAAGGACCCCGCGATCCGCACCGCGTTCACCAAGGCACTGCCCGGATGGCTGCACTTTGGGACCGGACAGCCCTGCACCTCGGCCAAGTAGAAGCGAGGGGCCCCCCGGCTAAGACCGTGCGGCGACTGTTGACTGGCACACAGGGCGGGCTTAAATTCGCTGCAGCTGGGGGAACTCGAAATCCCAAACTGCACAATTGCCGCCGTCGAGCGGCGTTCGGGGCATCGGTCTCGGCCCGGCGCTTTGCCGGGTGCTGCGCGGGCTGCCCCTTCTTCAGCTGAAGGAGGAGCGAAAAATGCTCAAGCGGGTCGGTGCCATCGTGGGAGCAGCACTTCTGACGGTCGCCGCGGGGGCCAGCCCCGCGTTCGCGACCACCACGGGAACGCAACACAGCACTCAGATCGTCGGCGTGATCCCAGTGACATGCGACGGGCCGGGGCAGACGAGCTTCACCGGAACCGGCAACTCGGTTCAGCACTTCACGACGAACAGCAACGGAGACTGGTTCACCACGACAACCGAGGGCCGGGTCACCTTGACCACGCTGTGGAATGGCGTGTGGGGAACGTGGACAGGTCACGTCCAGGAGTGGTTCGGCTCAGAGGACAACAACAAGAACAACGTCCAGCACGCAACGTTCAACTTCAACGGCACGAGCAGCTCCGCTCCCTCCTCGACGCTGAGCATCCACGCGGCCTTCACCCAGACCACGAATGCGAACGGCGTCCTCGTGGTCAACAACATGACCTTCACCTGCCAGTGAGGCCGAGGGTCGAGGCGGCGTGCGGGCACGCCGCCCCGACCGGGCCCGGCGCTGCCCCCGGGCGCTGCACCATCACCTAGCCGCGCAGGTCCCCGGCCGCATTCAGCGGCGGGTCCAGGCCGTCCCGTTCCATTCGGCGACGACCCGGTGGTGCTTGGGCTCGAGCAGTTCGAGCCGGATGAGCGAGTGGTCCCGGGCGAGTTCGGCGACGGTCCCCTCCGTCGCGGCGATGGCGGCCTCGGCATCTTCGGCCACGACCGGATGGACCACGGGTCCGAGCTGCCCCTTGGGGTAGTAGGCAACGCGAATGAACTCCATATCCCGAAGGTACGCCGGCTCGGTTACCCCTGGAATGGGCCAATGAGGGTGCGGCGCGCACGCCGCCCCCACCGTACAGCGGTGCGCCAGAACGGACCGTACTAAGGTGGGAACAAAGTCCGGTCACACGGCGAGGGGAACCATATGGAGCAGTATCCCGAGGTGGGGCCCGGGGCGCCCGTCTACGCGGCGGTCCCTCCGGAGGCGGGCGGCCGCACAGTGATCCAGGAGCAGGCCGTCGCCAAGGTGGCGGCCGCGGCCGCGCGGGCAGTGCCCGGCGTCCACTCGCTGGGGACCACGCCGTCGCGCGCGCTCGGCGCGATCCGCGACGCGGTCGGCGCCGACCATGCGGGCGGAGTCCGCGCCGAGGTGGGCGCGACGCAAGCGGCAGTCGACGTCACGCTCGTCGCGAAGTACGGGATCCCGCTGCAGAAGCTTGCGGACGATGTCCGCGCCGCCGTCTACCGCGCCGTCGAGCAGTACACGGGCCTGACGGTCATCGAAGTCAACGTCGAGATCGCGGACGTATATATCGGCGAGCCCAGACAGGGCGAGCCACGGCAGGCCGAGGCGCCGGTTGCTCCCGTGCAGCCGCCCGCCCCGTCCGGGAACGAGGTGCTGTGAATCTGACCGTGGTCGGCATCGCCATAGGTGCCTTCGTCGCGTTCATGTCCTTCCAGTTCGGCGCGTGGGGGTTCATCGGCTCGATCGTCTTCATGGCCATCGGCGCGGTCCTGGGCCGGCTTGTCGAGGGCAAGGTCGACGTCCGGCGTGTCTGGGACGCGCTCATCGGAAGGCGCTCCTCGCAGTGACCGAAGCCGCCACCCCAGCGCCCGCACTCGCTGGGCACAATCGCGTGAGCACGCAGGCCCTCACGAGCCTTGCGCAGGCCGCGGCGGCGGAGCTTTTCGGCGTGCGGCCCTCTGAGGTGCGGGCTTCGTGGACGGACGACGCCGGCCTGCTGGCTCTGAGCGTCGTCTCGCCCATCGCGGTGCCCGACGTGGGCTCCATCGCCCAGCCGGCCGACGTCGCTGCGGCCGGCGGAAGCGTGTGGGATCGGGCATCGGGCGCAAAGGGCGCCATCATGCGCCGCGTGTCTGGGCTCAGCGGAGCACAGCTCCGCCGCGTCGACGTCAGGATTGCCGGGGTGCGCCCGGCTGCGTCTCGACGGGAGCGTGTCCAATGAGCGCCGAGGCGCCCGTCACGCAGCCAGAGGGGGCGCCCAAGGGCGCGCCGACGCCACGGGCTCCCGAGCCCGAACACGGCCTCGCCTCGGCCGTGCGCCGCGAGACGAGCTCGGGCCGAGTCTTCGCGGCCGCGGTCGTCGCGGTTCTCGTGACGCTCCTGTGCCTGTATGCGCTGCTCGAGTCGACGCTGCAGGCGATCGGCCAGCCAGCCTGGATCACCGACCCCGAGACCGCGGCCCGCTTCATCTCGGGCCTCCCGAACGGCATCAATCGGGGTCTGCTCGGCCTTCTCGGCGTGGTCGTCGCGCTCGTGGGCCTCATGTTCGTGCTGCTCGCGCTGCGTCCCGGGCGCCCGGGTCGCCGGGCACTCCCGGGGAAGCGCATCGCGGTGGTGGTCGACGACGAGGTCCTCGCCTCGGCCCTCGCGCGTCGCGCCCGCGCGGCCGCGACGGTGCGGCCAGAGCAGGTCACGGTGTTCGTCTCCCAGGGGGAGGCCCTCGTCAACGTGCGGCCCACGTCCGGAGTGCCTGTGAGCGCCGAGGCCGTGCTCGCCGCCGCCGAGGATGAGCTCAGACGGCTCAGGCCCGAGCCGTACCCGGTCGTCCGGGTCCGCGTTGCCGGGACGGGGGTGGTCGGGGCATGAACGGCACGCCGCGCACGCTCAACCGCGTCCTCGTGCTCGTGTTCGGGATCCTCGTGTTCGCCGTCGGGGTCCTCGTCGCGCTGATTGCGGCGGTTCCGGCAATCGACGCCTGGTGGGCCTCGTGGGCGCCGGCCGCGTCGACGCAGACGGGACGGGCCTTCGAGAACACTCCGATCCCCGGCACGTCGGTGAGCTGGCTCTGGCTCCTTGCGATGGCGCTCCTCGTCGTCGTCATCCTCGTCATGGTGTGGTGGATGTCCCAGCAGGGCACCGGTCGGCGTGACCTCATCGCATGGTCCGCCTCGGACGGCGGCTCCGCGGAGACAGGCGAGGCCCCGGGCCGCGTCACCATCTCGGCGTCGACGGTGGATCAGGCGCTGCGCCAGGCGCTCGCGCGGCGGAGGGACATCCTCGGCCTGTCCGTCGCGGCGGTCGAGTTCGAGCACCAGGTCGCGCTCCGCGTACGCGTGGTCGCTCGGCAGGGCGCAGACCCGGGTGAGATCGCGCGCGAGATAGAACGTCTGACCGTCGGAATGGATCTCCTGCTGGGCCACCAGTGCCCGGTGCTGCTGCACATCGCGTCGGGGACGAGGTCCCGCTTCAGCCGGGCCGAACGCGTGCGCTGAGCCCGACCCACTCGGGCCGGGCACGCGCCGTCGTCCGTCAAAGGGCTCCACTCATGGGTGGGGCCCTTTCGCCGTGTCTAGGGTCTTTGATCACGGAATGAAAACGACGTGCGTAAGCGCTTGCACAGTTCCATAGACAGCCATAGGGTGAACTGCGTCACAACTCCGGAGGCGGTGAAAAAGCTGCCCCGACAGACAAGGGAGTCGAGCATGAGAAAGACGTTCTCCAAGTACGGTGCGCCATTAGCCATGGCGAGCGTACTGGCCCTGGCGCTCTCTGCCTGCAGCGGCGGAAGCAGCTCCGGTGGCGGCGGCGGGGGAGGTGGGGACGCCTCCTCGAATCTCGATGGGCGCGGTCCCATCACGTACGTGCAGGGCAAGGACAACTCGAACGTCGTCCGCCCGCTCGTCGACAAGTGGAATGCTGCTCACCCGGACCAGAAGGTCACGTTCAAGGAGCAGTCTGATTCGGCAGACCAGCAGCACGACGACCTCGTCCAGCACTTCCAAGGGAAGGACACGAACTACGACGTAGTCGACGTCGACGTCATCTGGACCGCCGAGTTCGCCGCGAAGGGCTGGCTGCAGCCGCTCAAGGACAAGTTGGCCTTCGACACTTCGGCGATGCTGCCTGCAACTGTGAAGACGGCGACCTACAGCGGCACGCTCTACGCGGCCCCGCAGACGTCTGACGGTGGCCTCCTCTACTACCGCAAGGATCTCGTGCCCAACCCGCCCAAGACGTGGGACGAGATGATGAGCATGTGCTCGATCGCCAAGCAGAACAACATCGGCTGCTACGCGGGCCAGTTCCAGAAGTACGAGGGCCTCACGGTCAATGCTTCTGAAGCGATCAACACCTTCGGTGGCAAGATCGTGGACGATTCCGGCAAGGCTGCAGTCAACTCGTCGGATGCCAAGACGGGCCTCGGCAAGCTGGTCGACGCGTTCAAGAGCGGCAACATCCCGGCCGAGGCGATCACGTACAAGGAAGAGGACAGCCGCACGGCGTTCCAGGATGGCAAGCTGCTGTTCCTGCGCAACTGGCCGTACGTCTACAGCATCGCGAGCAAGACGGACGGTTCGTCCAAGGTCGCTGACAAGTTCGGCATCGCACCGCTTCCGGGCAAGTCCGGGCCGGGCGCGTCGTCGCTCGGTGGCCACAACGTGGCGATGAGCGTCTACTCGAAGAACAAGGCCACGGCTCTTGACTTCATGAAGTTCATGACGAGCCAGGAGACGGAGACGTTCTACGCGACGCAGGGCTCCCTCGCTCCGGTGCTCTCGAGCCTCTACTCGGACCAGACGCTCGTGCAGAAGCTCCCGTACCTGCCCACGCTGCTGACGTCGATCCAGAACGCCGTCCCGCGTCCCGTCACGCCGTTCTACCCGGCCGTGACGAAGGCGGTGGAGGATAACGCCTACGCCGCCCTCAAGGGAGACAAGACGGTCGATCAAGCGGTGGCAGACATGCAGTCCGCTATCGAGGCCGCAAAGTAGCCAGGCCGTGAGCTGGTGGCCCGGGGGCCGGAAACGACCCCCGGGCCAGCCGGCCCCCTGAACAGGAGAGATTCGATGTCTACGAAACTCCCGGAGCGAACCCAGGCCAAGGCGAAAGCCGAAGGCCACCACATGCCGGGTCGCGAGAGCGCGGACCGGAAGCAAGTCACTCAAGGCCGCTGGGCCTCGCTTCTTCTACTGCCCACGCTCGTGCTGCTGGCCATCGTCATCATCTACCCGGTGGTCAACGCCATCATCATGTCCTTCCAGAAGGACGCTGGCCTCAATGCCGCGACCGGGTTCTTCGAGCAGGGCGGTGCGGCAGGATTCGACAACTACGCGCACTGGCTGCTTCAGCAGTGCAACGGACAGGCCTGCCCGCCTGGAACCATCGGCTCCCAGTTCTGGTCTGCCTTCGGAACGACGTTCTTCTTCACGGTCGTGACGGTGGCCCTTGAGACCGTCCTGGGCTTCTGGATGGCGATCATCATGGCGCGGTCCTTCCGCGGACGGAGTGCGGTCCGCGCTGCCGTCCTCGTTCCGTGGGCCATTCCCACGGCCGTGACCGCCAAGCTGTGGTTCTTCATCTTCGCGTTCGACGGCATTGCCAACAAGCTGTTCGGGACCCAGATCCTCTGGACGGGGTCTGAGTGGCCTGCCAAGTGGGCGATCGTCATCTCCGATACATGGAAGACCACGCCGTTCATGGCGCTCCTTATCCTTGCCGGGCTCCAGCTCATCCCGGATGAGGTCTACGAGGCCGCCAAGGTCGACGGCGCCACCGCGTGGCAGCGCTTCACCCAGATCACCCTGCCGCTCGTGAAGCCGGCGCTCATGGTCGCGGTCCTGTTCCGCGTGCTCGACGCGCTGCGCATGTTCGACCTGCCGTACATCATGACGCAGGGCGCCAACAACACGACCACGCTCTCGATCCTCGTCGTCGACCAGATCCGCGAGGGGTTCAACAGCGCGGCGGCGCTCTCGACCATCACGTTCATCGTGATCTTCCTGGTCGCGTTCATCTTTGTCCGCTTCCTCGGTGCGAACGCCGTGGGCGCGGCCACCTCCTCGGGAAAGAAGTGACATGGCCGCCACCGCAACGCTCCCGCGCACCGCAACGGCGCCTGCTCGCCGCAAGCGCTTCGACTGGGGCCAGGTCCGTACCTACATCTCGGCCCTGATCATCCTCGTTTGGTGCCTCCTACCGGCCTACTGGATGATCGTGACGGCTTTCCGGGACACCGCCTTCACGTTCGATTCGAGCTTCTGGCCAACCCACGTCACGTGGGACAACTTCGCCACGGTGTTCGACGAAAGTCTCGGCAACCACTTCGGCCGGAACCTGCTCAACAGCCTCATCGTGGCGGGCGTGACCACGGTCGTCGCCCTCGTGGTCGGCGTCTTCGCGGCCTATGCTCTGGCGCGACTGAACTTCCGGTTCAAGTTCGCCGTGATGGGGTTCATTCTCGGCGCCTCGATGTTCCCGGGCGTCGCGCTCGTGACGCCTCTCTTCCAGCTTTTCACCAACATCGGCTGGATGGGGAGCTATCAGGCGATGATCATCCCCGACATCTCCTTCACGCTTCCCCTCACGGTGTACACGTTGACTTCGTTCTTCCGTGAGATGCCCTGGGAGCTTGAGGAGTCGGCACGCATCGACGGGTGCACTCAGGGCCAGGCGTTCCGGAAGATCATCCTTCCGCTCGCCGCACCCGCCACGTTTACCACCGCGATCCTGGCCTTCATCGGGGCCTGGAACGAGTTCCTCATCGCGAGCCAGCTGTCCTCGGACGCAACCCGTCCGGTGACTGTTGCGATCGCGTACTTCGCTGGCGCGCAGCCACACCAGGAGCCGTACACGGCCGTCATGGCGGCAGGTACGATCGTGACGGTCCCCTTGGTGATCTTGGTGCTGGTCTTCCAGCGGAAGATTGTCGCGGGACTCACCGCGGGCGCGGTGAAGTGACAGGGGAGGCACGCCGCCGACCGTGGGATCCGTTCTCGGTCGGAGGAGAGGCGTACCGTCTCTCCTCCGGCCCGAGACGGGCCGTGGTTGAGCAGTTTGAGATCTTCGTCGGTTTCCTGGGCTTCTGGGCGCTCGTCCTCTTCGTGGTGACGGTGTGGCTCGAGATGACCGGGCAGTCGGCGCTGTGGTGGGCGCTCGGGCTTGCCGCGGTGCTTGCCGCCATGGGCGGGCTCTGGGCGCTGAGACGCAGGGTTCTCCGGCGGCACACGGACGACGCCGAGCAGTAAGTCCGGCGTACGCCTCGCCGGCGCTGGGGCCGGGAACACGGAGGGAATATGGTCGGGATCGAGGACGTCGCCGCAGCAGCGGGGGTGTCGACGGCAACGGTCTCGAGAGCTATCCGTGGGCTGCCCCGTGTGTCTCCGAGGACGCGGGACAAGATCCTGGCGACGGCAAAGGAACTGGGGTACGTCCCCTCCTCCGCGGCCTCGCGGCTTGCGTCAGGCAAGACCAGGACCATCGGCGTGCTCTCGCCCTACGTGGACCGCTGGTTCTTCGGCAAGGCGATCGACGGCGTGGACCGCGAACTGCACGGGCGCGGCTACAACCTCTCGCTCTTCAATCTCGGCGGGCGCACGCAGCCGCGCGAACGGCTCTTCAGCAAGTCCATGGTGCACAAGCAGATCGACGCGCTCCTGCTCATCTGCATGTACCTGCACCCGGAGGAGATCGACGACCTCCACAAGATCGAAATGCCGCTCGTTGTGGTCGGGGGCCCGGTGCCAGGGTGTTCCAACGTTGGCATCGATGACTACCTCGCGGCTCGGACCATTACCGAGCACCTCATCGGCCTGGGCCACCGTCACATCGCGCTCCTCCACGGTCAGGACGATTCGGACCTCAACTTCAGCGTGCCGCGGATCCGCGTCGAGGGCTTCCACGACGCCGTGCATCGCGCGGGCCTCGAGTTCGATCCCGACACAGCCCTCTTCGGCAACTTCACCGTGGAGAGCGGCGTCGAGGCGATGCGCCGCTTCATGGAGCTCCCGCGGCCCCGGCCGACCGCGATCGTGTGCGCCTCGGATGAGATGGCGCTCGGCGTCATCTTCGAGGCGCGGCGGCAGGGCATCCGAATTCCCGCGGAGCTGTCGGTCGTGGGGATCGACGGCCACGAAATGGGTGCGGCCGTCGGGCTCACCACCGTGTGGCAGGACCCGACCGCGCAGGCCCGACGGGGGACTCAGATGCTCCTCGCTGAACTGGGCGGAGACGAGGGGGCTGTGCATCCCGAGAATGCGGAGCAGCGCCTCGTGGTCCGGGAGTCGACAGCGCCGCCCTACAGCCGCCTCGCCTACAGATGAGTCTCGGGTACGCCAACTCCGTCCTCTAGCCGTTTCGGGTACGCCAACTGGGCCGTCTAGCCGTTTCGGGTACGCCAACTCCGTCCCCTAGCCGCTTCGGGTACAGATCATCTGTACCCGAGACGTGTTGGGTGGGGTGGTATCTGTACCCGAGACGTGTTGGGTGGGGTGGTATCTGTACCCGAGAGGTGTTGGGTGGGGTGGTATCTGTACCCGAGACGTGTTGGGTGGGGTGGTATCTGTACCCGAGACGTGAGTCAGGAGGCGCGGGCGAGCTGGCGGATCGGGATCCACCTCGAGGCCAGCCGGCGGTACGCGGCGGCGGCCCCGGTCATGTCCCCCTCCGCGAGGCATTCGATCCCGAGCCTCACGTCGAGGCACGATTCGTCCGGGTACACGCGGTCAGCGACTTTGCCATAGTCCAGCTCGATGGCCGATTCGGGATTGAACTCCTCGAGCCACTCCGTGAGCGTCGTGAGCTCGTCGAGCATGCTCATGTCCGGGGCGGCGAGAGCGAGATTGGCCACGGCGAAGCGCGCCCGGCTGATCGCCTTCGACCACGGTGCGACCATACGGACGGTCCGCAGGTGGTCCCCGGCCTCGACGAGCTCGGTCGGGTCCGACTCCTGGAACAGCACGAACCAGCTGAACGGGATGCCCCACAGGGATTCGCGCGTGTTGATGCGCGGCGAGGTGGACTCCGCCGCGATCCGGTCCACGCGCTGCTGGTGCCGTTCGCGGGCCTCCTCCGGGAGCATGAGCTCGGCCAGGATGCGCGGCGCCGTGCTGATCACGGATTCGGCCGCGAGACCCGAGCGCAGCACGAGCTGGCTCGGGCAGTACAGCGTGGTCCCGTTGACCGTCAAAGACCGGGTGAACTCGGCCGAATCGCCCGGGAACGGGTCGCCCGAGGCGCTCACGATGCGGTCCAACGCGGCGTCGGACTCGGCGGTGTCCAGCGCCTCGCGGCCGCCCTTGGGCCGCAGCCCAGACTTGAGCCGGTCGCGCTCGTGGGAGCTGAACGCCTCAAGCGGTTCGTACACGCGGAGGTGTGATGAAAGGGGCCGCCCCGCGAAGCCCTGAGGGTCGCTCAACTCAGCCACCCGCCGTCGTCCGCGGCGCCGAGCTCACGCGCCGTCCGCAAGCTCCACCACCACGGGAGCATGATCGGACGCGCCCTTGCCCTTGCGCTCCTCACGGTCGAAGTGCGCGCCCACCACGCGCGCCTCGAGCGCCGGCGAGGCGAGCACGAAGTCGATCCTCATGCCCTCCTTCTTCGGGAAGCGCAGCTGCTTGTAATCCCAGTACGTGTACACGCCGGGTCCCGGAGTGTAGCGGCGCGCGGCGTCCGTGAAGCCGCTCGCCTCGAAGGCCCGGAAGGCCTCGCGCTCGGGCTCGCTCACATGCGTCCAGCCCTCTGCGCGGAAGAGGTCGATGTCCCAGACGTCCTCGTCGAGGGGCGCGATGTTCCAGTCGCCCACGAGCGCGATCTGCGCCTTGGGGTCCTGGGCGAGCCATTCGGAGGCGTGCTTGTTGAGCGTCGCGAGCCATTCGAGCTTGTAGGGCATGTGCTCGTCGTCGAGCGCGCGCCCGTTCGGCACGTAAAGCGACCAGACCCGCACCCCGCCGCACGTGGCGCCAATGGCACGAGCCTCCTGCTCAGCCTCGACCCCGCCCTTGCCGAACGTGGGCTGGTCAGGGAACGTGCGCGAGACGTCGTCGAGCCCCACCCGGGAGGCGATCGCCACGCCGTTCCACTGGCTCAGGCCGAAATGCGCAACCTCGTACCCGTTGCGCTCGAAGAGCTCCCACGGGAAGTTGTCGTCCCGGCACTTGGTCTCCTGCATCGCCAGGACGTCGATGTCGCTGCGCAGCAGCCAGCTCTCCACGCGGTCGGCGCGGGCGCGGAGGGAGTTCACGTTCCAGGTGGCGATCTTCACGCTGCCCACGCTATCAATCCAGCAGCCAGTCGGCACCGTGAGGTGCCTCGGCTTCCGGATTGATCTGGGGTTACTTCGACCAGGCGGTCGCACCCTCGTGCCACCACGTGTCGAAGCGCGTGACCGGGGTGGCGCGCTTGTGGCGCGTGATGAGGAAGCGGCGCTCGATCGCCTCCGCGACGCTGTCCGGGACGTCCCTGCCCTCGAGGTAATCATCGATCTCCTCGTAGGTGATGCCGAGCTCGTGCTCGTCGGTGCGGCCGGGCTGGAGGTCGAGGAGGTCCGCCGTGGGCACCTTCTGCCAGATCCGCTCGGGGGCGCCGAGGTGCTGCAGCAGCTGGCGGTTCTGGCGCTTGTTCAGGCCGAAGAGGGGCAGGATGTCCGCTCCGCCGTCGCCGAACTTGGTGAAGAAGCCCGTGACCGACTCGGCGCCGTGGTCGGTGCCGATCACCAGGAGATTGCGCTCGCCCGCGATCATGTACTGCGCGATCATGCGCGAGCGGGCCTTGGTGTTGCCGCGGACGAAGTCGCTGAGATCTTCGTCGGATGTCCGGCGGTATTCGGACTCGAAGCCGTCCACGGCCGCCTTGACGTTGAACATCCACTCCGACTTGGCGCGCACGAACTCGAGCGCGGCCCGCGCGTCGTCCTCGTCGTGCTGGACGCCGTGGGGGAGCCGCACCGCAATGAAGTCCGCCTCGATGCCGTCCTCGGCGAGGGATTCGACGGCGAGCTGCGCGAGGCGGCCCGCGAGCGAGGAATCGAGACCGCCGCTGATCCCGAGCACGAAGCCCTTTGCCCCGGTGGCCCGGAGGTAGTCCTTGAGGAACGCGACCCTCGCCTCTACTTCTTCTGCGGGGTCGATCTGCGGCTTGACGCCCATCTCGTCGATGATCTTCGCCTGAAGTTCGCGCATGGGGCTAGCGTACTTCAGGCATGTTTCCTGAGGGTTGCGTCTCGGTGGACGGCTCGGGCCGGGTCCACAGGTGCGACATCTCGTTCACGGAGCGCACCACGAGCCGCTCCATGCCGGCGCGCGCCGCTGGCCCGTCCCCCCGCTGGATTGCGGCCGCGACCTCGAGGTGGCCCTCGAGCGCCGAGCGGTCGAGGTGCGGGGGCATGAGCCCGTGGTGGACGCGCCCGGCCAGGACCTCCTCCGTGACACGGTTGAGCTTGCCGAACATGCCGTTTCCGCTCGCCGCGAGGACCGCGTGGTGGAACGCGATGTCGAGCTCGACGAACTCCTCGGTGTTCTCGGTGGTGCCCGCGGCCCACATGGCCGCGGAGAGCCGCACGATCTCGGCCCGCGCGGCGTCCCCAGCCCGCTCGGCGGCGAGCTGGGCTGCTAGGGGTTCGACGGCGCGGCGGAGCTCCGTGAGCTCCTGCAGCTGCGCGACGCGGTGCGGCGAGGCGAGCTTCCAGCGGATCACCTGAGGGCTGAACGCGTCCCATTCCGATTCGGGCAGCACTACCGTTCCGGTCCGGCGGCGCGGCGCGATCAGCCCGAGCGAGGAGAGCACGCGGAGAACCTCGCGCACGAGCGTGCGAGACACCTTGAAGCGCGCCTCGAGTTCGTCGGACAGCAGGACGGACGACGGCGCGAGCTCGCCCGAGCAGATCGCCGCGCCTAGGGCGTCGAGCACCTCAGTGTGCCGTCGGGAGGCTGCGGGTGACGCCTCGGGGGCCTTCGTCATACCGTCCATGGTAGTGGCTAGATAAGACTTAACTCGCTACCATCACGAATAAGTACTACAAATCACCGATCCGTCGCGAAGGACTGAAGACCGTGAAAATCACCCGCATCGAGACCTTCCTCGTCCCGCCCCGCTGGCTGTTCGTGCGTCTCGAGACGGACACGGGCGTGGTGGGCTGGGGCGAGGCGACGTGCGAGGGTCGCTCCGAGACGGTCCGCACGGCCATCGACCAGCTCGGCGAGCTGCTCATCGGGCAGGACCCCCTGCGCATCGAGGATCACTGGCAGGTCCTCACGAAGGGCTCGTTCTACCGTGGCGGCCCGATCCTCGCGAGCGCGGTCGCGGGCCTCGACCAGGCGCTGTGGGACATCGCCGGCAAGCACTTCGGCGCGCCCGTGCACCAGCTCCTCGGCGGGCCGGTGCGCGACCGCATCCGGGTGTACGGCTGGGTGGGCGGCGACGAGCCGAACGAGGTCGCGGATGCGATCGCGGCCCAGGTCGAGGTGGGCCTCACCGCCGTCAAGATGAACGCCTCGGGGAAGATGTCCCCCAACGGGAGCGTCGCGGAGCTCGACGGCGTGGTGCGCCGCGTTGCCGCCGCGCGCGAGGTCCTCGGCCCGGACCGCGACGTCGCCGTGGACTTCCACGGCCGCTTCACGCTCGCCACGGCGCGCCGTGCCGCCTCCCTGCTCGCGGACCTTCATCCGTTCTTCCTCGAGGAGCCCGTGGTGCCGGAGAACTCGCACCTCATCGGGCGCATCGCGGAATCCACCACCATCCCCATCGCGACGGGCGAGCGGCTCTACTCGCGGCAGGAGTTCCTGCCCGTGCTGCAGGCCGGGATTGCCGTCGCGCAGCCGGACCTGAGCCACGCGGGCGGCATCACCGAGGTGCGGAAGATCGCGGCCCTCGCCGAGACGTTCGACGTCCAGCTCGCCCCGCACTGCCCCCTCGGCCCCATCTCGCTCGCGGCGTGCCTGCAAGTCGGCTTTGCGACCCCGAACTACCTCATCCAGGAGCAGAGCATCGGCATCCACTACAACAAGGGTGCCGAGGTGCTCGACTACGTGGTGGACAAGACGCCGCTCCGCTTCGTGGACGGCTGCATCGAGCGGCTCACCGCGCCGGGCCTCGGCATCGAGGTCGACGAGGCGGCCGTGCGCGCCGCCGACGCGCGGGGCCACGCGTGGCGCGGACCCGTGTGGCGGCACGCCGACGGCTCGTTCGCCGAGTGGTGAGCCGGGGCGCGGGGCGCGGGCGAGGCGCGGCCGGAATCCGGAGCGCGGTCGGAATCCAGAGCAGTGAGCGGTACAGCAAAACGGACGTCGGTGATAGGAAAGTGACTATGGGCCAGTTGGACTCGGCAAATCTCCTGCAGATCCTCTCGGAGACGCGCCTTGTCGCGATCATCCGCGGCGATACGCCCCAGAGCGCAGTCGCGGCGGCGCGCGTGCTGTTCGATGCGGGCGTGAGGCTCGTCGAGATCGCGCTCACCACCCCGGGCGCGCTCGACGCGATCGCGGAGCTCGCCCCGGGTCTGCCCGAGGGCTCCTACCTCGGGGCGGGGACCGTGCTGACCGAGGACGACGTCGATGCGGTCGCCGCCGCGGGCGCGCATTTCGTGGTCACCCCTGCGGTGACGGAGTCCGTCGCGTACGCCGTGGACCGCGGGCTTCCGGTCCTTGCCGGCGCGTTCACTCCGACCGAGGTGCGCGAGGCGTGGCGCGCGGGAGCCGCGGCCGTCAAGGTCTTCCCGGCCTCCGCCGTCGGACCCGGCTACTTCAAGGCCGTGCACGACCCGTTCCCGGACATCCCGCTCCTCGCGGTCGGCGGCGTCGGGCTCGCCCAGCTGCCCGAGTATCTTGCGGCAGGGGCCGTGGGCCTCGGCGTGGGCGGCCCGCTCGTCGGGGACGCGGCCCGCGGCGGCGACCTCGAGGCGCTCGCCGAGCGCGCGCGGGCCTTCGTCGCGGCGGCCGCCCGCGGCGCTGGAGCGCGCGCCGAGTCGGAGACCCAGGCGAGCAGCGAGGCTGGGCGATGACCGGCGTCGTCCTCTCGCTCGGCGAGGCGCTCGTGTCGCTGCGCGCCGCCGCGCCGCTCGCGCTCGGCGGGCCGCTCTCCATGCACGCCGCGGGCGCCGAGCTCAACGTCGCGGTGGGGCTCGCGCGGCTCGGGCACGCGGCGTCGTGGGCGGGCGTGATCGGCGACGACGAGCTCGGCACGTTCGTGCTGCGCTCGCTTGCCGCGGAGAACGTCGACACGGCCGGCGTGCGGCGCGCCACGCTGCCCACCGCCGTCATGTTCCTCGAGGCGCGCACGCCGGACGTCTCGCGGGTCTTCTATCACCGCCAGGGCGCCGCGGGCGCAGCGCTCGGCATGCATGACGTGGACCGCATCCTCGACCGCGACGTCGCCTGGCTGCACCTCACGGGGATCACGCCCGCGCTCTCGGAGGGCGCGCGGGCCGCGACGCTCCACGCCGCGCAGATCTGCCGCGACCGCAGCATTCCGTTCTCACTCGACGTGAACTTTCGCAGCAAGCTCTGGTCCTCTTCGGAGGCGGAGACCGTTCTCCCGTGGCTCGCCGAGGGCGCCGCTGTGGTGATCGGCTCTGAGGACGAGCTCGGTCTGGTTGCGCCGTCGGGCGCCGCGAGCTCCGTGGACGGCGCGGCCTCTGAGCTGCTCGCGGCCGGCGCCGAGGACGTCGTGGTGAAGCTCGGCTCGCGCGGTGCCGCGGCCTACACCGCTGACGGCCGGGTTGAGGCCCCCGCGTTCGCCGTCTCCGTGCGGGACACGGTGGGCGCCGGCGACGCGTTCACCGCCGGCTACCTCTCCGCGCGGCTCGACCACCTTGACGTCGCGGGCCGGCTGCGCCGCGGGACCGCGCTCGGGGCGTTCGCCGTGGGCAGCCACGGCGACTGGGAAGGCCTCCCGCGGCGCGACGAGCTCCCGCTCCTCGACACGGAGAGCGGAGAGACGCACCGTTAGGCCGGAACTTCGCCACGCGTGGTTGGAGCCCTTCACGGTGCGCGGCGCGGCTCCTACGCTGGAAAGACGGACCAGACCGACTCGCGAGAGGACAAGTCAGTGACCGTCAAGCTGAACCAGAAGGCCTTTGACCACGCGAAGGCGCTCGTGCGCGAGGGGAAAGTCGAACGCGACAGCCGCGACGACTGGAGCGAGCATGCACCGAGCAATGACGTGCTCAACAAGTTCTTGGACTCGAACGGGCCGCACGAATACGGCCTGTGGTTCCTCGGAGTCGACGATGAGTTCTCCGAGGGCCAGAAGGGGTACTACAAGTTCCCCTTCGGCGACCTCAAGAAGGTGCACCGTTGCGCGGTCATCTCGGGTGAGAGCCGCGCAAGCCAGTACAACCACGACGACATCCGGAAGGCCCTCGGGGACCTGCTCGACCGCATCGATGAGTCCTAGGATTCCGCCCCGGCCGGTCCACTTCGGGCATGGCAAAGATGGCAAGCGATTGCCTTGCCGTGGCGTGACTCACTAGGTTGAAGAGGTGCCCGTTGACGTGTCACCCAAGCCTGCGCAGCCCGAACCCGTGGTGAGGAGGGCCGCCGTCGTTGGCTGCGGCGACATCTCCGCCCAGCATTTCGGGGCTATCGAGACGCTCGACGGCGTTGAACTCGCTGGTGTCGTCGACACAGACGCGGACCGCAGGGCGGCCGCCTCCGCGGCGCACGGCGTCCCGGGGTACGCAAGCCTCGGCGAGCTGCTCGCGGCAGGAGGCATCGACGTCGTGCATCTGTGCACGCCGCACAACACCCACGCGCTGCTCGCCCAGGAGGCCCTCGCCCGCGGCGTCAACGTGCTCACGGAAAAGCCCGTGGCCCACACGCTCGCCGACGCCGAGGCGCTCGCCGAGGCGTCCCGCGCCGCGTTCGCCGAGCGCGGGACCCAGCTCGGGGTGTGCTTCCAGAATCGGTACAACGCGCCCGTCCTCGCGCTCCGTGAGCTGCTGGATTCAGGGAGCCTCGGGCGGATCCTCGGGGCGAACGCGACCGTCATGTGGCACCGGACCCCCGAGTACTACGCGGCGCGCCCGTGGCGGGCCACCTGGGCTGGCAGCGGCGGCGGGCTTCTCATGAACCAGGCGATCCACACGCTCGACCTGCTCCAGTGGCTCGTCGGGCCGGCCGTCATGGTGGGCGGCGCCGCGTCGACGCGCGCGCTCGCGGGGGCGATCGAGGTCGAGGACACGGCGGACCTCCTCCTTGAGCACACGACGGCCGACGGCGGGCGAGTGCGGTCGGTCTTCTACGCGACGAACGCGAACGGGATCAACGCGCCCGTGACGCTCGACATCGTCACGGAGGGCGCCGCCTTGAGCCTGCGCGGCGAGCTCACGGTGCGATATGCGGACGGGCGCGTGGACGTGATCGCCGAGGCGGGGGTCCTCGCGGGCGAGCGGAGCTATTGGGGCGCGTCGCACCGCCTCCTCATCGCGGACTTCTACGCATCGCTGGGCGCGGAGCGGCCGTTCTGGATCGGGGCCGAGGAGGCGACGGCCTCGTTGCGGCTCATCAAGGACGTGTACGCGTCCTCGTACGCGCCCGGGAACTGGGTCTAGGCGGGCGCGCCACCCCCCGCCCCCCTCTACGTTTCGGGTACAGATACTGCCGCTCAGGAGCGTTTCGGGTACAGATCATCGGCACCCGAAATGGTGTGGGGTGGGGAGTTTCTGTACCCGAGATGGTGTGGGGTGGGGAGTTTCTGTACCCGAGATGGTGTGGGTGGAGAGTTTCTGTACCCGAGATGGGTGTGGCTGGGGAGTTTCTGTACCCGAGACGGGTGTGGGAGGGGGTGGTTGGCAATTGGTGGCAAACGGTTTCCATCGTGTGCCACTTCTGCCTACGGTGGGAGATGTGTGACGGCCGTCACCGCGGCCGCTGGAACAACGAGGAGAACAGCGATGGCCAGAATCGGCGTCCAGGCGATGATGCTCCGGGAGAGCTTCGAAAAGATCGGCCCCTTCGAGACGCTCCGCAAGGTGGCGGAGATCGGCTACCGCGCGGTGGAGGTTTCCCAGATCCCGATGGACCAGGCCAACGTGGCCGAACTCGAGCGGGCCCGCGGCGAGCTCGGGGTCGAGTTCGCCGCACTCTCCGCGCAGCTCGAAGGCGAGAGCGGCGCCACCCCGTACCCGCTCGCGGTCGACGTCGACCGGACTGTCGCGGACTGCCGGCGCCTCGGCACGGACATGCTCCGGATCGGCATGGCCCCGATGTTCGAGCTGCAGAGCGAAGCCAGCGTGGTTGACTACGCGAAGCGCGCAGAGAAGGCCGCGCAGGCGCTCGCCGGCGAGGGCATCTCGCTGTACTACCACAACCACCACATCGAGTTCGCGAAGATGAGCGGCCGCTACATCATGGACATCCTCGCCGAGGAGGCACCGAGCATGGGGCTCGAGGTCGACGTCCACTGGGTCCAGCGCGGCGGCCTCGACCCGGTCCGCACGCTCCACAAGTACGCCGGCCGCACGGCCATGGTCCACCTCAAGGACTACCGCATCGGCGCGCTCTCCGAGGCCGGCGTAAAGGCGCACGCGGAGGGCAACCACGAGGTCTTCATGCGCGAATTCGCCGACATCGTCCAGTTCGCGGAGGTTGGGGAGGGCAACCTCGACTTCGCCACGATCGTCCCCACCGCCATCGAGAACGGTGCGAAGTACCTGCTCGTGGAGCAGGACCGGCTCTACGGCCGCACCGTGTTCGAGGCCCTCACGATCTCCCACGAGAACCTCGTGAACCTCGGGTTCCAGGATCTCTTCTAAGCCTCCCACCCCCTAACACAGGAGCAAGCAATGAGCAGGAAAGTCCGCCTCGGCCTGGCCGGGTTCGGCCACCAGGGCAGCGGCTACGCAGCACGCATCGCAGAGGGGAAGGTGCCGAACCTCGAGCTCGTCGCGGTCATGGACATCGACCCCGAGCGCCGCGCGCTCGCGGCCGAACGGCACCCCGACGCGACGGTCTTCGACAACTACACCGCGATGCTCGAGTCCGGCGAGATCGAGGCCGTCATCGTCACGGCCCCGCACTACTTCCACCCGCCGATGGGCATCGAGGCCCTCGAGCACGGCCTTCACGTGCTCGTCGACAAGCCCGCGGGCGTCTACACGAAGCAGGTCCTCGAGCTCAACGCGGTCGCGGCGTCCAAGCCCGAGCTGACGTTCGCGATCATGTTCAACCAGCGGACCAGCCCGCTGTACAGCAAGATCAAGGAGATCCTCGACGCGGGCCAGCTCGGCGCGATCCGGCGCACGAACTGGCTCAACACCAACTGGTACCGGCCGCAGGCCTACTACAACCAGAGCGACTGGCGCGCCACGTGGGGCGGCGAGGGCGGCGGCATCCTCGTGAACCAGTCCCCGCACAACCTGGACATGTGGCAGTGGCTCTGCGGCGTGCCGAAGAGCGTCTTCGCGAAGGCCACCTTCGGCTTCCGCCGGGACATCGAGGTCGAGGACGAGGTCCTCGTGGTCATCGACTACGGCAACGGCGCATACGGCACGTACTCGGCCGGGACCCACGAGCTCGTGGGGACCGATCGCCTCGAGATCACAGGCGACCGCGGCAAGATCGTGGTGACGGACGCCAAGACCCTCGACGTGACGCTCTACAAGCGCTCCGAGCAGGAGATCAACGCGAGCATCGGCCCGGGCGAGATCTGGAAGATGACGAGCGGCGAGTTCGATCCCGAGGAGTACTTCACGCACGAGGTGCTCGAGTTCGACAACGCGTGGTCCGGCCAGCACGAGCGGGTCCTCCAGAACTTCGGGGCGAACATCCTCGACGGCACCCCGCTCATCGCGCCTGGCAGCGACGGCGTCATGGGCGTGCGGCTCGCGAACGCGATCCACCTCTCGGCGTGGACCGGCAAGGAAGTGCCGATCGACTTCGACGACGACGAGTTCCTCGCCGAGCTCAACAAGAAGATCGCCGAAGAGGGCAAGTTCCCGCAGCGCGGCTGACGGCTGCGCCAGACGGGCGCGTTCCATCCTGACCTTCTTTCGCGGGCGCAGCCGCGGGAGATCGGCGCGCCGCGCGGTGTGTCGCGGCTTCCCGCGTAGAAGAAGGTCGGGAACGGACGGCCAGTGAGCGGACGACGGCGGGTGCGCACCCGCCGTCGTCCGCTTTGCTGTGCTCGGGGGCTTTGCTGTGGCCGGGGCTTCGGTGTGGTCGGGTCAGCCCCGGGCGGGGCCGGTCGACGCGCGGATCTTGAGGTGCGTCGGCATGACCGCGAGCTTGCGCGGGGTGCCGCCGTGGATCGGGTCGAGCTGCGCCATGAGCATCGAGACCGCGACGCGGCCCGCCTGCTCCACGGGCGAGGCGATCGTGGTGAGCGGCGGGTTGCAGAAGTCCGAGCCGAACATGTCGTCGCAGCCCACGATGCTCACGTCGAGGGGCACGCGCACGCCGCGCTCGTGGAACCGCTGGAGCATGCCGATGGCGAGCAGGTCGTTGAAGGCGATCATCGCCGTAGCCCCGGTGCTGAGTGCGGCGTCCGCCGCGGCCGCGCCTGAGAACGCCGTTGGAGCGTACGGGCCGATGCGCATGGCCGTCATGCCGCGCTTCGCGGCGGCCTCCTCGATTGCCTTCCAACGCCGGTGGTTGGACCAGGAGCTCGTGGGCCCTGCCGCGTAGACCACGGACTTGTGCCCGAAAGAGGCGAGGTGCTCGAGGGCCTGGACTACGGCGCTCGGAGTGTCGATGAGCACGGTGGGGGCGTCCGCGGTCGCCCGGTTGATCGTCACGAGCGGCTGCCGCAGTGCTGTGTCCGCGAGCTGCTGGTCGGTGAGGCGCGACGCGGCGAGGACCGCGCCGTCCGTCGAGCGCCGAAGCTTGCGCAGCGTGTCGAGCTCGACGTCGGTCGCCTCCTCGGTGTCGACGAGGAGCTGCGTGTAGCCCGAGGCCTTCAGCTGGTGCTGAGTGCCACGGATGATGTCGAAGAAGAACGGGTTCGTGATGTCGGGCACCAGGACGGCGATGACTCCCGTGCGCCCCGAGCTGAGCCCGCGCGCCTGACTGCTCGGAACATAGTGCAGCTCAGAGGCGATCCGCTCGATCTTCTCCCGGGTCCGCGCGTTGACGCGCTGCGGATTCGACAGTGCGCGGGACACCGTGGAGGTGGCAACGCCGGCGATCTCCGCGATGTCGCGGATGGTTGGCATCCGGTCGGCGGAGGACTGGGAGTCTGGGGTCATGCATGCCATTGCAGCATCTTTGGCAAACCGATGGCAATCGCTTGCCGTTGGTTTTCCTTTTTTCCTAAGCTCATCGTTATCGATGCATGGGGTGAGCTGAATCACATCGGCCGCCCGCACAACTCAAGGAGGAGATTCATGCGTTTTGGCAAGAAGGCCGCTCTGGCCTCCATTGCGACGGCCGCAGCCCTCGCCCTTTCTGCCTGTGGGGGTGGCACCTCTGGCGGCAACTCCTCCGGCGGGGCCGTCAACGGTGCCGGCAAGACGCTCGATGTCTTCATCGGCAAGAGCACGACTTTCCCGCAGCAGCAGCAGCAGTGGATGGACGACACGGCCGCCACGTTCAAGAAGAACACGGGCGCCGATCTGAAGTTCGAGACGTTCTCCTCGGGCAACGACGAGCTCACCAAGATCCAGACCTCTGCCGTCTCCGGCCAGGGTCCTGACATCTACGCCCTTGGCACCACGTTCACCCCGACGGCCGTCGCGACCGGGGCGTTCGCCCAGCTGAGCGACTCCGACTGGAACGCCCTGGGCGGCAAGTCCAAGTTCAACCAGTCGGCCCTCGGGATCTCCGGCCCTGACAAGGACCACCTCTACGCCGTCCCGTTCTCGAGCCGGCCCTTCGTCATGGCCTACAACAAGAACCTCCTCAAGGCCGCCGGCATCGACAAGCCCCCGACAACGTGGAACGAGCTCGAGCAGGACGCCAAGAAGGTCAACGACCCGTCCAAGGGCATCTACGGCATGTCCGTGGGCTACAAGGACGGCTTCTCCCCGTGGAAGTACATCTGGGCGTTCTCCGAGCAGCAGGGCCAGAAGCTCGTGGACGGCAAGAATGCCAACATCGCGAATGACACCGTGACGAACGCGTACCAGACCTACTTCGGCTGGCTCACGAAGGACAAGGTCGTTGACCCTGCGTCGGTCGGCTGGACCGACAGCCAGGCGCTCGCGAACTTCGCGTCCGGCAAGTCCGTCTTCTTCCCGATGACGTCGATCAGCTCCGAGGTGACCCTCGACAAGTCGGCGATCAAGGACCAGTACGACTACGCGCTCATGCCGACGTCGATCAACGGCTCGAACCCGAACGGCGGCACCCCGGTGGCGTCGATCCTCTCGGGCGACAACATGGGCATCGCGTCCTACACGAAGAACAAGGACCTCGCCCTGGCCTTCCTCAAGCAGGTCACGGACAAGGACGCGCAGATCAACTACCAGAAGCTGTTCGGTGATCTGCCGACCAACCAGGAAGCCCTCGCCACGTTCGGTTCCGCGCCGCACATGGCCGGTGTGACGGATGCTGCGGGCAAGTCCTACGCGACGCCGTTCACGGGTGCCTGGGCCGATATCCAGCTCGCCCTCGTCAACGTCGTAGTGCAGAGCATCCCGGACCTCTCGTCTGGGAACGTCTCCGACTCCAACCTGAGCCAGCGCATCAAGACTGCGCAGAACAGCGCGCAGCAGTCGCTGAGCCGAGCCAAGTAGTCCGCCCTCGCGGATCCTGAGGTAAATCATGACCACAGCAAGCAACCCCGCCCCGGATACCCGGCTCGCCGCTAGCGCGGCGAGCCGGGGCTCCGGCCCCGCCCCAGCCCCCGACGCGGACGGCAACAACCCCGAACCGGGCTCCGGAACGCGCCGCGGCCTGTCCGAACGCAACCGCCCCCTGTGGATGCTCATCCCTGGCGGCGTGCTCATGATTGTCGTCATCGTCGTGCCGCTGGTGCTCGGTGTCTACATCTCCTTCCTGGACCTCGACCAGTACTCGCTCCGCCAGTGGCTGTCTGCGCCGTTCGTCGGAGTTGCGAACTACATCGAGGCCATCACCCAGTCGGGCATCCTGCGCTCCGTCTGGCTCAGCGTCTCCTACTCGGCGCTCGCGACGATCGTCACGCTGCCGCTCGGCATCGCCGCCGCGGTGGCCACGCAGAACAAGTACCCCGGCCGGGCCCTGGTCCGCTCGATCTTCCTCATCCCGTACGTCCTGCCCGGCTTCGTCGTGGCAACCGTGTGGCGGACGATGTTCCAGCCCAGTGGCGTCATCTCGATCACGCTGCACCACATGGGCATCGACCCCGGGCTGTTCCTCAATGGCCCGAACACGTACTGGGTCCTCGTGTTCGTGCAGATCTGGTCATCCTGGCCGTTCATCTATCTGCTTGCCCTCTCGGGCCTCCAGAGCGTGGATCACGAGGTCCACGAGGCGGCCGCCCTCGACGGCGCGCTGTGGTGGACCAAGCTCCGCTACGTGATCTTCCCGTACCTCCGGGGTCCGATCTCGCTCGCGATCCTCATCGGGATGCTGAACCACATCAACAACTTCACGCTCCCGTTCGTGCTCTTCGGCCTCCCGGCCCCGAATGACATCGAGGTGCTCCCGTACCTCACGTACGCCACGAGCTTCGAGAGCTTCCGCTTCGGCCTCAGCGCCGGCATGGCGGTCGTCTCGCTCATCCTCGTCGCGATCCCGCTCTTCATCTACCTGCGCGCCGTCAAGCTCGACGACGCCGAGACCCCGGGAGGTCGCAAGTGAGCGTCAGCACCCCGACTCTCCAGACCCAACCCTCCGCCGTCGACCGCCCCGGATCGGCGCAGCAGAACGAGGTAACCCGCCTGCTCCCGCCGTGGCTGCTCGTCACCGTCACGGTGCTGCTGTGCGCCGCCGTCCTGATCCCGATCGTCTACATCGCCATGGCGAGCCTTAACTCGGACATCGGCGTCGCGTCCGGCGAGTTCTGGCCGAGCTCGTGGACGCTCAGCAACTACTCGACGATCTGGACGAGCGTGGGCCTCGCGAACGGCCTCATGAACTCGCTGATCGTGGCGGGCTCGACCGCGGTCGTCTCGGCCGCGTTCTCGATCGGCACGGCCTTCGTGCTGGTCCGCTACCAGTTCCGGGGCCGCCGCACCATCCTGCGGCTGCTCCTGGGCTTCCAGAGCATCCCCGGCACGCTCATCGTGCTGCCGCTGTTCGTCCTGTTCTCGTCCTCGGCCACGTACCTTGGGCTCCAGGTCATCGGCACGCGGTGGGGCCTGTTCGTCACGTACCTGACGTTCTCCCTCCCGTTCTCCACGTGGGTCATGGTCACCTACCTGCGCGGCCTGCCGAAGGAGCTCGAGGAGGCGGCCCGCATCGACGGGGCGACGAACCTCGGCGTGCTCACGAGGATCATCCTTCCGCTGAGCTGGCCCGGCCTGATCGTCTCCGCGATCTTCGCCTTCCTGCCCGGCTGGAATGACGTGCTCTTCGCCTCCGTCATGACCCGGCCAGACACCCAGACGGCCGCCGTCGCGCTGCAGATCTTCTCGAGCGCCACGGAGGGCGGTGCGCTCCCGCAGTACGGCCAGATGATGGCGGCCGCACTCGTCAGCGCCGCGCCGGTGGTCCTCATCTACATGTTCTTCCAGAAGTATCTAGTGGGCGGTCTCACGTCCGGAGGAGTCAAGTGACTATGACCGAAACAGTCCAGTGGGAGCTTTCCGGGTTCGGCGACGAGATTGATGCGGACCCGCGGGTCCAGGCGGCCGTGATGCGCGCGCTCGGCGCCTCGCACATCGAGGTCCGCAGCGCGTGGGGCACCAACATCGTGGATCTCTCCGAGGACCAGCTGGCCGAGCTCAAGTCCGTCCTCGACGAGGCGGGCCTCAAGGTGTCGGCGATCGCTTCGCCGATCGGAAAGGTCGACGTCGAGCTGCCGGTCGAGCACGAGGTCGAGCGCCTCGACCGCGCCCTGCGCGCGGCGGAGGTCCTCGCGGCCCCGTACATCCGCATCTTCTCCTTCTACTACGAGGGCAAGAAGGCCGAGGACGTGCGGGACGCGGTGATCGAGCGGATGACGGCGCTGGCCCGCCGCGCCGAGGGCACGGGCGTGACGCTCGTGCACGAGAACGAGAAGGACATCTTCGGCGACGTGCCCGAGCGCGTCCTCGACATCGTCGAGACCGTCGACTCGCCGGCGCTCAAGCTCGCGTGGGACCCGGCGAACTTCGTCCAGGTGGGCGTCAAGCCGTTCTCCGAGGCGTACGAGATGCTCCGCCCGCATGTCGTCTACCTCCAGGTCAAGGACGCCGTGTCCTCGTCGAAGAAGGTCGTCCCGGCGGGCGAGGGCGACGGCGAGGTCCTGACCACCGTCGAGGCCCTCCGCGACAGCGGGTACACCGGCTTCGCCTCCCTCGAGCCGCACCTGGCCTACGCGTACGAGACCGGCGGCTTCAGCGGCCCGTACTCGTTCGGCGTCGCGGCGCGCGCGTTCGCGAAGGTCACCGAGGCGGCGGGCGTCGTGGCTCGCTAGCCGCCGCCCGCCTGTCTCCCCAATTCCCCCACCGATCTCCCCAACTTCCCAGCGGACGACGGCGCAACTCGCCGCGCGCTGAAGGCGGCGCGCCGCGCGTGGTCGCCGGAAGTTGGGGAGACTGGTCGAGGATCGGGGGAGGCCGGGGCGTCGAATCTACCTTCCTCGAGACGAAGAGAGAGAAACGATGACTGAATCTCTGGCCGCCAACCCTGACCGACTCCTTCCGGCAGACCCCGGCACGCGAGAGATCGCGCGCGAGCTGCACGCCGCCGTCGAACATTCCCCGATCCTGTCGCCGCACGGGCACGTCCCGGCCGAGTGGATCGCCGATGACACCGCGTTCACGGACCCCACCACCCTTTTGGTGACGCCGGACCACTACGTGACCCGGCTGATCCACGCCTCCGGCGTTCCCCTGGGCGAGCTCGGCGTGGGCTCTGCCGGTGGCGTCGGAGGGTCGGAGGAGGCGTCCCGCGCGGCGTGGCGCCGCTTCGCCGAGGCCTGGCCGCTGTTCGACGGGACCGCGTCCGGGTACTGGCTTCGCGAGGAGTTCGAGCACCTGTTCGGCCTCCCGGCCTCGATCGTGGACTCGCTCGGCGAGAACGCCGACGCGGCCTACGACGCGATCGCTGCCAAGCTTGCCGAGCCGGCCTTCCGCCCGCGGCGGCTGTTCCAAGACTTCAACATCGAAGTCCTCGCCACGACCGACGATCCGCTCGACACGCTCGAGGCGCACGCGCGGCTCGCCAAGGACGAATCGTTCTCGGGGCGCGTGGTCCCGACGTTCCGTCCGGACCCGTACATCAACATCGCCCACCCGGAGTGGGCGGCTCGCGTCGAGCGGCTCGCTGACGAGGCGTCCGACGGCGTCGCGGGCTACGCGGGCTACCTCCGCGCGCTCGAGAACCGCCGACGCTACTTCGTGGAGCACGGCGCGGTCTCGGCCGACCACGGCGTGCGCACCCCGCTCACGCTCAAGCTCTCCGCGGGCGAGGCCGAGGCGCTCTTCGAGAAGGCGCGCCGGGGCGAGGGAACCGCCGCGGACCGCGACGCGTTCGAGGCGCACATGATGGTGGAGATGGCGCGGATGTCCGTCGAGGACGGCCTCGTCATGACCATCCACCCGGGCTCGTTCCGGAACCACCACACCCCGACGTTCGCCGCCTACGGTGCCGACACGGGCCACGACATCCCGTTCGCGGTCAACTACACGGAGGGCGTGCGCGCGCTCCTGCAGGAGTACGGCACGGCCAAGGACTTCCACCTCGTCCTGTTCACCTTGGACGAGACGGTGTTCTCCCGCGAGCTCGCCCCGCTGGCCGGGTTCTACCCGTCGGTGTACATCGGTGCCCCGTGGTGGTTCCTCGACGCTCCGGACGCGATGCTGCGCTTCCGCTCCGCGGTGACCGAGACGGCGGGGTTCTCCCGCTCGTCCGGCTTCATCGACGACACTCGGGCGTTCTGCTCGATCCCCGCCCGGCACGACACCTCCCGCCGAATCGAGGCTTCCTTCCTGGCCCGCCTCGTCGCCGAGCATCGCATCACCAAGACCCGAGCGCACGAGCTCATTGTGGACATCGTCGACGGCACGCCGCGGCGGGTCTTCAAGCTTTGACAAAGGACTACCCGTGACCAGAACCGCCACCGAGCTGCCCGTCCTGGGCCGCCAAGGCACACCGGCCCCTCCCATCCGCATCGTCCACCTCGGGCTCGGCGCCTTCCACCGATCCCATCAGGCCTGGTTCACCGCCAAGGCCCATGACGGCTCCCAATGGGGCATCGCGGCTTTTACCGGCCGCCGCCCCGACGCCGCCCAGGCGCTCGCCCCGCAGGACGGGCTGTTCACGCTCGTCGAGCGGGCGGCGGACGGCGACCGATTCGAGGTCGTCCCCACGATCGCCGCGGCGGTCGACGGCGCCGACACCGAGCGCCTGAACGAGCTCCTCGCTTCCCCGTCCACCGCGATCGTGACCCTCACCGTGACGGAGAAGGTGTACGACGACGGCGCCCCCGACACCCCGCTGGGCCGCCTCGTGCGCGGACTCGCCGCCCGGCGGGCAGCCGGCGCCGGCCCGATTGCGATCGTCAGCTGCGACAACCTCGCCCACAACGCCGAGGTGGCCCGCGCCGCCGTCGAACGCCTCGCCCAGGCGCTCGACGCGGAGGCGCCGGGCGCTGCGTTGCCTTCCGGTGACCGCTCCGGCGATGGTGCGGACGACGGCGGACTCGAGGCTTGGGTGCGCGCGAACGTGAGCTTCGTGGGCACCTCGGTGGACCGCATCACCCCGCGGACCACGCCCGAGGACATCGCCGAGGTGGCCGAGCAGTGCGGCTACCGCGACGCGGCCCCGGTGGTCGCCGAACCGTTCGCGTCCTGGATCCTCTCGGGCGAGTTCCCGGCCGGTAGGCCGGCGTGGGAGGACGGCGGGGCGCTGTTCGTGGACGACATCGAGCCGTTCGAGAACCGCAAGCTCTGGCTCCTCAACGGCGCGCATACGATGCTCGCGTACGCGGGCCAGCTGCGCGGCCACGCGACCGTCGCCGAAGCCCTCGCCGACCCGGTGTGCCGCGCGGCTATGGAGTCGTTCTGGGACGAGGCCGCCCGGCATCTCACCCTCCCGGAGCTCGACGTCCCGAGCTACCGTGACGCGCTCCTCGAGCGCTTCGCGAACCCGCGGATCGCGCACTACCTCGCCCAGATCGCCCAGGACGGCTCGCTCAAGCTCCGCCTCCGTTCCGTGCCCGTGCTCCGCGCCGAGCGGTCGGCGGGCCGCACCGGGCTCGCCGCGGCCCGGATGATCGCCGCGTGGATGGACTACCTCGTGGACAGCGCCGAGCGCGGCACCGAGTTCCACGACCCGCTTGAGGCAGACGTGCGCCGCGCGCTCGCGCTCGAAGGCCGCGAGCGCACCACCGCGCTTCTCCGCCTCGTCGACGCCGGGCTCGCGGAGGACGCCGCCGTGATCGACCGCGTGGACAGCCTGCTCGGGACGTTCGCGAACGACTGAACCCGTCTCTGCAACGGGTGGCAATAATTCGGCAAGCGGTTGCCACGCGTAGCAGGGGATCACTATGGTGGTTCGAGGAAAACACGCACTGGATGGAGAGGAACGACATGAAGATCGTTGCTGCTGATGTCTTCGTGACGAGCCCGTCGCGGAACTTTGTCACCCTGCGGATCACGACTGACGAGGGCGTCACGGGCATCGGCGATGCCACGCTCAACGGCCGTGAGCTCGCTGTCGCCGCTTACCTCAAGGAGCACGTGGCGCAGCTGCTCATCGGCAAGGACCCGCACCGCATCGAGGACACGTGGCAGTTCCTCTACCGCTCGTCGTACTGGCGACGGGGCCCCGTGACGATGGCCGCGATCGCCGCGGTGGACATGGCGCTCTGGGACATCAAGGGCAAGGTCGCGAACCTTCCCGTGTACCAGCTCCTCGGCGGGGCGTCCCGCGAGGGCCTGCGCGCGTACGGGCACGCCTCGGGCACGGACATCCCCTCGCTCTTCGACTCGATCCGGCATCACCTCGAGCTCGGCTACAAGTCGATCCGGGTCCAGACCGCGATCCCGGGCATCAAGGCCGTGTACGGCGTCGCCGCCCAGGTCCAGGCCTCCGGCCAGCGCTACGACTACGAGCCCGCCGGCCGCGGTGCGTTCCCGGCCGAGGAGGACTGGGACACCCGCGCCTACCTGCGTCACCTGCCGTCCGTCTTCGAGGCGGTGCGCAACGAGTTCGGCCCGGAGATCCCCCTCCTGCACGACGGCCACCACCGCATGACCCCGATCCAGGCTGCGAAGCTCGGCAAGGCGCTCGAGCCCTACGACCTGTTCTGGCTCGAGGACTGCACGCCAGCGGAGAACCAGGAGGCCCTGCGCCTGGTCCGCCAGCACACCACCACCCCGCTCGCCATCGGCGAGATCTTCAACACGGTGTGGGACTTCCAGACCCTCATCAAGGAACAGCTCATCGACTACGTCCGGGCGGCCTCGACGCACTTCGGCGGCATCAGCCCGCTCAAGAAGGTCATGGACTACGCGGCCCAGTACCAGGTGAAGTCCGGCTTCCACGGTCCCACGGACATCTCCCCGGTCGGATTCGCGGCGCAGCTGCACGTGGGCCTGGCGATCCACAACTACGGGATCCAGGAGTACATGCAGCACTCGGACGCCACGAACACGGTGTTCGAGCAGTCGATGACGTTCAACGACGGCTACCTGCACCCGGGCAACAAGCCGGGCCTCGGTGTCGAGTTCAACGAGGAAGCCGCGAACACGTACCCCTACCAGCAGGCCTACCTGCCGTACAACCGTCTCGTCGACGGTACCGTTCACGACTGGTGAGGACACCACTGGTGAGCGCGGGCGAGCCGACGACGGCGGGCGAGCAGACCACGACGGGCGAGCAGAACCGAGCCGTGTTCCACGTCATCGCGATGGGCGTGTCCGGTTCTGGCAAGAGCACCGTGGGTCAGCTTCTCGCCGACGAGCTCGGTGGGACGTTCATCGACGGGGACGATCTGCACCCCGCGGCCAACGTCGAGAAGATGGCCGCGGGGATCCCGCTCGACGACGCCGACCGCGAGCCCTGGCTCCGTGAGATCGGCGCCCGCATGGGGGCCGCGCGCGGAACTCTGGTGATCGGCTCAAGCGCCCTGCGGCGCAAGTACCGGGACCTCATCCGTGCCGCGGCCCCGGACACCGTGTTCGTGCATCTCGATGGCTCGCGCGAGCTCCTCGCCGAGCGCATGGCCACCCGGCCCGGGCACTTCATGCCGCCCTCGCTCCTCGATTCGCAGCTCGCGACCCTCGAGCCGCTCGATCCCGACGAGGACGGCAAGGTGTTCAACATCGCCGAGACGCCGGAGGACATCGCCCGCGAGGCCGCCGACTGGCTGCTGCGAAGGGCCCGCGCCTAGCCCCCCACCATCCCGTTTCGGGTACGCCAACTCGCGCTTGGGGCCGTTTCGGGTACGCCAACTCGCCCTCCT
Source organism: Sinomonas albida (assembly GCF_004919045.1). Lineage (GTDB taxonomy): Bacteria > Actinomycetota > Actinomycetes > Actinomycetales > Micrococcaceae > Sinomonas > Sinomonas albida. The sequence goes on from NZ_SWDW01000008.1 coordinate 59,144, forward strand.
AGACGTCTCGGGTACAGATCATCCGTGCCTGAGACGTCTGGGGTGGGAGAGTATCTGTACCCGAGATGTGCTTGGTAGGGCAGTATCTGTACCCGAGATGGCTGGGGTGGGGGAGTATCTGTACCCGAGACGGCTGGGGCAGGGAGTATCTGTACCCGAGATGGCTGTGGTGGGGAGTATCTGTACCCGAGACGGGCTGCGAGGCGGGTTGGTTCGCTGGTCCGGTCGGCGTGGGGTCGGGGCCAGCAACTAGAATCGAGACCATGACTTCCCCCCTTGATTCAGCCCTGCCCGAACTGGGCGCCGCGCGTGCACGCCTCCTCGAGCTCATCAAGGAGCTCGCGGTCGTCCACGGCCGCGTGACCCTCTCGAGCGGCAAGGAGGCCGACTATTACATCGACCTCCGCCGCATCACGCTGCATCATGAGGCGTCGCGGCTCGTGGGCCAGGTCATGCTGGGCCTCATCGAGGGCGCGGGCGTCACGATGGAGGCTGTTGGCGGCCTGACGATGGGCGCCGATCCCGTGGGCACCGGCATCATGCACGCCGCGCGCGAGGCAGGCCAGGACGTCGACGCCTTCGTGGTCCGGAAGGTGCAGAAGTCGTACGGCATGGGCCGCCAGGTCGAGGGCCCCTCGGTTGAGGGGCGCCGCGTCGTGGTCGTCGAGGACACCTCGACCACGGGCGGTTCGGCGCTCACCGCCGTCGAAGGCGTGCGCAACGCGGGCGCCGAGGTGACCGCGGTCGCCGTCATCGTGGACCGCGCGACGGGCGCGAAGGAGCGCATCGAGGCCGAGGCAGGCGTGCCGTACCTCTATGCGTTCAGCAAGGATGAGCTCGGACTCGACTGAGCCCCGCAAGGGCAACCCCGCCCTCGGCGAGGGCGGGGCGCGAAGCATGGCCGACGCGCTGCGCGCCGTCGACCGTCTGCGGCGCGTCTCGCGCCGCGCCCTCCTCACGGGGATCATCGGCTCGGGCCTGCTCGCGGCGGACATGATGGTCACGCGGGCCGTCCAGGCGCAGCGCCGCTCGACCGTGGTCCTCACGGCGAACGACGACGACGCGCGGCGGCGCTTCCCCGGTACCTCCTGGATCCTCCTCCCGGGCTACAAGACGAGCTGGGAAGAGGCGCAGCTCATCATCACGCTGCTCGCGCCGTCGCTTGGCGAGCGCGGACAGCTCGCCGCGGTGGGCTATTCGAACAACGGGCTCGAGGTCGACGAGGTCGTGAACGCGATTCTCGCGCACGCCTCGCGCTACAGGCTCGACGAGCTGCACCTCTACGGGCACTCGTTCGGCGGGATGCTCGCGATCGACGTCGCGGCCCGGCTAGCGCGTCTCGACGCGAGCGGCGCGGGAAACGTGCCGCGGGTGGGAGCGGTCGTGCTGGACTCGACCCCGGCCTCGAAGTACGACGTCAAGGACCTCTCGTGGTTCGAGGGCGTCGTCGAGCTGTACGAGCTCGGCTTCAGGGTGCCCTCAATCCTGCGCGGCGGCTACGAGCTCGGGGAGCGCATCGTGAACAAGCACGAGCGGACGTGGACGCAGGTCCTGGACCAGGCGCTCGAGCAGCTCACTCCGCTCGCGCCGTCGAGCGTGCTGATCCAGACCGAGTCGGAGTACATCTACAACTGGGACGTGACTCGGTTCGCCGGGGAGATCGGCGGGGCGCAGCTCGGATTCATCGGCAATCCCAGCGACCAGACCGTTGACTACGAATCGGCCCGTGCCCGATGGCAGAAGTACTTCCCAGACAACCTCGTCTCATCCTCGCTGCAGACGCTGGGCGCCTTCCCTGCCCACGCGAGCCCCGAGTGGAGCGCCCTCGTGTACAACACGGTGCTCGGGCAGCTGCTCCCGCAACTCCTCCCGCTGCCGCGCAAGGTCGGCGGAGCGGGAGGCGGCGGGAGGTAGGCCCGCGTTAGCGCTGCGGCGAGAGCACGCTGAGCCCGGCGGTCGGGAAGGCCCGGGGGAACACGCTCGGCACGGGCGCGGGCGTGGGCTCGAGCGGCACGGCCGTGGGCTCGGTTCCGACGCTCACGATCGAGCCCCGGACGCTCACGTCCATCGGATCGCCGGACTCGACGGCGAGCTGGAGGAGTCCCGGCGTGAGCCGGATGCTCAGCGTGCGGCCCTGGAGCTGGAGCCGGAACGCGAGGCTCTCCCAGTCGTCAGGCAGGCGCGGGTCGAAGTACGGGAGCGCGCCCTGGTCGCGGAAGCCCGCGAAGCCGTTCACGAGCGCGCTCCACACGCCGCCCGCCGAAGCCGTGTGGACGCCGTCGATCGTGTTGTGGTGCAGGTTGTCGAGGTCGATGAAGGCCGCGGTGGTGAAGTGTCGCAGTGCCTCCTCCGTGTATCCGACCTCGGCGGCCATGATGCCCTGGACACAGGCGGACAGCGTCGAATCGCCCGTGGTGATCGGGTCGTAGAAGTCGAACGCGCGCTGCTTCTCCTCCGCCGTGAAGTCCTGCCACTGGAGGAACATCGCGAGCACGGCGTCGGCCTGCTTGAGCACCTGGTGGCGGTAGATGACCAGCGGGTGGAAATGGAGCAGGAGGGGGTACTTCGAGCGCGGCGTCTCCCAGTCCCACGGCTCGAGCGACATGAAGTCGGCGTCCTGGGCGTGGACCCGCATGTCCGGGTCGTAGGGCATGGCCATGCGCTCGGCCATGTGCGACCACAGGAGCCGCTCCGTGTCGGAGACGTTCGGATGGTCGAGCGCCGCGGCCGCGCGGAGGTTGAAACGGGCCATGACGTTCGTATACAGGTTGTCGTTCACCACGGCCGTGTACTCATCCGGGCCCGTGACCCCGTGGATGTGGAACTGGCCGTTCTTGCCGAAGAAGCCCAGCGATGCCCACATGCGCGCCGTCTCGATGAGGACGTCGGCGCCGGAACCGGCGAGGAACGCGTCGTCTCCCGAGGCCCATGCGTAGCGCGCGGCCGCGTACGCGATCGCGGCATTGATGTGGAACTGTGCAGTGCCGGCGGCGTAGTACGCGCTCGCCTCCTGGCCGTTGATGGTGCGCCACGGATACAGCGCGCCGTCCACGTTGAGCTCGGCGGCCCGGGCAGTCGCCGCGGGAAGCATCGCGTGGCGGAAGTCGATGACCTGGCGGGCCGCCTCGGGCGCGGTGTACGTGAGGTACGGCAGGACGTAGATCTCCTGGTCCCAGAAGTAGTGGCCCTCGTAGCCCGAGCCGGTCACGCCCTTCGCAGGGATGCCAGCGACCCCTGCGTGCGACGTGGCCTGCGCGAGCTGGAACAGGTTCCAGCGCACGGCCTGCTGGAGTTCGGGAGAGCCGCCGATCTCGATGTCGGCCGTGGCCCAGTAGCGCTCGTAGTGCGCCGCGCTCTCGGCGGCCAGCTCGTCGAAGCCGCGCACCGCGGCGGCCGCCGCGTCCACGAGTTCCGGGTCCGCGGCCGGGGCCACCGCGTAGCCGACTCGCTTCTCGAGCCGGAACGCCTCACTCGGGTCGATCTGGAGGACGTAGCGGACGCCGCCGCGGTCGCCGTCGGCCTCGGTGGAGAACGGCTGATGCAGCGTGTTCGTGGCATGGTCGACGGCGATCGCGACGTGCTGCCGCGAGGTCACCGTGGACCACGCGAGCCTCAGGCTCCCGTTGGCCCCCTCCGCGGCGACCGCTTCGAGGACGCGGCCTGCGTGCCGGCCTGCGCGGCGAGGGTCGTGCTCCGAGTGGTCCTCCGTCGGCTGGTCCTGACGGTTGACCACGTGCGACTCGAAGTCGACGACGATGCGCCGGTCGGCGCTGATCTCGAAGTCGATCGCGAGGCTCGAGCGGGACTGCGCACCGATGACGCGCCGTTCGCGCGTGGTGACGGACGCCCCGGACGCGGTCTGCCACACGATCGTGCATTCGTAGACGCCGGTCGCGAAGTCGAGGCGGCGCCGGTAGTCGAGCACCTCCGAGCCCGCGAGCGTGAGTTGCTCGCCGTCCACCCACACGGTCGTCTCATGCGTGTCGGGGACGTAGAGGATGCGCTGACCCTGCTTCGCGAAGCCGTACGCATTCTCTGCGTGCCGGATGTCGAACGTCTCGTGGAAGCCGTTCACGAACGTGCCGGGGAGCGCCGCGTCCGCCTCCGCGGTGTGGGATCCGCGGATGCCGATGTGGCCGTTGCCGAGGCTGAAGAGCGTCTCGAGCGCGCCTTCCGCGCCGGGAACGTGGCTCGTCTCGAGGAGACCCCACGCGTCGACGGGGAAGCGCAGGCGATCTGCAGTGACGAGAGTCATGAGTGTGTGCCGATCTGGAGGGGGAAGGATTGGGGGATGGGTGCTCTTGGGGGGAGCCTTGAAGGTCTAGCGGTGAGCCGCGAGGCGTCAGAGCAGCTCGGCGAGGTCGTTGACCACGAACGTCGCGCCCGCGGCGAGGAGCTGCTCGCTCCCGGCCCCGCGGTCAACGCCGACGACGGCGCGGAAGCCGCCCGCCGCCCCTGCCTGGACGCCCGAGACGGCGTCCTCGACCACGATGCACGCGCCGCGCGGCGCGTCGAGCAGCTCGGCGGCACGGTGGAACGTCGCGGGGTCCGGCTTGCCGGGGAGGCCCTCGCGAGCCGCCACGGCGCCGTCGACCACCACCGGGAAGACCTCGGTGAGGCCCGCGGCGCGGAGCACGGCGGGCGCGTTGCGCGACGAGGAGACGACGGCGAGCTTGAGCCCGCGCTCGCGGGCCGCCTCGACCAGGCGCACTGACCCCGGGTAGGGGGCAACGCCGTCGTCCTCGATGATCGCGTTGAAGATGCGGTTCTTCCGATTGCCCAGCCCCTGGACCGTCTCGTGGTCGGGGTCGTCGTCGAGCGGGCCCTCAGGCAGCACGATCCCTCGCGACGCGAGGAAGTCGCGGACCCCGTCGAAGCGGGGCTTGCCGTCGATGTGGTCGAAGTAGTCCGTGTCCGAGTAAGCGGGGCCGCGGCCGGTCGCCGCGAGATACTCCTCGAACAGTCTTCGCCAGGCCGACTCGTGGACGGTCGCTGTGGGGGTCAGCACGCCGTCCAGGTCGAAGAGCAGGGCCTCGGTTCCGGTCCAGATGTCCAGCTGAGTCTGGGAGAGCATTGGGGGGCCTCCGTGGTTCAGTGCCGCGCGCGGCGGGTGGTCTTGCGTTCGATCAGTGAAGTGGGCAGTCGGTGGTCTTGGGGCGGGGAGCCCAGCTCTGGGTTGTCGAGCCGTTCCGCGAGCAGGGTGGCCGCGAAGGCGCCCTGATCGGCCACGGGTTGGGACACCGTGGTCAGCCCGAGGAACGAGCTCATGGGGTGGTCGTCGATGCCGATGACAGAGACTCCCTTCGGCGCTGTGATCCCGTGCTCGCGCAGGGCCTTGAGCGCCCCGAAGGCGGCCTCGTCGCACCCTGAGAACACCGCGGCGGGCCGGCGGCGGGCTGCGAGCAGCTCCGTCATGGCCCGATACCCGCCGTCGATCGTGGACTCGGTGCACACCATCATGTCCGGATCGGTTTCGAGATGTTCGTCGTCCAGCGCCCGCTCGAATCCGGCCTGCCGGTGGGCGGCCGTGCGCACGGTTCCGTCGCTGGGTTCGTTACCCGCGAGTATAGCAACGTCCCAGTGGCCGAGGTCGAGCAGGTGACGCGTTGCACGCCACGCGGCAGCCTCGTCGTCGATCCCCACGTTGTCCCACGGGACGTCGCTCAGGCCGACGCTCGCGACGGCGAGCTTTGATGCTGCAAGCGCTTCCAGTTGGACGGGATCGAGGTTCACGCCGAGCAGGAGGACGCCGTCCACGCGCTCGGACAGCTCGTCGGGGTTCCGGAAGAGCGCGTCTTTGACGTGTTCCCGGCCTCGCAGGCTCATGAGCACGGAGTCGAGGCCGCCGTGGGCCAGCGCCTCCTCGGCCGCCTCGACGGCTTCCGCGAAGAACCAGGCCGTGGTCTTGGGCACAACGATCGCGACGTGCCCGGTCTTCCCGCCGGCCAGACGCGCCGCTGCGGACGAGGCGCGGTACCCCAGCTTCTCGGCTGCCTCCTCGACGCGGAGCTGGCTCGCGGGGGAGATGTTCGGCAGCCCTCGCAGGGCGCGGGACACGGTGCAGATCGAGAGGCCCGAGAGCGTCGCGACGTCATGGATCGTCGCGCGAGCGCGGTCAGCCACGGAACACGGACTCATCCCTTTCGTCATGAGGCAGGAGAAGACGCCCGCCCCGCGCCCGGAAGAGTGTAACCAGGCTCTGTAAGCGTTTACAAGCTCGTTTGCGGGGTCTCGTGCCAAGGTTTGTGGGGTCTCGTCCCAGGGTTTGTGGGGTCCCGTTCCGGCGTTTGCGGGGTCTATGACAGGACGGGACCCCGCATTGGGCCGGACGGGACCCCGCAATCGGTCGGACGGGACCCCACATTGGGTCGGACGGCACCCCGCAAGCGGCTGGACGGGACCCCGCATTGGGTCGGACGGGACCCCGCAAGCGGCTGGACGGGACCCCGCAATCGGTCGGACGGGACCCCGCATTGGGTCGGACGGGACCCCGCAAGTGGTCGGACGGGACCCCGCATTGGGTTGGACGGGACCCCGCAACTGGGCGGGACGGGTCGGGCGCGCGGGCGGGGCTAGAGTTGCCGGAGCAGGTCCGAGACCGAGTTCAGGACCTGGTTCGGTCGGAACGGATAGGTGGGGATGTCTGCCTGCTGGGTGATGCCGGACAGCACGAGGACCGTGTGGAGTCCGGCCTCCATGCCCGCGACGATGTCGGTGTCCATGCGGTCGCCGATCATCGCGGTCGTCTCGGAGTGGGCGTCGATCTGGTTCATGGCGGAGCGGAACATCATGGGGTTCGGCTTGCCGATCGTGTACGGCTCCCGGCCCGTGGCCTTCGTGATGAGGGCCGCTATCGCACCAGTTGCGGGGAGGACGCCCTCCTTCGACGGGCCCGTCGCGTCGGGGTTCGTCGCGATGAACCGAGCGCCGCCCACAATGAGCCGGATCGCCGTCGTGATGGCGTTGAACGAGTACGTGCGGGTCTCGCCGAGCACCACGTAGTCAGGGTCCTGGTCGGTGAGGATCACGCCGGCCTCGTGCAGCGCCGTCGTGAGCCCTGCTTCGCCGATGCAGTAGACGCGCGCCCCCGCCATCTGGTCCTTGATGAACACGGCCGTGGCGAGCGCCGACGTCCAGATGTTCTCTTCGGGGATGGACAGGCCGGAGGACCGCAGGCGCGCCGCGAGGTCGCGCGGCGTGAAGATTGAGTTGTTCGTGAGGACGAGGAATCGCCGCGAGGTGTCGACCCAGCGCTGGATGAGCTCCGGGGCGCCCGGGATCGGGTGGTTCTCGTGCACGAGCACGCCGTCCATGTCCGTGAGCCAGCATTCGATGTCCTGGCCGCTGCGGTACGCGACTTTGGCGCTCGCGGGCGCGGGGACGGCGGCGAGGGTGTCGGTGGTCGGGGCGGCGGATTCGGACATGGTGCCTCCTGATCGCGAACGGACTCGCCCAGTCTTTCATCTTGCGCGCTGCCACGGCGACGGCCCCATCGGCGTCCGCAGGAGCGGAGAAAATTTCGACGTCAGTCCGCAGCTGCGGAACTACACTTGGCTCATGCCTTTGATCCGCATCGCCGAGGCGGCGAGCCTGCTCGGCGTGAGCGACGACACCGTGCGCCGCTGGGTCGACGCGGGTGCGCTCAGCCCCGCGAAGGACGCCTCGGGCCGCGCCGCGGTCGACGGCGCCGAGCTCGCCGATCTGGCCCGGCGGCAGGCGGCGGCCCCGCGAGACGCGAGCGGCGTGGCCCGCTCGGCCCGCAACAGCTTCGTGGGGCTCGTGACCGACGTCATCGAGGACCGGGTCATGGCGCAGGTCGAGCTCCAGTGCGGCCCGTATCGCGTGGTCTCGCTCATGAGCTCGGAGGCCGTGCGCGAGCTTGGCCTCGTGCCGGGAAGCGTGGCCACCGCGGTCGTCAAGGCGACGACGGTGATTGTGGAAACCCATGAAGGGAAGGCGCGGTGAAGCAAGGCCCGGTGAAGGAAGACACCGTGAAGCAAGTCCCCATGAACGGACGCGCAGTGCGACTCCGCTCCAAGCTTGCCGCGGCCGGTGTGCTCACCCTTGCCCTCCTCCTCACGGCGTGCGGGGCGATGCCGAGGACGGGCGGCGGCGTGTCGACGTCGTCAACCTCGGCGAGCATCACGGTCTTCGCGGCCGCGTCGCTCAAGGCGACGTTCACGGACCTCGCGCATCAGTTCGAGGCAGCGCACGGCGGGACGAAGGTCAACTTGAGCTTCGGCGGCTCCTCCGACCTCGTGGCGCAGCTCCAGAGCGGGGCGCCGGCTGACGTGTTCGCCTCCGCCGACGAGGCGAACATGACGAAGGCGACGAACGCGGAGCTCGTGTCCGGTAGCCCGCAGATCTTCGCGACGAACGTCCTCGAGATCGCTGTGCCGAAGGGGAATCCGGCCGGGATCCATTCGCTTCAGGAGCTCGCGAAGCCCGGGCTCCGCCTCGTTCTGTGCGCGCAGCAGGTCCCGTGCGGGAGCGCCTCGCACAAGGCCGCGGATGCGGCCGGCGTCGCGCTCAAGCCCGTGAGCGAGGAGCAGTCCGTCACGGACGTGCTCGGCAAGGTCATCTCGGGGGACGCCGATGCGGGCCTCGTCTACGTGACGGACGTCAAGGGCACGGGCGGGAAGGTCGACGGCGTGGCGTTCCCCGAGTCGAAGGCGGCGGTGAACCGCTATCCGATCGCCATGCTCAGGCAGTCCAAGGCGAGCTCGGTCGCGCAGGACTTCGTCGAGTTCGTGCGTGGCGCCGAGGGGCAGAAGGTGCTCGGCAATGCCGGGTTCGGCGCGCCCTAGGTCCAGGGCGTACTCCGGCCTTCCGCGCTGGGTCTACGTCCCCGCGGCCCTCGGGGCCCTGTTCGTGCTCGTGCCCTTCGTCGGGATCCTGACGCGCGTCGACTGGCTGCACTTCGTCGCGCTCATCACGTCGGATTCCTCGCTCGCCGCGCTCGGCCTGAGCCTTGAGACTGCGTTGGCGAGCACCGTGGCGTGCCTGGTGCTCGGGGTGCCCATGGCACTTGTGCTCGCCCGGGGGCCCGTCCGCGGCCGGCGTTGGCTGCGCTCGCTCGTGCTCCTGCCGCTCGTGCTGCCGCCGGTTGTCGGCGGCCTCGCGCTCCTCTACACGTTCGGCCGGCTCGGCTTCGTGGGCCGCTGGCTCGACGTCTTCGGCGTCCAGCTCGCGTTCACGACGACCGCCGTGGTCATGGCTCAGACGTTCGTCTCGCTCCCGTTCCTCGTGGTGAGCCTCGAGGGTGCGCTCCGCACGGCGGGCGGCCGCTACGAGGCCGTCGCGGCGACCCTCGGGGCTGCCCCGAGCCACGTGTTCTGGCGCGTCACGCTTCCGCTCGTGCTGCCCGGCCTCGCCTCCGGACTCGTGCTTTCCTTCGCGCGGAGCCTCGGCGAGTTCGGAGCGACCCTCACGTTCGCTGGGAGCCTGCAGGGTGTCACGCGGACGCTGCCGCTCGAGGTGTACCTGCAGCGCGAGGTCGACCCCGACGCCGCCGTGGCCCTCGCGCTCGTGCTCGTGGTGGTTGCCGCGCTCGTGGTGGGCCTCGCCTATGGTCGCCGCGCCGCTGGGGCTGTGGCCGCGTGAGCTTCCGCCTGCGCGCCGCGCTCGCCGACCGAGGCCTCGACGCCGGTCTCCACGTGGAGTCCGGCGAGACGGTCGCCGTCCTCGGCCCCAACGGTGCGGGCAAGTCCACGCTCTTCGCGCTCGCGGCGGGGCTCGTCCGCGCGGACGAGGGCAGCGCCGAGCTCGACGGCCGCGTCCTCTTCGACACCAAGTCCGGCGCCTGGGTTCCGCCGCACGCGCGCGGCGTCGCGCTCCTCGCGCAAGAGCCGCTCCTGTTCCCGCACCTCACCGTGCTCGAGAACGTCGCGTTCGGCCCCCGCGCGGGCGGGGCCTCGCGCGCCTCGGCCCGCGCCACGGCGGAGCGCTGGCTTCGCGAGGTCGACGCCGCCGAACTCGCCGACCGCCGCCCCACCCAGCTTTCGGGCGGGCAGGCGCGGCGGGTCGCCGTCGCCCGCGCGCTGGCCGCCGAGCCGAGCCTCCTCCTGCTCGACGAGCCGTTCGCCGCGCTCGACGCCGGCGCAGCGCCCGCGCTGCGCCGCCTCCTCAGGCGGGTCCTCGCCGGCCGGACGGCCGTGATCATCACGCACGAGGCGCTTGACGCGCACCTCCTCGCCGAGCGCGTTGTGGTGCTCGAGGGCGGGCGGATCGCGGAGCAGGGCCCGACGGCGGCGCTTCTCGAGCGCCCCAGGAGTCACTTCGCGGCGGGGCTCTCCGGGCTCAACTTCGTGCGGGGACGGACGACGGCGCCTGCTCGCCTCGCGGTGGCTGGGCTCGGCGAGGTGTTCGGGGTCGTTCCGTCCGAGGCCGGGGAGGCGCCCGCGACGGGCGAGGACGCGGTCGCCGTGTTCCGGCCGGCGGACGTCGCCGTCTACGCGAGCTCTTCCGGCCTGGGCGCGTCCGCGCCGGGCGCCGACGGTCGAGGTGGTCAGGACTCGATGGAAGAGCCCCCGCACGGCTCGCCGCGGAACGCGTGGCGCGCCGTCGTCGCTGAGCTCGAGCCGCGCGGCGCTCAGGTCCGCGTCCACGCGCGTGCGGGAGACGCCGCCATCGTCGCGGACCTGACCCCTGCCGCGGCCGCCGAGCTGGATCTCGCGCCGGGCGCCGCCGTCGTCCTCGTCGCGAAGGCCGCGGCGGTGACGGTCTACGCGGCCTGATGCCCGGATCAGTGTGATCGCCGTGATCGCCGAATCTGTCAATCGATGTGACTAAGTCCTTGACCTCTGTGACAAGGATCACGGAGAGTGGGCGTGCTGGCTCTCGCCGGCGCATAGCCTTGCTCCACGATCCGGATCGGATAGGTGCATTCGATGGTCACTTTCAGCCTGAAACCCGGGCGCAAGCCCCTGAGCCTCGCGGCGGCCGCGACCGCCGCCGTCATGTTCCTCATGGCGCCGCCCGCGGGCGCGGACCCGGGCGGCTCGCCGGGAAGCCCACCGCTCCACGCCGCCGCCAACCAGACGTCGCCCCAGCACTTCAAGGACGTGATCGCGAATCTCTTCGAGTGGAACTGGGAGTCGGTCGCCAAGGAGTGCACCCAGGTCCTCGGGCCCAACGGCTACGCGGGCGTGCAGGTCGCGCCGCCGCAGGATTCGCTCACGCGTGATGGCCACCCATGGTGGGAGGTCTACCAGCCCGTGGACTACAACCTCACGAGCCGCATGGGCAACGAGGACCAGTTCAAGGCGATGGTGGCCACGTGCCGGGCAGCCGGGGTCAAGGTCTACGTCGACGCGGTCATCAACCACACGACCGGCCAGGGAGACCTCTCCTACGGTGGGGTCTCGTACACGCACTACAGCTACCCCGACTACGGGTACGCCGACTTCCACCACTACCCGGCGGACTGCCCCGAGCCGGACAACGGCATCCACGACTGGAACAGCTTCCAGGAGGTCACACACTGCGAGCTCCTGGGCCTTGCCGATCTCCGGACCGAGTCGGACAAGGTCCGTTCGACCCTCGCGGGCTACCTCAACAAGCTCCTCGGCTACGGCGTCTCCGGCTTCCGCGTGGACGCGGCGAAGCACATCGGCCAGACGGACCTCGCAGCGATCGAGGGGCGGCTCCGCGACACCGTGGACGGCGATCGGCCCTACATGGCGCTCGAGGTCTTCCCCGGCAGCACGGGCCAGCTCGCGCCCCAGGCCTTCGAGGGACAGGGCTCGCTGCTCGGCTTCGACGGCGCGTATCAGCTGCAGTCGGCTTTCACGGGGAGCATCGCGTCGCTCAAGAACTACGGAACCGAGTCGGGGCTTCTGCCCTCCGACAAGGAGCTCGCGTTCGTGCAGAACCACGACACGGAGCGCAACGGCTCGACGCTGAGCTACAAGGACGGCGCCACGAACGTGCTGGCCACGGAGTTCCTCCTGGCCCGCGGCTACGGAGTCCCGCAGGTGTACTCGGGCTTCAAGTTCACCGGCGGCGACGATTCACCGCCCGCGGACGCCCATGGCTACGTCACGAACACCGACTGCACCACAACATGGGCGTGCGTTGACCGCGAACCGGCGATCCTGCACATGGTCGGATGGCACAACGCGGCCGCGGGCTCCGACGTGGCGAACTGGTACGACAACGGCGCGAACCTCATCGCGTTCAGCCGCGGCAACAAGGCATGGATCGCGATCAACAACGGCGGGGCTGCGAGCACGGCGGACGTCCAGACCGGCATGCCGCCAGGCAAGTACTGCGACGTGATCAGCGGGGAGACGGCTGGCGGACCCGGGGGTGCGTGCACGGGCCAGACAGTGACCGTCGATCCGCATGGCTTCGCCTCGGTGAACGTCCCGGCGAAGGGCTCGATCGCCTTCACTCTCGGGGACCGCTCGCACTCGTAGCTCTCTCGTACTCGTAGCTCTCCGGGCCGGGCGGCTGGTGCGCCCGGTGCCCGGTGGGGTGCAGCGAGGTCCGCTTCGCGCGGATCTGCCCGGCCCCGTTCGGGCGAGCATGCCTCCTCGCCCGAGCGGGGCCTCCCCGCGCTCGCCTACGCTGGTCCGGTGACGGAAGAGCGTGGGAGCGAAGAGCGTGAGGGGCCCGAGCGCGAGCACGAGGTAGGCGTCGGCCCGTGGGAGGGCATCTGGCCCGAGGGCGAGCACTGGGACCCGGAGCTGCTCGAGGGCGGCGACCGCCGCAACGTCCTGGACCGCTACCGCTACTGGCGGCACGAGGCGATCGTCGCCGAGCTCGACACGCGTCGACACGAGTTCCACGTGGCGATCGAGAATTGGCAGCACGACCTCAACATCGGAACGGTGGTGCGCACCGCGAACGCGTTCCTCGCCAAGGAGGTGCACATCATCGGACGACGGCGGTGGAATCGCCGGGGCGCGATGGTCACCGACCGCTACCAGCACGTCCGCCATCACGCGAGCGTCGCGGAGTTCGTGGCGTGGGCCGAGTCGGAGGACCTCCCGATCCTGGGGATCGACATCTTCCCGGATTCCGTGCCGCTCGAGACCTACGAGCTCCCGCGCCGCTGCGTCCTCGTCTTCGGTCAGGAGGGCCCGGGGCTGACCCCGGAGGTGCACGCGGCCGCCCAAGCCACGCTCTCCATCGAGCAGTTCGGCTCGACACGCTCAATCAACGCCGCCTCCGCCGCTGCCATCGCGATGCACGCGTGGATCCGGCGCCACGTGTTCGGGCAGTCGCCAACCGCCGGATAGTCACGGGGCCGATGATGGTGCCGGCGTCACGACGTCACGGCGCCACAGTGTCCCGCGTGATCTCGGCGATCCGAGTCACGCCGGCCACGGCCATCGTGAGGTCGAACTCGGCGCGGAAACCCTCGAACACCTCGCGCGCGCCCGCCTCGCCCGCGAGCGCGAGCCCGTAGAGGTACGGCCGCCCGAGGCACACGGCCGAGGCGCCGAGTGCGAGCGCCTTGAACGCGTCCGCGGCGCACCGCACGCCGCTGTCGAACAGGACGGGCACCCGTCCGCCAACCGCCTCGACGATCCCGGGCAGCGCGTCAAGCGATCCCATGGCCCCGTCGAGCTGCCGGCCGCCATGGTTCGAGACCACGATCCCGTCGGCGCCGTGCTCGAGGGCGAGCCGCGCGTCGTCCGGGTGCTGCAGCCCCTTGACGAGGATCGGCAGGCGGGTGCGCTCGCGCAGCCACGCGAGGTCCTCCCACGTGAGCGTCGTCCGCGAGAAGACGTCGAGGAACGTCTGGACGCTCGCCCGCGGGAGCGGTGAGGCGAGGTTCTTGCGCAGGCCTCCCGGGTGGCGGCCGGCCATCTGCGCGAGGGCGCGGACGGCCTCGGGGGTGGGGCGCGCCGTCGTCCGTTCGATCGTGCCGGTGGCGAGCCGCTCCGCGACGAGGCGCTGGAAGGCTGGGTCGGACGTGTACTGCGCGATGCCCATGCCGCGGGCGAACGGGAGGAACGCGTTGTCGAGGTCGCCCGGGCGCCACGCGAGGACGAGGGTGTCGAGCGTGACGACGATCGCCGTGCATCCGCTGCGCTCGGCCCGCCGCACGAAGCTCTCCACGACGCCGTCCTCGCTGCTCCAGTACAGCTGGAACCAGCGCTCGCAGTCGCCGAGCTCGCGCGCGATCTCCTCCATCGGGAACGAGGCCTGCGAGGAGATGATCAGAGGCACCTCAGCGGCCCGCGCCGCGCGGGCGACGGCGAGGTCCCCGCCCGGGTGGGCGAGCTCGAGCACGCCGAGCGGGGCCGCCAGGAACGGCGACGGGTGCCGACGGCCGAAGAGCTCGATCGACGCGTCGCGGTGGGAGACGTCGCGCATGAGGCGCGGCACGAGCGACCAGCGGCCGAACGCCGCCCGGTTGGCATCCATCGTCGTGCCGGGGCCGGCCCCGGTCCGTACGTAGCCGCGTGCCTCGCGGCGCATGGCGGCGAGGGCGCGGCGCTCGAGCTCTGCCGGATCCGTGGGGACGGCCGGGAGGCGGCCGAAGATCCCGTTCTGGTAGATGCGGGACTGGATCTCGCGCCCGAACGAGGGCCTCGCTGCGCTCACATCCGTGAGTTTAGGCGCCGTCGCCCGGTCACAGCGCGACCGCCCGGGCGTACCTTTGAGGCAGGGGAGGGCCGGAGCGGAACGACGTGGCGAGCACCGACTACACGTTCGTGACGTGGTGGCGCGTCGCGGGGACGCGCGAGGAGGTCGTGTCGATCCTGCGGCACGGCGAGGACCTGCCGCGCTGGTGGCCGGCCGTGTACCTCGACGTGAGGATGCTCGACCCCGGGGACTCGGACGGTCTCGGCAGTCGCGTGGACCTGTTCACCAAGGGCTGGCTCCCGTACACGCTGCGCTGGGCGTTCACCGTCACGGAGCCGATCACCCCCGCCGGCTTCGCGATCGCGGCCCAGGGCGACCTCAACGGGACCGGCCGGTGGACCCTCACTCAGGACGGGCCCGAGACGGTGGTCCGCTACGACTGGAATGTGAGCGTGGGCAAGCCGCTGCTTCGCCGGCTCAGCTGGGTCTTCAAGCCCGTGTTCGCGGCCAACCATCGCTGGGCCATGGCGCGCGGCCAGGAGAGCCTGGCCCTAGAGCTTCGGCGGCGCCGCGCGGCGGATGACGTGGCCCGCGCTGCCATCCCGGCGCCGCCCGGGCCGACGTTCAGGCGCGGCCGGAGCCGCTGACCGTCAGCCTGCGGCTTAGGTTTGGATTCCGACCGGGATTGACGGACGACGGCGGCGGGTCGCCGCGCGACACTCCGTCACCGCGGGCCGGGCCTCGCCGAAGCTGGTCGGGATCCGACGGCGGCGGCGGGTGCCGGCCGTCACCCTGCCGTGCGCTGGTACTCCTCGTGGCGGGCGTGGGCCTCGCCGACCTTGGCACGGATCGCCTCGACGTCCTTCGCCTTGTCCCGATACTTCTTGTCCATCGCCTTGATGGCCGATTCTTCGTCCACGAGGTTCCGGTAGATGCGCTCGCGCTCGTCGGGATCGGCCGTGTAATCGAGGTCGAGGTAGTTCTGCGCGTGCCGGCGCGCATTGTTGATGGCCGTCTGGGCCTTGCCCGCTGGGCTCACGAGCGAGGCGACGACGGTCACGGCGAGCACGCCGATGATCACCGAGAGCGAGAGGCCCGTGGTGATCTCGAAGACCGGCACGGGCTCGCCGCCGTTGATGAACGGGAGCGTGTTCTCGTGGAGTGCGTGCAGCACGAGCTTCGCGCCGATGAACGCAAGCATGGTGGCGAGGCCATAGGACAGGTAGATCAGCCGGTCGAGCAGCCCGTCCAGAAGGAAGAACAGCTGGCGCAGGCCCATGAGGGAGAACGCCGTGGCCGTGAAGACGATGTACGAGTCCTGAGTGAGCCCGAAGATCGCGGGAATCGAGTCGAGCGCGAAGAGGACGTCCGTTGCGCCGATCGCGATCATGACCAGGAGCATGGGCGTGAGGACCCGCCGGCCGTTCTCCACGGTGAAGATCCGGTCGCCGTCGTACTTCTCTGAGGTCCGTAGGAACTTTCGTGCGAGGCGGACCATGAAGTTCTCCGCCTCGGCGCGCTCGTGCTTGTCCGGCTTGAGGAGCTGGCCCGCGGTGAGCAGTAGCACCGCGCCGAAGAGGTAGAAAATCCAGGAGAAGGCGTCGATGAGCGCGACGCCGAGGAAGATGAACACCGTCCGGGCCACGAGTGCGAACACGATCCCGAACAGGAGGACCTTCTGCTGGTCTTCCCGTGGGACGCGGAAGCTCGCGAGGATCACGAGGAAGACGAAGAGGTTGTCAACCGAGAGCGCCTTCTCTGTGATGAACCCGGCGAAGTATTCGCTGCCCAGTTCCGTGCCGCCGAAGAGGAGCACGGCGACACCGAACAGCACCGCCGCGCCGACGTAGATGGAGGACCACATGGCGGCCTCGCCGAGGGATGGGGCGTGGGCCTTGCGGATGTGGAAGAAGTAGTCGAACGCCAGGAGGCCCAGAATCACGAGGATGGTGATGGACCAGACGAGGGGAGAGGCGGACATCGAAGTCCCTTTCGCAGGCAGGCTAAACCGCCGCAAGTCTTTCCATCCGCCTCATCCAGCTCGCGGACCGCCGCACCCGGCCAAGCTCCTGCGCCTGACGTGTTGACGTGTGCAGCGCCTCGGGATACTCCCCTGCGCATCTCCAAGCCTACCGGGGACGCCGAGGATCCCCAATTCACAGCGAACTCTCAAATTCACAGAGAATTCCCAGCTTCTAGCTACTACTGCAACAGTTCTTTCAGAACTAGTCTCGCTGCGTCTGGGGCTTCTGAATCTCGGGTTACGGGGAGAAGAAATTATGGGTATGAATCACGGTTCTCATCGGATTTCCATGCGGGTTCTCGCGACTGCGGCGAGCGTTGCCTGCATCGCTGGACTGGCCACCACTGCGGCCACGGCTTCGCCGCCCAGCCCGCCGTCGCACTCGAAGTCCTATCCGGGCTCGGTGCCCCCGTGGGCAGGATCGCGGGCCAAGACTGGAATTCCGCTGAGCAACACGACTATCGAGGGCGAAATCTATTTCAACCTCCGTGATCTCGCCGGGGCGAAGGCCACGGCAGACGCCGTCTCAACGCCGGGCAACCCCAGCTACGGGAAGTTCCTTTCGCCGCAGCAGTGGATTGACACCTACTCGCCGACGCAAGCGACCGTCGACGCGACAGTCAATTACCTCAAGTCGCAGGGCCTCACCATCATGGGAGTCCCGCAGAGCCGGCTCTACGTCGTGTTCCGGGGCACCGCCGCCCAGATGAACGCGGCATTCAACACGGTCGAGCAGAACTACAGCTTCCAGGGGCAGACGCTCATCGGCCCGGCGACGGCGCCGTCGGTTCCGGCCGAGCTCGGTGACGCGATCCAGTCCGTCTCCGTGGATCAGGGCAAGCTCCTCACCCACCCCGCGAACGCGACCCCCGACTCGGGCGAGACCCCCGCGGCGACGAAGCCGCTCACGCCTCCCGTGAGCGTGCCCTGCTCGAACTACTGGGGCGAGAAGACGGTGACTCTTCCGGAGGCCTACGGGACCACGACGTTCCCGACCCACCTCTGCGGCTACACGCCGGCGCAGCTCCAGACCGCCTACGGGATCTCCTCCGCCGGCACCGTGAACCCGACGGCCGGCGCAGGCCAGACGGTTGCGATCATCGACGCCTACGCGTCGCCGACGATCGTCCAGGACACGAACTCCTGGGCCGCCGCGACGGGCATGCCACAGCTCACGGCGAACCAGTACCAGGAGATCGTCCCGGACTCCCGGATGTTCCTCGACAAGGACCTGTGCCAGCAGCCGAGCGGCTGGCAGGGCGAGCAGTCCCTCGACGTCCAGGCCGTGCACGGCCTCGCGCCGGCCGCGAACATCCTGTACGTGGGCGGCAACAACTGCGGCAGCGGCCTCGACCTCGCGATGTCGACCATCCTCGACAGCCACCTCGCGAACATCGTCTCCAACAGCTACGGCAACGTGGGCGAGGCGCTTCCGGCGAACACGCTCATGGGCGAGCAGAACATCCATCTCCAGGCCGCTGCGGAAGGCATTGGCCTCTACTTCTCGAGCGGCGACAGCGGCGACGAGAAGGCCGCACTCGGCTACGCGTCGCCTGACTTCGCGGCGAGCTCGCCGTACGTCACCGCGGTGGGCGGCACGAGCCTCGCGGCCGGCAAGGACGGCACCTACGAGTTCGAGACCGGATGGGGCACCGCGCGCCAGCGCGTCGTCCCGAACGCCTCGGGCCAGCTCGTCTACGCGGGCTCGCTGCCCGGTCCGTTCCGCTTCGGTGCGGGCGGAGGCACGAGCGCCGTCTTCGCGCAGCCTGCGTACCAGGCCGGCACGGTCCCGACGTCCCTCGCCAACGGCCACCGCGTCTCCCCGGACGTCTCCGCGCTCGCGGATCCGTACACGGGCTACCTCATCGGATACAGCCCCATCACGAACGACAACGTCCTCAAGACCGGTTCGTTCGGCCTGTCGGACATCGGCGGCACCTCGCTCGCGAGCCCGCTCACGGCGGCCCAGATGGCGGTCGCGCAGGGGGCGACCGGCAAGGTGATCGGCTTCGCGAACCCGGCGATCTACGCGGCGGCGGCCTCGGGCGGCGCACAGCGTGACATCGTCCCGCCCGCGCAGCCCGTCTCGGTCGCGTTCTCGAGCACGGTGAGCGGCAACACGTACCTCGTGGGCATGAACCACGATTCGTCGCTCTTCACGGCCCCCGGCTACGACGACGTCACCGGCGTCGGCAGCATGAACGAGACGTTCGCGCAGCAGGTGGCGGCCCAGCACTGATCACGGAGCGCCCCAGGGCGCTGAAAGCCTGCTTTCCCGGCCAGGGGAGCAGATAGGAGGACGACGACGGCGGGAGGGGCGCCGTCGTCGTCCTTTCTTTGCGCCGGGCGCGGCCCGGGCCCTCCCCGAGCGGGGGGGGATCAGCCGAACTCAAGGGCCGCCGTCGTCATGTGGAGGCCCGCACATGGCCGCCACGGCCGTGGTCGCTAGGATGTGAAGTGGCCAGCACGCCGCGCGCCGCTTACTGTCGCACGGACACGACTCGAGGAGTTTCCATGCCTATCGCCACCCCTGAGAAGTACGCCGAGATGATCGATTCCGCCAAGAACGGCGGATACGCGTTCCCGGCCGTCAACGTCACGTCGTCGCAGACGCTCAACGCGGCGATCCGCGGCTTCGCCGAGGCCGGCTCG
This sequence comes from Sinomonas albida, assembly GCF_004919045.1. Classification (GTDB taxonomy): domain Bacteria; phylum Actinomycetota; class Actinomycetes; order Actinomycetales; family Micrococcaceae; genus Sinomonas; species Sinomonas albida. The sequence continues at coordinate 78,360 of NZ_SWDW01000008.1, forward strand.
GACGGCATTATCCAGGTCTCCACGGGCGGCGCTGCCTACTGGTCTGGTGCTTCCGTGAAGGACATGGTGGCCGGCTCGCTCGGCTTCGCGGCGTTCGCCCGCGAGGTCGCGAAGAACTACGACATCAACATCGCGCTCCACACGGACCACTGCCCGAAGGACAAGCTCGAGGGCTTCGTCCTCCCGCTCCTCGCCGCTTCCGAGGCCGAGGTGAAGGCTGGACGTGAGCCGCTGTTCAATTCGCACATGTGGGACGGCTCCGCCGAGACGCTCGAGGAGAACCTCCGCGTCGCCAAGGACCTCCTGGCCCGCACGTCCGCCGCGAAGATGATCCTCGAGGTTGAGATCGGCGCCGTCGGCGGCGAGGAGGACGGCGTGGAGAACGCCATCAACGAGAAGCTGTATTCGACCGTGGCGGACGGCCTCGCGACCGTCGAGGCGCTCGGCGCCGGCGAGAACGGCCGCTACATCACGGCCCTCACGTTCGGCAACGTGCACGGCGTCTACAAGCCCGGCAACGTCAAGCTCCGCCCCGAGATCCTCAAGGAGATCCAAGCCGAGGTCGGCGCGAAGCTCGGCAAGGACCGCCCGTTCGACCTCGTGTTCCACGGCGGCTCTGGGTCCTCCGAGCAGGAGATCGCGGACGCCGTCTCCTTCGGCGTGATCAAGATGAACATCGATACGGACACGCAGTACGCGTTCACTCGCCCGGTGGCCGGCCACATGTTCTCGAACTACGACGGCGTGCTCAAGGTCGACGGCGAGGTCGGCAACAAGAAGACCTACGACCCCCGCGTGTGGGGCGCTCTCGCCGAGAAGGGCATGGCGGCGCGCGTCGTCGAGGCCGCGCAGCAGCTCGGCTCCGAAGGCAAGTCCATCAAGTAGTCCTGTTTGGTCCGGAGGCGCCTGTTCTGCGGGCGCCTCCGGAGGTCCCCTCTGAGGGCCGATCGACAGTGGGGAGCGCCAATGAGCGACGAATTCCGAAGCAACCTCCTCGGGCCCGAGCCCACTCGGCTGCCGGCCGAGACCGAGGTCTACCAGGGCCTCGCGACCGGTCACTCGGCGCGGGACCTCGTGACGCGGCACCCCGAATCGTCGCTGCTCTGGGCGCTCCTCTCGGAGGAGTCCTGGGCCGCGGGCAACACGGTTGAGTCGTACGCGTTCGCCCGGGTGGGCTACCATCGCGGGCTCGACGCGCTGCGTCGCAACGGCTGGCGCGGCGCCGGTCCCGTCCCGTGGGAGCACGAGCCCAACCAGGGCTTCCTCCGCGCGCTCTACGACTTGGGCCGCGCTGCGTCCGCGATCGGCGAGGACGGCGAGCCCGAGCGGATCGACGCGTTCCTCGAGGGCTCCGACCCGGCGGCCAAGGCCGCGATCGAGGCGCTGGGCCACTGACCCCGCCCCGCCCCGTCTCGCCCCGCCCCGCCTTGCCCCGTCGTTTCGGGTACGGCTATTCGCGCTGTGGGCGGTTTCGGGTACGGCTAATCGCGCTGTGGGCGGTTTCGGGTACGGCTATTCGCGCTGTGGGCGGTTTCGGGTACAGCAAATTCATACGACGACGGCGGGTGCGTCCCTTGTGGAGTTCGCCCCGCCGTCGATATCTGTACCCGAGTTGGTTTGTTGGGTGAGTTTCTGTACCCGAGTTGGCTTGGTGGGTGAGTTTCTGTACCCGAGTTGGCTTGGTGGGTGAGTATCTGTACCCGAGACGGCTAGGAGACGCTCGCCAGAGTGGCCTGGCCGCCTGCCCATTCGGCGACGAGCCGGGCGCCCTCGGGCAGCGGCGCACCGAGGGTCCGCGCGACGCTCAGGCGGGTACCGCCCAGGTCGATCTCTGCAACGGCCCCGTCTCTGACCGGCCTCGGCAGCGCCACGGACAGGGCGATGGGGGCGAAATCTGGACCGGCAGCCGTCGAATGCACCCGGAGATCCGGCTCGAGCCGCCCGACTGGGGCCCCGCCGTCGTGCACTTCTAGCTCGGCCTGCGCCTGTCGGCCGGCCGCGGCTCGGGCGAGCGCTGCCACGGCAACGGGGTCGCCGAGCCCGTCGTAGGCCCAGCGCTCGCCGAGCGCCGAATGCTGCATGGTCCCGATGAGCCAGCTGTCGCCGCCGTCGAGCGGTGCCGCGCGGTAGGTGAGCAGCAGGTGGAACGTCGTTTCGCCACGCGAGATGAGGAAGCCCTCGATCCCGACCTCTCCGTCGGGATCGTCGAGGCGATAGCTGCCCCTCCGGCTCAGCTCCCCGCTGCTGCCGGCCGCCCAGGCCTGGCGGTCGAGCCACGGATCGATCAGTTCGAGCTTGCTGGGGACGAGAGTTGCCCGATGGATGATGGCCACGCGCTCATCCTACGGCCGGCGGTCCGGGGATCTCTGCTAGTCGAGATTGAGGGCCGTGCGGACCTCCTGGAGCACCTCGCGCATCGCCCCCTCGGCGGCGCCGGGGTTCCCGTGCGCGATCGCCTCCGCCGCGCGCGCGTGGGCGTCGAGCGCCTCGTCGCGCGGGTGGAACGGCATGCGGCCCTGGCGTGTGCGGCCGGTCAGCGCCTCGGCGATCATGCCGTCGAGCGCGGCGAACATTTCGTTGCCGCTGCTGCGAACGATCAGCCGATGGAACGCGATGTCCGTCGCAAGGAACGACTCGAGGTCGCCGGCCTCGCCGAACGCCCGGAGCTCGGCGGCGAGCCCAGCGAGCTCCGCGCGCTGGCCGGAAGTGGCGCGGCGGGCGGCGCCCGCCGCGGCGAGAGGCTCGACGGCGATGCGCAGCTCGGTGAGCGAGGAGTACTGATCGTCCCGGCGGGGCGAGGCGAGCCGCCAGCGCACGAGCTGCGGGTCGTAGACGTTCCAGCGCGACGGGTCCTGGACCACGATCCCGATCCGGCGCCGGGATTGCACGAGGTTCATGGTCTCGAGCACGCGCATCGTGTCCCGCGCGACCGTGCGCGAGACACCGAATTCGCGTTGGAGCTCGTCGAGCGTGAGGCGGCGGCCCGGCTCGAGCTGTCCCGAGGTGATCGCCTCGCCCAAGGCGTCGAGCATGCGGCGGTGCAGGCCGCCGTCGCCCGTCTCTGGCTCCTGCATCCGTGCTTTCGCCATGCGCAGCCCGCCTTCCGCGTGCTCTGGGTCGCGGGGAGTCACGCGCCAGTAAAAGTATTACCTATGTCACTCAAAAGTGTTATCTTTGAAATGCGGCGAGTCCCGCTGCACGCGCTTCTACGGAAGCCAATGATGTCTTCTGCGGAGGTAGCCATGGAATCCTTGCACGTTGTGGTGATGGGTGTTGCCGGTGCCGGCAAGACCACCGTGGCCTCCGCGCTCGCCGACAGGCTCGGCTGGATTCTCGCCGAGGCGGACGAGTTCCACCCGCAGGCGAACATCGACAAGATGGTGAGCGGCGTGCCGCTCACCGACGACGACCGCTGGCCGTGGCTCCGCAGCATCCGCGACTGGATGTCCACGCAGACGCGCGCCGGGCAGAGCACGGTGCTGACGTGCTCCGCGCTCAAGCGCAGCTACCGGCGCCTCCTCGCCCAGGCCGAGGGACGCGTGATCTTCGCGCACCTCGACGGCTCGCCCGAGCTCCTCGCCGAGCGCATGTCGTCGCGCTCCGGGCACTTCATGCCCACCGGTCTCCTCCCGAGCCAGCTCGCGACCCTCGAGGCGCTGACGGCCGACGAATACGCCGCGGGCAGCCTCAGGCTCGACATCGCCGAGAGCCCCGAGAGCCTCGTCACCGCGATCACGGCGTCGCTGCACCTCCCGACCGCCCCCTGACCAACCGTTGCGGGGTCCCTGCCAAGTTGTTGTGGGGTCCCTGCCGGTTCGTTGCGGGTCTTTGTCCTGACAGCGACCCCGCAACGCGTGGGACGGGACCCCGCAACGCGTGGGTGGGGTTAGCGGGCGAGCTTCCTCGGATCCACGGCCGGGTCGGCGAGGGCGTCCGGGTCCGGCGTCAGGCCGCGGTCGATCATGCGGCGCGCGGCCCGCACCATGAGCGGAAGGTCGACGGCGGCGCAACCCAGGAGGTGCCCGTCGGCCGCGAGCAGGAACGCGGCCTGGGGGACGCCGCCGACGGCGCGCAGAACCGTCCGGGAGCCGGGCGCCTGCCGCGGGTCGAGTGTCCCGACGGCTTCGACGTGCACGCCGTGCCGATCCGACCACAGCCACGGCGCACCGAACGCGGGCGCCGGCTCACCCAGAAGTCCGGCCGCGGCAGCCTGCCCCGAGCGGACCGCGGCCTCCCAGTGCTCGGCCCGGCGCAGCAGCGTTCCGTCCGCGACGCGGAGGCGCGAGGCGTCGCCCGCCGCGAACACGGCGGGGTTCGAGGTGGCGCCAGACGGATCCACGATCACGCCGTCGTCGACCGCGATCCCGGCCGCCGCGGCAAGCCCCGTCTCCGGCACGATCCCGATCCCGGCGACCACTGAGTCCGCAACCACCGAGGAACCGTCGGCGAGGCGGACGAGGTGGGCGGCGCCGTCGTTCGCGTTTCCGGCGGCGATCTCGACGGGGAGCGAGACGACCGCGCGCACGCCGCGCTCGCCGTGCATCGCGTGAAGCCGGCGGGCTATCGCCTCGCCGACGGCGGGCGCGAGCGGGAGTTCGACTGGGTCGATGAGCGTCACCTCGGCTCCGAGGCCGACTGCGGCCGAGGCGACCTCTGCGCCGATGAGCCCCGCGCCGACGATCGCGACCCGCGCCCCCGGCACGAGCACCTGGCGCAGCGCGTCCGAGTCCGCGCGGCTGCGAAGGGTGAGCGCCGCCTCGCCGCCCGGGATGCGCAGGCTCCGTGGGGCGCCGCCGACGGCGAGGAGGACGCGGTCGGCGGCGAGGAGGCGGCCGCCGTCGAGCTCGACCCCGCCCTCGGCGGGTCGAAGGGCGACCGCCCGCTCGGGCAGGACCTCGACGCCGCGTTCGGCGTACCAGGCCTCGGGCGCGAGGCGGATCTTGTCGGCGTCCTCGGTGCCGAGGAGGTAGCCCTTGCTGAGGGGTGGCCGGTCGTAGGGGAGGCCTTCCGGCGAGAGCACGGTGAGGGCGCCCTCGTAGCCTCGGGCCCGCAGCTCGTTCACCGCGCTGAAGCCCGCGACGCCGCCGCCCACCACGAGAATGCGGCGGGGCGGCTCGGGGACTGAGTTCATGGGCGCTGGTCGGTGGGCTATTCGCCGGCGCGGACGGCCTCGTCGGCGTCGACGCCCGGGTAGAGCATGACGCGCCCGCCCGCGACCTCGACCTTGTGCGTGCGCGCGTCCTGGGTGGCCGGGAGGCACAGGACCTTTCCGGAGCGGAGGCTGAAGCTCGAGGAATGCAGCGGGCACTCGACCGTCTCGCCCTCGATCCAGCCCTCGGCGAGCGAGGCCTCCTCGTGGGTGCACGTGTCGTCGAGCGCATAGAAGCAGCCGGACTCGGCGTGGAAGACCGCGATCGGTTCGTCGAAGCCCGACTCCTCGGGCTCGACGACGCGCGCCGTGCCCTCCTCGATCTCGTCAGGGCTGCCGACGTCGATTGCCTCGCTCATGATGTCCACTCTAGTAGCGAGGGACATCGAGCAGTGGACGGGCTATTCGGGCCAGGTTCGCTTCGGATTCGCGAGGATGCGGTCGAGCTCGAGCCCGGCCTCGTCGGCACCGGCGTCGGAGAGGCGCTGGAGCTCGAGCAGGTCATGTGCCGCGACGGCCCGGCGGGTCAGGAGGCGGCCCGCGTGGATGCTGCCTTCGTCCAGCAACTCGTGGAGCTCGTCCGTGTCGTTGCGGGCGTCGGCCAGGTCCGCGAGCCGGTCCAGCGCAAGTTCGTTGCCTTCGTCGGCAAGCGCGCGCAGAGTCTCGCGGTCAGCAGATTCGGTCATGGGACCATGGTGCGCTCTCCGGCGCAGCCGCTCAACAGTCCCTGATCGCTCACCCGGTGCCGGCCCGCGCGCCGCGGGAGAGAGCCGGGTGCGGCGCTCACCGCAGCGGACGACGACGGCGACCCCCTCCTCCGCGGCGCGTCCCGTCCTGACCCACTTTTGGCGCGCCCGCTGCCGCGACCCGCGGGATGGCGGGAGCGCCGTCGTCGTCCGTTGTCCCAAGCAGCCAAAAGAAGGTCGCGATGGCGCAGCTTTTATCTGTACCCGAGACGGCCGCGGGCGTGAGTATCTGTACCCGAGACGGCCGCTGGCGTGAGTATCTGTACCCGAGACGGCCGCTGGCGTGAGTATCTGTACCCGAGACGGTTAGGCGGGCGGGGCCGTCGACTCGCGGACCACCAGCTGGGTCGCGAGCTCGACGCGGTGCGAGTCGAGCTGCTCGCCCCTCGCCTGGCGCAGGAGCGTTCGCAGGGCGCTCCGGCCCATGTCGTGAAGCGGCTGGGTCACAGAGGTGAGCGAGGGCACGGAATCCTCGGCCTGGGCCGTGCCGTCGAATCCCACGAGGCTCAGCTCCTCGGGGACGTGGAGGCCCCGCCGCCGCGCCTCGCGGAGCACGCCGACAGCGATCGAATCGCTCCCGGCGAAGATCGCCGTGGGTGGCTTGCTGAGGGCGAGCAGCCGCGTGAGGCCCTCGATGCCGTGCTCGACGCGGAATCTCCCGTGCCAGATCAGCTCCGGGTCGACCTCGATGCCGGCCGACATGAGCGCGGACAGGTAGCCGTGGAGTCTCGCCTGGTTGCAGTCGGCGGCTTCGGGGCCGCCGAGGTAGGCGATGCGCCGGTGGCCGAGGCCGAGCAGGTGCTCCGCCGCGGCCCGACCGCCGGCCCAGTTGGTGGCGCCGACGCTCACCACGTCCTTGGGCGGTGGGTTGAGCGGGTCGATGACCACGACCGGGATGCGCCGCCGCCGGAACGCCGCGAGGTGGGAATCCGTGAACGCTGACGTCACGAAGATGATGCCGGCGCGCCCTTCGTCGACGAGGCGCTGGGACCGCTGGCCCAAGCTGGGGCCGCCTGGGTGCTCGCTGCCCGTCACGCTCAGCATCACCTCGACCCCGATCGAGGCGGCGTGCGTGAGGATGCCGTCGAGCACGGTCGCGGAATAGTTCGAGGTGATGCCGTCGAACGCGACCTCGACGACGGGCGGCCGCCCCGTGCTCCTCCGTTGGCCCGGCGACTGGTACCCGGCTTCCTCGAGCGCGGCGAGGACCTTCGCGCGAGTGTCCGCGGAGACGTCCTGCCGTCCGTTGACCACCTTCGAGACCGTCGGGGTGGAGACGCCCGTGAGGCGCGCGATGGCGGCGAGCGTCGGCTTGCCGTCGGACGAGGTGAGGGTCATCGGGATCCTGAGTTTCGAAAGGTTTTCGCTAAGGCTAGTGTCTGGTCGGCGCTGCGGCGAGTCAAGACGGACGACGGCGGGGCGGCACCGCTGCGGTTGGCTCGCCGAGGGCCTTTCTGGCTTGGGCTCAACGGCGCCTGACAGGATCCTGTGGCCGACCCGAACCTTTCGTCCACAATCTGAACTTTATCGCCTCAACCCCTTGACCGTGATTCGAGTCACGTCCTAACGTTGCTGTTCAGCCCGACTGTTCAACGAAATATTTCGACAAGCGGAGCGATCCAAAGGCGGACCCCTGCAAGTGATTCGAAAGGACCCCAGGCATGACTGAATCGAAGGCGCTGCGAGTCGGGATGGTCGGGTACGCCTTCATGGGGGCGGCCCATTCGCACGCGTGGCGCACGGCGCCCCGGTTCTTCGACCTCCCGCTGGCCCCGGAGCTCACCGCCGTAGCCGGCCGGGACCCGGAGCGGGTGGCCGCGGCCGCGGCGAAGTTGGGCTGGGCCTCAGCGGAGACGGACTGGCGGCGCCTGATCGAGCGTGACGACATCGATCTGATCGACATCTGCACCCCCGGCGACACGCACGCGGAGATCGCGATCGCCGCACTCGAGGCGGGCAAGCATGTGCTGTGCGAGAAGCCGCTCGCGAACTCGGTCGCGGAGGCCGAGCGGATGGCCGTGGCCGCGGATGCCGCGGCGGCGCGGGGCGTCGCCTCGATGTGCGGGTTCTCCTACCGCAGGACACCGGCGCTGGCGCTCGCGAAGCGCCTCGTGGACTCGGGCGCGCTGGGGTCGATCCGCCACGTCCGCGCGCAGTACCTCCAGGACTGGCTCACGGATGAGAACGCCCCGCTGACGTGGCGCCTCGACAAGTCGAAGTCGGGCTCGGGCTCGCTCGGGGACATCGGCGCGCACATCATCGACGCCGCGCAGTGGATCAGCGGGCAGAGCATCGGCGGGGTCTCGGCGCTGCTCGAGACGTTCGTGAAGGAGCGGCCGAAGGGCGGGGACTTCGTGGGCCTGGGCGGGCGCGGCGGGGCCGAGGCGGCCAAGGGGCCCGTGACGGTCGACGACGCCGCGATCTTCAGCGCGAGGCTCGACGGCGGCGCGGTCGGCGTGTTCGAGGCGACGCGGTTCGCGCTGGGCCGGAAGAACGCGATGCGGCTCGAGCTCAACGGCTCGAAGGCCTCGCTCGCGTTCGACTTCGAGGACATGAACTCGCTCTGGTTCTATGACTCAGCGGACGAGCCGAATGCGGGATTCCGCAAGATCCAGGTGACGGAGCCCGAGCACCCCTACACGGGCCACTGGTGGCCCGTGGGCCACGGGCTCGGCTACGAGCACGCCTTCACCCACCAGGTGGTGGACCTCGTGGAGGCGATCGCGGCAGGGAACCAGCCCGCGCCGTCGTTCGCGGACGCGCTCCAGGTGCAGCGCGTCCTCGCAGCCGTCGAGGCGAGCGCCGCGGACGACAGCCGCTGGACGAAGGTCTAGGCCCCCCGGGGTCGAGGAAGGACTGAGGAGGAAGCATGGCACGACCAATCACATTGTTCACGGGCCAGTGGGCCGATCTGCCGTTCGAGGAGGTCGCGCGGCTCGCCGGAGAGTGGGGCTTCGACGGGCTCGAGATCGCCTGCTGGGGCGACCACCTGGACCCGGTCCGGGCCGCGGAGGACGACGCATATCTCGAGGACCGGCTCGACATCCTCAAGCGCAACGGCCTCGAGGTCTTCGCGATCGCGAACCACCTCACCGGGCAGGCGGTGTGCGACGACCCGATCGACGCCCGCCACGAGGGCATCCTCGCCCCCGAGGTGTGGGGCGACGGCGACGCCGAGGGTGTCCGCCAGCGCGCGGCCGAGGTCATGAAGGCCACGGCGCGCACTGCGGCGCGGCTGGGCGTCAAGACCGTCACGGGGTTCACGGGCTCTTCGATCTGGAAGGCCGTGGCCATGTTCCCGCCGGTGCCGGACGGGATGATCGAGGCCGGCTACCAGGACTTCGCGGACCGGTGGAACCCGATCATGGACGTCTTCGACGAGGTCGGCGTCCGGTTCGCGCTCGAGGTCCACCCGTCCGAGATCGCGTACGACTACTGGACGGCCAAGCGGACCCTCGAGGCGATCGGCCACCGGGACTCGTTCGGGCTGAACTTCGACCCCTCGCACTTCATCTGGCAGGACCTCGACCCGGTCATGTTCCTGCAGGACTTCGCGGACAAGATCTTCCACGTCCACGTCAAGGAGTCCATCCGCCAGCTCAACGGGCGCAACGGCCGGCTCGGCTCGCATCTCGCATGGGCGGACCCGCGCCGGGGCTGGGACTTCGTCACGGCGGGGCACGGGCATGTGCAGTGGGAGCCGATCTTCCGCACCCTCAACGCGATCGGCTACGAGGGGCCCACGAGCATCGAGTGGGAGGACGCCGGCATGGACCGCCTGGTCGGCGCGCCGCAGGCGCTCGAGCTCGTGAAGGGCCTGGCCCGGATCTCCCCGCCCGCCGCGGCGTTCGACGCCGCCTTCAGCAGCCGCCCGCTTTAGAACCCACCACCCTTACCAAGCAAAGGAAACCTGTGACGACGACCAAGAGCGCACTCGTGGTGCGTGGGGGCTGGGACGGCCATCAGCCCATCGAGGCCACGGACCTGTTCATCCCCTACTTGAAGGCCAACGGCTACGAGGTGCGGATCGAGGAATCGCCGAAGGTCTACGCCGACGCCGAGTACATGGCGACCGTGGACCTTGTGGTGCAGTGCATGACGATGTCCACGATCGAGAAGGACGAGTTCGAAGGCCTGCGCACCGCCGTCGAGAACGGGACGGGCTTGGCGGGCTGGCACGGCGGGATCGCGGACTCGTACCGGAACACCTCGGACTACCTCCACCTCATCGGCGGGCAGTTCGCCTGCCACCCGGGCAAGCACCCGGACGAGCGGATCGGCGAGCAGTCGGACAACTACGTCCCGTACACCGTGAACATGCTTCCCGCCGCGGCCTCGCACCCGATCACGGAGGGCATCTCCGACTTCGACCTCGTGACCGAGCAGTACTGGGTCCTGGCCGACGACTACATCGACGTCCTTGCGACCACGACCCAGAAGGTCCGCGAGTGGGACCCGTGGCACCGCGAGGTGACCTCGCCGGCCATCTGGACCCGGCAGTGGGGCAAGGGCCGCATCTTCGTGTGCACCCCCGGCCACCGGGTCGAAATCCTTCAGGACGCCAACGTCCGCACGATCGTCGAAAGGGGCCTGCTGTGGGCAAGCCGGTAGGTGGCGGGGGCCCGGTTGGGGCTCCCAGCCCGATGCGCATTGGAATCGTCGGGTGCGGGAAGATCGTGGGCCAGTACCTCGAGAGCTTCCGCCGGCTCGAGGACGTGCGGCTCGTTGCGGTCGCGGACCTCGACATGGAGCGGGCGCGGGCGGTCGCCTCTGAGTGGAACGACGGCGGGGCGGGCCAGGCCGCGGCCGACGACGGCGCGAGCGTCCGCGCGCTGAGCGTCGAGGAGCTCCTCGCCGCCGACGACGTCGACCTCGTCCTGAATCTGACCATCCCCGCCGCGCATGCCGAGGTCGCACTCGCGGCGATCGCGGCCGGGAAGGCGGTCTACGGCGAGAAGCCCCTCGCCGCTACGACTGCGGAGGCCCGGCGGGTGCTGGACGCGGCACGGGAGGCGGGCGTCGTCGTCGGCTGCGCGCCGGACACCGTGCTCGGCACGGGCATCCAGACCGCGCGCAAGGCGATCGACGACGGCCTCATCGGGGCGCCCGTCGCGGCGACGGCGACGATGGTCACCCCTGGGCACGAGCGCTGGCACCCGAACCCGGACTTCTACTACCAGCCCGGCGGCGGACCGCTCCTGGACATGGGCCCGTACTACGTCTCGGCGCTCGTGACGCTGCTCGGCCCGGTCGTCTCGGTAGTCGGGGCGGCGAGCCACACGCGTCCCGAGCGGGTCATCGGCTCGGGTCCACGCGCGGGGGAATCGTTCCCCGTGGCGATCGACACGCACGTCACAGGCGTCCTCGTGCACGAGTCTGGCGCGCTCTCGACGCTCGTCATGAGCTTCGACGCCGTCGCGACGCACTCGTCCAACATCGAGGTCCACGGCCCCCAGGGAACGCTCGCGGTCCCGGATCCCAACCACTTCGACGGCGAGACGCGACTGTTCCGCCTCGGCGGCACGGAATGGGAGACGCTGCCGGTCTCGGCCGGCTACGCCGGGTCCGGTCGCGGCTTCGGGATCGCGGACCTCGCGTCCACTCCGGCGGGGGAGGAACCCCGTGCCGGCGGCGCCCTGGCCTTCCACGTCCTCGACGTCATGGAGTCGCTCCTCGACGCCGCGCACAGCGGCAAGGCCGTGGCCGTCGCGAGCCGCGCAGAGCGGCCCAGCGCGGTCCCGCTCACGGGTCACGAGGGCTGAATGCCGATGGAACGAGAACTTCGTGACGTTGAGTTTTCATCTTTTGCTTGCACATCGTCAAAAGTCCTTCTAGGCTCGCATGTGAGACAGCTCACCAGGCGTCCCTCTCCTTCGTCAGCGACCGAGAGGACACCGCCCATGCCGTATTCCGTTCAGCTCCCTAACGTCCGCACCCGGCTGAAAGGTGAAAAGCCTACGACTTAGACCTTCTCGCCCGGCTCTTTTTATATTCAGCGCATCGGAGCGCTTTCTAAATCTCAATGAGGAGTACGGAATCCGCGGCTCGGCCGCCGATTCCATCAGAAGGAGTCATCAATGAATGGCAATTCGTCCATCAACACGAAGTTCAGCCGCCGCGGCTTCCTTGGCCTGGCCGGCGCCGCGGCCTCGATCCCGCTCCTGGCGGCGTGCAGCGGCGGATCCGGCGGAGGCGGCGGCAACAAGCCGATCAAGTTCTGGAACATGCCGTGGGGCAACACGGCCTTCAACCCGCTCGACCAGAAGATCACCGAGGCGTACAAGCCGGCCAACGGTCTGCCGTCGGCGGCCTATCAGGAGATCCAGTGGGCGAACTTCACCCAGACGTTCTCCTCTGCGGTAGCTTCCAACACCGGTCCGGCCGTGAGCTCGGGCGGTGGAACGCAGGCGTTCCAGTTCGAGTCGCAGGGCGCCATCGCGTACGCGGACAACCTGCTCAACAGCTGGAAGAACAACGGGCTGTACAACGACTTCCTGCCCGGCCTCCTCGATGCGATGAAGGTTCCGAAGGGCTACGCGGCCGTTCCGTACAACCTCGACATGCGCGTGCTGTGGTACAGCAAGCCGCTGCTTGACCAGGCCGGCGCGAAGGTGCCGACTGACTGGCAGTCGTACCTCGACGCCTGTGCCGCTCTCAAGAAGATCGGCGTGTACGGGTATGGCACGGCCGCCGGCGCTGGAGCCTTTACCGGTGGCCACATCCTCGTGAGCTGGATGATCAACAACGGCGGCGGCCTCTTCGATGAGAAGCAGCAGCCGAACTGTGTCACCCAGGAGAACATCGACGCGATGAACTTTGTGCTCGAGCTCGTCTCCAAGGGCTACATCGATCCGGCGAGCCCCACCTACACGAGCGCCAACGCGCAGGCACAGTGGAAGGCGAAGAAGTACGGCATGGGCTTCGACACGGCCGGCCTCGCGCAGAACGTGGGAGGGGATGCCCTCAACGATCTCGCCGTCGCCAGCCCGCTCACGAGCCCCAACGGGAAGAAGGGCGCTCTGTTCTTCCCGAACAACATCATGATGTACAAGAACACCCCCAGCCAGGAAGGCTCCGAGGCGTTCCTCACGTACTACTACCAGAACATGACGCCGCTCTGGACCCAGGCCACCGGCATTGGGCTCCCGCCGCTGAAGTCGATCACGCAGACCAAGGAGTTCCAGGCGAACGCCAACAACGTCAAGGTGATCAACGAGTGGCAGCCCATTGCCAAGACCTGGGCCGCCCCCGGCGGCACTGCGCTGTTCCTCGGAGTCACCACGGTTGACGGCACCCCGGCGATGGACACCTTCACCCAGTCGATCCTGGGTGGAAAGACCGATGCCAAGTCGGCCCTGACGACTCTTCAGAACTCCATCAAGGCGAATCTGAAGTCATAGCACGACGAGCGGGTCTCCCGATCAGTTCGGGGGACCCGCCCGGCCTATCGTCGCCAGAGAAAGAGAAGTAATGTCGACAACCTCCATCGCCGACCGTATGGGTCGGGCGAAGCGCGGCGTCGGTGTCTCGGGCACCGGCCGTCAGGGCGGCCGGAGAAGGAATAAGAGTCTTCGCGCCAAGACGTGGACCTATATCATCTTCACGGCCCCGGCGCTGATCCTCCTGCTGCTGATCAACCTCTACCCGGTGATTTACGCGGCGTTTCAGTCACTGCGAAATGGCACCCTGATTGACGGGGGCGATTTCGTCGGGTTCACCAATTACGTCAACACCCTCGTCGCGGGCAACATGACGCCTGCCTTCTGGCAGGCGGCTCTGTTCACGCTGATCTTCACGCTCGTCGGTGTATTCGGCAGCTGGGCGGTCGGCCTCGTGCTCGCGCTGCTGCTGCGGACCCGCATACCAGCCCGTGGCCTTTTCAAAGTCCTTCTGCTGCTGCCCTGGATCGTGCCCGTCGTCGTGTCGGCGTTCTCGTGGAACTGGCTTGTGGCAACTCCGCAGAGCCCGTTCCCGATGCTTGCCCAGGCCCTCGGGCTCGGCAACGTGCTCTTCCTCGCGGATCCAACCCTTGCGAAGGTCACTGTCTGCGTCTTCAAGGTGTGGATCAGCTTCCCCTTCATGATGATGATGATGAGTTCCGCACTCGCGGCCGTGGACAACAACGTCTACGAGGCGGCGAAGGTCGACGGCGCGGGCAGTTGGCAGGTGTTCAGGGAGATCACGCTTCCGCTCATCTCGCGCTCGACCTACATCAGCTGGATTCTGATGACCATCTTCTGCGTCAATGATTTTCCGACGATCTTCCTGCTGACAGGCGGCGGACCCGTCGGCTCCACGACGTCGCTCGTGGTTCTCGCGTACCGAACGGTGTTCCAGGACTTCCAGGTCGGCCCGGGCGTTGCGATCGCCTTCATGACCACCGTTGTCCTGATTGTGGTCTCCGTAGTTCTTTACCGTCAGATCCGAAAGGCGAGCATCGAATGAGCGTCGAAACCGTACGTGCTTCGGCTCAGTCCGTCCCACGTGAGCCTGGTTCCCGGCGACGCGGAATGCAGGAAGCCGAGCTGCGCGGGCGCTGGTGGCGCTTTCTGCTCATCCTGATCATCACGGCAGTCGTCCTCGTGCCGATTGCGGCGATCTTCCTCCTGTCGCTGCAGCCTTCTCTCGGCAGCACCACGACGTCGCAGTACACGTTCGAGAACTTCACGAACATCTTCAGCCAAACGGGCGTGCTGACGTGGCTGAACAACAGCCTGCTGGTCACGGTCGTGACGGTAATCGTCTCGGTGGTCGTGGCAGCTCCCGCGGGCTACGTGCTTTCTCGGGGGCGCAACAAGCTCGTGTCCGGGTTCTCGCTCGTGCTGTTCATCGTGCAGTCCCTCCCCGTCGTCACCGCGGTCATCCCGCTGTTCATCCTCTTTGCGCAGCTCGGACTGGTCGACACCCTTCTCGGCATGATGATCATCTACGTCGGGGCGACCATGTCGGTGGCAATTTGGATGATGGCCGCCTACTACGACTCCATCCCGATCGCTTTGGAAGAGGCGGCCTGGATCGACGGCGCTTCGGTGGCGGGTGGCTTCGTCCGGGTGGTGCTGCGGAATTCGCTCCCGGGCATCCTGTCGACGGCGGTCTTCGCCTTCCTGTTGTCCTGGAACGACTATCTCGTGGCACTCGTGTTCCTGCGCTCGAGCGAGAACTACGTGTTCCCGGTTGGCCTGGAGACGTTCTTCCAGCAGAACGCCACTGCGTGGGGGCCGGTCGCGGCCTGCGCAGTGATCATGATGCTTCCACCGATCATCATGTTCGCTGTCCTGAACAAGTACTTCAGCGTCGGCGGCATCGGCGGTTCCCTCGCGGGACGCTGACGTCCGCGGGCGCCGCGGGCGCAGGAACAGCAGCAAAGCGTCGAGGTCTTCGGCTCGGGTGGCGAGGTAGCCGCCCGGTCGAGGACCTCGACGCTTTGTGGATTCAGTGGGAGCTTATGCCAGCCAGCAGGGCCCCGTCGGGCGGCTATCCGCCCGACGGGGCCCTGCCTGCTGTCGAGGCCTGCTGTCGAGTACCGGGGCTCCTGTCTAGCTCAGAGCTGGGAGGAGGGAGGCATCTGCAGCGAAGTCGAGGAGGTCCTCGCACGACTGCCCGGCTTCGACGAGGGCGTGCAGCCGCCGCCAGAGGGCGCGGTGGGCCGTCTCCCACTGGGTCGGCAGGAGCGTCGCCCCGTCCGGCCCCGAGACGGTGACCTTGCCGGGCGCGGCCGTCCCGGCTCCGGGCAGGACGAGCGCCACCGCCGTATGGGGCTTGATGATGCGCACGGTTGCCTGCGGGGGAGCGGCGTCCGTGAGGATGGCTCCGAGGCTCGCGCGGGCGCCGCTCGCGAGCTGCGCGAGCACGTCGTAACCGTGATTGTTCCATCGCGCGGGGGAGAGGCTCACCACCGGACCCACGGCCGCCCGGACGAGCGCCAGCTGGGCCAGAAGCACCTGGTCGAGGTCTGAGCCGACCGGTGCGTCGACGCGCGCCTCGACGAGGCTTTCCTCGTCGTCGTGGGCGGCGAAGTGCGGTGCCGCTGCCGCGACGGCGGGGTTCGGGGCCCACTCCGTGTCCAGGACGACGGGGACCCCCAGAGCCTTCGCGCGCTCCTGGAGTGCCGTCACGTCAGTTGCGGAGGGGCTGACGACGACGACGCCCCTCGCCCCCGCGGCGAGCGCCCCGAGCGCTTCCTCGGGCCAGCCCGCGATGCCCGCGATCGCGACGAGGGCGGCAGCGCCGCCGTCGGGCGCTGCCGCGCCGGTGGCCGCCCCGTCGTGGCCGGCCGCGGCGCCGCCGTCGAACGGGTGAAGCGAGACGGGCAGGGAGGCGACGACCTGGGCGACGCCGCCTGCGGCGTCGGCCTCGGGCGAGGACGTGACGGTGAGCTGCCGAGTCATGAGATGGCCTCCTTCTGGGGCGCAGTGGCCTGGGACTCCCCGGTGGCCTGGGATTCCGCCGTGGCCCGGACGGCGGCCGAGGCCTTGTCGGCGACGTCGAGCGCGAAGGTGAGGTCGTGGATCAGTTCTGTCACGTCCAGGCGCGCGGCTTTCCCGTCCGCGAGATCGGCCAGATACCGCCATTCGCCCTCGTAGCCGTTGGCGGAGTATGGGCCGTACACGGCGGATTCTCCGCCGCGCGTGATGGTCGCGGTCGCCGAACCGGCCTGCACGTAGGACGGCGTGAAGTCGATCCGGAGCGACGTGGTGTCGCTGATGGCCTCGAACGTCCACTCGGGCTGCCAGCTGTCGGTGCTGATCCCGAACACCTGCACGTTCCGGTCGCCGATGCGCAGGTTGACGAGGTACCCGGACGGGTCCGGGACGTGGCACGTAAGGACCTCGAGGTCGGTGAAGTCGGGGCAGAACGCGCGCACGAGGGGGAGGTCATGGATGGCGAGGCCCATGATGCCCCCGCGCACCATGGCGGCCGCGACCTCCGGGTCGTGGCGGTCCTGCCGCGTCCTCGCGGGACGGGTGATCACCTCGGTGGCGAAGTCCTCGAAGCGCGGGTTGGGCGGCAGGACGATCGAGTAGCGGATCGTGTGCGCCGTGCGAGGCAGATCGCCCCAGTGCTCCTTGGCGGCGAGCCACCCCGGGTCGAACGTGTGCATGGCCCCGACGATGATCGGCACACCCGTTTCCTGCGAGACGGCCGCGATCTCCTCGGCCTCGGCCTGGCTCATCGCGAAGGGCTTTTCGCAGAGGACTGCCCGCTTGCCGGCGCGGCACGCGGCGATCACCTGCTCGGCGTGGAACTGGTGCGGGCTGCAGATCACCACGACCTGGACCGCTTCGTCGGCGAGCAGGTCGTCCATGCTGGTGGTCCATGCGGCGCCGACTCTGCCGGCCACCGACCGTGCGATGTCGGGGTCCACGTCCATGATCTTCGCGACGTGGAAGGCGTCGCGGATCCGGGCGAGGGTAGGCAGGTGGATTGCCTGGGTGACGGGGCCGGCACCGAGGATGCCGACGCCGAGGGTGGATGTTCTCAAGTGCTCACCGTTTCTCTGGGCTGTGATCCGGGCAACACTTAAAAAGTATATGGAAATTTACTTTTGGCACAAGGCAATCGCTGGATGGCTCCGTCCGGGCGGTAGGCTCCAAGTCGTGACCGTCTCGTCCAGCCCCTCGGGGCCGCCCGCACGCAGCCCCCGGGGCCCCTACAAGAAGGGGATCGAGCGCCGCCGTGAGGTCGTGTCGGTGGCGATTGAGGTCTTCGGCCAGCATGGCTTCAAGGGCGGCACGCTCCAGCAGGTCGCGGAGCGCGTGGGCCTGACCCCGGCCGCGGTCCTGAAGCTCTTTGGCAGCAAGGAGGGGCTGCTCATCGCGGTCCTCGAGCACTGGGATGTGGTGACCCGCCAGGCCATGGGCTCCCCGCAGCGGGGTTATGGGCTCCTGGAAGCGTTCAGGAAGCTCATGCACTACCACACGCAGCATCGCGGCCTGCTCGAGCTGTACACGACGATGGCGGCGGAGGCGACGTCGGCGGAGCACCCGGCCCACGAATTCATGACCGGGCGCTACCGCGCGACCCTCGAGAGCATGCGCCGACTCTTCTACGACGCCATCGAGGACGGGCACTTCCGCCCCATGGCCGAGGAGGAGATCGACGGCGAGGCCGAGTGCCTCCTTGCCACCATGGACGGGCTCGAGATCCAGTTCCTGCTCAACCCGGCGTTCGACCTCGAGCGCTCCTTCGGTGCGTTCCTCGATCGCCTCGTGGCCCGGCTCTCGGCTTAGCCGGCGTCAGCCCTGAACGGCGTCAGCTCTGATCGGCGCCATCCAGACCGGCGCCATCCCAGAATTCGGTGAGCCGGCCGGCCGAGGCCTTGCCCTGGTCGTAGCCGGCCTGCGCGGCCGCCGGGCGAAGCGACAGGTCCATCGCGTTCGCGCCGAACAGGTGCTCGGAACTGCTGTCCGGGAAGATCGTCTCGACTCTGCTCCCGCCGTCCCGCAGCTCCGCGACCTGCGCCGCAAGCTGCAGCCCCCAGTCCGAAGGCGTCCGGGATCTGCCGCCGAACGGCGAGAGCACGAGCACCCGACCGCAGCCGGCTGCCAGATCTGCATTCTCGTTGCGCCGATAGCCGCCGTCGATGTACTCGCGGTCGCCGATCCGATAGGCGGAGCCACTGGAGCAGCTGGCCGCGATGGCGTCCGCGAGGTCCACCCCGCTGTTCCGGTCGAACACGGAAGGTTCACCCGTGCGGGCATCGACTGCGGTGATGAGCACCGTCCGCTCCGGCCAGAGCTGGCTGGGGAGGCGCGCGGCCACGGTGGCGCGCCACTGTGCCTGCCGAGCGCCGTCTGAGGCAGCACGGTCGACCGCCGCCGCGCCTATCCTGCGGCGCATGTCGGCGGCATCCTCGGCCGAGGCGATGATGGTGGCCGTTCGCTCCATCATGTCTGCTGCCGACCTGACCGGGCTACGCCCGCTGACCGGGCCACGCCCGCGGCCGGATCCGGCCACACCGGTCCGCTGCGGCGGGGCGGCAGTGAGGATGGCCGCATACAGTTCGGCCGGGGTCGCGCCCGCGAACTGGGCCGCCGCCGTCGAGCCTGCCGAAGTGCCGATGGTCAGATCTGCCGCGGTCACGTCCAGGCCGCCATCGAACAGGCCGGCCACGACGCCGATCAGCCACGCGTTGCCCGTGGATCCACCGCCGCCGAGGACGAGTGCCCGCCCGCCCGCCGTCGACGTGGCGCGCGGAGCTGAAGGTGGAGTTGAAGAAGGTGTTGTGTTCATGGGAGTCGCCTTTCGCGAAAAGTGCCTTACGGCGCTCCCAGTGGCGACTACCTCAGTCGCGGACCGTGGACTGCAGGGGAGCGCCCACTGTGGATACTGCGCACATGGGTCTCACCTCCTACTGGCGATCACGATCGCCAAGACCGTAGCACACCGGCTGCCCGGGCGCACCTATCGCAGACGCTCGCGCCCGGCTGCCCGCGCGCGCCTATCCCAGCAGTGCATACGGGGCCGCGAGCGCCCGCCGGAGCGTGGCGCCGGCAGCTCCCCGCAAGGCGGCCGTCGTGCCGAGCTCCGAGAACGCGACGGCACCGGGGGCGACGAGCCCAGGCGCGAAGCCGTCGAGGCTGCTCGCGAGGGCGGGCGCGATCCAGTCCCGGAGCGCGGCGAAGTGACCGCCGAGCACCGTGGCGGAGAGGTCCACGAGGCGCGCCGCGGAGACGACGGCGATACCGAGATAGTGCCCCGCGCGCTCCACGGCGCTCATCGCCTGGGCGTCCCCCGCCTCGAGGGCCGCTTGCAGCGCGGCCATGCGCGCCGCCGTCGTCCGCCCGCCGTCCGTGATGCCCGCGGCAGCGAGGATCGCCTCCTGGCCGGCGACGGTCTCGAGGCAGCCTCGCCCCCCACATGAGCAGCGCCGCCCGCCTGGCTCCACGACGACGTGGCCCACCTCGCCCGCGTAGCCGCCGGGCCCGGCGAAAAGCTCTGATCCGATCACGAGCCCGCCACCCACGCCGACCTCGCCGGACACGTACAGGTACGTCCCGAATGACGCACCGTGCCCGTACCAGAGCTCGGCGAGCGCCGCGCTGTTCGCTTCGTTCGAAAGGACGACGCCGAAGGGGGCCTCCGGGGCCAGGCCGCCGAGCGCTGTGGAGAGGTCGACGTCCCTCCAGCCGAGGTTGGGGGCCGTGACGACGTGGCCGCGCGCGGGCTCGACAAGGCCCGGCACGGCGAGCCCTCCGCCCAGGAGCGTCATGCCCGCGGCCTCCGCGTCGGCGATGCATTGCCTGGCCAGCCCGGTCAGCTCGGCGAGGACGTCCTCGGGGCTGCGGCCACGGTTCTCCGCCTCGGACACCTCGTGGAACCGGAGGCTGCCCTGGAGGTCCATGATGCCGACAGCGAGGTAGTCGACGTTGAGCTCGGCCCCGAGCGCTCCCTGCTGGGCGTTGAGCACGAGCCCCACGCCCGGGCGCCCGCGCTCGCCGTCCCGCGTGACGCCGACCTCCTCGACGAGCCCGGTCTCGAGGAGCTCGGCCACGAGGCTCGAGACGGACGCCTTCGTGAGGCCGATCGCGGCGGCGATGTCTGCCCGCGTGGCCCGCCTGTCGGGGCCGATGCTGCCGAGGACCAGGGCCAGGTTCCGCCGCCGCACATCGGCGACGCGGCCGGGAGCCGTGCCGGCTCCCGCGCCGCCCAAGTGCTCGCGCAAACTGCGCCCCTTCCTGTGAATCCCACGGCCATCCGGTAGGTTCCGGAAGATCATTGACCAAGTTCATCATGACCCATATAGTTCAGAACACATACTAAATCACTTTCGAGCCCAATGAGGTGCCTGATATGTCTCCCAAGCCCACGCCCGCCGACAAGTTCACCTTCGGCCTCTGGACCGTCGGCTGGACCGGCAACGACCCGTTCGGCGTCCCGACCCGCGCGGACCTGGACCCGGTCGAAGCGGTCCACAAGCTCGCCGAGCTCGGCGCCTACGGCATCACGTTCCACGACAACGACGTAGTGCCGTTCGGCGCGTCCGCCGACGAGCGCGAACTCATCCTCAAGCGCTTCCGTGCCGCGCTCGAGGAGACGGGCCTCAAGGTTCCGATGGTCACCACGAACCTGTTCAGCCACCCGGTCTTCAAGGACGGCGGGTTCACGTCCAACGACCGTTCCGTGCGCCGCTTCGCGCTCGCGAAGGTCCTGCGGAACATCGATCTCGCGGCCGAGCTCGGCGCCGAGACGTTCGTCATGTGGGGCGGGCGCGAGGGCTCGGAGTACGACGGCTCCAAGGACCTCGCGGCGGCGCTCGACCGCTACCGCGAAGGCGTCGACACGGCCGCGGGCTACATCAAGGAGAAGGGCTACGGCCTCCGGATCGCGCTCGAGCCCAAGCCGAACGAGCCGCGCGGCGACATCCTCCTCCCGACCGTGGGCCATGGCCTCGGCTTCATCGCGCAGCTCGAGCACGGCGACATCGTGGGCCTCAACCCCGAGACGGGCCACGAGCAGATGGCCGGCCTGAACTTCACGCACGGCATCGCGCAGGCGCTGTGGGCGGGCAAGCTCTTCCACATCGACCTCAACGGCCAGCGCGGCATCAAGTACGACCAGGACCTCGTGTTCGGCCACGGCGACCTCACGAGCGCGTTCTTCACGGTCGACCTCCTCGAGAACGGCTTCCCGGGCGGCGGTCCCCGCTACGAGGGCCCGCGCCACTTCGACTACAAGCCCTCGCGCACGGACGGCTACGACGGCGTGTGGGCCTCGGCCGCTGCGAACATGTCGACGTACCTGCTCCTGAAGGAGCGCGCGAAGGCGTTCCGCGCGGACGCAGAGGTCCAGGAGGCCCTGCGCACCTCGGGCGTGTACGAGCTGTCTGAGGCGACGCTGGCCCCCGGCGAGACGACCGCGCAGCTCCTCGCCGATGCGTCGGCCGGGGATTCGTTCGACGCCGCCGCGGCCGCCGAGCGCTCGTACGCGTTCATCCGCCTCAACCAGCTGGCGATCGAGCACCTGCTCGGCGCCCGCTGAGCCGCCAGAACACGAGGGATAAGGGGGGCGGCGTGCCGCTCGTAGCCGGAATCGACAGTTCGACGCAGTCCTGCAAGGTCGTGGTTCGCGACGCCGAGACCGGCGCGCTCGTCCGCTCGGGCTCGGCCCGCCATCCGGAGGGCACCGAGGTGCACCCGGACGCGTGGTGGGAGGCGCTCGAGGCCGCGGTCGCGGCCGCGGGCGGGCTCGACGGCGTCGCCGCGATCTCCGTGGGCGGCCAGCAGCACGGCATGGTGTGCCTCGACGAGGACGGCTCCGTGGTGCGGCCCGCGCTCCTGTGGAATGACACGCGCTCGGCGGCGGCTGCCGAGGAGCTCATCAAACAGGCGGGCGACGGCGACGCTGCCGCCGGCGCCCGCTGGTGGGCCGAGGCGACCGGAACGGTTCCGGTCGCCTCGATCACGGCGGCCAAGCTGCGCTGGCTCGCCGAGAACGAGCCCGAGAACGCGGCGCGCACGGCGGCGGTGTGCCTCCCGCACGACTGGCTCTCGTGGCGGCTCGCGGGGCACGGCCCCAGCGGCAGTGGATTGGACGCCGCGCTTGATCTCTTGCGGACCGACCGCTCTGACGCGTCCGGCACGGGGTACTGGTCGCCGTCGTCCGGGGAGTACCTGCCCGAGGTGCTCGCGCGCACGCTCGGACACGTCCCGATCCTGCCGCGCGTGCTCGGTCCGCTCGAGGCGGCAGGACGGACGCGCTTCTTGTCCCAGACGGATGCCCTGATCGGCCCCGGCGCCGGGGACAACGCCGCCGCCGGCCTCGGGGTGGCCGCCTCTGTGGGCGACGTCGTCGTCTCGATCGGCACCTCCGGGACGGTGTTTGCGGTAGCCGAGAGGCCGACGTCGGACGCCTCGGGGCTCGTCGCCGGATTCGCCGACGCCACGGGGAACTACCTCCCCCTCGCGTGCACGCTCAATGCCTCGCGCGTGCTCGACGCGACGGCCGCGCTCCTCGGCGTCTCGCTGTCCGCCCTCACGGAGCTCGTGCTCTCCGCTCCCGCCGGGGCCGAGGGGCTCACGCTCGTCCCGTACTTCGAGGGCGAGCGCACCCCGAACCTCCCCGACGCGACCGGATCCCTGCATGGCATCACGCTGCGGAACTACACGCGGGCCAACCTGGCCAGGGCCGCCGTCGAGGGCATCGTGTGTTCGCTCGCGGACGGGCTCGCGGCGCTCACCGCGCAGGGCGTCGCGGCGGAACGAATCATCCTCGTGGGCGGCGGCGCACGCTCCGGCGCTGTCCAGCAGGCCGCGGCCGCGATCTTCGGCTTGCCCGTCCTGGTGCCCGAGCCGGGGGAGTACGTGGCCGACGGCGCCGCGCGCCAAGCCGCAGGCGTCCTCCTTGGGCGCTTCCCCGAGTGGGAGAATTCGGTCACGGCGACCGTCACCGCTCCTCCGGCGGCGCACGTCCTGGAGCGCTACCGCAACGAAGCATCGGCGAAAGGCAGGTCCGTCTCGTGAGTCCACTCAAGGTCCTCTTCATCGGGGGCAGCGGCACGATCAGTTCGGCGAGCACGCGCCTCGCCGTCGAGCGTGGCGTCGAGCTCACGCTGCTCAACCGCGGCACCGGCCGGCGCGAGGTTCCGGCCGGCGCCGAGCAGCTCGTGGCCGACATCCGCGAGCCAAGCTCGGTGCGCGAGGCGCTGGGGGGCCGGGAGTTTGACGCCGTGGTCGACTGGGTTGCGTTCACGCCCGATCACGTGCGGACCGACCTCGAGCTGTTCGAGGGGCGAACCGGGCAGTACGTGTTCATCAGCTCCGCCTCGGCCTACCAGACGCCGCCGTCTCGGCTGCCCATCCGCGAGTCGACGCCGCTGCGCAATCCGCACTGGAAGTACAGCCAGAACAAGATCGCGTGCGAGGAGCTGCTCGTCGCGGCCTATCGCGAGAGGGGCTTCCCGGCCACGATCATCAGGCCGTCCCACACCTACGACCGCACGAGCGTTCCGTTCAACGGCGGCTGGACGGTGGTCGAGCGCATGCGGCAGGGCAAGGAGATCGTGGTGCACGGCGACGGCACATCGCTGTGGACGCTGACCCACCACGAGGACTTCGCCCGCGGTTTCGTCCCGCTCCTTGGGAATTCGCGCACGTTCGGAGAGGCCTTCCACATCACGTCGGACGACGTCCTGACGTGGGACCAGATCGCCCACATCCTTGGGCGCGCGGCCGGCGTCGAGCCCCGGATCGTGCACGTCACCTCGGACGCCATCGCAGCGGCCGACGCCGACTGGGGCGCCTCGCTGCTCGGCGACAAGACGCACTCAGCCGTCTTCGACAACTCGAAGCTGCGCAGCGTGGTGCCGGACTTCGTGGCGCGGATCCCGTACGAGCAAGGCGCCCGCGAGACCGTCGCGTGGTACGACGCGGACCCGGCGCGAAAGACGGTCGATCCGCGCATGGACCAGCTCATGGACGGGCTCGTCGAGCGGTTCCGCCTCCCTGCCGCGGCGCTCTGACCGCTGGCGCTCCCGACCGACCGACCGACCGACATCTGACATCCCGAAGGCTGACGCATGAAGAACTGGGCTGGAAATCTTGAGTACTCGGCGGCCTCGGTGGCCCGGCCCGGGTCGGTCAGCGAGCTCGCGGAGCTCGTCGCCTCGGCCGAGCGCGTCAAGGCGCTGGGCTCGCGGCACTGCTTCAACGACGTAGCGGACACGCCAGGCGTGCAGGTGCTGCTGGACCGCCTGCCGAGTGACGTCGAGGTGGACACGTCGCGACGCGTGGCCCGGGTCGCGGGCGGTCTCACCTACGGGGATCTGGGCCTCGCGCTCGAGGCGCAGGGCTGGGCCCTGCACAACATGGCCTCGCTCCCGCACATCTCGGTCGCGGGCGCGGTGCAGACGGGGACGCACGGCTCCGGGATCGCGAGCCCCTCGCTGGCCTCGGCCGTGAAGGCGGTCGAGTTCGTGCGGGCGTCCGGCGAGGTCGAGCGGCTCGAGGAGGCCGACGGCGACGAGTTCTTCGGGAGCGTCGTGGGCCTCGGCGCGCTCGGGATCGTGACGGCGCTCGAGCTCAGCGTCGAGCCCACGTATCAGGTGCGCCAACAGGTCTTCGAGGGCCTTCCGTGGGACACCGTGCTCGCGAACTACGACGCCGTGGCCGGGGACGGCTACAGCGTCTCGCTGTTCACCGACTACGCCGGGGAATCCGTGCCCCAGGCGTGGCGCAAGGTGCGCGTGGACGCCGAACCCGGCCCCGCGCCGTCGTCCTTCCACGGCGGTTCGCCCGCGAAGGTGGCCCGGCACCCGCTCCCGGACATGGATGCCCTCAACTGCACCCAGCAGCTCGACTTGCCCGGGCCCTGGCTCGATCGGCTCCCGCACTTCCGGCACGAGTTCACCCCGAGCGCGGGCGACGAGCTGCAGACCGAGTACCTCCTGCCGCGCTCGCAGGCGGCGGGCGCCCTGCAGGCCGTGCGAGGCCTCGCGGGGAAGCTCGCGCCGCTCCTGTTCGTCTCGGAGGTGCGGACCATCGCGGCCGACGAGTTCTGGCTGAGCCCGTCGTACCGGCAGGACAGCGTGGCCCTGCACTTCACGTGGCGGCCGCTCCAGGCCGATGTCGAGGCGTTCCTGCCCGAGCTCGAGGCCGCGCTCGCGCCGTACGCGGCGAGGCCGCACTGGGGCAAGCTCTTCACCGTCACGACGCCAGAGCTCGAGCGCCTCTTCCCACGGTTCGCCGACTTCCGCGACCTCGTCGCGAAGCGGGACCCGGAGGGCAAGTTCCGCAACGCCTACCTCGACCGTATCCTCGCCTAGCCCGTTTCGGGTACAGCTACTCCCGCCCCTTCCCGTTTCGGGTACGCCAACTCGCGCTTTCCGGCGTTTCGGGTACAGCTACTCCCAACCCTTCCGGCGTTTCGGGTACGCCAACTCACCCCCGGCCATTGGACTTCGCCGCCGGCCGGAGTACTTTATGGCCCCGAGGAGGGTGATATGACGAACCATGCGAGGGACGCGGTCGCGTCCGCGAAGATTGCCGCGAGCCGCGAAGAAGTCTGGACGGCACTGACCAGCCCTGAACTGATCAAGCAGTACTTCCTGGGCACACACGTCGAGACCACCTGGGAGGTCGGGAGCCCGATCACCTTCTCCGGCGAATGGCAGGGAAGGCGCTACCAAGACCACGGCGCGATCCTCGCCGCGGAGCCGCCCCAGCTGCTCCGCATCAGCCATTACAGCCCGCTCAGCGGCAAGCCTGACATCCCGGAGAATTACCACAGCGTCGAATATCGAATTACGGACGACGGCGACGGGGCCTCGCTAGTGACCATTACCCAGGGCAATAACGCGAGCGAAGGCGAGGCCGCGGAGTCGGAGAAGACCTGGCAATTGATATTGGGCAATTTAAGGGGTCTCTTGGAAGGCTGATCCAGGAGTCCGCGCCCGGAGCGAAACAGCCGACGACGGCGCAAGCTGGCTTGCGCCGTCGTCGGCTGTTTTCGTCACGCCCGAGCGAGCGCCCGCGAGGCGACCGCGTCGATCCGCGGGTTAGGTCTCCGCAAGGCTCGGATCGCGGTCGGCCGTTGCCGTCTCCGCGGCGGAGGGCCGCAGGAGGAAGACCGCGGCCGCGGCGACAAGCACGACGGCGCCGACCGCGAGGTAGAGCCCGCTCGGGGTCCATCTGGCGTCGAGGAGGGCTCCTGCGACGGTGGGCGAGAGAATCGCGCCGACCCGCCCCACCCCAATGCCCCAGCCGACTCCCGTGCTCCGGATGGCCGCAGGGTAGGCCGAGGGGGTGATGACGTAGAGACCCGCGACGCAGCCGTTGATGAGGCCACCGAGCAGCACACCGACGGCGAAGGCGAGGGCGAGGATCCCGACGGCGGAAATGAAGACCGCCGTCGCGAGAGCCGCGAGGACCGTGAACCAGATCATCACCACCCGGCTCGCCAACCTCGCGGCGAACACCCCGAACGCAATCGAGCCGACGGTCCCGCCAAGAGTCAGCATCAGGCCACCGACGACGCCCTGGCTTTCGGTCATCCCGGCGGTCACGAGAAGCTTCGGCGTCCAGCTGTTGACGAAGTAGAAGCCGAACATCACGGCGAAGAACGAAACCCAGATCAACAGGGTCGAACGGCGGTTTGACGCATCGAACAGGCGGCTCAGCGGGTTCCGGGCGGGTTGCGTGGCGGAGGCGGCCGGACTTCCCTCCGGCAGGGCCACCGAGGTCAGCCGCAGGCGCCGCGCGAGCCGATCGAGCTTCTGTTCGTACCCTCGCGGCCGACGGGTCGCGAGGAAGTCAACGCTCTCCGGCGCGAGACCGACGACGAGCGCGAGCAGGACGATGGTGACGAGACCACCGCCGAGGAAGACCGCGTGCCACCCGAATTCGGCCTGGAGCCACACCGCCGCGGCCCCGCCGATCGTAGCGCCCACTCCGTAGCCGGCCGTCACGATGCTGATGGCGAGGCCACGCGAGCGCTTCGACGCGAACTCGCTCACGAGCACGTTCGTGCACGCAAGGATTCCGCCCACGCCGAGCCCGGTGACAACGCGCCAGATCCCCAGCGGGACGGCGCCCGCAGCCGTGGCGGAGAGGAGCATCCCGACGGCCGACATCCCGACCGAGGCGAGGAGCATCGGACGGCGCCCGATTTTGTCCGCGATCGGGCCGATCAGGAGCGATCCGAGGGCCATCCCCACCAAGCCTGCGCTGAGCAGCACGCCGAGTTCGCTGCCGCTGAGCCCGAAGTCCTTCGACACGCGGGCAGACGTGAAGGCCATGGCCAGCACATCGAACCCATCGAGGGCGTTGAGGAGCGTGCAGAGTCCGACGATGTTCCACTGCCCGGCGCGCATGGGCGACGTTTCGATGTGCGCCCTGATGTCTGTAGTCATGGTTCAGCTCACTTCTATACTCACGATGGCCCGGCCAGAACCGGGATGAGGGGCCGATTTGGTGGTGGTGACGCGGGAGACGCAGCAGCACATCTTGGCCGATTCGTGCTGTTGTCGTTCGCTGTAGAAGACGTCGCGGTGATCGATGGCTCCGGAGAGATCAAGTACCTCGACCTCGCACAGACCGCATTCGCCCTTGCGGCAGTCGAACATCATGTCCGCCCCGGCGTCCTCGAGGGCCTCCAGCATGGAGCGTCCCTCGGGGACCACGGTCTCGAGGCCGAGCCTCGGGATCCGGACGATGAATTCTTCGGGTTCGAACCATCCACTGTTGCCGAAGGTCTCGTAGCGGAGGTTCGGGAGGTCAAGTCCAAAGTCCTGCCACGCGCGTCGCACGGCGTCCATGAGCCGGATGGGCCCGCACATGTACAGCTCCGTGTCATGGTCGATGCTGCCGACGAGCGTGCGGACATCGAGCGGAGTGCCTTCGGCATCGATGTGGACCTCGATCCGGTCGCCGTGCTCGGCGACCAGCTCGTCGAGGTACGCCATCGCGTCGCGGCTGCGGCCCGCGACGACGAAGCGGTAGTCGGCACCGAGGCGCGCGAGAGCCCGGGCCATTCCGAGGACGGCGGTGACTCCGATCCCGCCTGCGAGGATGACGTAGCGTGCAGCGCCGATGCGGAGCGGAAAATTCTGCATGGGCTGGGTGAGTTCGATGACGTCGCCCTCGGCCAGTGCGTGCATGAACACAGACCCGCCGCGGGAGGTCGGCGTGCGGAACACCGACAGCGCGAGCCGCGTGCCGCCGTCGTCCGTTTCGACGATCGAATAGGAGCGCACATCGCGCTCGCCGTTGACGACGACGGCGACGTCCACGTGAGTGCCGGGCGCCGCGCGGACCGGGATGTCGGGTTCGATGACGATACGCCGGATGTCTCGCGCGACCTCGCGGGCTTCGACGATCCGGCCCTTCTGCCAGACCTCGCTCGAATCGGCCGCCACGGCTAGGCGCCGATCGACGCGGGTTGGGCGGAGGGAGCCGACTGAGCCTCTGCGGCGGATGCCAGCCGGCCCTCAGCCTCGAGCATCCGCTCGATGAGCCGGCGGACCCACATGCCTCCCGCGTCGATGTTGAGGCTGTAGAACTCGTAGTCCGGGTTCGCGTCGATTGCCTCCTGCTGCGCCTTGAGCATGGCCTCGTCCTCGCCGAAGACGCCGTGGACGCCGTTGCGGAGCTGGGTGGTGATGAGCTGACTCTCGAGGCAGTAGTTGCGCATGAAGGCCCAGAAGTAGTGGCACGTCTTGTCTGTCTCGGGGGAGATGGTGTTCATGACGTAGCCGTTGACGCCCTGGCTGCGGTCGCCGTCGGCCGCCCCTGTCCCGGCCTTGGCGACGCCGACGTCGATCCTGATGGTCGACGGCGCCTCGAAGCGAATGATCTGCCAGCGGTCGACGCGCCCCTCGAAGCCGGGGAACTTGTCCCGCATGTTCTTGAGCCAGAAGGGCGGAGCCTCGATGTCGAACATCCAGCGCGAGACGGTCACGGTGCGGTCGTCATGGGTGACCTTGAAGTCCGAGGCGCTCAGCTCCTCCTGGCCGATCGAGGAGGAGTGGACGAATTCCTCGTGCGTCAGGTCCATGAGGTTGTCGAGCACGAGCTGGTAGTTGCAGGGGGCGTAGATCGTCTCGCCGTCTCCGGCCCATTCGGCGGAACTCATCTGGTGCATGTCCGGGATGAGTGCCGGGTCCGCCTTCTCGGGGTCACCGAGCCAGACCCATGCGAACCGATAGCGGTCCACGATCGGGAACGAGGGCACCGTGGCCGAGGGGTTGATGGTCTCCTGGGCAGGCATCGAGGTGCAGCGGCCCGCGGCGTTGTAGCGAATGCCGTGGTACGGGCATTGGATCTCGTCCCGGCCGATGGTCTTGCCCATCGACAGCGGCGCGAGGCGGTGCCAGCATGCGTCGGCGAGCGCAACGGGCCGGCCGTCCTCGGTGCGGAACAGTGCGAGCGGCCGGTTGGCGATGGTGCGAGCGAGCGGCTTGCGGGTGAGTTCGTAGTCCCAGCCCGCGACGTACCAGGCATTGAGCGGATGGGCGAGGGTCTTGTTGGTCGTGGAGGCGGGGTGCGACATGGTGGTCCTTCCTGCCCGCCGCCTTTGGCGGGCACTAACTATCGTCATAGATAGTTGGTGAGCTGAGACACACTTTATCTATGGAGATAGGTAGTTGCAAGAGGTGGGTAGGGTATCCGAGTGAGCCTCCGGAATGCCCTCCTGGCGATGCTGACGTCGCAGCCCATGACCGGCTACGACGTGTACAAGAACTTCCAGACCTCGGTCGGCTATGTCTGGCATGCGCCGGACTCGCAGATCTATCCCGAGCTGCGCCGCATGGAGCAGGACGGGCTCATCCGCGGCGAGACGGTCCCCTGGGGCAAGCGGGGCACGAAGAAGCGCTACGCGATCACCGAAGCCGGGGTCGAATCGTTCCAGGCTTGGCTCAACACCCCGCCCGAGTATCAGCGCGAGCGCGACCCCGTGCGGCTGCGCGCCGCCTACCTCGAGTGGGCGGAGCCCGAGGCGTCGAGCGAGTTCTTCACGGCTCACATCGCGTACCACTCGGCTCGGATCGAGGACTGGAAGGACATGATCCGGACTCTCCGCGACCACTCCAACCCCACGCTCGCCAAGCGGATCGAGGGCAAGGCCAGCGGCGAGGCTGACCGCATCACGGCGTACAAGGTCTTCGCGTACGAGGGCATGATCGCGCGGGCGGAGGCCGAGATTGCGTGGGCCGAGAGGGGCCTCGAACTCGTGGAGACTCTCGAACGGCGGGGCTGACTCCGGCGCGGACGACGGCGGGCGGCGAGTCCCGCCGTCGTCCGCGGTGTCCGCGGTGGTTATCGCGGGCGGTAGACGGTGGCGCGCGGACCGACGTCCATGACCGTCATCGTGCGCGCTTCGTCGTCGAGGACGACGAGAACGCGGTAGTCGCCGCGGCGGGCTGAGCGGTAGCCGCTGAATTCGTTGCGCAGTTCGTGGGAGCGGCGCTTGGGGTTCTCGGCGAGCGAGCCGTAGATGAAGGAGAGGAGGGGCTCGGCGATCCTCGGGGGGAGCCTGGCGAGACTTCGCAGAGCTGTTGCGGTCAGGAGGGCGGTGTAGCCCGTCACTGCTGGCGGTGCATCTTGGCCAGAAGCGCGCGGGCGTCAGCTTCACCATAGACTCGGCCCTCGGCGACATCGGCCGCCGCTTCAGCCAGCCGTTCGGGCTGGCCATGCTGGGACAGCCAGAAGATCGTCTCCTGCACCTCTTCCCATTCGTCGGCGCTGACCATCACGACGGCCGGGCGGCCGTTGCGAGTCACGGTGTACCTCTCGTGTTCGCGCTCGGCACGCTCGGCGTATTCGGAGAGGTGGGCTTTCAGGTCCGACAGCGAAGTGGTGATCATGACATCATGCTACCGCGCGCGGACCTGAATAAAGATCTTCAGTAGACCAAAATTTAGGCCATCTCCTGAAGGCGTGCGGAATCTGGATGACGCGCTGTCTACCCCCACAGTGCCTTGCGCAGGAGCATCCTGAGCGCCGTGGCCTCGTCCGGAGCGAGCGCCGCGAGCGTCTTCGCCTCGCACTCCGCGATGGCGCGGTAGGCCTCGCGATGCACCCGTTCGCCGTCAGCGGTCGCGAGGACGATCTTCTGCCGCCGGTCGGTCCGGCCCTGCTCGCGGGCCACCAGCCCGCGCGCCTCGAGGTCGTCCACGAGGGCCACGATCTGGCTCGGGTCAAGGCTCAGGAACTCCGCGAGCTCTCGTTGCGTGGGCTCGAGCCCGCTGCAGGCGAGCCGGAGCACCGAGTATGAGCGCTCGCGCAGCCCGAACTCGGCGAGGGCCTTGTTGTTCACCACGGAGCCGGCCGCATGCAGCTTCGCGAGGAGGAGGCCCACGTCGTCCGCAATCGCCGCCTCCGCAAGCCGCGGCACCGCAGCCTCGTCCTGTACGCTCACACGGCCTCCAAACATCCTCAAAAATCAATCGTTGACATTTTCAATGATCCGGCTTTTCATGGATCGTGACAAGGGTCTCATGGCCGAGGAGCCGAACCAACGAGACCGAGCAGCACGAGTGCGAGGGAGCACGGCATGAGCCTGGCAGGCAAGGTAGCGATCGTGACCGGCAGCGGGCAGGGCCTCGGCCTCGCCTATGCCCGGGAGCTCGCGCGGCAGGGCGCCGCCGTCGTCGTCAACGATGTGAACGGGGAGGCCGCGGCTGCCGCGGTCGCCCAGATCGAGGACGACGGCGGGAAGGCGACCGCCGTCGTCGTCCCCGTGGGCACCACGGAGGCTGCGAAGGCCCTCATCGACGGCGCGGTCGAGGCGTTCGGCCGGCTCGACATCCTCGTGACGAATGCGGGAATCCTGCGGGACAAGAGCCTGCTGAAGATGACCGACGAGGACTTCGACCTCGTGATCAACGTCCACCTCCGTGGCACGTTCACGTGTGTCCGCGAGGCGTTCGCGTACTTCAAGGCCAACGGCGTCCAGGGCCGCATCATCACGATCGGCTCCCCGACGGGCCAGCGCGGGAACTTCGGCCAGACCAACTACGCCGCCGCCAAGGCCGGGATCGTGGGGATGGTGCGGACGTGGGCGCTGGAGATGAAGAAGGCCGGCGTGACGGTCAACGCCGTCATCCCCGTCGCGGCGACCGCGATGACCAAGACCGTCCCGTACTTCGCCAAGGCCGTCGAGGCTGACGAGCGCGGGGAGGCCATGCCGGCGTTCTTCCGCCACGACCTCGGCTTCGGGACGGCCGACGACGTCGCGGGCCTGATCGCGTACCTCGCCTCCGACGAGGCCGCCGGGATCACCGGCCAGGCGATTGGCGCGGGCGGGGACCGCCTCCAGGTCTGGACCCACCCCGAGCCGGCGACGACCGACTACCGCGAGGGTGGCTGGACGTACGAGGCGCTCCAGGAGCGCGGCGCGGAGATCATCGGCGGGCACCTGCAGAGCGTCGGCGAGGAATTCCTGCCGCTGCCGGAGGACCTCCAGCCCGAGGCCGTCGAGGCCCGCTGATGCGCTACGAGCTCGGGATCGACGTCGAGAAGGTCGACGCGATCGACATGCACGTCCACCTCGAGGTGGACTCGTGCGGGCACGCGTCCCTCCCGGCGGCGCTCACGGAGGCGTCCGCGAAGTACTTCAAGGCCGAGGACCGCTCGCCGAGCCTGGACAAGATCGCTGACACGTACCGCGGGCTGAACATGGCCGCCGTCGTCTTCACGGTCGACGCGCGGACGCAGCTGGGGCACGAGCCCAACAGCATCGAGGAGCTCATCGAGGGCGCTGCGCGCCACAACGATGTCCTGATCCCGTTCGGGTCCGTGGACCCGCGCACGGGGGAGGACGCGATCGCCCGCGCGAAGCACCAGGCGCTCGAACTCGGCGCCCGCGGGTTCAAGTTTCACCCGTCGCTGCAGGGCTTCGACCCTTCGAGCGAGGAGTTCTACCCGCTCTGGGACGCGCTCCAGGAGCTCGGGCTGCCTGCCATCTTCCACACCGGCCAGAACGGCATGGGAGCGGGGCTGCCGGGCGGGCACGGGATCAAGCTGCGGTACTCGAACCCGCTCCTGCTCGACGACGTCGCCGCCGACTTCCCGGGCCTCACCGTGATCATGGCCCACCCCTCCGTGCCGTGGCAGGAGGAGGCGAACTCGATCGCGACCCATAAGGCGAACGTGTTCATCGACCTCTCCGGCTGGTCGCCGAAGTACTTCCCCGAGTCGCTCGTGAAGGCCTCGAACGCGGTGCTACAGGACAAGGTTCTCTTCGGCACGGACTTCCCGCTCATCACCCCGCAGAAGTGGCTCGGCGCCTTCGCCGACCTCCCGCTCAAAGACGAGGTGCGCCCCAAGATCCTCAAGGGCAACGCCGTGCGCGTCCTGGGGCTGGGGGAGTGAGATGAGTACGACGACGAAGCTCGCCTCGAGCGGTCGGCGACCCACCGCCGTCGAGCGCCTGTACGACGTCGCGGACTGGTACGACGCCGAGTCCCTCCTCACGGACGACGAGCGCCGGGTGCTGGGCCGGCTCCGGACATTCCTCGAGGAGAAGGCCCGGCCTCTCCTGGGTGAGTACTGGGAGCGCGGCGAGTTCCCCGAGGAGCTGCGGCAGCCGCTCATCGACCTCGATCTCATGGAGCCCGCCGAGCTGACCGCCGATGGGCCGGCCCGCGGGATCTACCAGGGGTTCCGGATCTTCGAGCTCGCCCGCACGGACGCCTCGCTCGCGACGTTCTACACGGCGCAGGCCGGCCTGTTCCGGACCGCGATCCGCGTGGGAGCGTCGCCGGAGCAGCAGCGGGAGTGGATGCCGCGCGTCGTCGACTTCTCGCTCAAGGGCGTCTTCAGCCTCACCGAGCCCGAGCACGGTTCGGACATCGCCGGCGGGCTGGCGACGACGGCCCGGCGTGAGCCGGGGGAAAACGGCGGCGGGTGGGTCATCGACGGCGCCAAGCGCTGGATCGGCGGGGCCGCGACCGCGGACGTCCTTGCCGTCTTCGCACGCGACGTCGCCGACGGCCAGGTCAAGGCGTTCCTCGTCCCCCGCGAGGCGCCCGGCGTCGTCGTCTCGACAATCCACCGCAAGACGGCGCTGCGCATGATGCAGAACGCGCACATCACGCTCAACGGCGTCCGCGTCACCGAGGCAGATCGCCTCCACAACGTGAACTCGTTCAAGGACGTCGCCGCGATGCTGCGGGCCATGCGCTCGGACGTCGCGTGGATCGCGACCGGCATCCAAGCCGGCGCATTCGAGGCGGCGCTCAGGTACGTGCGCGAGCGCGAGCAGTTCGGCCGGAAGCTCGGCTCGTTCCAGCTCGTCCAGGAGAAGCTCGCCCGGATGCTGGGCAACGTGACGGCGAGCCTCTCGCTCGTCGTCCGGCTCACCGAGCAGCAGGAGCGCGGTATCTACCGGGATCAGGACTCCGCCCTCGCGAAGATGCAGACGTCTCTCGCCATGCGCGAAACCGTTGCCCTGGCGCGCGAGGTCGTCGGCGGTAACGGGATCACGTTGGACACCGACGTCGCCCGCTTCCACGCCGACGCCGAGGCTGTCTATTCCTACGAAGGCACCCACGAGATCAATGCCCTCATCGTCGGCCGGTCACTGACTGGCGCCAGTGCTTTCACGAAGTAGTCAGCGCTTTTTCACGAAGTAGCTGTACTCGAAACGAACAACAGTCTGGAGATTTCATGACCACCCCCCGCCTCGTCGTCGACTTCGAGAAGCTGTTCACCATGGCCGGCGCCGACCTCGGCACGACCGACTGGCTCGAGATCACCCAGGACCGCGTCAACCTCTTCGCCGACGCGACCGACGATCACCAGTGGATCCACGTCGACCCCGAGCGTGCCAAGGACGGCCCGTTCGGCGCCCCGATCGCCCACGGCTTCCTCACGCTTTCGCTGCTCATCCCGTTCTGGGGCGAGCTGTTCGACGTCGAGGGCGTCACGACGAAGGTCAACTACGGCCTCGACCGCGTGCGCTTCACCTCGCCGGTCAAGGTCGGCTCGAAGGTCCGCATGGCGGGCCGGATCGCCGAGGTCACCGAGGTCAAGGGCGGCGCCCAGATCAAGGTCAACGCGACGATCGAGATCGAGGGCCAGGAGCGTCCGGCCGTTGTCGCCGAATTCCTGGCCCGGTTCTACAAATAGCGGTTCTCCCCACCCCACCCGAAGCACACCCTCAAGGAAATCAGCATGTCTGGAACCACCCGTCTCACGCAGATGAGCCAGTCCGTGCAGCGCAAAGAGGCGCGCACGGTCATCCTGTCCAGCTATCTGGGCAGCACGATCGAGTTCTACGACTTCCTCCTCTACGCCACCGCGGCAGCCGTCGCCTTCCCGAAAGTCTTCTTCGCGAGCGCCGACCCGTGGGCCGGAGCCGTCGAGGCGTACGCGACGTTCGCGGCCGGTTATCTGGCGCGCCCGCTCGGCGGCGTGATCTTCGGCCACTTCGGCGACCGGCTCGGCCGCAAGGGCATGCTCATCGTCTCGATGACCGTCATGGGCCTCGCGTCGGCGGCGATCGGCCTCGTGCCCGCGGCGAGCGTCATCGGCTCGTGGGGCGCCGTCATCCTCGTCATGCTCCGCGTCCTGCAGGGCATCGCCGTCGGCGGCGAATGGGGCGGCGCGGCGCTCATGGCGCTCGAGCACTCGGACCCGAAGCGGCGCGGCTTCGCGGCGTCGTTCGTGAACGCCGGCGCGCCCACGGGCGCGTTCCTCGGCACTGTCGCGATGGGCATCGTCTCCGCCTTGCCGAGCGAGGCGTTCCTCGCGTGGGGCTGGCGCGTGCCGTTCCTGCTCTCGTTCGCCCTGCTCGCGGTCGGACTCTTCGTTCGACTTCGGGTCTCGGAAAGCCCCATCTTCGCGGCGGCTGTTGCCGCCGAGGAGAGCTCTGACGCGAAGCCGAAGGTGCCCCTGTTCGAGGTGCTCCGACGGCCCAAGGCCCTTGTCTTCGTCATGCTCGCGGGGGCGGCCGCCTTCGGACTCCAGGTCACCCTGTCCACGTTCGCGGTGACGTACGCAGTGTCGAAGGGCGCGCCGCAGCAGGGCGTGCTGTACGGGTTCGCCGGGGCCTCGGTCATTTCGATCGCGTTCGTGCTGTTCGGGGGCCGGATCTCGGATCGCTTCGGGCGCCGACCGGTCATGATCGCAGGCCTCGTTCTGTTCGTCGCGTACCTATTCCCGATGTTCGCCCTTCTCGGAACCGGCAATACGTGGCTCGTGTTCCTCGCGTTCACGCTCGCGCTCGTCTTCCACTCGACCCTCTACGGGCCGTTCGCCGCGTTCGTCTCCGAGCAGTTCGGCACGACGTCCCGCTACACCGGCGCCGCTCTGGGCTACCAGCTTGCGACGCTCATCGGCGGCGGCTTCACGCCCGGCATTGTCGGCTCGCTCTACAAGGGATCGGGCCTCGACGTGGGAGCCGTCGTCGGGTTCCTCGCGGCCCTGTCCCTCGTCTCCGCGGTGTTCATACTCCTGACCCGCGAATCGAAGGACAATGACCTCACGACCGTCCGCTAGGAGGGCAGTCCCCATGTACAACAACGGAGTTGGCTCCTGGCTCGAGCGGCGACGTCCGAAGTCCGGCTCGAAGACTGCCCTGATCGCAGGGGAGCGGAGCATCTCGTACGCCGAGCTCGCCGAGCGGACGGATCGGCTGGCCAACGCGCTGCGCCGGCGCGGTGTGGCCCGCGGGGACCGCGTCGCGTACCTCGGTGAGAACGATCCGGCCTTCGTCGAGACGTTCTTTGCGTGCGGACTGCTCGGCGCGGTGTTCGTGCCGCTCAACACCCGGCTCGCCGCGCCTGAGCTTCAGTTCCAGCTCGACGACGCCGGCGTGCGGCTCCTCGTCGCGTCGGCCCGGCTCGACGCGCTCGCCGCGGCCGCCGTCGAGGGTACCGGCGTGCAGCGTCGCCTGATCGTCGCTGACGCCGTCGCGGGCGGGAATACTGCCGGCGGCGCCGCCCCCTCCGCTGAGGTGGGCCCCGCCGTCGAACGCTACGAGGAAGCGCTCCTCGCGGCGCCCGCGGAGCCGATCGACGAGACGGTGAACCTCGATGAGGGCGCGATGATCCTGTACACCTCCGGCACCACGGGCCGGCCGAAGGGCGCGCTGCTCACGCATGGCAACCTCACATGGAACTGCTACAACGTCCTGGTCGACATGGATGTCAGCTCGCACGACGTTGCGCTCATGATCTCGCCGCTGTTCCACGTCGCGTCGCTCGACATGGGCCTCCTGCCGATGCTGCTGAAGGGCGCGACCGTGGTGCTCGAGCAGAAGTTCGATCCGGGCCGCGCGCTGGGCCTCATCGAGCGGCACAAGGTCACGACGCTGAGCGGGGTCCCGACGACGTTCCAGATGCTCGCCGAGCAAGCTTCGTGGGCGTCGACGGACCTCGGCTCGCTCAGCAAGCTCACGTGCGGCGGGTCCGCGATCCCGGCGCGAGTGCTCGAGGCGTACGAGGCCCGGGGGATCGGCTTCACCGCGTGCTACGGCATGACCGAGACTGCCCCCGGCGTGACGATGCTTCCGCGCGAACGCTCGCGGGAGAAGGCCGGGTCCTCGGGGCTCCCGCATTTCTTCACGTCCATGCGAATCGCGGACCCGCTCGGGGAGGTGGTCCCTCCCGGGGAGGTCGGGGAGATTCAGATCATGGGCCCGAACGTGATCCGCGAGTACTGGAACCGTTCCGAGGCGACGCGGTCCGGCTTCGCGGAGGGCTGGTTCAGGTCGGGGGACATGGGCTACGTGGACGAGGAGGGGTTCCTCTTTGTCTCAGACCGGCTCAAGGACATGATCATCTCCGGCGGCGAGAACGTCTACCCGGCGGAGGTGGAGGCCGCGATCGTCGAGCTGCCCCAGATCGCGTCGGTCGCCGTCATCGGCGTGCCGGACGAGAAATGGGGCGAGGTCCCCCGTGCGATCGTCACCTTGCGCGAGGGCGCGGAGCTCACAGGCGACGACGTACGAGCTCACCTGGACGGACGACTCGCCCGGTACAAGATCCCGAAGTCGGTCGTGTTCGTCGAGGAGATGCCGAGGACAGCGAGCGGCAAGATCCGCAAGGCCGATCTCCGAAGGCAATACGCCACCTGACCCCCACACCACCACCCCTACCTTCTCGTTTCGGGTACAGATACTGCCGCCCCTAGCCGTTTCGGGTACAGATACTGCCTCGCCTGGGGCGTTTCGGGTACAGATCATCTGTACCCGAGACGGGCGGGGCGGGGAGTTGGTGTACCCGAGACGGGCGGGGCGGGGAGTTGGTGTACCCGAGATGCGTGAGGCGCTCAGTATCTGTACCCGAGACGGGAAGGGGAGGGCGGGGCGGGGCGGGGTCAGCTAGAAGTCTGCGTATCTCGCCCTCGCCGCGGAGTAGGCGCCGTAGCACGCGAGCCCCAGGGCGACGGCGCCCAGGATCCAGCCGCCGTACGGCTGGCCCGCAAGGCTCTTCAGCGCGCCGTCGAGCCCGCTCTGCTGACTCGCGTCGTGCCGCGCCGTCGCCACGAGGACCAGCAGGCCCACCACGGCAAGGGCAACGCCCTTCGCAATGAAGCCGATGCAGCCCACCACCTTGACCCACGTGGGGACAAGCGGCGTGGGCTGTGCGTCCTTCCCGAGGAACGAGCGGGTCACGCCCCGGAAGCCGAAGTATCCGCCGGCCGCGAGGAGGGCAAGGCCCGCGGCAACGAGGACGACGACGCCGAAAGGCGCGGCGAGGAGGGTCGCCGTGAGTTCCTTCGACTGATCGCTCGAGTTCTCTCGGTTGCCCACTGCGAAGCTTACGAACAGCCCGGCCAGCGCGAGATAGGCGATGCCGGTCCCGAACGGGCCGAGCCCCTTGGTCGGCTTCCCGTGCCGGCGCCACTCGGTGGCGAACTCGAGGACCATCCACACCGCGAGCGCCACGCAGCAGACCGCGCCGCCCCACAGGAGAGCCGGGCCACCGGGTGCCGAGGCAATCTGCTCGACGGCGCCGGTCTGGTCGGCGTTGCTGTTGCCTCCGAGCGCGACTTCAGCTGCGAGCCAGGCGATCAGGACGTGCAGCAGGCCGACGAAGACGAAACCGGCACGGGCCACTCCTTTCGCGAACGGCGAGCGGGTGACCTTCTCCGTCTGGTGCTCGGCCTTCCGGGCGCCGTCCTTTGCCTTGCCGGCCGTCCGTGCGCTCCAACGGCTGTTGTTGTCCACTCTGTGTCCTCCCGCAAGCTTTCGTGCCCTTCTGTTTCCCGCTTTCGCCGCTTCCACGCACCCCTTCGGTAGACTTGGGTGGCAAGAGCCCCGGCACACTTGCCGCGCAGCTCTGCCGATGTTGGATCCCGCGCCCGGAGGCACGACGCCCGGAGCGTGAGGACCTGCAGAGGCGGCCGCGCGCCAGAGCCGGGGTTTTTCCACGCAGCGTTCGGCCAGCCGGGCCGGAGGCGGTAATCCTCGGGGAGGAATCCATGCCCGCAATCGTGATCGTCGGAGCCCAGTGGGGCGACGAGGGCAAAGGCAAAGCCACCGATCTGCTCGGCGGGCGCGTGGACTACGTGGTCAAGCCCAACGGCGGAAACAACGCGGGCCACACGGTCGTGGTGGGCGGCGAGAAGTACGAGCTCAAGCTCCTTCCCGCAGGCATCCTGAGCCCCAATGCGATCCCGATCATCGGCAACGGCTGCGTGGTGAACCTCGAGGCGCTCTTCGAAGAGATCGAGGGGCTCGAGGCGCGCGGCGGCGACACGTCCCGGCTCCGCGTCTCCGCGAACGCGCACCTCGTGGCGCCGTTCCACCAGACGCTCGACAAGGTGACCGAGCGCTTCCTCGGCAAGCGCGCGATCGGCACGACCGGCCGCGGCATCGGACCGGCCTACATGGACAAGGTCGCGCGGCTCGGCATCCGCGTGCAGGACGTCTTCGACGAGTCGATCCTGCGCCAGAAGGTCGAAGGCTCGCTGCACCAGAAGAACGAGCTCCTCGTGAAGGTCTACAACCGCCGCGCGGTGAGCGTTGACGAGACCGTGGACTACTTCCTGGGCTTCGCCGACCGGCTGCGTCCGCTCATGATCGACTCCACCTACGAGCTCAACCGAGCGCTCGACGACGGCAAGGTCGTCCTCATGGAGGGCGGCCAGGCGACCTTCCTTGACGTGGACCACGGGACGTACCCGTTCGTGACGTCCTCGAACCCGACGGCGGGCGGCGCGTCCGTGGGCTCCGGCATCGGGCCCACACGGATCTCGCGCGCCATCGGCATCATCAAGGCCTACACGACGCGAGTCGGCGCGGGCCCGTTCCCGACCGAGCTCTTCGACGAGATGGGCGAGCACCTCCAGAAGACCGGCGGCGAGTTCGGGGTCAACACGGGCCGTCCGCGGCGCTGCGGCTGGTATGACGCCGTCCTTGCCCGACACGCCTCGCGGGTGAACGGCTTCACGGACTACTTCCTCACGAAGCTCGACGTCCTCACAGGGATCGAGCAGATTCCCGTGTGCGTCGCCTACGACGTGGACGGCATCCGCCACGACGAGATGCCCATGACTCAGACCGAGTTCCACCACGCGAAGCCGATCTTCGAGTACTTCGACGGCTGGACCGAGGACATCTCGGGGGCGAAGAGCCTCGACGACCTCCCTGCGAACGCGCGCGACTACGTCCTGGCCCTCGAGAAGCTCTCCGGCACGCGCTTCTCAGCCATCGGCGTCGGCCCGGACCGCGACCAGACCATCGTGGTCCGCGACCTCATCGACTAGGCCCGGAGCACCGTCAGATCGGGCTCCCGGCCACCCTCAGCTGGCCCCGAAATACTTCCCAGAAAAAACCGAACTCGCGCGTAACCTTCGAGGCCCCCCGTGCGATGACGTATGTGGAAGCCGGGTTGGAATCTGTCCCCCATCATGTTCCAGCCCGGCTTCTCCTATGTCTTAGTCGGGTGCGTGCGCGGCGGCCCGTGGCTATACACTGGGACGGCCATTGGGGATGACTCTACGGAGTGGGGAAACGTGACGGACGTACTCACGGATCATGACCTCGTGGCTGGCGTTCATCCTGAGCCGGATCTGTTCGCGCGGGTGTACAGGGCGCTGGCTCCGGCGGTCATCGGCTACTTCGGGGCGCGCGGCGTCGACGATCCCGAGGCGCTCATGCAGGATGTCTTCCTGAGCGTGCTCCCGCGCATCGGGGAGATCACCGGCGGTGTGGCCGGACTGCGCACCTTCGTCTTCTCCGTCGCGCATGCACGTGCCGTCGACTACTACCGGCGCACCGAGCGGCGTCCGCTCAATGTCGACTACGACCCGCTCCTGGACCAGCGCGAGGTTCCCTCCGCGGAGTCCGAGGCTTTGGTGCGCACCGGCCAGACCGATGCCCACCTCCTGATCGGCGCGCTCAGAGCTGAGCAGCGAGACGTGCTCATGCTCCGCATCGTCGGCGAGCTGAGCATCGACGATGTGGCGACGGTGCTCGGGAAGACCCCGGGCGCGGTCAAGCAGCTACAGCGACGGGGCCTCAAGGCTCTGCGGGAGATGGTTTCGGAAGGGGTGATGGCACAGTGAGCAGCGAATCGATGCGGGATCCGGTAGCGGACATCCTCGCCGAGTCCGGCATGGCGCACGACGCCGCGCTTGGCCAGGCGCTTGAATCCCTCCGCGCGCTCTCCCCGGCCGAGG
Source organism: Sinomonas albida (assembly GCF_004919045.1). Classification (GTDB taxonomy): domain Bacteria; phylum Actinomycetota; class Actinomycetes; order Actinomycetales; family Micrococcaceae; genus Sinomonas; species Sinomonas albida. The sequence continues at coordinate 120,323 of NZ_SWDW01000008.1, forward strand.
CTCCCGAGCCGTCCGGGGCGCTCGCCGAATTCTTGGCGGGCGTGGGCGGTTCCTCGGCACCCTTCGTCGGTGCGGCCCCGACTCGCGCGGGGAGCCGCGCGGCCGAAGCCGCGCTCGAGAAGCTTGCGGTGCCGATCGAGCTCGCGGCCGTGCGGGCCGCCCCGCGCAAGCGCCACCGCGGCGCTATGATCAGCGCCGCCGTCGTGGCCGGCGTCGGGCTCAGCGCTTCGGGCGTCGCCGCCCTGGGCGGGGTCGACTACTCGGGCGACGCGCCGTCGTCCAGCGTGCGGTCCGCAGCAGCCCCGGCCAAGGCGGCCCAGAGCTCCGCGGGTCAGTCGACGCCGACCGCCCAGGAGCCGCCCGCCGTCGTCCCGGTCTCGCACGACACCCCAGCGGACAGCCCGCAGCAACCCGCCGCGCCCGCCGCCGCGGATGCGGGTGGGGCGGGGACGCCCCGCCACCGCGCGGACGATCCGGCCCAGCGCCTCGGGGACGACGCGCGGAACGCGCTCACTGCCGCCGAGACGATGATCGCCCAGGCGGTCCGGGGCTCCGCAGGGCGGCACTCCGCCGAGTCGACGAACGACGACGAGGCCTCGGCCAGCGCCGCGCAATCCCACTCCCAGGGCGCGAACGCGGGCGGCCGGTGGCCGTCCGGCGGGGCATCCCAGCCATCCCAGCCGGGGGCGGCGAAGGGCGGCGGCCAGCCCGCGGCCGCGCCGGGCCAGCAGGCGAACCAGCCGGGTGATCCGGGGCTTGCGCTGCCTGAGCTCGGGATTCCACAGGCGGCGGCCCTCCAAGGCGGACCACGGCACCTCAAGGCGCCGCAGGTCCTCGGTGGAGGGCTCTGAGCGCCTCGTCAGCGGGGCTGGTCGAGTGGTGCGGCGAGCTCGGACATGGTCCGGGTCATGATGGCCCGCATGGCGTCGTGCGCTTCGTCCGGCCGTGAACGCTGAATGGCCACGGCCACGTCCATGTGCAGCTCCAGGGCGTTCGCATGCGGCCGGTCGGGCATGAGACCGAGATGCGTGCGCCCTGAGAGGACTTCGGCCACGAGCGGGTGAAGCGTCGCGAACATCTCGTTCCCAGAGGCCTCGAGAATGCAGCGGTGGAACTCGATGTCGAGGGGGAGGAACCGCTCGCTGTCGGTGTCGTGTCCCGCGGCCCACAGCTCGCCTGCGAGGGTCATGATCTCCGCGGCGGCGGTCTGGGGCGCCCGCAGGGCGGCGAGGCGGGCGGCTTCAGGCTCGACGGCGGCGCGCAGCTCGGTGAGCGACCTCAGCTGGGCGAAGCGGTCCGACGACGCTAGCCGCCAGCGGATCACCTGGGGATCGTAGAGGTTCCATTCGGCGGCTGGGAGGATCTGGACGCCGATACGGCGCCGCATGGCGACGAGCCCCATCGAGGCGAGCACGCGCACGGCCTCGCGGACCACTGAGCGCGAGACGCCGTAGCGTTCCTCGAGCTCTTCGATCTGGATGACGCGACCCGCCGCGAGTGTCCCGTCAGTAATGGCGGAGCCCACCTCGTCGAGCACTCTGGCGTGCAGGCCGGTCGAAACCGAGGGGCCGGGCGTGGCAAGCGGGCCGGCGTGCACCATGTGGACTCCTCCTAGAGGATCGTCGCTGATCTAGGCCAAAAGGGGTCCCTACATCATAGCTGTTGCGCTCCTCACGTTTTTAGGTATGATCTAAGCCGCATCTGAAAGACCAAGATCAGATGTAAATCACCATCTAGGAGTGACTATGGCGTCTTCCACACCGCTCTCGCGGGCTGCTACGACGCACGTCCGTTCCCAGCGAGAAAGGCGATGATGGACCAGACCACCATTCGCCGGTTGTCCGATGAGGCGACCGGCGTCCTTCTGAACAAGGACGGGACCGCGTCCAGCCGCCGTGGCGGCTGGATGATGATCGCGACGATCCTCATCGAGGCGTGGGATCTCTACGCGATCTCCTTCGTCCTCGTCTTCATTTCGGCCGAATACCACCCCACCGCGGCCCAACTCGGCCTCGTGACGGCAGGTGTCCAGGGCGGCGCGCTTCTCGGTGCGCTCATCGGCGGGTACGTGGCGGACCGGCTGGGCCGCAAGCGCGTGTTCATCCTCACGATGGCGCTGTTCATCGTGCTGGCTATTGCGCAGGGCTTCTCGACGAACGTCTGGGACCTCATCATCATGCGGTTCCTCATCGGCATCCCGCTCGGCAGCGACATCTCCAACGGCTACGCCTACATCATGGAGTCGATGACCAAGGGCGCCCGCGAGGTCATGGGCAGCCGCTGGCAGTTCATGTTCGGCCTCGGCGAGGTCTTCTCGATCGTGGTCATCACGGTCATGTACGTGACCGGCATGCCCCACGAGATCCTGTGGCGCGTCGCGCTCGCGATCGGCGCCATCCCCGCCGTCATTCTTCTGCTTGCACGCCTTGACCTTCCCGAGACGCCGCTCTCGCTCATCCAGCGTGGGCAGTTCGTCAAGGCCAAGGAAGTCTCCCAGCGCCTCTTCAACGACCCGCTGGACATGCTCCCGAACGAGAACGTCGTCATGGAGAAGCCCAAGGTCGGCGACTTCCTCAAGGTCATCTGGGCCGACAAGACCCGTCGCCGGGCCACGATCTTCGGCTGGATCTCCAACGCCTGCCAGGGTGCGGAGTTCACCGCGTTCGGCTTCTACCTCCCCGTGATCCTCGTGACCGCGGGCGTCGGCGTGGCCGGCAGCGGCGCGAACACGAACATCACCGGCACCAACCTGGTCACCGCGGCGATCTACGTCCTCGCGACGATCTCGGGCTTCACGGCGCCGCTCATGATCAAGAAGATCGGCCACCGCGGCGTGGCCATGTGGGGCTACGGCCTCGCGTTCGCCGGCCTGCTCATCGGCGCGTTCGCCCTCGGCGCGAACATCCAGTGGCTCATCGTCATCGGGGCCTGCACCCTCATGTGGGGCCACTACTGGGACGCCTCGAACGGCATGACGATCACCTCGATGGTCGCGCCCTCGCGGTTCCGGGCCACGGCCTCGGGCTTCGGCTACGTGTTCGTGAAGGCGGCCTCCTTCTTCGGCGCCTTCATCTTCCCGATCATGACCGCCTCGTGGGGCAAGGTAGGGGCAACGCTCGCCGTCTCCGTCCTCTCCCTGATCGGCTTCCTGTCCGCCAAGTTCATCCTGCCTGAGCTCTACGGCTACGTGGACCGCGAAGAGTCGTCGGTCGAGGCCGCGAGGGCATAACTGTCCCCGTCCCTCATTCGGTCCGCGGGACCGGTTCCCTTACAGCGGAACCGGTCCCGCGGGCTTTCCGCCCGGATTCCGGAGCCGGCGGCGTAGAGTGAAGTTATGGGACATGTCAACGATCCCGAGGTCATCGAACGGCTCATGAGCACGCCTGGCCGCTGGGCCATCGTGGGTCTGAGCCAGAATCAATGGCGCTCCGCCTATTCCGTGTCCGAGTTCGTCCGTGACGAGCTGGGCCAGCAGATCATCCCTATCAATCCCCGCGGGGAGGACGTCCACGGCGAGACGGGCTACCGGCATCTCGCCGACGTTCCTCCCGAGCTCCAGCCGATCGACGTCGTGGACTGCTTCGTCAACTCCCAGCGCGTCGGCGAGGTGGTGGACGAGGCCATCGCTGTGGGGGCCAAGGCGGTGTGGCTCCAGCTCGGGGTGATCGACGAGGCCGCCGCGGAACGGGCCAAGGAGGCGGGTCTCGAGGTCGTCATGAACTCCTGCCCCGCACAGGAAGCGTGGCGACGCGCCAAGAGCCCCGGCGTTTGACTTGTTCTCCGGACGTTAATGTGCTTGCACTACGCTAGCTCTGATCTCGTCGGCCCTCTCAGGGGAATCCATGTCCGATCCTGTTCGCGCTCATCCCACCCGCCGGGCTGCCTTGGCGATCCTCGGCGCCGCAGCCGTGGGTGGAGCGCTCACCTCGAGCGTCGAACCCCAGCCAACGCGTTCCGCGCAGTCAGTCCCGGACTCGGAGCTTCCGCCGGATTCGAACATCCAGACAGGGATCCGCGCTTCGGATGATGCCTCGACGCCCCCCGCGCCGCCCGCGCCGCCGCATTTCGAATCGGACTTCAAGATGCCGCCGATCGTGAACGGCCTGGCCCCCGTCATCACCCGGGTCACGACGAAGCAGCCGGTCGTGTTCCTCACCATCGACGACGGCGTGACCAAGAAGCCGGAGGCGATCGACCTCCTGCACAAGTACGAGTATCCGATCTCGATGTTCCTCACGAAGAACTTCGTTCAGGACGACCCCGACTACTTCCGCCAGCTCATGCGCGAGGGGGACTTCGTGGAGAACCACACGATCAGCCACGACGTGCAGATGTCCACGAAGGCGTACGCCTACCAGCTCGCCGAGATCAAGGGCATGCAGGACTACGCGCAGGCCACGTTCGGCCGTCGCCCGACCCTCTTCCGCCCGCCCGGGGGCGCGTATTCGAACGTCATGCGGAAGGCGTGCGCCGACGCGGGCATCAAGGCCGTGGTGGATTGGGAGACCAAGTCCAATGCCGGCCACATGGACTACCAGTACGGCAACGGCCTTCGGCCAGGCGACGTGGTGCTCATGCACTTCCGGCCGGAGTTCGCGGCTGATCTTGCGGCGTTCCGAGCGGCCCAGCTCGCGGCTGGGCTCACCGTGGTGAATCTCGAGCGCTTCATCGGGGCCGAGTAGCGCTTTCGCGCCACGAAAGCGGACCCTTCCTGCGAGCGCGGACCTTTCGGCGCCGTCGAACGTCCGCCCCGGAGGAACGGTGCGCTTCCGGGCCACGGTGCCTGCCGCAGGATCTACAGCCCGCGCAAAGCCGGCCGAAAGCGCCGTGCCAGCCGGCGGCCACACAGTGGTTACACGAACACTCCGAGCCCGAAAGGAAGAGCCATGATCGTGTACCGCCCTGTGGCACCCCTGACCGTCGGCCGTGGCGGCTTCTGGCCCGCGATCGCGGCAATGTTCCGGGCGCTCCTGTGGGGCACGCCGGTCGACATCGAGCACCGGCCGGCGGCCTGACCACGCGGGGCTTCCGACGCCGCGAGACCGCGCCTGACAGCTTGGGGGCACCTCCGCGCCGCTAGGCTGAGAGTCATGGATGCCGATGCCGTGAGAGAGCTCTGCTTGTCCTTCCCAGGGTCCTACGAAGACTATCCGTTCGGGCCCGAAGTGGCCGTCTACAAAGTCCGCCCACCGGCCTCGGCGGGCTCTGCCGTCGAAGGCAAGATGTTCGCGGCGATCCAGCCCGAGCAGCGCCCGCTGTCGCTCTCGCTCAAATGCGATCCGGCCCTCGCAGTCCAGCTGCGCGCGGCCCACCCCGAGATCACGGGGGCCTACCACATGAACAAGAAGCACTGGAACGGCGTGCGCCTCGACGGCGAGCTCGGGGCGGACGCTGTACGCGACATGGTCGAGGATTCCTACGACCTCGTCGTCGCCTCCCTGCCCAAGGGCCAGCGCGACGCGCTCGGATGGTCGAGGTTGGCCCCGTGACGCTCGAACAGGCGACCCTTGACCAGCTCTGGGACTTCCAGAACCCCGCGGCCTCCGAGGAGGCCTTCCGCCGTGCGCTGGCCGACCCGGCGTACGACGGCGCCGAGCTGGCTGAGCTGACGACCCAGCTGGGGCGAGCCATCGGCCTGCAGGGCCGGTTCGAGGAGGCCGACGAGCTCCTCGATGCGATCGACGCGGAGCAAGATCCCACGATCGCTGTCCGCGTACTCCTCGAGCGGGGGCGCGTGCTCAACTCCGCCGGGCACGCCGCCATGGCGGTCCCGCTCTTCGAACAGGCTGCCGAGCTCGGCGAGCACCTCGGGGAGGAGTTCCTCGCCGCGGACGCGCTGCACATGCTCGCGCTCGCGGACAGCGGGCACGCCGAATCGTGGACGCGTGCCGGGGTCGAGTACGCGTCGGGCGCTCACTCGCCGCGCGTGCAGCGCTGGTGCGTGGGCCTCCACGGCAACCTCGGCTGGCACCTGCTCGACGCCGGCGAGGCGCATCGCGCGCTCGTCGAGTTCCAGCTCGCCGAGCAGTGGGCGGTGCGGGTCGGCACGCCCGACCAGGTCGAGTGGGCGCGCCGGGGGATCGGCGCGTGCCGCTCCGCAGGAGCATGACAATGTCTGTCACTTTTCTGTAAATGAAACTTGACAATCGATTTCCAGAGGCTGGGTCATATTTCCGTCCCGAGGGGTGAAATCCGCGGTTCGCTGTGTTCGACTGAGGGAGTGGCGCGGCCTGTCAGGCCCTGCGCTGCGCGAACGGAACTGACTATGACACCTAAGGAGAGAGAATCATGACCAACCCCACCGAATTCGCCGGACCGATCGCGTCAATTCTCGGCATCGACCCCACCGCCGTTTCGGGGATTCTCACGAACCTCGGCGCATCTCTCAGCGCAACCTTCGCGACCCTCGTCGCGCTCGTCACGAATCTCCTCAACGGCGTGCTCGGCGCGGTTCCGGGCGGCACCGTCCCGGGTCTCCCCGGCGTGGGCTGATCGCTCAAAGCAGCGCGGCGGCCGGTTGCCTTCCCGGGGAAGGCGACCGGCCGCCGTCGTTCGCGGGGCGGTGAGCGAGCAGCTGGAGCGGGTGCGGCGCGGCCAAACCCGCGCGTGCTGCTCGCTCGGCTAATCCGCGACGAAGAAGAGGCGCTTGTTCACGAACTCCTCCATGCCCAGCGGGCCGAGCTCCCGCCCGAAGCCCGAGCGCTTGACGCCGCCGAACGGCATCTCCGCGCCCTCCGCGGCGGGGATGTTGACGTTGGACATCCCGACCTCGAGCCGGGCCGCGACCCTGGCGGCGCGCTCGCGGTCCTCCGAGAACACTGCACCCCCCAGTCCGTAGGGGGTGTCGTTCGCGAGGCGCACGGCCTCGTCGTCGTCCGCGACCTTGTAGACCACGGCGACCGGGCCGAAAAGCTCCTCGCGGTAGGCACGCATGTCCGGCGTCACGCCGGTGAGGACGGCGGGGGAGAAGTAGGCCGCCCCTCCAGCCGAGAGGACGCCGCCCGTGTGCAGCGTCGCGCCCCTGTCCACGGCGTCCTGGACCTGGGCGGCGAGGGACTCGGCGGCCGCGCGCGAGGACAGCGGCGCGAAGGTGCCCTCGGCGTCCACTGCGGGATCGCCCGGCGTGAGGCTCTCGGCGCGGGCCGTGAGCTCGGCGACGAAGTCGTCGAAGAGGCCCTCCGCCACGATCATGCGCTTGTTCGAGTTGCAGGCCTGGCCGGTGTTCTCCATGCGCGTGGTCCACGCAGTCGCGGCGGCGCCCCTGACATCCGCGGCGTCGAGCACCACGTACGGGTCTGAGCCGCCGAGCTCGAGGACCGCCTTCTTGAGGTTCCGGCCCGCGAGCTCGCCGATGATCGCCCCCGCGCGCTCGGAGCCCGTGAGCGAGACGCCCTGGACGCGCGGGTCCGCGATGATGTCCGCGACCTGCGCGTGGCTCGCGAAGACGTTCGTGTAAACGCCAGCGGGCACGCCGGACTCCTGCATGATCTGCTCGATCGCGAGGGCCGAGCGCGGGCAGTTCTCCGCGTGCTTGAGCAGGATCGTGTTGCCCAGCACGAGGTTCGGCGCGGCGAAGCGGGCCACCTGGTAGTACGGGTAGTTCCACGGCATGATGCCCAGGAGCGGCCCGATGGGGAGCCGCTGGACCACGGCACGGCCGCCCGAGAACGTCTTGATCTCCTGGTCCGCGGCGAGCGCGGGCCCCTCGGTCGCGAAGTAGCGGAAGATGTCGGCCGAGAATTCGGCCTCGCCCTTGGACTGCGACAGCGGCTTGCCCATCTCGGTGGTGATGATCTCGGCGAGCACGTCGCCGCGCTCCGCGAACAGCTCGGCGACGCGAGAGGCAACCCGGGCGCGCTCCGCGATCGGAGTGTCGCGCCAGGCTGGGTACGCGGCGGCGGCCGCGCCGATCGCGGCCTCGATCTCCGGGTCCGAGGCGGTGGGGAACGTCTCGACGACCTCGCCCGTCGCGGGGTTCAGGACGCGGTAGCCGGGTTCGGCGGGGTTCGAAGTGGTCACGGCTGGCTCCTTCTGGTGCGTTGCTGGTTCCCCTTACGCTTTATCACCGCGCGCAACGTCTGTCACCTCTGAGGCGCCCGCCCACAGCGGACGACGGCGGGGCTCACCGAGAGTTGCACTCTCCCTTTCATCGTGGTGTTCGCACGCATTCACGGCGCCTTCACGTTGCCTCCGTAGATTCCGAATGCTCGCGTTCAGACGAAGGAGACACCATGCGCAAACTTCCCGCCATCGCCGCGGGGGTGACCGCCGCAATGATCGCGGCCGTCGCCCTCGCGTCGAGCGCCACGGCAGGAGATCAGAACCCGGATTCGTCCGCCTCCGGTGCCATCAAGCACGTGATGGTCATCGACCTCGAGAACGAGGACTTCAACACCTCGTTCGGACCCAACTCGCCGGCGAAGTACCTCAACGAGACGCTCGTCCCGAAGGGCCAGCTCCTCACGAACTACTTCGCGACGGGCCACTTCAGCACCGACAACTACTTGGCCCAGGTTTCCGGCCAGGCGCCCAACCGGGTCTCGGGCAACGACTGCATCACGGACACGAAGACGTTCGCTTCGACGTACACCGACGTCACGCCCGGCACGCTCGACCCGAACCAGGCCAAGTACCCGGGCCAGGTCGACGGGAGCGGCTGCGTCTACCCCTCCTCCGTGAAGACCATCGGCGACCAGCTTGACGCTCGCGCCGCGCAAGAGCAGGCCGACGACCAGGGTGCCGACGAGGGCGCCTCGAAGCTCGCGTGGCGCCAGTACGCCGAGGACATGGGCAATGACCCGGCCCGCGACCACGGCACGCCGGACCCGCTCGGCGGCACCGACTGCGCGCACCCGGCGGCCAACGGAACGTTCCCGAACCACTCGACGACCACCGATCAGTACGCCATCCGGCACGTCCCGTTCCTCTTCTTCCACTCCGTGACGGACAACGCGGCCTCGTGCAACCAGCACGTCGTCCCGCTCGGCTCCGTCAAGACGACGGCGACCGGAGACACGTTCACGGGCCACCTCGCCGAGGACCTCGCGCACAAGAGCACCACCCCCGCGTTCTCGATGGTCACCCCGAACGTGTGCAACGACGGCCACGACGACACCTGCGTGGGCACGAACACCGAGGGCGGCCACGCCGGCGGCCTCGTCGGCGCCGACCTGTGGCTCAAGCACTGGATGCCCCTCATCCTGAACTCGCCGGCCTACAAGAGCGGGGAAATGCTCGTGGTCGTCACGTTCGACGAGGCCTCCGCGAGCGATTCGAGCGCGTGCTGCGGCGAGCAGCCGGGCCCGGACAACGCCAACCCCGGCTACCCGCCGCTCGCGGCGCTGTTCACCGGCGAGAAGCCCCCGACCGCGCCGGGCCAGTACCCGGGCGGTGGCCGCGTGGGCGCCGTGCTGCTCAACTCGAAGCTCGTCGCGCCCGGCAGCGTCAACGCGACCCCGTACAACCACTACTCCGCGCTGCGGAGCTACGAGGACCTGCTCGGGATCACGAGCGGCGGCTCTGACGGTCGGGGCCACCTCGGCTTCGCCGGCCAGACTGGGCTGCGGCCCTTCGGGACCGACGTCTTCGCGAAGCGAGAAGACTCGAACTGATCCTGGTGCCACGCCTGGGCGTGTGAGCCTGGGCGGTCGACGGCGGCCGGTCGCCTTTCGCCGCGGAAGGCGACCGGCCGCCGTCGTGTTTTCTTCTGGTACCCGGAGGCGGCAGGGTGTCACTGTAGAGGGACATGGTGCTGGGATCGGCCTCGGAGAGGACCGGAAGATGGCGGGCGCGCGGGTTGGCGGGGCTGGCCGCGCCGCACGGCGGGCGGCGGCCGCGGCCGCGCTCGCGGTGGCGCTGGCCTCTGCGGCCGCGTGCACTTCCGCGCAGACGACGGCGCCGCCCTCCGAGGTGCCGATCGGCACGTTGACGGCGTCCCCCGGCGCCCGCAGCTCCCAGCCGCTGCTGCCGGACGATTGGCCCACGTATCACCGCGACGCGGCACGGACGGGTGCCGCGCCCGGGCTGTCCGCCCTCGGGCCGCTCCGCAACGCCTGGTCGACGCAGCTCGACGGGGCCGTGTACGGCGAGCCGCTCGTGGTCGGGGGCCGAGTGATCGCGGCGACCGAGTCGGACACCGTGTACGCGGTTGATGCCTCGACCGGCCAGATCGTGTGGCAGCGCCATCTGGGTTCGCCGGTCCCGCGATCGGCGCTGCCGTGTGGTGACATCGACCCTCTGGGGATCACGGGTACACCCGTCTACGACCCCGCCACGGGGCTGGTCTTCGCGGTCGCGGAGCTCTCCGGAGGCCATCACGAGCTCGTGGGCCTCGACGCCGGCGACGGCGCACTTGTGGTGCGCCGCGACGTCGAGCCTCCGCGCGGCGAGCCGATCGCCTACCAGCAGCGGGCCGCGCTCGCCCTCCTCGACGGCCGCGTCTACATCGCCTACGGCGGGCTCTACGGCGACTGCTCCGACTACACCGGGACCGTCCTCTCCGTTTCGACGTCGGGCGGCGGCGCGATCGATTCGTATGTGGTGCCGACGTCGCGCGAGGGCGGCATCTGGGCGCCGGGAGGCCCCGCCGTCGACGGTTCGCGCCTGCTCGTCGGGGTAGGCAACGGTGAGTCGACCACGAGCTACGACGGCTCGGACTCCGTGCTCTCCCTCGACGCCTCGCTGCACCGCACCGACTTCTTCGCCCCGTCCAGCTGGGCTCAGGAGAACGCCGCCGATGCCGACCTCGGCTCGATGACCCCCGTCCGCGTGGGCCCGTACGTGTTCATGGACGGAAAGGCGGGCACGGCCTACCTGCTGGACCCCAACCACTTCGGCGGGATCGGGGGCGCGGTCGCGCAGTCGTCGCTAGGCCGGGCCTTCGGGACGCCAGCCGTGAGCGGAACGACGCTCTACGTGCCGTGCCGCGATGGGCTGCAGCAGGTGACCGTGACGGATCCCGCGGCGATCCACGCGGGCTGGAAGCTGCCGCTGCACGCGGCCGGCTCTCCCGTGATCGGCGCGGGCGCGGTGTGGGTCGTGGACTACGGGACGGGAGCGCTCTACGCGCTCGATCCGGAGACCGGCCACATCCTTCAGCAGGCGCAGCTCGGCCCGGTGCCGCATTTCGCGACGCCGACGCTCTCGGGCGGACGGGTCTTCGTCGGGACGCTCCACGGCGTCACCGCGCTCACCTGGGGGTCGCCGTGACGGTGCGACCAGGATCGGCGCCCGATTCCGACCAACTTCGGCTGCCACTCCCGGCCATTGCCCGGTGTGTCGCACGGGGCTCGCTGATGAGGGGCTTCAATCACGGTCGCGAACAGACGACGGCGGAGCGTGGTGGCGTCTCTGGTGGGACGGGACCCTGCAACTGGTGAGACGGGACCCCGCAACGGTTGGGACGGGACCCCACAACGGGTGGGACGGGACCCCACAACCGGTGGGACAGGACCCCACAACGGGTGGGACGGGACCCCACAACGTTGTGGGGTCCCTGGCGGTGCGTTGTGGGGTCCCTGGCGATGCGTTGTGGGGTCTCTGCCAGCGCAGCGTCACGCTCGCGTGAGCAGTTCCTCGCCCACGCGGCCCCGCTGGTAGAACACCTCGCGGCCGGCCCGCACCGGTTCCGTGAGCCCCGATTCGGCGAGGATCTTTAGGTGGCTGCTGACGGTCCCGGCGGCGAGGTCGAGCGCGCAGGCGAGCTGCGTCGTCGTCATCGGCACGTCGAGCTGGGCGAGGATCTGTGCCCGCGTCCGCCCGAGCAGCCGCGAGACCGGGCTCTCCTTCGTCTCCCGGCCCTTCTCCCACAGCCGGCCGACGCCTCGCGGCGCGTACGTGATGGTCGGGATGAACGGCGCGGTGTTGAGCACGAGTGTGTTAGGCCACACGAACGCGTTCGGCACGAGGATGAGCCCGCGGCCCGGCTCTGGGAGGTCGGTCGCCTCGCAGCCGCGCAGGATCTCGAGGCCATCCTGGGTGGGGCGCACGCTCGGGTGCAGCGTCTTGAAGACCTCCTGGATCCCGTGGTGGGCCAGCTCCTCGAGACGCGAGTCGATGTCCGCGAGTAGCACCGATCGCAGGCGCGGCCAGTAAGGCTCGACGGCGGTGCGCCAGTACCACTCGAGGGCGGCGGTGATGCGGGGCACCGCGGCGCCGATGTCTGCCCGGAACTCCTCGAGGATTCGGCGGGAGTAGTCGGGGAGCCCCGCGTGGTCGAGGTAGGCGAGGTCGCGGAGCCAGAGCTCGGGTGGCGTCGTGGTGAAAGCCTTGAGGGTCTCGCCGAACGAATCCTGTCGGAGCGGTGTCGGCGTCAGCGCGTCGGGGATGGGGCCCTTGGGCGGAACGAGCGTCGTGAGGATTCGGAGGTGCTCGCGGGCGTTCGGCTCGGCGGCCTCTGCGAGGCGCTTCTTGGCCTCGTCGATCCATGGCCGGTGCAGCGGGGTCCCCTGCTGGAGCGCCCGAAGGCTCGTGACGGTCTCCCACAGGGGCGAGGCCTCGAATCGGACCCTCGTGAGGTCCTCGCTCGTGAGCGTGATCAGCATGTGTTCAGCCTACGAATTCGCGCTTTCCACGGCGAGGATTTGGGCAGAGCCGAATCGTATCGCCGCCCCGACGGCCCGGCGCAGACTCAGGGCATGACCACGAATGCTTGCACCGTTCCCGCCCTCCAGACCGTTCCGACCCCCTCAATCGCCGCTCTTCCTGCCCGCCCGCGCCCCCGGCCCGCGGGCCTTGCGACGGCTCGTGCCGCAGCGATTCGCGCGTGGGGCTGGCTGCGCGAATCGGCCCGCCAAGCGGCCGACGTCGACACGCGGCTCCGCGCCCGCCGAGACGAGGATGCTGCTCAGCTCGTGCGAGGGTCCGGCCTCCTCGGGAGGCTGTATTGACGGTTTGCCTCGACCGACGAAGCGCTCGCCGAGACGGCCCGAGCCATGGCCGCGGACCGCTGACGGGACCAGTGCGCCTCGGTGCGGACTCACCTGATCCTGACGACTGAAGGTGGGATTGCCGCATGCGCCGCATCGCGCGACGCTGGAGGGATGAGCAACGGTCTTCTGGCCCCTCTGCGCCGCCGGCTGAGTCTCACGTTCGCGGGCCAGTCCGAGGGCATCCCGGAGTGGGAGCTGGCCCTCGAGAAGGGCGACGACGCGGGCTACTTTGCGCCCGATTCGGTCACGTGGCGCGTCCATGGCGGGATGACGCCGATCGTGGGCGGCATCCGGGCGCTCCTGACTCAGGCGCTCAATCCCGGGGTCCTCGCGGGCGTGCTCGACCACTCCTACTACCGCGAGGATCCGCTGGCCCGCCTGGCCCGGACCATCCGGTGGGTCTTCACGGTCACGTACGGCGACACCGTGGCCGCTGGCCGCGCGTGCGAGCATGTGCACCGCAGGCACGAGTCCGTCGTGGGGGAGTACACCGATGGGCACGGCGATCTCCGCGCGTACTCTGCGAACGATCCCGAGCTCCTGGCCTGGGTCCACCTTGCGTTCGCGGACGCGTTCCTCGGTTCGTACGAATATCTCCGCGGGCCGCTCCCGCCCGGCGGCGCCGACCAGTACGTGCGCGAATGGGCCACGGCGGGCGAGCTCATGGGGGTCGCCGAGCCGCCCCGGTCCCTCGCCGAACTGCGCGAACAGCTCGCCGCGTACGACGACGGCGCGCGCCTCGCGCACAGTCCTCGCCTCGAGGAGGCGGTCGGCTTCCTGCGCCGCCTTCCGCTCGACCCGCTGCTCGTTCCGGGCTATCGGACGCTGTTTGCCGCTGCCGTCGATTCGATGTCCAACCGTCACGTCGAACTGCTCGGTCTCGACCGGCAGTCGCTCAGGCGCGGCCTGCTTCCGGCGCGGCAGGGGGCTCAGGTGACACTCGCCGTCGTCGGCCTCGCGCTCGGCAGCCACGGCCCAAGCGAGGCCGCGGCCCGCCGCCGCCTGGCCCGTCTCGGCCTCGACTGACCTCGCCCCCGGCCCCCCACTCCCGTCACCCATTCCCGTTTCGGGTACGCCAACTCGCGCGTTTTCCCGTCTCGGGTACAGATGATCTGTACCCGAAAGGGACTGTCGGAAAAACGGTGTGTGGGGGCTTGGCCTGACTGGAAGGACAGGCCGTGTCGGACACGACCGAGATTGATTCTGATGTGATGGTCGATCCTGTGACGGGAGAGATTATCGACCACAGGAAGCTGGCCGAACAGCTTCTTGCCCAGGCGAAAGAGCAGGGCGTCGGGCTTGTCGGGCCGGGCGGGCTGCTGTCCGGGCTGACGAAGCAGGTCCTCGAGACTGCGCTCGAGGCAGAGCTGACCGAGCATCTGGGCCACGGGCACGGCGAGCGGCCGCTGAGCTCGAATATGCGAAACGGCACACGGAAGAAGACGGTGCTGACGGAGATCGGACCGGTGGAGATCGAGGTTCCCCGGGACCGGGAGGGCTCCTTCGAGCCCGTGATCGTGCCCAAGCGGAAGCGCCGTCTGGAGGGCATCGACCAGATCGTGCTCTCGCTCTCCGCGCGGGGCCTGACCACCGGGGAGATCGCCGCGCACTTCGACGAGGTGTACGGGGCGAAGGTCTCCAAGGACACGGTCTCGAAGATCACCGAGAAGGTCGCCGGGGAGCTCTCGGAGTGGTCCTCCCGCCCGCTTGACCCGGTCTACCCGGTGATCTTCGTCGACGCGATCGTCGTGAAGGTCAGAGACGGCCAGGTGCGCAACACCCCGTTCTACGTGGTCATGGGAGTGAGCTCGAACGGAGAACGGGAGATCCTGGGCATCTGGGCCGGAGGCGAGGGAGGCGAAGGGGCGAGGTTCTGGCTGAGCGTGTTCGCGGAGCTGAAGAACCGCGGGGTCGAGGACGTGTTCATCGCGGTGTGCGACGGGCTCAAGGGCCTGCCCGAAGCCATCACCACCACGTGGGAGCGCACGGTGGTCCAGCAGTGCATCGTTCACCTGATCCGCAACTCGTTCCAGTACGCAGGCCGGCAGCACCGCGACGCGATCGTCAAGGCGCTCAAACCGGTCTACACGGCACCGTCCGAGGCCGCGGCGAAGGACCGCTTCGCCGAGTTCGCCAAGGAATGGGGTTCCCGCTACCCGGCGATCGTGCGGCTCTGGGAGTCCGCCTGGGCGGAGTTCGTGCCGTTCCTCGAATACGACGTGGAGATCAGGCGCGTGATCTGCACGACGAACGCGATCGAGTCGATCAACGCCCGCTACCGCCGGGCCGTCAGGGCACGGGGCCACTTCCCGACCGCGGCCGCGGCGCTGAAGTGCCTCTACCTGGTCACCCGCTCCCTTGACCCCACAGGCGGCGGCAGGGCACGCTGGGCGATCAGGTGGAAGCCAGCCCTCAACGCGTTCGCGATCACCTTCGCGGACCGGTTCGAGAGAACCACTCACTGAAACCGCCAAGGCCCCGCACACCGTTTAACTGACAGTCCCTGCGTGGGGGAGGGGCGCCAGCTCGCGCCACCGTCCCATCAAAGGAACCTTTGATTGGATAGTCGACCCTCGACCACCTGAGCTGGGATCATCACCGATGGACCAGGGGCCATCGCTCAGCGGCACGGCGCTAGTCCGACTTCGGTGATACAGTCTCAACATCATGATCGGCCCGCTCGCCTTACGGCTCGGGCCGATTTTCTTGTCTGGGGGGCGCATGGAGTACCTGAAGCCGTGGCTTCCGGTCCACGATCAGATCGAAAGGCTCGTCTCTCGCGGCGTCGAGATTGACGACAAGCAGAAGACGGCCGCGCTTCTGCACGAGATCGGCTACTACCGTCTGACCGGCTACCTCTATCCCTTCCGTGAGTCAGAGGACCGCTTGGATGAGACAGGCCGCACCCATGTCCAGGTCCTCAACCGCTATCGCCCAGGCACTCGGATCATGGACGCGGCCCACTTGCTGGACTTTGACCGACGCCTTCGCATGCTCGTGCTCGAGGGTGTCGAACGGCTCGAGGTGGCGATTCGCACGCAGATCGGGCACACCTTGGGCCGGCATCATGCCTTCGCTCACGAGGAGCCGACCATGTTCGTCTCGGCCTTCATCGCACCCACCACAGATGCCAACGGTGCGGTCACTGCCAGTCAGCATGGGCAATGGCTCTCGCGGATCAAGAGCCGGCAGGACAGTTCCGATGAGGCGTTCGTCGCGCACTTTCGTGCGAAGTATGACGACCGGATGCCAATCTGGGCCTTGACGGAGATCCTTGAGCTGGGCCATCTTTCCCGCCTCTACACAGGATTGCGCAATGATGTGGCCACGGAGGTGGCACATAGCTTTTGCGTTCCGACCAAGCGACTGATGGCAAGCTGGCTCGCCACACTGAACTATGTCCGGAACATCGCTGCTCATCACGCCAGGCTCTTCAACCGCAAACTGGTGACCGCACCGAAACGGCCACGGCCAGCTGAGGTGCCGTTGCTCGCGCATCTCAGTGAGAGCGAGGCTCCCAAACAGTTCGGCGTCTACAGCGCGTTAGCGGTGATGGCCTACATCTTGCGTTCCACTCATATTGACGAGGAGTGGCCGGGGCGAGTGAGATCCCTGCTTCGGGCCTTCCCCTCGACCGAACACATCGACCTCGGTTCTATGGGCGTCGGGCGGGGATGGCTCGAGCAGGAGTTATGGAGCGGCCTCGAGAAACTCTGATTTCTCGCACGGACGACTGAGCTCGTGGCCAGGCGGACCCGCTTCCAAAGTCCAGCCGACGAGGACCTGATACGAGCAGCTTGCGCTGGACGGGCCCGACCTGGGCGCCCCGCGTGCGAGGACGCCCGGGCCAAGCTCCACTAGCCCGGGACGAAGAGGTTTGCCGCCTTCGTCACGAAGAGGACGCCGGTCAGGATCGCCACTGCGCCGCCCCCGAACACGATCCAGTTGAACGCGACGTCCAGCCTGTCGTAGGAGTAGTGCCAGTCCTGCGAGTAGAGCTTCCGCAGGCCGAACACGCCCGCGCCGATGTGCAGGATCCCGAAGGTCAGGGCCACGAGGGCCACGAGAGTGGTCAACTTGTCTCCTCAGTAGTGCGAATAGCGGGCCTCGGTTGAGGTGCTAACCACTAGGTGTGCGGCCACGCTTCAGAATGCGGCAGCGGGGGTGTCGGCCGGAGATTGGAGTGCTGGCCCAATGCGCCGGGAGCGCGGGTGCGAGGTCCTCATCCCTGTCGCCTGGCCCCAAGATCAGCCTCTTAGAACCATTAGTTACTAATGGGGTCAGTACTGTGCCAAGGCATGGCCAGGGCTGCGCCCTGGCATTCGGTCCTCGCTGCGCTCGGGCTGTGGCCCCGGGTCCTGGCCGGTGCCTGCGCTTCGCTCCGGCCCCGTCCATGCCCCGGGGTCTTGATCGTCTTTCGGCTGTCCTTATGTTGATGCCGGGTTGGCTGGGCCGGCTGCAGTAGTGTCCGGGCTACCCGGGGCGGTGGGTATGGCATTTTCGGCTGTGCCGGGCCGGAAGGTGACGGCTTCGCAGGAATGGCCGCCCGCCGCCCGCTGATGGCTTGACCGCTGAATTGAGAGACGCGACACGATCGCTGGATAAGGACACGACGGCCAGTCGTCTGAGGGGCCACCCATTTGTTCGCCTTGGAGATCGGAGGCACCATTCATGCAGGTTTGGGCAGGCGTCGACGCCGGCAAGACAGGCCACCACTGCGTGGCGATCGACACCGACGGCACACGGCTGCTGTCACGGAAGGTCGGCAATTACGAGGGCGACCTGACTGCCCTGATCGCCGAGGTCAACGCCCTCGGGGAAGAGGTGGTCTGGGCGACCGACCTCAACCGTGGCGGGGCGTCGCTGATGATCGCCCTGCTGCACGGCCATGGCCAGCGGCTGCTGTACATCCCGGGCCGCACCGTCCACCACGCCTCCCGGCTCTACCGCGGCGACGGCAAGACGGACGCGAAGGACGCGGCCGTGATAGCGGACCAGGCCAGGATGCGCCACGACCTCCAGACCCTGCGCACCGGCGACGAGGTCAGCGCGGACCTGCGTATCCTCACCGCCCGCCGCGCGGACATGGCCGAGGACCGCACCCGGGCGATCAACCGCCTCTGCGCGGCTCTGCTGGAGTACTTCCCGGCCCTCGAGGCAGCCTTCGACTACAGCAGGTCCAAGGCCGCGCTGACCCTGCTGACCCGGCACAACACCCCCGACGGGATCCGCCGGTACGGCCAGGCCAGGCTGCAGGCCTGGCTGAAGAAGCAGGGCGCGCGCAGCAGCGCCGCGGTCGCCGAGGCAGCCGTCGCCGCGGCCCGCGGACAGCACACCGCCGTACCCGGCCAGGCCGCCGGTGCCCTCGTCGTCGCCGGGCTCGCGAAAGAGGTCCTCCGGGTCCAGGACGAGCTCGCCGGACTCGACGCCCTCATCGCCGAGCGGGGCGCCGCCCACCCCCATACCGAGGTCATCACGAGCATGCCCGGGTTCGGCCCGCTCCTGGCGGCGGAGTTCCTCGCCGCCACTGGCGGCGACCTGGGGTTGTTCGAGAACGCGGACCGGCTCGCCGCCGTCGCCGGCCTCGCTCCGGTCCCGAGGGACTCGGGCAAGATCAGCGGCAACCACCGCCGCCCGCAGCGCTATGACCGCCGGCTCCTGAGAGTCTTCTACCTCGCGGCCCTGTCCAGCCTGAAGAGCTCCCCGGAGTCCCGCGCCTACTTCGACCGCAAGCGCGTCGAGGGCAAGACCCACATCCAGGCGATCCTCTGCCTGGCACGCCGCAGGGTGAACGTCCTGTGGGCTATGCTCCGCGACAGTACGAATTACGCCCCACCCGGCCGGGCGGCCGCGCGCTTGGCTGCTGCCTGACGAGACTGCCGTCAGGAGCGGCGGTTCGATGGCTGGTGATTCCTCGCGGTTCAGCTGGGAGGGAGGCGATCAATGCCGCGCCCGCGACCGCGAGGAGCATGAGCGGCTGGTGCCAGATGATGGTCGCGGCGGTGCCGGCCCCGTAGACCGCGAGGGTTGCCAGGCGTCGCGGGAGGGGGCCGAAGCGGTCCCCATGCCGTGTTGTCGCTCGCGGGCCCGGCTCGCGGGTCCTGCCAGGGCGAGGCTGCGGTATCTCCTGGGCGATGAGCGTGACGAGGGCCGCGGGCACCCCGGTGATCCTCCCGATCTGGTCCGAGGGGACGCCCCGGGCGAGCAGCCTGGAGACGACCAGAACTCTCAGGCTCGGGTGTTCGCGCTGTGCCCTGGTCCGGCCGTGTCCCTCCACACTGCTACTGTACGCCCGGCACGTCTTTCCGCGCCAGTGAGATCAGCCTTCCCTTCCTGTCTCGTGGTGGTTGGATTCGCGGCGGGACCAGTCCTCGGGGATGGCGGCCTCGAGCGCGTCGTCGACGGTGATGGCCCCGAGGATGCGCCGGTCCTCGGAGATGACGGGCAGGGCGAGGAGGTTGAAGTCGGCCATGCGGGTGGTGACGTCGATGACGTCGTCGCCGGGGAAGGCGGTGACGACGTCGCGGTCGGCGACCTCTGCGAGGGCCCGGTCGGGGTCGGCCTGGACGGCGTGGACGAGGCTGAGCGCTCCATCCAGCGTCCCGTCGGGCGCGAGGGTGTAGATCACCGACAGGGCCTGGGGCTGGAGGAGCACGGCGCCGCGGACGGCCGTGAGGGCGTCGGCGACGGTGGAGGTGGCGGGCAGGGCGAGGAAGTCGGTGCCCATGAGCCCGCCGGCGGTGAGGTCGTGGTAGCCCAGCAGCCGGTGGACGCGGGAGCGCTGGGGCTCGGGCAGCAGGCCCAGGACGGGCGAGCGGCGCTCCTGGGGCAGGTCCATGAGCGCGTCGGCGGCGTCGTCGGCCTGCATCCGCCCGAGCACCTCGGCGACTTCGGCGTCGGTGCGGTCCTTGAAGAGCTCGGACTGGGAGTCCTCGTCGAGCTCTTCGAAGACGTCGGCCTCGAGCTCGGGGTCGGCGTGGACCTGGGCCATGAGCTCGTCCTGCTCCTCGTCGGTGGCCTCTTCGATGATGTCCGCGATCTGGGCGGGCTTGAGCTCGGGGATGCGTCCGGTGACGGCGCGGACCTCTGCGGACTCGGCATGGCCGATGAGCGGCTCGAAGTCCTTCCAGTCCCGCGGGGCGTGGGCGGCGTGTCGGGCGCCGAGGGTGAGCCAGCGGCGGCGGTGGACGTCGAGGCCGGTGGCGGCCCAGCCGTCGAGGACGGGGGTGAGCTGGACGTCGTAGGCCTTGACGAATGCCGCGCGGGTGACGTCGATGAGGCGGTGGCCGAGGACGTCCTCGGAGAGGAGGACCTCGCCCTCCCGGCGGCGGAACTCGCGCAGGTCCACTGTGCTCATGCCGAGCTCGATCCGCTCCGGGGCGAGGGCGGCGAGGTCGTGGGCGGAGACGAAGACGCGGGTGTTCCCGACGGCCACGACGAGGCCCGTGACGAGCGGGTAGTCGTCGTGGCGGAGGCGGACGATGAGGTCGGCGAGAGCGCCCATGCGGTGCCCGTCGGAGTCGGTGACGGGCTGGCGCAGGAGGGCCGAGAGGGACAGGGCGGCGGTCGGTGCTGCGGTGGTCATCGGGTGCCTTTCGGTGCACATTCTCAGGGTGACTTTATGCCAGCAGGGAGGGGCTGTGGAGGGTGGGCTGTCAGGCGCCGGCGAGGGCGAGCTGGACGACGCGGACGATGACCAGGATCATCGCCACGAGCAGGTACAGGCGCAGCACGCTCAGCCCGGTGCGGCGGGCGAGCGAGAGCTGGGGGCGCTCGAGCAGGGCCAGCGGGGGCATTCGCCACGTGGAGCGCTGCGACCGGTCGACCGCCAGCTCCTCGGGCGCGGCGGTGCCCTTCGCCCTGGCGCGGGCGCGAACCACGACCAGGGCGACTGCGGCCAGGATGGCCAGGAGCGCGCCGCCGCCGAGGATCTCCAGGATGGTCGCCCCGTCGATGTCCGGGAACAGGACCGCTGCTGTGAGGACCACGGAGAGGATCACGAGGATGGCGATGACCGCGGAGGTGAAGATGTTCCTGCCGCGGCCGTTCACCCAGGGCCCCATGACCTGCCGGTCGTTGCACAGCAGGAGCAGGAACACGGTGGCCGACGGCAGCAGCACTCCGGCGAGGACCTGCACTCCGACGGTGAGGAGGCCCAGAGGGCTGCCGGGGATGATGACGATGACCGCCGAGACGGCGATGATGCCGGCGAAGGCGGCGTAGAAGCCCTTGGCCTCGCTGGGCTTGCGGTGCAGGGAGTGCTTCAGGCCCAGGACATCTGCGAGCGCGTAGGAGGTCGAGAGCCCGACCGCGGCGGCGCCGATGATGGAGGCGTCGATGAGCGCGAGGGCGAACAGGATGCCCGCGAGGTGCCCGGCGTACGTGCCGAGGCCCTCGGCCACGCCGCCGGCGTCGGTGAAGTGGCCGAATTCGGGTCGGCCCGCGAAGGTGGCAGCGGTGAAGGAGATGATGGCCGCGGCGCCGAGGATCACGATGCCGATCCCGAGCCAGAGGTCCACGCGCTCGTACTTCATGTAGCGGGGGGTGATGCGCTTGTCGATCACGTAGGACTGCTGGAAGAACAGCTGCCACGGGGCGATCGTGGTGCCGACGATCGCGATGATCAGCAGGGTCACGTCCGCGATGTCGGAGCCTGCCGGGATGCCGGGGACGACGAAGTCGTGCGCCATCTGCCCGTAATCCGGGCCGGCCATGAAGAACACGGGCACGAGCAGGAGCGAGCCGGCGACGAGGGCCATGCAGACCCGCTCGAAACGCTGGAAGGAGCCGGTGCTGGCAGCGCCGATGACGAACAGCGCCGAGACGACGACGCCCCAGACCTTGGGGATGCCGAGGTAGTCGAGGCCGATCGAGATGCCGATGAACTCGGTCACGATGGTCAGGGCGTTGAGGATGAAGAGGTCGATCGCGCTGAACGCGCCCCAGAACTTCCCGAAGCGCTCGAGGATGAGGCGGGCGTGCCCCACGCCTGTGACGACGCCGAGGCGGAGCACCATCTCTTGGTTCACGTAGAGCACAGGGACGAGCAGGAGGAGCGTCCAGAGCAGGGACGTGCCGTAATTCTGGCCGGCCTGGGTGTAGGTGCCGAAGGCGCCGGCGTCGTTGTCGCCGACCATCACGATCAGGCCCGGCCCGACGATGGCCAGCAGGGTCTTCAGCCGGGTCTTCCAGCTCGACTGCACCGAGGAGTCATCGAGCCGGATGGTGCCGAAGGCGCCCTTGATGTCGCCGACGTGGGCCGAATCGAGCACCGCCGAGCCGTGGGGGGCGGCTGGGGCTGCGGGTTCAGTGGTCTGTGCGCCGGTGCGGCCCGGCGGAGTCGTCTTGTTCATGGGGATCTTGGGCATGGTGGCCTGCTTCCTCCCGGCGGTGGCCGGGCGAGTTGAAGCGAGCATGCCGGAAGGGCCCGGGTAGGGCCGTCATCGGCATGCAGTGAATAGGGAAGAGCTGGGCAGGAGAGGGACCAGTCAGGATGCGCGTCGGGAGGTACTACTATCGCCACTCGCCACGGCGAACCACCTCCTGGGCATCGTCATCACGTGCCTGGGAGGCCCCGGGCGGACCGCCCGGGGTGCCCTTCCTCGTAAGACCTTCAGCACTCCGCGTCGTGACCCTCCTCGGGGAGGGAGCCAATCGGGGCTGCCCCTTGCGTCCGGGGCAGCCTGTCCTGACCCGTGGCGTCTCTCGACGTTCAGGGTCGCTGGCTTCTGTACGCGAAGGAGCCTCAGCTAACGAACGGCACCTTGCGGGGACATGATACTCGCCCCAGCTGGTTACGGCACCCAGGCTTTCTGCTCATTCGCACGGCGGCCAGAACACCCCCAAGAGACCTTGCTGGCTTGACCGAGCGCGTTGACAACAGCATTGAGATTCCTGCGGATTGTACGCACCCGCCCGGAACCGGCCAGCCCCTCCTTCGTCGGGGCCGCCACGCGCCGGGAATTCTGCTCCGGCGCTTCGCTTCGCTCGCTTGTTTCCTGCGCAGATTTCCCGCCGGGTGCCGCCCTTCGGGTAGCCGGCCCCGGCCGGGTGCAAGCGAACAAGTTCGCCAGCCGAAATCTCAATGGCAATGTCAAGCTGGGTGGAAGCAGAGCGGGGAAGGCCTTGGGGGTCGGGGCCCGGACCTGATCGCTTCGCCCGTCGGCTCCACGAACGGGTGTCCCCGGAAGGTCAGCCGGCTCTGAGGCCTAGCCTGTCGAGTGTGGCCACTGCGTTTGTCGGCCCGCCGCATCCGCGGCCGTCGGGATAGGTGGTCGTTGGGTTGAGCCTAGCGTGGCTTGTGCCGATCGACCAGCCGGAGGTGTTGGTGCCCGACGTGGTGACGTCCAGGGGATCGTCGTTGACGCCGATCTCGATGCGGACGTCGATGCTTCCGTCTGCGGCACGCAGAGGCTCCGCCCGGGGCGCACCGGGCGGCGTCGGCAGGGGAACGGGCCCGGGTGTGAGCGGTGCCGTGGCGTCGACGGCCAGGCTGTGGCAGGCACCGTCTTGGCACAGCTCGATGTCGAGCTTGGCCAGGGTGGCTGCGCGCTCCGGTGTGATGTGCAGGGTCACCATGGAGATATAGCCGACCGCAGGGCACGCGCTTGGGCCACTGCACGACGGCGGCGTCCCCGCCGCGAGAAGGACAATCACCGAACAGACTCGGCCGACCGAACCGAAACGACGCATCACGGACCCCCTCGCCAGAGTGATCGTAGATCGCGGCGGTCTTCCGTGGAAGGGCATCAGCGACGTCGCTGTGGGGTGTCACCGTTCGGATTGGGAATCGTACCTGCGTAGGTTCTCGATGCCGACGACGGCCAGGACGGGCTTGAGCCAGATGAGTTCACCGAAGCGGTACTCGTCTGCCTGAACGAGCCGGTCGGCCAAGTCCGGGCGCAGCTTGCGGAGGTACGCTCGCCCTTTCTCGGCGTGGAGGGAGTTCGACACGATCTTGATCCGGTCGGCGTCCTCGATCAGGGGAATGGTGTTCTGGATGTTCTCCCATGTGGTCCGGCTGGCTGTTTCGGTCAGCAGCGGGCCGTCGTAGCCCCGGCGTTCTCGGGCGTAACTCGCCATGAGCTCCGCTTCGGGGACCTCGCTTCCCACGCCGCCTCCGCTGAGGATCAGGACGGACGATCCTGGCTCCGGGTCCAGTGACCGGAGGCCTGCCCGTACCCGGAAGCGGTTGACCAGGTTCGGGCGTGTGCTGCGGTTCTTGAAACCGAGCACGAGTACCGCCTCGCGGCCACCGGGACCGGGGCGGGAGCCCAGTCGGCGGCGTCTGGCGCGCCAATGAACGATCTCACCCCACAGCAGAACTGCCGCAAGCACCGCGACGAAGACGATCAGCCACACCACGGCCCCAAGGGTAGCCGTATGGCGCCCGCGATCTTCAGGTAGGTCGGCGAGAAGTCGTCATGCCGCCAGAGGCACCGCTTCGGGTTTTCGGTGGTGGAAGGTGGTTCCGTCCCGGAGGAGGGCCCAGATGACGTTGATGCGGCGTCGGGCCAGGGCGAGGACGGCCTGTTTGTGGTTCTTCCCTTCGGCGCGCTTTCGCTCGTAGTAGGTGCGTGATTCGGGGCAGTATCTGGCGGCGCTCTGGGCAGCGAGGAAGCAGACCCGAAGGAGGCGGCGGTCGTAGCGTTTGGGCCGTCGGAGGTTCCCGCTGACCTTTCCCGAATCCCTCGGCACCGGCGCCACACCGGCGATCCCGGCGAGGTGGTCGGCGCTGGCGAATCGGTCCATGCTCCCGCCGATTGCAGCGATGAACTCGGCGGCAAGCTGCGGGCCGAAGCCGGGCACGCTCGTGAGGATCTCGAAGTGGGCGTGCCCTTGGAGCCGTGTCTTGATCTCGGTCTCGACCTCGGTGATCTGCTCGATCTGGGAGAGGACGTCGCCTGCGATCCGCGCCACGAGCGCTGCCGCCGCGGTGTGGCCGACGACCGTCGTCGACTGCTGTTCTGCGGCAGCCACGGCGGCCTCGGCGATCTTGTCCGGGCGGCTGCAGCCCTGCTTGCGCAGCCATGCCTCGATCCTTGCCCGCCCGGCCCTTCGGATCCGCTCCGCTGTCTGGTACTTGGTCAGCAGGATGACGGCGCCCTTTCGCTGGGAGAAGTCGAAGGCGGCCTCCAACGCGGGGAAGTACTCGAGCAGGGTCGCGCGGAGCCGGTTGAACGACCGTGTCCTGTCATGGACGAGATCGGTGCGGCGCGCTGTGAGCAGGCGCAGCTCGACGATGGTCTCGTCCATTGCCCGCACTTGCTGCAGTCCGTGTCGCATTCGGGCCTGGTCGGCAATGATCGCCGCGTCCTTGGCATCGGTCTTGCCCTCCCCGCTGTAGGTGCGTGCTGCGTGGTGCACCACCCGACCGGGAATGTAGAAGACCGTCTGGGTGTGCGCAAGCAGTGCGCTGATCAGCAGCGCGGCTCCGCCCTGGTTCAGGTCGGTCGCCCAATGGACCTCTCGGCCCGCGGCCAGGTCGAGGACGTCGGCGATCAGGGTCAGGATCTCCTCCTCCGTGTTCGCGAGCCGGCGTGAGAGCAGCCGGGCCCCTTCCTGGTCGATGAGCACGCAATGGTGGTGGGTCTTGCCCGCGTCGATACCGGCCCACAGTTCCGCCATGGAGTCCCCTTCGTCTCAAGTCGTGTGCAGCGCCGCCCACGGACAACCACGCCGGCATTTTCTTACACAGCGATCACGTCGCACTTCTCAATCAGCGGTCGAGTCGTCGTGGGACGCGGGCGGCCATTTCGGCTAAGCCACCACGACGGCGAAAAACAGTCAGCCATACCCGCATCCCTGGGCGATCAGAAGCCTACGGAAGCCCCGAACCGACACCTCGAAAACCGTAAGAAAAACGAACGGGGGAGGGGAGGCCCGGCTGGTCACCACACACCTCCCGACCCACCGAACACAGGAGAGAGAAATGGCCTTCATCGAAGAGACCAGGCACATGACCACCCTCGACACCCGCGAGCCGGTGACCGCCCCCGTCCTGCTCGACTACCACATGAACGGCGGCTACGACTGGATGGACGAGGTCACCGACCGAGGCTGGGCCACCCCCGGCATGTGGGGAGCGGAAGGCTGGGACCTGGGCCAGTGGCCCTACGTCATCGTCGCCACCCGCACGCTCGAGGCCGAGGACGGACCCATCTACGGCTTCGCCACCTATGTCGAGGGCGACGTCCAGACCCGTTGGTACCGCCAGCAGCCCCGCTGCTGGGAAGCCATCAGCGCCGAGGCCTTCGGCTGGTGGCAGCTGAACGGACACGGCCCGACCCGCCTGCCCGAGACGGCGGCGGACCTGCCCGATGACCTCCGCCGTCCCTTCACCGGATTCCTCGACTAGAACACATCGGCCGCGTCACCTTCACCTTCGAGGGTGGCGCGGCCAGCCTCCGCAGAGCTCCGGGCGGCGGTCGGCGCGCAACAGGTGCGCGGCCGCCGGCCGCCAGCGTGTCACCCCACATAGCCGCGGCCCCACCCTCCGTGCGGAACCGGCCGCGGCTAGAGTCTGTGCCAGCACGTGTATGAGCCGGCCGCTGGGCGGCCGAGGTGCACCGCGCAGGATTTCCCTGTGTTCGGGAAAGGCAGAGAGCGGGATGGCCATACGGTTTGTGGTGAACCGTGCCATCCCGCTCTTCTGCTCTCATCGCCCATACCAACGACCCGCATTGAGAGGGACCATGCACACCTCGAAGAGCACCGCGCGGCCCCCGCTTCCTGAGCCGTCCAGGATCGAGGAGACCGCAGACGCGATGGCCGCAGTCGGCGAGGCCACCGACGAGGAACTGGCCGCCTGGACGCCGGAGGAGCTCCGCAGCGCAGACCTCCTCCTGGCCGACCTCGAGCGCACAGCGACAGCCTGGGACGCCGAGCCCCGCGCCGAGATCGGCGACAAGCTCTGGCACACCAACCACCGCTTCCTCACCGACGCCCGAGCACTGCGCGCCAAGCTCCGCCCACACCTCGCCGACGCCGTCGACGAGCGCTGATGAGACCGAGTGCCCGCTTCGGCACACAGCAAGGGCCGCTCCCATCGGGAGCGGCCCTTGCTGCATGAGGTGATTCAGGAATCCTGGCGGGCCCGTCCGCGCGGAACGCGTGAGCTGTGTCCGCGGAATGAGGCTGCTCTCTAGAAGTGGGGGACGGCCGTCCGAGGCCCCGGGTCGCGCCGCGACACCGCGCCGGCCCAGTGCCTCGTCCAAAGCCTTGCAGCGGTGACCACGGCGGCCGGCAGGCCGGCAGCGGTCAGTGCTCGCCTGTGGGGGACTCCGCCACGGTTTCGGGGGTGCGTGACCGGGGCGAGGTGCGGGCCTTGCGGGGCCGACCGCCGAGCTTCTTGGCGGGCGGCTCGATGCCGAATCCCTTCAGATCCGATTCGGTCCAGCCGTGCCGGATGGCGACACGGTACTTGGCGAGGTGGTCCTCATCGGCGGCGGCGAGTTCGGCGCGGGCTTCAGCGCTTCGCTTGGCTGCCGCAGCGTACTCGCGCACGGCGACGATCCGATCGTTTCGGTCCTGCTCAAGCTTGCGGTTCGCCGCCTCTTCGATCTGCTGAATGTCCATGGTTTCAGCCTACCGAAGTGCTCGCTTCGCAGCTGGGTTTAATAGCTGTTGGCACGATGGTTTCTCAAACCTGTTCGGCCCCCAGGGAGGAGCAAGCTATACATTTACATGCCCGTAAATGGCTTGGAAGCTCGACCCGGGGGTCGGGCTTCTGGCACACTGGCGTGTGAGTCCCCGAGGTTCGGGGTCGCTGCGCTGGGCCGGAAGGAGCGTCATGGGCGAGGCCAAGACGGTACGGCGCCTCGGCAAGTCGCGCCGTGACAACGAGCGGGGCGGCCGCAAGGAGTACATCAAGGTCTGGTGCTCCCCGGAGGAGAAGGCCGCTGTCGTCGTCAAGGCCGAGCAGCAGGGTGTGACGCCACCGCGCCTGCTGTTCGAGAGCGCCATGGCGCAGCCGGGGGAGACTGCTTTCGACCGCCGCAACCTCGCGCAGGAGCTGCTGGGGATCCGGACCCTTCTCGGGGCTGTGTCGAACAACGTGAACCAGATCGCCCGGCACGCGAACGCCACCGGAGAATTCCCCGATGACGCCGCCGCGGCGGTGGCCGCTGCACGTCGTCTCATGGCCCGCATTGACGAGGCCGTGGTGCAGGTGATGCGCCCATGATCCCGAACGTCACCAAGGGTGACCGCATGGTCGGGCTCATCAACTACCTGGTGGGCCCGGGCCGTGCGAACGAGCACAAGGACCAGCGGCTGATCGCGGCGTCCGAGTCGATCGTCAGTGTCGAGGTCGGGCAGCGCCTGGACGCCGAGGCGGCCCTTGCTCTCGGCCGCGAGATGGACATCCCCAAGTCCGTCTTCGGTGCCGGCAAGGAAGGGGCCAGGCACGTCTTCCACGTCTCGCTGAGCCTGCCTGCCGATGAGGGACAGCTCAGTGATGAAGCGTGGGGGAAGATCGCCCACGGCTTCGCGGAGAAGATGGGTTTCACCGGCAGCGACGGCAAGCCGCCGTGCCGGTGGATTGCCATCCACCACGGGTCCAGCAAGGCGGGCAATGACCACATCCACCTTGCCGTCTCCATGGTCCGCGAGGACGGCACCCGGTGGAGCCAGCACAAGGACTTCAAGCGCGCCCAGGACGCCTGCGCGGAGCTCGAGGAGGAGCACGGTCTGCGCGTCGTGCGCGGGCCGCATGCCGAGCGCGGCTACCACCCCAAGGAACGGGAACGCGCCGTCGCGATGGGCGCGGCAGAGCTGGACCGTGACCGGCTCCAGCGCGTCCTGCGGGCGGCGTCCACCGCGAGCATGGACGAGGCCGAGTTCGTCCGGCGCCTGCGCCGTTCCGGGGTCCTCGTGCGACCCCGCTTCGCCCAGGGCGGCACCGGGGCCGTTGCCGGCTATTCAGTCGCCCTCCGGCCGGAGAGCAAGGCGGAGAAGCCGGTGTGGTTCGGCGGCGGAAGGATCGCCCGGGACCTGACCCTGCCGCAGCTGCGCAAGGGCTGGAACGTCACGGACGAGACCGTGGCCGCAGCCCTTGCCGAATGGCAGGCGGCCGCCCAGGGGAAGCGCCCGATCACCGAGGGCCGCGAGGGCCGCGAACCAACTCCTGCCGAGTGGGAGAAGGCCACCGCCGAAGTCGGCCAGCTCTACGAGCGGATGAAGACGATCCCGCTCGACGATGACGCCCTCTGGGCCCAGGTCGCACGCGAAACCTCCGGTGCCTTCGCCGCCTGGAGTCTGCGCACCGAGGCAGTGCCCGGGCCGCTGGCGGACACCGCCAAGGCGCTGGCCCGCACGGCCCAGCTGCGCCGCTTCCCGCCCCGGGTCGAGCACGCGCCCATGCCCAGCGCGAAGGGCGCAGGCATGCTGCTCATGCAGACCTCCGTCGGGCCATCCACGGCAGCCGGGCACGCCCTGCTGCTGGCCCAGCTGCGCAACACCATGCGCGCCATCCACGACATGCACAAGACCGCCGGCAGGCTCGGCGACGCCGAGCGGGTCAGGGCCGCGGCCATGGACAGGCTCACCATCGTCCGCGGAGACCTCCAGGCCCTCCGGACCCAGCGCGCGACTGAGCAGGCGCCGCCCTCCGCAGGGTCCCGCTGGCTCGCCGACGCACCGGGTGTGGAGAGCGAGCAGGAGAAGGTCCAGCGCCTCGTTGCCCAGGCATTCCCGGGCGCTCCGGCCACGGCCCCCGTGTCCGCGCCGGAGACCTCCCGGGGCACCAAGTCCCGCCCCGGCAGGGACAAGGACCAGGGCAGGAACCGATGACGGTTTCCCCGGCCACGCCCCACGGCGTCAAGGCTTCTTGACATGCAGTGGACGGCGTTTGGGGGAGTTTGACAAACGACCGACGGCCCCTCGGCGCGAAGGAGGAGCGCGAGGGGCCGTCGTTAGCGGGCAGACGGGGTGTCTGCCATCTCGGGGGGATCAGCTATCGCAGAACGCAAAGGGGTGACTATGGCAGCCTGATTCAGGACCTGGGAGACGGCTTGATCTAGGACCACCTGCCTCCCGCCCGGCGGCTTCGGATGCTCCCCATGCGGCAATTCGCCGCCTAGATGAGTCCGAGGAGAGACAGGGCAGTCACTCATTGTTGTTCATTGTTGGGGATGAGCCATTCGGGCAGGCGAGAAGCCGGGTCAGCGCCACCGTGTCCCCGTACTCGGGATATTGCTCGAGCCATTCAGCGAGCGTCTTCTTCAGCTTGCTCCGGTTGCAGCGGGCACATGCCGGAACGAGGTTGGCCACGCAGTGGAGGCCACCGCGCGCGATGGGCTGGACGTGGTCGATGTCCTCGAACGGTCCGCCGCAGTACACGCACGCTGGCCCGTACGCGACGATGACCTCTTCGAGTGTTTGCGCGGTGACGCACCCACAGTCCTGATCACGCATTCGAGCACGTCGCTTGCTTGCGGCGTTTCGTCGCATGATGCCAACCTTTTCAGCGTTGGCCTCCTGCCAACGCTTGACGGTTTCCGAGTACTTCCCCTTGTTGGCCTCGTACCACGCGCGGTTGCGCTCTAGGTGCTTCGCTGGGTCGGCGGCATACCTTGCCGCGGCCTGGGCTGACCGGTGTTCTTTGTGCTCCTCGGCCCATGCTTTGGTGGTGGCCGCGTGGCGTTCCTTGTTCGCTTCGCGCCAGCGGCGTTCCTGAGCGTTGACGCTCTCTGCGTTGGCGGCACGGTATGCCTTGTTTCGGGCGTCGATGCGGTCTTTGTCTGCGAGGTAGTATTCGGCCGCCGCGGCCTTGCGGCACGCCTTGCAGCTGGGCCGTAGCCCATCCTTGTACATCTTCGACTTGTGGTACTCGGTGAACGGCTTGAGCCCTCCGCATGTCCGGCATGTCTTCACGATGGCCCCCAGCAGTGATGAGCCCGAATGGGGCGCTTGGTGAAAAGGATAGACGGGTGCCGGAGTCCCAGCGTGAGAGCTATTGTCGCCGAGTGTTCGGGTCGGTGGTTATTGCTACTTCCTTACCGGGATCCAGGCTTGGACATAGTCGCCTCCGTGCAGGAACGAGCGGAAGTCCTGTTCGGAAGCGATAGCTTCGG
The DNA here is from genome assembly GCF_004919045.1 of Sinomonas albida. Lineage (GTDB taxonomy): Bacteria > Actinomycetota > Actinomycetes > Actinomycetales > Micrococcaceae > Sinomonas > Sinomonas albida. The sequence continues at coordinate 151,326 of NZ_SWDW01000008.1, forward strand.
CCGGGACGATCGAGTGCGTCAGGATCAGGGATACGCCGCCCCAGTCCTCGATTGCGGCAGGGGCCGCAATCGGCATCTTGGCGATGTAGTCAGAGCCGATCGGGCTCATGGAGAACTTGAATTCCAGACCGTTCAGCGACCCGAACCAGTGCGGATCGGACGCGGTGCCCAGCTTCAGATTCCCCGGCTCGGAGAACCCTTGGGAGAGGTAGTAATCCTTCAGGCTTCGGGGCCAGGCCTCGACGCCCGGGCGGAAGCTGAAGCCGTCGACGCTCGGATTCAGGATCGCAAGCGGCAACTGCCGGGGCTTGCTGGAAGCGCTTTTGGTGGGAATGGTCAGGCCCAGTGTCAGCCAGGTCATGGGGGTGATCATCGATGAGGCCAGATCGGTAGCTGTTGTCGGCGCGCAGGTGGCATGGCGAGCCCACACCGTGGGGAAGTGTTCTGTGGCGGCGTCCAGGCGCACCTTGTCGCCATCGCGCAGCTGCTTGCCGCAGTACCGGCAGTCACCGCCCGCGTAGACGGAATTGCGCATATCTGCTGCGAGGGCCGGGCCGAAGAACTCATCAAGGCTTGGGTCTTTTACTACGTCCAGTCGCATCAGCGGCTACCTTTCGTCAGCTGGGACTTCCTCGCCCCGTTGTTGTTCGGTCGGGCCTCGGGGGCATTGCGCGGGGCGGTGGCGACGGCCTGGCGGGGATGGGTCCCCTGACTGACGTCGGCCAGCACGCGGGCGTCCACGGCAGTCTGGTCGGCCAGTCCCTGGAGTGACGCGGCGAACTCCCCGCGCCGCTCCGCCGTGTCCCACTCATCGTGCGCCACAGACTCCTCCCGTTGCTGCTCCTGCCGAGCGGCCCACGCCAGATCCTCCTCGGAGGGGCCGTCCAAGTCCGTTGCCACCCCGTCCCACTCCTGGGACCGGCCCATGGCCCGGTCTCCGTCCACACGGTGGCCGTCCGCGGCGCCGGCCTCCCGGACGGCATCCCCGGTGAGCCTGTCCGTCTCCACGGACACAGCCTGTGCCTCGGCGGGCTGCCCCGTCTCGGCCTTCCAGCGGCGGACCAGCTCGGCCTCGTCGGACCGCGCGGCCGCCACCGTGTCGGCGGCGGCGTGGCTGCGGGTCCACTGCGCGAACCGCTCCGGGTCGGCAGAGGCGGCCCAGGCCTTCGCCGCCTCCAGCTCGCTGGCAGCGGCGTTGGCCTGCTGTGCCTCCGGACGGGCCAGCCAGGCGCTGACCAGGGCGACGTTGAGGCGGTCCCGCTCCTCGTGGCTGCGGGCCTGACTCATCTCCCGGGTCCATGCCCCGTCCATGAACGGATCGTGCTCGGCCACCCACTGCCGTGAGCGCAGCAGGTCGGTGACCCGGCCCGGCATCGAGGCCGTGACGTGCACACCGCGCTCGGCCAGCTGCTCATCCATGTGCCGCAGCGTCTGGGCGATCTCCGCGTCCTGGCCTGCCCAGGACACGGCGGTCTTGTACGCGGCCCCGATCCGCTCCGGGTCGGCCTCGGCCCACCAGGAGTCGGACCGGGCGCCCGCGAGGGAGGCGCGCGCCGCACCGCGCTCGGCCTCGAAGCGGGCCGCGAGCTCGCGGCCCGCCCGTTCGGAGGCCGCACGGGCCTGGGCGAGGTGCTCCTGCCGGGCCCGGGCGGCAATCTCTCCGAGCCGGGCGGCGACCATGACCGCCTGGCGCAGCATGTCGTCCACTGCCTCGCCCACGCCGTCTGAGTGGTGAGTGCTCATGACTGGGTACCTCCTTCATCCTTGGATTCGCGCACGTCGGGGAACAGCTCGGGTGGCGGGGCCACCAGTTGGAACTGGCCCAAGGGGCTCTCCGCGTGCCTGTCCGGCTTGCAGCCGTTGAACGGGCCGCTGGTGGCGTCGGTGAGGACCGGCAGATGGTGGTCCAGATGGTCCTTGAGCCACACGCTCATGCCGGTGCGCCCGTCCAGGCGCAGGTGCTCCCACGCCCGCCACAGGGCCTCGAGGCGGATGATCGCCTCCGCGTGCTTCCACCACTGGGGGCACCATGTGGTCTTGTCCCCAGTGGCGGTCAGCTGGCGCCGGTAGACCGGCACGAGGAACTTGGCCACCCACTCCGCCGTGGACCCGTACACCAGCTCCGGCTCCGGGACCGCCTCGGAAGTCGCCTTCGGCACCGGCTTGAGGGTTCCGTCCTCCAGAGCCCGGTGGATCCATGCCTCCACCGCGTCGTAGTCCCACTGCGGCGGCTCCCAGCCCAGTGGGGCCGGTGCCTTGCCGTGCATGACGAGGGACCGCCAGCGGCCGGCCTTGATCGGCTCGGCCTCCTCGGCGATCTGGGCGAGGACGTCCGTGACACTGAGCAGGAAGCCCCGCCCGTCCTCCCCGCCGTCCACGGCGGCGGGCGCCGCGGTCTCCTCCGGCTCCGGGGACTCCTCCCAGGCGTCGATCGGCTCAGTCATGACGTGCCGCCTCCAGCCACTTCGAGGCAGCCGAGGCCTTCGCTGGCATCGGCTGGGGAACTGTATTGATGGGTTGCTGCATTTGCAGGCTGCTGTTCTGCTGCATGTTCAGCGCGACCCGGTAGGCGTCCACCAGGGAGTCCGGCTTCTCGCCGGCGCGGCGCAGCACTAGGCGCTCGAACGGCGTCCACGCGGTGCGCCGGGCCTGGGCCTCCGCCGCCTTCTTCCTGCTCTCCGGGGTCGGGTCATTGAGGTCCAGGGAGAACCACACGGCATCGGCGTGCGGGGTGTCCATCCACCGCACCGTCTTGATGAGCGCCCCGGGAGCTCCGGCGCGCTTGACGATGGCCCGCCCGATCGGCATGGCCGCGAGGTCCCCCACGGTCCAGATGTGCTCCTTGCCGCCGTCGGGGCTCATGGACACGCTCCTGCGGTCCCCGGCAGTGACGTTGACCGTGTCGTAGCGGTATTCCCCCAGCGTGGAGGACACCTGCCGCAGGAAGCCCTCTTCGTCCAGGCCGGAGCCGATGACCTTCACCGTCGCGGCAGAGTAGATCGCCTTCATGCCCTCCTCGCCCCACAGCCGCACGCCCTGTGAGTACGACTGGAGCCAGGCGACCGGCAGAAGGCCCTTGGACCCGAAATGGGAGTACTTGTCCGGCAGGTCCTTCCAGATGCACACGTTGGCGATCTCATCGAGGGCGAACACCAGCGGCACTGGCAGCCGGCGGAATGGCTGGGTCATGGCGTGGGCCTCGGCGGCGTCTGCCACGGCGACGGTCAGCGCGGTCGTCAGCGCCGCCGCGGACCCGCCGCCCTCCTTGGAGAGCAGGTACAGGGTGTCCGTGCCCCGGACGAACTCGGCAGGGCTGAACTCTGGGCGGTTGTCCCCCGGGCCGGTCGGGTTCACCCAGTGGCGCGCCCCGGTGGACTTCAGCACCGCGCACATGGCCTTGGCCGTGCCCACGATGCCGTCGCGCTGGCCCGGGTCGAGCTGGAGCTGCGCTTCCAGGGCGAGCCCGAACGCGGCGTACTTGCCGCCCTCGGCGGCGGCGAGGACGGCCTGGGGCTCCTTCATCCCGACGTTGCCGCCCGTGATCCAGTCGTAGACGGTCACGATCGGCTTCTTCCCCAGGGCAGCGGCCAGCAGCAGGGCCGCGAGCATGTCCCGGCCCTCGTTGTCGAAGTAGGGGTCCTCACCCTTCACATTCGGCCCGCGCCCGGCCACCTTGAAGATATCCGCGAGCTTCTGGGCGTGGTCGTCGTCCACCACGTAGCTGAGCGGGTTCCACCACCAGCTGGCCCGGTCGGGGCTGATCTTCTGCGGGTTGAAAGCCCATACGGTGCCCTTGAGGCCCCGGGGCAGCCGCGTGGCGTCGATGACGTCAGGCTTGTTCGAGGTCGAGACGACCGCGCCCGGGGCGTCCAGCACCGCCGGGATGACCTGGGAGGCAGTCTTGCCCTGGCGGGGGCCGAAGATCGACAGCGCCACGGATTCGACGTCGGCCACGAGCCGGGCCAGCCCGGCGACCGAGATCCCGAGGAAGATCCCGGGCCAGGTGAGCCCGAAGCGCCTGGCCGCTCGGCGTGCTCCCCGCTCGGTGAGCATGGCAATGTCCTTGCCCCGTCCCATCTGCGCGGCCTTGTAGTCGACGCGGGAGAGCCCCTTCGCGGCGCGGACGCGGACCCAGACCACCAGGGCCCCGAGCAGGGCCATGAGGACCAGGACGGCGGCGAGAGAGCCTGTGGACGCCGTCGACCAGTGGAGTCGGCCCGCGATCAGCCCGAAGGGGGCCTCCATCGGGTTCAGGGGCAGCTTCTGCCCGTCCCGGCTGACCCACGACCCGCCGTACAGCCCGGCGTCGACCACCAGGACGACGGCGACCACCAGGCCCAGGCCCATGAACAGGGCCCAGGTGCCCGGGGCGACCTGCGACGTCCTACGCTGCTGCACTGTCTGCTCCTTCTATGTTGTCCTGCCCCTCTTCTCCGAAGATCTCCCGCTCGATCTCCTCGGTGGAGGCGCCCTGCTTGCGCAGGCTCTCCCACCGGGTGTTGGTGTCCGAGATCTCGTCCTCCACACCGGTCAGCTTCATCTGGACCGGGATGCCGGGGGCCTGGCCGAGCTTGATGAGGAACTTCCCGCGCCCGTAGGGGGCGGTCCTGCCGTGCTGGTTGGTGGTGATCTTCTTCACGTCCGCCCAGGACTCCACCCGGCGCTTCTCCTGCCGGGTGAGACGGCGGAAGTGCTCGACCTCGGACAGCTCCTTGGCGCCGAGGCCACCGAGGACGACCATCGCGCAGCGTTCGACGAAGCCCTTGGCCTTGGCCCGGTCCGTCTCGTCGGCCACGGCCTCGAAGTCCTTGAGGGTGTGGGAGATCATCATCTGCCCCACCCCCTCGTTGCGGTTGAGCCGGGTCAGGGAGTCGGCTTTGTCCACGATCCCGCGCCCGACGCGCAGCGCGCGCCAGAACTCGTCCAGGACGATGTTGTAGTTCCGCCGGGGCTCGAGGCCGGCGTCGGCGAGGACCTGGGCGGTGTTGACGGCCTCGAACCCGACAGACCAGCAGGCCAGCAGCCCGGCGGCCTGCTTCTGCGGCTGCGTGTCGGGCAGTGCCGAGAGGTCGAAGCAGACGGAACGGGTCATATCCAGCTGCTCGGTGGTGTGCCGGGAGAACATGTCCCCCAGCGGGCCGGAACCGGTGGCGATGCCGATCAGGGAGGTCCGCAGGGCATCGGTGGCGTCGAGGTAGCGGTCCATGTCCCCCCGGTCCAGGACCACCGTGCGCAGGTCCTCCGGCGCCTCGGCGATCAGCTTCTCCAGGTCCCGTACCAGCGGCACGCCGTCGTGCCGGTCGTAGAGGATCTCCAGCGCCCTGCCCAGGATCAGGTCCTCCTGCTCGGAGGGCTTGGACTCCCTCGAGACGGTGATGAGGGCCATCATCAGGGCCTTGCGCTGCTCGTGCGCGCCTCGGGCCACTTCCTCCCGGAGCGTGCCGGTCAGCCGCTCGACCGCCCGGGCCGAGCCCCCAGGGTCCAGCGGGTTCAGGTAGCCGCGCCCGGCCCCGAGGCGGTTGACCTTCCCGTCAGCCTTCCGGGTGCGCAGGACGTGCTCGCCCTTGACGTCCCCGAGGTACATGCTCGGAACGCCCCGGTAGGCCAGCCACAGGCACATCTTCCCCACCGCGGTGGACTTCCCCAGGGCCGGGTTGGACATGAAGTACACGGACGGATTCGGGATCAGGCCCTCTTCGAAGGCTCCGAAGTGGTCGAGCCCGACCACCTGGCCGGTGATCATCTGCTGGCCCAGCGGCGCACCCGCCAGAGGAGCTCCGGAGCCGGAGGAGAACGGCCACAGCCCGCACACCTGCCGGGACGAGCCACGGTACTCCGGGGGCAGGTCCAGCAGGTTCGCATATCCGCCGCCGGCAATCCGGTACCCGCGCTTGAGCGGGTCGAAATGCCGACTGCGCGGGGCGGGCCTGGGGAGCAGGTTCAGCGGGTTCATCAGACTGCCTCTCGGATCTTGGAGGGGACCATGACGTAGTCGGGCAGGACCAGGCCCAGCGGCAGCGACGCGGCGAAGGCGGTGTCCTGGGCGCCGTAGGCCGGACGGACGGTCAGCTGGGACTCCGCGGCCAGGTCTTCCACCCCGTAGCTGACGGCCAGGGCGTCCTCCACGTTGCGGATGGTGGCCGTGATGACCACGCCGAAGTTGAGCATTCCCGCGTCCTTGGCGACCTCCTTGGCGGTCTGGACCGTCTTGGCGTAGTCGTCGATGGCCCGGAAGTTCGGGGTGCCGGTCGAGGCCGCCCGGTTCTTGGCCGCGTTGACGTCCTTCTCCGCCACGTCCATGGCCCTCGCTGCCGACACCGGGCGGAAGAGGAACGTCACACGCTTCCGGTCCACGTCGCCGGTCGGAGACAGGATCGCCTCGAGCACGTTCGAGAACACCTCCCCGCGCGGGGCCACCGACATGACCCACGACTTCGAGAACCCCGAATCGTGCCGGTACCATTCCCACCCGGCGTTGTGGGCGATGGGGCCGACGTCGTTCCAGGACAGCGACGGAGTGACCTCCTCGGCGTGCGCGGCCGCGATGTGCCTGGCCACCGCGGGATCGTAGGCGCTGCGGACGACCTCGCAGAGGGTCTGGGCGGTGACCGGGTGCGCGTCGCCGGCCCCGCACTGCTCCAGGTGCTCGGTGAGCTTTCCCAGCCGGGCGCCGAGGTCGATGCCCAGGTCCTCGACCTTGCGGGGACGCGGAGCGCCCTGCCGCCAAGCGGTAACCGTCACGGCGAGGAAGGCCCGGGTCACCGGGGCCGACTGCGGGAAGGTCGCCTTGACCTCCTCCATCATCTGCACCGTCGCCTCGGGGGCATCCGGGTGACGCCGGGTGTCCACGGCCTGACGCAGCCGGACACCGAAGTCCGGGGCCGTCTCCACCGTCACGGACGCCGCTACGACGTCGGACTGCTTGCCCAGGTCGGACAGCCAGCCGCCCCAGTTCGCCACATAGGCGTCAATCGTCTGCGGGTCCTCCAGGGACATCCCGGTGGGCTCGCACTCGATCACCACCGTGGCGTGATTGGTGTCCGGCATGAAGACCAGGGCGAAGGCGCGGTCGAAGGAGTCAGTGAACTGGTGCAGCTGCGACTTGGCCAGCAGGCCCGGCAGCTGCGCCGTGCCGCTGGGAATGAGCCCGACAGGGCCGGAGCGGTAGAGGTTCGTACGGCGGTTCACGGCCTTCCTATGCGCGCGCTTGGCGACCATGCGGCTGATCCGGGACTGCCCGTGCCGGTCCCGCACCGTGAACACCGCCAGGGCGATGCCCATCACGAGGAAGGTGATGAATCCCCAGACCGGGCCCGCCAGCCGGAACACGAACAGCAGCACCAGCAGCGCCGTGATCATGGCCCATGTCTCCAGGGCCCCCAGCTTGCCGATGCCCGCAGTGCGCGGCCTGCGCCAGTTCCCGTAGGTCGGCTCCGTGTATGTCGTCTGCTCGCTCATGCCGCACCGCCTTCGCCCAGGACGGCAGCCGCGGGCCCCGAAGTCTCCTGCACAGCGCCGGCACCCCTGACGGTGGAGACGGTGACAGGCGCACCCGGGGCCAGCTCCGGCACGCCCTGCTGCTTCTTCGTGTCCATGGACTATCCCTTCTGGCTTCCGGACGGGCCTTCGCCCGCCGCTGACTCTGCGGCGCCTTGCACGGCGGCTGCGCCCTTCTTCACGGCCTGCACGCCGACGGCGGCCGCGATCCCGGCCGGGCCCGCGGCGGCGGCAGCCCCACCGGCTCCCGCTCCTGCTGCACCGGCACCCGTGCTGCCCGCCGCTCCTGCGCTCGCCCCCGAGGGCGCGGCGGAGGCAGCCTTGGGCTGGGATGAGTTCGTGCTCGCCCCGGACGCCTGACGGTCCGTCGTGCTGCTGGCACTGCTGCTGTGGCTGGTGGTCGCGCTGCTCGAGGAGCCGCTGCGGCCGCCGCCCAGCCGGCCGTTGTTGATCGCGCCGGTGGCCAGAGAGCCGACCGCGGCGCCCATGGCAGCCATGCCTGCTCCCCCGCCGCTCGCCGCGGCGACCATCGGGGTGACCAGGCGCATCAGCGCAGGCAGTGCCACCAGTGCCAGGACCATCAGGGACAGCCCCACGATGGCCTTCACACCCTCATCCGCGGAGGCGAAGATGTCCGAGCCGGTGAGCTTGAAGGCCACCGCGTAGCAGAGCGCGGCGGCCGGCTTGTAGAGGGTGAAGGCGATCAGCCAGGACAGGAACCGCTGGAACCACTGCTTGCCCGTCTCGGTGTTCGTGAACGCCGCGGCGGTGGGCAGGCCGCCGGCCAGCAGGATCAGGATCCCGGAGCGGAACACCATCATCACCAGCTGCACCAAGGACACGAGGATCGCCAGCACGCCGAAGATGACGGCAAGCAGGACCCCGAGGCCACCGGTCAGGGAGATCATCCCTGCGACGCTCTGCGCGAACCCGGTCCCCTTCGTGGCATTGCTCAGCAGGGCCTTGGCCATCTCGTCGAAGCCGGTGATGAGCAACTGGAGCACCGCCACACCGGAGCCTGTCACCAGCGTGAAGGTGATCAGCTGCTTCACGATGTCCATCAAATGCTTGCTGCGCTGCTCCCACACCAGCCGGCCGGCACCGACGAGGATGCCGAAGACCACCAGGACGAGGGTGTACCACCACAGCTGGTTCTGCGCCCACCACACCACGTCGGACTGCTGGTCCACCGTGCCCGGAGTGATCACAGGCGTCGTGTCCACGTTCACCCAGAAGGTGCCCAGCCACGCCACGGCCTTCCCCCACGCCTCGATCACAGCATCCCGAAGCTGATCCAGAGCGCCGTTCGCCGCAGCACCAGCAACGTTCTTGACGATTTCGCCGCCCCAGCAGCCTGGATCCGCTGGTAAACATTGCTTTGCGGGAACGATCATCGGGAACATGTCAGACCCCCGTCCACGGAACGAAGTCGCTCAGATCCTTGAGTGATGTCGAGGTGCTGCTGTCCTCAAGGACGACCTTCCAGTCCCCGCCCTCCCAGCGCAGGGCGTAGGTCACTGACCCATAACCGGTCCGGGAGTCCTGCGTGACTTTCATCCCCAGTGCGATCGTCGCGGAGTCAGGCGCGTAGGAGACGACCTTGAATCCACCGATTTGCATACTCATCGATGGATCAAGTGGTGTCTGCGTGGGCGGGGCGGCCAGGGCCTGATCCCGAGCTGGTGACTTCGCCGCGAAGTTCTTGTTGATGACGGTCGGCCCGCCGGGAAGCGTCCCGACGCCGACGATGTTCGCGGCGGCGTAGAGGGCTCCCGTGGGGCTGTGCTGGTAGCAGGTTCGCAGGCTGCCGTCAGTCTTTCCCGGGCCGCTGCCCTTGGGATCGGTCGGGACCGCGACCCGGCCCAGCAGCTCCCACTTGGTGGGCAGGCCCACGGACGGGTAGCGCTGGTCCCCTGCAGGAAGCCCACACACGCTCTGGCTGGCCTGTGCAGTGGCGGCGGCCGTCGCCGGAGAGGTGGGCGCGGGTGCCTGTCCGGCGCTCGGGGATGGCAGGGCCACGTAGGCCACGCCCAGGGCGATGAGCACCACGACGACGGCGGCGCTGGCGATGAACCGGGGCCGGGTCCACGGGCTCTGGCCCTGAGGGGAGCCCTGGCCTTCGGTGGGCTGGCTCATGCCATGCCCCCGGAGGCCGCCACCACACCGCCGACGATGCCCGAGGCCACCGAGGCGACGATGCAGCCGACCAGGACCATGCCGAGGGCCTGGGCGTGCTGGCCGCCTCCGTGCCCGCTCTTCTGGTCGATCATCATCTTGCCCGCGGCGAACAGGATGCCCAGGACGCCGAGGCCGAACACGATCCAGGCACCCCATCCGAGGATCTTCAGGAACCCGGCACCGCCCGGGGGCTCCTCCGGGGAGGGGTTGGGGATCGCGGCCAGGACGTCCGCGGCGAGGTTGAGCGCTTCCAGATGCATGTATGTCTCCTCCTACTGGGTGCCGGCGGCAGTGTGCAGCCGGATCTTGTCCAGGACGCCGCGCGCTGCCGGAGGCAGCGCGGCAGGGTCCGGCGTCTCGGTCAAGCGCCACCCCTCCACCCAGGGCATCTGCCACAGATGGGGCACCGCACCAGCGACGAGCCGGAGCCGGTCGGTCAGGGCCTTCGGCAGCCGCCCGGGCGCATCGGCCATGACCACGAGCCCGGCCAGCGACCCCGGCAGGGCCCCTGAGCCGTACTCGATGGCGGCGAGCTGGGCGGCGCGCAGCCCCGCTGCGTTCGAGCGGCAGACCAGCAGCACCACGTCCTGGCCGCCGCGCTCCTGGTCATGGTCGTGGCGGACGGGCCATGCGTGGTCTGTGCTCACCGCGCTCTCGAGCAGGGCGCAGAGGGTGCTCTCCTCTGCCCCGCCATGGGCCCCCATGACCCACACAGCCGGACACGGCCCGACGACTGTGGTGCGCGGAACACCGGTCTCCGACTCCCACCGCACGCCCCTCTGCGGCCGCGTGGGACCGGCTGGGGCATCCCGGACCGCCGGGGCCGCTGTGGGCTCCGGGGCGACCTCGAGGGCCTGGAGCCACTTCGAGGCGGAATGGCGGGCGGTGGCAGCCATCAGAGGCCCTTCGCGACCGATGCTGCCGCGGCCAGCCAGGCCCGCTGGGTGGCGGGACGGAGGGCACCGAAGTGGATCACGCCGTCCTTGAGCGCCGGGTCGAACGGGATCACGTGGACTTCGCGCACGTAGGGGCGGAACTTCTCGGCGTGCAGCTGGGCCAGCTTCTCGTGTCCGGGCTGCTCCTGGGAGACGATCGCGACGGCGTCGGCCGCGAGCTGCGCGGTGCGCTCGTCGCGGCCGGCCAGGCCCTGCAGGGTCAGGCGGGCACCTTCGACCCTGTCCTCCACCGTGGTGGCAGTGACGACGAGCTGGTCCGTGTGGCGGATCATCTGGCGCCAGTTCGCGGCCCGGTGGTTGTTGCCCGAGTCCATCAGGATCACGTTGAAGTACTTCGACGCGACCGCGTGCAGGACGTCGACCTCGTCGGCTGTGATCTCGTGCTCGCCGTCGATGTCCTGGTCGGAGAACAGCGCGTCGTACTTGTCTGCGGTCTGGCGGTGGACGAAGGCGTTGATGTCCGCGGCGCGGGCGGTGTCCGAGAGCAGGTGGGACGAGCGCTCGAGGACCTGCAGGGCCGAGCTGGCGTGGTCGCCGCGCTCCACCCGCCACGGCAGTGACCCGGTTGTCTCGTTGTTGTCCCAGGCCAGCACCGAGCCGCCGGCACGGCCGAAGACGGCCGCAAGGCAGACAGTGGTGGGGGTCTTCGCCGCGCCGCCCTTCTGGTTCACCACAGCGATCGTGCGCGGACCTGAGTAGATGCGGGAGACGAGGTGCTCGTCCGCACGCTCGGCCAGCTCCGCCGCGCCCGGGGCGAGGGCGAGCCCGAAGGCGTTCGCCTTGCCCTGCCAGCCCTTCCTGGCCGGCTCAATGTTGTCCTGCACCGCGAGGAAGGACTGCGAGTCCCGCAAGGACCTGCGCACCGTCGCCGCCGCCGGGGCCGGGGCCTCAGACTCGGCGGGAGGCGCTGGGTCGCCATCTTCAAGGCTCTTCACGATGCTGTCGAAGCCGTCCGCAGCCTCGCCCGGGGCGGTCAGCTCGACAGCCGGCCCTTCTCCACGCGAGGCCTGGGGCTTGAGCCTGGGAGTCTCCGCAGCGGCCGGCACCGGCTCCACCGTCTCGTCCAGAGACTCGGAGTACTCCTCCTCGATCTCCCCTTCCGGGGAGACCAGCAGCACTCCGATGCTCTCCTGGTCACGGGTGGTGACCCTGACCGGGGACCCGCCCGTGCGGGCGTGCGCGACGACCAGGCCCAGCAGTTCGCGGCGGACCTCGACCTCGCTGCCGCCGACCACGGTCTGTCGGGATGCTCCGATGAGCAGCTCCCCGCCGGTCTCGTCCTTGATGGTGATGCTGATCGGGGGGAATTCGCGGATCCTGCTCTTGTCGATCGCCATCTTCGTTCTCCTCTTTCTCAGGCGTCCTCAGCGGCGATGTCCTGGACGAGCCAGGGCTGCGCCGCTGCTGTGCGGTGGAGCAGGACGACCCACTCCCCCGCGTCGGTCGTGAAGACCGCCTTGACGGTCATGGGGTCCCCGGACGAGGCCTTCAGGGCCGGGCCGGAGAGGACCCTGCTCACCGGCACCCGGGCCGGGTTGATGTACTCGGCCTCGGTCCGGTAGGCCGGGGACAGCATCGGCGCCAGGTCCGTGATCCACTGCCGCTGGTCCACCCGGGGCCGGGCGAACAGGGCCATGGCCTTGGCGGCCGTGTCCTTCGCGCTCTGCTCGCCGGCGGCGTCCCACGAGGAGACGGGCAGCGGCGGTGCGTTCTGGGCCTGGGCGTGGTCGCCGCCGCTCAGCGAGGCCGTCCACGAGGGCGTGGGCGTCGCGCTGGGTGCCTGGGCCGTCTGCGCAGTCGGTGCAGCCGGGCCACACGCCGTGCAGGCGAGGGCCAGCGCGGCCCCGGCCGCGGCGGCCATGGTCCTCTGCAGCATGCGGATCATCCCTTCTGAGGCACGTACAGGAAGGCCGTGGGCGTGCCGTCCTGCACTGTGCGGGTGTAGTAGGTGTGGTCGTCCGGGGGCAGGTTGCCGTTGTAGCCCTCCTCGAGGAAGGACCCGTCCGGGTTGACGGCCTTCACCACGGCGACGTGCCCGACGTCGCCGGCTCCGCCGACGCCCGGGGCGTAGTAGACGACGGCGCCCGCGCGGGGTGTTGTCCCAACCGGCCAGCCCTTCGCCCGCCAGCCGTCCAGCCAGGTCACGGCGTTGCCGAGCACGCCGCCGTCCCTGCGGAAGTCCGCGTTGGTGAACCTGAACGGCGCCGACGTCGATCCGTACGCCTGGTTCACGCGCCAGAGGGCGAAGTCCACGCACTCGCGTGTGTACATGCCCAGATCACTCGGCGCGTCGACAGGCCCGTGGCCCCACGGCAGGTCATCCCCTGCGCCCGCCGCGGTACCGCCGCCGCTGCAGTCCCCGACGGACACCTTGGCCCCGGAGAGCGACTGCACGACCTCGAGCGCGGCGCCGCGGTACTCCGCATAGTGCTGGGGGTCGGCGTTGCGCTGGACCCGGTGGATCGCGATGGTCGGCTCCAGCGACTCCCAGCCGGGGACGTCCTTGAGACGGGACAGGAACCCCGTGCCCGCCTTCGCCACGTCCAGCCGGTCGGCCCGAGGGCCGTAGGAGTCATCCTGCTGGAGGATGCCGATCGTGACAGCGACGCCGTCCACGGTGCCCGCAGCGTCCGTGTAGCCGATGCCGCGGAGCGAAGACTCGCCGATCGCGGCCTGCACCACCAGGACCTGCGCGGCCACCGGCAGGCCGAGCTTCTTCGCATCGTCCATCAGCACCGCTGCGTTCGCCAGCTGCTCCCCGGAGAAACCGGCTGCCTGGGTCGGGGCGGAGATCCTCGGGGACGCCGCAGCTCCGCCGCAGCCCGCGGCCTGTGCCGCGCCGTCCCCGGGCGAGAGGACCACCACGGCAGCGAGCAGCATCAGCGGGGCTGCCATCCCTGCCACCACCGCACACCCGATCCCCTGCTTCATCCCATCCACCCCCTGCCCACCACACCTACCAGCCCTCAATGACAAACCAGTCACAGGGGTTACAAGAAGCTGAAATACTTGCAAACCGCGGGGAAAGGACCCCCCGCATGCCCCGGTGACGACCCGACCCTAGCATCCATTGCTAGGCTACTTTAGCAATGGATGCTAGAGTCAAGCGCAACAGCGAAGGACCTGCGGCAAGATGGGACGGTGACGCGAAATGCAAGGGTTACGCCGACGGGACCGGCCGAGGCGACCGCGATGAGCGCATTCGGCGTCTCCGCCATCCGCGCTGCCGTGATCCGCGAACTGGCCCGCCATCCCGACGGAGAGACATCCGGACAGATCGCTCGGGACCTGGAAGCGACCTACCACACCGTCTTCCGCCACCTCCGTGAGCTCGAAGAGCTCGGCCTAGTCGACTCGGACGCAGAGGGCGACCGCCAGGGTCAGCGGGTCGTATACCGGCTGAACCGGGACGTGCGCGACCGCGAGGCGGAGAGGCTCCTCACCTACCTCGACGGTCGGTAGAACCCGCTTTGCCGACTCTCATTGGAACCCGGCGGAGTCGGCGTGGACGCTGAATGCCTCGCCGCCTCCTGGCTTCCAGAGGGCTTCCGGGCGACACGGCGCAGGATCCCACTTAATCCTTAGACCTAAGGCTAGGTTCGGTTCATGAGTACTGCATTGCGACGGAAGCGTGGCACGGCGCTGGACAATGTCCAGCTCGTTACCTCGGTGCCACGGGAACACAAGGATCTTGTTTTCCTCATGGCAAAGCACGCAGGGATCTCGGCAAGTGAGGCGATGGAACTGATTCTCGGACAGCTCCGCGCTGAGATGCAGTCGGACGGACTCCCTTCCTGGTTCGACCGTAAGGAACTACCGGAGTCGTTGCCCATCGCAAAAGCCAGTTAAAACGAGGAAGGCCCGCCTAGGCGGGCCTTCCTATATCAAATTCTAAAGCTCTCCACCCCAAGTTCTTGGCGGGACCGGGTGAAGGGCTCCGACAGTCACACCCTCTAGGAGAGTCCTCCTGCTATGCCGACAAGTCTACATGCCGTGCTCCCAGAGCGGGATCTCAAGACCGACAGCCGGGTCGGCGTGTCTGCCACGCCAGCGCTGTCCGCGCCAGTCACACCTGAGCAGGCGTGGGCCCTTGCCCCCCTGATCGCAGGCCAGCCGGCGTACCGGGCGGGCCGCTGGGTCCGGGGCAAGTTCCAGTACCCGGGCACCCCTCACAAGCTCACTGCCGTGCCCCCACGGGCTCCCGCGGCCGTTCTGATCCACGACACGGCAGGCCGCGTCACGACACTTTGCCTGGACCTGGACACCTCGAAGGCGACCAAAGCCGTCGTCGACAATGACGCAGAACGCCTCGGTGCCCTGCTGGCCTCCTGTGGCCTGCGTTACGTCGAGGACTTCTCTCCCGCCGGAGGCCGGCACCTGTACGTGCCCCTCGCCGAACCGATGGACGGCGCAGAGGCCCGCGAACTCGTGGCCGCGCTGGCCCGCACGGCCCCCAGCATGGACGCCAGCCCGCACCAGAACCCCTCCACCGGCTGCATCCGCGTTCCTGGCACCCTCCACAAGCGCGGCGGCCGCCAGCAGCTCATCACTCCGCTGTCTTCCGCCTACGACATCCTCAGGAGGCGCAACCCCGCCGGGGACGTCGACAAGCTCCGCCGGGCGCTCGCACCTGAGCTGCGCCGCAACCGCCAAGAGGCCGCCCTCCGGGCGAAGGCCGCCCCCTCCCCCCTGACGCCCGAGAAGGCCCGCGACGCCAGATCCTGCACCCCGACGGCCGGCTGGCAGTCCCCACTCCGTGCGATCGCCCAGACCGGCCTGTTCGACACAGCCCGTCACCGCACTCCGTCTGAAGCGCGCATGGCCGTCCTGAACCACTTCGCAGCATGCGGGTGGACCCTCGAGCAGGTGCGAGGAGAGCTGACGGGACAGTTCCGCGGCCTCGCAGCCCTGTACCAGTCCCCCGCCCAGCTCTCCCGCCTCCTCGAGGCCGAGTGGGCAAAGGCCCTCGAATTCACCGCCAGCAGCCAAGGGAAGAGAACTGCCCCTAAAAGCGACACAAGCCCCACTAAACCCACCGGGGGGGCGCCCAGCGCGGCCGGCATCCACCAGCTTGTCAACGATCTAGAGAACGTGCTCTACGCGGTACTCGATGCACGGTTCCAGAAGTACGGCCGCGAGGGGATTGGCCTGCGGTTCCTCATCAGGGGCGTCCTGGCCTACATGAGGACCATGGAGACCGATACGCTCGACGTCGGCTGCCGGACCTTCGCACTTGCCCTGGGGCAGCACCACAGCACTGTGGCGAGGCTGCTGCATCGCCTGGCGCAGCTTTCGGATGGAATGGTCACCAAGGTCGCGGACGCGCGCCACCGCAACGCCGACGTTTACCTCGTAGAACTCCCTCAGCAGTACCGTGAGCTCGCCCGCGACCTCAGCTGGCGTCAGGGCAAAATCCACGCTATCCGACCTGTCTTCCGCGTCCTGGGTCCCGCCGCAGCACTCGCCTACGAAGCCATCGAACGCAGCCGCCTTTCCCCCACTACCAAGGAGGTCGCCCAGCAGGCCAAGATCGGTGCCAGCACCGCCGAGCGCGCTCTGGCCGAGATGTCAGCGCTCGGCATGATCCGCCGCGACCAGGACAAACGCTGGTACATCACCCACACCACAAGCCTCACCCAGCTCGCCCAGCGACTCGGTGCCGACCAAGACGTCGCCGCACAACTCACCATCCACCGCCAGCAGCGTGCCGCCTGGCATGCCTGGCTCGACCGCCACCACCCAGACCGCCAGTTGGCAGAAGCAGATCTCTACGACCCGGAGATAGACGAATACTGGCCGCCCCCCGGCATGTACGCCGATGCCGCAGGGATGTGGAACATCCGTGCGGCTTGCTAGGCACCCCTCAGGTCGTCTTGCATGCTTGCAATATTGCAGCTTGCAAGCATGCAAGACGACGAATAGGATGCGTGCAATACGGCAAGCAATAACGCCTTATTGCAAGCAAGAATGCAATATTGCAACAAGGACTTTGGAAGGATGCCAGATGGCCCATGTGATCGCGGTAGGGAACAGGAAAGGCGGGGTCGGCAAAACCAGCTACGTTCTGAACCTCGCCAACGCGCTCCAGATCATCGGTTGCCGGGTCCTGGTCGGCGACCTCGACCCGCAGCGGAACCTCACTGATGTGCTCGTGGGCAACCAGACCGAATTCGACTTGACCATCTTTGATGCTGTCTACAACGAGCAGGCCGGAACCCTCGGACAGGTTGTTGTCTCCACGGACTTCGAAGGAATCAGTCTTCTGCCCGGAGATGAGCAGCTGGCGCGGATTGAAGCCGAGAACCTTATGGCTCCAGAGCAGCGGCTCCGCAACGCAGCAGACGGTTCCGGGATAGACGAGGAGTACGACGTGATCCTCCTGGACATGCCGCCTGCCCTTGGCCGACTGACGCTGAACGGACTGATCTATGCCAACGAGACCCGAGTCGTGGCTGACGCTGAAGCCTTCAGCGTCAAAGGCGTGGTGAAGTACCTCGAGCTCGTGGACCGAGTGCGGGGGAGCGCCATGTACAACCGGTCCCTCGGAGAGCCGAAAGTTGTGATCAACCGCTACGCCAGGACCGCGGAGCATGCTTACCAGCGGCAGGCCCTCGTCGATGCTTACGGGGAGGCTGTGGTCGAACCCGAGATCCCACGCACGACCGCCATCGCTGACGGGCAATCGGCTCGTGTTCCGCTGACGCGCATCTCATCCCGCGGTGCGGCGAAGGCGGCTGAAGCATTCACCCTCCACGCCCACGCCATCAAGAAGGAGCTGAACATTCGATGAGCGTCAAACGCCAGCCACAGATTCCACTGTCCAGGGCGCCCCGCGAAGATGTCGTCGGCGCGGTCGCCGCCGGCGCTGCCCGCGAAGAGCCGGCACCCGCCGCGCAGCCGATGGGGGAGGCCAGGCTGGACCGCAACCCGCAGCACTTGGCCCGGCGCCCCAAGAAGCGACTCGTCACCTTCACCAATCGACTGGACCCTGATCTGCTCGACTGGCTTTCAACGTACAAGGATGAACAGGGCACCACGATTGCCGCCGTCCTGGACGAAGCTGTGCGGGATTACATCGAGAAGGTCACCGGCGCGCGGCCGAAGCCCTGAAATATTGCAATATTTCGGGATAGGCCTACACGAGACCGCGGGGAAGGCGCACGAATGAGCGACTCGACGTTCAAACCGCGCAGGCCCGACTCCTGCTCGCGCATTGCCTAACCGCTCAGCGCAGTCCGAAGGCATCGTTCGGACCGGCCCGGACCGGCCCGGACCGGCCTTAGCCGTTCCGCCGGCACCCAGCGCTGCACCACCACTGGGTCCTCGTCGCCCTCTGCTTCGACGCAGTAGACCACCCCACCCCTGAAGGACCTCGTCATCCCTCGCGAAGCAGAGAAGCTTGATAAGCTTGCTTATATCTAAGGAGGTGCGGGCATGACGACCACCATCAATCCAGAGGCTGCGATCACCCGTGCGCGCCGTGCCTTGGCGCAGAGTGATCTGGGCCGGCTGGATTATGTCCGGGCCCTGCGCTCCGCGGCGGAGGCGGGCCTGCCGCAGCGGGAGATCGCCAGGGCCCTGCACGTGACCCAGCCGGCGGTGAGCCAGACCTTGGCCAAGGCGAAGGGCGTGGCGGAGATCCCGGAGGGCTTCAGCGGGGCGAGCCCATACGAGATCGCCGAGCGCTACGCGGCCGGGGAAATCGACCGTGCGGAGATGATCCGCCAGCTCTCGGCGTGGCCCTATACCAAGGCCCCCGACCACAGCGAGCAGCTGTCGAAGGAATGGAAGGCCATCCTGCCTCCGGACCGGCCCGGGACCTTCGAGGAAGTGGGGGAGGCGTTCGACCGGGGTCTGATCGACGCGGAGGCGTACGACCTGATCCTCGAGGCCTCCGAAGACGCCGAGGACACCCCCGAGGCCTAGTAGCGGGCGCCCGGGCGCAGCCCTGGACGCTGGCTGGGCTGTGGTGGGTGGGGAGCGACGGACACGCAGCGGCCCACCGGGCCCACCTCGAGCGGCTCTGCGCGGACGGCGGTCCCCTCACGGCCCACAGCCGGCATGCCACCACCGAGAACCCAACGTCAGGCGCCAGCAGCCCCGCGCCGAGCGCAGAGCCCTGCACAACGAGATCCTGGCCGCCTTCGTCGCGGCGAACCCTCAGGTGCGCAGGGCCCGGCGGGACATCGTCCTGGCCGGCCCCCCCGGGCCGGGAAGTCCACCGCCCAGGCCGAGCTGGTCGCCCGTGCCCGGACGCGCCCGGAGCACTGGCTCACGGTCGACCCGCACCACTTCAAGGACGCCCTGCAGCAGGCCCTCACGGATGGCTCGTACGGGTCGTACCTGGTCCCGGAGGAGGTGCGGGAGCTCGAGGCGGCGGGGGAGGGGCTCTGGCCTAGGGAGTTGGCGTCCCTGGTGCACAACGAGTCCTCGATCCTGGCCAAGAAGGCCCTCCGGGACGCGCTCGGGCGCGGAGACAACCTCATCATCGACGGCACCCTCTCGGGCGAGAAGAACGCCAGGGCCCAGTTCGAGGCCCTCGAGGCGGCCGGCTACGAGGTGATGCTGGCCGACGTCGAGACCACCCAGTGTCGATCGCCACGGAATTCCCCCGGCGTTCTCGCCACCGAATTCCCCAGTGCCTGTTGTGATAGTAGCCCTCGGCCCGGGCGTCGTCAGGAGGCCTGGGAGGAAGGCTCGGCCAGTCCAGGATCCGATCGCCTGTCGATAGGCCGTTTCATTGGGCGGCGGGACGTCGGCGTGCCCGGTAGGAGCCGGTCTGGATGGTGATCTGGTGGGCGTTGTTCACGAGCCGGTCGAGGAGGGACTCGGCGACGACCTGGTTCGGGAACAGGGGGTACCACTCTTCGGGGGCGCGGTTGGTGGTGACGACGATCGATCGGGCGGGGCGTTCGTTGACGATCTCGTAGAGGTCGTCGCCCTGGGCCGGGGTGAACTCGCGCATGGCGAAGTCGTCCACGATCAGCAGGTCGGGCTTGGTGTAGGCGCGCAGGCGATGGGCCCAGCTCCCGTCGGCGTGGCCGCCGGCGAGGTCGGCCAGGACCCGGGAGGTGGCGGCGAACCGGACGGTGTGCCCGGCCCGGATGGCCTGGTGCCCGAACGCGGTGGCGATGTGGGTCTTGCCGGAGCCGACGGGACCGCTGATGATCACGTGCTGGCCGGTGCGGACCCATTCTGTGTTGGCGAGGTCGCGGATGCGGGCGGCGGGGATGCCGGGGTCGGCGGTGAAGTCGAAGTTCTCGATCCTGCCGTCTGTCTCGAACTTCGCGGCCCTGGTGCGCCGCTCCAATGCCGTGGAGTCGCGGCGGTTGATCTCGTCCAGGCACAGGGCCTGGAGGAAGTCCAAGAACCCGAGCTGGCCCTCGGCGGCCTGGGCGAGCCGGTTCTCGAGGGAGTCGAGCATCCCGGACAGGCGCAGGGCGCGCAGGGAGGCGGCGAGCTGGGTGCGGTCGGCTCCCGCGGGACCCGGAAGCCCGGGCGCGGTGCTGGTCGTGGTGGTCATGGTGCTCCTGTCTTCGTCGGTGGGGGGCGCACGCGTTCCCTCCTGTGGTCGGCGCCGCGGCGCCGGCCGAGGGCAGGCGTGGGGGGTTCAGCTGGCGGTGAAGGCGCCGGGGCCGCGGAGGTAGGCCCCGGCGCCGTTGTCGCCGTTGGAGCGCACGGGCAGGACGGTCACGCCCGCGGCGAGGAGGCCCCTGACGGTCTTCAGGGTCGGGTCCCCGGCCGCTGCCGCGGCGGCGCAGGCGGTCTCCACCGCCTCGGGCCGGTGGGTGCCGGCGAGGCGGATGATGCCCTGCGCGGCGCGGATCCGGTGCACCGCCGGCTCCTCGAGCAGCCCTTCGACCAGGGCCGCGGCCGCGGGGCCGATCAGGGAAGCGTTCTCGCGGCACCATGCGGCGTCCCGGGTGAAGAACCCGGCCGCGGCGGGCGGGTAGTCGGCCAGGTCGCTCTGGCGGCCCTTGGCGATCCTGGGGTGGACCTTCGCGATCGCCCCGTCGAGGTGGAACTCGACCGTCGTGCCGCTCAGGCGCACGTCCAGGCGGGTCCCGACGAGCTGGTAGGGCACCGAGTAGAGAACGCCCCTGACCGAGGCGTGGCAGTCCGATCCGACGGTGGCGGTGCGCCACTCGGCGGG
This sequence comes from Sinomonas albida, assembly GCF_004919045.1. GTDB lineage: Bacteria > Actinomycetota > Actinomycetes > Actinomycetales > Micrococcaceae > Sinomonas > Sinomonas albida. The sequence goes on from NZ_SWDW01000008.1 coordinate 172,110, forward strand.
CTCGAGCCTGCGCGGCGGAAGCGGGACCATTGTGGGCCGTTCCACGGCGGCCAGGACCTCCCACGGGCTCTGCCCGGCAAGGGCCCTGGGCCTCCGGGCCCCGGCGACTTCCCGGCACCACCGCTCGGCCTCGGCGCCCATCTGCGCCAGCGAGGCGAAGGATCGACCGGCCCAGAACGAGCCGCGCACGTACTGGACCATCCGCTCCACGTGCGGCTTGTCCTTGGGCCTGTTGGCCCGGGCCGGATCGAGCAGGGTCCCGTAGTGCTCGGCCAGCTCGGCGTAGGCCCGGTTGAGCTTGGGGTCGTAGAGGTCGGGCCTGATGACCCCGGTCTTGAGGTTGTCGCTCGTGATCCGGCGCGGGACGCCGCCGAAGAACTCGAACGCGGCCACGTGGGCGTTCGTCCACGCCGTCTGGTCCATCCGCGTGGTGGGGAAGACGAAGGGCTGCTTGGAGAACGGCAGCGTCAGCACGAACGCCCACACCCGGTGCCCTCTGCCGGTCTCCGGGTCGCGCCAGTGCCCGAGCATCCCGTAGTCGACCTCGCCGAGCTCTCCCGGCGCGGACAGGGGCTTGAGCACTGTCGGGGCCCTCCGCCCGCGTCCGGCGTCGGGCAGGGTCGCGGCCAGCCACCGGTAGAACGAGCGCTGCGAGGCACTGACCCCGTGCTCGTCCACGAGGCGCTGGTGGACCACGGCCCCTGCGACCCCGGCCTCCAGCTGCTCCCTGACCCACTCGACCCTGGAATCGAACTCCGGCCATGTGATCTGCCGCAGCCTCCCGTCCACGACCGTCGGGAACCAGCCCGCGACCATGTCCCGCCACTCCTCGGCCCCCAGCCCGAGCCCGGGGGCCAGGCCCTCGGCCTCGGCCGGAGCCAGGTACTTCGCCACCGTCTTGCGGTCCATGCCCAACGACACCGCGAGCTCGCTCTTCGAGCGGCCCGCGTCCCAGTGCATGAACAGTTCGACCAGATCCATCACAGCCACACTCCTACGCGCCAAACCACCAACCCCCACCTCCGGCCCGACCATCGGACCCGAGGCAAGGCTCTCGGACAAGGCACCAGCGGCGCGTGACGTCATCCCCATGGGGAATAACGTGGCGAACCACCGCTCAAAGTGGGGAAAACCGTGGCGAAAACCCACCTACGAGTGGGGAATTACATGGCGGACGACACACCCAGGAGATCAGCGAGGCCCGCATCCTGGGCCGGTGGGAGCGCGGCTACCTCGCCGCGGAGGACGGGACCGCGGCCGGCAAGGACGCGGTGCTGGGCGGGCGGTGGGTGCCGATGTCCTTCCCCGCATCCCTGTACACGGTCAACGCGGCCCGGGAGTCGGTCTGCGCGGCCAACGCCGCGGCCATGGCCGAGGACTTCGGGTGCGTGAGCGAGTACGCCCTGTACCGGGTCGAGGACGCCGCCTCGGCGCCCGTGCCCGCCGTGCGGAAGGGCCGCGCGGCCCGGGGCGGTCCGCTGGTCGACCGCGAGACGCTGGACGCCGTCCGCACCGCCGCCACCGCCCGGCCCGCGCGCCCCACACCACAGGCGCAGCCGGACGCCGGCCGCTCCCGCTGACCCGACTCCTGCAGCCCCTTGCGGGGATGAACCCGCAGCGCGCACCTCGTGCCCGTGGTCGGCAGGGCGTCCCGGCACGTGCGCCCGGCCGCACCGTCCGCTGTGCCCGCCTGCCTGTGGCCGGCTTCAGGAGAACAGTGTCGTCGGCGATGCGATTTGGCTGGGCCTGCAATCAGGTTGGAGGTGCACGGCCGGCATCCACGTTTGGGGGTCTCCTGGTGCGGTACCCCCGGGTGTCAGATCCGGGCCCTAGGCTGCACCCAGAGGAACACCCGCCACGAGCCACGGAGGAAGCACGGCGTGAGCGAAGAAGAGACCCCGGTCATCGTCCGGGAGGCCGACGCGATCTACGAGTCCGTCCGCGCCATCTGCCACCACAGCGGGACCCAGCCCGCACCGACGGTGTACCGGGTGCTGGGGAACCTCAAGGGCGCCACCGGGGCCATGCTCGCCCAGGCCCTCAACCAGCTCGCCGACGGCCTCGAGCGCTCCCTGACCGAGTACGACGTCTACGAGGACGACGGCTCCGATCCGGCGGAGTCTGTCGAGGCCGCGGCCGTACACATGCGCCTGGCCGCCCACCTCGCCGTCGAGCTTGGGGAACACCTCTCCGACGCGCAGGACGCCATCGCGGGCCAGGGCCACCGCTAGCGCCGGTCGGGCTGGGCGCGGTGGTCTGGAGCGGCGCTGGTTGCTGGTTGTCCGTTTCCGTCCGCGGCTGGTCAGCCTGTCTGTTCGTCCGCGGCGGCCACGGCGAGGACGGCGAGGCTTTCGGCGATGCTGAGCGCGGCTGCGGTGCGGGCCTGTTCGAGGCGGCCGGCTGTTTCGGCGGGGCTGGTGCCTTCCTCCTGGGATGCTTCGAAGTAGGCGAAGGCCAGCGCGAGCGGGTCCTGCGGCATGGCCGTGCCTCTTTCCTGTCGTGTCCGCTGCCCCCGGGGGCCTTCCGGGCCCCTTATGGTCGATTACCCGGGCGGAGCCCCCTCAACCGGGCCCGGGGACGGCCGGCCGCGTTCGGCGCACGGGCTGTCGGTCAGCCTGCCCCCGGGCGTGATGGCTCCGCAGGGCCGGTTCCCGCACCTCCGCCCGGGCCGCGGTGCTCGGGAGCCCGTTTGGCCTGCATGGCCGCGAGCTTCGGGGGGCTTCCCGGTAGATCGGATCCGCAGGTTTGCCGTGCGCGTCCCTGTGCCCCGTTGTCCCCGGGACCGTGACACTGACGGCGCGGTCTGCGCTCGGACGGCCTCGGGCGGGGCGGGGTCACCGGGCGGTGCGGACGTGTGGGTTCCGGGGGCGGTGGGAGGGGGATTCCCGGCGGCCGGGCCGTTCTGCCCCGACGCCCTCTATGATCTTCGGTTGAGGGCCCGGCGGCTCCCCCCGTGGCTGCCGGGTCCTCGCGCGCCGCACCCGGGCGCTGCGGGACGGGGCCCAGTGCGGGGGCCCGCTCGGCTGTCCTTTGTGCGTGCCTGGGGCGTGGCCTCCCTCTGGGAGGGGGTTTATCGGCCGCAGCCGCTCTGGATGCCGTTGGTGGTCTGGCGTGCGGTGTTGCCGTTGACGCAGAGGCTGTTCTCGAGGAGCCAGGAGAAGCCGCCGGCCTGGTTGAGGTAGTTCCCGTTCGCCCCGGGGAACCCTAGCCACTGGGATGGCAGTGAGCCCGGTGTCGCGAAGCCCCAGGCGTACTCGGGCACTCCGATGCTCGGCAGCCAGACCCAGTTCCCCTGGGTGACGGGTCCGGGGCACGACCAGCCGCACGCGGCGGGTGCGCGGGATACGTTCGCGCAGTCATCGGCGTTGGCGGCGGCCCCTACGAGCAGCAGGGCGGACGTCGCTGCCGCGGCGCCCCAGAGCGTTCTCATCCTCATGATCGATCCCATCAGTGGCCCGAGACCAGCGGAAAGGATCCCCCAAACGCTGCCATTGTCGGCGGCCCCGCCCCGACGGGTCAACGATCTGCAACGCATCCTCCGAACGGGCGCCGAGATGGCCGCAGCCTGCCCCTAGGGCCTGGGGGTGGTCCTCGCCCGTCATGACGCCGCCACGTTCATGGTGGAGGCCCCGCCCGAGGTGCCTGCCGGAATCCTCCGCGAACGCGGCCTCCCAGCCTGGACCCCGGCCATGGTGCGGTGCTTCCCGGCCCCGTCGCTACGGCGCACTTCCCGGCTCACCGTCGAGGGAGCCCGGCCGAGGGCGGCCGCGATCCGCAGCCGGCTCTGTCCGGCGGCGAGCATGTCCGCGACCGTCCCCCGCTCCGCCTCGGAGAGGAACCGCTCCGAAATCGTCCTTGTAGGCGTTGCGCCACGTGCTCCCCGTCTTCCTCGGTATCCCGAGCTGCCGGCAGATCTCGGGCATTGTTCAGCCCCTGGGCCACCAAGGTCCTCCAGACGGGGGCTTCAGGGACGAGTCCACGAGGGAACCTCCACTGGCTCGATCTGTGGATGGGCGGCGTGGAGAAGAACATTCTCGGTCTGCAGGGATCACCCGAGGGGTTCTGGAACGCCCCGGGCGCCCAACGGGGAGGGGAAGCTCCCCTGCGGTGGGGCGCCGATTCAGTTCTTCCGGCTCTAGTGTCCCGGGGGAGGCCGTGGGGGATTCTTGGAATGTCAGTTCACCGTTGGAGCAGTGCCGGGGTGTTGGTGCCGGCGCGGGCAGGAGCAATCTGGGATGTGCGCTTCGAGGACGCCAGGAACGGGGAGGACGCCGGTGCGTGTGTTCCTCCTGAGCGGACATGCGCTCATCCGGCGCGGCCTGGCGGAGCTGCTGCTGACCGAGGGCTTCGCGGTGGTCGGTGAGGCGGACAGCATCGCGGGTGCGCTCCCGCGGGCGGCGGAGCTCGCGCCGGAGGTGGCGCTTGTCGAGAACCGGATGCCGGACGGGACGGGGATCGAGGCCTGCCGGGCACTGCGCGTGGCCGCACCGCAGACCCGGTGCCTGATCGTGACCACCTACGAGGAGGAGCTGGCGCTGCGCAGCGCCGTCATGGCCGGGGCTGCCGGGTACGTTCTGCAGAGGGCCAGCGCCGACGGGCTCCCGGAGAAGATCAGGCGCGTGGCCGCGGGGGAGCAGCTGCTCTCCCCGGAGGCGGTGCAGGCCGTCCGCAGCGCATTGGCCGCGCACCCGGTTCCCGGGGCCACGGCCGTGGAACGCGCGGTCCTGTCCCTGATCCTGCAGGGCATGACGAACCTGGAGATCGGGGAAGAGCTCGCCCTGCCGCAGAACACGCTCGCAGGCCACCTCTCCTCCCTCCTGGCGAAGCTCGGATACCGGCCGGCGCCCGGGCTATTCCACGAGCATGCGCCCCGACATCCGCCTGTGGGCTACCCGGGCGAGAGGTAGGGCCCGCGGGCCCAGAGGAGACGGAGAGCTTCCCTGCGCGCTGAGTGCAGGGGTTCGTTCTGGAGGGTCTGGGCGGTTCGGGAGAGGATGGGCCATGGCCCAAGCCCCGGATCCCATCCGAGACGGCATCCTCTGGATCGCCGAGGACTTCTCGCAAATCGTCCGCAATGCCCTGCACGACGAGCTCGGCGCGCCGACAGAGGGCACCCGCTGGACCAACCGGCAGCTGCTGTTCCACCTGGTCCTGGGTCAGAACATCACCCGGGCAGCCATTCCCCTCTTCGGCTTCTTCTCCCACCTGCCCCCGGCCGCATCCCGGGCGTGGAGCCGGCTGCTGGAGGCCGGCACGGGACCGTACAACTGGGTCAACTGGGTCGGCAGCGCCGCAGCCGGCCAACTCCTGACGCCCGCGACGATGGGCCGGATGATGGAGCGCACCACGCGGGCGATCATCGCCTGGTACGACCGGGCCGACGAGGCCGCACTGGAGCGCGGGATGTCCGTCCCGCCGTCCTGGGATCCGTACTTCACGCCATGGATGAGCCGGCGCGAGATCCTCTCGTGGGCGCCGCAGCACTACCGGCACCACCGACGCCAGCTGACCCTGACAACCATCGAAGAAGGCCCGAACCGTCCAGCAGGCACGAACCCGCCAACGCCCTAGACACGACGGACCCGCTGAGACGGGCCCGCAGATCTCGCAGATGTACTCCTGCCATCCCGCCCTGGCTCCATCCCAAGTGTCCGATAATGATGGTTTCTGAGACACTCTGGCGACGCCCGCGAGCTGGCACGTGTTTCCGGGCATCGCTACGTAATGCTTGTCGTGTACGCACCTATGTCCTGCGCTCCACTGTTTCTGATACAGTCTCGGGATGCGTGTGGGGTACGGGAGGGTGTCGACCAGGGACCAGCATGTCGATGCCCAGCGTGATGCCCTCGAGGCGGCCGGGTGCGACCAGGTCTTCGTGGACTCGGCATCCGGGAAGCTCGCCTCCCGGCCTGGACTGGAGAAGGCGCTGCTGTCGGCGAACCGGGCGGGGGACCAGTTGGTAGTGACCAAGCTGGACCGGCTCGGACGGTCCCTAGAGAACCTGATCGAGCTCTCCAAGCAGTTCCAGGCCAAGGGCGTCGACCTGGTAGTCCTAGACCAGGGGATCGACACTTCGACCCCGGTGGGGAAGATGTTCTTCCACATCCTCGGCGCGATCGCTGAGTTCGAGCACGCCTTGATGTCCGAACGGACCCGCGACGGGCTGGCCGCGGCCAGGGCCCGTGGCCGCACGGGCGGGCAGAAGCCCAAGCTCGGGCCCCGGCAGGTGCGCCTGGCTCGTCAGATGTACGAGGAGATCGGGCCCGACGGCAAGCGCGCCCACACGGTTGCAGAGATTGCAGCAGAGTTCGGCGTCACTCGGCCGACGATCTACCGGCACCTTTCTCGGCAGCAGGGACACTGAGTCAGACGGAAAGGCTTGTCTGCAACGGCACTGCAATCATTGCTCATGAGGCCGTTGGGAAAACCCGGGCGTAGGCCCCTCGGTGAGGGAGTCGTTCAGAGGGACCGCCGTCTCGTGATGGCCTGTTGGGTTGATTCGAGGTGCGCATCGATCTTTGCGTTGAGGGCATCGAGGTCGCCGTCCCTGAGGGCGTCGACGATCCTCTGGTGCTCGATGAGCACGCTGTCGACTCGGTCGCCGCCGGTGACGGCCTTCAGACCCATCCTCAGCTGTCGGTTGCGGAGGGTGGCATAGATGTCGCGGATCACCGGGTTCTCGGCAGCGTTGACCATGTAGGTGTGGAACTCGGTGTCGATGGCGATGAAAGCGGCGGCGTCTTCCCTTGAGAGCCGCTGGCGGGCAAGGATCTCCTCCATCTGGTCAGCTGTGGCCGTGTCTCCGACGACCCTCGCCGCCGCCCATTTCTCGGCCATGGCGCGCGCCTGGAGGACCCAGTCGACTTCGGCGTCGGACACTGCCGGGATGTAGGCGCCCTTGTGCGGGATCCGCCTGATGAACCCTTCTGCCTCCAGCCGGAGGAGGGCCTCGCGCACCGGTGTGCGCGAGGTGCCGCTCTGTTCGGCCAGACTGGCCTCGTTGAGGAACGCCTCTTCTTCGCGGGGGAGGGCGAGGATGAAGCCCTTGACCCAGTCGTAGGCGATTTCGGGGGCTGCCTTGCCGTTGGCCCGAGTGGTCCTCGACACGTCAGCCTCCTCATCTCGGGATCTGCATACAACTTGCATGCTCGTTGCTGCCATTATCTGGCATGGACCCCTCGGTCCGGACGGGACTCCCCGTCGACGGCGGGGCGTCCCAGGAGAGCCGCTGGCCCTCATCCGCTGCCGGGTGGGTCGAACCTGGTGCTCGGTGGCCCAGAAGCGGCTGCTAGGGGCGGCGCTCTGGGGACAGCGGGATGGGTCTGCCCTTTCCCGCTGTCCCCGGCGGGGTCAGAAGGACCAGGGCATCGCGTCGTGGTTGAAGTCCCGGAATGCGCCGAACTTGCCGGAGCTGAAGGCCAGGGGCTCGCCGTCGCGGTAGCGGCTCGCGGTGACCTGGCCGAAGAAGACCTGGTGGTCGCCTACCGTGCGCTGGTCGACGACCTGGCACTCGGCCTGGGCCAGCGCCCCCCGGATGACGGGGAGGCCGGCGGCGGTGACGTCGAAGTCCCCGGCTTCGAAGCGGGCACCGCCGCGGACTGCGAACTGCCGCGCCACGGGCTCCTGCTTGGCGCCGAGGATGGAGATGGCGAACTTGCCGCTGCCCAGGACTGCATCGCCGGTGCGAGTGTTGAAGTTGAGCGAGATCATCAGGATCGGCGGCTCGAGGCTGATCGAGGTGAGTGAGTTGATCGTCATGCCGACCTGCTCGCCCTCGTATGCTGCTGTCACGACTGCGACGCCGGTGAGGAAGCGCCCCATCGTCCGGCGCATTGCTGCCCCGTCCGGCTCTATGAAGACCGCTGGCACCGCCATCTCACTCACGCCCCTTCTGGTAGTAGCGGACCTCGAACATCTTCGCGCCCTCGCTGGAAAGCCAGGGGCCGTGCTCCATGCCGGGTGGCCGGGTGGCCCAGTCGCCGGCGCGGAAGGTCCTGTTCAGCCGCAGGTCCACGAAGGAGCCCTCGAAGATGAAGACTTCCTCCCAGAAGTCGTGGCGCAGGGGACCGTTCGGGGACGTGTCGGTCCCGGGCTCGAACTTGAGGATGCGGGTGACCGCGTCGCTGCCGTCGTCGCGGGCGAGGATCGCCTCGGAGAGCCCGTCGACCGGCGGGTTGCATGGGGTGAACTCGACCGCCGAGGTCGGACCGAACTCGTATTCCGGCTTGGCCATCTCAGTCCTCCTCTCCGGTACGGCCGTCGACCGAGTAGCCCGCGAGCCATTCGTCGAGCTCTGCGACCTGGGCGTCGTAGCCGTAGTTCCGGTACGTGTAGACGCCCTTGACCACGAAGGGCGCGCCCGCGTAGAAGAGCTCGTACTGCTGGTGGCGGCCGGCGAACTCCGAGCCGATGATGTCCCAGACCAGGCGGAAGAGCTTGATCCGGTCCTCGCTGGAGACGTGGGGGGAGGCGATGTAGCGCTCCACGTCGGCGGCCGTCGTGGGGCTCTTCATGTCGGCGATGCCGGAGGGCAGCTGCAGCACGCCCCCGCCGGCGAGGTCGCGGAGGATGTTGATGGCGCGGGGGTAGGTCTCGGACTGGAGCCCCATCGCCCCGTAAAGCGGGCGCTTGCCGGGGACGAGCATCCCCGCCGAATCGGCTTCGGCGGTGTACTCGGCGGCCAGGAGGGCGGACTCCACGGAGGAGACGATCGCGGCGAGCTCGCCGAGCTTCTCCTGGACGCCCGGGATCCTGTCGGTGCCGTTGACCTGGGTGACTTTCCGGGCCACCGCGGCGATGAACTGCAGCTTCGTGGTCAGGCGGGTCTGGGCCTGCCAGTTGCCCAGGGCGTGGGCGCCGGTGTCGAAGAACTGGCGGCGCAGCGCGTCGGTGTCGCGGTCGATGAAGACGCGGTCCCAGGGGATCAGGACGTCATCGAAGATCACGAGGGCGTCGGGCTCGTCGTAGCGGGTGGTGAGGGGGTAGTCGAACTCGCTGGAGGTCTCCGGGGCGTAGGGCCGCCGGCACAGGAACTTCAGGCCCTTCGTGGCGGCCGGGAGGGCGAAGCTGAGGGCGAAGTCGACGTCGTCCGGGCCGAGGGGCTTGATGCAAGTGACGAACACCTCGTCGCAGATCGCCCCGCCGGTGGCGAGCATCTGCGAGCCGCGGACGATCAGGCCCTCCTCGGTCTCGTCGACGACGCCGACCTGGATGAAGTCGCCCTCCCACCCGGAGGCGGTGGTCGCCCGGGAGTACTGGGGCGGGATGATCGCGTAGGAGACGTAGAGGTCCTCGCGCAGGATCCGCTCGTAGTAGCGGCGGATGTTCCCGGCGAAGTCGCGCTCCGGGTTCTCGAAGACCTCCGGGTGTGCGGCGAAGGCGGCGAAGAAGGTCCCGACGTGGTCGGGGCTGCGTCCGACCCACCCGTGGGTGTGCTTGGCCCACCGCTCGACAGCGGCGCGGCGGCTGCGCAGCTGCTCGGGGGAGCGCGGGATGCTGAAGACGAGGTTCGCCGGGCCGCCGATCTCCTCGCTGTGGTACTGCATGCCGTTGGCCGGGTCTGCGGCGATGTCGAAGAGCTCCGCGATCGTCCGGATGACGCTGCGGAAGGCCGGGTGCTCTGCGACGTTGTCGACGGCCTGGCCGTCGAGCAGGACGGTGCGCCCGTCGTTGAGGGTCTTGATGTACTCTTCGCCAGTTCTCATGGCCGTGTTCCCTTCGTGATGGTGTAGGTGTGGTCGATCGTGGTGCCGTCCGGGAATGCGAGCTCGAGGCGCCAGCTGCTGCCGTAGACGAACTCGCCGCCGATCAGCGGCAGCGTCCCGCCCAGGCACACGAAGTCCTTGTCGCCGAGGTCGATCCGGGCCAGGAGGCGCCCGACCACGTCGGCAGGGGTACGCAGCCCGTCCAGGGACCCATCCTGGTACAGCCGCCCGTCGACCCAGGTCCGTGCCCGGGCGGTGTCGAGGGAGAGGCCCTCGAGGTCGGCGACGGGCACGACGGTCGCTGCCGCGGGCTTCGGGCAGGCCCGCTTGGAGTCGCCGATGTCCACCGTCTCCAGGCGGCGGTCGGTGTGGTCCGAGGCGATGCCGAGGTAGTAGCGGCCGTCGTGGCGGATGTAGAGCGGCTCGATCTCGCCCGAGGTCTCCGGTGCCTGCAGGGCGAACGACGGGGCGGTGCTGAGCGAGGAGCTCTCCACCGGGTAGAACATGGGCACCTCCGGCGGCGGCGCCACGCCGATCGCGGCGAGCTCGTCGATGTGGTGCTGGACCGCGGCGGCGTCGCGGCCGGTGTAGCCGGCGACGACGGCCACGAAGTCGGACAGGACGATGGTCTCGTCTGTCCCGCTGACCCGCAGGGCCAGGTCGGCGGCTGCTGTGGTGTTCACGGAAGCGGTTCTCCTTCTGTTCAGTACGAGAGGCTCTGGTAGCCGGGCAGCCGGTCCCCGATCACGGGGAACTCGCTGCGGACCGACTGGACGAGCGCGGGGTCGATGGTGGTCCTGAGGACGGATTCCTCGGGGCCGGCCTCGGCCAGCAGCTGCCCGCGCGGGTCGACGACGCGGCTGGTTCCGCCGAGCGCGACGCCTCCCTGGGTCCCGGCGGCGTTGCAGGCGAGGACGAAGACCTGGTGCTCGACGGCGCGGGCGGAGGTGAAGAGGCGCCAGTGCTCGCGGCGGGCGGCCGGCCACGCGGCAGGCACGATGACGATCTCGGCCCCGCGGACGCTGAGCTCGGACCACAGCCCCGGGAACCGCAGGTCGTAGCAGGTCGTGCCGGCGACCTGCCCGAACGGGGTGGGCACGACCGGCAGCGATGTCCCTGGCGTCAGCAGCTCCGCTTCGAGGGACCGATAGCCGAACACGTGCACCTTGGAGTACGTGTGGACGACGTTCCCGGCGGGGTCCAGCAGGACCGAGGTGTTGCGCAGCGCCCCCTCGCCGAGGCGTTCGACGATGCTGCCGACGTGGACGTACGCGCCCAGGTCGCGTGCGGCAGCCGCGCACATCGCCACGGTGGGCCCTTCGAGGCCCTCGGCGAGATCGGGGTACTGGTCGAAGTGGAAGTACCCGGCACTCCACAGCTCGGGCAGGACCACGAGGTCGGCGCCGGCCTGTTGCCGGACAACCGCCTCTGCGCGATCGATGCGGTCCGGCTGGGTCTCGCCGTCCGGGCTGGACAGCTGGACGAGTGAGATGTCCATGGTGCTCCTTCAGGGTGTCTGTCGTTCAAAGGCGGCGGTGCGGGCGCTCTGGGCCTAGGGCTGGCCGGCCGCGGGGTCGAGGTCGCTGAGCCTGATGTCCTTGGTCTCCTTGGCGAACAGGACCGAGATGATCGAGATCAGGCCCATGCCGGCGAGGTAGACGGCGATGGCCTGGCCGGTGCCGAAGGCCTGGTAGAGGGCCAGGGCGATGATCGGGGCGAAGGAGCCGGCGACGAGGGAGGCGAGGTTGTAGGCCACCGACGTCCCGCTGTACCGCACCTGGGTGGGGAAGAGCTCAGAGAAGAAGGCGCCGATCACCGAGCTGTAGGCGGCGAAGATGAGCAGTCCCCCCACCGCGGCGAGCACGATCAGTGCCGGCTGGCGGCTGTCCAGCAGGCCGAAGAACGCGAAGGCCCACAGGACCGTGGCGGCCGAGGCGCCGATGATGATGGGCTTGCGCCCTACCCGGTCTGCGGCAACGGCGAGGAGGGGGATCGCGACGACGGCGACGCCCTGCCCGACCATCACGGCGTTGAGGCCGACCTGGCGGTCGAGCTTCAGGATCTCCCCGACGTAGGTGATGATGAACAGCGAGTAGATGTAGAAGCCCGCGTTCTCGCCCATGCGGCATCCGGCGGCGACGAGGATCTGGCGCCAGTGGCGGCGGAAGAGCAGGGCCAGGGGCAGCTTCGACTGCCTGGCCTGCTCGGCCTCGGCCTTGGACTGGGAGGCCTCGAACAGGGGCGTCTCCTGCACGTAGAGGCGCAGGACCAGCCCGATGATCACGAGCACGGCCGAGAGGCCGAAGGCGATCCGCCACCCCCACGCGAGGAAGGCCTGCTGCGGCATGGCCGCCGAGAGCACCGCGAGGACCCCGGCAGCCAGGAGGTTGCCCAGCGGCGGGCCGACGTTCGGCCAGGATGCCCAGAAGGCGCGCCTGGTGCTCGTGTCGCTGTACTCGGACACCAGGAGGACCGCCCCGCCCCACTCGCCCCCGAGGGCGAAGCCCTGCACGAGCCGCAGGACGAGCAGGATGACGGGCGCGGAGATGCCGATGGAGGCGTACGGGGGGATGACGGCGATCAGGGCGGTCGCCAGGCCCATCATGAGCAGGCTTGCCACCAGGGTCGACTTGCGGCCGTAGCGGTCGCCGAAGTGGCCGAGCACGAGCGCGCCCAGCGGGCGGACGAGGAAGCCGGCGGCAAAGGTGCCCAAGGCCAGCATCGTGCTGACGAAGGGATCGCCGGCTGGGAAGTAGAGCTTGCTGAAGACGAGTGCGGCGGCGGTGCCGTACAGGAAGAAGTCGTACCACTCAACGGCGGTGCCGGCCAGGCTCGAGGCGGCGACCGCCGGGAGGCTGGTGTGCTTCCGCACCCCGCTGCGCTGGGTCAGTTCGGTCATGAGGAGCTCCTCGGAAAGGGAGAGGGGGCGCTGCTGCCCCATACCAAGCGTAGACGAGTTGTATACAACGTGTCTATAGATTTTCCCCTGATCCTTTGACTGCGGGAGAGGGGTGGGGCTGGGCCCGGCTCAGCGGGGGCTGTTATCTTCCTCGACGCCGCACCAGTCGGCGATGAAGAGGGCGAGGGCACGGGTGACCTCGCGGAGGGATTCCAGCGACACCCGCTCGTCGGCGCCGTGCATCCTCTCGCACACGGGTCCGAACACCAGTGAGGGCGTGCGGTCGAAGAGGCCGTAGACGCGGGAGTCGATGTAGGCCGTCATCGTCCGGGAACCCAGGGGCCGGCCGGCCGCGGAGGAGAAGGCCTCCGCGAGGGCCTCCTCGGCCTCGCTTCCCGGCTCCAGCGCGTAGCCGTCGGCGAAGAAGCCCGTCTTGGCCACGGCCGGCGCGGCGCCGTGCAGTGCCGGGTTGTCCCGGGCGGACTGGGCCACCGCGTCCAGGACCTGTTCCCAGGCGTCCTCGGCCGACTGCCCCGGGGGGAAGGAGACCCGCATGCTGAACTCGCACCAGTCCGGCACGGACGATGCCCAGTCTCCTCCGCAGATGAGGCCCACGTTGAAGTTGAACGGGTGGACCAGTTCCTCGAAGTGCCTGACCGAGGCCGAGTCGGCGTTCCACCGGGCCTCGAGGCGGCGCAGGTCCCCGATGAGCGCGTACGCCGCGTCCACCGCGTTGAAGCCCTGGGCCATCTCGGCGGCGTGGGCGGCCTCGCCGGTGAGGCGGACGCGGAACCAGATGACGCCCACATGGGCGCGGACCAGGTCGCCGCCGACGGGTTCGGGGATCACCACTGCGTCGGCGTGGTATCCGCGCTGCAGGGCCGAGACGGTGCCGTTGCCGGTGCTCTCCTCCTCGGGGACGGACTGGAGGTGGATGTGGGCCGTGGGCCGCAGTCCGGCGGCCATCACGGCCGCCAGGGCGTGGTGGCTGGCGGCCAGGCCGGCCTTCATGTCCCCGGCACCTCGGCCGTAGAGCCAGCCGTCGAGGATGGTGCTCTCGAAGGGGCTGCGGCTCCAGAGTTCGGGACGGCCGGTCGGCACGACGTCCACGTGGCCGTTCAGGATCAGGCTGCGTCCTGCCTCCCGGGCGGGCAGGTAGGTGCCCACCACGACGTCGCTTCCGGAGTAGTCGACGTCGATGGCGCCGGCCGCCGGGTGCTGGGACACCTCGGCCGGGTCGAGTGTCCATCGGTCCACTTTGAGGCCGAGGCCCCGGTACTCCTCCTCGATCAGGTCCTGGGCCGCGCCTTCGGCGCCGCGCAGCGACGGGGTGGCAACGAGTCTGGCGGTGAAGGCCACCTGGGCGTCGAAGCGGGCGTCGACGGCAGCAAGGATCGCCTCACGCTGCTCGGCTGTGGTCATCTGGGGTCCTCTCGTGCAAGGGGTGGCTGGTCACGGCGCGGCGACGGCGGGGGCCTCGGCACGGTCGGCGGAGGCGGGAAGGCGGCGCGATAGGCCCCACACACCGGCAGCGGTGGCGATGATCAGGGCGGCGTAGAACGCCGCGACGCCCCACGGGCCCTGGCCCACGAGGATGGCCTGGGCCAGCAGCGGGGTCGACCCGCCGATGAGCGTCGCGCAGAACTGGTAGGCGACCGAGACCCCTGTGTAGCGGACGTTGACCGGGAAGGCCTCGGCGAGCATGGTCGCCAGAAGTGCGTAGTACGCGGACCCGCCCAGGATGTTCAGGCACATCATCACGGCGAGGAACAGCGTGTTGCCGGAGAGGATCGCAAGGAACAGGGGGACGACGGCCACGAGGGCGTAGGCCAGGGCAATGAACATCAGCCTCAGTACCCCGGTTTTCTCGGCGAGCCGGGCAGCCAGGGGCTGCCAGATGAACTGCAGGACGGCGGTGGCCAGGAGGATGTCCAGTATCACCTGGCGGTCCATCCCCAGCTCGCCGGTAGTCCATGCCAGCAGGAAGGTGTTGTTGAAGTAGGCGGCGGAAATGCCCAGGATCGACGCGACGATTCCGAGCAGGACAGCCAAGGGGGCCACGCGGAAGACCTCCACCATCGGAACCTTCGCGACCGCATGGGCTGCCTTGAGGGCGGCGAAGCCCGCCGGCTCCTCCACCTTCGCGCGGATGGCCAGCCCGACGATCACGAGGACGGCCGAGAAGAGGAAGGGGATCCTCCAGCCCCACGAGAGGAAGGCCTCCGTCGGGAGGGCCCCTACCGCGATGAAGGCCACGGTGGCCAGGATCGACCCGGCCGGGGAGCCCTGCTGCACCCAGGACCCTGCACGGCCCTTCCGTCCTTCCGGGGCGTGCTCCGTGGCCAGCAGGACCGCTCCGCCCCACTCCCCGCCGACAGCCAGGCCCTGGACTGCCCTCAGGACGATCAGCAGCACCGGGGCGGCGGCGCCGATGGCGGCGTAGCCGGGCAGGACGCCGATCAGGGCCGTGGCGCTCCCCATAAGCAGCAGTGTGACGATGAGGGTCTTCTTCCGGCCGAACCTGTCGCCGAAGTGGCCGAAGACCAGTCCTCCGACAGGCCGGGCGAGGAACCCCACCCAGAAGGTGGCGAAGGATGCCATCAGCGCTGCGCCCGGCGCAGCGCCGGGGTAGAAGACCTTGCCGAACACCAGCGCCGCGGCGGTGCCGAAGACGTAGAAGTCGTACCACTCGATGGCGGTGCCGACGAATGCCCCGACGGTGGCGCGCCGTTGCGCCCTCGCGTCGGCGGGGACCCGGTCCATGGATTCTCCTTGGTAGATGAGGGGAGGGCAGTGAGACGAAGGTCTCCTCCTGACCACTGTGAGGGCCAGCAGATATAATCGTCCAATGCCCAATAGCTCACCCATCTATAAGTTGGAGGCATAGTGGAGCTCCGGGTCCTGGAGTACTTCCTTGCCGTCGCCGAATCCGGGACGGTCAGCGCCGCGGCCCAGGCCTGCTTCGTCACCCAGCCCGCCATCTCCCGCCAGCTGGCAGGCCTCGAGCAGGAGCTCGGCGTGCGGCTGTTCCAGCGGAGGACGTCAGGCATGAGGCTGACGGCGGCGGGGGAGAGGTTCAGGCCCATCGCCCAGGATGTCGTCTGGCGGGCGAGCACCGGCACCGGAGTGATGAAGAGCCTCCAGTCAGGCCGGCTCGACCTCGTGCTCGCCTGCCCGCCGACGGTGATGCGCTACATCGTGGCGCCCTTCCTTGCCGAGACCGGGGCCCCCCTGCGCGATGTGAGCGAGCATGCGCCGGACCGTGTCTACCGTGAGCTGGAGCTTCGGCGGGCCGATCTGGCCATCGGCACGGCACGGCCGCCGCAGCAGTACGCGGCGCAGAAGGTCTTCACCGCTCCCCTGAGCGTCCAGTCCGCGCCCGGCTACAGTAGCCTCCCTCAAATGGTCGACCTGGCCGATCTGCAGGGCCATCCGCTGCTGCTCGCGGCAACGGGAAGCGCCATCCGCCACGTCATAGATGACGCCGCCGCCGAGGCCGGCCTCGCCCTGGATGTATCGGCCGAAGTGTCCTCGAGCAACGTGGCGCAGGCCCTCGCGGCAGCAGGACGAGGACTTGCAGTCGCTGCGGAACCGCCCCAGTTCGGACTCGAGATGCGCGCCCTCACCCACCGCGGGCGCCCTCTGTCCATCATCGACTGGGCAGCCTGGGACCCAGACCACTACGCAGCGCCCGAGATCGAAGCCCTGGCCCATCACCTCTCAGACTGGGCACGCCTGAACCTCCGGTATGGGGCCCAAGCGAAAGCGCAATAGGTCCTCCCTCGGCAGGTGGACATTCTTACACCACGTTACCGGGAACCATCTTTGACGACGGGATTGTGCAGCTAACGCCCGTAATCCGGATCTTGTAAAAAGCGAATGCCTCATGTCCTGCGTCTCGCCGCATCCGGCCCCGGCGCTTGTTGCGAGCAGGTCGGGGCCGGTTCCGGGTTCAGCGGGTGAGAGCGGTGAGGGCGGCGTCGTAGATGTTGAGGGCGCGGGCGACCTCGTCGGCGGTGACGACGGCGGGGGGAACGACATGGATGCGGTTGTCGGCGGTGAAGGGCAGGAGGCCGCGCGAGACGAGCTCTGTCTTGAGCTGGCCCATGAATGCTGCGGAGACCGGCTGCTTCGTGGCCCTGTCCTCGACCAGTTCGAGGGCCCAGAACACCCCCGCGCCCCGGACCTCCCCGATGAGGGGGTGGTCGGCGCCGAGGCGGCGCAGGCCGGGCCCGAGGTGGTCGCGTCCGATGCGGGCCGCGTTGCCGACGATGTCTTCGTCCTCGAAGGCCTCGATGGAGGCCACGATAGAGGCGGCGGCGAGGGGGTGGCCTGAGTAGGTGAGGCCGCCCGGGAAGATGCGATCGTCGAAGGTGGCGGCGATCTCCTCGGAGATGATGACTCCGCCGACGGGCACGTAGCCGGAGTTGACGCCCTTCGCGAAGGTGATGAGGTCGGGGCGGACGTCGAAGGCGTCGAGTGCGAACCACTGCCCGGCGCGGGCGAACCCGGCCATGACCTCGTCGAGGATGAGCACGATGCCGTACTGGTCGCAGAGGGCTCGGACCCCGGCGAGGTAGCCGGGCGGGGGCATGAGGATCCCGGCCGTTCCGGGGATGGTCTCGAGCAGGACGGCCGCGACAGAGGCGGGGCCCTCGGCCTCGATGACACGGCGGAGGTGGTGGAGCGCGCGCTCGGCCTCCTGCTCCGGGGTCTGAGCCCAGAACTCGGAACGGTAGAGGTAGGGGCCGAAGGCGTGGACATGGCCGCGCGCGTACTCGTTGGGGATCCTCCGCCAGTCGCCCGTGGCGACGATGGCGGCGCCGGTGTTGCCGTGGTACGAGCGGTAGCGGGAGATGACCTTGTCGCGGCCGGTGTGCAGGCGCGCCATGCGGATGGCGTTCTCGTTGGCGTCGGCGCCTCCGTTGGTGAAGAAGACCTTGCTCATGTTCGAGGGTGCATGGCGGAGGATGAGTTCGGCGGCCCGGCCGCGGACGTGGCTGGCGTGACCGGGGGCCACGGTCGCCAGGGCGGTCACCTGCCGGGCGATGGCCGCGACCACGGAGGGGTGCTGGTGTCCGATGTTCGTGTTGACGAGCTGGCTGGAGAAGTCGAGGTAGCTGTTGTCCTCGTGGTCCCACACGGTGGTGCCTGATCCGCCCGCGAGGACGAGGGGCTTGAGGGACTTCTGGGCCGACCACGAGTGGAAGACGTTTTCCCGGTCCAGGGCCAGTGCGTCGGCGTTGGTGATGGTCGTTTCGGCCAGTGTGGGCGTGGAGGACATGGCGGCCCTTTCGGTCCTGGAGGTGTGGGGGGAGCGCTTCAATCGTCGGTCTTCGCGACTGCTTCTGTCGCTGGACCTGCGTACAATCTGATGACTTGTCTTGGACATCTGCAGTGACAGGAGGCGAAAATGTCGCCCACGGTCCGCGATCTGCTGGGGAGCTCCCGGCTGCACCTGCGCCTCGTCGTTCCCGAGGAACTGCAGGACGGGGCCCTTGCGGCGGAGGTGGCCTGGGTCCACAGTTCCGACTTCGCCGATCCGACGCCCTTCCTGGATGAGGGACAGCTGCTACTGACAGACGGCAGCCAGTTCCCGGTGGGCTGGGCCGAGGACGCCTATGTCGAGCGCCTGGTGGTGCGGGGGGTGGTCGGCCTCGGCTTCGCGACCCAGGTCCTACACGAGTCGATTCCTGAGCGGCTCGTCGAGGCCTGTGTGCGGCATGGCCTGCCGCTGATCGAGGTCCGAGACCGCACGCCGTTCATCGCCATCATCCGGTTCGTGGCCGACTGGATCGCCCGTGAGCAGCACGCCCAGGCCGAGTGGTCGCTGCAGGCGCAGCGGTCGATCGCGCGCGCGGCCCTCCGCCCCGATGGACTGAGGTCGATCCTGGGCGAGATGGAGCGGCAGCTGCGCTGCTGGGTGGCACTCTTCGATGGGGCCGGCAATTACATGCGCATGCCCTCGAACGCGCCGGTGCCCTCCAACCTGATCGCGGAGGTGACGGAGGCTGCGCGCTCCGCGCTAGACCGGGGCGAGCGGTCGGTGGTGCAGAGGGAGGTCGAGGGCCAGCAGGTCACGCTGCAGACCCTGGGACGGAGGGGCAGGCTTCGGGGCGTGCTCGCCCTCGGGGGACTGGAGTCGCTCGATCCGGCCCGGACGGACATCGTCAACAGTGTTATCGCCCTGGCCAGCCTCGCCCTAGAGCAGACCCGGAGTCTGGACACCGCACGGCAGCACCTACGGGCCGGGGTCTTCGAACAGCTCCTGTCCGAGAGGACCGAGGTCGCTCACAGCACTGCGCGCCAGGTGTGGGGGCGCCTGCCCGCCGATCCGGCCATCGTCACCCTCGCCCGCCCCGCCGCCCAGGGCCAGAACCTGCTCGAGGCCCTCGAACTCCTCGCTGACGACCACCGCGGGGCAGTGTTCTACGCGCCCCGGGAAGGGAACGTCGTCGTCCTCTCCAGTCCTCAGCACCAGGGCAAGGTCCTCGAGGCGCTCTCCCGCTACGGGGCCGTCGCCGGCGTCTCACATCCGACTCCGCATGCACGGCTGGCGGTGGGACTGGGCGAGGCCGAGCGGGCGCTGGAGCGTGCCCTCGAGCTGACGCGTCCCGTCGTCGAATTCGCCGAGGTCGCCGAGCGGGGAATGCTCGGGTTGCTCCGGTCTGAGAACGCACAGCCGGTGGCACTGGGCATCCTGCGGCCGCTCCTCACCTCCGGGGGCTCCGGCGAGGGCCCCCAACTGCTGAGGGCGGTGACGACGTGGCTGTCCCACAACTGCGTGTGGGAGAAGGCCGCCGCAGAGCTCGGCGTGCACCGGCACACCCTGCGGAACAGGATCGACGCGGCGGGCCGCCTCCTCGGGCTGAATCTCGACACGCTCCAGGACCGCCTCGAGCTCTGGGCGGCCGTGCAGTTCCTGGGGACGGCGGAGGGGCGCCTGGACGCCTGAACGTCCCGGCGCCCCTCGGTGCCTTCCTGACCAGGTCAGTTCTGGGGGAAGCCCAGGTTCAGCCCGCCGTGGCTGGGGTCCAGCCAGCGCGAGGTGACGGCCTTCTCGCGGGTGTAGAAGTGGAAGCCCTGGAGGCCGTAAGCCTTCGTATCCCCGAAGATCGAGTCCTTGAACCCCCCGAAGGAGTAGTAGGCGACAGGGACGGGGATTGGGACGTTGATCCCGATCATGCCGACCTCGACCTCGTTCTGGAAGCGCCGGGCGGCGCCGCCGTCGTTGGTGAAGATCGCGGTGCCGTTGCCGAACGCCCCGGCGTTGATCAGCTCCAGGCCCTCCTCGAAGCTGTGCACGCGCACGATGGCCAGGACCGGGCCGAAGATCTCGTCCTGGTACGCCTTCGAGGTCACCGGGACCTGATCGATGAGGGTCGGGCCGAGCCAGAAGCCCTCAGCCGCCCCGTCGGCCACGATGCCGCGCCCGTCGATGACCACCCTCGCACCGTCCGCCTCGGCGATCTCGATGTAGGAGGCGACCTTGTCCCGGTGCTGGGCCGTGACGAGCGGGCCCATGTCGCAGTTGCGGCGCCCGTCGCCGATCTTCAGGGTGGCCACGCGCTCCTGGATCTTCGCGATTAGCTCGTCGGCGACGGGCTCGACGGCGACGACGACGCTGATCGCCATGCAGCGCTCGCCCGCGGAGCCGAAGCCGGCGTTCACGGCCGCGTCGGCGGTGAGATCGAGGTCGGCGTCGGGGAGGACGAGCATGTGGTTCTTCGCCCCGCCGAGGGCCTGGACGCGCTTGCCGTTCTTCGAGGCGGTCTCGTAGATGTGGCGGGCGATGGGGGTGGACCCGACGAAAGAGATCGCCTTGACGTCCGGGTGGGTCAGGAGTCCGTCGACGGCCTCCTTGTCCCCGTGCAGGACGTTGAAGACGCCGTCGGGCAGGCCGGCCTCGGTGAACAGGGAGGCGAGCCAGTTCGCCGCGGACGGGTCCTTCTCGCTGGGCTTGAGGATGACGGTGTTGCCGGCGGCGATCGCGACGGGCAGGAACCACAGCGGGACCATGGCCGGGAAGTTGAAGGGGCTGATGATGCCGACGACGCCGAGCGGGGCCTTGAGGGAGTGGACATCTACACCGGTGGAGACGTTCTCGGAGTGCTCGCCCTTGATCAGGTGCGGGAAGCCGGTGGCGAGTTCTACGACCTCGAGGGCTCGGCTGATCTCCCCGAGCGCGTCCGAGACGACCTTGCCGTGCTCGGAGGTGATGATCTCGGCCAGCTCGCCCTTGCGCTCGTTGAGGAGTTCGCGGACGCGGAAGAGGATCTGCTGCCGCTTGGCCATGGACAGGTCCCGCCAGGCGGGGAAGGCCTTCTGGGCCGAATCGATGGCTGTCTCGATGTCCTGGGCCGAGGCGAGGGAGACGTGCTTGGTCTCGACGCCGAGGGCGGGGTCGAAGACGGGGGCGGTGCGTTCCCCGACGGAGGGGTGTTCCCTGCCGCCGATCCAGTGGGGGAGGACGGGCAGGTCCTGGGTTTCAGTCATAGTGGATCTCGCTTCCAACGTAGTGGGGGTGATCCCACGGTAGTGCCCGGATGGGCAGAGCTGGGGTCGACATCTGGCTATTTATAGGAGAGAGAGTGGCCAGATGTCTTGGGCCTGTCGCAATTGCACTGGGCCTAGCCTGAGTATGGCCGCCCCTCGTCCCATGGCCCTACCTACCGGGAGTTCTTCGATGAAACGCCGTGACCCGTTCGCCCGTGCAGCTTCCCGCGCCCGTGAGGAGCGCTTCGCCCATACGGGTGAACATTGCCCTTGGACGGGCTGGTGGATGGTGGACACCCAGCCTGCTGCCGAGGGGGCATCGCGGTTCTTCGTCCGAGGAAGCATGATGCCCTCCTTCGGTGGTGCTCCCGCGTCCTGGAGGTGGATTCCTAGTTCATGAGCCGTCAGGCGGCGGAGCCACGTCCTGACCCTCAGCGACTCAGGCTGGAGAATTGCGGGGCCCCGGCGGCCCTGAGCCAGTCCACCACCTCCCGAGCGTGGGTGTTCGGCGGGAAGACAGGGTAGAAGACCTGCTCGATCCGCGCGTCGAGGACCACGAGGGTGAGTCGCGAGTAGAGGCGAGGGTGGCCGGGGGGAACTGAAGGTCGGCAGCTTCAGGGAAGCGGCCAGCTGTAGGCGTTCGTCGGAGAGCATGACGAAGGGCAGGTGAGGGCGTTTCACAACTTCTGCCTGATAGTCCGGATCCTGGCTGGAGAGGCCGAAAACCGAGTCCACGCCGGCTCGCCGGAGGTCTTCGAAGTGGTCGCGGAAGCTGCAGGCTTCCGTTGAGCAGCCGCGCGCTCCCGGGATTGCATCCCATCCTTCGGGAAGATTCGCTCCTGGCTGGCCTGTCAGCGGATAGAGGTAGATCACCGTTCTGCCGACACCGAGCTCGGAAATGCTGACCGTGCCGCCGTCGCTAGTGGGCAGTTTCAGGGAAGGCAGATACATTCCGGGAAGGTGATCGGCCTTCCCTCGTCCTCAGGGATGGGAAGGCTGGCGGGCAAGGCGGTGTAGTCGTCCATGATGGCTTCCTTCGCAAGGGCGGGACGGCACTTTTGAGACCACGGTAGGCCTCGGTCCCGGAGCCGGGGCGCAAGAGTGATGTGCCTTCACGAGTCACGTTGTCCATGCTTGCTGAAGACGGTTTGCGCGACACTCGGAGGTCTGAATCCATGGCACGGTCCTTCACGCTGGTGCAGCTGCGGTATTTCGCATCGGTCGCCGAGACGGAGAACATGACTGAGTCCGCTGGGAGACTCAACATCAGCCAGTCGGCGCTGTCCTCGGCGGTCTCCCAGCTTGAAAAGGAGCTCGGGGCGCAGCTGTTCATGCGCCGGCACCAGCGGGGGATCGTCCTCACTGACGTCGGACGTCTCCTGGCTCAGGAACTTCGGCCGTTCCTGGACCATGCGGACAGACTCTTCGACGTCGTGCATGGCGCGGCACACGAGCTCGACGGAGACCTTACTGTGGGCATGTTCGCGCCGTTCGCCTCGTTCCGCGCTCCACTCATCCTGAAGGCCTTTGAAGACCACTATCCGAAGGTCCGGGTGACGTTTATCGAAGGGGATCTTGCGTACCTCGGCAGAGCACTTCTTGATGGGCGTTGCGAGATCGCGTTGATGTACGACATCGCGGCCGTGGACGGACTCGAAACCACAGGGATCGAGGTTCTGCCCCCTCACGTCATCCTGCCGGCCGACCATCCCTTGGCTGGGCGTCCTGCGGGAGACGTCTCCCTGGACGAGCTGGCAGATGAGCCGCTGATCCTCCTCGATCTTCCCCACACACGGGAGTACGTCCTCGACCTCTTCACAGCCGCGGGGATCACTCCCTTCGTGCGCCATCGCGTGTCCGGGTATGAAACCGTGCGCTCCTACGTGGCGGGAGGGTTCGGCTATTCCATCCTGAACCAGAGGCTTCCCGGCGACTCGACATATCTGGGCAGGGACGTTGCTGTGCGGTCTCTGAGGGGGAGGCACCGTCCGATCCGGGCCGTCCTCGCGCGGCCTGTAGGTCTCCGCCCGACGCGCCGGGCACGCGCCTTCGAGGAAGTGTGCCGACGGCTCTTCTCCCAGCAACCGAGCGCATCTCCGATCGATTAAATCGATCAAGGCCCGTCAATCAATCAATTGGACCGGTAGTGATCTGCGCCACGAAGATGATGGCAACCGCGAGCCATGCTCAATGAGGAGGCAGACATGACCGTGAATACGAACGAGGAGTCCCGGCGCGCAGGCCAAAGGGCCGATGCGCCAACTCTGATGTCCAAGCGCGTCCTGCTGGGAGGGAGCGTCGGCCAATTTGTTGAGTTCTACGACTTCGCGCTCTACGCCCTGTCCGCGGTCACGCTGTCCCATCTGTTCTTCCCCAAGGGGAACGAAATTGCCGGTCTCCTGGCCACCTTCGCGACGTTCGGAGTGGCATTCGTGGTCCGGCCGCTCGGAGGCCTGTTCTTCGGGCATCTCGGTGACAAGCTGGGCCGTCGGCGCGTCCTGTACGTGACGCTCCTGTCCATCGGTGCAGCCACAGCTGCGATCGGTCTCCTTCCCGGCTACCGCCTGATCGGATGGGCGGCGCCGGCCCTGCTCGTGCTCTGCCGCCTCATCCAGGGCTTCTCTGCGGGCGGCGAATCCGTCGGCGCGCCCGCCTTCGTCTTTGAGCACGCTCCTGTGAATCGCAGGGCCTTCTGGCTCAACATCACACTCGCCGCTACTGCTCTCCCCTCGGTTGTCGCCGGTGCGCTCATGCTCGTCCTGAGCAACGCTCTCCCCCAGACGGACTTCACGGACTGGGGCTGGCGGATCCCCTTCCTGCTTGCCCTCCCGCTCTCGCTCGTGGGCCTTTGGATCCGCTCCCGCACTGAGGAGAGCGAGGCCTTCAAGCAGGTTGCCGAAGAGGCCGCGCACCGCGAGTACAGCCCTATCCGCGAGGCGTTTCGCGACAACCGGCTCCGCATCGTCCAGGTCATCCTGGTCATGGGCATGACTGCCATGGGCTTCTACTTCCTCTCCGGCTACTTCGTCTCGTACGTCCAGACCAGCGGGAAGCTCGGCCAGGAGGCCTCCCTGGCCGTCAACGCCGTGGCGATGCTGGCCTACGCACTTCTCCTTCCTGTGGGAGGACTGATCGCGGACCGTGTAGGCAGGAAGCCCATGCTCATCAGCGGTTCGGCCGCCCTGGCCCTCCTCGCCTTCCCCTGCTTCATGCTCGTCACGAGCGGGACCTTCGGGCTCGCGCTGCTCGGCGAGGTCCTGTTCGTGGTGCCGCTGTGCCTCTACGGCGGAGGCTGCTACACCTTCTTCGTCGAGATCTTCGAGACCAGGACCCGCTTCACCTCGGCCGCGTTCAGCTACAACGTCGGCTACGCGCTCTTTGGCGGAACCGCGCCGTTTGTCGGCACATGGCTCGTCGGCGCGACAGGGGTGGCCTTCTCGCCGGCCTACTGGCTCTGCGGCATGGCAGTCATTGTGTTCCTGTTCCTCACGCTGACACCAGTGCCTGAGACCCGCGGTCGCCACGCCTGAACACTCGCCCACTTCATCCCACACACCGATCGACACGCAGAGGTTCACGCACATGTCTCCGCAGACCTTCCTTGAGGATTTCCATCACGTAGCGAACATCGGGTCGACGCCTCATCACGGCGTCGACCGGCAGGCGGCAACACCTGACGACCAGCGGGCACGTGACTGGTTCACGGCCTTCGCGAAGGAGCGGGGCTGGACGATCCGGGTAGACGGCATCGGCAATCTGTTCGCCCTCATCACGCTCCGCCCGGGCGCGCCGTTCATCATCGTCGGATCGCATCTGGACAGCCAGCCACTCGGGGGACGGTTCGACGGCGCCTATGGTGTCATCGCCGCACTGCACGCAGCTGAGCGGGTCGAAAGGCGCGCGAGGGAGACGGGGGAGCGCCCAGAGTTCAACCTCGCAGTCGTGGACTGGTTCAACGAGGAGGGGGGCCGGTTCGCGCCGTCGATCATGGGAAGCAGCGTCTTCGCGGGCATCAAGGACCGCGAGGAGATGCTGGCGGTCAGGGACCTCGCGGGGACTCGTGTCGCAGAAGCACTCGACAGCATCGGCTACCTCGGGCCAGACGAGGGGCCCGAGGCGGCCGGCTATGCGGAAATCCACATCGAACAGGGCCGGATCCTCGAGCGCGAGAGCCTGACGATCGGAGCGGTCGACTCCTCCTGGTACACCCAGAAGCTGGACATCGAGGTGAACGGCGAACAGTCCCACACCGGAGCCACTGCGATGGCGGACCGCCGGGACGCCCTGCTGGCCGCCGCCAAGATCATCTCCATGGTCCATGACGTGACGCTGGGCTTCCCCGCAGAGGAGCTAGTGTCCTCCGTCGGGCAGCTCACCGTCGAGCCGAACTCGCCGATCGTCGTCGCACGGCATGCGCACCTGGTGGCCGACCTCCGCTCCAACTCGCGCGAGATCGTCCACCAGGCCAGGGACACGCTCAGGAGGCAAATCGCCGAACTCGCCGAGGCAGCCAGGCTCGACATCAGTGTCCGAGACTTCGACATCCGCGAGAACCAGTACTACCCGGAATCCGGAGTCGAGCTCACCTTGGACATCGCCACCGAGCTGGGCATCGGAGCCCGCCGCATGCAGACCATGGCCGGCCACGACTCGGTCGCCATGAACCGCATCGTGCCCTCTGTCATGATCTTCATCCCCTCGGAAGGGGGCGTCTCGCACTGCGAGCGGGAATTCACCTCGGACGCTGACATGTTGGCGGGCCTTGAAGTGCTCAGCGAGGTCGTCCACCGCCTCGTCCACGGCGCCCTGGCACCGTCGCTGCTCCCCGGCGCACAAGGGCGGGCCTGAGATGTCGAAGCTCCATTACATGAGCGCCATGGAAGCGCTGAGGCTGTTCCGACGGCGCGAGCTCTCTCCGGTTGAGCTTATGCAGGACGTGATCGACCGGTGCGAGGCAGTGAACCCTGTGGTCAACGCCCTGACCGAGACCATGTTCGAGGAGTCCCTCTCAGCAGCGAGGGAAGCAGAGAAGCGTTACGTCCAGCTCCGTCCTGGCGAGGCAACACCCGGCACCGAGCTGCTCGGCCTGCCGGTAGCGGCCAAGGAGAAGCACGCCCTAAGGGGACGGTCCTTCACCCAGGGACTGATCCACCAGGCGGGGACAGTGGCGGTCGAGGATCATCCCGTGATCGAGCGCATCGCGGCTGCGGGCGGAATCGTGCACGCTCGCACCACGTCGCCTGAGTTCAGCTGCGCAACGGTCACGCACAGCCCGCTGTGGGGTGTGACGCGGAACCCATGGAATCCGAGGTACTCCCCGGGAGGCTCCTCAGGGGGCGCCGGGGCCTCGCTCGCTGCGGGGATGGCCACCCTCGCGACGGCATCCGACATCGCGGGCTCGACCCGTCTTCCCGCGTCCTTCACCGGGACCGTGGGGTACAAGGCTCCTTACGGGCGTATCCCCGGGATGGGGGTATTAGCTGCTGACTGGTATCGCGGCGACGGACCAATGGCTCGCACGGTGGCCGATGCAGCGCTGCTCGCTGGCGTGATGTCCGGGCGGCACAGGCGGGATCATGCGACAGTCGAAGCCGCCTCAGACCCTGCGGGCCATTTCAGAACGGTAGAGGGCATGCGCGTCGCACTCTGCATTCGGCTCGGGGACTACCTCGTCGCCCCCGACGTGGAGGCGAACACGCGGCGGACAGCGGCCGCGTTGGTCTCCGCGGGATGCGAAGTGGAGGAGATAGTCCTTCCGTGGCATAGCGCGGACATCGTCGAGACGATCTTCACCCACTTCGGCTACATCCTTGGCCCGGCGATGGCCAAGGCCACCGCCGGGCACGAAGACCAGCTCGCCGCATACACCCGAAAGTTCCTCTCAGATGCAGCCGTGGCTGCACGCCGAAACACGTTCCTAGAGGGGCTCGAAGCCGAACACAGGATGCAGAGCGAGCTTGCCGACGCGATGGAGGGCTTCGATGCACTCCTCTGCCCGACGTCGGCCGTGCCCCAACTGATAGCCGAAGGCGACTACCTAGACGGGATCACGTTCGGCGGCGAGCACCTTGACCACTATTGGCAGGCACACATGACCTCCCCGTTCAACATTGCGAACCGCTGCCCCGTCATTTCTGTGCCGAGCGGGCTTTCTAATGAAGGCGTACCGACCGGGATCCAGATCGTAGGCCACCCGTTCGCAGAAGGAACAGTATTCCGGATCGCAGCCGCGCTCGAGACGGTCGCTCCCTGGGAGGGCCGTCGCCCTTCCCTCTAGGTCCCCTGCGCGCCCCGGCGAACGATAGCCGCTCCCAGAGAGCACACGGTCCGACGCCACAAGCCACTCCAGGATCGGACGCCTATCGCATGCAGTGTTGAGCGCACCTGTGCATGGTCGCGTCGCAATGCCTTTGACGGTGAAGCTTGTTACCGTGTCGCAGGCCCGGCCCTCGCCCGCCTGTCCCGGAGTGAGGGCCGGCCTCCGGCATCTAACTGTGTTCAAGGCTCAAGTACCGGTACACGGTCGCCCGGCCCACCCCGATGACCCTTCCGATATCGGCTGGCTTCAGTCCTTGGGCCTTCATAGCTCGCGGGCACGCCTAACCTTCGGGTCCCCAGCGGTGACCTCGCGCCGGCCAGCCCGACGGCCGGCCGTTGGCCGCGGCCACGGCCATGCCGGCCCTGGTGCGTTCGGAGAGCTGGTCGCGTTCGAGCTGGGCGAAGGCGGAGATGATGGTGATCATGGTCTGGGCCATGGCGCCGCCGAGCTCGGTGTGGGGGTGGGTGGTGATGCCATCACGCAGGGACCGGAACTTGATGTCCCTGGCCTTGAACGTGTCGAGCAGCTCGAGCAGGTTTCGGGTGCTGCGCCCGAGCCGGTCCAGCTTCCACACCACGATCTCGTCGCCGCGACTGAGGCGGTCGAGCATCCGGTCCAGCTCGGGCCGGCTGGCCCGCGTTCCGCTGACTCCGTGGTCGCGGTAGATCCGTTCACACCCCGCGGCCTCGAGGTCCCGGATCTGGAGGGCGGCGTCCTGCTCGGCCGAGGTCACCCTCGCGTACCCAAGCCGCGCCATCCCGTCCCACCGTCCAGTCAAAGGCCAAATATAGTCGATGGTGAGAATATCAATGTGAGACACATTGCTGAGACGAGAACGCTTCGGACACTCCGTTGAATTTTCAAGGAAGTCACGGGACTGTCGGAAAAACGGTGTGTGGGGGCTTGGCCTGACTGGAAGGACAGGCCGTGTCGGACACGACCGAGATTGATTCTGATGTGATGGTCGATCCTGTGACGGGAGAGATTATCGACCACAGGA
>NZ_SWDW01000009.1:0-137712 GCF_004919045.1 Sinomonas albida
ATGCAGCAGTTTCACGGTGTTGGTGTGACGGCGGGGCGTGTGGTGGGGCCTGTGCGGCAGATGCCGTTGCCGGTTCGTGAGCCTGCTGCGGGTGTGGGGTTGCCGGTGGGGGCGACGGTGGAGTCCGAGGGTGAGCGGATCCGGGCGGCGTCCAGGGCGGTGCAGGCGGGGCTGAAGGCCCGCGCCGCGGGCGCGGTGGGGGATGCGCGGGCGGTGCTGGAGGCCACGGCGTTGATGGCCGCGGACCCGATGCTGGTCAAGGGCGCGGTGAAGCTGCTGGGCCCGGGGGCCGAGGGCGGGGCGCGCACGGCCGAGCGGGCGGTGTGGGAGTCCGGTGCCGCGGTCGCGGAGAAGCTCCGTGGC
The DNA here is from genome assembly GCF_004919045.1 of Sinomonas albida. Classification (GTDB taxonomy): domain Bacteria; phylum Actinomycetota; class Actinomycetes; order Actinomycetales; family Micrococcaceae; genus Sinomonas; species Sinomonas albida. The sequence continues at coordinate 364 of NZ_SWDW01000009.1, forward strand.
CTGGGCGGGTACATGGCCGAGCGGGCCGCGGACGTCCTGGACGTCCGGGGCCGGATCGTGGCCGAGCTGTCCGGGCTGCCCGCGCCGGGGATCCCGGCCTCGGAGGTCCCGTTCGTCCTGGCGGCGGAGGACCTGGCCCCGGCCGACACCGCGACCCTTGACCCGTCCAAGGTCCTGGCCCTGGTGACCTCGGGGGGCGGTCCGCAGTCCCACACCGCGATCCTGGCCCGGGCCCTGGGCCTGCCCGCGGTCGTGGCCGCCGCCGGGGTGGAGTCCATCCCGGAGGGCACCGAGGTCTTCGTCGACGGCGCCGCCGGGACCGTGGCCACCGACCCCGGCCCCGCCGAGGCCGCCGCGGCCGCGGCCTGGGCGCAGTCCTCCTCGGCCCTGGCCGGCTTCGCCGGGGACAACCGGCTCGCCGACGGGCACCCCGTGCCGCTGCTGGCCAACGTCGCCACCGGCGCCGACGCGGCCCGCGCCGCCGCGGCCGGGGCCGAGGGCGTGGGCCTGCTGCGCACCGAGTTCGCGTTCCTGGACCGGGACACCGAGCCCGCCCACGACGAGCAGGTCAGCGCCTACGGGGCCGTGTTCGCCCACTTCCCCGGCAAGAAGGTCGTCATCCGCACCCTGGACGCCGGGGCCGACAAGCCCCTGCCCTTCCTGACCGACACCCAGGAGCCCAACCCCGCCCTCGGGGTCCGCGGCTACCGCACCGACGCCGCCTCCCCCGGGGTCCTGGCCCGCCAGCTCGCCGCGATCGCCCAGGCCGCCAAGGAACACCACGCCCAGGTCTGGGTCATGGCCCCCATGGTCTCCACCCCCGAGGAGGCGGCGCACTTCACCGGCCTCGCCCACGCCGCCGGGCTGGACACCGCCGGGGTCATGGTCGAGGTCCCCTCCGCGGCCCTGACCGCCGCCCACGTCCTGGCCCACGCGGACTTCGCCTCCCTGGGCACCAACGACCTCACCCAGTACACGATGGCCGCAGACCGCATGCTCGGACCCCTCGCGGCCCTGAACGACCCCTGGCAGCCCGCCGTCCTGCACCTGGTCAAGGCCACCTGCGACGGCGCCGCCACCGCAGCCCACGCCGCCGGGGCCCCCAAACCCGTCGGAGTCTGCGGCGAAGCCGCCGCCGACCCCGCCCTCGCCGCCGTCCTGACCGGCCTGGGCGTGGCCACCCTGTCCATGACCCCCCGGGCCCTGCCCGCCGTCCACACCGTCCTGGCCACCCTCACCCTGCCCCAGGCCCAGCACCTCGCCGCCCTGGCCCTGGCCGCCCCCACCGCCGCCACAGCCCGCACCGCCGTCCGCGCCCAACTCCCCATCCTCGACCAGCTCGGCCTCTGAACCCCACCCCACCAGAACCCCGCCCCACCAGAACCCGCCCCACCCTGAACCCCGCCCCACCAGGAAGAAGGAAGCACACCCCATGGCAGAACGCACCGCCACCATCGGCTCCCGCGTCGGACTCCACGCCCGCCCCGCCGCGATCTTCGCCGAAGCCGCCGGCGAGACCGGACTCGAGATCACCATCGCCAAAGAAGGCGACCCCGAAGACGAAGCCATGGACGCCTCCAGCATCCTCTCCCTCATGTCCCTCGGCGCCGAACACGGCCAAAAAGTCACCCTCCGCGCCGAAGGCCCCAACGCCGAAACCGCCCTCGACCACCTCGTCACCATCCTCGAAACCGACCACGACGCCGAATGATGGGCGGATCCGCTGAGGCCACGCAGCGGTGGCGCGACGCCGTCATGGCCCACCACGATCCGGCCGACGGCCGGCTCGAGTGGGTCGGCGGCGCTCCGGTGCCAGCGCCGGTCCGGGTCGTCGCGTACGACGACGCGTGGCCGGGTCAGTTCGAGAGCGTCGCCGCCGGGATCCGCGCCGCGCTGGGTGGCGCCGCTATCGCCGTCGACCATGTCGGTTCGACCTCGGTGCCCGGCCTGCCCGCGAAACCCGTGATCGACGTCGACCTCACGATCGCCGACCCCGGCGGATGAAGCCGCGTACGTGCCCGCACTCGAGGAGGCCGGCTACACGCTGCGGATCCGCGAGCCCGGCTGGCACGAGCATCGGGCCCTCGTGCGCCGCGACGCGACCGACGTCCCGCAGGTCAACCTCCATGTGTTCGGCCCGAACTGCCCCGAGAACGAGCGCCACCGGATGTTCCGCGACTGGCTCCGCGCGCATCCCGAGGACCGCGACGAATACCGCGACGCGAAACTCGCGGCGGCGAGCGCCACCGGCGAACAGCTTGTGATGGACTACAACAGGCACAAGGAGCCGACCATCCAGCGCCTCTACGCGCGCATGTTCCGCGCGGCCGGGTGGCTGGACGGCGACGACTCGTAGGCCCGCGGTCCTCGCCGCGACCGTTCCGACCGCAAGGAGTAAGCGTGAGCCGCACCCTCGTCTACATCGCCTGTTCGGCCGGCGGCACGGTCGACGTGCTCTCCCTCGACACCGAGACGGGTGCGCTCGAGCCCTTCGGCCGCACGGACGGCGTCGACGATGTCTCGGCCCTGGCGCTCGATCCCGACGCACCCGCGCTCTACGCCGTGTGCAACGCGGACCAACCGGGCCCGAAGGTGCCGCCGCGCGTCGTCGCCCTTTCCCTCGACCCGCGCACCGGCGAGGCGAAGGCCGGCCCGGTCCGCGAGGTGCCGGCCACGACGTGCTACATCGCGCTCACGCCGGACCGGCTCGAGCTGTTCGGCGCGTCGTACCACGAGGGGACGCTCCTTCGCGTCCCGATTCCGACTTCGGACGGCCCCGTCCGCACCTATGCCGCGGGCGCGAACACGCACTGTGCCGTGGTGAGCCCGGACGGCCGGTTCGTCTACGCCGCCTCGCTTGGCGACGACCGGATCAGCTGGTTCGACGTCGCCATCGATCCGGCGAGCCCGGCTGGAACAGCGGACGACGGCGCGATCGCCCCGAGCGGGCACGTCGCCACCCAGCAGGGTTCCGGGCCGCGGCACCTGCGCTTCAGCGCCGACGGCAGCCGCGCCTACGTGCTGCACGAGTTGTCCGGCGACGTGGCGGTCTACGAACGCGACGCCGCGACCGGCGAGCTCGCGCTCCTCCAACGCGTCTCCGCCGTCGACGGGATGGCGCTTGAGCCGGGCCCCGTCCGCTCGGCGAGCACGCCCGATCCCGGCGCCGGCGTCGTGTGGTGCGCCGACCTCCGGCTCACCCCGGACGGCAAGTTCCTCATGGCGAGCGAACGCTCCACGAGTTCGGTCGCCCGGTTTGCCGTCCGCGGCGAGGGCCTGCTCGAATTCCTCGGCCACACGCGCACCGAGGCTCAGCCCCGGGGAATGGCGATCGACCCGTCGGGGCGGTACCTCCTGGTGTGCGGGGAGCGCTCCGACCACGTGAGCTCGTACCGGATTGGCGTGGACGGCTCGCTCACTTCTGCCTCCCGCGCGGCCACCGCGGTCGGTCCGCTCTGGATTGAGACGTGGGCGCCCGCCTAACTTCTGCCTAACTCAAGGACAGGGCGTGAGAACCGCCTAGTGTTGATCCATGGGGCATGAGGTGGGGACCGAATCTGCCGTGGCCGAGCGCGGCCTGAACGCGGCGGACGTCGCGCAGCGCGTGGCCGAGGGCGCGACCAACAACGTGCCGCCGCGGGCCGGACGGAGCACCTGGGACATCGTCCGGGCGAACGTCTTCACGCGGATCAACGCGATCTTCGCCGTGCTCGCGGTCATCGTGTTCTCGACCGGATACCTGCTCGACGGGCTCTTCGCGGGCCTCATCGTCGCCAACAGCATCCTCGGCATTGTCCAGGAGCTGCGCGCGAAGCGCACGCTGGATCGCCTCGCGATCGTCGGCCAGGCGAAGCCCTACGTGCGCCGCGACGGCCGCACGGTGCCGCTCGCCCCGGCGGAGATCGTGCTCGACGACGTGATCGAGCTCGGGCCCGGCGATCAGATCGTCGTGGACGGCGACGTCCTCGCGGCCGAGGCCCTGGAGGTCGACGAATCCCTCCTGACTGGCGAGGCCGATCCGATCGTCAAGGCCCCCGGCAGCGAAGTCCTCTCGGGCAGCTTCGTCGCGTCCGGCTCGGGCCTCTACCGCGCCACGAAGGTGGGCCGCGAGGCGCACGCCGCGCAGCTCGAGGAGGAGGCGAGCCGCTTCACGCTCGTGAACTCGGAGCTGCGGAACGGCATCAACACGATCCTCAAGGTCATCACGTGGCTCCTCGTGCCCGCCGGCCTGCTGTCCGTGTACAACCAGCTCTCCGGCCGCCAGACGCTCCCCGATGCCCTGCGCGGCATGGTCGCCGCGCTCGTGCCGATGGTTCCCGAGGGCCTCGTCCTCATGACCACCATCGCGTTCGCCGTCGGCGTCGTCCGCCTGGGGCGCCGCTCGTGCCTCGTCAACGAACTGCCCGCGATCGAGGGGCTCGCGCGCGTCGACGTGGTGTGCGCGGACAAGACCGGGACGCTCACCGAGAACGCGATGGAGCTCGCCGAGGTGCGTGCGCTCCCCCTCACGGCATCGGGCGGGGCGCCTCACCCGGGCTCTCGCACGGAAACGGCCGACGGCGGCGGCGAACCCGCGCTGGCCGCGAACGCTCTCTCGGCTCTGGCTCTCTCTGCTCTGGCACGCGCGGATCCGAGGCCCAACGCGAGCCTGCGCGCGATCGCCGAGGCGTTCCCCGACGACCCGCGGTGGCGGGTTGAGGAGACGCTCCCGTTCTCCTCCGCGCGCAAGTATGGCGGCGCGGGCTTCGCAGGGCACGGGTCGTGGCTGCTCGGCGCGCCGGACGTGCTCCTGCCCCCGGGCTCCCCGGCGCGCGACGAGGCCGAAGATCTCGGCACCCGCGGGCTCCGCGTCCTGCTCCTGGCCCGGGTGCACCGCCTGTCGGCGAGCGTCGACGCCCTCGGCCCCGGGGATGATGACGCGTCGAGCAGCCTCGACCCGAGCGGCACGGTCCCACCGGGCATCGCGGTCCCACCGGGCATCGAGCCGCTGGCCCTCGTGGTGCTCGCGCAGAAGGTGCGCGCCGACGCCCCCGCGACCCTCGCGTACTTCGCCGCCCAGCGCGTGACCGTCAAGGTCATCTCGGGCGACAACGCGGCGTCGGTCGGCGCCGTCGCGCGCCAGCTCGGGCTGCCAGGGGCGGACGCACCCGTCGACGCGCGCACCCTCCCCGAGGACGACGGCGGGCGGCTGGCAAGCGTCGTCGACGAACGCGCCGTCTTCGGCCGCGTGACGCCCGCGCAGAAGCGCTCGATGGTGGGCGCGCTCCAGGCGCGCGGCCACACGGTCGCGATGACGGGCGACGGGGTCAACGACGTCCTCGCGCTCAAGGACGCCGACATCGGCGTGGCCATGGGCGAGGGCAGCCCCGCGACGCGCGCCGTCGCGCAGATCGTGCTGCTCGACAACAGCTTCGCCACGCTCCCCCACGTCGTCGGGGAGGGCCGCCGCGTCATCGGGAACATCGAACGCGTCGCGAACCTGTTCCTCACCAAGACGGTCTACTCGGTGCTCCTCGCGCTCCTGGTCGGCGTCCCCGGGCTCATCGGCCTCGACCCGCTTCCGTTCCCGTTCCTCCCTCGGCACGTGACCATCACGGGCTGGTTCACGATCGGCCTGCCGGCGTTCGTGCTGTCCCTCGCGCCCAACCACGATCGGGCCCGGCCGGGCTTCGTGGGCCGCGTCCTGCGGATGGCGATCCCCGCGGGCCTCGTCATCGCCGTCGCGTCCTTCGCGTGCTACCTCCTGGTCCGCCCCTCGGTGGCCGACGGCGTCGCGACCCAGGTGCAGGCCAGCACCTCCGCGCTCATCACCCTGATCGCGATCGCGCTCTGGGTCCTCGCAATCGTGGCCCGGCCCTTCGAGTGGTGGAAGGTGCTCCTGGTCGTCGCCATGATGGCCGCCTCGTTCGCCATGTTCGCGCTGCCGGTCACGCAGCAGCTGTTCGAGCTGGATCCGGGCAACGCCGGCCACACGGCCACCGCCCTGGCCTGCGCGGCGGCGGGCATCGCGGTGGTCGAGCTCGGCTGGTGGGTCGACGGCTGGCTGCGACGGATCCGGGCCACGCGCGGCCAGCCTGCCCCTGCTGCTCCCGCGTTCCTGTCCGCTTCTTCGCCGCCGAATTCGAACGGCTGCGAAACACGCCGCGTTCACAAGTGATCGGGAAAGAACAACCGGACCGGAGCGCGCCGCCTACAGTCAGGCTGCCACTCGAGCTCCGACGATCCGTAGCGCGCCGGCGGGTGCGGGTACTCGAGCTGGCGCCCGTCCAAGCGGAGCGGCGGGGGCACGAAACTGAGCTCGCCGTAGGGGCTCTGGGCCGTCCGGACGGATACCGGCAGCTCGCCGCGCAGGGCAGCCGACTCGGTTTCCCGCGGAGGGCCCGCGCGGAGCAGCTCGTTCGCCGTCGCGATGAGGCTCAGGCGCGCGCTGCCGCCGATTCCACGTGGCCGGCCCGCGAGGAGGGCAAGCGCGGCGGCGGCCATTCCCATTCCGGTCGCGTGGTCGAGCGCCTGGACCGGCAGCGCACCCGGCCGCCACGCGCCGTCGCCCGCTGGACCCGCCTGGGCCGATCCGCCAGCACGCCGCCCGTAGAGCTGCGCGATCCCGCACGCGGCCTGGACGAGGCTGTCGAAGCCCCGCCCGTCCGCCCACGGCCCGTCCCAGCCCCACGCGTTGAGCGCCACGACGGCGAGGTGCGGGAAGTCGGCGCGGAGCGACGCCGCGTCGAGGCCGAAGCGCGCGAGGCTCGCAGAACGATAACCCAGCAGGACGACGTCGGCCTGCCGGGCGAGCGACCGCACCCGAGCGAGCTGCTCGGGCACGCCCAGATCGGCAACGGCGCTCCGCTTGCCGAAATCCGTGTCGAGGTGGGCGTCGAGGAGTTCGGGGAACTGGGGAGGATCAACCCGCAGCACGTCGGCGCCGAGCGCCGCGAGAAGGCGGGTTGCGCTTGGCCCCGCGATGACCCGCGTGAAGTCGAGAACGCGGACGCCTGCGAGGGGCGCGTTCGACGACGGCGCGGTGCCGGCCCGCACGGGCCCCTCAAGGTCGTCGAGGGCGACGGCGATCCACGGCTCGTCAGCCGCGGCCTGCCCCATGGGGCTGGCCGCCCACTCGGCTGGAGTGCGGACCGCGGCCGCAACACCACCGGCCCTTCGAACTGCTGCCTCGGCCTCGAGCGCCGTGTGGGAGCGGAGCGCGGGGCCGAGGTCTTCGGGCCTCGAGAGACCGAGTGCAGAGAGAAGGCGCGCAGCGTGGTGGGGGTAGTTGGCGTGGAGGCGGAGCCAGCCGTCTCCGGTCTCATGGAAGCCGGACATCGGCGCCCAGATGTCCGCGGCCGAGCCGTTGAGGCGGAGCTGGCGGATCGAGTCGAAGGACGCCGCAACAAGTTCCGACGTCGTCGTCGCGGAAGCGGCTGCGTGGGCTCCGAGCGCCGCAGCGACCGCGCCGACTGAGCCCAGCGCGAGCCCCTCGACGTCGAGCGGACCGCCCCACCACACTCGAGGCCCAGCCCAGAAGGACTCGCTCGGGGCCGCCTTCCCGAGCAGCGGTTCGAGCGAGCGGGACAGCTCGAGCAGATCGGTCGCCACGGGACCAGAGTGGCCGTCGCAGTACGCCGGGTCAATGGGCTGGAGTCGCCGCACAGCGCGTCTCCGCCACGGTGGGAGCACCTACGCGACAGCGGTGCCTAACTTCTGCCTAACTTTTCCTAGCAGTGCACCATGTAATCGGTACTGCTGGTAGCTTTCATAGTGCATCGCGCCCGCTCTCGGAGCAGGTTCAGTCACTTCACGGGGGACCAGTTGCTCACAAGCCACGCCCAACTAACCTACGAGAACCACGCCCTCATCGACTCGGTGAGTCCGTGCACAGACAGCCTGGCAGCGGCCCGGCGAACGACGACGATCCTTCATCGGCGCTTGGCGGAAAGCGAGGAGAAAACTCGAGCGCGGCTCTCCCGCGACCTCCACGATGGGGCGCTCCAGTCCCTCTTTCATCTTGTGAAGATCGCAGAAGGCCCCTACCCACCGACAGTGGGCCATGCATCAGTCGAAGACCGGCTGCTGGCGGCGCTGGCTCGGATCACGGATCTCGCCAAAGACATCGCGTTCGAGCTGCGCCAGGTGGCCGAAGACCTGCGCCCGCCCATGCTGGATCAGCTCTCGCTCCCGCTCGCTCTCGACGCCCTCGCCAACCGCTATCGGAGCACGTTCGGCATGGACGTGACCCTCGTCGTCACGGGAGACGCCGAGCCGCCGCAAGGTCATCTCGCCACGGTGCTTTATCGTGTGGCGGGCGAGGCAATATCGAATGTCCTACGCCACGCGCAGGCCGAGCACGCCGAGCTCCAGCTAGACCTGCGGCCAGATCTCATCTCGCTCGCCGTGGTTGACGATGGAAGGGGATTCGCCGTCACCGCAGATGAACTCCTCGTCTTGACGGCAGAGGGACATCTGGGCCTTGCCGGCATCTTCGAGCGGACCCGTGAAATCGGCGGAACCGCCAGCATCGAGCGGCGCGCGAGCCGTGGCACAGAACTGCGAGTCAGCATCCCACGCGCGAGCGGACACCGCGCAGTCGCCTCCGGGCTCGCGGGCAAGGCGGCGGTCGCATGAGTCCGTCCTTCGGGGGAGGGCCGGGGAGACTGCCCGTCCGGGTCATCATCGTCGACGACCATCCCCTCTTCGTCGCCGGGATCTCGCAGCTCTTCGAGAGCGACCCCCTGATGAGCCTCGAAGGCACGGCTTCCTGCGCGGAGGCCGCCGTCACGCTGTTCGATCGCGTCTCCCCCGAGGTGACGATCCTCGATGTGAACCTTCCGGACGAGAACGGCTTCGCCCTGGCGCGCACGCTTCTGGCCCGTTGGGCCGACGCCAAGATCCTCATCCTGAGCGGTCATAGCGAGCTGCAGTACCAGCGAACCGCCTTCCAGATCGGCGTATCCGGCTACGTCCAGAAAAGCTGCACCAGCGCCGAGCTTGCCGCCGCCGTCGCGGATGTGCGAGCCGGGCGGCTCCGCTTTGCGCCCGAGGTCCTCGCACGAGGCGGTCCGGTTCCCGCTCTTCCCGCGCCCACCCGCCGCGAGCTGGAAGTGCTCGCGCACATCCGGGCCGGATTGAGCAACAGGAATATCGCACGGGAGCTCGTGGTGAGCGAGCGGACAATCCACTTCCACGTGAGTAATCTCCTCTCCAAACTTCAGGCAGTCTCCCGAACGCAGGCGCTGGCCCGCGCCCGCGAACTCGGCTGGCTCACTGACTGAGAGGTTCGGCGCCGGATGGCACGCAAGCGGGATCCCATGCGCCAAGCGCGACACTCGCGTTATGGCCCCCGAAGGCGAACGAATTCGACATCGCCCTTCGGAGTTCCGAGGAGCCCCGAGGCTTGCGCACGAGGTCGAGCCCTGGATCGAGTGGCGGGGCACTGTGCGCCGTCGGGGGCAGAAACTGCTCATTGAGCGCGAGAACCGTCGCAATCGCCTCTGTTGCGCCCGCGCTGCTCAGGCCGTGGCCGATCTGCGACTTGAGGGAGCTGACCGGGATCCTCATGAGGCGCTCGCCGAAGACCTCTCGCAGCGCAGCAACCTCGACAGGGTCATTGAGGCGTGTGCCCGTGCCGTGGGCATTGACGTAGTCGATCTGCTCAGGTGCGAGCCCGGCGTCATCGAGGCAGCGCCGCATGGCGAGGGTTGCTCCACGTCCTTCGGGATCGGGCGCCGTCATGTGGTGTGCGTCATTCGAGAGGCCGTATCCAAGGACCTCGGCGTAGATGGTCGCTCCGCGCTCGATCGCCCGAGGCGCAGTTTCAAGGACGATGAGTGCGGCGTTCTCGCCAAGGACGGTGCCCTGTCGGTGCGAGTCCTCCGCGAAGGGCCTGCAGACGTTTCCCAATGCGCCGATGCTCGCGAAACCCCCATAGATAAGCTGGGTGAGGGTGTCGAGTCCGCCGACGAGAACGCTTTCCGCCCGCCCTGTGCGGAGAAGATCGACGCCAAGCCCAATGGCGTTCGTCCCCGCGGCGCAGGCCGTGATAGCCGTCAGGCATAGGCCCGCGATCTTCCACCGGTCCACAAGGGCCCGGCCGCCGCACGCGGACATCGAATTCATGACCGCGGCGTAGTCGGGCTTGTAGCCGTGCCTCCGGTGCCACAGCGCCGAGCTGATCTCGTCCGAACCAAGCGTCGTTCCGAGGGCGATGGCGGCGTCTCGGAGCTCGTCGGGACCGAGCCGGGCGTCGGTTATGGCCTCCTCTGCCGCGATCTGCAGGAGGCCTGACGGACGGCTCCCCGCCACCCCGCTGAGGTCGACGTCTTCTGGGATCTCGGCCGCGGCGTCGATCCCGTATTGCGTGGCATCGAACTTCCGGACGGGAGCGAATGCTGTCCTCGAGGTCAGAATCCCCTCTCGCAACGCGTCGACGCCGGCCCCGAACGGCGAAACGCAGCCCATGCCTGTGATCACAATTCGCGTCATGAGGGCCTCCTTGAGGGCGCTTTGAACAGGGCCGCTGCGGACTGGCCTCGCGTGCTGTCATGCCCGGTGACGACGACGGCGCGAGGCCGGGGGCCGACGTCGGCGGCGGACAGTGCCGAAACGGCGAGCACGGCGTTGAGCGCTGCCGAACAGGCGAACATCTCTCCTGTTGCGTCTTTCGGCCATGTGCCCCGCGCGACGTCCGAGCTCCGGACGAACTGCTCCTCGGCCTCACGCAGGAGCGTCCCGGGCCATCCCGAACCGATGAACGCGTCGGGGGCGGGCGGGCAGCGGAGCACCGACTCGAGGGCCCGCGTGATGCCATCGCCCGCGTAGGCGGATGCGCCGTCGAGCTCGAAATTGAGGTCTGTTGCTACCGATGCCTCGACCAGTTCGGCCAGCGGAGCAGCACCTCGCTCGCGCGCGGCGTCCTCCCTCTCGAGGACGACGACGGCCGCCCCTTCACCGAGCGCCCGAATGATCCGAGGAAAGCCTGTGGATTCGAGGGCGCGCTCGTACACGTCGGTCATCTCGTCGAATCCCCCGACGACGAGACGCTGTGCGCGCCCCGCGCGCAGTAGGTCGAGCGCGTACATGAGGCTTCCCGTGCCGCCGAGAACCGAACTCGGACCGCGGAGACCGAAGGAGATGGCAGCTTGTCCGGCCGCGGCATTCGCCACGACATTGGGGAAAAGGAGCGGCGAGATCACCGGATCGTCGGAGAGCACGTCAGCGAGGACCTTGCTCACGACTCCCGCAGAGCCAAAGCTCGTGTCGAGGACGAGGCCCGTGGTCTGGGCCATTTCGGGATCATCGATGCCGGAATGGCGAAGTGCCTGCGCGACGGCCGCCGTGGTGATCCGACTGATGCGGTCCATCTTGCGCCGGAGCCGCTGGGGAACCCAGGCGACGGCACTGCCGTCGTCTACGCGCCGCACGGGCATCCCGCCGTTCGGCGCGCCTGGCTCGACGGTGCCGCCCACCACGGCTTTGAGGATGTCTGTGGCCGCGTGCCCCGAACTCGTGCACAGCCCATATCCCGTGACGACGACGCTCATCCCAGGGCCTTCGCATCCGGCACGTTGCTCAGCACCGAGTGGACTGTAAATTGGGCTGCGGCGCAGAGACCGCCGTCGATCCTCGCGGTAACACCGTACTTGCTGACCTCACCGAGCTCGCCCTTCCGCACTGCCTCCATGCGGATCACGTCACCGGGCACGGCCTCGCGAACGAAGCGGACTCCGTCGATCCTTGCGAGCCTCGACGAGATGAGTTCCTGGTCGAGGGGCTTGAGGAAGCGGCCCACTTGAGCCATGGCTTCGAGGAGGATCACGCCGGGAAGAATCGGTCGCCCCGGGAAGTGGCCCGTGAACCACGGCTCGGTCGCGCTCACCGCCTTGATCGCAACGGCCCGGTCGGGACCTGCCTCCTCGATGCGATCGAGGAGAAGGAACGGGTGGCGGTGGGGGAAGTACTCGGCCATGCTCGCCGCCGTCAAGGCGGTGGTGCCTTGTTCGATCATGTCAGCGCTCCTCGAACCGGAAGCGCACGAGGCCGATCCCGAAGAAGACGAGCGAGAAGGCGATGAGCACTGCCACGCTCGGGAGGACCTCAAGACTGTCGGCTCCCTTCATGATGATGCTCTGGTAGGCCTGCATCGCCCAGCCCTGCGGGGTCGCGAGGGCAATGCTCTGCATGAAGCCCGGCATGAAGGACAGCGGCACGTAGCAGCCGGCCACTGTCGCGAGCGTGAACACCAGCAGCGTTGCTAGGCCCGTGGCCTGCGCCTGCGTCTTGCTCAGCGAGGTAATCATGAGGCCGAAGCCGTTGGCGGCTGCAACGGCAGCACACGTCACGAGGATGAGTGCGGCAGGATTCCCCAGCGCCATCCCAAAGGCCAGGCGCCCGACGGCGAAGATCACCACAACCTGGACGAAGCCGATGAGAACGGTTGGCAGGAGCTTGCCCACGAGAATCGAGGACCGGCTCACGGGACTGATGAGCAAGCGACGGAGAGTGCCGCGTTCGCGCTCCATGAACAGGTACTGCGCGATCGTCGAGGCGATGAAGAAGAGAAAGGCGACAGTGAAGCCCGGAATGTACTGTTCGGCGGCCGTCGGCTGCGCTGAGGTGTCTCGAGTGCCAGACTGGCTGGTCGTGAGGCGCAAGCTGGGCTCGGTCAGGATCGACGCCCCTTGGGCTTCAGTCTGCGGGTTCCCAGACGCCTTGGCGACCTGGCCCAGACGGGCTGCCTGGGAAGCTGCACGGTTCGCCTCGAGGGCCGCCGAAATCTGGCCGTAGAGGAGCTGGGCGTTCGTCAGCTGTGACGGATCCTCGTAGAAGTCGATGCCCTTACCGTCCTCGGCTACGAGGACGGCTCCGATCGACTTGCCCTGATCCACGGCAGCCCTGGCATCGTCGGGGTTCGCCGTTCGCCACGTGATGCCCGGAATGGACGTGATGGCCTTTGCGACAGCCTCGGCCTGGACGCCGGATGCTGCGACCGGAATCGCGACGGGAGAGTCGGACTTGCCGCCACCGAAGACGCCGCCGAGGGCAATCGTCAGCACGACGCTGAACATGAGCGGCAGGACGAAAAGGTTGATGTATGTTCCGCGGTCTTTGGAGAGGATCAGAAGGTCCTTCCAGAAGACGTGAAGGGTTTTCACGGACGGTGATGCCTTTCTGTGGTCGGCCGATCAGACGTCGCGGAGCTGGTTGCCCGTCAGCCCGATGAAGACCGTCTCGAGCGAGGGCGGAAGGATCTGGCAGGTCTCGGGGTTCGGAGCGATGTCCTTGAGGATCGTCGTGACAAGGTCAACGGCGTCCTGGAGGACGCGCGTCGAAAGCTGTAGGACGCCGTCGTCGGTGACGCGATAAGTGACCCCCGGGTGCTTCTCCAGCAGGGCAAGAGCCCGTCGCTGCTCTTCAGCGTGGAGCGTGAGGCGAACGAGAGACGTGCCGTGCCGCGCGAGAACGCCGTCGAGCGAGCCTTCTTCTATGATCCGGCCGTGATCCACGATGGCGACCGTGCGGCAGAGCGCCTCGACCTCCTGCATGTAGTGAGTGACATAGACGATCGTCATGCCTTCGCTGTTCAGCTCACGGAGCGTGTCGAAGATGTAGTTGCGCGACTGTGGGTCGATCCCCACCGTCGGCTCATCGAGGATCAAGACCTGGGGCCGATGCAGGAGGGCAGCCGCAATGTTGAGCCGCCGCTTCTGGCCGCCGCTGAACTTGCCGACGGCGGGCCGAGCGGCCCGATCCTCAAGGCCGACTCGGCGCAGGGCATCGGCGACGCGATCCTTGAGCTCCTGACCGCGCAATCCGTACATCGCGCCGAAGAACTGCAGATTCTCGCGCGCGCCGAGTTCCGGATAGATCGCGAGATCCTGCGGCACGACCCCCAGGACGCCCTTGACCCGGTTCGGCTCCTCGGCAATGTCGATGCCGAGGACGCGTGCTTGGCCGGAGTCGCCCTTGACCAATCCCGCGATGATCGAGATGAGGGTTGTCTTGCCAGCACCATTGGGTCCCAGCAGGCCCACGAAGTCTCCCTGCTGAACGGTCCACGAGGTGCCGTCGACCGCCCGCACATGGTCGAAGCTCTTGACGATCCCGCTCAGCTCGAGCGCAGCGGCCGATTCGGACGCTGCGCAGCCTGCCATCGCTTCCTGCGCTGTGGTCATGGAGTCCCTCTCCCCCGGAATGCACGATGTGATTCACCGTACTCACGCGGGACGATCGGGATACACCGCATAAATTGCAGGTTCTCTTCCAGTGTTTCTACCGGGTACCCGCTGCCAGTGCGGCCTGTAGAGTCCAAGTCGCACGTTGTGCCCTCACTTGCGAATGCCCGCGGCACAAGCGCCTCGCACGCACCCATTGGAAAGGCTCAATTCGACATGGAAATGACCCCCGAAATCACTCTTGACGGACTCAAGGAACTTATGATTTCTCGGCTCAATCTCGATATAGAGCCCGCGGACATCCTCCCGGAACTTTCTCTCGTGCAGGATCTCGGCCTCGACTCCGTGGACCTTCTCGAGGTCGCCATCGGGATTGAGCGAACCTACAGGGTCAAGATCACTCAGAACGACACAGCGGCGTTTGCGACCCTGCAGTCGCTACACGAGTTCTGCCGCGAGCGGCGTCTCGCCGCGGCCAGATGAGGCGGCGTCCCGCCACACCCCTCGGCCCGCCCCGCACGGCGCTGGTCGTGGGCGGCACGGGAGGGATCGGCACCGCGATCGTGCGCCGGCTCGCACCCACGTGTGAGCGGATCCTGTTCACGTACGGCCGTCAGGAAGAGGCTGCCCTCGCGCTCGAGCACGAGCTCGCAGCCGACCATGTTGCGGCGACCGCCGTCCGCGCCGATCTCGACGACCCGTCAGCGTGGGAGGGGGCGCTCCGTTCGCTCGTCGAGGCCGAGCCCATCGACCTCCTCGTGAACGCGGCCGGAGCGAGCGACGACGCGCTGTGCCTCGACGTCGGCATCGAGGCGTTCACCCGCCAGTATCGGATCAACGTCACCGCGCCGTGGCTCGCGATGGTCGTTGTCGGGCGGGACATGGCGTATCACCGCCGAGGGCGCATCATCAATGTCGCCTCGGTCGCCGCGACGGTGAACTCTCCCGGGCGCAGCGTGTACGCGAGCACGAAGGCCGCTGTCGTATCGCTCACGAAGTCCTTCGCGATCGAACTCGGACGCTTCGGGATCCGCGTCAACGCCGTGGCGCCGGGCTTCGTCGAGACGCCGATGATCAGCGATTTCGATGAGAGAACCCGGGTGGACTTCGTCGAAAGGGTGCCGCTTGGCCGCTTCGCGACGGCGGACGAAGTGGCGAGCACAGTCCAATTCCTCGCAGGGGAACACGCCGAGTATCTCCACGGCGCCATCATTCCGGTGGACGGAGGCACGTCAGCATGAGGCCCGAGGCGTCCGTGATCGTGCCGACCTACAACAAGCGGGACCGTCTGGCCTTCACCCTGGAGAGCTTCGCGTACCAGCGGGACTGCAATTTCGAGGTCGTCGTCTGCGATGACGGATCAACCGACGGAACTTCGGCCGTGCTCAACCGCTTGCGTGGCAACGTGCCCTACCCCCTCGTGACCGTATCCGGTTCGCGCAGAGGCGCCGGCGCGGCGCGGAACCGGGCTGCCAGGGCGGCGCGCGGGAGCGTCCTCGTGTTCAACGACGACGACATGGTCCCGGCGCCCGGATATATTTCGCGCCACGTCGAGGCCTGTTCGGATCACGACGTGCTGTCGCGGGGCGAGCGCTGGACGGTGCCGGTCGACGTAGTGCCACTCTTCCTTGGGCACGTGGTCGACCCGAGGCTGTACGTCGACATCTGGTCCCGCGCGCGGATGACCGTCGCCGAAAAGTGGACGCTCGACGCCCTCACGGCGAGCCCGAATCACCAATACCGATTCCTTCAGACCTGCACGAGCAACCTCGCAATGCGTCGCGCATCGTTCGATCGGATCGGCGGCTTCGACGAGTCCTTCGGCACGCGATGGGGTGCGGAAGACACCGAATTCGGCTACCGCGCCCAACTCGCGGGCGCGGGGATCCGTCTCACCTCGTCGGCGAAGAATCTCCACCTCGAGCATTCGAACGATTCTGGCGAGAAATTTCGCAGCGGGCTCGACAATTTCCGCCATCTCGGCGAAATCCATTCCGACAGCAAGGGAATTTCCGCGCTCGTGCGCTACGTCGAGCTCGCGGTCGAGAGAGGACATGCCGGGGAACTGTTCAACGAACAGGAATTCATCGACCGGGATTCACCCGACATCGTCCTCTTTTGCTAGAAGACCTCCAAGGAGCACATCATGTTTGACAGCGAGAACTTTGACGAGGCCCTCCGAAACCTGCGGGACGGCAAGATGGTCCTGGTGGTGGACGACGCCACCCGCGAGAACGAGGGCGACCTCGTCGCGGCTGCCGAGTTCGTGACCGGCGAGCAGATCAACTTCATGGCGCGCGAGGCCCGCGGGCTCATCTGCGTCGCCGTCGAACGATCCATCGCGGAGGCGAACGACCTCCCACAGATGGTCCGGCACAATGAGGACCACTTGGGGACGGCCTTCACCGTGTCCGTCGACGCAGCGCCCGAATTCGGTGTCACAACCGGGATCTCCGCGTTCGATCGGGCCGAGACCATTCGGGTCCTGCTCGATAGCGGGCTTGGTCCAGAGTCGCTTCGCCGCCCCGGGCATGTGTTCCCCCTCGTCGCCCATCCGACGGGTGTGCTGGGCCGACGCGGTCACACCGAGGCATCCACCGACCTGTGCGCCCTCGCCGGGCTGCGCCGCGCTGCCGTCATCGTCGAGGTGCTCGGGGCCGACGGGCGGATGGCACGCGACTCGACCCTGGACGAGTTCGCGCATGACCACGGCCTCATCACCGTCTCGGTCGACGATGTTGTCCAGGCCCGCCTCGCGGCCACCACTCGCTTCGTCGAAACGGCCGAACCCCGATGACGGTCCTCCGGAGGATCATGCTCTCCCTCCTCAAGAGGTGGGTGGACCGGCGCGTCATCGGAGTGCTCGGCGAGAAGCCGCCCGCCCCGCCGTTCATCGTCACGGCGAACCACACGAGCTACTTCGACCACGTCGTCCTCGCTTGGTGGCTCCTCTGCAGCGGGCTGCCTTACCCGAAGTTCCTCTCCAAGTCCGAGCTCTTCGATTCTCCCCTGTCTGCGTGGTTCAACCGACGCGCGGGAGGCATTCCCGTAGAGCGGGGCGGAGCCGACACGGATGCCTTCGATGCCTCCCGGGCCGTCCTCGAAGGCGGTGGGATCATCGTCATGTACGCGGAGGGGACTCGAAGCCGTGACGGTTGGATCCGCGCCCCAAGGCGCGGCGTCGCCGCCCTCGCCGCTGAGACGCGTGTCCCGGTGGTCCCCGTCGGACTCTTCGGCGTCAACGCTGTCCTGCCCATCGGCTCTCGCTGGCCGCGCCGTCGCCGTCGCATCGCGGTGCACGTTGCCCCTCCCGTTCCGCCGCCCGAACTGGGCCGCGCAGCCGGCCAGGATTTCATCCTCCGAGTCTTCGCCCGCGTCGCCGGGTGTGCAGGACAGTGGCCCGCCTTCGTTGATCCCAGTTTCATGCCGTCCCCGGAAGCCCCATGCCGGCCGTCGAGGGGTTCGGCGGCGCACATCCTCGTCGAGCGAGCGCTCGGCTCCTCGGGCGACGAGGCCCATCGGTACCTACGCCGCGCGCTCACCATCACCCGCGGCGTGCGCTGCGACTACGCCCGACTCGAGCGGGGCCGCGCGGCCGGGCAGATGGTCCAGTTCACGCGGAATCCGTTCGCGCTGATCGTCTGGGCGCTGCGGAGCAAGCGCCTCATCTGGCGCTCCGTTCGCCGCCTTCCCGGTCTCGCCCTCGCGTGGCATGTCTGGGCGTCGCTCATGGAGCGTCTCCCGAGGTGGCTCGGCGGCGACCGTGAGGCCGCCCGCATGGGCCATCGCGTCGCGGTTTCACTCGTACAAGACCACCGCACCCTCCTCCACACCGCGCTCAGCCTCCGGGACGCCGGACGTACCGACGAGGCCGCACGTTGGCTCATGCTCTTCCTTCGACTCGACCCGACGGCGGCCACCCCCACGAGGCTCCACCGGGGACTAGCGCTGCGGGACGAGCTTCTTGGCGGAGATGCATTGGCCGAGGCGGGGCCGTGAATCTCGCGCGCTCGTGGGGAGTCCCCCCGCAGAACTTTCCCGGGCGCGTTGCGCTGCGCCGTCGCGACACTTCGCAGGAACCCCGGTGGCGGCGCCGTAGTGCCGAACATACGCACGGGAGAGCCACGGCGCGCGAAGCACTGCGTCTGCTGGGTGGCTCTGACTTGGCGGCCGCCGCGCTGACGGCGGACCCGGACGGTTGCCCGGTGTGGCCCGCCGGAGTGGTTGGCAGCATAGCCCACTCGGCTCCCTGGGCGGCGGCAGCGGTCGCGTGGGAGCGGCACGGCGTGCTGGGAGTGGGCATCGACGTCGAGGCCGTCCATCCTCGCCGAGCCCTGTTGGCTGAGCGCGCCGTCATGCCCGAAGACGCCGCGGCGGCGGGACCACAGTCTTCGCCGGATCTTGTCGCCACCGTCTTCTGTGCACTTCGTGAGGCTGCCTACAAATGCGTCTTCCCTTCGCTGCGCGCGCCAATGGACTGGTCAGACGTCCGGTTCGAGACCGATTGGCGCCGGGGGATGTGTGCCGTGTCGGTCATGCCCATGGCCGAGGCGAATTTCTCGGCTCGATTCGGTTTCAACGGCACCTCTGTGCAGGCCATCTGTTGGCAAAGCCAGTAGGTACACCGCGACGTCGGCCGCCCCTGAGCAAGTGTTCCTCCGCCATCTCGAGGTGCTCGCCGACCTCCTGGGCCTCTAGCCCTGTGCGCGATGGCGATCCCGGGCATACGGAAGGCCGGGCACCAAGCCCGGCCCTCCGCCGTCGCCCGCTCGCTCTCGCGGAACGCGACCGGACGGCAGTCCTCACATGTTGTATTCGATCGCGCCGCCCTGATGCAGGCAGATGATGTTTCCGTCGGGATCCGCGAACCACGAGGCGCGATCGCCGCCGCCCATGGCGTAGATGTGATGGTCGTCCGTCTTGAGATCGGGCAGATCGTAGTCCTCGAAGTGCACGCCGTGCCCTTCGAGATCCGCCATGGTCGCGTCGAGGTCGTCGACCTCGAACGTGATGGCGGTGTGGCCTGAGTGGAGCGCCTGAGCGTCCACCATGAGGCCCAGGGATGCGGTTCCGTCCAGACCAAGGATCATCATCCCAGTCGGGTCCTTTCCGCGGACAGGGAGCCCCAACGCTCCCCCGTAGAAGTCCTTGGCGCGGGCCTCGTCGGCCACGGTCAAGATTGTTGTTGCCGGTCTTGTCGCCAGAGTCATGGCGCACCTCCACGAGGGGAACTGACGCCACCAATTTTAGGCGGGCCACTCCTTGGCCACGAGGGTCAGGACGTCGTAGGTCGCGACAATTTCGTCGTCCTGGTTTTCGATGAGGGCATCCCAGCGGACCTCGCCGTATTCGTCCGTCACGCGGGGCGTGATCTGCTTGGCGGTGAGCGTCACGCGGATGGAGTCGCCGGCCGGGACGGGGGTCACGAAGCGCAGGTTCTCGAGACCGTAGTTCGCGAGGACCGGACCGGGCTCGGGCGAGACGAAGAGCCCCGCGGCCCAGCTGACGAGCAGGTAACCGTGCGCCACGATGCCCGGGAAGAACGGGTTGGCCGCGGCGGCCTCCTCGTTGGTGTGGGCGTAGAACGTGTCGCCGGTCTCGCGTGCGAAGGCCGAGATGTCCTCGAGCGTCACCTGGCGCAGCTCCGAGCGCACCGCGTCGCCGATGCGGAGCTCGGCGAGCGACTTGCGGAACGGGTGCGTCGAGGGGTCCGTGGGGTCGGCGAGTTGCCGGTCCGCGCCGGTGTGCCACACGCCTGTGACGGCCGTGAGCATGTTCGGCGAACCCTGGATTGCCGTGCGCTGCATGTGGTGCTTGACCGAGCGGATGCCGCCGAGCTCCTCGCCGCCGCCCGCGCGGCCCGGCCCGCCGTGCACGAGGTGCGGGACTGGCGAGCCATGGCCCGTCGACGTGCGCGCGTCCTCGCGATTGAGCACGAGCACGCGGCCGTGGTGCGACGCGATGCCGAGGGTCAAGGCCTGGGCCGCGGCAGGATCGTTCGTGCAGACCGTCGCGACGAGCGAGCCGGCGCCGAGGGCCGCGAGCTCGATGGCCTCGTCGATCGACGAGTAGCCCACCACGGAGGACACGGGACCGAACGCCTCCGTGCCGTGCAGGGCCGCCGAGTGGACGTCATCCCACGTCAGCACAACTGGCGACATGAACGCGCCGTCCGCGACCACGGCCTTGGCACCGGCCGCCGTCAGCACTTCCGGCGCCTCGAGGGAACCGAACGCGATCCGCCCGCCGGCGGCCACGAGCGACTCGACCGCGCCGCGCACGTCCTCGAGCTGGTCCATGGACGCGAGCGCGCCCATCGTCACGCCCTCGGCGCGCGGATCTCCGATGACCACCTTCTGGGCGACCCGCTCGCCGATGGCGGCAACGACGTCGTCCACGATGCCCGCCGGCACAATGGTGCGCCGCACCGCCGTGCACTTCTGGCCCGCCTTGACCGTCATCTCGGTGACCACGGACTTCACGAACGCGTCGAACTCGGGGGTGCCGGGCACGCCGTCCGGCCCGAGGATCGCGGCGTTGAGCGAGTCGGTCTCCGACGTGAAGCGCACGCCGCCGTGCACGACGTTCGGGTGCGACTTGAGCAGGTTCGCCGTGGTCGCCGAGCCCGTGAAGGACACCATGTCGCGGTAGTCGAGCTCGTCGAGGAGCGTGCGGGCGGAGCCCGAGATGAGCTGGAGCGAGCCAGCGGGGAGGATCCCCGACTCGATCATGAGCCGGACGACGGCCTCGGTCACGTAGCCCGTCGGGGTGGCCGGCTTGACGATCGTCGGGACGCCTGCGATGAACGCCGGGGCAAACTTCTCGAGCATGCCCCACACGGGGAAGTTGAACGCGTTGATCTGCACCGCGACGCCGGGGATGCGCGTGTAGAGGTGCTCGCCCACGAACGAGCCGTCGCGCGAGAGCGTCTCCGTGGGCCCGTCCACGATGACGTGGCTGTTCGGAAGCTCGCGGCGGCCCTTCGATCCGAAAGTGAACAGGACGCCGATGCCGCCGTCGACGTCGACCATCGAGTCGAGCTTCGTAGCGCCGGTCTTGTAGGAGAGCTCGTAGACCTCGTCGCGGTGGCCGTTGAGGAACTGCGCGAGCTCCTTGAGCTTGAGCGCGCGCTCGTGGATGGTCAGCTCGCCGAGGGCCGCCTGACCCGCGGTGCGGCCGTGACGGACGACGGCGCCGAGGTCCATCCCCTCGGTGCTGACCGTGGCGAGGGGCTCGCCCGTGCTCGCGTCGCGGACCTCGGCGGCCTTTCCTGCCGCGCCCACCGACTGCTCGGTGGGCGTCCACCAGGCGTCGAGGATGTAGCTCGGGACGATTCTGGCCTTCACGGGGGCTGGCGCGGCAGTGGTCATCGTCGACGGTTCCTTCCGATGCGGGGCTCCGGGCGACGGCCGGGCGTTGGGCCCACTGCGGGTCGAGCGCAATTACTGACCGGCCGTTCGGTAATGGCTCTAGGATACACGGCGGGGCGGTCCGGCAACACCCGCCCGACTGGGCGTCGCGAGGCCTAGTTCCGCGGCCGTGGCGGGCCTACCCTGAGCGGCATGACTGCTGCTCGCCCCTTCACCGTGCGCATCATGCGGGCCGTCCTCGCCGCCCTCGCGGCAGTCGGCCTCGTCGCAGGCACCGCCGCGCTGCCTGCCCAAGCCCTGGATGCCCAGGCGCTGGCCTCCCAAGCCGCTCCCCCGCCGTCGTACGTCGCACTCGGCGACTCCATCGCTGCCGGGACTGGCGGCGGTCCCTATCTCAACCAGTGCCTCCAGACGGCCGGCTCCTACCCCGCGCTTCTCGGGGCCAGCGCGAACCTGGGCTGCTATGGCGCGACGACCGCGGAAGTGATCGCGGGGCAGGTGCCAGCCGTGCCCGCGCGCACCCGGAACGTGACGATCACCGTCGGCGCCAACGACGTGGGCGACCGCGCCGTCGCGACCGCCTGCGCCACCGGCCCGGCCACGACGGCCTGCTCGGAGGCGCTGCACAACTCGGTGTTCGTCCTGCTGCCGCAGCTGCCCGCCAAGCTCCGCGCGACGATCGCGGCGGTGCGGGCCAAGGCACCCGGCGCGCACATCACGCTCACGGGCTACCCGCTCCTGTTCACGCTCTCGGGGCTCCCCGCCGCCGAGGTGCCCGTCGCGGCCCAGATCAACGGCGCCGTGGCGCTCCTGAACTCGACGATCGCGTTCACCTCCCTCTCCGACGGGGCCTCCTACGCGGACGTGACCCTCGCGTTCCTGGGCCATGGCCTCGGCTCGCCGTCGCCGTGGATCCACCCGTTCGTCGCGGGCGATCCGGCCTCGTTCCACCCGACCGCGACCGGGTACGCGCTCGGCTACGCCCCGGCCGTCGCGCCGTTCGTGAGGTAGCGCGCCCGGAGAACGGCGAGGAGCCCGACCAACCCAGAGGAGCCGGACTAACCCAGCAGGCGCGCCCGCACGCGCTCGAGCTCGGCACGCGTGAGGCCGTGGTCGAGGAGGAATCGCTCGGCGTCGATCGACGCCACGAATTCCGCGAGCGCGGCCTGACGTTCTGCGAGCGCCGGCTCGAGTTCGTCGTCGTCCTGGTACCGCTCGTACGGGTGCTTGACGGGGCTGACGCGATGCCACTCGTTGATGCCGCGCAGGCTCGCCTCGTAGTGGCTCGCGGCCGCCTCGGCGGCGCGGGCCGGGTCGGCCAACTGGAGCAGCATCGTCACGATGATCCCGGTGCGGTCGCGGCCCGCCGAACAGTGCACGACGACGCCGCCCGGCGCCTCCGCGATGGCCCGGAACACCTCGACGATCCGCTCGGGGAACAGCCGGACCACGCCCGCGTAGCCGTCGGGGTGGCTCAGATACGGTGGGACGCGGCCCGCGAAGGCCTCGGCGTGCTCCGGGTGATCGGGGTCCTCCGTCGGCGCGTTGACGATCGCGATCCCCGCCATGGCCTCCGGGCGCACCACGGGGTCCGTCGGGCGACGCTTGCGCTCGCCGGGGTTCCGAAGGTCGATGACGGTGCGGACGCCGTCGTCGTACATCTGCCGCCAGCCGCGCTCGGTGAGCCATTCGCTGCGGCCCATGCGGTACACGGAGCCCAGCACGCGCCGCGCGTTGACGGCGCCCTCCCACGCGACACCCTCCCACGCGACGGCGCTCATGACGCCGAGCCTACCTTGCGGGGTCCCTGCCACCCCGTTGCGGGGTCCCTGCCACCCAGTTGCGGGGTCCCTGCCACCCAGTTGCGGGGTCCCTGCCACCCCGTTGCGGGGTCCCTGCCACCCAGTTGCGGGGTCCCTGCCATCCAGTTGCGGGGTCCCTGGCATCCAGTTGCGGGGTCTCTGGCATCCAGTTGCAGGGTCCCCGTCCTTGCAGAAGACGCCACAACCCTCGGGACGGGACCCCACAACCCTCGGGACGAGACCCCACAACCCTCGGGACGAGACCCCACAACCCTCGGGACGGGACCCCACAACGGCTAGGACCAGTCGTAGAAGCCCTTGCCCGACTTGCGGCCGAGCTCCCCGTTGGCCACCTTGTCGCGTAGGATCTGCGGCGGGGCGAAGCGCTCCCCGAGGGTCGCGTGCAGGTATTCGGCGATGCCCAGGCGCACGTCGAGGCCCACGATGTCGGTGGTCCTGAGCGGACCGGTGGGGTGCTTGTAGCCGAGCACCATCGCGTTGTCGATGTCCTCCGCGCTCGCCACGCCCTCCTCGACCATACGCATGGCCTCGAGCGCGATCGCGACGCCGAGGCGCGAGGACGCGAAGCCCGGCGCGTCCCTCACGACGACGGCGGTCTTGCCGAGCGCCTCGACCCAGCGGCGGGCGGCCGCGAGCGTCTCGTCGGCGGTCCGCTCCGCGACGACGACCTCGATGAGCGTCGACGCCGGGACCGGGTTGAAGAAGTGCAGGCCCAGGAACTGCTCCGGGCGCGCGAGCGAGGCGCCGAGGCCGCTCACGGAGAGCGAGGACGTGTTCGTCGCGAGGAACGCGTGCGGGGAGATCTGCTGCTCGACGGCGGCGAGCGCGGCGGTCTTGAGCTCGGCGTCCTCGGGGACGGCCTCGACGACGAGGTCGCAGAAGGCGAAGTCGGCGTAGTCCACCGAGGTCGCGAAGCGCTCGAGGTAGTCCTCGGCGGACCCCTGCACGGTGCCGCGCTCAAGCGAGGCCTCGACCGACGACGCGACGCGCCCCCGCGCGCCTTGGGCGGCCTCCGCGTCGCGTTCGACGACGACGACCTTGGCTCCGCGGGTCAGGAACCCGTGCGCGATCCCGGCGCCCATGCGGCCCCCGCCGAGGACCCCGACCGTGGCCGGGAGGCCCTCGGCGAGCGGCACGTTGCCGCCCGTCTTGACGCCCAGTGCTTCGTTCAGGGCTTGTTCGATGTTCATCGCTACTTCTTCCTGCTGTTCTTCTTCTCCAGAAACGCCTGCATGCGGTCGAACTTGGCCTGGGACTCGAACAGCATGCCCTGGGCCAGCGTGTCGATGAGAGGGTGGGCCTCGCGCGGGCTGTGGAAGACGGCCTTGGAGATGCGCACCGCGAGCGGATCCTGTGCGGCGATCCGGTCGGCGAGCGCATTAGCGGCGTCGACGAGCTCGGCCGGGTCGACGAGCTCGCCCACGAGGCCCGCCTCAAGGCACTCCGGGCCCGTGAGCACGCGGCCCGCGAGCAGGATCTGCTTCGCGAGCGGCTCCCCGACGAGCTCGCGTAGCCGCCACGTTGCGCCGGCCGCGGCCATGATCCCGAGGCCCGTCTCCGGGTTCCCGAGGCGCAGGCTGGGGGTCCCGATCCGGAAGTCCGCCGCGTAGGCCAGCTCGGCGCCGCCACCCAGGGCGTAGCCCTCGAGGGCGGCGATGACGGGCATCGGCAGTTTGGCGATGCGGTCGAAGACGGTCGAGTTGATGCCCGCGAGGGCGTCGTCGCGGCGGCGTTCGCGCAGCTGAGCGATGTCCGCGCCGGACGCAAAGACACCCTTCGTCGCACTCGCGGGATCAGCGGGGGTGCCGGAGAGGATGAGGACCTTCGGGTGGGCCTCGAGGTGCGCGCACACGGCGTGGAGCTCGTCGACCATCGCCTGGTCGATCGCGTTGCGCACCGCGGGCCTGTTGAGCGTCGCGTGGAGCCTATCGGCTCGCTCGTTGACCAGGAGAGTCGTGAAGCGGGACGCGTCGAGGCGAGCACCGCCGTCGTTCGCGGCGCTCTCCTCGGCCGCCATCAGACCCCCTCCACGAGCAGGGCCGTGCCCTGCCCCACGCCGACGCACATCGTCGCGAGGCCCAGCTTGCGGCCCTCGCCGCGCAGCTCGCGCTCCATGCGGCCCAGCAAGGTCACCACGAGGCGCGAGCCCGAGGAGCCGAGCGGATGGCCGAGCGCGATCGCGCCGCCGTCCGCGTTGACGATCTCCTCGTCGAGCTTGAGCTCGCGCATGACCGCGAGGGACTGCGAGGCGAACGCCTCGTTGAGCTCGATCGCGCCGAGGTCGGCGGCGGAGAGGCCGGCGCGGTCGAGCGCCTTGCGCGTCGCGGGGACCGGGCCCATGCCCATGATCTCGGGGGCCACTCCCGCCGAGGCGCCCTCGAGGATCCGCGCGCGGGGGGCGAGCCCGAAGCGCTCGACCGCGGCCTCCGAGGCCACGACGATCGCCGACGCGCCGTCATTGAGCGAGGACGCGTTGCCCGCGGTGACCACGGAACCGCCCTTGACCACGGGCCGCAGCCCCGCGAGGACGTCCATCGTGGTTCCCGGCCGCGGGCCCTCGTCGGTATCGACCACGGTCTGCGCCCCGGCCTTGCCGCGGCGCGACGCGGTGACCGTCACCGGAACGATCTCCTCGGCGAAACGCCCCGCCGCGATCGCCGCGAGGGCGCGCTCGTGCGAGCGGACGGCGAACGCGTCGCAGTCCTCGCGCGAGGTGTCGAACACCCTCGCGACCTCCTCGGCCGTCTCGGGCATCGAGAACGTGGCCTTCCCGTCCCGGGAGAGCTCGCCGGAGAGGAACGCGGGGTTCGTGAAGCGCCAGCCGATGGACGTATCGAAGACCGCGCCGGGCTTCGCGAAGCCCTTTTCGGGCTTCTCCATGACCCACGGCGCCCGGCTCATCGACTCGACTCCCCCGGCGACGACCAGGTCCGCCGCACCGGCCTTGATCATGTGGCTCGCCATGATGATGGCGGAGAGGCCTGACGCGCACAGGCGGTTGACCGTGATGCCGGGGACGGAGTCCGGGTAGCCGGCCAGGAGCCAGGCCATCCGGGCGACGTTGCGGTTCTCCTCCCCCGCGCCGTTCGCGTTGCCGAGGATCACCTCGTCCACCGCGGCCGGGTCGATCCCCGCGCGTTCGACGGCGGCCCGCACCGTGAGTGCCGCGAGGTCGTCGGGGCGCACCGAGGAGAGGGAGCCTGCATAACGCCCCACCGGGGTACGCGCGCCGCCGATCAGAAAGGCCTCAGCCATGAGCACATCCTTATGCGTAGGGACCCGGTCGGCGCCTCGAAGTCCGAACAAATTACCGACCGTTCGTTCTATAAAGATTACCCGCGGCGGCGCGTGGGTCAACCCATGACGACCGCACGACGGAACCGGTTCGGCTGCCCGCTCGTTCCACCGGCAAATGAGCACTCCCAACTCGATGCCCCCCACCGCGCTCCGGCGCCGCCCCGGCGACCCCGCCCCGGGCCGCCGCTTCGGGCGCTTCACCCCCACGGACCTCGCGGCCGTCCTGCTCTACGTCCTCCTGCCGATCGCGGTCGCGTTCCTGCCGCTCGAGGACTCGGCATGGGTCCGGGCGCACCCCGAGATCGCCTCGTACCTGCTGAATCTCGGCGTCTACGGGGTGGTGTTCATCGTCGCCTCGATCGCGGCCCACGCCTACATCGCGCGCGACGTGCGGATCCTCGCGACCCGGCCGTGGTTCACGGCCGGGATCCTGCCGCTCATGCTCGTCGCGATGCTCGTGGTCTCGGCCATCGCCGTGGCCCTCGCGGGCGGGCTCCAGGTGAGTCAGAACCAAGAGAGCATCCAGTCGCTCGCGCAGGGCATCCCGTGGTGGTTCACCGCTCCGCTCCTCGTAATCCTCGGGCCGTTCGTCGAGGAGTACGTCTTCCGGCACCTCATGATCGGGAAGCTCAGCCGGTACCTCAACCGCTGGGTCTGCTACGCGCTCTCGCTCGCGTTCTTCGCGTCGCTCCACACCCTCAGCACCGCGGGCTTCTCGATCCAGGCGCTGGCGCCCTATCTCGGCCTCGGGGCCGTGCTCGTGTTCGCCTACGCGTGGACGGGCAACAACCTCGCCTTCAGCATCTCGCTGCACGCCCTCAAGAATCTGCTGTCCGTGATCCTCATCTACGCAGTGGACATCTCCGCGCTGCAGTCGTAGGCGTGCTCCGTTAATAGCCCACCCGTGCTAAAACGGCTCGGCCAAGGCCCCACCCGGGTTAAATTCCCGATGTCGCCACACTGTTCACTCGCGCATAAGCCCGACGACACGTCCGAGAGGCCGGCGTGGGTCAGGCTATTTTCCGTGGCCGAAAGTGGCCCGCCAGTGGCCAAGCCTGACCGCTAGATGGCCAGGATTGGACCAAACACGGGCGCGCTCGGATTCTCAGAGACGATTCGGCCCATTCGTGACCAGACTCTGGCCAGCTTTGACCTCTTCGGAGTTCAGATTTGGACATTTTTGGGATCGATCGGCACTTCGGTCTATATATAGCTGGCGAACGAGAGAGAGCCTCGTCGAGGAGTGGAGAGAAAGGGGTGTGCTGATGACGGGCCGTCAGGGCAAGGCAGACACACCAGCGAAGCCGCAACCGCATCGTTTCCGTGTGAGCGTCCCCGCAGCCGATGAGGCCGTGGTGGCGTGGATGGAGTTGCAGGACAACCCTTCGCTGTCAGTACGGATGCTCATCCGCGAGAGCATCGAGCGCCAGGGGTTCGTCGACGTCGTGAACCGCCCGGTGAGCCAGCTCCCGAGGCAGGCGCGCACGGCGGAACCGTCGGAGGAGGCACGTGCGGTCGAGGCGCCAGTTGGCGAGACTCGGCTGCCGGCGTCCGTCCCGGCCCCGGAGCCAGAGTTCTGGCCGGAGGCCCCGACGCCGGCGCAGCGGCCGAACGCAGCGCTCGGGGCCTCCGCCCCGGCACCTTCGGAACCAGAGCAGGCGTCGAGCGAACTGCAGGACGTCAACGACATCTTCTCCAGAATGCGGTAGCTCCCGCAGCGCACCACCGCGGGCACCGCTCTTGGCACCACCCACCGGCACCACCAACTTTTTCTGAACGAAGGGACCACCCATGACCATCTCGATCAATCTGACCGGCGGCATCGACGTAGGCAACGGATACGTCAAAGGGCTCATCCGGGGTGCCGGCGCCTCCAACACCGCCAGCATCGACGAGCTCGACCTTCCCAGCAGCGTCGCCCTCATCACCCGGTCCAACGCGCTGCCCCACCCGGACGCCGACGCCCCGGCCAGGATGGAGGGCGACTTCTACAACGAGCTGGACGTGAGCTTCGCGTCGCCGCTCATCGGCGACCAGTACCGCCGCCTGTTCGGCACCCGCGCGCTGAGCGCCCAGGGCGCGTTCGACGAGTTCGACGTGGTGGGCCGCCGCAGCAAGGCCCAGCAGGAGCTGAGCAAGGTCCTGGTCATGGGCGCCTTCGCAGCGAAGGCCCTGCGCGACTACGTCCGCCAGAACGGCACGCTCCCGCCTGCCGACGAGTCGCTGAGCGTGCAGGCCCGGGTTGCCCTCGCGCTGCCGATCAACGAGTACATGGCACATCGCACGAGCTACGCGGCCGAGTTCATGAACGGGACCCACACGGCCACGGTGCACAACTTCGACACTCCGGTCACGGTGAAGCTGCGCTTCGTAGACGTGCAGGTCATCCCCGAGGGCGCCTCGGCCCAGTACGCGATCACGGTCAAGGGCGAGGACCTCATGGACGCGATGCTGGCGGACGTGCGCCGCCGCGGCGTGACGCTTGAGGGGATTACCTCCGCGGACGTGCTGGCCGCCCAGCACACCGTCGGAATCGACATCGGCGAGGGCACGGTCAACTTCCCGGTCTTCACCGCCGGCAAGTTCAACGCGGACGCCTCGACCACGTACAACAAGGGCTACGGCTCGGTGCTCACCGGCGCGCTCAAGGCCATGGACGATCGCGGCTTCGTCTCGGGCTTCACGTCCCGGAAGCAGCTCGCCGAGTACCTGCAGGCCGGCCCGAGCGCCCTGAAGCGCAACTTCTACCAGAAGGTCGCTCAGTTCGTGGAGGAGGAGATGCTGTTCTTCTCCAAGGAGATCGCCGAGCAGTTCGGCCGCGTGCTCGCCGTTGTCGGCGCCACGACGGAGGTCGCCTACGTCTACGGCGGCGGCGCGGGTCCCGTGAAGGCATTCCTGTACCCGGCGCTGCTGGACAAGGCCACCGAGATGAACTCGGAGGATTCCTTCCCGACGCTCTACCTGGATTCGTCCTACTCGCGCCACCTGAACCGCGAGGGCCTCTACATCGCGGCCCAGGCCGTGGAGCGCCAGACCGACGCCGCGCTCGCCCCGGCCACGAAGGGCAAGCGCGGCCGGCAGTCCGAGGACAAGGAACTCAGCACCGCCGACGCGTAGCCGCGCCCATCGAGCTGGCCCGGGGCAACGCTTCCCGCGCTGCATCCCGGACCGGCGTCAGACACGCAAGAGGCCCTTCCCGCATCCCGGGGAGGGCCTCTTGGCGTCGGGGCCGCGCCTCGGAGCAATCGCTGCCGCCGCGCGCCACTCACCGCACGTCGCTGCCAGCGCGAACCTCCCGCCGCTCGATCCGCAGCTCGCGGGCCCCTTCGAGCCCGCCGAACCAGCGCAGGAGCGCGGCGTCATGACTCGTGACCACGAGCGTCCCGCGGTACCGCTCGAGCGCCTCTTCGAGCTCACCCACGAGGAGCGGCGCAAGGTGATTGCTCGGCTCGTCGAGGAGCAGGAGCTCGGGCCGTCCGGACAGGAGCCGCGCGAGCGCGAGCCGGCGGTACTGCCCTGCCGAGAGCGAGCCCACCGGCACGAAGAACTCCTGGACCCGGAAAAGGCCGAGGTGCATGAGCCGCTCGGCGTGCTCGTCGAGATCACCCGGGAGCCCCGCGGCGTAGGCCGCGAGCAGGCGCGCGTGCGGGTCCGTGGGCGGGGCGAGCTCCTGCGGGAGGAGGCCGACGACGGCGGGCGCGCCCGCGCCGTCGTCCGCTGCCGGCGCCGTGCGCACCTCGGCGACGCCCTCGCACGGCAGCCGCCCGGCGAGCACGTTGAGCAGCGTCGTCTTGCCGACGCCGTTGAGGCCGGTCACGGCGAGCCGACCGCCGGCCGGCACCTCGACGTCCACCGGAGCGAGCCGGCCGGGAACGGCCGCGCCGCGCACCGACACCGCGGCGCCGCGCTGGACGTCGAACGCCGCGGCGAGGTGCAGGGGCTTCGGCGGCGGCAGCACGGGATCGGCCTCGAGCCGCCGCAACCGCTCCCGGGCCGACCGGACCTGGCTCTCGACCGCCGCGCTCACGCGCTGCCCGAAGTAGTTGAAGCCGGACTTGTCGTTGTCGGTTCTGCGCCCGTACGCGACGCGGTCGGTCACGGCCGCGGCCTTCTCGCGCTCGCGCTCCATCGCGGCGACCCACTCGGCGTACTCGCGTTCCCACGCGCGCCGCTCGAGGGCCTTCGCGGCGCGGTAGCCCGCGTAGCCCTCCCCGTAGCGGCGGACGCCGCGGCGATCGCCGTCGACCTCGAGGATCACGCGCGCGAAGCGCCCCAGGAAGTCGCGGTCGTGCGAGACGGCGACCACGATGCCGGGCCGCCCCGCGAGCTCGGCCTCGAGCCACGCGACCGCGTCTGCGTCGAGATGGTTGGTGGGTTCGTCGAGGAGCAGGATGGGCGCGGTGTCCGCGAGCGCGAAGGCGAGGCCCACGCGCTCGGCCTCGCCGCCCGAGAGCGTCGCGAGCGGGCGGTCGATCCCCGATCGGGTCAGCTCGCCGACTCCCAGCCGTTCGAGGGCGACGACGGCCCGCACCCGCGCGGCCGTCCCGCCGTCGTCCTCGCCGTCGGCGGCGGCGCGGGCCTCCGCGGAGGCGAGGAGCCCGCGGACGGTCGCGGCGCCGTCGGCAGTCTGCGCGAGCCGGGAGACGCGCCCGTGGACGGCGACGCTCCCCGCATCGGGCCGCTCCTCCCCCGCGAGGAGGCGGAGCAGCGTCGACTTGCCCGCGCCGTTCTCGCCGACGACGGCGATCCGCTCGCCGTCGGCGACCACGAGGTCGACCGCGTCGAGGAGAAGCCGGTCGCCGTAGCCATGGGACACGCCGGAGACGGTCACGTGAGGAGAGGCGTGGGGAGAGACGTGGGGAGAACTGTGCTGAGAACTGTGGTGCATGGTCGAGGCCTCGCTTCGGCGGCTCGCGGGCGCAGACGCGCCGGGCTGACGTGGCCGCGGGGGCAGCTCAGAAGGCGAGGGTGCCCGCGGCGCAGGGAAGGGGAAGCGATCAGCGGACCATGCGTCCAAGGGTGGCGGGGCCGGCGGCCGGGTGTCAAGCGGGGCTGTCGCTCGTCGGACTCTCACCGACATTGGCGCGTACGACGGCGCGACTCGCCGTAGCCTGGCCGCGGCGCGCCGGGGAGCGCGTCCGAAAGCTGGTGACTTTCCGGCACTGGTTTCCGGCACTGACTCGTGCCCACGCGTGCCCCTGCGGACACCTCCTGTCCTCTGGCGCGTCCGCACGCCTTCCCGCGGAACGTGGCGAGGCCTAGCGTTGATCCATGGCATACGACATCCAGATCGTGGTCGATTCGCGCGACCCGCACGCCCAGGCCGAGTGGTGGGCCGAGACGCTGGGGTGGGCCGTCGAGCCCAGCAACGAGGAGTTCATCCGGCGCATGATCGCCGAGGGCTATGCGACTGAAGCGGACACCACGACCCGGAACGGCGTGCTCGTGTGGGCCACGGCGCAGGCGATCGCGCCCCAGGCGGAGCTCGCGCGCAAGGACAGGCGGCGGATCCTGTTCCAGGTGGTGCCAGAGGACAAGACCATCAAGAACCGCGTCCACTGGGACGTGCGCCTCGCTGGCGACGACAAGGACGCCCTCCGTGCCCAGCTGGAGGCCCGCGGCGCGACGTTTCTGTGGGAGGCCGCCGAAGGCCCCCACTCCTGGTACACGATGGCCGATCCCGAGGGGAACGAGTTCTGCATCTCATGAGCCGCCGACGGCGCTCGCGGCAGGGTCAGTGACGCGGGGACGCGGCCCGGCGCCACCGTGCCAGTGACGCGGGGACGCGGCCCGGCACTGCGCGACTAGACTTTCACGCGTGACTTCCCCCGACCTGCCCGAGAAAGTGTCCGACGTCTTCGACCCGAACCGCTGGCGCGAGGTCGAGGGCTTCGCCTTCGAGGACCTCACGTACCACCGGCAGGTCGAGCGGGACGCGAACGGGGCGGTCGTGCGCGATCTCCCGGCCGTCCGCATCGCGTTCAACCGGCCCGAGGTGCGCAACGCGTTCCGCCCAGGCACTGTGGACGAGCTCTACCGCGCGATGGACCACGCCCGCATGACCCCGGACGTCGCGACCGTCCTCCTCACGGGCAACGGCCCCTCCCCCAAGGACGGGGGCCACGCGTTCTGCTCCGGCGGCGACCAGCGCATCCGGGGGCGCGATGGCTACCGGTACGCAGTGCCGAACGCGACCAGCGAGACGGCAGAGGCCATCGACCCGGCCCGCGCGGGCCGCCTCCACATCCTCGAGGTCCAGCGGCTCATGCGGACCATGCCCAAGGTGGTCGTCGCGGTGGTCAACGGCTGGGCGGCCGGCGGCGGCCACTCGCTCCACGTCGTCGCGGACCTCACGCTCGCCTCGCGCGAGCACGGGAGGTTCAAGCAGACCGACGCGACGGTCGGATCGTTCGACGCCGGCTACGGCTCGGCGCTCCTGGCCCGCCAGATCGGGCAGAAGCGTGCGCGGGAGATCTTCTTCCTGGCCCGCGAGTACTCGGCCGAGGACATGGTCGCGATGGGCGCCGTGAACGAGGCCGTGGAGCACGCGCGCCTCGAGGACGTGGCGCTCGAGTACGCGGAGGACATCGCGCGGCAGTCCCCGCAGGCCATCCGCATGCTCAAGTTCGCGTTCAACCTCGCCGACGACGGCCTCGCCGGGCAGCAGGTCTTCGCGGGCGAGGCCACGCGCCTCGCCTACATGACCGACGAGGCCGTCGAGGGCCGCGACGCCTTCCTCGAGAAGCGCGATCCCAACTGGTCCGACTTCCCGTACTACTACTGATCCGGCCACAACCAAGCCGGCCACGACTGATCCGGGAGCACAGCGCATGAGCCTCGACCCTGTCCTCAAGGCCCTCGCGGCGGCCCTCGCCGGCGAGGGACCGGCCGTCGAATTCGGGCCCGCGGGCGCAAACTCCCCGCAGGGGTCCTGGCGCGTGTGGCGACCCACGACCGCGGTGGCGTCGCTGCCCGAGGGGACGGCCGTCGTCGTCCGCACGTCGGGCTCCACGGGTGTGCCGAAGGCGACCGCGCTCACGATCGACGCGCTCGCGGCCTCCTCGATGAGCACTGCCTTCGCACTGCGCGGCGAGGGCCAGTGGCTGCTCGCGCTGCCGCTCGAGTACGTCGCGGGCGTGCAGGTCCTGGTCCGCTCGCTCTTCGCGGGCACACGCCCCGCCGAGATGGACCTCGCCGCCGGCTTCACCCCCGAGGCGTTCGCCGACGCGGGCGAGGAGATGACCGACCCCGTGCGGTTCACCTCGCTCGTGCCCACTCAGCTGCGGCGCCTGCTCGAGGACTCCTCCCCGCGGGTGCTCAAGGTCCTGAGGCGCTTCAACGCGATCCTGCTCGGCGGCGCGCCCATCCCCCACGGCCTGCTCGACCGGGCCGAGGAGGCGGGCGTGAAGGTCGTGACGACGTACGGCTCGGCGGAGACGTGTGGCGGCTGCGTCTACAACGGCTTCCCGCTCGAGGGGGTGTCCGTGCGCATCGCCGAGGACGGGCGGATCCGGCTCGGCGGCGAGGTGGTCGCGGTCGGCTACGTGGGCGACCCCGAGCGCACCGCAGAGCACTTCCTCGAGGAGGACGGCGAGCGCTGGTACGTCACGTCCGATCTAGGCGAGCTGACGGCCGAGGGGCGCCTCCACGTCCTGGGGCGCGTGGACGACGTCGTCATCACGGGCGGCGTCAAGGCCTCCGCCGCGCGGGTCGCGGCTCAGCTCGAAACGGTCGACGGCGTGCGCGAGGCTTTCGTGGCGGGCGTCCGCGACGCGGAGTGGGGACAGGCGCTCGCGGCCGCGGTCGTCCTCACCGAGCCGGGCGAAGACTCGGGCGCGCTCGCCAGGGTGCGTGCCGCCGCCGTCGAACGCTTGGGGCGCCTCGCCCCGCGGACGTGGCTCGTGCTCGACGCGCTGCCGCTCCTGCCCAACGGGAAGCCGGACCGGCAGGCGATCCGCGAGGCGCTCGCGCGGGCGCACGCGGCGCGGCGCTCGGCCGGTTCGTCGGGGCCGTAGGCTCGACTCTCGGCACGACCTTCAAGCACCCCTTTCCACCCATCCCTTAGGAACAGCCCGTGGCAACATTCGCCCAGTGGGTCCAGGGCGCCCGCCCGCGGACCCTTCCCATGGCCATCGCGCCCGTCATCGTCGGCAGTGCGGCGGCCTTCGGCCTCGGAGCGTTCGATCCGCTTCGCGCCGTCCTCGCCGCTCTCGTGGCGGTCCTGCTGCAGGTCGGCGTGAACTACGCGAACGACTACTCCGACGGCGTGCGCGGGACCGACGACAACCGGGTGGGGCCGTTCCGGCTCGTGGGCGGCGGGGCGGCGGAGCCGGGCGCCGTGAAGCGGGCCGCGTTCCTCTCCTTCGGAGCGGCCGCGGTGTTCGGCCTCGTGCTCGTGGGGCTCTCGCAGGCGTGGTGGCTGCTCATCGTCGGGGTGGCGAGCGTCCTCGCGGCGTGGGGCTACACGGGCGGGAAGCGGCCGTACGGCTACCTCGGGCTCGGCGACGTGTTCGTGTTCGTGTTCTTCGGCCTCGTCGCGACGCTCGGCACCACGTACACGCAGGCGCTCACGCTGAGCCCGGCCTCGTGGGCTGGGGCGATCGCGACCGGGCTCATCGCGGACGCGCTCCTCATGGCCAACAACGTGCGGGACATCCCCACGGACACCGTCGCGGGCAAGCGCACGCTCGCGGTGCGGCTCGGCGACCGCGCGGCCCGGCGCTCCTACCCCGTGATGCTGGGAGTCGCGATCCTCGCGGCGCTGCTGCTGGCGCCCGCGAACCCGTGGATGCTGCTCGCGCTCGTGCTCGTCCCGGCGTGCATCAAGCCGTCCCGGACCATGGTCTCGGGCACGGCGGGGCCCGGTCTCATTCCCGTGCTCCAGCAGACGGGGTTCATCAATCTGGGGTTCAGCGTGCTGTTCGCCGTCGCCTCGGTCCTCGGGCGGGTCTAGCTCACGCGCCCTTGGCCTGGTTCCCGCCGGGCTGGCCCTTGCCGAACTCGGCCTTGTGGGCCTCTTCCGGGGCCGTAGCCTCGTCGTCGCGGTAGACCTCGGGGTACTCGTCGTCGGCGCGGCGCGCCTCATCGAACGAGTCCTCGATCTCCGCGTCCTCCTTCTCCTGGGAGGTGCGCACCTCCTTGCGGCCGCCGAAGACGTCGCGGACGTCCCCCGCGGCGGCGTTCCGCTGCCGGTTGAGGAACAGGAAGCTCACTGCGAAGGCGATGACCGCGGCGTAGACGGCCGAGAGCACACCCCCGATCCCGAGCAGCAGGAAGACGACGAACGGCACCACGAACAGGGCCGCACGGAGGAGGGTGTACTTCAGGAACGCCACCGCTCAAGTCTACTAAAATAGACCTATGCTCCGCCTCGTGCCCGCCATCGCCATCCTCGCCGCGTGGCTCTACGGCATGGTGGACTGCGCGATGGCCGATCCGGACCGCATCCGCGGCGGCCTGTCGAAGACCGCCTGGTTCCTCATCACGGTGCTCCCCGTCATCGGCACGACCCTCTGGTTCGTCTTCGGCCACCCGCGGCACACCGCGCCCCCCACGTCAGGCGGGACGCGGGGTCGCCGCCCCATGGCTCCGGACGACGACCCCGACTTCCTGCACGGCCTCTGACTTTCTGCAGGGCCCGGGGGCCTACTTCTTGGCGTTCTTGATGAGGTTGTCCGCGTCGCTCTTGAACGCGGCCGCCGCGGCCTGGGCGTCGGCGCGGCCGAACAGGACATCCGTCTGGCGGCGCAGGAGCGCGTCGCCCACCTTGCTCGAACCGACCGGCGGAACGGCCGGCGCCTGGCCGAGTTCGGGCTTGATCTGGGTGAGGAAGTCCAGCGCGCTCTTGTCAGTCGGGGTCAGCAGCGGCTTGATGGCGTCCTGAATCTTCGACGACGTGGAGAAGCCGCGCTCGGTGGTGATCACCTTGGCCACGTCGGTGCTGTTGACGAGGTAGTCGATGAACGTCGCGACCTCCTCCGGGTGCTTTGTGCGGGAGGACGCCGACCAGTACATCGAGGGCTTGTAGAACAGGCCGTCGTCCTGGGGCTTGCCGTCCTGGCTCGGGACCCGGAGGATCTTGAAGTCCGTACCGGCCGCCTTGGACAGCGCACCGAGCTGGTTGGTCCACCAGAAGGACATGCCCGTCTTGTTGGTCGCAGCGAGAGTCTGCTCGACGGCGGCGTTGACGTCCTCCTGCGCGACGCTGGCCGGCGGTGCCGCCTTGGCGTCGAGGAGCTTCTTCTGGAACGCCATGAAGGAGGCCACGCCGTCCACGGTGAAGCCGGTGGCCCCGTCCGAGGTGTAGAGCTGCTCGCCGCGCTGGCGGAGCCAGATGCTCAGGGTCTGGTCGGTGATGCCGTAGGAGGCGCCGTAGTTCGTGCCGCCCTTCGACGCGCCGGCCGCGAGGGCGGCGGCGGTCTTGATGTAGTCGTCCCACGTCCACTTCGAGTCGTCGGGGATGGCCACCCCGGCGGCCTGGAAGACCTTCACGTTCGCGAAGATGCCCAGCGCGTTCTGGCCCGTGCTGACGCCGTAGAGCTTGTTGTTGTACTGCCCCGCCGAGAGCGTGTTCGAGTCGAAGGCCGAGAGGTCGAGGGCCTTCTGCTTCGAGAGGTCGAGGAGGGCTCCGCGCCCGCCGTACTCTGCGATGTAGGCGAGGTCCATCTGGATCACGTCAGGGGCGTCGTTGGCCGCGGTCTGCGTGGCGAGCTTGTCCCAATAGCCTGACCAGACGCCGGGCTCGGCCTGGATCTTGATGTTCGGGTGGGCCTTCTGGAAGGCGTCGATGACCTGCTGCGTCTGCTTGTTGCGGACGTCATTGCCCCACCACGTGAAGCGGAGCGTCACAGATCCGTCGGCGTTCTTGCTTCCTCCGCCGGTGCCGCAGCCAGCCAGTAGGCCCACTGCCGCGGTGCCCGCGAACACCTTGAGTGCTGAGCGGCGCGTCAGAGTCGTCATCGTCTCTCCAATGTTGAACGAACGGTTGACCGAGAAATCGGTTTCTGATTCGCTGAGTATGTCCGAGGTCACACCAGCCGTCAAGGTCCAAGGAAAACGCATTCCACCTGCAATATCAAGGCCTTGACGGCCGGAGCAGTGGGCCCTATCTTGCTGTGAAAGCGCATTCCGACCAAAGGAGGTCACTCCGTGTCCGAACAACACGCGGCACTCGCGCTCAGAACCCTGCCCGCCCCTGTGAATGGATTCACTCTGAACGGATTCACCCCGTGAGCGCGCTCGCGGAGCTGGGCAGCCTCGGGAAGAAGTCAACCGCAGGTAGAGAGGCCGGCGCGGACCGTGGCAAGGGGGCCATGAAGCAGCGCCGGCCAAAGGACAACAAGGCCGCGTTCATCTTCCTCGCGCCGTGGATGGTGGGCCTCGTGGCCATCACGGTCGGCCCCATGCTCATGTCCCTGTACCTGTCCTTCACGGACTACAACCTCATCCAGGATCCCAACTGGATCGGGGTGGACAACTTCACGCGCATGTTCGGCGACGAGCGCTTCTGGAACTCCCTCGGCGTGACCCTCACGTACGTCGTGGTCGGAGTCCCGCTCCAGCTCGCCCTCGCGCTTGCCGTGGCCCTGGCCCTCGACAAGGGACTCAAGGGGCTCGCGTTCTACCGCTCGGTGTTCTACCTGCCCTCGCTGCTCGGCTCGTCAGTGGCCGTGGCGATCCTGTGGAAGCAGATGTTCGGGACCTCGGGCCTGGTCAACCAGATCCTGGCGTTCTTCGGCATTCACGGTCCGGGCTGGATCTCGGACCCGAGCACGGCCCTCGGCAGCATCATCCTGCTGCACGTGTGGACGTTCGGCTCCCCCATGATCATCTTCCTCGCGGGGCTGCGCCAGATCCCCTCGATGTACTACGAGGCGGCGGCCGTCGACGGCGCCGGCCGAGCCACGCGATTCTTCAAGATCACGCTCCCCCTGCTGAGCCCAATCATCTTCTTCAACCTCGTGCTGCAGATCATCGGCGCGTTCCAGTCCTTCACGCAGGCGTTCATCGTCTCCGGCGGAAGCGGCGGGCCGTCCGACTCGACGATGTTCTTCACGCTCTACCTGTACCAGCGCGGCTTCGGCCAGTTCGACATGGGCTACGCCTCGGCCATGGCCTGGGTCCTCGTCGTGATCGTCGGGGCCTTCACCGCCATCAACTTCTACGCATCGAAATTCTGGGTGTTCTATGACGACTGAAGCAGCCCCGCACGGCCCGACCACAGCGCTCCGTACGTCGGCCACGGCCGAGTCTCCCGCCGTCGTCGGCCGCCCCTCGGCGCGCAGCGGCCCTGTCTCACCCCGCCGTCGCCTGCTCCCCCAAGGCGACCCGACCTTCACCGCCCGGGGACGCCTGCGCAGCCTCGGCAAGCACGCGATCCTCATCGTCACGGCCATCGTGATGATCTACCCGCTGCTGTGGATGGCAGTCTCCTCGTTCCGACCGAGCGACGACGTCTTCCGGGCACCGGGACTCCGGCTCACCGAGGCCCACCCGGAGAACTACGCGAACGGCTGGAACGCGCTCACCTCCCCGTTCGGCACCTACCTGCTGAACTCGACCATCGTGGTCCTGGGCGCGATCGTGGGCAACCTCGTCTCCTGCTCCATGACGGCGTACGCGTTCGCAAGACTCGAGTTCTCGGGCAAGAAGTGGATGTTCGGGGCCATGCTCATCACGATCATGCTGCCCATCCACGTCATCATCGTGCCGCAGTACATCCTGTTCACGCAGATCGGCTGGATCAACACATTCGCTCCGCTCATCGTGCCGAAGCTCCTCGCCACGGACGCGTTCTTCGTGTTCCTCATGGTCCAGTTCATCCGCGGCATCCCCCGCGAACTCGACGAGGCCGCACGGATCGACGGCGCCGGGCACCCCAGGATCTTCCTGCGCGTCATCCTGCCGCTCATGACGCCCGCGCTCGCCACGACGACGATCTTCACGTTCATCTGGACGTGGAGCGACTTCTTCAGCCAGCTCATCTACCTGACGTCACCCGACGTGTTCACGGTCCCCGTGGCCCTGCGCGCGTTCGTCGACGCCCAGTCCAGCACGGACTGGGGCGCGATGTTCGCGATGTCCGTGGTCTCGCTCCTTCCCGTGTTCATCGCCTTCCTCGTGGGCCAGCGGTTCCTCGTCAAGGGCATCGCCACGACCGGCATCAAGTAGGCCATCCGCACCGCGTCTGGCGGACGCGCCCACGGCGGCCGGCTTCAGGGGAAGCCGGCCGCCGTTCGCCATGGCGCTGGCCGGTGCCCAACGGTCCCCCTGGGCGGGTCCTCGCGGAGATCTGCGCCCATGCCGCGGCCACAGGCCCTAGTCTCAGTTCGTAGAACGGCGGGAACGGCCTGCCGCACACCCCGGAGACCTCGATGACCCAGGCTGCCAGCGCCACCACTGCCAACGTGAAGCATCCGATTCCCCACCTTCGCCCCCGGCTCCTGCTGAAACGAGCCGATCTCAGCGCGGTCCACCCCACCGTTCTCGCGGAGGCCGAGCATCGCGCGGCGAGCATCCAGCTGCGGATCGCGGACGCGATCACGGCCTTCGCCGGCTCGATGTGGTTCGTCTACATCCACATCGTGCTGTTCGCGGTCTGGATGCTGTGGATCGAGCCCTCGCCATGGCCCACTCTGACGCTCATCGTCTCGCTTGAGGCGATCTTCCTCTCGACCTTCGTGATGATCGGGCAGAACCGGCAGGCGGCATTCCAGCAGGCCAAGGCCGATCGCGACTTCCAGGCCCAGGACACGCTCCTGACCGAGAACACCGAGCTCACGCGGGTGATCCATCTGCTCTCCGAGGAGATCCATTCCCGCGTGCTCGCCGACGTGCAGGCGCGGCAGGCGGCCAACGGCCAGGCCGTGAGCGCGCCGACGTCCGACGACGGGCGGCCCACGAGTTGAATCGTCTGGCGCCGCTCGTACGAACCCGAGCCGCTTCTACGAGCGGCTCGGGTTCGTAGCCTCGCACGTCGGATTCAAGTACCGGGTCCCGTGATGGTCACGCCCGGCCAGATCGGCCGGTAGCTCCCCCCAGACCGCAAGACCAAACCGCGAGATCAACAGCAAGCCCAGACAGCAAGAAGGGGAGTCCTCCCGCAGGAGGCCTCCCCTTCTCACATCCGCCGAGACGTCAGCCCGCGCTGACGCCCGCGTACGAGTGCAGGCCCGAGAAGTAGATGTTCACGACCGTGAAGTTGAAGACCACGCACAGGTAGCCCACGATCGAGAGCCACGCCGCGCGCGTTCCGGTCCAGCCACGCGTCGCGCGGGCGTGGAGGTAGGCCGCGTAGACGACCCAGATGACGAAGCTCCAGACTTCCTTGGTGTCCCAGCCCCAGAACCGGCCCCACGCCTTCTCGGCCCAGATCGAGCCGAACATGACGGTGAGCGTCCACCCGACGAATGCGATCGTGTTGATCCGGTAGGAGAGCGTCTCGAGCGTGAGCGCGCTCGGCACGAGGCCCATGAACCCGCCCTTGTCGAGCTCGCCCGCGGCGATCTTGCCCTCGCGGCGCGACTGGAGGAGCTGCAGGACGCCCATCGAGAACGTGAGCGTGAACAGGGCCGAGGAGAGCACGGCGATCGAGACGTGGATCACGAGCCAGTAGCTCTGGAGCGCGGGGACCAGGTGCCCGACGGGCGTCCAGAACGCGACGGCCGCGGCCACCATCATGACCACGGCGAGGCCCAGGACGAACGTGCCGAGGAAGCGCAGGTCGCGCCGGATGAGCACGATGAGGAACACCGCGACCACAAGGAACGCACCCGTGGTGCAGAACTCGTACATGTTGCCCCACGGCACGCGCCCGGCGGCGACGCCGCGCGTCACGACGCCCGCCGCGTGGATGACGAGGCCGAGGATGCTGAGCGCCACCCCGACGCGCGCGGCAGCGCGGCGCGACGTGTACGTGAGGCCGGCATCGGCCACTCTGGCGACCCGGGCGGCAACCGCGGACGACGGCGAAACCCGGCTTCCGCCGTCGTTCGCGCCTCCCGCCGTGGCCGAGATGCCCGAGTTCGGGCCGCCCGGGCCCTCCGCGGCGGCACCCGACATCGCGGGCACCTTGGCGGAGGACTTGCCCTCCGACTTGGCCTCCGCGAGGCGCGTCGCGTCCTCCTGAGCGGTCTTGCCGCTCGTGGCCATGTCCCACGCGAAGGCGAGGAACGCGATGACGTACGTACCCGCAGCAAGGAGCATGAAGAGCTCGCTGTAGGCGCCGAGCGTCTGGTTGATGGGTCCCATCACAGGCCCTTCCCTGAAGTTGACTGAGTCTTATTGTGCGCCTTCTGTCTGGACGCTCCCTGTTCAGGCGACTCCTGCTCCGGCAGGTCCCACGCCTTCGCGAGTGCGGAGCGCACGGACCGGCCCTCCGCGGCGAGCCCGTGGTCCTCGCCGCGGGCCAGGAGCCCGTACTCGATCATGGTGCGGCCGTCTTCGTGGTCGCCGAAGCGCAGCCACAGGCGGCGGCGCGGCACGAAGAGCGAGCAGATGAGGCCCGCGAGCGAGAACAGCGCGAAGATCAGCGCGTACTCCTGACCCGGGTTGTGATGGATGTCGAGGGCCACGTAGCGCTTGAGGCCGTCGAAGCTGATGGACCCCTGCCCGTCGGGGAGCGAGTAGGACTGGCCCGCGTCGAGCACGATGCCCTTCGCCGGAAGGTCGCGCCCGTTGACCTGCTTGAGCTTCGCGACGTCGAGCGCGTACACGTTCTGCGGCGTGCCCTTGTCCAGGCCCAGATCGCCCACGTAGGAGTTGAGGCTCAGCTGCGGCTTGAGCGGATCGGGGTCGGCGCTGTAGGAGACGCCGTCGTGGCCCACGACCGCCGTCGGGAGGAAGAAGCCGACGAAGCCGAGCTGCGTGGGCTTCGCATCCGGGGCTTTGACGACGATCGTCGAGGTGTAGACCGTGTCCGTCGGGATGGACGGGATGGGGCCCTGGTACGCGATCTTGCCGTCGCCGCCGCGGACCGTGACGACCGGGGCGTAGCCGTTGCCCACGAGGTACACGTCCGTGCCGCCGATGTTAACGGGGTCGTTGACCTTGAGGTCCTGCTGCTTCGCGGCGGAGTCCGGCGAATCCTTCGTGGTGAGGTGCGCCGTGAAGTCGAGCGGCTGGCCGAAGTGCTGGGCCGACTCGCGGTCGTAGCGGACATCGAACTTGTCGAGCTGAAGCGAGTACGGCTCGAGCCACGAGGACTGGAAGTTCGTGCCGGGGTTGAACTGGTCGTAGCCCACGAGGGTGTTCACGAACGTGTCCCCCTCGACGAGCGTGCGCTGCCCGCTGTACCCGAAGAGGCCGCCGATCGCGACCGAGATGAGCACCCCGACGAGCCCGCTGTGGAAGCACAGGTTGCCGAGTTCCTTGATGTAGCCGCGCTCGGCGCCGATGGACGCGAGTGCCGCGCGGACCGGTGCCGTGCCGGTGGGTGCTGAGGTGCCGGCCGCAGGGGTGCCAGCCGCAGCGGTGCCGGCCGCACCCGAGGTGCCTGCGCCGTCGTCGTCCTTCGCCGCCGGCCGCAGGTCGACGCGGTAGCCGCGCTTCCTGAGGAGCGCTGCCGCCTGCTTCGCGGCCTCCTCGGCGCCCAGCGCCTGGTCCGACGGGACCACGAGCGCGCCGTAGACCGGCAGGCGCGAGAGCCGCGCGGGCGTGCGCGGCGGCTTCGACCGCCAGGCCTTCCAGTGCGCGATCGCCCGCGGGATCACGCAGCCGATGAGCGAGATGAAGAGCAGGAGGTAGATGGCGGAGAACCAGACGGACGAATAGACGTCGAACATCTGGAGCTTGTCGAGGATCGGCCCGTAGTCCGCGTGGTCCTTGAGGTACTGCGTGACGACCGCGGGGTTGACGGGCCGCTGCGGGAAGAGTGAGCCCGGCACCGCGGCTACCGCAAGGAGCAGAAGCAGGAACAGCGCCGTGCGCATGCTCGTGAGCTGGGTCCACGCCCAGCGGAGCATGCCGAGGACCCCGAGGGCGGGCACGGCGACGTCGTCGCGAAGGCCGTTGCGCCGCTTCTTGGGCTTCTGGTTCTGGGTCTTCAGGCTCATCAGATGGGCGGCCTCACGGTTCCGATCCACAGCTGCAGCTGCGAAATCCAATGGCTCCACACGCCCGAGACGATCAGCACGCCGATGAGGATCAGCATGCCTCCGCCGAAGACCTGCAGAGCCCTCCGGTGCTTCTTGAAGAATTTGAGTGCGCCCATGCCGCGCCGGAACGCGAGGGCGATGAGGAGGAACGGCACGCCCAGGCCGAGGCAGTACACGAACGTCAGGAACGCGCCCTTGTAGGCGGTCGGACCGTCCGTGAAGGCCAGCAACTGGACCGAGGCGAGCGT
Source organism: Sinomonas albida (assembly GCF_004919045.1). Classification (GTDB taxonomy): domain Bacteria; phylum Actinomycetota; class Actinomycetes; order Actinomycetales; family Micrococcaceae; genus Sinomonas; species Sinomonas albida. Next base: position 44,357 of record NZ_SWDW01000009.1, read on the forward strand.
CGGCCCGATGCACGGCACCCAGCCGAGCCCGAACGTCACCCCGAGCAGCGGCGCGCCCCAGAGGCCGGCACGCGGCTTGGCATGGACCCGCGCCTCGCGCTGGAAGATCCCGAGCCCGCCCATGAACACGATGCCCATGAGGACGACGACGATGCCCAGCACGCGCGTGAGCCACGTCTGGGACGTGGCGAGCCATTGACCGAGCTGGCCGAACACCGCGCCCGTGGCGACGAAGACCACCGTGAATCCGAGCACGAACAGCCCGATCCCCGCGACCATGCGGCCCCGCTTCTGCTTCTCGAGGTCCACGCCGGTGAGCCCCGTGACGTACCCGAGGTAGCCCGGGACAAGCGGGAGGACGCAGGGCGAGAGGAACGAGACGATTCCGGCCAGGAGCGCTACCGGCACCGCGATGAGGAGGGAGCCGTTGAGGACGGCGTCGCTGAAGCTGTTCGCGCCCACGCTATTCGGCCGCCGCCGTGTCGATGAGGGCCTTGAGCGTGCTCTTGTCGAGTTCGCCGAGGATGCGCGCGGAGACACGGCCCTGCTTGTCAAGCACGAGCGTGGTCGGGACGGCGCCCGGCGGGACCATGCCGGAGACCGCGAGGAGCACGCGACCGTCCTGGTCGTTGAAGCTCGGGTACGCGATGCCGAAGTTCTGCTCGAACGCGTCCGCGGTGCCCTTCTCGTCGCGCAGGTTCACGCCGTAGAAGACGACGCCCTTCGGCGCGTACTCGTCGGAAAGCTGCTTGAGCGACGGTGCCTCGACGCGGCACGGCGCGCAGGCCGCGAACCAGAAGTTGAGCACCGTGACGTGGCCTGCGAACGAGGTCGAGTCCACGGCCTTGCCGTCGTAGAGCGTTCCCTTGAACGAGACGGGCGGCTTGCGCGAGTCCTTCGCGTACTCCGTCACGGAGCCGTCGCCGGCCACGTAGTTCTTGTTGTCGCCGGCGCGGGCCTGCGACGCGAGCGGATCGCTCGCCGCGCAGCCGGACAGGCCCACGGCCGAGAGCGCGGCCGCGGGCAGCGCGAGGGCGGCGAGGGCCAGGACGCCGCGGCGCGTGGGATCGGCTGAGTCTGGCATTCAGGCCCCCGGAGTGGTCGCTGCGCCCGGGAGCAGGGCGGCGGCGGGCTCGGTGTACCGGACAGAGATGACGGCGCCGGTCGCGGAATCGACCGTGAGGCTCGTGAGCGAGGCGAGCGTGCACTCGCGCTTGCGGGGGTCGTGCCACAGCGGGCGGCCCTCCGACTTGAGCCGGGCCGTCCAGATGGGAAGCTGGTGGGCCACGAGGATCGCCTGCGCGCCGTCTCCCCCACGTTCGACGGCGGCGCGGGCCGCGTCGACGACTGCGGCGAGGACGCGGGCCGCCTGAGCCTCGTACGGCTCGCCCCACGAGGGACGGAGCGGATTGAGGAGATACGGCCAGTGCCGCGGCTTCGCGAGCTCGCGCGGGTTCACCTTGAGGCCCTCGAAGTGGTTCTCCGCCTCGATGATGCGCGGCTCCGTCGCGACGTCGAGCCCGAGGGCGGCCCCCGTCGGGGCGGCCGTCTCCTGGGCCCGCGTCAGAGGCGAGGCCGCCAGCAGGACGATCCGGGCGCCGTCGTGCGCTTGCTGCGCGAAGTGCTCGGCGACGCACTCCGCCATCTGCCGGCCGCGCTCGGAGAGGTGGAACTCCGGGAGCCGGCCGTAGAGCACGCCGGCGGGGTTGTGGACCTCGCCGTGACGCAGCAGATGGACGGTGGAAGAAGGCATGGCATCCAGTTTCTCAAATGTGGGAGGCCGCGGCGAAATCGTCCGGAGTGGGAAGGGACGTGGCCCCCGCATCCTCATTCTACGGGCAGTAGAACTACTCGCCGATCCCGAAAGTTCCCTGTGAATTCCGCCACAAGGGGTGGTGGAACATGCATTTGCATGGATAGCATGGCCATGTTGATTGATACTTCAATCATTTCGACTTGAACTCCCTCCACCCTCAAGGAGATCCCCATGACCGTTCCTTCTGGCATCACCCCCGGTATCTGGACCCTCGACATCGCGCACAGCGACATCGCCTTCACCGTGCGCCACGCGGGCATCAGCAAGGTCCGTGGACGCTTCACCGACGCGGCCGGCACGGTCAACGTCGGCCACAGCCTCGCCGAGACCCACGTCAACGCGAGCGTCAAGACCGCGTCCTTCGACTCGGGCGACGCCAACCGCGACGGCCACGTCAAGGGCGCCGACTTCTTCGACGTCGAGGAGTTCCCGGAGATGACGTTCGTCTCGACCGCCATCGAGCACAACGGCGAGTCCTATGACGTCACGGGCGACCTCACGATCAAGGGCGTGACCCAGCAGGTCACCATCGAGACCGAGTTCAACGGCGTGGCCGTCGACCCGTTCGGCACCACCCGCGCGGGCCTTGCCGGCGAGACCACGATCTCCCGCAAGGAGTTCGGCCTCACCTGGAACGCGATGCTCGAGACGGGCGGCGTGCTGGTGAGCGACAAGGTCGTCATCACGCTCGACCTCGCGTTCACCGCGCCCCAGGCCTGAGCCTCTCGGCTCCGCCACGACGCGGCGCCGGTCCGGGATTCCCGGGCCGGCGCCGCGTCCTTTTTGATCGTGAAATTGGGGCGAAGTTCCCAGCGATTGCGGGGGCTATGCCGGTATGGTGAGCAGTGCGGGGGCAGGACAGTCAGGTCCGCTCCGCGGAGCCGACCGGAGGAAGCCAGATGAGCACGCCCCAACAGCCCGAAGAGCCGCAGAACCCTGCGCCCCACGAGCCGGAGAGCCCTCGTCCGGCACCCAAGTACGGCCAATACGCACCCGGCCACGAGCCGCAGGCCGGCAACCCTCCTTACGGTCAGCAGCAGCCTCAGCAGGGTGAGCCGCCCCGGTACGGCCAGCCCGCACAGGGCCAGCCGCCGCAGTACGGGCAGGCCCTCCCTCCCCAGTACGGGCAGCAGCCGCAGTACGGGCAGGGCGGCGGGCAATACGGCCAACCCCAGTACGGCCAGCCCCAATATGGCCAGTCCCAGTACGGTCAGTCCCAGTACGGCCCCGGAAGCCAGTACGGCCAGCCCCAGTACGGCGCGCCGACGCCGGGCGCCGCCGCCCAGCAGTCCGGGGTCAACGTGGCCTTCTGGCTTCTCATCGCCACGGCGGCGGTCGAGGTCGTGCTTGCGATTGTCGGCCTGATGGCGGCGATGAACAGCACCGCCGACCTCCAGACCATGTTCGATCAGCAGACCAGCACGCGCGGCACTGGCATGACGTTCGAAGACTTCCACCGGATCGTCATCACCGTCCTCTGGATCGTGTTCGTCGGCGCCCTCGTCAATGCGGCCATCCTCGTGCTCTGCGCCGTGTTCCTGCGCAGGGGACGCCGCTGGTCCCGCATCCTCGGAACCATCTTCCTGTGCCTCACGGTGCTGAGCTTCCTCTCCTCGGGCCTCTTCGCGCTGGTCACGGTCGCGCTCGCAATCGTGACGATCGTCATGCTGTTCCGCGGCACCGTCTCCGCCTTCATCGCCGGGCAGAACACGTTCGCGAACCCGTACACCGATCCGCCGCAGTCGTTCGGCAACCCGTACGGCCGGTAGGGCGTCCGGCAGCCCGCCAGCAACCCGGCGATTCAGCGACCCAGCGATTCAGCAACCCGGCCAACAAAAGACCCGCACGAGAGGCAGCAGCATGTCCGATAGCCGCTATTCCGGACCGTGGCCGAGCCAGCTCCCCACCGGTTCGTTCCCCGTCATGACCCCGCCGCCGCCCCGGGTCGAGCGGCCCGCGACCGTCAAGGTGGCGTTCTGGGGCATCGTCGTCCTGGCTGTCCTCCCGCTGATCGCTCTGCCGTTCCAGATGCAGTACGTGAGCAACGGGGTATATGCCGGCCTCGCGCAGATGCCGGTCCAGTCGCGAAGGAACCTTCCCGCCGGATTCGCCGAGCAGATCATCTCGATCATGATCCCGGCCGTGTGGATCATCGTGCTCATCGTCGCGGCCGTCACGATCCTGATCGGACTGGGCATCTGGACCGGCCGGAATTGGGTCCGGATCGTGCTCACGGTGCTGGCGGGCATCATGACCGCGACGACGCTCATTGGCTACGTGTTCCTGCTCGCAGCGCCCACCTACGCAAGCGCGCAGTACGCGCGGATGGGCGAATCGCCGGTAGGCAGCTCGATCCTCTCGATCCTTCAGCTGGCCGCCTGGGTGACGATCATCGTGCTCATCTGGCTCCCTGCCTCGAACTACTTCTTCGCGATGTCGAGGGCGGCCCGCTCGGGCTATCGCCGGTAGGGCCCAACGGGTCCCCCACCCGCGGGCGTTGTGGGTAGCGGCGACGGCAGACGGCAGTTATGTGCCCTCGGCGGGCTCGCCGAGGGCGTTCTCCCCGGTCTGGCCGCCGGCCTCGCCGCGCTGGGCGTGGTACGCGAGGATCTGCAGCTCGGTGGCCATGTCCACCTTCCGGAGCGTCACGCCCGCCGGCACCTGCAGGATCGCCGGCGCGAAGCTCAGGATGCTGCGCACCCCGGCCGCCACCACGCGATCGCACGCGATCTGCGCCGCGGATCCCGGCAGGGCGAGCACCGCCATGTTTGCGCGAGTCCGGCGGAAGATCGCCTCGAGGTTGACCGCATCCGTCACGCGGAGCCATCCGACTTCGTTGCCGATGAGCTGCGGATCCGTGTCGAGGAGCGCGACCACCTCGAACCCGCGCGTCTCGAAGCCGCCGTACCGCGCGAGCGCGCGGCCCAGGTTTCCGGCGCCGACGATCGCCACGCGCCAGTCGCGCGTGAGGCCCAGCGCGGCCGAGAGGTGCTGCAGGAGGTTGTCGACCTCGTAGCCGACGCCGCGCGTCCCATACGAACCGAGCTGGGAGAGGTCCTTCCGCAGCGTCGCCGAACTCACCCCGGAGGCCTCGGCGAGCTCCTCGGAGGAGACGCGCTCCACTGCCTCCGCAACGAAGCCGTTGAGCGCCCGCAGATAGATGGTCAGACGGGCGACGACGGCGCTCGGCAGCCGCTTGGCGGGCGGCACGGCGGGGGCGTCGCTGGGCGACTTCGGTTGAGAGGTCACGGAGCACTCCTCCCCGTCGGCGGGCGCCGTCCGGCGCGCCGCATGATCATGCCGGCCGGAATCACTCTAGGACCGCCGCCCCACGCCGCCAAAAACCCGCGCCGACACCGGGCTCAGCCCTGCGCCGCGGCCGCGACGGTTCGGCGCAGGCGCGCCTCGTCGATCCGCCAGAAGTCCCGCTGGACGCCGTCGACCAGCACGACCGGGACCTCCTCGGCGAAGCGCTCGGCGAGGTCGGCGTCGTCGTCCGTCTGGCGCTCCGTCCACCCAAGGCCTGCGTCCGCCGCGACCCGCGCCACGACCTCCCGCGCCGCCTCGCACAGGTGGCACTCGCGGCGAGTGACCAGGACGATCTCGGGAGTCCGCATGCCACAACGGTAACGCGGCCCACGCTGTGGGAATGACTAGACTCGGAACATGCCTGCCGAGAAGACCGTGCCCGTGCCGGCGCGACCACTCCCGCAGGCGAGGCCCACCGAGGCCGCGTTCTTCGACGTCGACAACACCCTCATGCGCGGTGCGAGCCTGTTCCACGTGGGCCGCAAGATGTACGAACGCGGCGCGTTCACGCTCCGTGACGCCGCGGGCTTCGCGTGGAAGCAGTTCACGTTCCTGGTGCGCGGCGAGAACCTCGCCGACGTCGAGTCGGTCAAGGTTTCCGCGCTCTCGCTCGCAGCCGGGATTCGGGTCGAGGAGATCGCGACCGTGGGCTACGAGGTCTACGACGAGATGATCGAATCGCGCATCTGGCCCGGCGCGAAGGCGCTTGCTGAGCAGCATCTACGGGTCGGGCGTCGGGTGTGGCTCGTGACGGCGACGCCCATCGAGGTCGCGTCCGTGATCTCAGAGCGGCTCGGACTCACGGGCGCGCTCGGCACGGTCGGCGAGATCGAGGACGGCGCGTACACCGGGCGGCTCGTCGGCGAGATCCTGCACGGCAAAGCCAAGGCGCACGCCGTCGCCGAGCTCGCAGAGCGGGAGGGGCTCGACCTCGCGCGATGCTGGGCGTATTCGGACTCGCACAACGACATCCCGCTGCTGAGCCTCGTGGGGCATCCCGTGGCGATCAACCCGGACGCCCGGCTGCGGCACCACGCGAACGCGCACAACTGGCCGATCTACGATTTCCGGGCTGGGCGGCGTGCGGCCACGCTCGGGCTCAAGCTCGCGACCGTGGGCGGCGCGGTCTACGGCTTGTGGCGGAGCTACACGAGGTTCCGCCGCTAACCCGTCTCGGGTACAGATAAACCACCCCACACCCAACTCGGGTACAGATAAACCACCCCACACCCAACTCGGGTACAGATAAACCACCCCACACCCAACTCGGGTACAGATAAACCACCCCACACCCATCTCGGGTACAGATAAACCACCCCACACCCATCTCGGGTACAGCTGGTTGCGCTTCGAGTTGGCGTACCCGACACAGCCAGAGAGCGAAGTTGGCGTACCCGAAACAGCCAGACAGCGAAGTTGGCGTACCCGAAACAGCCAGACAGCGAAGTTGGCGTACCCGACACAGCCAGAGAGCGAAGTTGGCGTACCCGAAACAGGCTGAGGGCCGAGTTGGCGTACCCGAAACGACTCGAGGCCCGCTCCCCTCTGCGGGGAACGAGCCTCGGTGTTGGCCTCGATGCGAGGCGGCGCGCCTACTTCTTGTTGCGGCGCTGGTGACGAGTCTTGCGAAGCAGCTTGCGGTGCTTCTTCTTGGCCATGCGCTTGCGGCGCTTCTTGATAACCGAACCCACAGAAGTTCCTAACGGTTTGGTGCCCCCGGGCTGCTGGCCGGGGCGCCCGAGGGGCCGCTTGCAACCAACTGCTGGTGACGTGACGTAAAACGTTCCTGAACAGGATACAGCACTGAGCGCGAGCCACCGACCGGCCGAAAGTCCCGGCCGGCCCAGCGGAGGCTGCGGGGCTACGCGGTCTCGCTGTGCCCGTCGACGGCGGCGCGGCGCACGTACTCCTCGACGGCGGCTTCGGGCACGCGATAAGAACGGCCGAAGCGCACCGCGGGCATCTCCCCCGAGTGAACGAGCCGGTACACCGTCATCTTCGAGACGCGCATCGTCTCCGCGACCTCGGCGACCGTGAGGAAGCGTGTGTTCGCGAACTCCCCCGAACCAGCCATCTTCAGTTCCTTGCTCGCCGTCGAAGCATTCCCCATGAGGCCCGCTCGACGGCGTGACTGTTGTTGCGTGCCCTCACTGTGCATGTGCTAGCTACTCTAGATGCAGGAGGGACTGTTGTGAAAGTGCCATTTGCCCTAGTCATGAGCCAATTCCTCGCTCCGGTTCCCCTCGGCCCGATCTTCGCGAACGCGCCGCGCCCGCGAGCTGGTCGAGCACCTCGGCCGTGACGCCCCACTCCATGCACGCGTCCGTGACGGACTGCCCGTACACGAGCTGATCCCGGCTCCCTGCGCGGCCCGCGCCCGCCTCGCTGTCCAGCCGCTGGGCCCCGCCCACGAGGAAGCTTTCAAGCATCACTCCGGCGATCGCGGCACCGGCCAGACCACCCGCAGCAACCTCCGCGCCGATCTCGAGCGCGACCTCCGCCTGGCGATGGTGGTTCTTGCCGCTGTTTGCGTGGCTCGCGTCGACCACAAGTCGCGGATTCAGGCCCTTCGCAGCAAGCGTCGCGGACGCCGCGGCGACGGACGCGGCGTCGTAATTCGGGCCCGACGCCCCGCCGCGGAGCACGAGGTGGGTGTCCGCGTTGCCGGAGGTCGCGACAAGAGCCGCTCGGCCGCCGTCGTCAATGCCCAGGAAGGCCTGAGCCGCGGCAGCCGCGCCGCACGCGTCGATCGCGACCTGGAGCCCGCCGTCGGTTCCGTTCTTGAAGCCCACGGGCATCGAGAGACCCGAGACGAGCTGGCGGTGGATCTGGCTCTCCGCGGTGCGCGCGCCGATGGCGCCCCACGTGATCGCGTCTGCGGTGTACTGCGGCGAGATGGGCTCGAGGAACTCCGTGGCCGTCGGGAGGCCGAGGCCAAGGACGCCGAGCAGGAACTCGCGAGCGGTGCGGAGTCCCGTGGCGATGTCGTGCGTGCCGTCGAGATGCGGATCGTTGATGAGCCCCTTCCAGCCGACCGTGGTGCGCGGCTTCTCGAAGTACGTCCGCATCACCACGAGGAGATCCTCGCGGTGCTCGCGGGCGACGGCGGCGAGGCGCCGCGCGTATTCAAGGCCGGCTTCCGGATCGTGGATGGAGCAAGGGCCGACGACGACGAGCAGGCGGTCGTCGACGCCGTCGAGCACCGCCCGCACCTCGTCGCGCCCGCGGGCCACCGTGGCCTGCGCCCCGGCCGTAAGCGGCAGCTCGGCGAGGAGCTCGGCTGGCGTGGGAAGGGCCGTGAACTCGGCCACGCGGAGATTGCCCGTGGGGGCTGTGCTGGATCTGGGGGCGCTGGACTCCTGCGCTGTGCTGGATCTGGCGGCGCTGGACTTCTGCGCTGCGCTGGACTTCGGGCCGGCGCCGGATATCGGAGCGGTGACGATGGGATTCATGGGGTTCCTGTCTTCCTCCCGACAGGACCCTTGTGTCAGAGCCTGCCTGGAACGGCGAAGGGCAGGGACCGTAGTCCCTGCCCCGTCGGCTCTGAAGGTTGGTATGCGCGTAGCTACGCTTGGCCCTCCAGAGCCAACGCAAAATACGCATACCAACGCTTGATCATGCGAGCACACTACGGCACGCGGCCCGATCGGCCCAACCCGGCGGCGTCATTACGCGAAACCGCACTTAACCTGCCAGAGCGTACGTTTCCGCGCGTTGTGAGGTACGCCCTCGCATGAAAGGTGCCCTCTCGCGCGGAACGTCCTCCGGCTCAGCCGCGCAGCCGCTCAGCCCAAGAGCTTGCTCAGCCACGCGAGCTGCCGCGCGACATGATGTTCTCCGCCGCCCTCGTGGTTGTTGAAGGCGTACTCCTCGATGGACTTCACGACGGGCTCCGGGGAGGCTCCCTCAACGGCTTCGCCGTAGTTGTTGTAGGTCGCGTAGACGGTCGACGGCGGGCACGTCGTGTCCCGCAGGGCCACCGAGAAGTACGCCGGCACGCGCGCCGCGCGTCCGAGGTTGACCACGTCGAAGTACGGAAGAGTCGCGAACGCCGCGTCGACGTGGTCGCGGTGGCGCACGAGGTACCGCTCGAGTTCGGGGTATGGACCGGTGGTCGCGACTTCCAGCGCGCGCTGGTAGTCCGCGAGGAAGTTGACGTCCGCCAGGCAGACGATGACGCCGTCGACCCTTCCCGCGGCGAGCCCCGCCGCGGCGACCGCGAGCCCGCCGCCCTGGGAGACACCGTGCACGGCGACGCGCGTGGCGTCGACGGCGGGATGGGCCTGGACCGCCTCGATGGCCCGGACCGCATCGGTGAAGATGCGCCGGTAGTAATACGTCTCACGGCTCAGGAGACCGCGGGTCATGAGCCCCGGGTAGCTGACGCCGCCCGCGCTCGGATGGGGGTCGGGAGTCTCGCCGACCTGCCCGCCGTAGCCCTGCCCTCGAGAGTCCATGATGAGCATCGCGTACCCGGCCTGCGCCCACAGCGTGTTCTGGTGCGCGAGCCCGCGCCCGCCGGAGTAGCCGAGGAAATGGACGACGGCGGGCAGCGGCTCGCGCTCTCCGCCCGCCCCGGTGCCCCTTCCCCGGGCGGGAAGGTGGAGCCACGCCTTGATCGGATCTCCGCCGTAGCCGGCAAACGTCACGTCGTACGTCTCGATGAGGGGCAGGTGCGTCTCGACGCGCTCGAAGCGGGCGTCGAGGGGGTGCTGCTGCGCCTCGGAAATGGTCGCGTCCCAGAACGCGGCGAGGTCCGCCGGGAGCGGGCTGCTGCCGCGATAGGCTCGCAGCTCGGGCAGGGGCAGATCGATGGCTGGCATAACATCGGATTCTAGTCTGGAAACCGCTTTCTAGATCCCTGCTGCGCGCGGTAACCGGTTGCTACACTCGTCGCGACGGGGCGGTCCGCCCCGTGAAATCGGCCCGTTGGCGGGCCGCACAGGAGGTCACCATGGCACGCACCGCCCACGGCGGGCGCCGCATCACGATCGCGCACGTGGCCGAGGCGGCCGGAGTCTCCCGCGCGACCGTATCCCGGGTCATGAACGGCCTCGCGACGGTGGACCCCGAGATCGGCCGCCGGGTCCGCGAGGCCGCCGAGCAGCTCAACTACTCCCCCAGCACGGTGGCCCGGAGCCTCGCGATGGGCCGCACGCAGACGGTCGCGATCGTGGTCCCGGACCTCGGCAACCCCATGTTCCAGGACACGCTGCGTGGGCTCAGCCGCGCGGCGGCGAGGGCCGGCTACCGCGTGCTCGTGGCCGACTCGGCTGAGAATCCCGACGAGGAGATCATCCTGGCCCGCGAGGCGCGGCGCCGCTGCGACGCGCTCGTGCTCGTGTCCCCGCGCATGGACTCGGCGGTGCTCGGCCAGCTCCTGCCCGAACTCGCTCCCGTGGTGCTCGTGAACCGCGAGAGCCCCGTGGACGGCGTGCCGAGCCTCGCCGTGGACTACGGCGCGGGCATCCGTGCGATCGTCTCCGAGCTCCAGCGGCTCGGCCACCGCCGCCTCGCCTATCTCGCCGGGCCGGACGGCTCGTACGGCAACCGTGCGCGGCTCGACGCCCTGCATCACCTCCTCGACGCGGAGAGCCCCGAGATCGTCGAGGTGCCGTGCGGCGCGATGTTCGAGGACGGCTACCGGGCCAAGGACGCCGTGCTCGCCACGGGCGCGACCGCGGCGGTGTGCTTCAACGACCTCGTGGCGCTCGGCCTGCTCGGCGCCCTGCACGAGGCCGGGATCGACGTGCCGGGACGGATCTCCGTGACGGGCTTCGATGGCATCCAGTTCGCGCGCTTCGCCTCCCCCGCTCTGACGACCGCGTCGGTCCCGCAGACCCAGCTCGGCGAGGAGGCCTGGGCGCGGCTGTGGTCCGTGCTGAGCGACGCGGAGCCAGCGGACGACCTGACCGTCACGCCCCGGCTCGAGATCCGCGCGAGCGTCGGGCCGGCGCACCAGGTCCACGCGTGAACGAGTTGGGCCTGGGAGCGGAGACGGCGCAGAGCACCGGCTCGCGCGACGGCGGCGCTCCATCGGAGGACGCCCCGGCGCGCGACCTCCCGGCCGTCGATGCTTCGGCGAGCGAAGCCTGGGCGAGCTGGCGGACGGACCTCGCGGCCGCCGTCGTCCGTAAGCGCGGGGCGGAGCCGTTCGCGGAGCAGCCCGAAGCGCCCGCCGGGGTGCTCCGCGAGCGCCTGCTCGCGGCGCTCGGGACGATGCCCGCCGTGCGCGAAACCGCGGCGCGCACGGACGGCGAGTGGACGCGCGACGGCGTGGACGGCACCGAGCTGAGCTGGGACTGCGGCTACGGGCCGCGCACACGGGCCTGGCTCCTGCGGCCCGCCGGGGAGGCCGGCGTGCTCCCGGGCGTGCTCGCGATGTTCGAGCACGGAGGAGTCAAGCTCGCGGGCCGCGAGAAGCTCGCCGACGGCCCGCACGGATTCCCAGGCGAGGTGGCCGCGCTGGTCCGCGCAAGCCGCGGCTCGGCCTATGGGGGCCGCGCGTGGGCCGAGGATCTGGCGCGCCGCGGCGCCGCCGTGCTCGTGCACGACGTGTTCGGCTTCGGCTCGCGCCGGCTCCCCGAGGACAACCCGCCGCAGCGCCTCACCGAGGCGCAGGCCGCGAAGGTCGCGGGGCTGCTGGGCGCGTCGTGGGCCGGGCTCATCGCGGGCGAGGATCTCCTCGCGCTGTCGGTGCTGCGCTCGCTTCCCGCGGTCGACGGCGGCCGCGTCGCCGCCGTGGGCATGTCCGGCGGTGGCGCGCGGGCCGGCGCCCTCCGCGTCCTTGCGCCCGAGCTGCGGGCCGCCGTCATCGTCGCGATGATGAGCACGCTCGGGGCCCTCATCCCGGACCACACCGACACGCACGCGTGGACGTGGCTCAGCCCTGGGATCGGGAGCGCGGGCGACTGGCCTTCGGTGGTGGGCTCGTGGACCGAGAACCCGCTCCTCGTGCAGTACGGCCTCGACGACCCGCTCTTCCCCCGCGACGGCATGGAGGCCGCCGACGCGCAGCTGCGGCGCCGCTTCGCCGCGCACGGGCACGGCGCGAACTACACGGGCTCGCTCCTGCCGGTGGGCCACGTCTTCACGGTCGAGATGCAGGACGCCGCGTGGGCGTGGCTGGGCCGCGTGCTGGGGTTCTGAGGCTCGGCTCCGCGGAGGCTGCGCGGCGAAACCGGAGGAATTCGACGAGACCGGAGGGTCTTCCGTCCGGCCTCGGGTGCGATGCTCCGGGTTCGCGTGGCGAACACCGTTGACCTGCTCTCGGCGTCCGTCTACGGTGGTGGGAAACCGCTTTCTCACTAGTCATTCAGCCATAAGGACGCCATGACCTCCGACCTGCAGACTGCCCGCCCCGAGGCCCTCGATCCCCGCGACGAGCATCTCGAGAAGCGCCGTCGCGTCGTGGCGCTGCTGGACGCGGAGAACCTCGGCGCCGTCGCGCTCACATCCCAGCCCGCGCTCGCGTGGTACTTCGGCGGGGCGCGGACGCACGTGAACCTTGCGGCGCCGCCGATCGTCGCCGCCGTGGTCTCGCGCGAGGGAGATCGGGTGCACGTCACGTCGAACGAGGCGCACCGCCTGGGTGCCGAGGAGCTCCCGGCGTGGGCCGAGCTCGTGGAGCATCCTTGGCACGCGAGCGTGGTCGCCGCCGCCGAGGCCGAGGCGCTGTCCGCCGGCGGCGCCGCGGAGGTCCGCCTCGAGGCCGGCCTCCGCGCGGCCCGCCAGCAGCTGACCCCCGCCGAGGTGGGGCGATACCGCGAGCTGGGGGCCGACGTCGCCCGCCTCCTCACGCGCACCCTTGCCGCGGCCTCCCCGGACCTGAGCGAGTTCGAGCTCGCCGCTCGGGTCACCGCGGGGATCGTCGAGCTGGGCGCGGAACCGACGGTCGTGCTCGTGGGCGGGGCGTCCCGCGTCTCGGACCGTCACCCTCTGCCGACGACGGCGCCGCTCGGCGACCGCGCGATGGTGGTCGTGTGTGCGCGGCGGCACGGGCTCATCCTCAACGCCACGCGCTGGGTGCGGTTCGGGCCGCGCGGCCCCGAGGAGCGCGATGCTGACCGCCGGATCCTCGGGGTCGAGGCCGCGTACCTCGCCGCATCGCGTCCCGGCGCGACGCTCGCGGGGGCGTTCGCGGCCGGGACGGCTGCGTACGCGCTCAACGGCTTCCGGGCCGACGAGTGGACGCGCCACCACCAGGGCGGCGTGGCCGGCTACGCGGGGCGCGACCCGCGCGCCGCTCCGGGCGTCGACGTGGCGCTCGGCTCGAACGTCGCGTTCGCGTGGAACCCGACGGGACCGGGCTGCAAGGTCGAGGACACGATCCTGAGCACCGATGCAGGCTTCGAGGTACTCTCGGCCGATCCGGCGTGGCCTGCCGTCACGGTCCACGTGGCCGGCCAGGCGCTCGCGCGGCCGGATGTCCTCGAGCTCTAACTCGACCAACCTCCCCACTTTCTCAACCGACCTCCCCAACTTCCGCGACCCAGGCGAAAGGCGACGCCCGGGATCGCGGGCCGGGGCCGCCGTCGTCCGCCCTGAAGTTGGGGAGGACGGCGAAAGAGTTGGGGAAATCGGATGAGGCGTTGGGGAGTTTGGCCTCGGCGAGACGGCCCCCAGGCGGTGGGGCCTTTCGGTCGCCGGTCAGAGGGCGTCGCGCGTGAGCACCCCGTCGACGCGGCGCTGAATGCCGAGGGGGTTCTCGTCGCGCAGCGCCTCGGGCAGGACGGCCGGCGGCGCGTCCTGGAACGTCACCGGCCGCTGGAAGCGGCGCGCCGCCGTCGCGCCGACGGACGTGTGCAGCGCCGAGGTCGTCGCTGGCCAGGGTCCGCCGTGGTGCTGCGACCACGTCACGGCGACGCCGGTGGGCCAGCCGCCGAAGAGCACGCGGCCGGCGCCCTCCGAAAGCCGCCCGGCAAGGTCGGCGAGATCCTCCCCCGGCTCCGCGTGCACGGTCGCCGTCAGCGAACCGCCGACGGCGGCGAGGACGGCGTTCCGATCGTCGTCGCCCGCGTAGCGCACCAGGAGCGTGACGGGGCCGAAGCACTCCTCGAGGAGGATGTCGGGCCGCTCAAGGACGCGCGCGGCGTCGACCGCGAGGACTACGGGACGCGCCGTCCCCGCGGACGAATCCTGCGCCGCGTCGCCCAGAACGATCTCGGCGCCGCCCTCCGCGACGAGCCTCCGCATGCCCTCGGGGAACGCCTCGGCGATGCGCGCGGTCAGCATGGGGCCGCCGTCGTGGGCCGACGCCTCGGTGGCCAGGGCGGACTCGAAGCCCACGCGAGCGGGCACCAGGACGAGACCGGGCTTCGTGCAGAACTGCCCGACGCCGAGCGTGAAGGACGCCGCGAGCCCTGCGGCGAGCTCGGCGGTCCGGGCCGACGCCGCGGCGGGCGTGATGACCACTGGATTGATCGAGCCGAGCTCGCCGTAGAACGGGATGGGCTCGGGGCGCGAGCTCGCGAGGTCGAACAGCGCGCGGCCACCTGAGAGCGAGCCCGTGAAGCCGACCGCCTTGATCCCCGGCGCCTGCACGAGCGCCCGCCCCGCATCGCGGCCGAGCACGAGGCCGAAGATGCCGTCCGGCGCGCCGGCCGCCGCAAGCGCATCGGCGACGATCCGCGCGGTACGGACCGAGAGCTCGGGGTGCCCCGAATGCCCCTTCACGACGACGGGGCAGCCCACCGCGAGCGTGCTCGCCGTGTCGCCGCCCGCGACGGAGAACGCGAACGGGAAGTTGCTCGCCGAGAAGACCGCGACCGGCCCGATGGGGCGGAGCACGCGCCGGAGGTCGGGCTGCGGCGGCGTCGCCGCGGGGTTCGCGCGGTCGATGACGGCCTCGAGGTACGCGCCGTCGCGGACGACGGCGGCGAAGAGCCTGAGCTGGCCCGTGGTCCTCGCGACCTCGCCCGTCAGGCGGGGCACCGGGAGGTGCGATTCGCGGTGGGCGATGGCCACGAGCTCGTCGCGCGCGGCGTCGAGGGCGTCGGCTGCCGCTTCGAGCCACGAGGCGCGCTCGGCATCGGACGCCGAGGCGGCGGGGCGGGCCGCGCGGACGGCGGCACCGACGACGGCGGCGACGCGCTCGGGCGTGCTGTCCTCGGGTGCCGCGGGGATCAGGGCTTCGGTTGGGAGGGCGGTCATAGGTCACTCCTTTGGGCGGATTTGGATAAGGGCGGGGTTAGGGGCGGCTGGGCGGGTGGGCGGCTGAAAGGGTGACGGGACCCCACAACCCGCCGGACGGGACCCCACAACCCGCCGGACGGGACCCCACAACCCGCCGGACGGGACCCCACAACCCGCCGGACGGGACCCCACAACCCGCGGGACGGGACCCCGCAACCCGAGCACCCGTGGCGGGTTAGGGCCCGGCGAGCCGCTCCACGAAGTCGAGGCCGAGCCCGGGTGCGGGCTCGAGCGTGACCTCGGCGCCCTTGCGGCGGACCGGTGACGGCGAGGCCAGCACGCCGAGGGACTCGAACGCGGTGTCCTCGACCTCCTCGACCTCGACCTCGCCCGGCAGGGTCGCGACGAGCTGGGCCGAGAGGTCGGTGAGCAGATGCGGCGCTAGCGCCACGGAGCCCGTCCGGGCGAGCGCCGCGATGCGGCGGAACGGCGTGATGCCGCCAACGCGCACGATATTCGGCTGGATGATGTCGCACGCGCCGGCCGCGACGTACTCGCGGAATCGCTGGAGCGTGTGCAGGTTCTCGCCGGTCGCGATCGGCACACCGATGCTGCGCCGCAGCTGCGCATGTCCCTCGAGGTCCTCGGCGCGCAGCGGCTCCTCGAGCCAGTGCAGTCCGAAGCGCTCGAGGGCGACGACGGCACGGCGGGCCGTCGGCAGGTCCCAGCGCTGGTTCGCGTCGATCATGAGGCGGCGCCTCGGGCCGAGCAGCTCGCGGACCGCGGCCACCCGCTCGACGTCCTCCGCGAGCTCGGGCTTGCCCACCTTGATCTTGACGGCGCCGTACCCGGCCTCGATCCAGCGGCGGACCTGGTCGAGGAGCTCGTCGAGCGAGTAGTGCAGGTTCACCCCGCTGCCGTAGGCGGGCATTGACGTCCGACGGCGGCCGAGGAGGTCCGCGACCGGCACGCCGAGGCGCTTGCCGAGCAGATCCCACAGCGCGAGGTCGAGTCCCGCGAGCGCGATGGTCGTGAGCCCACCCCCGCCGGCCTCGTGCAGGCGCACCCACAGGGCGTCCCACACGGCCTCGGGATGCGTCGGCCCGCCGATCGCGGCCGCGGCAATGTCCTCGTTGAGCAGACTGACCACCGCGCCGGCGCCCACCGTGGGCGTCCAGCTGAACCCGGTCCCGCGATGGCCCGCGGAGTCCTCGACGTCGACGACGACGAAGTGCACCTCCGGAACGTCCGGTCCCCAGGGGCGGGGCAGCGGCGGAACGAGAAGACGCGTGCGCAGCGAGGCGAGCACCGGCTCGGGTGCTGCGCTCCTTGGCGCGGGGGTCACGAGACCACCACGGCGCCGTCGTTCGCCGAAACCCCGACGGCCAGCTCGCGGCCCACGGCGAGGATTCGCTCGAGCTCCGCAAGGTGCTCGGGCCGCGGGTCGGTGAGCGGCGGGCGGACGCCGCCCACCTCGAGGCCGCCGAGCCGCACGCCGGCCTTGACGAGCGAGACGCCGTAGCCAGGCACCGCGTCGCGCAGGTGCACGAGCGGCCTGTAGAAGCGGTCGAGGAGCTCGCGGCGGCGCGTCTCGTCGCCCTCCTCCGTGGCGCGGTACGTCGCGAGGGCCACCTCGGGGGCCATCGCGAACGCGGCCGACGAATACAGCGGGACGCCGATCCCGCGGTACGCGCCCTGGCTGAGCTCGGCCGTGAGGAGGCCGTTGAAGAACTGGAAGTCGGTACGGCCGGTCGCCTCGACCGCGAGGACGACCTCCTGCGTAAGCGCGACGTCCCCGACCCCGTCCTTGAACCCGACGATCTGCGGGTTCGCGGCGAGGCCCGCGACGGCCTCCGGCGTGAAGCGCGCGTTCGCGCGGTGGTAGATGACAAGCTCTAGGTCGGCCGCGGCGGCAATGGCCTCGACATAGCGGACCAGGCCGTCGGCGGGCGCGTTCACGAGGTACGGCGGGAGCACGAGCAGCCCCTCCGCGCCGGCCTCCTCGGCGGCGCGGGCCGCCTCGAGCGCGTGGCCGAGCGGGCCGCCGGCGCCGCCGAGGACCGGGACGTCGGCGCCTGCCTCGCGCACGGCCTCCACTGCCGAACGGACGACGGCGCCCGCCTCCTGGGCGGTCAGCGCGTGGTATTCGCCGGTTCCGCAGGCCGCGAAGACGCCGCCCGGGCCATACGGGAGCCGGGAAGCGACGTGTTCGCGCGCGAGGCCCTCGTCCACGCGGCCCGCGGCGTCGAACGGCGTGACGGGGAAGAAGAGAATGCCGTCGAATTTCATGGGGCTCCTTGGGCTAGCTGAGGTGGACTGACGTGGCCGCGAGCGGCTCGCCCTCGAGTTCGGTGCGCCACGAGCGCTGCGGGCGCCAGCCCAGGAGGCGGAGCGCCTTCGCCGACGTGAACGCCGCCTGGGTGCCGGTGAGGTGGGCCGAGATCCCTTCCGTGCCCGGAAAGTACTGCGGGACGAGCTCGGAGAGCGGACCGCGGGCCATCGCGTCGTCGGCCCCGACGAAGAACACCTCGCCGTTCGGGATCTGCTCCGCGGCCTCGAGCCACCGCTCGACGAAGCCCGCGGCGTCGCGCGCGTCGACGTAGTTGAACAGCGACACCGAGGCGAGCTCGGGCCGCGCGAGCCGCTCGGCGACCGTGTGGCCCTGCTGCGTCGGCGCGCCGCGCCACTCCTCCGGCGAGATGACGAAGCAGGGGCGGAACGCGCCGAACCGGGCCGAGTCCCCGAGCTGGGCGACGAACATCCGGACCGTCGCCTCCAGGGTCGCCTTCGAGAGCGCGTACGCGTTCCACGGCGCGATCGGATGCTCCTCGTCGATGGGGAGGTACTGCGGGGACCAGCCCTGCGGCGTCCCATAGCCGAGCACCGTGGGGCTCGACGCGACGAGCACGCGGCTCGCGCCGGCGTCGACCGCGGCGCTCAGGACGGAGAAGCACAGCTGGACGTTCGTGCGGAGGATCACGTCCTCCGGCGCGCTGAACGGCACCGCGATGGCGGCGAGGTGGACCACGCCCTCGGGCTGGATCGCTCCGAGGGCGTCCTTCGCGGCGGCCGAGTCGGCGAGGTCGAGCGTGTGCTGGTGCACGGCGTCGTCGGCGCTCGAAATGAGACCCGACGCCGCGCGGTCGAGCGAGTGGACCTCGTGGCCGCGCGACGCGAGGTGGTTGACGACGCTCACGCCCAAGCGGCCGGAACCTCCGGTGACTGCGATCCTCATGCTCGGGCCGCCGCAGCGCCGTCGACGCGATCCGCCTCGGTGACGGGCGCGCCGTCGTCCGCCGAACCGTCGAAGGTGAGCGGAGCGTCGTCGTCGAGCGGCACGCCGAAGTCCGCGAGCCGGACGGCCTGACCGGTGCGCAGCGATTCGTTCGCGCCCACCCCCACGAGCACGCTGCGGATGCCGTCGATGTAGCCGGCCTGGTGGTGCAGCGGATCGTCGCCGGGACCGCGGAAGACGTCGGAGAGCAGCATCGCGTCGCCGCCGCCGTGGCCGCCCTCGCCCTCGGGGATCGGGATCTCGCGTGCGGGCTCCCACAGGCGCTGGAGGAGGACGCGCTGGCCGGCGGGGCGGGCACTTCCTCCCGGGTGGGCGGGGTCCTCGGCGACGGACGGGTCCAGCGTGTGCTTGTCCGGGGCCACCGAGCCGCGCTCCACGACCTCGATCTCGACGCGGCCCTCCGTGCCGTTGAACGCCACGCGGTAGCCCTCCCACGGGGAATGCGCCACGAGCGTGTACGCCATGGAAGCGCCGCCACGGTAGCCGACCACGAGGCTCATGTTGTCCTCGATGTCGATGCCGTCGGCGAAGACGTCCTGGTCGCGGTGGTAGCCGTCGTCCGCTTCACCCTCGAGGTAGAGGCCGCGCAGCTTCGGGTCCGCTTCGAGGTCCAGGTTGAACGGGTCGTCGCGGTCCGGGTTGTCGCGGCTCAGCGCGGGGCGCTCCCCGAGGCCGCGCGCGGCGGCGTTGTCCGCGCCGTAGAAGCGCAGGCCGCCCTGCGCGTAGACGGTCTCCGGCACGTCGCCGAGCCACCAGTTGACGAGGTCGAAGTGGTGCGTGGACTTGTGCACGAGCAGGCCGCCGGAGTTGGCCTTGTTGCGGTGCCAGCGGCGGAAGTAGTCGGCGCCGTGGACGGTGTCGAGGCACCATTCGAAGTGGACGGAGGTGACCTTGCCGATCTGGCCGGACTGGATGATCTCCTTGATCACCGAGTTGCGTGGCGAGTAGCGGTAGTTGAACGTCACCACGAGCTTCGCACCGGACGTCTCCGCGGCGGCGCGCGCCGAGCGGACGATGTCCGCAATGCCCTGCACCGACGTCGTCATCGGCTTCTCGCAGATGACGTCGACGCCGCGGTCGAGCGCCGCGGCCACGTAGCGCGCGTGGGTGAAGTCCGGGGTGGTGACGATGAGCGCGTCGGGGCGTTCGGTCTCGAACATCTCGGCCAGCTGGTCGGGGCCGTAGTGGCGCGTGGGCTGCCAGTCGGCGCCGCGGGCGCTGATGCGCGCGTCGTGGTACCGCATGCGGTGCTCGTTCGTGTCGACGAACGCCACCACTGAGCCGAGGTCGGAGTGCGGGCCGAGCAGGGCGTCGACGTACATCTCTGCGCGCGAGCCGGTGCCAGCGAGGGCGTACTTTCGGGGCGTGCCGGACGCGACGGGAGCGGTTTCGGGAACGGTTTCGGGGGAAGCCATGGGGCGGTTTTCTCCTCGGTGAGTGTCCTCAGAAGGCTGAGTAACCGGTTTCTCACCACCGTACTCCACCCAGCCCCGACTGCCAAGGGTCGGCGGGAAAGCGCGTGCCGGACGGCGGCCGGCGCTCATTACGCGGCCGGCGGGGCGGACGACGGCGGTCGGCCACCCGCCGTCGTCCGCTCGCCCTGTGCCGTCCCGACCTTGTTTCCGCGGCAGCCGCGGCGTGTCGCCCGCGACGCGCCGGTTCAAGCCGAGTTCACCGTCAAAACAAGGTCGGGAAGGAACGTCCAGGCGGCTCGCCACCGCAGGCCAACCGGAACCGCCGGCTCAAGGGATCCGGAGCACCACGTTGCCGACCTTCTGCTGGCTCTCGACGTAGCGCGCGGCCTCGACCGCTTCGTGCATCTCGTAGACGCGATCAATGACTGGCCGATAGTGGCCCGCCTCGACGAGCTGCCTCAGGAACGCGAGATCCCGCTGCGGATTGGTCGATCCGACGGCGATGGCCACCTTCTTGCCCCCAGCCAGCCTCGTGACGGGAAAGAGAAAAAGGTTCGCGGCGCCGTCAGTCGGCAGATACCAGCCGTGCGGGTTCAGGGAGGCCCTGCAGCGCGAGAAGGAGAGCTTGCCCACGGCATCGAAGACCACGTCGTAGGTCTTGCCGTTGCGGGTGAAGTCGTCCTGCGTGTAGTCGATCAGCTCGCTAGCCCCGAGGGATCGCAGGAGTTCGAAGTCCTTGGTCTGGCACACCGCGGTGACGGTGGCTCCGCGATATCGGGCCAGCTGCACTCCCGCCGTGCCGATCGAGCCAGAGGCACCATAGACGAGCACGCTCGATCCGGGCCGCAGGCGGACCTGCTGAAGGCATCCCGCCGCATTCAGAAAGCCGTCCGCGATGCCCGCCGCCTCGTCGAAGCTCGCATTGACGGGTTTGAGCGAGACGCGCGACCGCTCCCCCACCGTCACGTACTCGGCGTTCGCGCCGAAGCGGAGGCCGGTGACGCCGAAGACCTGATCGCCTGGCTTGAAGCGGCGGACCGCGGCCCCGACTCGTTCCACCTCGCCCGAGTATTCGCTGCCGATGATGCGATGGCGCGGCCCCCGCACGCCGAAGATCAGCCTGCTGATCAGGCTGATCACAGGCCCGTTGCTCGCGTTCGCCTCGCGGCTGTGGACGTCCAGGCGGTTGACGGCGGCCGCGCGGACCTTGACGAGGAGCTCGTCGCTCGCCGGCTCGGGCTTGGGCACCTCTTCGATGCGCAACACGTCCGGCGGGCCGTAGCGGTCGTAGACGACCGCCTTCATCCGTTCAGACGAGCGGCCCACGGGCTGTGCGCTGGCCCCGCTCATGAGTCGAGTCTGAGCAGGCGGCTGCGGCCTGTCAATTGGTGCTCGTCAGCCCGCAAGTGCTCACCTCCCGCGGCGGTGCACCTCGTCAAGCAGCCGCGCACACCGGATGAACCCGAGGTGGGAGTACGCCTGCGGATGATTGCCCAAGTGGGTCTCCGTCGACGGGTCGTACTCCTCTGGCAGCAGGCCGGTCGGGCCCATGAGCGCGACCAACCGCGCGAACAGCTCCTCGGCATCATCGACGCGGCCCACGGCCAGGAAAGCCTCGATGAGCCACGCCGTGCACAAGTGGAACCCGCCCTCGAGGCCCGGGAGGCCGTCGTCGTACGTGTAGCGGAACACCGTCGGGCCGACGCGGAGCTCCCGCTCGACCGCGGCGACCGTCGCGAGGAAGCGCGGGTCGAGTGGGTCGATGAGCCCCGAGAGCCCCACGTGGAGGACGGCCGCGTCGAGATCGGGGCTGTTGTACGCGACGGTGAACGCGTGAGCGCCGTCGTCCCACCCCTCGGCGAGCACCTCCGAACGGACGACGGCGGCGAGCGGCTCCCAGCCGTCGTCGGCCGTTCGTCCGTGGCGGCGGGCGACCCGGAGTGCGCGGTCGAGCGTGACCCAGCACATCGTCTTCGTGTAGACGTGGTGCCGCGGGGCGCGGCGGGCCTCCCAGATGCCGTGGTCGGGCTCGTGCCAGCGCGCGCTGACCGCCGTCGCCATCTGGACGAGGAGCCGCCAATGCTCGTCCGGCAGCTCCCTCGTGCGCTCCGACAGCACATCGATGAGCTGCGCGACCGGGCCGAACACGTCGAGCTGCACTTGGTGGTCGGCGGCGTTGCCGATCCGCACGGGCCGCGAGCCCGCGTAGCCCGGAAGGTGCTCGATCGAAGCCTCGGTGGAGAGCGGCGCGCCCGTCACAGAATAGAGCGGGTGCAGCCATTCGGGCCCCGGCGCCGTCGCGAGGATCCGGCCGAGCCACGCGAGGAAGCCGTCGGCCTCGTCTGTCGAGCCAAGCTCAACAAGGGCCATGACCGTGAGCGAGGCATCGCGGAGCCAGCAGTAGCGGTAGTCCCAGTTGCGTGTGCCTCCGATCCCCTCCGGGAGGGACGTGGTCGGGGCCGCGAGAACGGCGCCGGTTGGCTCGTGCACGAGGTGCCGCAGGGTGAGGGCGGACCGGACCACGAGGGATGGCTTGACCGCCGGGATGTCGAGGCTCCGCACCCACGCGCGGGCAGCCAGCGCTACGGCCGCGCGCCGCGCGGGCTCCTCCGCGGGGTCGGGCTCGTGTGCTTCGGGATCGCCGCAGCGCAGCGTGAGGACGACCGGCCCATGGGCCAGGTCGGCGTGGCCCGTCGCGGTCGCGTGGCGGCCATCGCCCTCGATCGCGAAGCGGACGCCGGGCGCATGGAGGACGATCGGCTCGGACGTGCCTACTACGTGGAGCGAGTCCCCGCGCGCCTCGATCGCGCACGGCGCCCCGGCATAATCAGGCCGCGGGGCGAACACGATCCGCGCGGGCCCCGTGCCCGTGAGAACCCTCACGAGCTGGGTGATGCCCTCTGGCGACGGCTCAAGGTAATCCGTGACCGCGACGTCGGCCCAGCGCGTCTCGACGATCATCGTGTTGTCGACGTACCGCTGGCCGAGGAGGCGGGACGCCACGAGCGGGCCGACCGAGAAATGCCCCGCCGGATCGCCGCCCAGCACATGCGCAAAGAGCGAACCCGAATCCGGCAGTGGGTGCGTCATCCAGCAGATCTTGCCGTCAGGGGTGACGAGCGCCGTCGAGCTCCCGTCGCCGAGCATCGAGTGACGTTCGAGCGCGACGGCCTCCTCGCCGAAGAGCCAAGCGCGGCGCAGCTCGAACAGGACGGCGAGTACGCGCGCGAAGGCCTCGGGGTCGCGGAGCTGGTGCCGCGCCGTCGTCTCCCGCAGCCCGATGTGAAGGCCGAGGTCCGGGCCGCGCAGCGTCGCGAGCGCGTCCTCGTCGCTCGAGGCGTCGCCCGCGAAGAGCGCCGCGCTCACGCCGAGCTGGGCGCGCAGGCGGTCGAGCGCCGCGCCCTTGGCCGGCGGGAGCGCGGAGAGGTCCAGGACCGTCCCGTCCTCGATGAAGAACAGCCCGTACGCCGCCGCGATCTCGCGGGCGAGGGATGTCGCGGCCTCGGCGGCGTCCGGATCGGCCTCGCGGCGGTGGACCGCGAACGCGGCGGGCTTGCGCTCGAAGGCCAGGCCCCGGTCCGTGACGAGCCGCTCCCCCGGACCTTCACCGAGCCGGGCCGTGAGGCGCTCCATGAAGGTGTTGCCCGCGAGCTGAAGCACGCCATCGGTGGCCCTCGGCATCGAGTACGCGAACGCCATGTCGAACTCGTGGCCGTGGGAACCCACGAGATGGATCTCCGCGGGCAGGCGCGAGATCGCCGCGAGATCGCGCAGGGACCGGCCCGAGATCACGGCGGCGTACGTGTTCGGGAGGGCTGCGATGGCACGGAGCGCCACGGCAGCGCTGCCGAGCGGGAGCGTCTCCGTGGTCTGCCCGTCCACCGGAGTGAGCGTCCCTCCGTAATTGCAGGCGACGAGCAGCGACGGCTGCCGCGCGAGCATCTTGAGCTCGGCCATGAGCCCCGGGCCGATCCCGTCCGCGTCGTCCTGGCCTTGCAGATAGGGACGCAGGAGCCCGAGCGGCAGCGAGCCGCCCAGGAGCGCCGAATCCGCGACTGTCTGGTTCAGGGGTGTTGCCATGCTGCGCCTCCGCTCGCCACGGTTTGCGCACCAGTGTGGCGGGGCGCCGTTTCCGGACGACGGCGGAGGTGTTGCGCGGGCGTAAAAGGGGCCTGGAAGTAGTGCTGGGCCTCAGGGGCTCACGAGTCGCTGCGTTGTTCCCTTTGTCATCCCGGAACGCATGCGGAGGGCTAGGCGGTCAGAGCGGTGTACTCGCGGAGCTCGACGCTCGCCCGGACGGCTGTGCGGAGGGCGGGTAGGCCGCCGTCGAGAGCGCCGGCGGCGCGGGCCTGGACAAGCACGTTGCCGAGCGCGGTCGCCTCGACGGGCCCCGCGAGGACGGGGAGTCCGGTCGCGGCGGCCGTGAGCCGGCACAGCAGCTCGTTCTGCGAGCCCCCGCCGACCACGTGCACGGCCTTCGGGCGCCGCCCCGAGAGCTCCTCGGCCTGCGCGAGCGTCCGCGCGTACGCCGCGGCGAGGCTGTCGAGGATGCAACGGACGATCGCGGCCGGGTCGCCCGGGAGCGTTGCCCCGCGGCGTTCGACGGCGGCCCTGATCCGGGCGGGCATGTCACCGGGCGCGATGAACTCGTCCGAGTCGGCGTCGATTTGCGGGCCGTCAGCCGGAAGCGCGGCGGCGTCGGCGAGCAGCTGCTCGAGCGGGAGGTCGAGGCCCTGGGCCGCCCACTCACGCTGCGACTCACTCAGGAGCCACAGGCCGCCGACGTTTCGCAGATACCGGATGGTGCCGTCCACGCCGCGTTCGTTCGTGAAGTTCGCGGCCCGGCTCGCCTCCGTGAGCACGGGGGCGTCGAGCTCGACGCCGACGAGCGACCACGTCCCCGAGGAGATGTACGCGACGTCCTCCCCCGGCGCCGCCGGCACCGCCGCGACGGCCGAAGCGGTGTCGTGCGAGCCGACGGCGACCACGGGCGTGTCTGCCGGCAGGCCGGTGCGTCCGACGACGGCGGGCAGCAGGGTGCCGTACGCCTCGCCAGGCGCGATGAGCTGGGGGAACAGGCCCTCCGGAAGGCCGAGGGCCTCGAACAGCTCGGCGGACCATGTGCCGGTCTTCGCATCGAGGAGGCCGGTCGTGGACGCGTTCGTCTCCTCCGTGCGGCGCGCGCCCGTGAGCCAGAACGCGAGGAGGTCCGGGATGAGGAGCGCGTGCACGCCGTCGAGATCCGGTTCGGCCGCGAGCTGGTACAGCGTGGTGAACGGCAGGAACTGCAGGCCGGTCACCTCGTAGAGCCGCTCAGGCGAGACCTTCTGGTGCACGACCGGGACCGTAGACTCCGTGCGGGAGTCGCGGTACGCGTGGACCGGCAGCCGCAGCCGGCCCGCCGCGTCCACGAGGCCGTAGTCCACCGCCCACGTGTCGATGCCGATGCTCTCCATCCGCTGTCCGCGCGACGCCGCAAGCTCGTGTGCTTTCGCGAGGCCCGTCTGGACCTCGGCGAAGATGCCGCACACGTCCCAGCGCAGCACCGTGGTCCCGTCGCCCCTGGCCCCGTCGTCGAGCACGCCGTTCGGGAAGCGGTGGACGATTTCGAGCGAGACCCGGGGCGCGCCGTCGGCCGTTCCAACTCCGACAGGCAGCCCGGCGCCGTCGTCCGCGCCCTCGTGAGAAAAAACAGTGGCGAGGATGACGCGCCCCGAGGAGGCTCCGACGTCGACCGCCGCGAAGCAGCGAAGGCCGGTCCGCGCCGGGGAGATACGCCCGTTCACCGCAGGAAGGCGGCGGCGACGCCCGCGTCGACCGGGATGTGGAGCCCCGTGGTGTGCGAGAGCTCGTTGCTGGTCAGGACGGCGGCGGCGTTCGCGACGTGCTCCGGGAGGACCTCGCGCTTGAGCAGGGTGCGCTGGGCGTAGTACTCGCCGAGCTTCTCCTCCGGCACGCCGTAGACCGCGGCGCGCTTGGCGCCCCAGCCGCCGGCGAAGATCCCGGAGCCGCGCACCACGCCGTCGGGGTTGATGCCGTTGACGCGGATGCCGTGCTCGCCGAGCTCGGCCGCGAGCAGGCGCACCTGGTGGGCCTGGTCGGCCTTGACCGCCGAGTACGCGATGTTGTTCGGGCCCGCGAAGACCGAGTTCTTCGAGGAGATGTACACGATGTCCCCGCCCAGGCCTTGCGCGATCATGGCCTTCGCCGCGGCCTGGGAGACGAGGAACGAGCCCTTGGCCATGACGTCGTGCTGGAGGTCCCAGTCCTTCTCGGACGTCTCGAGGAGCGGCTTCGAGATGGACAGGCCCGCGTTGTTGACCACGAGGTCGATCCCGCCGAACGCGAGGACCGTCGCGTCGATCGCAGCCGCGACGGCGGCGGCGTCGGTGACGTTCGCGCGGACGCCCACGGCTACGTCGGCGCTACCGAGCTCCGCCGCGGCGGCCTGGGCCTTCTCGAGGTCGAGGTCCGCGATGACGACGCACGCGCCCTCAGCCGCGAGGCGCGTCGCGATGGCCTTGCCGATGCCGGAAGCCGCGCCCGTGACGAGCGCGATGCGCGTCGCGTGCGACTTGGGCTTCGGCATGCGGGCGAGCTTGGCCTCCTCGAGCGCCCAGTACTCGATGCGGAACTTCTCGCGCTCGTCGATCGGGGCGTACGTCGAGACGGCCTCGGCCCCGCGCATGACGTTGATCGCGTTGAGGTAGAACTCCCCCGCGACCCGGGCGGTCTGCTTGTCCTTGCCGTAGGAGAACATGCCCACGCCCGGGATCAGCACGATGGCCGGGTCGGCCCCGCGCATCGCGGGAGAATCCTCTTCGGCGTGCCGCTCGTAGTACGCCGCGTAGTCCTCCCGGTACGCCTCGTGGAGCTCCTTGAGCCGGGCCACGCTCTCCTCGATCCCGGCGTCCGCGGGTAGGTCGAGGACCAGGGGCTTGACCTTGGTGCGCAGGAAGTGGTCCGGGCACGACGTGCCCAGAGCCGCGAGCCGCTGGTGCTCGGCGGAGGCGAGGAAGTCGAGGACACGCTCGTCGTCGGTGAAGTGGCCCACCTGCGGCTTGTCCGCCGAGGCGAGGCCGCGGATCACCGGGGCGAGGGCCGCCGCCTTGGCGCGGCGCTCTGCCTCGGGCAGCGCGCCGTAGCCGGGCAGGGCCGGGCCGAACGGTTCGGGGCGGCCGTTCTCCGCGAGGTACTTCTCCGCCTCGGCGATGATCCAGAGCGAGTTGGCCTCGGCCTCCTCGCTCGTGGCGCCCCACGCCGTGATGCCGTGGCCGCCGAGGATCGTGCCGATCGCCTCGGGGTGGGCTTCCTTGATCGCGGCGATGTCGAGGCCCAGCTGGAAGCCGGGACGGCGCCACGGCACCCAGACGACGCGGCCGCCGAAGATCTTCTCGGTGAGCGCCTCGCCGTCGGCCGCGGTCGCGATCGCGATGCCCGAGTCCGGGTGGAGGTGGTCCACGTGCGCGGCGTCGACGAGCCCGTGCATCGCGGTGTCGATCGACGGCGCGGCGCCGCCCTTGCCGTGCAGGCAGTAGTCGAACGCTGCGACCATCTCGTCCTCGCGCTCGACACCCGGGTACACGCCCTTGAGCGCGCGCAGTCGGTCCAGGCGCAGCACCGCGAGGTTCTTCTCGGCCAGAGTCTCGAGGTCGCCCCCGGAGCCCTTGACCCACAGGAGCTCGACCGGCTCGCCCGTGACGGGATCGGTCTCGGTGCCCTTGGCGGACGTGTTCCCGCCGGCGTAGTTGGTGTTGCGCTTGTCGGCGCCCAGCCGGTTCGAGCGGGCGATCAGCTCGGCGACAGCCGGATTCTGGGTCTGGTTCATGGTGTCCTCGTGGGTTCGGGAGGGCGGTTTTGGGGAGGGAGGGCGGTTGAGTGGCACTGCGTCGAAGGCGACGGACGACGGCGGAGGGCAGCGTGGCGGGTGGACGGACGACGGCGCGCGGTCGCCGTCGTCCGTCCCTCGCTCAGGCGCCCCAGCCGGCCTGGGTGCCGCCCACGCGGGTGTCGTTGATGAGCTTCTGGTAGCCCGAGGCGGCGTAGGCGGCCATCGGATCGGCGGGGAGGCCGCGCTCCTCGCGCCACGCGGCCAGGGCCGGGCGGACGTCCGTGTAGAACGCATCCATGAAGACGGCGTTCGCGGCGAGGACATCGTGGTTGGCCTGGGCCTCTCCGAGGGCCTCGCGGTCGAGGAGCAGGGCGCGCAGGGCCATCTCCTGGACGTTGAGCACGGAGCGGATCTGGCCCGGGATCTTCTCCTCGAGGTTGTGGCACTGGTCGAGCATGAGGGCCACGGGCGAGTTCGGCTCGAGGCCGCCGCCGCGGACCACCTCGACCATGATGCGGAAGAGCTGGAACGGGTCCGCCGCGCCGACGATGAGGTCGTCGTCGGCGTAGAAGCGCGAGTTGAAGTCGAAGGATCCGAGCTTCCCGAGGCGCAGGAGCTGGGCCACGATGAACTCGATGTTCGTGCCGGGGGCATGGTGGCCCGTGTCGAGGCACACGAACGCCTTCTCGCCGAGGGCGAGGGTCTGGGCGTAGGAGGTACCCCAGTCCGGGACGTCGGTGTGATAGAACGCCGGCTCGAAGAACTTGTACTCGAGCACGAGGCGCTGGCTCTCTCCGAGACGCGCGTAGATTTCCGCAAGCGACTCGGCGAGCCGGTCCTGACGGGCGCGGATGTCGTCTTGGCCGGGATAGTTGGTGCCGTCCGCGAGCCAGATCTTGAGGTCGCGCGAACCGGTCGCGTCCATGATGTCGATGCACTCGAGGTGGTGCTCGATCGCCTTGCGGCGCACGGCCTCTTCCGAGTGGGTGAGCGAGCCGAACTTGTAGACGTCGTCCTGGAACGTGTTCGAGTTGACCGTCCCGAGCCTTACGCCCAGGCCCTCGGCGTAATCGCGGAGCGCCGCGTAGTCCTCGACCTTGTCCCACGGGATGTGCAGCGCGACGCTCGGTGCGAGGCCCGTGAGCTCGTTGACCTTCGCCGCGTCCTGGATCTTCTCCTCGACGGTGCGCGGTGTGCCCGGTGTGCCGAACACCTTGAAGCGCGTGCCCGAGTTGCCGTAGGCCCACGAGGGGACCTCGATCGCGAGGCCGTCCAGAGCCTCAGGGATGCGGATTTCGGTGGTGCTCATGCGTGGTCTCCTGTGGTCTGTTCTGGCTCTGAAATGGGGGCCGCGTCCGATTCGGCGGTTCGGGTCGTTTCGGATGCTGTGCCCTGAGGCTTCCGGGCGTCGCGGCGGGCCGCGGCGAGCTGGTCCTCGAGGTAGAAGACCTCCTCGAGAGCGATGAAGGATTCGTCCGGCGGTGAATCGATGCCGTCGAAGAGGCCGGCCATCTCGGCCTGCCAGCGGGCGTTGACCTCGTAGGCGGCCATGCGGGCGGTCGCGGCGTCGAGGCTGTCCGTCTCGACGTAGCCGATCAGGAGCCCGTCGGGGCGGAGGAAGAGGGAGTAGTTGCGCCAGCCCGCTGCCTCCAAGGCCTCGAGCATCTCGGGCCACACGGCGGCGTGCCGGCGCTTGTACTCCTCGATGCGGTCCGGGTGGATCCACTGCTGGAAGCAGATCCGCCGCGTCGCGGTCTCGCTCATCGGGCTCCTGTGGGTTGGGTTGGCGTGCGTGCCGCCGATTTGTTCGATTCTGAATCGATTCAAAGTAGTTTCATCCTTAGATTAGGGCCAGCGGTCGCGGGGGTCAACAGGCCTCACCGACTTTGGGTCTGTCCACCAGGAGCGCAGCCGGCTGCGGCGTCGGCGTCTCCTGCCCTTGACCGCTTCTGCTTGCCGGACCCCGCCGGCGGCGGCGGCGTCTGCTGCCCTCGACCGCTTCTCCTTGCCGGACCCCAGCCGGCTGCGGCGTCGGCATCTGCTGCCCTTGACCGCTTCTCCTTGCCGGACCCCACAAGGAGAAGCGGCTCAGGCAAGGAGATGCGGCTGAGGCAAGGAGATACGGGTGGACCCTCCCTCCCGGGAGGGGAGAGCGCGCCGTCGTCGGTGGGGCGCCGGCCCACCGCGATGATGCAGCCCCCGCCAACCCGGTGCCTCGTTACCGCCGGCGAGGAACTGCTGGGGCGGACTCGCGGTTCCCTGGTGAATCGTTTTTCCGCCAGCCCTGACCGCTCTGGACGAACACGCCACGGCCATGCCAAACTGTGGGAAAACGCTTTCCAGCTTCCCGCCACGCGGGCCACGGCGCAAAGGAGCTCCATGAGCACCCCCGCATCTCCGACCGCCCCATCGAACGACGCCGCCCGCCAGCCCGGGGGCCCAACCCCCGGGGTCCCGACCACTGAAACCCCAACCCCCGGCAGCGCCCAGCCCCCAACTGCCCCAACCCCCAGCAGCGCCCAGCCCCCAACCGCCCCAACCCCCAGCAGCGCCCAGCCCCCAACCGCCCCAACCCCCGGCAGCGCCCAGCCCCGAACCGCCCCAACCCCCAGCAGCGCCCAGCCCCCAACCGCCCCAACCCCCAGCAGCGCCCAGCCCCCAACCGCCCCAACCCCCCGAACCACGCCGTCCCGCGTCGCCCTCGTCGGCGCCCACGGCTTCGGCCTCGTGCACCTGCGGAACCTGGACCGCCTGGGCCGCGGGGGCGCCGTCGTCCTCGATGCTGTGGCTGATCCGCGCCCGCCGGACGCCGAAACGATGCCCGAGGGCGCGGCGCAGTTCGCGTCGTTCGATGAGCTGCTCGCCGCCCGCCCGGCCCCGGACGTCGCGATCGTCGCGACGCCGCTGCAGACCCACGGCCCGCTGGGCGCGGCCGCCCTCGACGCCGGGGCACAGCTCTACCTCGAGAAGCCGCCGGTCCCGTCTCTTGGCGCGTACCGCGAGCTGCTGGCTCACGCGGAGCGCCGCCACGCCGCGGTCCAGGTCGGCTTCCAGAGCCTCGGCTCGCACGCGTTGCCGGCGATCGAGGCGCTCCTCGCGTCGGGCGAGATCGGCACACTGCGAGCGGTCGGCGCGATCGGCGTCTGGACCCGCGACCTCGCCTACTACGCCCGCTCGCGCTGGGCAGGCAGACGCACCCTCGACGGCGTCGAGGTGGTGGACGGCGTCGTCACGAACCCGCTCGCGCACGCCGTCGCGACGGCGCTGCGCATCGCCCGCGCCCACCGCGAGGAGGACGTCGCGAGCATCGACGTCGACCTCTACCACGCCCACGACATCGAGGCGGACGATACGTCCGCCGTCCGCATCCTCACCGCGAACGGCCTGCCCATCACGTGCGCCCTCACGCTCTGCGCGGCCGAGTCCGCCGAGCCGTGGGTCACTGTCTACGGCACGGAGGGCGAGGCGCAGTTCTTCTACACGGAGGATCGGCTCGTGGTCCGCACCCAGGCGGGCGAGCGCGAGGAGAGCTACGGCCGCACGGACCTGACCGAGAACCTGCTGGATCACCTCACCACGGGTGCGCCGCTCCTCAGCTCCCTCGGTGATGCCGGCGCGTTCATGCGGGTCCTCGAGGCCGTGCGCACGGCTCCCGCGCCGCGCCAGATCCCGAGCGATTTCGTGGACTGGGTCGGCGAGGGGCAGGCCGCGCGGCCCGTCGTCCGCGGTATCGAGGAGGCGCTCGAGCGCGCGGTGCGGGGACAGGCGACGTTCTCCGAGCTCGGACTCCCGTGGGCCGCGCCCCAGACGGCGAGCGCGGAGCTCACCCTCCCGGACGGCCGCGCGGTCGCCGAGCTCCGCAGCGGCGCGGGCCTCGCCCCGACGCTCTCGCCGCGCCCGTACCTGCACCCCGTGCGCACGCTCGCTGGAACCGTCATCACGGACCAGCTCCCCCTCGACCACGCGTGGCACCTCGGCCTCGGATGGGCGCTCCAGGACGTGTCCGGCACGAACCTCTGGGGCGGCCGAACCTACACGCGCGAGGCCGGCCGCTACGTCTGGCGCCCCGATCACGGGCGCATCGCGATCGGGCACGCGGCTTCCGCTGCGGGCCGGCTCGACCTCGCCCTGCGCTGGGAGGCGCACGACGGCGAGGCCCTCCTCACCGAGGAACGCACCGCGAGCGCGGAGCCAGCGGGCGACGGCGCGTGGCGGCTCGACCTCTCGTCCCGGCTCACGGCGGCGCAGCCCGTGAGCCTGGGCGGCCCCGGCTCGAACGGGAACGCCGGCGGCGGGTACGGCGGGCTCTTCCTGCGGCTCGCGCCGTGCGTGGACGCGCAGGTGTTCACGCCGGTCGCCGCGGGCGAGGAGGCCGTGCACGGCCACGCCGCCCCGTGGATCGGCTGGAGCGCCCGGTTCGGCGAGGCCGAGGCCGGCGTCGTGATCGCCGCCGCGCCAGAAGCCCCGGACGATCCGTGGTTCGTGCGCCTCGCAGGCTATCCGGGGATCGGCTCGGCGCTCGCGTGGGAGCGCGCCGTCGAGCTCGGCACCGGCGGTTCGCTCGCGCGGACGTTCCGCATGTGGTTCGT
This sequence comes from Sinomonas albida, assembly GCF_004919045.1. Classification (GTDB taxonomy): domain Bacteria; phylum Actinomycetota; class Actinomycetes; order Actinomycetales; family Micrococcaceae; genus Sinomonas; species Sinomonas albida. The sequence continues at coordinate 76,746 of NZ_SWDW01000009.1, forward strand.
CGACGGCCCGCTCGACGCCGACCGGGCCGCGTGCCTCGTGGCGAGCGCGGCGGTCGGCGAGTGATGGCTGGGGCGGGCCTACGTCCCGTCCGGCTGCGCGTCGAGGGTGCGGAGGCCTGCCTCACGGCGGGCCCCACGCCCCGTCTCGCGTGGCAGGCCGAACCGGCGGCGCCGCTGGACGCGCTCGGCGCCGCCCCGGCGTCGTCCGCGGGACCCACCGCCGCCCATCCTGTCGCCGCCGAGCCCGAGGTGCGCGCCGCCGACGGCCGCCTCCTCTGGGCCCCCGGCCGCATCCCTCTCCCCCGCCACGCCACGACGCGCGTCGTCGTCCCCGACGGCGCCGCGCTGCCACCGGACACCGCATGCCGTTGGCGGGTGCGCCTCCAAACCGACGACGGCGCGTGGGGCCCCTGGAGCGAGGACCACGCGTTCGGCACGGCGCTGTTCAGCACAGGGCTGGACGACAACGGGCTGGACGACGGGCTGCTGGACGACGGGCTGCTGGACGACCGGGGCCGGGGCGGCTGGACCGCTCAGTGGATCGCCCGGCCCGCCGGTGGCCGCGCGCCGCTGCGGATCGCGGACGGCGAGCTGCGCTGGCACGGCACCCCGTTCCTGCCCGCTCCGGTCAAGGCGGGGGCGGACTTCGTCCTCGACGCCGAGCTGCGCCCCGTGCTCGGCGCCGCGGGAGTCGTCCTCTGGAGCGCGGGTCCCGGCACCGGCCTACTGCTCGAACTCGAGCGAAGCCGCGTCGTCCTGCGGCCAGCGCCGCGCTGGGAGCAGCCGTGCGAACCCGAAGACTGGGCCACGGAGCCTCTCGTCGAGGCCGTCTTCGCGCCCGAGCGTGCCGAGGCGGGCCGGCCCCCGCACCCGGGCAGCGGTCGGCTCCACCGGCTCCGGGCGGAGGCCCGCGGCGGGAGGCTATCGGTCGCCGTCGACGGCCTGCGGCTCGCGGAGCTTGCCGTGCCCGCCCCTGCGGGGACCCTGATCGCGCTCCACGCGGCGCCGCGTGCCGAGGGGGCGCTTCAATCCCTCACGATCAGCGACGGCGCGGGCACCGGAGCGGGCACGGAGAGGTTCCGCTACCGCTCCTCGGACGGACTCGCCGGCTGGCCCGCGACCACGGCGTTCCGCCAGCCGGACGAGTGGACGCTCCTGCGCACCGAGGCTGTGCTTGCGGGCCCGGTGCGCCGGGCCGTCGTCTACGCGGCCGCCCGCCACCAGGCGTGGGTCTCGGTGGGCGGGCGGGAGGTCCTCGAGCTCTCCTCGTTCGGCTATCCGGGCGAGGACTATTACGACGCCGCCGACGTCACCGCGGCGCTCCGCGCCGTCTGGACGGGGTCAGCGGGCCAAAGGAACACGGATCCGCGGGTCACCCTCGCGATCCTCTCGCACTGGTACGGGCCCGGGCAGGGCCGCGCCTCCACGGTGCCCGGCGTGCTCGCCGAGCTCCGCGTCGAGTACGACGACGGGTCGCGCGCCGTGTTCGCGACGGGTCCCGGCTGGCGCGTCGCCGAGGCGCCGTACGCGCAGGCCGGCTACCGCAACGACGAGGGCGATCCGATCGAGCATGTCCTCGGCGCCCTGCCCGCAGGCTGGGACGCGCCTGGCTTCGACGATTCCGGCTGGGAGCCGGCCCGGGTCCTCGGCGCGAATCCGTGCCCCGAGTTCCCCGCCGTCCATCCGCGCCGCGCGCACACCGCGGAGGCTCGCGACGAGCCCGTGCGCTGGCTCGTGGCCGACGACGGCACGCCCGTCGCCGACTTCGGCACGGTCCGCGCGCGCCGCCCGCGCGCGAGCTGGGACGCGCGGCACTCCTCGGACGCGCTGCGCTCCGAGGACGATCCGCGCTCCTGGGATGCACCGCGCTCCTCGGACGAACAGCATTCCGCGGACGCTCCCGTCCGCCTCCGCGCCGGTTACGAGCTCAAGCCGGACGGCCGCGTCGACGACGCGACGCTGCCGAGCCAGAACACCGACATGACGTTCCTCGTGGGCGGCGTTGCTGCAACCGCCAGCGCCGACCCCGCGGCGGGCGCCGCCCGGGCCGCGGCCACGAGCTTCGACGCGCGCGTCCACCTCGGCTTCCGCTACCTCGAGTTCGGCGGCGCCGCTCCCGCCCGGCTGGACGCCGCCGTCGTCCGCGGGGCGCACCCCGCGGAGGCGACCTTCGAGTGCTCGGATCCGCGGCTCACGGACGTGCTCCGGCTCCTGCAGGACTCGGCGCTCCACGGCGTCCAAGAGCGCTTCGTGGACACCCCCACCCGGGAGAAGGGCCAGTTCCTCGCCGACGCGGCGAACATCTCCTACGCGACCATGGCCGCGTTCGGCGAGCGCGAGTTCACGCGTCAAGCCCTGCGCGAGTTCGCGTGGTCCGGGCGTCGGTACTGGGATGCCCCGCACGAGCGGGGCCGCGTCAACGCCGTCTACCCCAACGGCGACGGCAAGCGGGACATCCCCGACTTCAGCCTCATGCTGCCCGAGTGGGCCGAGGCGTACTGGGACGCGACCGGCGACGACGCGTTCGTCGCCGAGCTGCTCCCCACGCTCGAGGCGACGTGCGGCTATGCCCTCCGCTCGCGCGCGGATTCGGGACCGTGCGCGGGCCTCGTGACGAACCTCGAGGGCGGCGGCGGGCCTTACCTGCACGGCATCGTCGACTGGCCGGCCCCGAACCGCTTCGGCTACGACATGGACACGGCCGCGCGGACCACCGTCAACGCGCAGGCATTCGCGGCGCTCACCGCGACGGCCCGACTCAGCGCGCTCCTCGGCCGGGACCGGCACGCTGCCCTCCTCGGCGAGCGCGCTGCGGCCCTCGCCGACGCGATGCACCGCAAGCTCCGCGTGGACGGCGTGTTCGTCGACGGCCTTCGCGAGGACGGCTCACCGAGCCCGCACGCGTCCCAGCACGCGACCGTCTTCCCGCTCGCGGTCGGCGCGACCGCGCCGGACTTCCGCGCCGCCGACGCCCACCGCGCCGCCCGGTCCGGCCTCCGCATGGGGCCGCTGACGTGGCACCGGCTGCTCGGCGCGCTCATCAGCGAGAGCCTCGCGGACCAGGCGCTCGGCGTGGTGCTCGACAACCCGGACCGCGGGCCGCTCGCGTGGCTCGCCCGCGGAGCGACGTTCGCCTGGGAATCCTGGGAGCTCGAGCCCGGCTCGGACCACAGCCAGTCGCACGCATGGTCGTCGGCGGCGTGGCCCGTCCTCGTGGACGGGATCCTCGGACTGCGGCGCGTCTCCCCTGGACTCTTCGAGCTCCGCGTGCCCGAGTGCCGCCTCGACTGGGCCCGGGCCGAGCTGCCGATCGACCAGGGCACGCTGCGCGTCGCCTGGCGGCGCACCGCCACGGGCGTCGAACTCGAGTGCGAGCTTCCCCCGGGCACGGAGGCGTGGGCCGAGATGCCGAGCGCCCCGGGCGGCGCGAACGACGGCGGGCGGCGCCTTCTCGGGGCCGGCCACCATCGGCTGGGTCACCACGGGCTCGGAACGTCCGAAAAATATCCGGAGACATAGTCCGGAATAACCTCGCGAACAGCTTCGTTGGAGAGAGTGAAAGCACCGGTGCGGCCATTCCTCAGGCAGTGCCATCCCTGCCCGAAGGAGGAACGCCATGTCCCTGTTCACTATCCTCGCCGTCCTCATGGTCGGAGCCATGATGGTCATCCCGGTCGCGTGGGAGGTCCTCTCGGCCGACCGCCGCGCGGAGCGCGCGGCAGCCACGTGCTCCGCCGGGGACGCCGAGTCCAACGCCTAGTCCACGACCACGCAGCATAATGGCGTCATGTCTGAAGAGAAGGTGACCGGGCCCGCGTCCTACTTCCCCTCGATCGAGAAGAAGTACGGGCAGCCGATCAGCCATTGGCTGACCCAGCTTGAGTCCGTCGCCGATCTCAAGCACATGGAACAAGTCGAGTTCCTGAAGAAGAACTTCGGCTTGGGCCACGGTCACGCCAATGCCCTCGTGGGCTGGTTCCGCCAGAAGCAGGGCGACTAGCGCCGCAACGAACGTGCGCGATGCCCCGGCTCGAACGCTGTAGTCTCCGAGCATGAGCCGCGCTAACAGCCTGTCCGCGCCGTCCCGCGCCACGGCAAGCATCCGCGACGTCGCGGAACGCGCCGGCGTCTCCGTCGGCACGGTCTCGAACGTGCTCAACCGGCCGGACATCGTCCGCGCGGCGACGGTCGAGCGGGTGCACGCTGCGATCAAGGAGCTGGGCTTCGTGCGCAACGACGCGGCGCGGCAGCTCCGGGCGGGCCGCTCCACGACCATCGGGCTCGTGGTGCTGGACGTCCGGAACCCGTTCTTCACCGACGTGGCTCGCGGCGCCGAGGACGAGGCGGGCAGGGACGGCCTCTCCGTGGTGATGGCCAACAGCGACGAGTCGCCGGACCGCGAGGCCGCGCACGTCGACTATTTCGAGACGCAGCGCGTTCTCGGGCTACTCATCTCTCCCATCGGGGATCTCGGCGAGCGCCTCGAGCGGCTGCGCATCGCCGGCACCCCAGCGGTTCTCGTGGACCGTGTCGCCGGATCGCGGAGTCTCAGCTCGGTCGCGGTCGACGACGTGGCCGGCGGCCGCCTCGCCGCCGAGCACGTCCTGAGCCTCGGGCGGCGGCGTCTCGCATTCGTGGGCGGCCCCGCCGATCTCGCCCAGATGCATGACCGTCTTTCGGGCGCACGGGAGGCCGCGAGCGCGGTCGAGGGCGCCCGCGTCGAGGCGATCGAGACGGCGGGACTCGGCTTCGACGACGGCCGCCGGGCCGCACGGGCGCTCCTCGCACGGGTTCCGGGCGACCGCCCGGACGCGATCCTCGCCGGCAACGACCTCACGGCGATCGGCGCGCTCCAGGTCCTCATGGGCGAGGGCGGGCTGCGCGTCCCCGAAGACATCGCGATCGTGGGCTACGACGATATCGACTTCGCGAGTGCCGCCGTCGTCCCTCTTTCTTCGGTGCGGCAGCCGCGCGAGCTCATTGGGCAGACCGCCGTTCGAATCCTGCGCGAAGAGGCGGAAGACCCCTCGCTCGCTCCGCGGAATCTGGTCTTCGAGCCCGAGCTCGTGGTCCGCGCATCGACGGCGGGTCGCGCCTAGCCGCCGACATGGCGGTGGCCGGTACCGAAAGCGGACATTCCCTACGACACCGGAGGCATCCCCACGGGAAAACGTGCGGTGTCGTGGGAAAGGTCCGCTCTCAGCAGTCGTGCCGCGGGCTACCCCTGGCGGCCGGGCTCCTTCCGGCGCCACTTCGGGAGGTTCGCGATGATCTCGGCGGCGCCCTTAGCGGCGCGCTCGACGGTCCGTTCGACCGAGCGCTGGATCTGCTGAGGGCGCGTCCCCGACGCGGCGTCGACGCCGGCGAGAGCGGACGACGGCGCGCCCACCCCGGCGGCGGCAGGCACCTGCGCGGCGGGCAGCGAGTCCCCCGCGGCGGCTGGTGCGGCGGCCCCCTCAAGTTGGGACCCCGCCGTCGTACGCAGTGAGGTGAGCCAGCCGCCCACCTCGGCGAGGGGTTCGAGCCTCAGGGCGTAATAGCGCTTCTGGCCCTGGGCGCGCGTGGTCACGAGGCCCGCGTCGCGGAGGACCTTGAGGTGCTTGGACACCGTGGGCTGGCTCGCATCGAGCGCCTCGACGAGCTCGCCCACCGCCTTGTCGCCGGCGCGGAGCTCCCGCAGGATGTCCCTGCGGGTGTGGTCCGCGATGACGGCGAAGATGTCTGTCACCATGCCTCCAGCCTACCGATCCGGCGCCCAGTCTGGTTCTGCTGCGTCCACACGGACGCGGCGTGACGGTCGGGCTTCCGGTCGGCTCTCAGTCGAACCACGGGTCGAGTCCGTGGAGGGGGAAGATTTCCTTCCGGGTGGCCATGACGGCGCGGTCCACGGCGTCGTGCGGATTGAAGCCGATGTCCCACGAGCGCCACCACAGATCCGCGTCCTCGCCCATGGTCTCGGGCAACGTCTCGCCCGGGCCGAGCCGCTCCGGATACGTGGCGAGGGCGTATTCGCGCCACGCTGCCGGGGTCTCAGTGCGCAGCGGCACAGGGTGTCCCGCCGCGACGCCTACAAGGTGCGCCCACGCACGGGGCACGACGCGCAGGACGTCGTACCCGCCGCCGCCCGTTGCGATCCACCGATCGTCGCAGAAGCGGTTCGCGAGGCGAGAGACGGACAGGGCGGCCTCGCGCTGCGCGTCGACGCTGGTCCGCAGGTCCGCGAGCGGGTCGAGCGCGTGCGAGTCGCAGCCGTGCTGGCTCACGATCGCCTCGGGCCGGAACGCCTCGACGAGCGGCGGCACGATCGCGTGGAACGCGCGCAGCCACCCAGCGTCCCCCGTCCCCGCGGGGAGCGCCACGTTGACCGCGGTGCCGAGCGCGTCGGGGCCGCCGGTCTCGCTCGGGAAGCCCGTGCCGGGGAACAGCGTGAGGCCGCTCTCGTGGACGGAGATGGTGAGGACGCGCGGATCGTTCCAGAAGATCGACTGGGTGCCGTCGCCGTGGTGTGCGTCCGTGTCGACGTACGCAACGCGGCTCAGCCCGCCGTCGAGGAGGCGCTGGACGGCGAGCGCGGCGTCGTTGTAGATGCAGAAGCCGCTCGCCCGATCAGCCGCGGCATGGTGCATGCCGCCCGCGAAGTTGACCGCGTGCTGGGCGCGGCCGGCGAGGATCGCGTCCGCGGCCTCGAGCGAGCCGCCCGCGATCCGCGCGCTCGCCTCGTGCATTCCGGCGAAGGCCGGATCGTCCTCGGTGCCGAGGCCGCGCTCGGGGAGGGTCGACGACGGGTCATCGCTCACGCTGCGGACCGCGGCGATGTAGTCGCGCGTGTGGACCGACGCGAGTTCGTCGTCGCTTGCGACGTGCGGCTCCTCCACCGCGACGCGCGGGAGGGAGAACAGCCCGAGCGCTTCGCACAGGCGCGCCGTGAGGTCGAGCCGGCTCGGGTGCATGGGGTGACTGGGGCCGAAATCGTAGGCAAGCATCGCCTCGCCCCACGCGACGCGGGTCGCGTAGTCGACGCGGCGGAGGCCGGAGCTTGTCCCGCTGCCGCTCGGCGCCTCCGGGGAGGGGGGCGTCTGTGCGGCGTCGGACATAAGGTCAGGCTACCCGAACGGTGCGTGGTTTACTGGTCCGGTGCGGCCATCGGCCGCTTAGGCAAACCCGGCATGAGGGACGGTTGAGTGTGGCACAGACGCAGTCGTCGTGGCGACCCACGCCGCAGCGGGACAGCCTCGGCCCCCTGACCGGTCTGCGCGACTTCGTCGACCGGCTCGCGGCCTCGTCGCCGGCCCGGCTCGCGCTCCTCTCGTTCTCCGGCGTCATTCTGGTCTTCACGCTCATCCTGTCGCTCCCGTTCTCGTCCGCGGAAGGGCAGTTCACTCCCCTGCATGAGGCGCTCTTCACGGCCACCTCGGCCGTGTGCGTCACGGGCCTCACGGTGGTCTCGACGGCCGCGCATTGGTCGGCGTTCGGGCACGTGATGATCCTCATCGCGATCCAGGTGGGCGGCTTGGGCATCCTGACCCTCGCGTCCGTGCTCTCGCTCGCGGTGAGCCGGCGGCTCGGCGTCCGCGGCAAGCTGATCGCGCGCGAGGCCATGAACAACGCGGGCCGCCTCGGCGAAGTCGGCGGGCTCCTGCGCGTGGTCGTCGCGACGTCCGCCGTGGTGGAGGCGGTCCTGACCCTGTTCCTCGCGCCAGCGTTCATGGCCCGGGGCGAGAACTTCGGCGAGGCCCTGTGGCACGGCGTCTTCTACGCCATCTCGTCCTTCAACAATGCCGGCTTCACGCCCCACAGCGACGGCGTAGTGCCGTACCAGAACGACCTCTGGATCCTCGTGCCCCTCATGGTCGGCGGCTTCGTGGGCAGCCTCGGCTTCCCGGTCCTCATGGTGTTCCTCCGATTCAAGGGGCGCGTGCGGCTGTGGACGCTCCACGCGAAGCTCACGGTGGTCGTCTCGCTCATCCTCGTGGTGGTCGGCGCGTTCCTGTGGGGAGCCATGGAGTGGAACAACACGAGGACGATCGGCGGCATGGCCCCGGGCGAGAAGATGGTCCAGGCGGTGTTCGCCTCCGTCATGACCCGATCTCTCGGGTTCAACCTCGTGGACATGAACCACCTCACGCCGTCCACGCTCCTGCTCTCCGACGCACTCATGTTCGCGGGCGGCGGCTCGGCGTCGACCGCGGGCGGCATCAAGGTGACCACGGTCGCCGTCATGTTCCTTGCGATCGTCGCCGAGGCGCGCGGCGACCGCGACGTCCGCGCCTACGGCCGCACCATCCCCCAGGGCGTCATGCGAGTCGCCATCAGCGTCATCGTCCTTGCGGCCACGCTCATCATGATCGCGTGCTCGATCCTCCTGGCGATCTCGGGCGAGAGCCTAGACCGCGTACTCTTCGACTCGATCTCCGCGTTCGCCACGGTCGGTCTCAGCACCGGCCTCACGTCTGAACTGCCGCCCGCCGGTGTGTACGTCCTCACCGCGCTCATGTTCTTCGGCCGCGTCGGCACGATCACGATGGCCACCGCCCTGGCCCTCCGCCAGCGCAGCACCCTGTTCCACTATCCGGAAGAAAGGCCGATCATTGGCTGACAAGAACCCCCCGGGCCGGCCGAATCCGAACGCGCCGGTGCTCGTGATCGGCCTCGGCCGGTTCGGCTCGGCGACCGCCCAGCAGCTCGTGAAGCAGGGCCGCGAGGTGCTCGCGATCGAGCGGGACCAGGAGCTCGTCGAGACGTGGGCGCCCGTGCTCACGCACGCGGTTCAGGCCGACGCGACGAACGTCGAGGTGCTGCGGCAGCTCGGCGCGCAGGAGTTCCAGTCGGCGGTGGTCGGCGTCGGGACGTCGATCGAGTCCTCGGTGCTGATCACGGCGAATCTCGTGGACCTCGGGATCGACCATGTGTGGGCCAAGGCCATCACGCCGTCGCACGGGAAGATCCTGTCCCGCATCGGCGCGAACCACGTCATCTACCCCGAGGCCGACGCCGGCGTCCGCACCGCCCACCTCGTGAGCGGGCGCATGCTCGACTTCATCGAGTTCGACGACGACTTCGCGATCGTCAAGATGTACCCGCCCAAGGAGACGCAGGGCTTCACCCTCGCCGAGTCGCAGGTGCGGGCGAAGTACGGCGTCACCGTGGTCGGCGTGAAGAGCCCGGGCGAGGACTTCACCTACGCCCAGCCGCACACGAAGGTCAGCAGCCGCGACATGCTCATCGTCTCGGGGCACGTGGACCTCCTCGAGCGCTTCGCCGCGCGTCCGTAGCACTCCGCCCGAAGGACGAACGACGGCGCCGCGCGGCTCCGCGTGGCCGTCACCTTCCACCGGGCGTGCCGACCTCCCCAGCTTTCAGGCGTACGACGGCGCGACACACCGGTGATTCGGTGCCCAACCTCAACCGGTCAATGCGCCGCCGGTTGACGCCTAAAGCTGGGGAAGCCGCTGCGTCTCCCGCCGCTCCGACGCCCTATTCCAGAGGGCACGGAGCGACTCGGCGACTCGCTCCGGTTCAGCTAGGTGCGGCGGATCGAGGTGGTGCCGATCGGGAAACTCCTCCCTGCGGAAATCCGGGAAGACGCCAGCGAGTTTGGTCGCGATCTCGCCGAATTCGTCCTGGTTCGAGAGGCCGCCCAGGGCGTAATACACCGGCTTGCCGAAAGCAGCGAGCGCGGACCGGTCGAGGTCGTGAGCCAGGCAGGCCCCGACGATCGCGTGGATTCCGGCCGGACGATTGGCCACCCACGGGGGCGGCGGCGCGGACGGATCGAACGGCGGGCTGACCTCGGCCCCCGGCCCGACGTGCAGACCGAGGAAGGCCGGCAGGAACTCGAACGGCGGCAGGGACTCGAGCGCCCTCAGCCGCTCCCAGTGGGCGCGATGGGCGTCGGTCCAGCCCCAGTTCCCGGCCCAGGCGGGCTCCACGAGGGCCAAGCTCTCGAGCCGCTCGGGGCGTGCAGCCGCGAACGCGAGCGCGGACGCGCCGCCGCCCGAGTACCCCACGAGGTGGAACGTATCCCAGCCGCGCGTATCGGCCGCGCGAAGCACTCCGTCGATCTCGGTGCCGAGGTCGTAGCCCGGCGGCGGAGTCGCGCCGGAGAAGACCTCGAGGTCTTTCACGGCGGCTTCCACGGGCGGGCCACTGGCCTCGAGTGCGGCGAGCAGGGCGGAGAACTCGAGTTCGGCGGGCAGTCCGCCGCCGGCGATGAGAAGGACCCGTTCCATGGCTAGGCCACCCTTTCGGTGTGAGTGTGCGCGTCGTTCCACAGCGCCAGCAGCGACGCCGCAACGCGGTCCGGCTCGACCCGATGCGGCGGGTCGAAGTGGTGGCGGCCCGCGAAGACCTCGAGGCGGAAGTCCGGGAAGACGGCGGAGAGCCGCTCGGCGACCTCGCCGTAGTCGTCGGGATTGGACAGCGCGCAGAGCGCGAAATACACGGGCTTCTGGAACCTCGCAAGCGACGCGCGGTCGAGGTCGTAGGTCTCGAACGTGCGGATGAACGCCCGGATACCGGCGGGCCGCAGGGCCATCCAGGCCGGTTGCTCGCCGCCGCCCGTCGGCAGGCCAGTCGTCACGCCGGGCCGCACGCCGAGCCGTACGAACCGCGCCATGAACTCGTCCGGCGGCAGCCCGTCAAGCTCCCGATACTGTGCCCAGAGCGCGCGATGGGCCTCGCTCCAGCCCCAGTTCCCCGCCCAGGGCGGCTCGAGCAGGGCGAGGCTCGCGAGCCGTTCCGGATGCTTCGCGGCGAAGGCGAGCGCCGAGGCTCCACCGCCGGAGTACCCCACGAGGTGGAACGTGTCCCAGCCCCGCGACTCAACCTCGCGGAGCACCCCATGGATCTCGGTGTCGAGGCTGTAGTCCGAGGGCGGCGTGGGGCGCGCGTAGACCTCGAGGTCCTTCGCGACTGCCTCGACGCTGTGGTCGCCCTGGGCGGCGGCGCCCATGGCCGCGATGAGGGCCCCGTAGGCGAGGCCTGCGGGAAGCACGCTCCCTGGCAGGAGGATGACGCGGTGCCTTGGCTGCTCGATGTCCATGGCTCCAGCGTGCGCGCGCCGCCAGGCCGGGGGCATCGCGCAAACGCGCTATCTTGTGCGGTGGTCTGTGCCCTGCGCGCGGCGCGGTCCATGATCGTTGCATGACACCGCCGCTGCGCCTCGCCGAGTTCATCGCAGCCATTTCGCTCGCGACGGATCTCGGCATGGGACAGCCGCTCGAGCAGGGCCTCCGGACGTGCCTCGTGGCCCTCGAACTCGCGGACTCCACAGGGGCGTCGCCTGAGACCCACGCCGAGGTCTACTACACCGCGCTCCTGCGCTTCCTCGGCTGCACCGCTGACGCGCACGAGTCGGCCGAGCTGAGCGGCGACGACATCGCGCTCCGGGCCGCGATTGCCCCGGTGCTCGGCGCCTCCCCGGTCCGGCTGCTCCGCACGGTCCTCCCCGCCGTGGGAGCGGAGTTCCCGGCGGGGCGTCGGGCGGCGCTCCGGGCAGGCTTCCTCGCGACCGGCCCGTCGAGAATGCGAGCGGGCGTGCGCGCGCACTGCGAGGCCGCGGAAATGCTCGCCCTTCGCCTCGAGATCGCGCAGGGCACGCGTGCGGCCCTCGCCGCAGCGTTCGAACAATGGGACGGACGCGGCTTCCCGGATGGCCTGCGTTCGGAGGCCATCCCGCTCCCGGCGAGGATCGTCGCCGTCGCCCGTGACGTCGAAGTGATCGCACGCCTCGGCGGGCGGGACGCGGTCGCCGACGCCCTCCGGCAGCGGGCGGGGCACGCCTACGACCCCAGGCTCGCTGCCGCCGCCCTCGCGCACCTCGATGGGCTGCTTGAGGCCGCGCAGGCCGAGCAGCCTTGGGACGCCGTGCTCGCGCGCGAGCCGCTGCCCGTCGCCGAGATCCGCGCCGACCGGCTCGACACCGTCCTCGCGGTCTTCGCCGACTTCGCCGACCTCAAGGACCCAGTCCGCGCCGGTTTCTCACGAGACGTAGCCCTCCTCGCGGCCGGAGCGCATCCCGACGAGGGCCCGTTGCTCGCCCGCACGGGGCTCGCCGAGGACCTCGGGCGCGTAGCCGTCCCGAGCAGGTTCGACGGCGGGCGGCTCGGCTCGCCCGCGCACTACGAGCGGCTACGGCTCCATCCCTACTACAGCGAGCGGATCCTCTCCCGCGTGCGGACGACGGCGCCGCTCGCCAAGCTTGCCAGCCTTCACCACGAGCGCCTGGACGGCTCGGGCTACTACCGGGGTTCCGCGGGCCCGGAGCTCCCCTGGGAAGCGCGCGTGCTCGCTGCGGCCGACGCGTTCCGCGAGCTCCTCCTCGAGGTACCCGGCCGCCCCGCCCGCACGCTGGCCCAGGCGGCCGACGTGCTCGCCTCCCTCGTCCCCGGGCGGCTCGATCGCGACGCAGTCGACGCCGTGCTCGCCGCCGCGGGTGTCCGCGACCGCCGGACCCGGCCCGCGTGGCCCGCGGGCCTCACCGAGCGCGAGGTTGAAGTGCTGCGGCTCATCTGCCGGGGAGCCACCAAGAAGGACGTCGCGGTGGCCCTGACCATCTCGCCCAGCACGGCCGACCACCACATCCGCCACATCTACGCCAAGATCGGCGTCTCTTCCCGCGCTGCGGCGACCCTCTTCGCCGTCGAACGCGACCTCCTGTAGACCCGCGCCCAGCCCAGCCGCCCGGTCAGCCCAGCCGCCCGGTCAGCCGAGCTCGTGCGTGATGTCCTTCGAACGCTCGGCGGCGGCCCGCGCGCCGTCGGCGATGATGCCGGGGAGGCCGCGCTCGTCGAACGTCGCGATGGCGCGCTCCGTCGTGCCGTTGGGGCTGGTCACGGCGCGGCGAAGGGCCGCGGGATCCGCGCCCGGCTCGGCGAGCATGAAGCCCGCTCCGACCACCGTCTCGCGGGCCAGCCTGAGCGACAGCTCCGGGTCCAGGCCCAGGCGAGCGCCGGCGTCGGCCATCGCTTCGGCGAGGTAGAACGCGTAGGCCGGCCCGGAGCCGCTCACAGCGCTCACCGCGTCGACCTGTTCCTCGGGGACCTCGACCACGAGGCCCAGGCCTTCGAAGAGGCCCTTGACCCACTCGAGCTGATCGCGCGTGGCGTTCGTCCCTCCCGAGACGGAGACGACGCCGCGGCCCAGACGGGCGGGGGTGTTCGGCATCGTGCGGATCACCGGCTGCCCCGCGGGCAGCGAGCGCTCGAGCTGTTCGATGGAGACCGCGGCCGCCACGCTCACCACCACAGACTGCGGCGGAAGGCTCGCGGCGATCTCCGCCGCGAGGGCGGTGACCCCCACCGGCTTGACGCCGATGATCACGAGCGAGGATCCGCGCACGGCCTGCTGGTTGGCGTCGTCCTCTTCGTTCGTCGCCATGACGGTCACGCCGTATCGCTTGGCGAGCTCCTCGGCGCGCTCCCGGCGACGCACCGTCGCGGTGATGTCGGTCTTGGCCACGCCGGCCGCTAGGAGCCCCGCCATGATGGCTTCATTCATGGACCCGCAGCCGAGGAAGGCGATCTTGTTGCTCATGTGTCCATCCTGCCAGCCGAGGGCTTGGGCGTGCATTCCCAGCTTCTTCCCATGTTCGGCTGGGGTTCCTCCCAACTAGCCTCCCTAGAGTTGGTGGTACCTCACAGGGTGCGAGTGATGGAGCGACTGCTTCCCCCAAGCAGTCGCACGGCGCTGGCAGTTGCGGATCATGGTCCCCCACCTTCCCCGCGGCTGCCAGCGCCTTACTCGTTTAAAAGAGCCAGCGCCTTCGTTTTAAGAAGCCAGGGCCTTGCTCGTTAAGGCATGTCGCAGCGTGCCTTGCCGCGGCAGCACTCGGTCTGCGGCGGCGCGCCAAGGCTGGCCTGACGCTCACCCCAAGAACCGGAGCTCTGGCTACAGCGTGCGCTGCTCCGCGGCGCTGCGCTCGGCAGAGCGCTCGGCGGAGCGCTCGGGCCGGGCGAACTGCCCAAGGTGCAGGCGCGCGAAGTCGAGCGCGGTCGCGAGCATCTCCTCGCGCTCCCCCGCCACCCGCGCCTTGCGCGTGCTGACCTCGGTGACCACCACGCCGTCGAACGCCGAGTCCGCGAGGTACTGGAGGCACTCGGCGACCCGCTGCGTGCCTTGGCCGGGCAGGAGATGCTCGTCGCGGAACGATGCCCCGGATCCATCCGTCAGGTGGATGTGGCGCAGGGAGTCGCCGAGCGATTTGAACGCCTCGAGGCTGTCCTCGCGGGCCGTCGCCGCGTGGGAGAAGTCCCACGTCACGTCCTGATAGCCCTGGCCTACCGGGTCCCAGTGCGGGAGGTACGCGCGGGTCTCGCGCCCGCGGACCCGCCACGGGTACATGTTCTCCACCGCGATGTGGACCTCGTACTCCTCGGCGAGATCACGGATGCCGATCGCGAAGCCATCCGCGTAGCCGGCCTGCCAACGGAACGGCGGGTGCACCACCACGGTGTCGCAGCCCACCTCGCGCGCCATCTCGCAGGAGCGTCGGATCTTTGTCCACGCGCCGCCCCAGACCTGCTGCGTGAGCAGGAGAGTCGGCGCATGGATGGACACGATCGGCTGGTCGTAGCGCTCGGAGAGCTGGATGAGGGCATCCGGCTCCTGGCTCGTCGAGTTGTTCGTGACCATGACCTCGACGCCGTCATAGCCGAGGTCCGCCGCGCACGCGAACGCGTCGTGGACGCTGAGCGGGTACACGGAAGCGCTCGAGAGCCCGACGGGCACCTCGGGCACGTCGGCGGACTGGCGCCACTCCGGGAACGGCCCGATCATGGCCGGCTCCCCACGGGGTGCTCCTTCACGCTCCGCCTCCGCTCGCTCTCGATGGGCCGTATATGTTCGGGCGGCGCGAGCGGCCCGTCGAAGATGAGCTGATCGAGCCGGCGCAGGATGAGCCCCTCGCGGAGGGCCCAGGGGCAGATCTCGAGCTCCGGGGTTTCGAACAGCTCCATGGCGGCCTCGGCCACGAGGGCACCCGCGAGCAGCTGCGGGGCGCGGGCTTCCGAGACGCCGGGCAGATGGACCCGGTCGCCGGCCGACATCGCCGAGATGCGCTGGGCCCACAGCCCAAGGTCGGTGCGTTCGAGCACCCGCCGCACGTACGGTCCGGCCCCGCTCGGCGCCGAGCCCGCGATGCGGGCGAGCGATCGGAACGTCTTCGAAGTGCCCGTGACGAGCCGCGGCCTGCCGACCTCGCGGAAGCCCCGCACCACCGGCTTGAGCGTCGCGCGGATGTAGCGCCGCAGCTCCTTGACGCTCTTCGCGGTGGGCGGATCTTCGGGCAGCCAGTCGCGCGTGAGGCGCTGGGCCCCGAGGGGAACGGACTGCGCGATGTCGGGGAGCGAATCGTTCCCCATGGCCATCTCGAAGGATCCGCCGCCGATGTCCAGCGAGAGCAGCGTCCCCGCGCCCCAGCCGTACCAGCGGCGGACCGCAAAGAATGTCATCGCCGCTTCTTCGCTGCCCGTGAGCTCCTGGAGCGTCACGTTCGCCTCGCGCTGGATGCGCTCGATCACTTCCTCGCCGTTTGCCGCCTCCCGAATGGCGGAGGTGCAGAAGGCCAAGAGGTCCTCGGCGTCGTGCCGGCCCGCGAAGGCCCACGCCTCAAGGACGAAGTCGAGGAGTTCGCGCTGGCCCTGCTCGCTGATGCTGCCGTCCCGCTCGAGGTGCTTGACGAGCGAAAGCGGGCGCTTGTGCGAGGCGAAGGCGACAGGCTGTGCGCCGGGATGGGCGTCCACCAAGAGCAGGTGCACGGTGTTCGAACCAATGTCGAGGACGCCTAGACGCATGAGCCCATTATTCCCCGGTCTCCCCGTTGGCAAGTTCCTCGGGCGAGGCGGGCCTGAAATCCCTGAGGACGGCCGCGACGTGCTCCTGGCTGAGCTCGAAGCCGAAGGCAGCGCCCGGATTGAGCACGAGCCCGAGTTCGTCGCCGAGGTTTTGGAGGAGCACGGCCCCCTGCGTCGTGACGACGTTCGGCGCGTGCTCGAGGAAGTCCGGCCGGATCCGCGCGCGGTCCGTGAACGCCGCGACGAGCGGCTTCCCGTCGGCGTTCGTGAGCACGAGCGGCTCCACGTACTCCGTCTGGCCCGGAACCGGCTCCGGCACCACGAGGCACACGACGCTGTTGAGGAACGCGAGCACCGAGCTGCGCCCGTCGCCCTCCGTGCCGGATTCGGTCGCCGCCCGAAGGGCTTCCTCGAGCGGATTGAGCGGCGTCGGGTCCAGGTGCTCATCGGACGACGGCGCGTTCTCGCCTTGGGGGTTCACGTCCGCTTGGGGGTTAAGGTCTTCGGTCACTTGGCACTCGCTTTCGCTCGGGTGCCGCCGCCGCCCGACCGGCGCGCGGGCCGCTTCACAGGACCCTTTGCACGCTTCTCGGCGAGCAGCTCGACCGCGCGTTCACGCGTGAGCTCCTCGATCGGGGTGGCGCGCGGCACAGTGATGTTCGTGACGCCGTCCGTGATGTAGGGGCCGAAGCGGCCTTCCTTCACCACGATCGGCTTTCCGGACTCGGGGTCGTCGCCGAACTCGGCGAGCGGCGCTGCGGCCGTACGGCCGCCCCGGGTCTTGGGCTGAGCGTAGATCTTGAGGGCTTCCTCGAGGGTGATCGTGAAGATCTCCTCCTCGCTGCCGATCGAGCGTGAATCCGTGCCCTTCTTGAGGTACGGCCCGAAGCGCCCGTTCTGGACGGTGATCACGTTGCCCTCCTCGTCCTTGCCCAGGGCACGCGGGAGGCTCATGAGCTTGAGCGCGTCGTCGAGCGTGACGGTCTCGATGCTCATCGACTTGAACAGCGACGCCGTTCGCGGCTTGACCTTGACGGGCTTCTTCGGGGGCTTCGGCTTGCCGTTCTTGTAGTACTCGACGGGCTGAGCGGCGAGCTGCTCGGGGGTCGGCTCGGCGATGAGCTCCGTGACGTACGCGCCGTAGCGGCCGTTCTTCGCGACCACGGTGTGGCCGGTGAGCGGATCGGTTCCGAGCACGTGCTCCTCGGGGCCAGCGCTCTCCATGAGCTCAAGGGCCTTCTCCGCCGTGAGCTCGTCCGGCGCGAGGTCCTCGGGGACGTTCGCCCTCTCAGGGGCCGTGCCCTCGGGGGCGTCGGGGGGAAGGGGCTTCTCGAGGTACGGGCCGTACTTGCCCACGCGCAGCACGATGCCGGGCGCGATCTCGACCGAGTTGACCTCACGCGCGTCGATCTCGCCGAGGCCATTGACGATCGTCGTGAGCCCAGGCTTGCCCTCGGCCCCGAAGTAGAACGCGCTGAGCCAGTCCGAGCCGGCCTGCTCGCCAGCGGCGATGCGGTCGAGATCCTCTTCCATCTCCGCCGTGAAGTCGTAGTCCACGTAGTCGTGGAAGTACTCCTCGAGGAGGCGGACCACCGAGAACGCGATCCAGCTCGGCACGAGGGCGTTTCCTCGCGTGCGGACGTAACCGCGATCCATGATCGTGGAGATCGTCGCCGCGTACGTGGACGGGCGGCCGATCCCGCGCTCCTCGAGGGTCTTGACGAGCGACGCCTCGGTGTACCGCGGGGGCGGCGACGTCTGGTGGCCGTTGGCGGCGAGCTCGAGGGCATCCAGCGCCTGGCCCTTGGCGAGCGCCGGCAGGCGACCGCCCTCGCCGCCTCGACCGGCCGAACCGGACTCGGTGTCTTCGCGGACCTCGTCGCGGCCCTCCTCGTACGCGGCGAGGAAGCCGCGGAACGTGATGACCGTGCCCGACGCGGTGAACTCGGCGTCGCGGCCCTGAGCCTCGCCGGTCGTGGCGACCGCGCCGAGGCGCACCGTCGCGGTCGAGCCCTTGGCGTCCTCCATCTGCGACGCGACGGTGCGCTTCCAGATGAGCTCGTAGAGCCGGAACTCGTCGCCACGGAGCTCCTTCGCGACCTGCGCCGGCGTTCGGAACGAGTCGCCGGCGGGGCGGATGGCCTCGTGGGCTTCCTGCGCGTTCTTGGCCTTCGAGGCGTAGACGCGCGAGCGGGACGGGATGAAGTCCGGCCCATACAGCTCCGATGCCTGGCGGCGGGCCGCGCCGACGGCCTGGTCGCTCAGCGCCGTCGAGTCGGTACGCATATACGTGATGTAGCCGTTCTCATACAGCCGCTGGGCCACCTGCATGGTCACGCGAGCCGAGAAGCGCAGCTTGCGGGCCGCCTCCTGCTGGAGCGTCGACGTGGTGAAGGGGGCGGCCGGGCGCCGAGTGTACGGCTTCTCCTCGACTGAGCGGACCGAGAAGGCGGCGTTCTCGAGGCCAGCCGCGAGGGCGCGGGCGGTGGCCTCGTCGAGGAGCACGGCGTTCTTGGCGGTCAGGCGGCCGCGATCGTCGAAGTCGCGCCCCGAAGCGACCTTCTTGCCATCCACGAGCGCGAGGCGGGCTTGGAAGCTCTGGCCCGCGCCGCCGTCGTCCGCTGCTGCGCCCTGCGCCTGCGGCGCCAAGGTCGCGAGGAGATCCCAATAGTCCGCGGTGCGGAACGCCATGCGTTCGCGCTCGCGCTCGACGACGAGGCGCGTCGCGACGGACTGCACGCGGCCCGCGGAGAGGCCGCTGGCGATCTTGCGCCACAGGACCGGGGAAATCTCGTAGCCGTAGAGGCGGTCGAGTACGCGGCGCGTCTCCTGCGCGTCGACGAGGGATTCGTCGACGTCGCGAAGCTCAGCCATGGCCCGCTGGATCGCTTCCTTCGTGATCTCCGGGAACGTGAGGCGGTGCACCGGGACCTTGGGCTTGAGGACCTCGAGGAGGTGCCACGCGATGGCCTCGCCCTCGCGATCACCATCGGTAGCCAGGTAGAGCTCGTCGGCTTCCTTGAGCTTGGCCTTGAGTTCGGCGACCTTCTTCCGCTTCTCCGGGGACACGACGTAATACGGCTCGAATCCGTTGTCGATGTCCACCGCGAACTTGCCCACGGAGGTCTTCTTCAGCTCCGTCGGCAGGTCCGACGGCTGCGGCAGGTCTCGGATGTGGCCCATTGACGCGTCGACCTCGAAGCCCGCGCCCAAGTACTGGGCGATGGTCTTGCTCTTGGCCGGCGACTCCACGATCACGAGCTTCTTGCCGGTTTTAGCCTTCGTGGCCACGCTACTCCTCAAGACAAAGGTGGGTGCAGGCAATCGGCATGCCAAGCCGATCGACGACGACGCCGCGACGCCGCACCACCCTGGTGCCGACGCGCAAGTCCCTAGTTCACCATACGATGGCGCGGGATGCGCAAGTGCCGCGGGTCGATTGCGGACGCGTCCGACCCACCACAGGTCCCCGCAAAGGCAGGCCCAGTCCGATGGCCCTCAGGCCGCGCTAGGCGGTCGATTCGAGCGCGCTGACGTCGCCCGCGTCCTGACCGCCGACTGCTTCCGGCGCGTCGAGAGCGGCACTCACGGTCGAAGCGTTCTCGACGCTTGGCGTGGAGGGAGCCTTCGCACCGGATCGGCGCGGGGCCGCCTTGCGGGCGCTCTCGGCCGCCTCGCGCACCTCCGGGAGCATCGACCACAGGACATACATGCGCTCGGTCTCCGGCACAGTGCCGCCCACCTCGTCGGCCTCCTCCGTGGCGCGGTCGAACTCGTCGAGGAGCTCCGACATGCGGCGCTTGAACTCGTCGCGCTGCGCAAGGCTGAGCTTGAGCACGTTTCCGGAGACCATCATGACCGGAGATTCATCGGGCTCGCCCCGGCGTCGCGCCGATTCACGGTGCTTTGCGTGGCTCGCAATCCGCTTCCGCAGCGAGTCGAGTTCCATGTCCACGATCGCGAGACCGGGCGTCTGGCCGGTCGTCGACGTATCGAGGTTGAGGTCCGTCCCCGCCGCCTTCCAACGGCGCTCGCGACCGTCGCCGTCGTTCGGCGCGTCGACCACGATGCCCCACTTCTTGAGTGCGCGGAGGTGATAGCTCATGGCGCTCGGCGTCAGCCCGGTGAACGACGCGAGCTCGGTGGCGGTCCAGCTCTTCTGGCTTGAGTACAGCTCGTTGATCGCCGCGAGACGGGCTCCGTGAGCGAGGGCGCGA
Source organism: Sinomonas albida (assembly GCF_004919045.1). Lineage (GTDB taxonomy): Bacteria > Actinomycetota > Actinomycetes > Actinomycetales > Micrococcaceae > Sinomonas > Sinomonas albida. Next base: position 96,754 of record NZ_SWDW01000009.1, read on the forward strand.
ATGGCCTTGGGGTCCGTGATCCGCACGGGATTCTCGGTGCGGGGACTGCGCTTCTTGTCGGTCATGTGCTTCTTACTTCGTGGGGTGTGGCTGTTATTTACGCCACATCTCTTCAAGGATGTCAAACTATGCCTTCACAAGGAACCCGTCGGCAGTCAATTCGCGGATCTCGCGGAGAAGCGTCTCCCTGAATTCGGGTTCGTCGCGGTCCAGAAGTGCCGCGAGGGCGGCGGCGATCTGCCCCGCCGCGAGCTCGCCGTCACACGCCGAGACGAACCCTGCCTGCTCCGTACTGAGGAGCGCGGTCCGCCGGAAGCCCGCCCCCTGCCGAAGGAGTATCACCCCCGGATGCTCTGCGCCCGGTCGCTGATGCCGCTCCTCCGTGACGTCCTCCGCCACGGTGAGATGTGCGTCAGCAAAGCCGGAGTCCCCGAGACCCGCGAGCCAGTCTGCCCGCTCAACGGCGCTCTGCCAGTGGGGCCCGATCGGCTGCTCAATCGGATGCGTGAGCTCCTCGAACCGGTCGAGCCGTGCCTGCTCCCCACTCGGACGGCGGAACCACATGAGGCCAAAGCCGATGCCGCTCGTCTCCCGCGACGCGAAGTCGTCGAGATACGCCCCATACCTACGGGCGTATTCGGCGTCGTCGCGGTTCTCGGACGCGTCGTGCAGCCACGTCTCGGCGTACTGCTCGGGGCCGATGAGCTCCCTCTGCAGGATCCAGGCGTCGAGGTCGCCCGGGACCCACCGCCGGACCCGCGTGTGCCACGGTTCCTCGCCGTGCACCTCCCAGTTGCCGAGCAGCTGAGCGGTCCCGCCCTCGGCGAGAACATCCCCGAGGCTCGAGACCAGGCCAGATACGAGCTGGTCCCCCGGCAGCCCGCCATCTCGGTACGTGTACTGGTCCGCGGCGGTCTCCCCTGACTGTCGCGGCGTGATGACGAAGGGAGGGTTGGAGACCACGAGGTCGAAGCGCTCGCCTCGCACAGGCTCGAGCAACGAGCCGAGCCGGAGCTCGACGCGATCCTCGAGGCGCGCCGGATCGAGCGCGAGCACCTCGGCGTTGAGAAGCAGATTGAAGCGCGTGAACGCGAGGGCCCGGGCCGAGATGTCCGTCGCGACGACTCGCCGCGCATGGCGCAGCAGATGGAACGTCTGGATTCCGCATCCCGTCCCGAGATCGAGTGCGGTCTCAACCGGACGCCGCGCCGTGGATTGGACGAGCGTGGCCGAGGCATGGCCGATGCCCAGGACGTGATCCTTGCGGAGCACCCCCGGACGCTGATGCGCCGCGAGGTCCGAGGCGACCCACAGGCGTACCTCTGCCCCGTCCTCCTCCCACGCGTATGGACGGAGGTCGGCTGCGGCTCGAAGCTGGCCGCGCCCGGCCGGCTCGGCGAGCCCAAGCGAAACTAGTCCGCGTGCACCGACGGAGGGGAGCGCCCTATCGAGGGCGGAGGAATCTTCGACGCAGCCCAGGAGGAAGAAGCGCACCACGATGGCGAGCGCCGCCCTCGACCCCGCCTCACCGCCGTCGTCCATCGCGACGCCCTCTGACTGCCCGCCGTCGGGCGCACCGTCTTCGAACTCGGGGGCGCCGGCAAAACGGCCACGCCCTCCGCGCGCCCCGGCGTGGATGACACGCTCGGTTGCGACGAGCGCCGGCACAATCTGGTCTCGCGCCAGCGCCTCGTGGGCCGCCGCCCCCAGGAGCCCCCCGACGCCGTCGACCGTGTAGCCGAGGTCCGCGCAGTCGACGGCGAGCGCATGGAGGAGACCGAAATCGTCCGCTCGCGGCGCATCGGCGACGCTGCCCGGCGCCACGTCTTTAACTGGCGCGTCATGCCCCTCGTCATGCTGGCCCACAGGGGTCTCCTTCAATGGATCGTTGGTGTCCCACCACGCTATCGCGCGAGCACAGCCACAAGGACGGCCACAAGCGGCGATGTGGATAACCAACCGTGGCGAGCAGCTGTGGAGGACTACCGGTGCTTGAATGGCCGCGTGGGGGAACCAACTTTCCGCAGCTCGGTCATCGCGGCGTGCGCGGCAGCCGCGACCGTGCTCTCCGTCGCTGGATGCGCTTACACGTACGAAGGCAAAGGAACCCCGAGACCCTCCGCGTCCACAATCGCGAGCGCCGAGCCTCCCTCCCCCGTCGTCCCGCCTCTCTTGGACGGCTCGGACGCGCAGTCCTGGGGCACATCGGCACTCTCCCGGGCGCCCGGGGTCGCGGGCGCCTCCGCCGTCCTCCAAGGCGTCGGAACCCTCACGCCGCTGTCGGACCGGCACCAGACTCAGATTCGGCTCGATCCGCCGCGCGGGACCTATCAGCTCACCATCGTGTGCCGCGTGGCCGGCACGGTCGACGTCGCCGTCTCGGCGGACGGCAAGACCGAATTCTCGACGAGCTGGACGTGCGGGCTCCCCCACGAAACCTCGCTGAATCTCTCGCCGGATCGCGACTACGAGCTCCGCGTGAGCCTTAATTCGCAGCTCCCGGCCAACTTCGCGTACCGCCTCGACCGGGAATTCCGCGGACAGTCCTGACGTCGCCCTTCAGCGTCTGGCGCCGTGTCTAGCAGCGGTGTCTGGCGCGCCTCACCCTTGCGGCGCATGATCAGAAGTGGGCCACGAGGAGGTGGAGCATGCCGGGACGGCGCCCGCGCCCGCGGTCCCGATCCCTCGGGTCGGGAGCGGCACTCCTCTGCGCAGCGCTGCTCGCCACTGCCCCAATCCTTGCCTCGTGCACGTACTCGTACGACGACGGCCTGCCGCCCCTCGGCGAGCGCGCAACGCCGTCTTCCCCGCCGCAGGAGCGCTTCGTGCCAGGTCCCTCTAACGCCGCGACGGACCCGCCAATCCAAGACTGGACTCCGGACATGGTCACTTCGTGGGCCCTCGCGACGATTCCCGACTCGAACGGGGTCTCGTACTCCTTCGGCTACGGCGTCGCACTCCCGAACGGCCCGGTCCTCGCCACGGCAGCGATTCCGGACGGAACCCTCGTGCTCGAATACTCGTGCCGCGGGGCCAGCACGGGCCACCTGATGCTCTCGGTGGGCGGGGCGGACCTCGTGGACTCCGAGTACGACTGCGGCCGAGTGTGGGTGCACACGATCGTGGTCGAGGACGGCGCCGTCGCCGAGATCCGGGCCACGGCGGCTCACGGCGCTCCGTCCGCCTACGCGTTCAGAATCGTCAAGCGTTGAGCCGTTCGGCCGCACGGGCCGTCTCGGCGCCACGGCTCTCGGCGCCGAGACCCTCATGCGCTGTCCGCTCGCGCACAGTCCCCTCGGGCACAGTCCCCTCGTTCCCGGCGCCCGACGTGTCCGGGCCCGCCGTGTCCGGGGCCGCCGCACAACCGCCGGGGCAGCGCAGATCCTCGGGTCCTGCCGCGCAGTCGGCGCAGAACAGCGTCAGCTGGCGGCACTCCGGGTTGGCGCAGTTGTGGAAGTCACTCGTGGGGCTGTCGCAGCGCGCGCAGCGGCCTAGAGTCGCCGCGTCCTCGCTGAACTCGACGCGCATGCGGCGGTCGAAGACGTAGAGCGAGCCCTCCCACAGGCCCTCGTCCCGGAACTCCTCGCCATAGCGCACGATCCCGCCGTCGAGCTGGTAGACCTCTTGGAACCCGCGCTTGCGCATGAGGGCCGACAGCACCTCACACCGCACTCCGCCCGTGCAGTACGTGACGATCGGCTTGTCCTTGAGTTCGTCGTAGACGCCGGAATCAAGCTCGCGCACGAAGTCTCGCGTCGTCTCGACGTCCGGCACGATCGCGCCCCTGAAGCGTCCGATCTGGGCCTCGAAGCCATTCCTTCCGTCGAAGAAGACGACCTCTCGCCCTTCCTCGCGCCGGGAGTCGACCAGTTCATGAAGTTCGTGCGGACTCAGGTGGGTTCCGCCGCCCACGACGCCGCCGCCGTCGACCGTGAGTTCCTCCGGTGCGCCGAAGGAGACGAGCTCCGGGCGGACCTTGACGCTCAGCCGCGGGAAATCGTCGGCGCCGCCCTCAGACCACTTGACGTCGAGACCGTGGAATCCCGGGTACTCCTTCGTGGTCCGGACATAGCGCTTGACGGCGTCGAGCTCGCCGCCCACGGTCGCGTTGATGCCGTGCTCCGAGACGATGATCCGCCCGCGCAGCCCGAGGCCCTCGCACAGCGCGCGCTGCCACAACCGGACGGCCTCGGGATCGGCCAGCGGAGTGAAGCAGTAGAAAAGGACGATTCGGTGCAGAGCCACCCCTCTAGGGTACTGAGAAGGCGTTGTGGCCCGACGCTCGGGGCCGGATTGCTGAGGGGTGACAGTTCAGTCACAAGGGTTATCAGAAACCACGGGTACCGGTATGGTCATGGCTATGGCAGAGGCAGAGCTCAAGGAACTTTTGGCCATCTGGGTGGAGGGCTGGGCCTCATCGCGCCACTACCCGACGCAGCGGGTTGGCGGCTTCTCGGCGGCCCAGCTTACCGACCGGACAAGCGAGTGGGTAGCCTTCGCGGCTGACCCCAGCGACGACGAATTTGCTCGCCTTGCCGAATTCACAGCGGCGAGCCAAGAACGCATTCTCACTATCCTGACCGACGACCACCTCCGATTCCGTACCCTCGCGGAGCGGCACGGCCTCGGCGTGCTGGGCGCCGACCAAGAGCTCATGGTCATGGACTTCGAGGGCAAGGACGTCGAGGAGCCGTGGCTCAACGACGACGAACTCAAGCTGAAGACGAACATCGAAGAGCGCTCCGCGACCGTCACCGTGGCAACGGAGGACGGCGAACTCGCCGCGAGCGGGCACGTGGCCGTCGCTGACGGCTACGCAGTGTTCGACCGCATTGTCACGGAGCCCAACTTCCGCCGCCGCGGCCTCGGCTCGTTCATCATGCGGGCTCTCACGGCGGCCGTGAGCGAGCACGGCGCCGACCAGGGCCTCCTCATCGCGTCGATCGACGGGCAGCACCTCTACCACCACCTCGGGTGGAGCGACGTCTCCGGCGTCCTTATGCTCAAGAACCCGGCCAACCCGGACGGCCCGTCCCTCAGCGACTGACGCCCGTTCCGCCCGTTCGTGATCGCGGCGCACTGCCGAGAGCTTGAACTGGCGGCACCCCTGAACTGGCGGGCTGCTTGAAATGGTGGGCTGCCTGAACTGGCAGGGTGCCTGAACTGGCAGGATTCCTGAACTGGCAGAATGCTTGAGTGGCGCAGCACGATTCCCTCATCCCGCTCTTGGGGCGCAGCCCCCAGCCTGAGCAGCTCCGCCACGTCCACCTCATTCCCGCCCGGAGCGCGCGCACCGCGCCCTGGCCCGCGTGGGTCCATCCGGATCTCGTCGCCGCGTACGAGCGCCTCGGCGTCCGAGAGCCCTACCTCCATCAGGCCGAGGCCGCGAACCTCGCCCACAGCGGCCAGCACGTCGTCATCGCGACCGGGACCGCCTCCGGCAAGTCGCTCGCGTACCAGCTCCCGGCGCTCGACGCCGTGCATCGCTCCGAGCTTCGGGTCCTCGCCGAGCCGGGACGGATCCACGACGACGGCGCGGTGGTGCTGTACCTCTCCCCCACGAAGGCGTTGGCCGCGGATCAGCTCTCCGCGATCCGATCGCTCGGACTCAAGAGCGTGCGAGCCGAGACGTACGACGGCGATACCGATCAGGCCGCGCGGCGGTGGATCCGGGACCACGCAAACGTGATCCTCGCGAACCCGGACATGCTGCACTTCGGCATCCTGCCGAACCACGCCTCGTGGTCGGCATTCTTCCGGAGGCTGCGCTACGTGGTGATCGACGAGGCGCACAGCTACCGGGGCGTGTTCGGCTCGCACGTGGCGAACCTGCTCAGGCGGCTGCGCCGCGTCTGCGCCTATTACGGCTCCGAGCCCGTTTTCATCGCGGCGTCCGCCACGACCGCCGAGCCCGAGACGTCCGTAGCGCGACTCATCGGCGGGCCCGTCGCGGCAGTGACCGACGACGGCTCTCCCCACGGCGCGACGGAGGTCGCCTTCTGGGAGCCCTCCCTCACGGAGACCCGCGGCGAGAACGGCGCCCCTCAGCGGCGCACAGCCGTGGCCGAAGCCTCCGACCTCCTCGCCAACCTCGTCTCGGCGCACGTCCGGACGATCGCGTTCATCAAGTCGCGACGTGGCGCGGAGGCGATCTCCTCGATCGCCCAGCGCCACCTCGACGAGGTCGACCCGAGCCTGCCCAGCAGGGTCGCGGCGTACCGGTCCGGCTATCTGCCCGAAGAGCGGCGGGAGCTGGAGCGCAGGCTGCGGACCGGTGAGCTGCTTGGCGTCGCGAGCACGTCCGCGCTCGAGCTGGGCATCGATGTCTCGGGCCTCGACGCGGTGCTCGTCGCCGGGTGGCCGGGGACCCGCGCGTCGTTGTTCCAGCAGATCGGGCGGGCGGGGCGCTCCGGCCAGGACGCGCTTGCCGCCTTTGTCGCGAGCGACGATCCCCTCGACACCTACCTCGTGAACCACCCGGAGGCCATCTTCGACGTGCCGGTCGAGGCAACCGTCTTCGACCCGTCGAACCCGTACGTCCTGGGCCCGCATCTGTGCGCCGCGGCGGCCGAGAAGCCGCTCACGCAGGCCGATCTGGCGCTCTTCGGCCCTGCGGCGGAGGGGATCCTCGTGCAGCTCGAGCGCCAGGGCATGCTCCGCAAGCGTCCCTCCGGCTGGTATTGGACGCACCCCGAAAGCGCCGCGGGGATGGTGAACCTGCGGTCCGACGGCGGCGGTCCCATGCAGATCATTGAATCCGAGACGGGTCAGGTGCTCGGGTCGATGGACTCGCCGCAGACGCACTATCAGGCGCATGCGGGTGCGATCTATGTCCATCAAGGCGCGAGCTATCTCGTCGAGGACCTCAACGAAGCCGAGCACTGCGTGGTGGTCAGGCGAGTGAACCCCGACTACTACACCACTGCTCGCGACATCACGCAGATCGAGGTCCTCTCCGAGAATCGTTCGGAGAAGTGGGGGCCTGTGGGCGTGCACTTCGGAGAGGTCAAGGTCACCACGCAAGTGGTCTCCTTCCAGCGCAAGGCGCTCATCTCGAACGAGGTGCTCGGCGAGGAACCCCTCGATTTGGGGGCTCGCGAGCTCTTCACCAAGTCGGTGTGGTTCACGATGGACGCGCGGAGCCTCTTCTCGGCTGGCCTCATCGAGGCGCAGTTCCCGGGTGCCCTGCACGCCGCCGAGCACGCGGCAATCGGCCTCCTGCCGCTCGTGGCGTCGAGCGACCGGTGGGACGTCGGCGGCGTCTCGACGGCCCTTCACGCGGACACCGAGGAGCCGACAATCTTCGTGTACGACGGCCACCCCGGCGGAGCCGGATTCGCAGAGCGGGGCTTCGAGCGGGCTCGCGAGTGGCTTTCCGCCACCAAGGCGGCCATCGAGGCGTGCGAGTGCCCGTCGGGATGCCCCTCGTGCGTCCAGAGCCCCAAATGCGGCAACAAGAACAACCCGCTCGACAAGGGCTCGGCCGTCCGCCTCCTCGGCGCACTCCTGTCCGAGGCCGACCGCGCCCGCACGGCCCCCGGCACCGCGCCCTGGTAGTCGGGCCGCCTCGACGACACCGACCGCCTGCGCGGCCCCCAACCCGGCACCGCGCCCTGGTAACGGGGCGGGCCCCGACGACACCGCATCGTCCGCTCAGGGCGGCGCTCCGGCTCTGGCCCGTCCCTCAACCGCGTCAAGCGGTGGGGGCGCCGGGACCCGCACGCGAACGCGCACGCCTTGTCCGGGTCGCTCGATCTCACACGCAACGAGCTCAGCCCCGTTGAGCCGAGCGACTTCCCCAGCGGCGCCACACGCCGGACCCGCGCGGAGACCACGCTCCGCGTCCGCCCCGATGAGCGCCGCGAGGTCGGCGGCGAGGGCAGCCCTCGCCGCCGATGCAAGCCCCTCCGCTACCAGCGCGCAGGCGCCCACGCCAAGCACAACAGCCAGCGCGAGCCCGAGCGCGAGGATCGTCCCAGCTCCCCGCTCCAGGTCGCGCACTCCGGGCCCCGGCGGCCTCGTCATGACGACGTCACGCCCGGCGCGCCCGCCACGACAGTCCAGACGCGACAGGGACCCCTCATGAGGCGCCCCAGCGGCTAGGACCGCGCCTGGGTACGCTCTTGTCCCGCTCACGACGGCGCCTCGACGGGCAGGACCGCGGACGCGGTCGCGGCCAGACCCGCCGCCGCGAGCGGGCCGGGCACGGGGAGACGCACCGTTACCGTGACCGACTGCGGGGCCGATGAGATGACGTGCTTGGCGCCGTCGCCGGCCATCCGCTGGACGGTCAGGGCGACGACGGCCGGCGACTCTCCGCGGGCCACCTCGCGTGCAGCCGCCCGCACGGCCTCCTCCGCTCGCACTTGGGCGATGCCAGCCGCCGCGGCGGTCAGGATGGCGCCGAGCAACAGCAGGACCGCGGGGATCCCGACAGCGAACTCCGCTGTCACCGCACCTCGAGAGGAGGCCCGCTGGACCTCGTCGGACTCCGCTGCCACCGAACCCCGCACCAAAGGCCGGCGGACGACGGCGCTAGCTCGCCTCACGGGATCGAGAGCGCCGAACGGATGATCCCGAGCAGGAAGCCACGGACCTCGTCGCTACGAAGGATGACGACCAACAGGCCCGCAAACGCCACGGCACCAAGCGTCGCGATGGCGTATTCGGCGGTCGCCATCCCTGCCTCGCTCCTTCCGTCCCCGAGGCGAGCAGCCGGCGGCCTGCGAACGGCCGTCTTCGGGCGGTGCGCCCACGTCGTGCGGGCACCCCGTGGGCTCCTCTCGGACCAGGATCCCGCCTGCTCGGCGGCCCGTGCAGGCGACACCACTTCGTAGGATTCCTCGGCCCCCGAACCCGGGTGTTCCAGAGCCCGGTTCGCGGCCAGCGCGCCCGGGTAGAGTTCAACAACCTCTGCGCCGCGGGACTCCGGACGCGAATTCGAGACGGACACTGCGGCCTCGCCACTGGACATGTTCTTCCCCCATTTTCGGTTCGTGGGCAGCCCTGTGATCAGGAGCCGGGGCGTGCCCTGGTGGTAGCGGCGCCGGACGGTCCGGCGACGCGTCGGCGGTTCACCTCGGCATCATCGAGATGAGCACCGGGATCACGCCTAGACAGAGGAACGCCGGCAGAGAGCACGCCCCAAGCGGCACCACCAGTCGTACGCCGAGGGCAGCGGCCCGCCGCTCGAGGTCTCGATGCCGCTTGCGGCGAAGCAATCGGGCCCGCGCCGAGATGAGCTCGGCCGACGGCGCTCCCGTCACTGCCGCGAAGGTCAGGGCGCTGCGGATCTCGGCAGCGCCGCGGACGCTGGATTCCCCGCCGACGGGCTCTGGAGGCCAGGCCTGGTCCCAAGGAGCGCCGAGCTCGAGGGCTGCCGCGGCGCGTCCCAACGGCCCGGTCTCGCTTCGGGAAACCCGGGCCACGACCTGCAGGGCCCTCGATACGGGAGACCCCGCGTCGAGCATCGCGGCCACGAGCTCGAGCGCCAATGGGCTATCGAGGGATCCCGCCACCCGGATTCCCGATGGCTGGCGACCAAAGCCCCGAACCGCCGCGGGTTCGCGATTAGATCCGGGAACCGACCCGGGCCGGCGCCGAGCGTGGAGCGAACCGCCACCCCCGCTCCATCGCAAGCCCGCCGGGCGAGCGGCCACCACCCACCACGCCCCGAAAAGGGCCACCGCCGCGACTACTCCCCACAGGCCACTCATCGCACAGCTCCCGCGAAGGCAACGAGCCGGGATGACCACACTCGGCCGACGATCGTGAGGGCGACACCCACCACGAGGCACAGAGCGCCCCACGGTGTCCCCACGAGCACCCGCGACGGATCGACTCCCAGGAGGGCGCCCATCGCGAGGCCGACGAGCGGGAGCACGCTGAGGATGCGTGTGGTGGCCTTCGGTCCGGCGAGTGCCGTGGCCCTCGCCGCAGCGGCGTCGGCGTCCGCCTCGAGCTGCACCGCGAGTCGTTCGAGGACGCCCGCGAGTGGGCACCCCGAGGCCTCGGCGGCCTCGATGCACACTGCCACGTCGCTCCACACGGAGCGGAGGACCTCCACGGAACCCGAGTGACGCGAATTCCACGGGCCTCGCGGACGTGCGTCGCGCTCATCGGCCAGCCCGGCGGCCTCGCGAATCGCACCCGACACCGGCGAACCAGCCACCGAGGCGCGGGCGGCGGCCGCTAAGACAGCGGCGGCCTGCTCAGTACTGGTCTGGGCCGCTTGGGCCCACATCTGGTGGGGAGATCGGCCCGCGCGCAGGAGGGCTGCGAGCTGAGCGACCATAATCGACGCTTCCTGCAGAGCCTCATTTGCCGAGGTGAATGAGCGTCTCCCAACGAGCTGCCCCCGCCGCCGCGCCCACAGGTGCCGCACCCTCCCCCGGGCCAAGCCGGCAGCCGGCCGCTGGATCAGCAGGACGCCTGCGAGCGCGAGCACGAAGACAACGGCCGCGCCGATCATGCCGCATCCCGGGCACGGGACCCCATGGCGTCTGTGCCGACGCCCCAGAGCTGCCGTCCGAGCGAGAGCCAGCCCGGACCCTGCTCGAGCCGGTCGGTCCGCGGACAGCGAGTCAGCGCCGGCTCGATTCTGAGCGTCCCACCCCGCTCGCTCACCGCGGCGACCGTTCGTAGCCTCCGCTCTCCGCCTGCACGATCAAGATGAATGACAGCGCCGAGGGCGCTGGCGGCCTGCAGGGCAGTAGCTTCGGGCGAGAGGCCTGCGAGGGCGCCGAGCGCCGCGAGCCGCGCCGAGACGGACTCGGCGGAGTTGGCGTGAATCGTCCCGGCACCGCTGTGCCCGGTATTGAGTGCCGCGAGGAGTTCCCGGACCTCAGCCCCGCGGCATTCGCCCACCACGAGCCGGTCCGGCCGCATGCGGAGGGCTTGCCGCACCAGATCCGCGAGATCAACGGCCCCGCTCCCCTCGACGTTGCTGTGCCGTGCCTCGAGTCCGACCACGTGCCCGTGGGCGGGATTGAGCTCCGCGGCATCCTCGACGAGAACGATGCGCTCGGAGGGCCGCGAAAGTCCCAGGAGCGTGCTCAGCAGGGTCGTCTTCCCCGAGCCCGTCGCGCCACTCACGAGGTAGCTGACCCGGCGATCCACCAATGCCTCGAGAACCTCCCGTTGCTCGGGCAACACCATCCCCAGATGCTCGAACTCGCCCAGTTCGAAGACGCGCTCTCGACGAATCCGCACCGAGAGCAGCGTTCCGCGAGCCGAGACGGGTGGAAGGACCGCGTGGACCCGGTAACCTCCCGTCAATCGCACGTCGACGCACGGATTGCTGTCGTCGAGGCGACGGCCGCCCGCGGCCACGAGCCTCACTGCGAGAGACCGCACGGCCTCCTCTGACGCGAACTCCACGCCCGAGCCCTCAAGGCCGTGGCCCCGGTCAAGCCACACCTCGCCCGGCCCGTTGACGAAGATGTCGGTCACATCGGAGTCCTTCGCGAGGGACTGCAGCGGCCCGAGGCCGTTCAACTCAGCGGTGATGAGTTCGACGGCGGCGAGCGCACCGGCCGTTCCGAGGACCCTCCCGCTCTGGTGGACGGCGGCCGCGATGCGCGCGGGCGTCACCTCTCCCGGCTGCGCGAGCACCTGTGTTCGGACGGAGTCGAGAAGCTCTGCGTCGACGAGCCGCGCGGATCTCATGCCGCACCGACCGCAGGCTGCGTCCGCCGAGTACGCCGTGCTGAGGGCGATCGCAGTTCCGTCCGGCGCACCGGCGGCGTCCCATCACCCATGGCCGGCTCGATCAGCCCGCCCAGTACGTGGTCCGCCATCCTTCTCACGCGGCGGTCGCCAGCCAGGTCTGGCAGACGGCCCGACTCCGCCGCGCCAGGAAGTGGCCGAAGATCCGGGAGTCGCGCGGCCATCGGCGCCCCGACTACCTCGGCCAGGCGCTCGGCGTCGATCCCCTCGGCCAGCCGCCCACGCACTACCACTCCCACCGGCACAGGCGGAAGCTCGTGGATGATTCGCGCCGCCGCGAGGGCTGCCCGAAGCCGCCCCGGAACCACGACGAGGATCTGCTCGCAGGCCCAGCCGAACTCCTCAACCCCCTCGCGTCCCCGCCCGACATCCACGATGACGCGCTCGAACGCCCGCCGCGCACCGTCGACAACACCTGAGCACGCCGCCGACGCGATCGGTGCGGCCGGAGCATTCCCAGCCGGCCAGGACAGGTAGGCGAGATCGCCCGCCCTCGGCAGCGACGCCGCGAGTTGGTCCGGATTGGTGCTTCCGCTCACGGCTGCGAGATCGGGCCACGCGAGTCCGGGCGCACGCTCGGGCGCGAGACACAGTTCGAGCCCGCCGCCCAGGCGATCACCGTCGATGAGCACGGTCGTACGCCGGCGCGCAGCGGAGACAGCGGCGAGGAGCGTCGCCGTCGTGCTTGCTCCAGCGCCGCCGCACCCGCCGACCACGCCCAGCACCGCCCCTTCCGGAGCCCCCACGCGTCGCCTCCCGAGGAACTCCACGAGCCAGCCGGATGCCTCGGGCAGCTCGGCGACGTGCTCGACGCCGAGTTCGGCCGCGCGCCTCCACAGCCGCTCGCGTTCGGAGGAGCGCCCCACGAGCACGAGGTCGCGGCGCAGGCGCGGGGGTACGTCGTCCACGTCGGCCCCGGGCAGGAGCGGGCCACCGCCCCACGCCGTTCTACCGTCCCCGAATGCTCCCGATCCCTCGAGCCGCGCACCCGCGACGGCGGCGATGCGTGCGCAGTCCTCGAGCAGCGTCCGATCCCCCGTGACGCAGGCGACGACCTCGTGGTCCGGGGTCCATGCGGGAGCAGCGCCGAGAGGTTCCTGTGCCGTGACCATGCCTCCACCCTGCCGTCAGAGAGACGCGGACAGCAGGCGGCCCGGCGCGCATGTGGGCGACACCCCGCGGGTGAAATCTGTGGAGGACAACTCCTGTCCTGATGACACGCGACAATGTGGTGTGCATATGATCCTGGCCTCCTCGAGCGACGGCGGGGCCGTGCTCAGGCCGCTCGACGCCCGCGCGCAGCGGGATGGGCCGGACCAGACGGTGAGCCCCGAAGCGCTCGCCCGCACCGTCCTCGACCTCGAATCCGCCCTGAGGCCGCGCTGGGTCTGGCGCCGCGCCGCGGACTGGTACCCGCGGCTGCTCGCGGCCGGAGTCCGGGTCGAACGCTGCCACGATCTCGCCCTCTGCGGCACAGTTCTCGAGGGCTCCGCCTTCGCCGCCTCGGCCCACTACGCGAGCCCGTTCGCCGCGCGCGAGGTCGCCCTCGAGCCAAGCGGCTCGCTTCCCGCCATGGCGCCGTCGGCGGGCCAAGGCCTCCTCTTCGAGGCGGCCGACTCCCCCGGCCCAGGGCCCGACGAGCTCGAAGCGGATCTCGTCGCCCAGCTCCGCACCATTGCGTCCTCGGAGCGTCCCGGCCGCCTCCGCCTGCTCTGCGCCGCCGATTCGGCCGGCGCGCTCGTCGCCGCCGAGATGCAGGCCGCGGGGATACCTTGGGATGCTGCGACCCACGAAGCCCGGCTCGCCGAGCAGCTCGGCCCGCGACCCCGGGCCCACGAGCGCCCCGAGCTCGTGGAGCGCAAGGCGAACGAACTGCGGGAGCACCTCGGCGCCCCGCGGCTCAACCCGGATTCTCCGCAGGAGCTCATGCGAGCGCTCCACCGCGCGGGAATCGAGGCCCAGACCACGCGCGCCTGGGAGCTCCGCGAGTTCCGCCACCCCGCGATCCAGCCGCTCCTCGAGTACAAGAAGCTCGCCCGGCTGCTCGCGGCAAACGGCTGGGCGTGGCTCGACGCATGGGTTCGCGAGGGCCGCTTCCGGCCCGAGTACGTCGTGGCCGGCGTCGTAACGGGACGCTGGGCCTCGCGTGGCGGCGGCGCGCTGCAGATCCCCAAGCAAGTCCGCGGCGCCGCCCGTGCCCTCCCGGGGCACAAGCTGGTGGTCGCGGATGCGTCGCAGCTCGAGCCCCGCGTCCTGGCCGCACTGGCCCGCGACGACGCCATGGCCGCTGCCGCCCGGGACGCGGACCTCTACGCCGGCATCGCCGCGGCCGGCTTCGGAGGCGACCGCGCGAAGGCCAAAGTGGCGCTCCTCGGCGCGCTCTATGGCGCGACCACGGGAGAGTCCGGGAGGCTCATGCCGCAGCTCACGCGGCTCTATCCGCGCGCCGTCGGCCTCGTCGAACAGGCCGCGCGCGACGGCGAACGCGGGCTCACGGTGACGACCCACCTTGGGCGCTCCTCGCCTCCGCCGTCGGAGCGCTGGCAGCGGCTCCAGCGTTCGACGACGGCGGAGGAGCAGCGCCGCGCGGACGCCGCGGCCCGCGATCGCGGACGCTTCACGCGCAACTTCGTGGTTCAGGGCACGGCCGCGGAGTGGGCCGAGTGCTGGATGGCCGAGCTCCGGCTCCGGCTCCGTCGCCTCGCGGCGCAGGGCCTGCGCGCCGAGCTCGTGTACTTCTTGCACGACGAAGTCATGGTGCACGCCGAGGAGGGCGCTGCGCAGGCCTGCGCCGAAGCCGTCCGGGACGCCGCGGCAGCAGCCAAGCGACTGCTCTTCGGCGACGCACCCGTCGAGTTCCCGGTGAGCATCGCGATCGTCGACTCGTACGACCAGGCCAAATAGCCCAGACGGCTTCCCGGTCCGGCAGTGCCAGGCCGCTCAGGGGGAGATGTAGTGCTTCCGCTCGCGGTCCCACGGGACGGACCATCGGAGACCCTCGAACAGGGCGTCGAGCACCATGGCAGTGAACCCCCACACGAGGACGTCGCTCACGAGGAATGCGGGGCTCGAGAACGTCACCCCGCGCCGCCGAATCACGCCAGTCACGCGGTTGGCAGGGTCGATGAGCTCGCGTACGGGCGTGCGGAAGACCTGCGCGGACTCGGCGTAGTCCACGACGTCGACGGGCGACGGCGACGCCCACCACGCGAGGACAGGCGTCACGAGGAAGCCGCTCGCCCCGAGGCCCAATGCCGGCAGTTCGGCGAGGACGTCGACCCCGAGCGGGTCGAGCCCGGTCTCCTCGACGGCCTCGCGCAGCGCGCACTCCACGAGGCTCGCATCCCCCGGATCGCGCCCGCCGCCGGGAAATGCGACCTGCCCGGGATGTGAGCCAAGGGTCTGGGCGCGCTTGAGCAGGAGCACGTCGAGGTCGGCGGGCGAGAGCGGCTCGCCCGAGGCCGGGGAAAAGCTGTCAAGAGCGCCGAAGAGCACGAGGACCGCCGCTTCGCGCGCCGCGTTCCCCACGAGCTTCGGATGCCAGCGGCTGTCGAACGGGTCGATCCGGCCGGCACGGATGCCGTCGGCGAGGGCTTCGAGGTCTCGCCTCGCGCTCACACTTCGCCGTCCGCGGGATCTCCGAGGCCCGCGACCGCCTCGCCGCTGGGCCGGTCTGGGAACAGCTGACCTGTACCCGGAACATCTGTACCCGAGATGGCTGTACCCGAGACGGGCTCGCCCGGCGTGGGGTCGGCTAGTCCGGCGACGGCGTGGCCCTGCGTTCGCATCCGGATCTCGGCGGCGCGGTGCACGTTCTCGATCATCTCGGCGCGCAGCTCCTCCTGGCCGGGGGCGAGCTCGTACTTGAGCAGCTTGCGGGCCTTCTCGGGGTCCGTCTCGCCGTCGCCGTACGCGGGGCACAGGGCCGCGACCGGGCAGGCGCCGCACGCCGGACGGCGCGCGTGGCACACTCGCCGGCCGTGGAAGACCACGTGGTGCGAGAGCATGGTCCAGTCGCGCGGCGGGAACAGCTCCATGACGTCCTGCTCGACCTTGACCGGATCCTCCGATGCGGTCCAGCCGAAGCGCTTCGCGAGCCGGCCGAAATGCGTGTCGACCGTGATCCCGGGGACGCCGAACGCGTTTCCGAGCACCACGTTCGCCGTCTTGCGGCCCACGCCGGGCAGCGTGACGAGGTCTTCGAGCCGGCCCGGGACCACGCCGTCGAACTCGTCGACGATTCTCTGGGAGAGGACCTGCAGGCTCCTCGCCTTGGCGCGGAAGAAGCCCGTGGGCCTGATGAGCTCCTCGAGGGTCTCCGAGTCGGCCTCGCTGAGGGCGCGAGCGTCGGGATACCGGGCGAACAGGAGCGGCGTGACCTGATTGACGCGCACGTCCGTGGTCTGCGCGCTGAGCACGGTCGCGACGAGCAGTTCGAACGGCGAGCGGAAGTCGAGCTCTGCATGCGCGTAGGGGTAGAAGTCACCGAGGACGCGGTCGATCTTGCGAGCGCGTCGCTTGAGGGCGAGCGGCGACTCGTCCGGGGTGAGCTGGCGCCGCGCGGGCTTGCGCGCGGCGCCGGTGAGCCTGGTCAGCCCCTCTCGATTCCGGAGAGGTCGCGCAGCACGCCGACCCTCCCGTCTTGGCTCTGGACGAGGAACTCGTCGCCGCGGTCCTGCAGGGCGAGGATCCACTGGCCCGGCTCGAGGTTGAACATCGGAAGCCCGCTCTGCGGGTCGACGGCGGTGCGCTGCTGGTTCACCGCGAACCAGAACGCCTCATAATCGGCGGGGGACTCGTCGAAGTTGCGGCTCGCTTCATGCCCCGACGAACGGTCGACGACGGAAGTCGCCTGGGTGGCCGGCTGATCCTCCGCGTCGGCTGCCTTGGCGGCCGACAACACGGTCGTGTGATTCGCCTCCGCCTCGGCCTTCGGCTCAGCCTTCGGCTCCGGGGCGCCGTACGCCTCGCCATCGGCTTCGCCCGGCGCTGTGGCCGCAGCGGCCGGGGCCGTCTCGGCTGCAGCCTCAGGGCCTGCCGTCGCGGCGGCGGCCTCATGGCCCGCAGCCTCAGGGCCGCCAGCCACAAGACCGGATTCGGCCGGGTGCTCGGCGTCCGCCTCAGGCTCACCGTGGACCGCGGCAACGATGTCTGCCACGCTCGCGGACTTCTGCTCCTGCTTGGGCTCGGGCTCGGAGCCCTCGGCCTCCCGCGAGCCCGCCTCCGCCGCCATGGCCCCGGCAGCGAGCGCGGCTACACCTGCGCCCGCGGCAGCGGCGCCGGCGACGCCGCTTGCCGCAGCCGCGGCGCCCGCAGAGGAGACGCCGGCCTCGCCCTCGTGTGGCGCGCGGCCGTCGTCGTTCGCTGAGGGGCCGGCCCACGGCGTGACGCGAGCCGCCCCGGCGGGCTTGCCGGCAGCGGGCCGGCCGGCGCCGGGCTGGCCGGCAGCCGACTGGCCAGCGGCGGGCTTGGGAGCCGGCGCCACCGCATCGCGGGCGACGACGTGGGCCGGCACCTCGGCACGGCCCAGGAAATCGCCGGCAAACAGCGGAATAGCCCGCGCGAACAGCGTCGCGGCGACGAGGACAGCCCCGCCGACGAAGCCCACGATCCCGCCGGCACTGAACACCGTGACCGCGAAGAGGAAGTAATAGGAGCACGTGAGCACAGCCACGACCGAAGCGAACTGATCGAGCGAGAGCGAGCCCACGCGGATCGAAGCTTCGGGGGCGAGCCGCCGCCAGACGAACAGGCCTGCCAGGACGATGGGCAGCAGAATGCCGATCGCAATGAAGTAGAGATTCTGGCCGTTCCAGACATTCAGGGCTCCGGCTCGCTGCACGAGAGGGAGGAGTGATCCGATGAACGTCACGAGCACTCCACCGAAGATCGCGAGGTCGCGCGCGGTAAAGGGTCCGAACACCGCCTCGTTCTTCGGGCCTGGCTGAATCGTCGCAGCGGACTGCGGGTTTACGGGCTCGCTCTGGGGTCCGGCATCCGCGCTGTCGGCGCGCGAGGGACCCTGACGGGAATCAGACATGGGCTGCTCCTTCGGTCGTCCTTGCTGTTCAGCCTAGCCATAACGCCTGTGCGGTACCTAGCGGCCTCTGGGGATTGACGCATGTCACACGGTGCCGGCGCCCGCAGTTTGGGCGCGGCCCCGTGCGCTCTTGCGCCACCGCCTGCCGCCCGGATTTTCCCGCTGGGCATGGCTATGTGACGCACGCAACTCCCATGCAACGGGCGAAGGTTCTAGTGTGGACTGAGGCAGCCGGCTGTGTCCGGATTCACAGGACCGAGGCCGGCTGAGGCCGTGCCGGGCGGGCCGGTGCGTGGGCCTGGAATCGCGATGGATCGAGTCGAAAGGACGTCATGTCCCAGGAAACCGTCAACGGAGACGCCTTCGAGAACCTGCTGCACGAAGACCGGCGCTTCGCGCCCTCTCCCGAATTCGCGGCTGCCGCCAACGCCCACGAGGACCTCTACGAGGCCGCCACCGACCGTGCGGCGTTCTGGGCCGACCAGGCCCGCACGCGCCTCACGTGGTCGAAGGACTTCACGGATACCCTCGACTGGTCCGAGGCCCCGTTCGCGAAGTGGTTCGTGGGCGGCGAGGTCAACGCGGCGTACAACGCGCTGGACCGCCACGTCGAGAACGGACTGGGCGACCGCGTGGCGATCCACTTCGAGGGCGAGCCCGGGGACACCGAGACCATCACTTACGCTGACCTCACCGAGCGGGTCAAGAAGGCCGCGAACGCGTTCGAATCGCTCGGGGTCCACAAGGGCGACCGCGTCGCCGTCTACCTTCCGATGATCCCCGAGGCCGTCGTGACGATGCTCGCGTGCGCGCGCATCGGCGCGATCCACTCGGTGGTGTTCGGTGGCTTCTCCGCAGACGCACTCCGCAGCCGCATCGACGATGCCGAGGCCAAGCTCGTCGTCACCGCGGACGGAACCTACCGCCGTGGCAAGCCCTCCTCACTCAAGCCCGCCGTCGACGACGCCCTCGCCGAGCCCGGGCACACGGTCCAGCACGTCGTCGTCGTCAAGCGCAACGGACAGGACGTGGCCTGGACCGAGGGCCGCGACGTGTACTGGGCCGAGATCATGGAGGGCGCCGCCGCAGAGCACACCGCGGTGGGGCACGACTCCGAGCACCCGCTCTTCATCCTCTACACGTCGGGCACCACCGGGAAGCCGAAGGGCATCCTCCACACGACCGGCGGCTACCTCACCCAGACCGCCTACACGCACTCCGTGGTGTTCGACCTCAAGCCCGAGACGGACGTGTACTGGTGCACGGCGGACATCGGCTGGGTCACCGGACATTCGTACGTGGCGTACGCGCCGCTCATCAACGGCACGACCCAGGTCATGTACGAGGGCACGCCCGACTCGCCGCATCAGGGGCGCTGGTGGGAGATCGTCCAGAAGTACAAGGTCTCGATCCTCTACACGGCCCCGACCGCGATCCGAACCATGATGAAGTGGGGCCGCGAGATCCCGGACGGCTACGACCTTTCGAGCATCCGCGTGCTCGGCTCGGTGGGAGAGCCCATCAACCCGGAGGCGTGGATGTGGTACCGCGAGGTCATCGGGGGAAGCGCCGGAAAGGCAGAACCGGCCCCGATCGTCGACACGTGGTGGCAGACCGAGACCGGCGCGATCATGATCGCCCCGCTGCCCGGGGTCACCGCAACGAAGCCCGGCTCGGCGCAGGTCCCGCTCCCGGGCATCGCCGTGGACGTCGTCGACGACGCGGGCCAGCCCGTGCCGAACGGGCACGGCGGCTTCCTCGTGATCCGCGAGCCCTGGCCGTCCATGCTGCGCACCATCTGGGGCGACCCGCAGCGCTACAAGGACACCTATTGGTCCCGGTTCGACGGGATGTACTTCGCGGGCGACGGCGCCAAGAAGGACGACGACGGCGACGTCTGGCTCCTCGGGCGCGTGGACGACGTCATGAACGTCTCCGGCCACCGCCTGTCGACCACCGAGATCGAGTCGGCCCTCGTGTCACATCCGTGGGTCGCCGAGGCCGCGGTGGTCGGCGCCGCGGACGAGACGACCGGCCAGGCCGTCGTAGCCTTCGTGATCCTGCGCGGCGAGGCCGAGATCCCGGACGGCGAGGACGCCTCCGCCGTCCTCCGCGCCCACGTCGGCAAGGAGATCAGTCCGATCGCGAAGCCCCGCCACGTGCTCGTGGTGCCCGAGCTGCCCAAGACGCGCTCCGGCAAGATCATGCGCCGGCTCCTCAAGGACGTGGCCGAGGGCCGCGACCCCGGCGACGCCACCACGCTCGCCGACCCGTCCGTCATGCAGCAGATCGCGGCGGACCTGCGGAAGTAGCCGCTCACCGGGGCATCGGACGACGGCGGCGCCGCTCCCCCGTGCGGTGATCCCCGGCGGCCCTCGCTGGGGACGGTGCCCTCGTCCACTAGGGACCGCGCCGTCGTCCGCTAGGGACCGCGCCGTCGCCAGGCCCGCCGCGCCCGGATCCCAAGTCGCCTCCTCGCCCAAAAGTCACCGGCCCGAGGGCCCCAAGTCGCCTCCTCCCCGAAAAGCGCGACTCAAGCGCTCTTTTCGGCGAGGAGGCGACTGCGTTCCACGAGGAGGCGACTGCTCGAAGGACGAAGCCCGCCCTCGATCAGTCTCGCTCGGAACGCTTCGGGGCGTTCAAGATCGGCCCAGTTCCATCTCAGAACAGGGTGGCCCAAGGCGAGGAGCCGATTCTCGCGGCGCTTCTCGCGACGCATCACCTCACGCGGGTCCTCGCCCCCGGTGAGTTCCTGCTGGAAGTACTTGCCCCACCCATCGAACTCGCCCACCGGATCCGGCGCGACGTCCCACGCAAAGTCCGTCCGCCCGACCAGACCTTGCCCATCGCGATGCTCCCGCTGCAGGACAGGTTCGGGGAACCCGAACAGATGCATCAACGCGCGGCTCACCGATTCGCCTGGTGATTCCGCGCCAGCCCGGGCAAGCGAGGCCACGAGCTCGGCCCTCCGCCGATGAGACCCATGACGGATCTGTCCCATCTCGCTCACGAGCTCCGGCAATTCGAGGAGCGATTCCGCGGTGCTTGCACGGAGAATTCCGTCAGCCACCGTGAGGGCCCGGGCGAAGCGACCCGTCGCGAGGATTTCCGTAAGCGCGGTGATGAGCGGGATGGTGTGGAACTCGCCCACATCCTGGACGTCCGTGAGGTCATGCCGGTGGCGGCGGACGGGAGGCGGGGGCGCCTTCAGGGCGCGCCGCCCCGCCTCCGATCCTCCACGAACGGCAAAGGTGCTCGGTCGGGTCCCCAACCGCGCTGTCGACGGCACCGCAATATCGATGAACGGCGGCACCTTAACCACGGGCAGTCCGTGGAGGAAGACGGCGGTCTCGCCGCAGAAGACGGCTCCGGGCCGGGCGCGCGCATACGCCGCGACTGCCGCGTGAAACCGCTCGTGAGGAGCGGCATCGAGCCACGTCGAGGTCGGCACGTAGAACCCTCGCCGCAACCGAACCAGACGGCCTGCCGCGAACTCGGTGCGCGGATCGAGCGTGCTGTCCGCACAACGCAGGGAGCTGTTGACGAGTTGCGCTAAGGGGTCCATGGTCTCGAGTGTGGCCCAAGACCGCGGCCTTCCCTTTGCCGAAACCGTTGCATGTGGACAGACCGGACGATTCGCTTCTGTTGAGGGAAAAGCTGGCAACGATGGTGCATTCCGACCGAAGTCGCCTTCTCGCCGCCAGCAGTCACCGTCTCGCCCAGAAGTGCCACTCGAGCGCACTTATTCGCGACAAGGCGACTCGCCGCCGTCGCCCGCGGCCTGCGGGCTCCCCGCCGCCGTTCGCGCCGTCGTCGTCCGCCGGCCCGCGGGGCTCTCCCCCGGCCTAGCAGCCGCAGGACGCGCGGCGCACGAGCGTCGGCGGGAAGATCCGGTTGCTCGGGGAGCCGCCGGTCACGAGGGCGTCGACGGCGGAGCGGGCCATCTCCTGGATCGGCTGGGCGAGGGTCGTGAGCCCGGGCCAGCTGAACTCGGCCTCGGGTGAGCCGTCGAACGAGACCAGGGCGACGTCCTCCGGGACCCGGATCCCCGTCTCATGGAACCCCCGCAGGAGCCCGACGGCGAGGATGTCCGAGCTCGCGAACAGGGCGGTCGGCCGGTCAGGGCGGCCCGCGAGCTCCCGCGCGACCTCGAGCCCTGCCGGCCGACGGAAGGGCGCGCGGATGATCGGGCCGGGAACCAGCCCGGCCTCGCGGACCCCCTCGAGCCAGCCGACCTCGCGTCCGTCGAGCCCGCCGCCCGTGTTCGTGCCCATCACGAGCCCGATCCGCGTGTGCCCGTGCCCCGCGAGGTGCTCCACGGCCAGGCGCGCGCCCTCCTGGAGGTCCACGCCGACCGACGCGAAGCCGGGGCTCTCGGCGCTGTGGTTGAGCAGGACCACGGGGATCTCAGCAGCCTCGAGCTCGCGCAGGTCCGGCTCGAACAGGACGCTCGAGAGGAACACGCCGTCCACCCTGCGGCTCGCGAGGTTCCCCATGTGCCGGCGCTCGCTCGCGATCGACGCGTCCGAGTTCGCGATGAGCAGCGCGTAGCCACGCTCGGCCGCCGCCTCCTCGACGGCGTGCGCGAGCATCACGAAGAACGGGTTGGTGGTGTCCGGCACGATCATGCCGAGCATCTCGCTCGAGCCGAGCTTGAGCGCGCGCGCCGCCGCATTGGGCCGGTACCCGAGCGCGGCGATCGCGGTGCGCACCTTCGCCTCCGTGGCCGGCGAGACGCGCTTGGGCCCGCCGTTGACCACGTAGCTGACTACCGCCGTGCTTACCCCCGCGAGCCGCGCGACGTCCTTGCGGGTCGCGGTCGGCTTCGCGGATGCGGGGGTATGCGGCATGGCCACCATGCTATCCGCGGTCCCCCACGGCTGGTCGTGAGGCAACGGACGACGACGGCGCCACGGCGTCCGCGGGCGCGTCGCCGAAGTCGGGGACCGGCAGGCGCTCGCCGCTGCGCAGCGCCGACTGGTGGGCCACGATGCCCGGGAGCGTGTACCGCGCGGCCTCCCACGCGTTGACCGGCGGGAGGGTCCGTGTCGCGACGGCGGTCGCGAAGTCGTCGACGAGGAAGTGGTGGCTTCCCTCGTGGCCGCTCGGGAGCGCGCGCAGCGCGGCGGGCAGGCGGCCCGCGTCGTGGACGGGGGCGAGACCGGAGACGAACGCGTCGCGCAGCGCGGGGTCGACGTCCGCGAGCGAGGGATCGTCGTGGGCCATGGTCGGGAGGGTGGTGAGCTGCGCGCTCACGTCGGTGAAGCCCTCCTTGTCCTGCCACACGGCGGTCTCGACGAGCTGCTCGAAGCTGCCCTCCGTCCCGAAGTAGCGGAAGCGGCTCTCGCGCAGGTGGGACGGGTAGCCGACGCGCCGGAACTCGTTGATCCGCATGGACCCGCCGCCCGCGAGCTCGAAGAGGGCGGTCGCGTTGGAGAAGTCGTTGTCGAACATGCTGACCTCGCGGTCGAACACCCCGTCGCCCCGGTCGTCGCGCACGCCGATGCAGCTCACACTCACGGCGTGGCCGCCGATCGCCCCGATGACGCCGCCCACGGAGTGGGTCGGGTACAGCATGGGCGGGTAGCTCGCGGTGCGCTTCCACTCGGGGCCGCCGCTGTACTGGTACGCGGCGTAGAAGCCGAGGTCCATGTCGTGGACATAGTCCCCCTCGGCATAGAAGATGCGTCCGAAGGCGCCCTCGGCTCGCCGGCCGCGCGCGTACACGGTCGCCGGGTTGTAGTAGCTCGTCTCGCCCATCATGTAGGTCAGGCCGGTCTCGCGCACGGCCTCGATGATCGCAGCGATCTCCTCGACGCTGATGGCCATCGGCACCGCCGAGTACACGTGCTTCCCCGCGCGGAGCGCCTGGACCACGAGCGGGCCGTGCGTCCAGCGCTGCGTGAAGATCGCGATCGCGTCGAGATCGCTCTCGAGCATCGCCTCGAAGCTGGGGAACGTGCCCGCGAGACCCTGCCGCTCGGCGAGCGCCTCGGCGCGCTCCGGCAGGACGTCGGTGACGTACACGTCCGTCACGTAGGGGTGGGCGTCGAAGAGCTTGGAGAACTGGCCGGCGAACTGGCCGGCGCCAACGATCCCGAGGGAGAAGCCTGTGGTGTGAGTCATGCCGGAAGTCTCGCATCGAGAGTTACTCGAGTCAACAGAATCTCGCTCTGAACTTCGAGGGCCCCGAAAATTCAACGACCTCTCTTGCCAACCCAAAAGTTACTCGTGTAGATTCATGGCCAATTGTTAGCCACATCACAGCGAGGAACCAATGACGACTACCTCAGTGGGGGCACCGAAGCCCACGCGGCACACCGCCGATTCCGAGGGCCCACGGCGCAGCGTCCGGCGTCGCAGCCTCGGCGACCTGCGGGTCGCGCTCATCTTCGTCGCACCCGCCCTGCTCGGCTTCGTGCTGTTCTATCTCGTCCCCACGATCCGTGGGATCTACCTGAGCTTCACCGACTACAGCATCCTGGGGAACCCGATCTGGGTCGGGGTAAAGAACTACGTCAAGATCTTCCAGGACAAGCTGTTCTGGAACGCCATGGGCGTCACGCTCGAGTACGTCCTGCTCAACATCGCGTTCCAGACCGTGATTGCCGTCGGGCTCGCGCTCCTCATGTACCACGTGGCCAAGTCGACGCTCATCCGAGGGATCCTCCTCATGCCGTATCTCGTGGCCAACGTGATCGTCGCGCTCCTGTGGTTCTGGATGCTCGACTACCAGATCGGGATCGTCAATCAGGTACTCCAGTGGATGGGCATGCCTCGCGTGGCATTCTTCGGCAACGAGTTCTGGGCGATCCCGACCGTCGCTTTCGTCAACGTCTGGCGGCACATGGGCTACACCGCCCTGCTCATCTTCGCGGGCCTCCAGGCCATCCCGGGCCACCTCTACGAGGTGGCCAACCTCGACGGCGCGAGCAGGTGGCAGACGTTCTGGAAGATCACGATGCCGCTCCTGCGCCCCGTGCTCCTGCTCGTCATGGTCGTCACGATCACCGGTTCGTTCCAGATTTTCGACACGGTCGCCGTCACGACGCAGGGCGGACCGATCAATGCCTCCCGCGTCATCCAGTACTACATCTACGAACGCGCGTTCAGCCAGCAGGACTTCGGCTACGGTTCGGCCCTGAGCGTGATCCTGTTCGTCATCCTCGCCGTCGTCGCCTTCCTGCAGATGAAGTTCCTTCGCGGCAACGAGAACGACCTGGACTGAAAGGACCCGCCATGACCACGCTCACCTCGGCCGCCCGCCGTCGTCGTCCGTTGAGCCGCCCCCGTCCGCTGAATTGGGGCCGGATCGCCGCCTGGGCCGCGCTCGTCGTCGCCATCCTCGTCACGGTGGGGCCGTTCCTCTGGATGCTGCGCACCGCGCTGTCCAACAACCACGCGCTCGCCACGCAGTCGAGCAACCTCCTGCCCGCGGACTTCACGTGGGGCGCGTTCGCCCGCGTGTTCGGCCTCCAGTCCCAGGCTGAGGCCCAGGCCGAGGGCGGTTCAGGGGCGTCGATCAGCTTCTGGCAGTACCTGCTCAACTCGCTCATCGTCTCGACGATGATCACGGTGTCGCAGGTGTTCTTCAGCTCGCTTGCGGCCTACGCCTTCGCGAGGCTGCGCTGGCGCGGCCGCGACAAGGTCTTCGCGGTGTTCCTCGGCACGCTCCTCGTCCCGACGATCTTCACGGCACTGCCCAACTTCCTCCTCATCAAGAATCTGGGCCTGCTCAACACGTATCTCGGCATCGCGCTCCCGAGCATGCTCATGACTCCGTTCGCGGTGTTCTTCCTCCGCCAGTTCTTCCTCGGCATGTCCCGCGAGGTCGAAGAGGCGGCGATGCTCGACGGAGCGCGGCACGGACGCATCTTCTTCCAGGTGGTCCTCCCGAACGCGGTCGCGCCGCTCGCGACGCTGTGCCTCCTGACGTTCATCGCGGCGTGGAACGACTACTTCTGGCCGCTCCTCGTGGGCAACGCCCCCGCGGTCCGCGTGCTCACGGTGGGGCTTGGCGTCTTCAAGTCGCAGTCGCCCCAAGGCGCCCCGGACTGGTCCGGCCTCATGGCGGCCACCCTCGTCTCGGCGCTCCCGATCCTTCTGCTTTTCATCGCGTTCGGCAAGAAGATCGTCAACTCGATCGGCTTCTCGGGCATCAAGTAAGGCCCTGCACACCCCGCCACAACACCAGAACGCGCTCCGGGCGTGCGCCCGGAGGCTCGCTCTGTCCTGCCCTGCCCCGCCCACACCCAATTCCCCGACTGAAATACCGCCCACCTGAAATACCCCACCGAAAGGACCATCAAGATGAAGAAAGCACTAGGCGCCGTCGCCGTCGCTGCCGCCGCAGCGCTCGCCCTCTCTGCCTGCTCGAGCGGATCGGGCCAGGCCTCGACCACGGGCGACGCGAAGGGCGAGGTCAGCTACTGGCTCTGGGACGCGAACCAGCTCCCCGCGTACCAGCAGTGCGCGGACGACTTCCACAAGGCCAACCCGAACGTCACGGTCAAGATCACCCAGACCGGCTGGAACGACTACTGGACGAACCTCACGAACGGCTTCGTGGCGGGCAACGGCCCGGACGTCTTCACGGACCACCTCTCGAAGTACGGCGACTTCGTGAAGAACAACCAGCTGCTCGCCCTCGACGACGCGGTCAAGGGCGACAACATCGACCTCAACCAGTACAACAAGGGCCTCGCCGACCTGTGGGTCGGCAAGGACAGCAAGCGCTACGGCCTGCCCAAGGACTGGGACACGATCTCGCTCTTCTACAACAAGGAGATGATCGCGAAGGCCGGCCTGAGCGCCGACCAGATGGGCAGCCTCGCCTGGAACCCCCAGAACGGCGGCTCGTTCGAGAAGGCCATCGCCCACCTCACGGTGGACAAGAAGGGCAAGCGCGGAGACGAGCCCGGCTTCGACAAGAACAACGTGGCCGTCTACGGCCTGGGCCTCAACGGCTCGGGCTCGGCGAGCGGCCAGACCGAGTGGAGCTGGCTCACAAGCACCACCGGCTGGACGCACACGGACAAGAATCCCTGGGGCTCGCACTACAACTACGACGACCAGAAGTTCCAGGACACCATCGCGTGGTTCCACGGCCTCATCGACAAGGGCTACACGCCCAAGCTCGAGACGACCGTTGGCGCCTCCATGGCGGACACGTTCGCCGCGGGCAAGGCGGCGATCAACGCGAACGGCTCGTGGATGATCGGCCAGTACTTCGGCTACAAGGGCATCGACGTGGGCCTCGCGCCGACCCCGACCGGCCCCAACGGCAAGCGCTCCTCGATGTACAACGGCCTCGCTGACTCGATCAATGCTGCGACGAAGAACCCCGCGGAGGCGACCAAGTGGGTCGAGTACCTCGCCTCGCCCGCGTGCCAGGACGTC
This sequence comes from Sinomonas albida, assembly GCF_004919045.1. Lineage (GTDB taxonomy): Bacteria > Actinomycetota > Actinomycetes > Actinomycetales > Micrococcaceae > Sinomonas > Sinomonas albida. The sequence continues at coordinate 123,920 of NZ_SWDW01000009.1, forward strand.
GTCGCCTCGAAGGCGGTCGTGTTCCCCGCGATCTCGGAGGCCGCAGACAAGGCCGCGGCCGCGTTCAAGGCCAAGGGCGTGGATGTCTCGTCCTTCACCCAGCAGGTCAAGGACGGCACCACGTTCCTCTTCCCGATCACGGAGAACGCCGCGAAGGTGGACGGAATCATGAAGCCCGCGATGGACGCCGTGTACTCGGGCAAGTCGCCGGCCAGCTCGCTCTCCGACGCCAACAGCCAGGTCAACTCCCTCTTCCAGTGACCAGGACCGGGGAGAATACTGGACCCCACCCGGGGTGAACCCCAAACGCGGGGGCTCGGCTTCGGCCGGGCCCCCGCCCGCGACATCCCCAGTCCCGCCCGGCTCGCCAACCCAACGAAACCACCGCACCTACCCGAAAGCGTTCTCATGGATCCGCTCCATCTCCGCTCCGCCGGCACCAGCGTGCTGCTCGCCTTCGACTCCGGCGAAGCCGAGATCGTCCACTGGGGCGCCGACCTCGGCGCCTCGATTCCGGACCTCGGCCTCCTCAGCCCGCCCATCCCGCACTCGTCCTACGACGTGCCGGCCGTCGGAGGCCTCCTCCCCCAGGCGTCGTCGGGCTGGCTGGGCCGCCCGGCCTTACGCGGCCACAGGACGGCAGCCGACCAGGCACAGAGCAGCGTCCCCGGCTTCGCGTTCTCGCCGGCGCTGCGGGTCGTGTCTGTCGAGGCGACGCTGGACGGGCGCGGCGCGCGGATCGTGCAGGCCGACGCCGACGCCGGGCTCAGCGTGGCGAGCGAGCTCGTGCTGCACGAGGGCGGCCTCCTCGAGATCGCGCACGAGCTGACCAACACGGGCGCCGGGCCGTACCAGCTCGATGAGCTAGCCGCCGTCGTCCCTCTCCTCGGAGACGCCACGGAGCTGCTCGACCTCACGGGCCGCTGGTGCCGCGAGAACCACCCGCAGCGCCAGGCCGTCCGCCAGGGCACGTGGGTGCGCTCGGGCCGCCACGGGCGCACGGGCCACGACTCTTCGCTCCTCGTTGCGGCCGGGACGGCCGGATTCTCGAACCGGACCGGCCGCGTGTGGGCCGTGCACTTCGGCTGGTCGGGGAACCACGAGCAGTACCTCGACTCGCTCGCCGACGGCCGGCGCACGCTCGGAGCGGCCGAACTGCTCGGCTCGGGCGAGGTGGTCCTCGGCCCCGGCGAGTCGTACCGCACCCCCGTTCTCTACGCGGCGTACTCCGGTCGCGGGCTCGACGGCGTCACGGACGCCTTCTACCGCTGGTTCCGTGCGCGGCCGCACCACGTCGACACCGTCTCCGGCCGCGAGCGGCCCGTGGTGCTCAACACGTGGGAGGCCGTGTACTTCGACCACCGGCTCGAGCCCCTCGAAGAGCTCGCGGCTCTGGCCGCCGACCTCGGCGTGGAGCGCTTCGTGCTCGACGACGGCTGGTTCCGCGGGCGACGCGACGACCACGCGGGGCTCGGTGACTGGTACGTCGACGAGACGGTGTGGCCCGACGGCCTCACGCCGCTCATCGACAAGGTGACGGCGCTCGGCATGGAGTTCGGCCTGTGGGTCGAGCCCGAGATGGTCAACCTCGACTCCGACGTGGCGCGCACCCACCCTGAATGGATCGCGGGCCCCTCCGCCAGCTCGCACAAGGACGGCGGCCGGCTGCCGCTCGAGTGGCGGCACCAGCAGGTCATCGACCTCGTGAACCCCGACGCGTGGCAGTACGTCTACAGCCGGCTCGATGCCCTCCTCACCGAGAACAACATCGCGTACCTCAAGTGGGACCAGAACCGCGACCTTGCCGAGTACGGCCATGCGGGCCGGCCCTCGGTCCATGAGCAGACGCTTGCCTTCTACCGGCTCCTTGACGCGCTCCGGGCCGCGCACCCGGGGGTCGAAATCGAGTCGTGCGCCTCGGGCGGCGCGCGCGTGGATCTGGGCGTCCTGCAGCGCACGGATCGCGTGTGGGCCTCGGACTGCAACGACGCGCTCGAGCGCCAGACCATCCAGCGCTGGACCGAGGCTGTGCTCCCGCCCGAACTCGTAGGCGCGCACATCGGCCCCACCCATTCGCACACCACGGGACGCGTCCACGACCTTTCGTTCCGCGCGATCACGGCCCTGTTCGGGCACTTCGGCCTGGAATGGGACATCCGCCAGGCCACGCCCGCCGAGCGGGAGACGCTCCGGCGCGCTATCGCGCTCTACAAGCGGCACCGGGGACTCATCCACTCCGGCGAGCGGGTCGTCGCTGATCTGGGCGAGCCGAAGCTCGCGCTCCAGGGCGTCGTCGCGCACGACCGCGGCGAGGGCCTCTTCGCCGCTGTGGCCCTTGGCACCTTGGCGGCGGAGGCGCCGGGCCGGGTGGGGCTGCCGGGGCTGGACCCCGAGCGCGAGTACCGCGTCGAGGTGCTCCTTCCCACGCCGGCCGACGGCGACTGGAGCGACACGTTCGCCGACGTCTCGCGGCCCGGCTGGCTCGCCGCGGGCGCGACGGCGTCCGGCCGCTTCCTCGCGGAGGTCGGCCTCCCCCTGCCGATCCTGCGGCCGGAGCACGCGATCCTCCTCCACGCGACGACGGTGCGCTGAGCGCGTCGGGTGGTTCCCCGAGCGTGGGCTCCCCGAGCCTCGCCCTCGGCCTCGCCTCGCGTGGCCGCTCGGCTTTCCTGAGCTGCGACCTGCCCGAGCAGCCGGCGCACCAGCTCCGGCGGGCCGTGGCCAGGGCCGTGGGTCCAGCGCGACCCGTCCCATCCCGACCTTGATTTGAGGCTCACTGTGGGCCATTTCGGCGTGTCGACCGGCGCGTCGCGAAATCTGCGCCCGAAAGAGGGTCGGGAAGGGACGAGGCCGACGACGGCGGGACGGGACGTACGACGGCGGCCCCCACCGGCGGCGCGGCGGGACGGACGACGGCGGGCCGACGACGGCGCGGCGGGACGGACGGCGGCGCGGCGGGACGGACGACGGCGGGGCAGACGACAGCGCGTGGCCGGCCCTTCGCTCCGGCCGGGCGGGGCGGTACCGTTGCCTCAAGTGGCCGGAAGGACAGCAATGACGCGCTTCCTCATCACGTATCACGGCATGCCCTTTCCGCAGAGGGAGCTCATCCGAGACTCCCGCGCGGCCCTGCGAGAGTGGGCTGACAAGTCCCTCGGCGTGGCGCTCGTCGACTTCGGGGCGCCCCTCCTGCTCGGGGGCCAGCTCGCGAAGGGCGAGCCGGTGGACCCCGTCGACATCGACGGCTACTCGATCGTCGAGGCCCGATCCCTCGAGGACGTGCGCTCCCTGCTGGCGGATCACCCCTACATCGCCCGCGGCGGCACCGTGCAGATCAACGAGTGCCTCGAGCTCTGAGAACACCTCGCCGACGGCGAACCAACGCAAACTTTCGTTTTTGATTCCTTCTGTACGTTCCTGTGCGGGTGCCCTAGTCTGGGGTGACGGCGGCCACTGCAGAGCCATGAGCCGCGGTGGCCGCCGCACCAACCCCAAAACCCCTAGGCAGGCAGCCCATGGACATGAATGACCTCACGCGTCGGCTCGGCGACGGAACTCCCCGGATCGCCTTCGGCGCGGACTACAACCCCGAGCAGTGGCCCCGCGACGTCTGGAAGCATGACGTCGAGCTCATGCGCGAGGCTGGCGTGAACCTCGTGAGCCTCGGCATCTTCAGCTGGGCCCTGCTCGAGCCCGAGGAGGGCCGCTACGAGTTCGGCTGGCTCGACGAGGTCATGGACCTTCTGCACGAGAACGGCGTGTCCGTGGACCTCGCGAACGCGAGCGCCTCGCCGCCCCCGTGGTTCACCGTCAAGTACCCGGACTCGGCCCCGGTGAACGCGGCCGGCGTCCGCCAGACCCACGGTTCGCGCCAGGCCTTCGCGGCATGCTCACCGGACTACCGCCGCGCGGCCGCCGCACTCACCACGGCGATCGCGGAGCGCTATTCGGAGCACCCGGCCCTCGCGATGTGGCACGTCCACAACGAGTACGGCTGCCACAACCAGCCGGACTACGGCCCGCACGCCGAGCGGGGATTCCGCACCTGGCTCCAGGACCGCTACACGACGCTCGACGAACTCAACGACGCGTGGGGCACCGCCTTCTGGTCGCAGCACTACTACGACTGGGCCGAGGTCATGCCGCCGCGCCATTCCGGCACCCACGTCAACCCGTCCCACCAGCTCGACTTCGCCCGCTTCTCCTCGGACTCGCTCCTGGAGTGCTTCGAGGCGGAGGCCGCGATCATCCGCGCCCACTCGGACAAGCCGGTGACCACCAACTTCATGGGCACCAACATGGGCCTCCACGCCCCGATCGACTACTGGCGCTGGGCCCCGCACATGGACGTCGTCTCGAACGACCATTACCTCATCGCAGAGGATTACCGGAACCATCAGGATCTGGCCCTCACCGCGGACCTCACGCGCGGCTGGGCGGCGGGCAATCCGTGGCTGCTCATGGAGCACTCGACCTCGGCGGTCAACTGGCAGCCGCGCAACATCGCGAAGGCCCCGGGCCAGATGCTGCGGAACTCGTTCCAGCACCTGGCCCGCGGCGCGGACGGGATCCTGTTCTTCCAGTGGCGCGCCTCCAGGGCGGGTGCGGAGAAGTTCCACTCGGGAATGGTTCCGCACGCGGGGCGGGACACGAAGGTGTGGCGCGAGGTCGTCGAGCTGGGCCGGGCCCTCGAGTCGGTCTCCGAGGTGGCGGGCTCGCGCGTCGTCGCGAGCGCCGCCCTCGTCTTCGACACCGATGCGCGTTGGGGCGCCGAGCTGGACTCTCATCCGAGCATCGAGGCCAAGCCCGTGCGCGAGCTCCGCGACTGGCACGACGCGCTCTACCGCGCGGGAGTCACGGCAGACGTGCGCCAGAGCACCGACAACCTCTCCGCCTACCGACTGGTCATCGCGCCCATGCTCTACCTCGTGACGGAGCGGGGCGCGGAGAACCTCAGGCGCTACGTCGAGTCCGGCGGCACGCTCGTGCTCACGTACTTCTCCGGGATCGTCGACGAGCACGATCGGATCATCATGGATCCCCTCGAGGGCGGCGGCTACCCGGGCGCGTTCCGCGAGCTCCTGGGGGTCGAGATCGAGGAGTTCTTCCCGCTCCGCGCCGAGGAGAGCGTCAAGCTCACCGCGGGCACCGGTTCGCGCTGGAGCGAGCTGGGACGAACGACGACGGCGGAGGTCGTCTCACGCTTCGAGGCGGGGCCGACGTCGGGCTCGCCCGCCGTCACGCGGAACGCTGCGGGCGCCGGCCACGCGTACTACGTCGGCACTTCCCCTGACGCCGGTGCGCTGGCCGACCTCCTCCCCCGCGTCTTCGCGGATGCCGGTTTCGAGACGGCGGGCCGCGTGGCCGATCAGCCGGACGTCGAGGTGGTCACGCGGGCCTCCTCCGAGGGCTCGTGGGTGTTCGCGATCAACCACAGCGCCCTCAGCGCGCGGCTTGACGTGGACGGCACGGAGCTCATCTCCGGCACCACGACGGACGGCGGGCTCACCGTGCCCGCCGGGGGCGTCGCCGTCGTGCGCCTGTCCTCCTAGGTGCCCGCGGAGGGACCGCTGCGACCGTGACATCGATCGGATCACAGAACGGGCACGATTTTCGTTCCTGATCTTTTCCGATCGTTTCTGAACGTCTACCATGGTCGATGTGGCGCAGGTCACAATGGCCGCGCTCCTCACTTCAGGAGACATACATGGACACTCATCGCAGCGGTTCCTCCTCCGAACCTTCTTTCACCCGCACGGCCCTCGACCGCCGCACCCTGCTCAAGACCCTCGGCATCGGCGCCGTGGGCCTCGCAGGGATCCCGATGCTCTCGGCCTGCACGGGCGGCGCGGGGCCGTCCGGCGGGTCCAGCGGCAAGAGCCTGACGTTCGGCTCCTCGGCCTCGGACGACGTCCCGAAGCGGGCCTACCAGGCAGTCGTCGACGCGTTCCAGAAGAAGTCCGGGGACACCGTGACCACCAACGTCGTGCCGCACAACGACTTCCAGAACAAGATCAACTCCTACCTCCAGGGCAGCCCGGACGACGCGTTCACCTGGTTCGCCGGCTACCGCATGCAGTACTACGCGGGCAAGGGCCTCCTCGCGCCGATCGACGACGTGTGGCAGCAGATCGGGAGCAACTACTCGGACGCGCTCAAGAAGGCCTCGACGGGCCCGGACGGGAAGATGTACTTCGTCCCGAACTACAACTACCCGTGGGGCTTCTTCTACCGGAAGAGCTTCTGGGCCGAGAAGGGCTACACCGTCCCCACGACGTTCGACGATCTCAAGACGCTCGCAGCGAAGATGAAGAAGGACGGGATCATCCCCATCGGCTACGCCGACAAGGACGGCTGGCCCGCGATGGGCACGTTCGACTACATCAACATGCGGCTCAACGGTTACCAGTTCCACGTGGACCTCTGCGCCCACAAAGAATCCTGGAACCAGCCCAAAGTCCAGGCGGTGTTCGACACGTGGAAGGCCCTCCTGCCCTATCAGGACCCCGCCGCGCTCGGCCAGACGTGGCAGGATGCCGCGCAGCTCCTCGGCCAGAAGAAGACGGGCATGTACCTGCTCGGGTCCTTCGTGACGCAGCAGTTCACGGACGCGGCCGTCCTCGCGGAAATCGACTTCTTCCCGTTCCCCTCGATCGCCGTCGAGGGCCAGGACTCGATCGAGGCGCCCATCGACGGGCTCCTGCTCTCGAAGAAGGGCGGCCAGAACCAGGCGGCCAAGGACTTCCTGCAGTTCATGGGCACGCCCGAGGCGCAGAACGCTTACTACGCCGTGGACACCTCCAACATCGCAACGGCCAAGGGCGCGGACACCTCGAAGTTCAGCCCGCTCAACAAGAAGTGCGCCGACGCGATCGCCAACGCGAAGAACATCAGCCAGTTCTTCGACCGCGACGCGCTCCCGGCGATGGCCAACAACGTGATGATCCCCGCGCTCCAGAGCTTCATCAAGGACGGCACGGTGGACATCAAGAACCTCGAGTCCCAGGCCGCCACGCTCTACGCGGCGCAGTAGTAGCCCGCCAGCCACTCGAAACAGCCGGCGCGGGCGCCCTCCCGCCAAGCGCCCGCGCCGGCCCGACTACTGCAGGAACCCTTCATGCCTAGACTTCGCAAGGTCCGCCGGCTCTCGCGGAGGGACAAGATCGTCCTTGCCCTCATGGTCGCGATCCCCACACTCATCGAGCTCATCTTCGTCTGGCTCCCCACCCTCATGTCGGTGGGCCTCAGCTTCGCCAAGTGGAACGGGCTCGCCCTGTCGGACATCCGGGGAGCGGGGCTCGACAACTACAAGTACGTCGCCCAGAGCTATCCGCCGTTCTGGCCCGCCGTCCAGCACAACGTGCTGTGGCTTGTCTTCCTCGCGGTCATCGCGACGCCGCTCGGTCTGCTGCTCGCGGTGCTTCTCGACCAGAAGATCCGCGGCAGCCGGATCTACCAGAGCATCTTCTTCGTCCCGGTCATGCTCTCCCTCGCCCTCGTGGGGGTGATCTGGCAGCTGTTCTACCAGCGCGACCACGGCCTCCTGAACTACCTCCTGGGCACGGCGGAGACGCCGAGCGCCGTGGACTGGTTCGGCGACAGCAACGTCAACATCTGGGCCGCCCTCGTCGCCGCGACGTGGCGGCACGCGGGGTACGTCATGCTGCTCTACTTGGCGGGCCTCAAGGGCGTGGACCCGGCACTCAAGGAAGCGGCGGCGCTCGACGGCGCGAACGCCGGCCAGACCTTCTTCCGGGTCGTCTTCCCTGCGATGCGCCCCATCAACATCGTGATCGTGGTCATCACGATCATCGAATCGCTCCGCGCGTTCGACATCGTCTACGTGATCAACCGCGGCACCAACGGCCTCGAGCTCATCTCGGCCCTCGTCATCCAGAACCTCGTCGGCGAGGGCCAGGTGATCGGCGTCGGCTCGGCGCTCGCCACGATCCTGCTCGTCATCTCGCTCGTGCCGATCGTCTTCTACCTCACCCGCACGTTCGGGAAGGAAGCGAAGGAATCATGACCACCATCACCGCCCCGAGCCGGGTGGCGCGCGGCACGGAGTACAGCGGCTCGAGGCCGAGGCGCCACTACGCGACGCACCTCGTGCTCCTGGTCCTCGCCGTCATGTGGCTCCTCCCCCTCGCCTGGTCCCTGTACACGGCGCTGCGGCCCATCGAATCGACCAACCAGAACGGCTACTTCAGCGTCGCCGGGCCCTTCAACTTCGACAACTTCGTCACCGCCTGGAACCAGGGCGGCTTCTCCCACTACTTCTGGAACTCGGTCATCATCACGGTTCCAACCGTCCTTCTGACCCTGTTCTTCGCCTCGCTCATGGCCTTCGCGGTGAGCCGCGTGAGCTGGAAGTTCAACATCACCCTGCTCATCATGTTCACCGCCGGAAACCTCCTGCCCCCGCAGGTGCTCGCGGCGCCGCTCTTCGAGATGTTCAAACTCATCCAGCTCCCCTACTGGTTCAGCGATTCGGGTTCCCTCCTCAACACCTACATCTCCGTGATCGTCGTGGACACGGCGTTCCAGATCGGCTTCTGCACGTTCGTCCTCTCGAACTACATGAAGGCGCTCTCGCAGGACCTCACCGAGGCCGCGCTCGTGGACGGCGCCGGGATCTGGACCCAGTACTGGTCGATCATCATGCCGCTGTGCCGGCCCGCGTTCGCCGCCCTCGGCACGCTCGAGGTCATCTTCATCTACAACGACTTCTTCTGGCCGCTCCTGTTCATCCAGAGCGGCAACCGCCTCCCGGTCACCACCGCCATCAACAATCTCCAGGGCGACTTCCTCAGCAACTACAATCTCCTCGCAGCGGGCGCCACGATCACGGTCATCCCGACGCTCATCATCTATCTGGTCCTCCAACGCCAATTCGTCGCCGGGCTCACCCTCGGCTCGAGCAAGGGGTAGGCATGCTCGCGGCAGCACGGCAGTCCGCAATCCTCGACGCCGTCCACGAGGAGGGCGTGGTGAAGGTCGCCGACCTCGCCGAACGGCTCGGGGTCTCCGCCGTGACGGTCCGCCGCGACGTCGACGCCCTGAGCGATGCCGGCCTCCTCACGCGGGTCCACGGCGGGGTCATGATCCAGGGCGAGGTCGGCACCCACGAGCCCGGCTTCGAGCTCAAGTCCACGCAGCACCTCGACGAGAAGGCAGCGATCGCGCGCGAGGCGGCTGCCCTCGTCCAGGAGGGCATGGCGGTCGGGATCACGGCGGGCTCCACCACGTGGATGCTGGCCCAGGCCCTCTCCGCCGGGCCCCGCATCACCGTGCTCACGAACTCGGTGCGGGTCATGGAGGCGTTCGACGCCTCCGGCTCCGGCTCCGTGGTGCTGCTCACGGGAGGTGAGCGCACGCCGTCGGACGCACTCGTGGGCCCGCTCGCCACAGCCTCGATCCGAAGCCTGCACCTCGACCTGCTATTCCTCGGGGTTCACGGCATGGACGAGCGGGCGGGCTTCACCACGCCCAACCTGCTCGAGGCGGAGACGAACCAGGCGTTCGCGTCGGCGTCGCGGCGCCTCGTCGTCGTCGCGGACCACAGCAAGTGGGGCGTCCAGGGCATCGGCAGCATCTGCGGCTTCGACGACGTGGACGGCCTCGTCACCGACCGCGCCCTGCCAGCACCGGCGCTCGCGTACCTGCGCGACCGCATCCCCTCGGTGCGGGTCGCGGGCTGAGGCAACGGCCGCCCAGGCGACGCCCGACGGCGGCGCGGTACCCACCCGGGTGCCGCGCCGCCGTCGTCCGTCAGGGGCTAGGGAAGGACAGTCACGCTCCCCACCATGCCCATGCCGTCGTGGAGCTCGCAGATGTAGTTCCACGTCCCGGGCTGATCGAAGGTGACGCTGAAGGTCGATGGCCCGCCGGCGAATCCCTCGAGGAGGATGCCGGAGTCGACCGGTTTGCCGTTCTGGACGAGGCTGGTGAACGTCACCGTGTGCGGCACCAGGACCTGGTTGGCCGACAGGTCGAACTTCACGGTCGTGCCGAGCGGGACGACGTCGTTGGGCCAGATGAACCGCATGACCATCGCCATGCTGTCGGAAGCCCCGACGAAGACGTGAGTCGGGCTCGCCTGAAGCGCCGTGGAGTACCACAGGGCGGCGCCGTCGGCGATGATGCTCGCGGTCTCGATCCCAGCCTGCGCGTCGTACCACGCCTGCGTGTGCGGATACCGGGTGTGCGGGGCCCGAACGTGCACGGTGATAGACATGTTCTGGCCGTGGATGAGGCAGAAGAACGTGAAGTCGCCGCGCGCAGCGAACTTCTGGAGATACCACGTCGACGAGGGGAACTCAGGCGAGGGCATCGTGGTCAGGATGCCCGAATTGGTCCACGGCGCGGTGGGATCGAACACCGGCCCGCCGACGCGAGGAACCGCGTCCGCAAGGAGGGAATCGACGCTCGTGGGCGGGATCGGCGGCGTCCCAAAGCTCACGGTGTGAATCTCTGCGCTGTTGGCGACGAACTTGATCGTGTCGCCCTGGTCGATCCAGATCTCCCCTGGCAGGAAGCTCATTCCCTGGATCGCCATGTCGGGCGACTGCTCCCCCACCAGGACCTTCCAGGTGGCGGTGTTCGGATTGGTGGTGACGGACGCCTGTGCTGGCGCCACGCCGAAGAGGCCGATGATGAGGCCGACGAGGGACATCACGACCCAGAGGGATCGCTTGAATGGACGCTTGTGCATGGGAGGGTGCTCCTGAGGACAAAAGCGTGCCGTGTCCTCCAGCGCGGACGACGGCGGGTGCTCACCTCCTGCGGCGGCCGCGGGAGGCCTTTGAGCGGCCCGGCCGGCGGCGCTCCCCCGCGCCGGCGCAAAGCCGCTTCGGTGCCGAGACCACGCCGATGAGTTGCGACTTCCCCACCGGACCCATGCGGTCGACCCTGGGGGAAGCTGGGACAAGGTTAGGCCCCGAGCACCAGGCTGACAACCGCGTGCGCAGCCCTATCCGGCACCGCCTAAACTCGGACCATGACCCAGCCCACAGAGCCGTCGACCGCTACGTCATCGCCCGCCGCATCTTCCCCGAGCCGCTCCACGATCCTTGTGGTCAACGGCCCGAATCTGAACCTGCTCGGCACGCGCGAGCCGGAGAAGTACGGCACGGCGACGCTCGGCGACATCGAGCGCCTGTGCGCGGGCGCGGCGGAGGCGCACGGGCTCGGCTGCGACTTCGTGCAGTCGAACCACGAGGGCGTGCTGGTCGAGGCGATCCACGCCGCGAGGGAGAAGTCGCTCGGCATCGTCATCAACGCGGGCGCGTACACGCACACGTCCGTCGCGATCCGGGACGCGATCAGCGCCGTCATGCTCCCCGCGGTCGAGGTCCACATCACGAACGTCCACGCGCGCGAGCCGTTCCGGCACCATTCCTACCTGAGCGACATCTGCCGGGCGGTCATCGCGGGCGCGGGCACGCTCGGGTACCGGTTCGCGATCGACTACCTCGCGGAGCTCACGCGCGACCGCACGGTCTGAGCGCTTTCCGCGGCGGGCGCGACTGCCTCCGCGTGCTGGGACTGCCTGCGCGCGCGGGACTACTTCCGCGTGCAGGCGCCGGGCTGGACCGGCTGCGACAGGCTCGGCGCCTGATCGGCCACCGGACGGACCTCGGTCATCGTGATCGCATAGCCGACGTCCTGCGTGTTGTCCGACTTCGCGAACACGACGCCGGTCACCGCGCCGGCGGTCGTGAGGAGCGGGCCGCCTGAGTTGCCCTGCTGGACGTTGCCCGAGACCTGGTAGACCGTCTTGGGGATCGCGTTGGCGCCGTAGATATCAGGGGCGAGCACCGTCGTCGTGCCCTGAATCGCGGCCGGGCGCATCTGGAACGGCCCGCCGAGCGGGTAGCCGCCGAACGCCGCGGAAGAGCCCGCGGGACTGTTGTCAGTGAGCTTGAGCGGCTTGAGCGCGGAGCCCTCGACGGCGAGCACAGCGAGGTCGTGGACCTGGTCGAAGTAGACCACCCGGGCCGTCCGCGCGCCGTCGTTCTGGGTCTCGACGACGGGCTGCGGCACGCCGGCCACCACATGGGCATTCGTCAGGATGCGGTCGGGTGCGACCACGAAGCCACTGCCCGTCTGGTTCTGGCCGCACTGATATGCCGTCCCCGTGATGCGGACGATCGACTGCGCGGCAGTGCGCAGCTCTGTGGAGTCCGTGTTCTCGGCCGGGATGGGGACGGGCTTGAGGGGCCCGATCCCCTCGATGATGCGCGGGAGCGTGTCGCCGAGCACGAACGCCCGGATCTGCGCCGCGCCGGCCTTGACGGGATCGGGAGTCATGCCGTCGATTGCCGTGATGACCTTCGACGAGGCGAGCTGCTGTGAGAGGACGGGGACGCCGACGCTCGAGACGGTGAAGGAGAGCATCGACATGACGACCGCTGCGACGCACAGGTTCGCGAGGCCGCCGAGCACCCGGTCGATGACGCCGAGCGGCTTCCACTTGAGCCGCCCGCGCAGGCGCCGGCCCAGCATCGTGCCAATCGCGTTGCCCGCGACCATGAGCACGATCGCGGTGATGACGACGGCGGCGGCCCGCCACGTGCTGTCCGAGAGCCACTGGCTCACGAGGGGCACAGCAAAGAAGGCGGCCGCGCCGCCCACCAGAAAGCCGATGATCCCGCCGAGGCTCACGAGGAGACCCGCCCGCACCCCGTACACGAGGTAGCCGATGAGGACCACCACGAGGACCAAGTCCAGGAAGGTCGTATCGAACATCCTCGTCAGTCTACCGACGCTGTCTGGAGCAAAGCTGGGCGGTTGCTGGTGGTGCGTTCGTCACAAAAGCTTGCGACATCTGGAAGAATGGCCCCCAGCGCCAGCAAAGAAGACGACTAGGAGATTGAATTGGACATCGAGGTACTGCGCCGCGCGCCGCTCTTCGCCACGCTCGACGACGAGGCCTTCCGCCTCCTGACCGACGAGCTCATGGAGGTCGACCTTTCCCGCGGTGCGTCGGTGTTCCGCGAGGGCGACCAGGGCGATCAGATGTACTTCATCGTCTCCGGCAAGATCAAGCTCGGCCGCACGTCCCCGGACGGGCGCGAATCGCTCCTCGCGATCCTCGGCCCGGGCGAGCTGTTCGGCGAGATGGCGCTGTTCGACCCGGCTCCCCGCACGGCGACCGCGACGGCCGTCTCCGAGACCCGCCTCGCCGGCCTCAAGAACGACGCCCTCGTGGCCCTGCTTCGCGCGCGTCCCGAGGTGTCTGCCCAGCTGCTCCAGGCGCTGGCCCGCCGCCTGCGCCGCACGAACGATTCGCTCTCCGACCTCGTCTTCAGCGACGTGCCCGGCCGCGTCGCGAAGGCGCTCCTGGACCTCGCCGACCGCTTCGGCCGCCCGGCCACGGACGGCGTCCTCGTGGCGCACGAGCTCACGCAGGAGGAGCTCGCGCAGCTCGTCGGCGCGTCCCGTGAGACGGTCAACAAGGCCCTCGCCGAGTTCGTGCAGCGGGGTTGGATCCGCCTCGAGGCCCGCGCGGTCGTGATCCTCGACATGCCGCGCCTGCGGCAGCGCAGCCGCTAACCCACTGCCGTCTCGGGTACACCAACTCCCCGCTTCTGACGACTCGGGTACACCAACTCCCCACTTCTGCCGTCTCGGGTACACCAACTCCCCACTTCTGCCGTCTCGGGTACACCAACTCCCCGTCTCTGACGACTCGGGTACACCAACTCGCCTCCGCCCCAAGGAGGAAAGAACGACGGCGGCCGCTCCCCTCTCGATGTGTGTTGCCTCCTGCTGTTTTTATTTGTAATGCC
>NZ_SWDW01000009.1:137722-191035 GCF_004919045.1 Sinomonas albida
CCCCAAAGTTTTAAAAACAAAGGGCGCCAAAAAACATAAGTTGTTTAGAGGCCGCCGTCGTTCTTAATTTGCAAGGCCCGTCTGGCAGCGAGGGACGCGCGCGTACCCGAAACCCCGGGAAGCCGAAGTTGGCGCACCCGAAACCCCGGAAAGCGGAAGTTGGCGTACCCGAGGCGAATCAGGCGGGGCGGTCAGGCGAATCAGGCGGGGCGGTCGGACGGGTCAGGCGGGGCGGTCAGGCGAATCAGGCGGGGCGGTCAGGCGGGTCGGACGGGTCAGGCGGGGCGGTCAGGCGGGGGGCGCCGACGGGACGGTCGCGAGCGCCTCCGTGGCCGGGGCCGCGCTGGGGGCCTCGACGCGGAGCCACAGCTGCCCGCCGTCGTCCTCGAGTTGCGCCTTGTACGTGTGCGTGGACCGCTTGACGTTCAGGTACGCGATGCAGCCCTTCGCCTTCGCGATCTTCTCGAGGATGATCTCGCTCGCGGGCACGAGGAGCTCCGGGAGCGCGAGTCCGCGAGAGTCCTCGGCACCGATCCGATCGCCGAATTCAGAAGTGTCGCGCTCCTTGAGGATTCGGGCGGGGAGGACCCATTCGCCCCACACGCCCTTGCTCGGGAGGAGCGTGGGCGTCTGGCCCACGGGGAGCGTCGCCGCGAAATAGCGGGTGTCAAAGCGCCGGTGCGCGAACTCGGGGGTCACCCAGTGCACGAGGGGCCGGAGAAGGTCCGTGCGCAGGCCGAGCCCGCGCTTCGTGATGAGCTCGGCGAAGCCGATCTCCTGCGCGGCTACGGCCTCGCGTGCGCGGGTCCAGTCGGGCGTGCCGGTGCCCTCGACGACGGTCGTCGCATCGGATCCGGCCAGGAGCACGCCGGTCTCCTCGAAGAGCTCGCGGATCGCGGCCACGACGTGCGCGCGGGCCACGGAGAAGTCATCGACGCCGAGCATCTCGGCCCACTGGCCCACGGACGGGCCGAACCAGTCGAAGGTGTCGTGATCGGTGTTCTGCACCGACCCGCCGGGGAACGCGACGACCCCGAGCGGAGAGTTGCCCGGCCGGTAGCCGAGCCACGTCTCCGTGCCCTCGGCCGAATCCCGGACGAGTACTACCGAGGACGCGAGCCGCGCCGTGCGCGGCGGGCGGTCCCCTTCTTCAAGCCAACTGCGCGCCGCCCCCTGAAGCCGCTTGGGGACGATGAAACGCCGGCTATGCGAACTCTGCAATCAACTCCACCTCAACCGGGGCGTCGAGCGGCAGCACCGCGACGCCGACGGCGGAGCGGGCGTGCGCGCCCGCCTCGCCGAACACCTTGCCGAGCAGCTCCGAGGCGCCGTTGATGACGCCGGGCTGGCCCGTGAAGGACGGATCGGAGGCCACGAAGCCCACCACCTTGACGATTCGCGTGACGCGGTCAAGGTCGCCGATCTGCGCCTTCACGGCCGCGAGCGCGTTGACGATGCAGGTCTCGGCGTACTTCTTCGCGTCTTCGGCGCTCACTTCCGCGCCGACCTTGCCGGTGGCAGGCAGCTGGCCCTGGACGAACGGAAGCTGACCGGACGTGTAGGCAAAGCCACCGGCGACGACGGCGGGAACGTAGGCGGCGACGGGCGCCGCAACCTCGGGCAGGCTCACGCCGAGGTCTGCCAGGCGGCGTTCGACGGCGCCGAGGGCACCTGCCTCGACCGCGGCGGCCTTTGCCGCGCCGGCCTGCGCTTCGCTCATGCCTGCTTCTCCCTCTTCATGTAGGCCACGAGGCCGTTTCCGCCAGGTCCGGGGACAACCTGGACGAGCTCCCAGCCGTCCTCGCCCCACTGGTCGAGGATCTGCTTGGTCGCATGGACGATCAGTGGCACGGTGGCGTATTCCCACGAGGTCATAAGGTCCAGCGTAGTCGGTCCGGTTAGACTGCCCTACATGGCGTCTGGCAAGAATCCGCTGTTCGACACGGCCACCACACTCGGCAAGATCCTCGCTTTCCTTGGCGTCAGCGCGATCTGCGGAGTGCTCGTGGCGGGCCTCATGGTGCCCGCCGCGGCCGTCACGGGGAGCGCCGCGAACGGCTCGGTGCAGTTCTTCAACAGCCTCCCGAGCGAGCTCACTGTCACCCCTCCGGGGCAGGTGACGAAGATCGTCGCGGCTGATGGGTCGCAGATCGGGACCCTCTTCAATGAGAACCGGACGCCGCTCAAGCTCGACCAGATGTCGCCGAACGTCAAGAACGCAATTGTCGCGATCGAGGACTACCGCTTCTACGAGCACGGCGGCATCGACATGACGGGTATCCTCCGTGCCGTCGCGTCGAACGTCCGTGGCGACAAGCAAGGTGCCTCGACGCTCACACAGCAGTACGTGACCAACGTCATCAACGAGAACCTCGTCTCGCAGGGCAAGGACGCCGACGTGGTGCTCAACGGCCAGAAGGGCGTGGGCGACAAGCTGCGCGAGATGAAGCTCGCGATCGGCCTCGAGAAGCAGTACTCGAAGGACCAGATCCTCGAGGGCTACCTCAACCTCGTGTTCTTCAACCGGAACGCCTACGGCATCGAGGCGGCTAGCCAGTATTTCTTCTCGGTCGACGCGAAGGACCTGTCCCTTCCGCAGGCCGCGCTCCTCGCGGGCCTCGTCAACAGCCCGTCGATGTACGACCCGAGCGTCCACCCCGATGCCTCGATCAAACGACGCAACCTCGTGCTCGACGCCATGCTCCAGCACGGCTACATCAACCAGAAGGACCACGACGCCGCTGTCGCGACGCCCATCCAGCTCAAAATCAACCCGCCGAAGCAGGGCTGTGCATACGCCTCGCAGGCGCAGTACTTCTGCGATTACGTGGTGCACCAGATCGAGAACGATCCTGCCTACGGGGCGACGCCGGACGAACGCGACCAGAAGCTCCTGCGGGGCGGACTGACTATCAAGACGACTCTCGATCCGCGGGCCCAAGGACCGGCGCAGCAGCAGGTGGACGGTACGGCGGGCGCGAACAACGGCCCCTGGCCGTGGGGCGCTTCGCTCGTGTCCATCCAACCCGGGACGGGCAAGATCATCTCGATGGCCCAGAATTCCCGGATGTTGCCGGGGCAGGGCAAGGACTACGTGACCGTCTACAACTTCAATGTGGACGACCGCGACAAGAGCGGGCCCCTCGGCGGCGTGGGCGGTATGTCAACGGGTTCGACCATGAAACCCGTGACCCTCGCGGCGTGGCTCAACGAGGGCAAACCCACAGACCAGAAGGTCGACTCGTCGAGGAAGGTGTATCCGCTCAACTATCCGTGGAAATCGACCTGCAAGGTCAGCGGCGCGTTCAACTCCGCCGAGAAATCCCTGGGCGCCGCCGACGACCTGCAGAACGACGAACCGGACGCCAAGTGGCTGCAGCCGATGACCGTCCGCGAGGCGATCTACAACTCGATCAACACCGCGACCTTCGCCACCGCAGCGGGCCTCAACGACTTCTGCGACATCCAGCGAATGGCCGACTCGCTCGGGCTCCACAACGGCGGCATCGGCGGCTCGGACATCGGCAGCGTTGACATGACCGTCCTCGGCAACCTCCTCGGCGGTGGAAACCAGGCCCCCATGACGGTCGCCAACGCGTTTGCGACGTTCGCCGCCAACGGCACGTACTGCTCGCCCATCGCGATCACGGATGTCGTCGACTCGCAGGGCAAGCGGATCGGCGGGCAGGATCAACAGTGCAAGCCGAACGCCGTCAAGCCGGACGTCGCGAAGGCCGTCACGAACGTCCTGCAGGACGTCCTCACGAAGGGCTCCGGCTACAACATCAAGGACGCCAACGGGACCACCATCAAGCTGCCCTTCCCCGACGCCGCCAAGACCGGTACAAACCAGTACAACAACCAGACGTGGGTGGTCGGCTACACCCGCGGCCTCGCGACGGCCTCGTTCTTCGGGATCACGACCGGCTCGGCTGACGAGAAGCATCTCGGCCAGAATGTGATGGTCAATGGCCGCCACTGGCCTGTGATCGACGGTGCGTACATCGCCGGTCCGCAGTGGGCGTACTACATGGCGCAGGCTGGCCCGCTCTACGACCACGGTGCGTTCGATGCCCCGCCGCAGAGCCTCATCACCCCGACGCAGTCCCAGCCGCTGCCGCAGAGCTCGAGCAACACGGGCAACAACGGCGGCCAGGCCCCCGCGCCCTCCGCCCCCGGTGCGCCCGCCCCGTCGCCGTCGAAGGGCAAAGGCGGCAGCGGGAACGGCGGCTAGTGGCTGACCTCGGGGCTGCCCCCGCGGCGGGCAGCACGCTCGCCCGCGCCGCACAGCGAACGACGGCGGCCCTCGCCACGGGCGCGAAACGCGCAGGCCTGCTCGCAGGCATGGCGGCGTCGGCCGGTGCTGCCGCCGCGGCCTACGGCTGGTGGGAGAAGGACCAGTTCCGCCTCCGCGAGGAGACGGTCCGGGTCCTCCCCCACGGCTCGGCGCCGCTGCGCGTCCTGCACCTGAGCGACATCCACTTCGTTCCGGGCCAGGCCAAGAAGGCACAGTGGCTCGCCGGCCTCGCCGAGCTCGCCCCGGATCTCGTGGTCAACACGGGCGACAACCTGAGCCACATCGACGCCGTCGATCCCCTGCTCGACGCCCTCGGGCCCCTCATGCGGTATCCGGGCGTCTACGTCCCGGGGTCGAACGACTACTACGCGCCGGTCTTCAAGAACCCGGCGACGTACCTGCTGGGCCCGTCGAACCGGCGCCCGCTCCCTGACCGCGTCGAACTCGACTGGCCACGCCTCTCCGCAGGCTTCGGCGAGGCGGGCTGGGTGGACCTGACCAATCGCTCGCAGTCGCTCGCCTTCAACGGGGTGCGGTTCGACTTTTCCGGCGTGGACGATCCGCACCTCAAGCGCGAGCGCTATGCGGGCTGGCCCCAAGGCGCCTCAGGACACGACCGGAAGCGCCATCTCAAGGTCGCGGTCATCCACGCGCCGTACCAGCGCGTCCTCGACCATTTCACGCGCAGCGGCGCAGACCTCATGCTCGCGGGCCACACCCATGGCGGCCAGATCTGCCTCCCCGGCTACGGCGCCCTCGTCTCCAATTGCGATCTCCCGACGTGGCGCGCCAAGGGCCTCACGAAATGGGAGTACGAGGGCCGCTGGGTGCCGCTCAACGTCTCGGGCGGGATCGGCACCTCCCGCTTCGCGCCGGTCCGCATCGCGTGCCGCCCTGAGGCGGTCCTCCTGACGCTGACTCCGCGAAATTGAGCGGTACCTCATGACGGGGCCTGGCTGGCCGGGGCCTCGCTGGCCGCGCGAGCGCGCCGCAAGGGGCGCTCACAGGGTCATGGCGTAGGGTAGTTGCCACAGCTAACTACTCCTGACCGGAGGTGTGAGCGCCGGCATGCCACAGCAGGCCCCCGCCCCAGACCAGATCTCGTTTCGCGGCAGCCTCGCTCGGCTTGCCCCGGAAGCCCGGCCGATCATCCCGGCGCTCATCGCCGGGCTCGGGGTCGGGCTTCTCGCATCGGTGCTCGCGGTCCTCGTGCCGCAGGTGTTCCGCGCCATCATCGACACGCTGCTCCGCCCGGGAGCCGGGCCGTCGGCAGTCGTGTGGGCCGCCGTCGTCGTCCTCGTCATGGGAGTCTGCGAAGCGGTCCTGACGTTCCTGCGCCGCATCTTCGTGCTCGATCCCGCGACCAACGTCGAGACATCCCTGCGTGTCAAGCTGTACCGCCACCTGCAGCTTCTCCCGGTGTCGTTCCACGACGGCTGGGGCTCGGGTCAGCTGCTCTCGCGCGCCATGACGGACCTCAACCTCCTGCGCCGCTGGCTCGCGTTCGGGGCGATGTACCTCATCATCTCGTTCGCGACCGTCTTCGTGGGCATTGCGATGCTGTTCACCATCTCGTGGCAGCTCGCGCTCATCTTCCTCGCGGCCGCAATCCCGATCAGCATCTACAGCTTCCGCTTCCGCCGCCAGTTCGTCGCGGTCTCGCGCCGCAGCCAGGACCAGGCCGGCGACCTCGCCACCGCGGTCGAAGAGTCGGTCCACGGGATCCGCGTGCTCAAGGCGTTCGGCCGCAGCCGCGAGGCCCTCGAGAGCTTCGCCCTCCAGGCAGAGGAGCTGCGTGATACGGAGGTCACGAAGGCGCGCCACCTCGCGATCTTCAGCATGGTCGTGACGCTGCTCCCCGAGCTCGCGCTCGGCACGGGGCTCATGGTGGGGCTCTGGCTCGCTGGGACCGGTCAGATCACGATCGGCGCGCTCGCCGCGTTCTTCGCGACCGCGGCCGCGGTCGCGAACCCGGTGGAAATGTCCGGCGCGCTCGTCGGCATGGCGCTCACCGCGAAGACGGCGATCGATCGCCACTACGAGGTCATGGACCAGCCCGCCACGATCGCCGATCCCGAACGGCCGGCGGCGCTCGAGGCGCCCCACGGCGCGCTCGCCTTCCGCAATGTGCGCTTCGCGTTCGCCACGCGGAACGGCAAGGGCAAGTCGGCAGCGAACGACGGCGCGGGCCCGGTCCTGCGCAATGTCAACCTCGAGCTCGTTCCCGGCGAGACGATGGCCCTCGTCGGCGTCACGGGATCCGGGAAGAGCACGCTCCTCCAGCTCGTACCCCGGCTCTATGACGTGAGCGCCGGCTCGATCGAGATCGACGGCATCGACGTGCGCGAGCTGACGCTGCCCGACCTGCGGCGTGCTGTCTCGGTCGCGTTCGAGGACACGACGCTGTTCTCGAGCTCGGTCCGCGACAACGTGCTGCTCGGCGCGGCCGTGCGGGAGGGCCCCGAGGCGCAGGCGCTGCTCGACGAGGCGCTCGACGTCGCCCAGGCCCACTTCGCGTACTCGCTGCCGGACGGTGTCGACACCCGGATCGGCGAGGAGGGGCTGAGCCTCTCGGGCGGGCAGCGCCAGCGCATCGCGCTCGCGCGCGCGATCGCGGCCAAGCCCTCGGTCCTGGTCCTCGACGATCCGCTCTCCGCGCTTGACGTCGCCACGGAGGAGCGCGTCGAAGGCCGCCTGCGCGAGGTGCTCGCCGACACGACGACGCTCATCGTCGCCCATCGTCCCTCGACCGTGGCCCTCGCCGACCGCGTGGCGCTCCTGCGGGACGGCGTGATCGACGACGTGGGAACCCACGCCGAGCTGCTGGCCCGCAACGGCCACTACCGGTACGTGATCGCGAGCCTCGACTCGGAGCCTCGGGACCTCGACACCGAGTTGGACGACGATGATCTGGACGACCTCGAGGAGGCCCGATGAGCTCCGCGCCGCGAGGTATTGCTCCCCAGACCGCCGCGCCGCGCACGCCCGCGGCCCCGGAGCACGCGGAAGACGACTTCGACCTGACCAGCGAGGACTCCCGTGCGGCGCGGCGCCGGTCCCTGCGCCTCCTGGCGAGCCTCATCCGCCCCGTACGGGTGCGCTTCTGGGTGACGCTCGGGATGGTCGTCATCTCGCAGTCCACGAAGGCCGCCGGACCCGCGATCATCGCCGCTGGGATCGACAACGCGCTGCCTCTGCTCATCCGTGGTGACTCGACGCTCGTATGGATCACGGGCGCCCTGTACCTCGCGGCGGCCCTCACCACGGCGCTCCTCACGGCCGGCTACGTCACCTCGACGGCCAAGCTCAGCCAGGCCATGCTCCTGGACCTGCGCGTGCGCGTGTTCCGGCACACCCAGCGGCTGAGCCTCGACTTCCACGAGCACTACACCTCGGGCCGGATCATCAGCCGGCAGACCTCCGACCTCGAGGCGCTGCGCGAACTCCTCGATTCGGGCGTGAGCTCGCTCGTCTCCGGCGTCCTGTTCATGATCTTCACCGCGGGCACCGTGTTCCTGCTCGACTGGCCGTCCGGCGTGATCATGCTGCTCGCGGCGGCACCGATGTTCGCTTTGGCCCGCTGGTACCAGGTCCGCTCGCAGGTCACGTACCGCGCCTCCCGCGTCGCCTCGGCACGGCTGATCGTGCACTTCGTCGAGACGATGACGGGCATCCGGGCGGTCAAGGCGTTCCGCAAGGAGCCTGAGAACAACGCCGAGTTCAGCGAGCTCGCCGAGGACTACCGCAAGATCACCGCGCGGTCGATCCAGCTCAACGGCGTCCTGCAGCCCGGCCTCGTTATGATCGGGAACATCACGGTCTCGGTCGTGCTGCTCGTCGCGGGCCTGCGCGTCCTGGGCGGGAGTCTGGCCGTGGGCGTGCTCCTCGCCCTCGTCCTCTCGGTCAAGCGCTTCTACCAGCCGATCGCGGACATGGCGATGTTCTACAACTCGTTCCAGAGCGCGCAGGCGGCGCTCGAGAAGGTGTCCGGCCTGCTCGAAGAGGTTCCCACGATCGTCCCGCCTCGGGAGCCCGAGCCCCTGCCGGATCCGCACGGACAGGTGCGCTTCGACCGCGTCGAGTTCCGCTACGGCGACGGCCCGGTGGTGCTTCCCGAGTTCAGCCTCGACATCCCGGCGGGCCAGACGATCGCGCTCGTCGGCGCGACGGGCGCCGGCAAGTCGACGCTCGCCAAGCTCGTGGCGCGCTTCTACGACGTCTCCTCGGGCGCGCTGACGCTCGACGGCGTGGACCTCCGCCGGCTCTCGACGCCCGACTTGCGCCGCGCCGTCGTCATGGTCACGCAGGAGGCGTTCCTGTTCAGCGGCTCGGTCGCGGACAACATCGCCCTGGGCCGGCCCAAGGCGACGCGAGCCGAGATCGAGACCGCAGCGAAGGCCGTGGGCGCCCACGAGTTCATCTCGGCCCTCCCCGACGGGTACGACACGGACGTCAACAAGCGTGGCGGCCGCGTCTCCGCGGGGCAGCGGCAGCTCATCTCGTTCGCGCGGGCCTTCCTCGCCGCACCAGCGGTGCTCATCCTCGACGAGGCGACCTCGTCCCTCGACATCCCCTCGGAGCGGCTCGTACAGGCCGGCCTGCAGCGACTGCTCGCGCGGCGCGGACGAACGGCCATCATCATCGCCCACCGCCTCTCGACCGTGGAGATCGCGGATCGCGTCCTCGTCATGGACGGCGGCCGGATCATCGAGGACGGAACCCCGGAGGAGCTCATCCGCGGCGGCGGACGCTTCGCGGCGCTCCACGGGGCCTGGCAGGAGTCGCTGGTATGAGCCCCGAGGCGGCAGGACGGCACCTGCCGGTGCGGGCCGCGCGGCGCCGCGATCAGCCCCCGCAATTTCGCGTCGGGCGGCCGGATCGGGTACTCTGGATGAGTTGCTTCGGGGAACCGCTGAGGGGATCCAGGCAGCGGATCGGGATGTAGCGCAGCTTGGTAGCGCGCTTCGTTCGGGACGAAGAGGTCGCAGGTTCAAATCCTGTCATCCCGACCAGAACACAGAGGTGGCGCCGAGAAGTCGGCGCCATTTTTGTTGTCCGATGGTTGTTGCTCGGATGGGGCGCTGCCCCGATCGGGCGCTGCACGACACGCGCGGCGGGCGCACTTCAAAATACTGTTACCAAACCGTTACAACGCCAAGCCGGGTCCCGGACGAAGGCGCGCAGCACCGGCGGGCAGCCGCCCCGCGCGCCGTCCTGCCGTCAATCAAATTCGACAGCCCGTCAAAACGAGCAACGTTTTAGCGGTGGGCAGACCCGGTCGATTCCGCCTAAAAACCTCGATATTCCGCCCGGAAAACGCTCGGAAAATCATGGCGAATCGAATTCAAATGTTCGGGACCAAAGTCCCTTGCAGAAAAAGCTAAAGACCCCGTTCATCCGTAGATGAGCGGGGTCTCTAACGAGCTTTCGGGAACCGCCAGCCTCTCGACGGCCCCTCATGGGAGCCTTGCGTTCGCCGCTGCCTCTTGGCGGTCGCGACTCCCTTACGCGGTGTTCTGACTGGTCAGAAGGTCGCCGACATCGGATCGGGCCAGTTGCCGATGGCCGTTGCCGACATAGGGTCAGGCCAGTTGCCGATGGCCGTCGCCGACATCGGGTCAGGCCAGTTACCGATTGCGGTAGCCGACATCGGATCGGGCCAGTTGCCAATAGCCGTGGTCTTCATGGGATCGGGCCAATTGCCGATCGCAGTCGGGGCCACGGAAACCCCTCCCACCGCGAGAGCGCCCACGAGGGCAAGAGAAGCGGTCAACTTCTTCAGCATGTCATGTCCTTAGTTGTAGCGGGTGCATTCGGGCAGAGCGTGCTTTGTCGTGATTGACACCCCAAGTAAAATAACATCTACAGCGGGTGTCAAGCTGCCAGTGTATCGCGTTGCCCTGATACCGGGTGGCGGCTCTGTCTAGGAGGAAGTTGTGGGGAGCGGTTTCGGAGAGAAGCTGCGGGCGGAGCGCCTTGAGCGTGGGCTGACGCAGGCCGAACTCGGCAAGGATCTCTATTCGCCGAGCTATATCTCCCTCCTCGAGACGGGACGGCGTGAGCCGACGCCCGAGGTCATCCAGGAGCTCGCCCGCCGACTCGAACTGGCGCCCAAGGCGCTCGAAGCCTGGAGCCAGCCGGTCACCGCGAACGATGCCGAATACGTGCTCGCTGGCCTCTATGCCCGGCAGGCATGGGACATGCGCGACTACGCCCAGGCCGCGAGCCACGCCGCCACTGCCGCGCAGTTCGCCCTCGAGGGCAAGAACAACAGCGCGTGGTGGAACATGACCTACATGCAGGCCGAGTGCCTCATGAAGCAGGGCCAGCTCGCCGAATGCCAGCGGATCGTTCAGCACCTGCTCGAGCACCCGATCATCGCCGAGTCGGACGGCCTCGCGGTGCGTGCCCACCAGATGCTCGCCGCGGTGTGCCACGGCCTCGGCCAGCTCGGCACGGCGGTCGAACACGCGCGCGAGGCCGTGCGGATCGGCGCGCAGCTGCCCGCGGGCTCGACCATCTACATCGGTGCACTCCGCGCGCTCATCGGCGCACTCGCCGAGAGCGGCCGCCTCGACGAGGCCTGGGACTACTGCCGGATCCTCGGCGGGCTCGTGGACGAGGACGCCATGGGCCAGCTCGCCGGCGAGGTCGAGTGGGTGATCGGCAACGTGGCGTTCATGCGGGCGGACTACGAAGAGGGCGTCAAGCACCACGAGCGTGCCGCGAAGCTCCTCTCCCCCGCGAATGACATCGAGCTCTGGGCCCGCTTCAACAAGGCCTCGGCGGCGGTCCGGCTCTCCGGCGGCATCGTCGAGCCGGAGACGCTCGCGGCGATCGAGCGCGCTGAGCTAGCGCTCTCGATCGTGGGCGGAAGCCGGCCCGAGCAGCTCGAGGTCGAGTTCATCCGCGCCCGCTGGCTCTACCTCAACAGCGAGATCCCGGACGCGATCGAGCGGCTCAAGGAGATCCACGCCGAGAAGAACGTCCTCGGCCGCCACACCGCGGGCGAGGTCGCGCTCCTGTACGGACGCGCCCTCAAGGCGCTCGGCCGTAACGACGAGGCGCTCGAGCTCCTCAAGGACGCCCGCGAGCAGTTCAGCTACGCGGGCGCGTCCGACAAGGTCCAGCAGACCATGGACGCGATCCTCGAGATCCGCCTCGCGGCCCAGCGCGCCACGCACGGCCGGTAGAGCCCACGGCGAGTAGTCAGCGCGCCGGGGTCAGACCGCGAAAGGGCGGCCGGTGAGCCGCTCGTACGCCTCGACGTACCGAGCGCGGGTGCGATCGACGACGTCGGCCGGCAGCGCCGGGGGCTCCTCGCCAGAGGCGCGGTCCCACCCGGATTCGGCGGAGGTGAGCCAGTCGCGCACGAACTGCTTGTCGAACGAAGGCTGCGCCTTGCCGGGCTCCCACGTCGCCGCATCCCAGAACCGCGAGGAGTCGGGGGTCAGCACCTCGTCGCCGAGCGTGATGTTCCCGGTCGAGGGGTCGACGCCGTACTCGACCTTCGTGTCGGCGAGGATGATGCCGCGCTCGCGCGCGATGCGCTCGGCCTCGCGATAGACCTCGAGGGTGAGGTCGCGCAGGCGGCCAGCGGCGTCGTCGCCCACCATGCCGGTGACGTCCTCGTACGTGATGTTCTCGTCGTGCTCGCCGACCTCGGCCTTGGCCGAGGGCGTGAAGATCGCCTCCGGGAGGCGGGAGCCGTCCACGAGCCCCTCGGGAAGCGGGATCTCGCACACCGTGCCGCGCTCGCGGTACTCCGCGAGCCCAGACCCCGTGAGGTACCCGCGGGCAATGCACTCGACGGGGTACATCTCGAGCCGCCGGCAGATCATGGCGCGCCCCACGACTTCGGCGGGCACGCCGTCGTCCGCCGTGGAGCCCAGCACATGGTTCGGCACGTTGAGCTGCTCGAACCACCACAGGCTCAGCTGCGTCAGGACGCGGCCCTTGTCAGGAATGGTGCTCGAGAGCACGAAGTCATAGGCGCTGATCCGGTCGCTCGCGACCACGAGCACGACGTCCGCGGGATGCGGAAAGCCAGCCCCCTCGATCGGCTCGTACAGGTCGCGGACCTTGCCGGAGTAGATGTGGCGCCAGCCCTCGAGCCCGGGTGCCGCGGTGGCGTAGCCGCGCGGGGAGCCTCCGGCCGCCTCGACGTTCGTCATCACACGCCTGCCTTTCCGGCCCGCTCCGGGACCCTGACCTCGCCACGGGCCGCCTTGGCCGCGATGTCCCTGCGGAACTGGCCGCCCTCGAGCCGGATCTGGCCCATCCCCTCGTAGGCGCGCTCGCGGGCCTCCTGGAGGTCCTCCCCGAGCGCGACGACGGCGAGCACGCGGCCGCCCGCCGTGGCGACGTTGCCGTCCTCGTCGAGCTTGGTGCCCGCGTGCAGGATGTGCACGCCGTCCACGGCGGACGCCTTCTTGAGGCCACGGATCCGGTCACCCGTGCGCGGAGTGTCCGGGTAGTTCTCCGAGGCGAGGACGACGGCGACCGCGGACTCGGGCGCCCAGCGCAGCTCCTGCGCCTGGTCCAGCCGGCCCTTCGCGGCCGCGAGGAGGAGTCCGCCAAGGGGGGTCCTGAGACGCGCGAGCACGGCCTGCGTCTCAGGGTCGCCGAAGCGCGCGTTGAACTCGATGACGCGCGTGCCGCGGGACGTGAGGGCGAGGCCGCAGTAGAGCACTCCCACGAACGGGGTGCCGCGCTTCGCCATCTCGTCCACCGTGGGCTGGGCGATCCGGCGGATCACGTCGTCGACGAGGCCCTCGGGCGCCCAATCGAGCGGCGTGTAGGCACCCATGCCGCCCGTGTTGGGGCCGAGGTCGTTGTCGAAGATCCGCTTGAAGTCCTGCGCTGGCGAAAGGGGCACCACGGTGTGCCCGTCGCTGAGGACGAAGAGGGAGACCTCGGGTCCGTCGAGATACTCCTCGATGACCACCGTGCCCCCCGCGTCGAAGCACGCCTGGGCGTGCGCGAGGGCCGCTTCGCGCTCCTCGGTGACCACGACGCCCTTGCCGGCGGCGAGCCCGTCGTCCTTGACGACGTACGGGGCGCCGAACGCGTCGAGGGCGTCCGCGGCCTCCTCCGCCGTCGTCGCCACCCGAGCCATCGCGGTGGGCACGTTGGCCTCGGCCATGATCTGCTTCGCGAACGCCTTCGAGGCCTCGAGCTGCGCGGCCTCCTTGCTCGGCCCGAAGACCGGGATGCCGGCTTCGCGCACCGCGTCGGAGACACCGGCGGCGAGTGGCGCCTCGGGACCCACCACCACGAGGTCGACCGCGAGCTTCTCGGCGAGCACCGTGACCGCGGCCGGATCGTTCGCGTCGACGGCATGCGTCGGCACCACTTGCGCGATCCCGGCGTTGCCCGGCGCGGAGTGCACCTCGGACACGGCCGGATCGGCGAGCAGGGAACGGACAATGGCGTGTTCGCGGCCGCCGGGGCCGATCACGAGAACCTTCACCCCCCAAGGGTAAACGCCGCCCAGCGCCGCTCGCACGGCGTGTCCATGGGGGCGGACGGCCGCTCCGACCGCGAGATCCGCGCTGCTCCGTCCGCGTTCGCGCGGGCGCGGCCGCGCGCGGCGGCCGGGTGAACGGCGGGCCCGCGAATAGACTGCGGACATGGCCAACCACTCCACCTTCACGGCTGACGACGCCGTGGAGCTCGCTGTGATCGAACGCAGCGGATTCGTCGAGTCCCGCCATGTCGGCTCGGCTGTGGTCCTGGCGGGGGACGGCACGGTCGTGACCGCCCTGGGGGACATCCACGCGCCGGTCTTGGCCCGTTCCACACTGAAGCCGTTCCAGGCCCTCGCCGCGATGCGCAGCGGCGTCCCCCTGCGCGGTGCCCAGGTGGCGCTCGCGTGCGCGTCGCACGTGGGCTCGCTCGACCACATGGACGTCGTGGAGGGCATGCTCAAGGCGGCCGGGCTCCGCGAGTCCGACCTCCAGTGCCCTGCCGAATGGCCGCAGGACGAGGAGGCGCGGGCGTGGCTCGTGCGCTCCGAGATCGGCAAGCGCCGGCTCGCGTGCAACTGTTCCGGCAAGCACGCCGCATTCCTGTGGGCGTGCGTGGTCAAGGGCTGGGACAAGCACAGCTACCTCGAGCCGAACCACCCCCTCCAGCAGTTGGTGCGCCAGACCGTCGAGGAGTACACCGAGGAGCGCAGCGCCCACCTCGGCATCGACGGCTGCGGTGCCCCCGTGGCGGCGGTCTCGCTCACGGCGCTGGCCCGCGCCTACTCGCACCTCGCGAAGGCGCCCGGCGGCGGAAGCGGCCAGCTGGGCGACGCGCGGGCGGCGACGGTTGCGACGTCCATGCTCGATTACCCGTGGGCGGTGCAGGGCAGGTCGCGGGACAACACCGTGGTGATGCGCGAGCTCGGCCTCCTCGCGAAGGGCGGAGCCGAGGGCGTCCTCGTCATGGCGACGCCGCAGGGCGCGTCGGTGGCCGTGAAGGTCCTCGACGGCAACCGCCGCGCGACCACGCTCGTTGCCCTCACGATGCTCGCGGCTGCGGACGCCGTAGACATCCCCGAGGTGGCTCGGGTCCTCGATGATGTGGTCCAACCGATCCTGGGCGGCGGGCGCCCAGTCGGCCGTATCCGGCTCGGGCGCGCCGTCTCGGCGCTGCTCGACTAGGGAGCCGCATGGCGCCGAGACGGAGGATCGCGGTCGACGACGGCCGCGCGGCGATCGCCCAATGGCTCACCGCGCGCGGTGAGCGGCACGGCGAAGGCGGGACGGCGCCGTCGTCCGCTCTGCCCCGCCCGGTGCTTGCCACGGCGGTGCGGTACACGCTCGAGGAGCTCGCCACCCGCGCGCCGGGCAATTCGGTCGAGGTGCGCGTCCCGCCGTTCGGCGTGGCCCAGTGCATCGAGGGCCCGCGGCACACGCGCGGGACTCCCCCCAACGTCGTCGAGACGGACGCCGAGACATGGCTCGGACTCGCCACCGGCTCCCTGACGTGGCCGGACGCGCTCGCGACCGGCAAGCTCAGCGCGTCCGGCACGCGCACGGACTTGAGCGAGCTCCTTCCGCTCGCGTGAGTCTGGCTGCGCCCGGCAGCCGTTCGCCCGGGGTCGGCCCGTGCTGCGGGAACTAGCCCCGCCCCACGAACGGCATGCCAGAGGCCGTGATCACGAGCGAGCCGACCGTGGCCGAGGGCGGGAGCGAGGCCATGAGGAACACGGCCTTCGCGGCCTCCTCCAGGGGGAACGTCGGCTCGACGAGCCGCGACCCGTTCGCCTGGAGGGCCCCCTCGCCGACACCCAGCGTGTCCATGATCTCGGTTCGCGTGTTGCCGATGTCGATCTGGCCGCACGTGATGCCGTACGGCCGTCCGTCGAGCTCGATGCTCTTGGTGAGCCCCGTGACGGCGTGCTTCGTGGCGGTGTACGCGACGGACCTGGGGCGCGGGCTGTGCGCCGAGATCGAGCCGTTGTTGATGATGCGACCGCCCTGCGGACTCTGCGCCTTCATGGCGCGGAAGGCGGCCGCGGCGCACAGGAAGCTGCCCGTGAGGTTGACGGCGACTGTCGACTCCCAGGCCGCTGGCTCGATTTCGCTCACGTCCCCGAACGGACCGAAGGCGCCCGCGTTGTTGAAGAGCACGTCGACCCGCCCCCAGCGGCGCGTCACCTCGTCGAAGAGGCGCTCGACGTCGTCGGCCGCGCTCACGTCCGTGGGCACCACGAGCGCCCTTTCCCCGAAGCCCTCCGCCGTTCCCGCGAGCGGCTCGGCCCGGCGCCCGGCGAGGGCGACGTTCCAGCCCTCCGCGAGGAGCTTGCGGGCGACCGCGCGCCCGATCCCCGAGCCCGCACCCGTCACGACCGCGACGCGCACCCCAGCGCCCGTGCTTGGCACCTCGTTCACAGAACCTCCTCCGGCCGGCCCACACTTGACGTGCCTCACGCCCACACGCCACTCTTAATCCACACTGCAATATTTCGTTTCCATTATACGGAAGCATGGAAGCGACGTAGACCACTCCCTCCACGGGATGACGAAGTCCCGCGGACGAGCGCGCGCAATCCGGCGCGCACAGAAAGAGGTTGGACTTGTTGACTGGAGAGCATACCCAGCACATCGTCAGCGGGCTCGGAGCACAGCTGCCCGACCACGATCCGGAAGAGACGGCCGAATGGATCGAATCGTTCGATTCACTCGTCCAGGAACGCGGCACCGAACGGGCGCAGTTCGTGGTCCGCAACCTCCTGCAGCGCGCCGGGGCGCAGAGCGTCGGCGTCCCACTTGTGACGACGACCGACTACGTCAATACGATCCCTGCCGACCAGGAGCCTGAGTACCCGGGAGACGAGGAGACCGAGCGCCGCTACCGCGCCTGGATGCGCTGGAACGCGGCGGTGCTCGTGCACCGGGCGCAGCGGCCGGGCATCGGCGTGGGCGGCCACATCTCGACGTATGCGG
This sequence comes from Sinomonas albida, assembly GCF_004919045.1. Taxonomy (GTDB): domain Bacteria; phylum Actinomycetota; class Actinomycetes; order Actinomycetales; family Micrococcaceae; genus Sinomonas; species Sinomonas albida. The sequence continues at coordinate 154,460 of NZ_SWDW01000009.1, forward strand.
GGGCCGCGACGCTCTACGAGGTGGGCTTCAACCACTTCTTCCGCGGCAAGGACCACCCGGGCGGCGGCGATCAGGTGTTCTTCCAGGGGCATGCCTCGCCGGGGATGTATGCGCGCGCGTTCATGGAGGGGCGCCTCACCGAAGAGGACCTCGACGGGTTCCGGCAGGAGAAGTCCCGCGAAGGCCACGCGCTCTCGTCCTACCCGCACCCGCGGCTCATGCCCGAGTTCTGGGAATTCCCCACGGTGTCCATGGGCATCGGTCCCATGAACGCGATCTACCAGGCCCAATCCAACCGCTACCTGCAGCAGCGGGGCCTCGCGGAGACGTCCGATCAGCACGTCTGGGCGTTCCTCGGCGACGGCGAGATGGACGAGCCCGAGAGCCGCGGCCTGCTCCAGCTCGCCGCGAACGAGGGCCTCGACAACCTGACCTTCGTGGTCAACTGCAACCTGCAGCGCCTCGACGGCCCGGTGCGCGGGAACGGCAAGATCGTCCAGGAGCTCGAGGCGTTCTTCCGCGGGGCGGGCTGGAACGTGATCAAGGTCGTGTGGGGCCGCGAGTGGGACTCGCTGCTGGAGAAGGACCGCGAGGGCCACCTGCTCCGGATCATGAACGAGACCCCGGACGGCGACTACCAGACCTACAAGGCGGAGGACGGCGGGTTCGTCCGCGAGCACTTCTTCGGCAAGTCCGCGGAGACGAAGGAGCTCGTCGCCGACCTCACCGACGAGCAGATCTGGAACCTCAAGCGCGGCGGCCACGACTACCACAAGGTCTTCGCGGCCTACAAGGCGGCGACCGAGTTCAAGGGCAAGCCCACGGTCATCCTCGCGAAGACGGTCAAGGGCTACGGCCTCGGCTCCCACTTCGAGGGCCGCAACGCGACGCACCAGATTAAGAAGCTCACGCTCCAGGACCTCAAGGACTTCCGCGACCACCTGCGCATCCCGATCACCGACGGGCAGCTCGAGGCCGATCCGTACCGCCCGCCGTACTACCACCCCGGCGCCGACGCGCCCGAGATCCGGTACCTCCTCGAGCGGCGCCGCGCCCTCGGCGGGTCCGTGCCCGAGCGGCGCAGCCGCCACGCCGCGGTAAGCCTCCCGCCGTCGTCCGCGTACGCCGTCGCCTCGCGCGGCTCGGGCAGGCAGCAGGCGGCGACCACCATGGCCTTCGTGCGCCTGCTCAAGGACCTCATGCGCGACAAGCAGTTCGGCAAGCGCATCGTGCCGATCGTCCCGGACGAGAGCCGGACCTTCGGCATGGACGCGTTCTTCCCGACCGCCGAGATCTACAACCCCAACGGCCAGAACTACCTCTCCGTGGACCGCGACCTGGTCCTCGCCTACAAGGAGTCTCCCGCGGGCCAGCTCATCCACCCGGGCATCAACGAGGCCGGCGCGGTCGCGGCGTTCACGGCGGCGGGGACCTCGTACGCGACGCACGGCGAGCCGCTCGTGCCGATCTACGTCTTCTACTCGATGTTCGGCTTCCAGCGCACGGGCGACTCCTTCTGGGCCGCCGGGGACCAGATGGCCCGCGGCTTCATCATCGGGGCCACGGCCGGCCGGACCACGCTCACGGGCGAGGGCCTCCAGCACGCCGATGGGCACTCGCCCCTCCTCGCCTCGACGAACCCCGCGGTCGTCACGTATGACCCGGCGTACGGCTACGAGATCGGCCACATCGTGCGGGCCGGCCTCGAGCGGATGTACGGCGGGAACCACTCTGACCCGAACGTCATGTACTACCTCACGGTCTACAACGAGCCCATCGTCCAGCCGGCCGAGCCGGAGGGACTCGACGTCGACGGGCTGCTGCGCGGGATGTACCGCCTTCCGCTCGACGTCGACGGTTCGAGCGGTCCCGCCGCTCCGGAAGTCGAAGCCACGAAGGCCGACGACGGCGCCGCTCGCCTCCCGCAGGATGCCCCGCGCGCGCAGCTGCTCGCCTCGGGCGTCGCGGTGCCGTGGGCGATCGAGGCTCGCCGCCTCCTCGCCGAGGACTGGGACGTGGCCGCGGACGTGTGGAGCGTGACGTCGTGGACCGAGCTGCGCCGCGATGGCCTCGCGGCCGAGGAGCAGGCGTTCCTCCACCCTGAGGTCGAGGCCCCCGTGCCGTTCGTGACGCAGCAGCTCGCCGGGACGCGCGGCCCCGTCGTGGCCGTGACCGACTACATGAAGGCCGTCCCGGACCAGATCCGGCAGTTCGTTCCGGGAGACTACGCCGTCCTCGGGGCCGATGGCTTCGGGTTCTCCGACACCCGGGCCTCGGCCCGCCGGTTCTTCAAGATCGACTCGACGTCCGTCGTCGTCCGTGCCCTCCAGGAGCTCGCGCGCCGCGGCGAGGTCCCGGCAGACGCCCCGCGCCGGGCCATCGAGAAGTACCGCCTCCTCGACGTCACCGCGGGCCCGGAGGCCAGCACCGACGAGTGACCTCCTGTTCAACGGTCAGCTCCCGTGGGTATCCGACCCACGGGAGCTGACCGTCCTACGCCGTTCGCCGTGGCGCTGACCCCGCAATCGGGCGCCGATGACCCCACACCCCCAGGGTTGCGGGGTCCCGTCCGCGCCGTTGCGGGGTCCCCGGCACGGCGTTGCGGGGTCCCGTCCGCGGCGTTGCGGGGTCCCTGGCACGGCGTTGCGGGGTCCCGGCACACGCAGAGAGGGCCCCGACGCCGTCGTGACGTCGGGAGCCCTCTCGCGTTCCGAGTTATCGGGGGTTGCGGTTCAGCGACCAGCGAGCCAGCCGAGCATTCGGCTGAACCAGCCGGTCCTGCTCTCGTTGCGGTCAGCCGAGACGGCGAAGTCGGGATCCGTAGTCCACTCGCGGGGAATGTAGACGGCGGCCGGCTCCTGCGCGGGTGCAAGTTGGTTGGTTTCTTTCGTGGGCATCTTCCTCCCCTTTCTGGACTGGTCCAAACTTTCATTATTCGGAAAAGTTTTATTGATAGATGAAATTCTATCGAGACCGGTCGCGCCCGGTCAAGGGTTCGCCGCGGGCGAGTAGCCGAAGCGCTCAAGCCGCGCGTCGCCGCTGTCCAAGACGTCGAGGGCTGCGGCGACGACCGCGCCCTCGACGCAGCCGCCGGAGAGGCTGCCGAGGACGGCCGGGGCGCCGCCGGGGTGCTCGGGCGCGGCGACGAGCATGGACGTGCCCACGGGGCGCGGCACCGATCCGCTCGCCGCGACCACCGTCGCGACCGCGCAGCGCGCCCCTCGGGCCGCGGGCTGCCAGGCGGGCAGCGCGCTCAGGAGCTCGATCATGGGTCCCCCTTCTGATGAGGTATGTCAATGGTGCGCCCGCGGGGGCCCGGAGCGTCACTTCCGGGGCCCCGCGGGCGCGGTCTGATGGGGTTTTGTCTGGTTGGGGCCCAGCCCGCTAGGCGCCGGCCCCGATGAGATGACCGAGCGGCCCGCGCACGAAGTACACGATGAACCCGGCCGCGACGACCCACATGAGCGGATGGATCTGCCTCGCCTTCCCGCTCGCGGCCCGGATCACGACCCACGTGATGAACCCCGCGCCGATGCCGTTCGCGATCGAGTACGTGAGGGGCATCGTCACGATCGTGAGGAACGAGGGCAGCGCTATGTCGAACTTGGTGAAGTCGATCTCGCGGATCTGCCCGGCCATCATCGTGCCGACGACGACGAGCGCGGCGGACGCGACCTCGAGCGGGACCACGCTCGTGAGCGGCGTGAGGAACATTGAGCCGAGGAACAGCGCGCCGGTCACCACGGACGCGAGGCCCGTGCGCGCGCCCTCACCGATGCCCGCCGCCGAGTCGATGTACACGGTGTTGGACGACCCCGAGTTCGCGCCGCCGAGCACCGCGCCGAAGCCCTCGATGATGAACGCCGACTTGAGCCGCGGGAACGTGCCGTCCTTATCCGCCACGCCCGCGCTCTTCGCGAGGCCCGTCATGGTGCCCATCGCGTCGAAGAAGTTCGTGAACACGAGCGTGAAGACGAGCGTGATGCCCGCGAGGAGGCCGATCCGGCCGAACGCGCCGAAGAGGTCGAAGTGGCCCACGAGGCTCAGGTCCGGGATCGAGACGAGCTGACCCGAGAGGACAGGCGTGTTGAGGTGCCAGCCGTCGGGGTTGTTGGGGCCGCCGGCGCCGATGTGCCAGATCGCCTCGACGCCCATCGCGAGGAGCGTCGTCGCGACGATCCCGATGAGGATCCCGCCCTGGATCTTCCGCGCAACGAGAATACCCATGAGGATCAGCCCGACGATGAACACGAGCGTGGGCAGCGTGGTGATGGAGCCGTCATGGCCGAGCTGGACCGGCGGCCCCGCCTGCGTTCCCCGCACGAAGCCCGAGTCCACGAAGCCGATGAACGCGATGAAGAGGCCGATGCCCACCGTGATGGCGGCCTTGAGCTCGCGCGGCACAGCGCGGAAGATCGCCGTCCGGGCCCCGGTCACGCCGAAGAGGACGATGAGGACGCCGTTGATCACCACGAGGCCCATCGCCTCGGGCCACGAGACGTCCTTGACCACCGCGACCGCGAGGAACGAGTTGATCCCGAGGCCCGCGGCGAGGCCGAACGGCAGGTTCGCGAAGATGCCGAACAGGATCGTCAGGACGCCGGCCGTGAGGCCCGTAACGGCGCCGACCTGGGCCGCCGGGAGGAACGCGCCCGTGACGTCCGTGGGCGCCGTCGCCGCGTTGAAGCCGCCCAGGATGAGCGGGTTGAGGATCACGATGTACGCCATCGTGAAGAACGTGACGAGGCCGCCGCGGATCTCGCGCGAGACCGTCGATCCGCGCAGGGAGATGCTGAAGACCCTGTCCAGCAGGCCGCGCCCGGCGGGGGCCGAGGGGCGCTCGCGGGTGGCGGGCGCCGTCGTCGTCTGTTCCGTCGTCGGCTGCGCGCCCTCGGACTCCGGCCCGAGCTCGTCGGTACGCACGGTGCTACCGGTATTGATGCTCATGGCGGCCGCCTCAGTACTCGACGCGCTGTGCGAACGTGGCCCACTGCTCGAAGGGAGCCGTGCGGCTGATCCCCTCGGGCTCGGAGTGCACCACCGGCATCGAGCGCTGCTCGACGTGGGTGTCGAAGTAGTCGTAGAAGACGGCGTCGTCGAAGCCTGCCGCGGCCGCGTCGTGGCGGTCCGCGGCGAAGCGGACGGTCTCAACGCGGGCCCAGAGGGCGGAGGCGAGGCACATGGGGCACGGCTCGCAGCTCGAGTAGAGGACGGCGCCGCTGAGATCGAACGTGCCGAGCGCGCGGCACGCGGCCCGGATCGCGGTGACCTCGGCGTGGGCCGTCGGGTCGTTGTTCGCGGTCACGCGGTTGACGCCGTCGAAGATCTGGCCGTCAGCGCTGACGACCACGGCGCCGAAGGGGCCGCCGTTCTCGAGGACGTTCTGGGCCGCGAGCTGGACGGCGCGCGCCAAGTGGAGGCGTTCGCCGGCCGTGAGCGGCGCAGGGTTGGAAAGGGTGGTGGTCATGGGGAGACTCCCTCGCTTGGGGGGAAGTCCGGCCACTCCGGGAACGCCCGTGGCTATCCGTGCAGACCAGGCCTGACCAGACTTCGAAAGCTCTGAATTGAGGTTGCCTGGTGATAGCTCCCGGGATCTGCTTTCCAGATTCGCCCGGGGACCCGCCGTGACACATCGACGATAGCAAGGGCGTGTGATGTGCGCCATAGGTTTGGCGAACTTTTTTGGAATACAACTTCCGCGAGGCGGAAGCTCTCCCTGCGCTAGGAGCGGTTGAGCTCCTCGGAGATGCGGGCGGCGGCCTCGCGCAGCGCGGGCACGGCGCGCTCCCCGAAAGCGTCGTCGACGCGCGAGACAGGGCCCGAGACCGAGATCGCGGTCGGGGTCGGAGCGTTGGGCACAGGCATCGAGAAGCAGCGGACGCCGACCTCCTGCTCCTGCTCGTCGATCGCGTAGCCGCGCGCACGGATCTTGTCGAGGTCCGCGAGGAGCGTCTCGACGTCGCCAATACTGTAGGCCGTGGGCGTGGGCATGCCCTGCCGGCCCACGATCGCGCGCACCTGATCGTCGTCGAGCTGGGAGAGGATCGCCTTGCCCACGCCGGTGTCGTGCGTGTGGGCGCGCCGGCCCACCTCGGTGAACATGCGCATCGAGTGCAGCGACGGGACCTGGGCCACGTAGATGACCATGTCGGAGTCGAGCACGGCCATATTGGCGGTCTCGCCGAGCCTCTCGACGAGCGTCTTGAGCTGTGGCTGCGCTAGCGCCCCGAGCTGCTTGTTGGCGCCCTCGCCGAGCCGGATGAGCCGCGGCCCGAGCGCGTAGCGCCGGTTGGGCAGCTGCCGCACGTAGCCGAGCGCGACGAGCGTGCGCAGGAGCCGGTGGATGGTGGGCAGCGGGAGTTCGGTCGACGACGACAGCTCGCTCAGCGTGACATCCCCACCGGCGTCGGTGATGAGTTCGAGCAGCTCGAACACGCGCTCTACGGACTGCACGCCGCCTGAGGCCTTCTCGGCCATGTGGTCCTCCATGGGTTGCGACCGGATGTTGTTCCGGCATTAATTATCCGCATCCCGGAAACTCTGCGGCTACCTCACGATACAACACGCCACCACGTCACCAGGCGCCCCACCCCCCAACGCGTTGCGGGGTCCCGTCCCAGACGTTGCGGGGTCCCGTCCCAGACGTTGCGGGGTCCCGTCCCAGACGTTGCGGGGTCCCGTCCCAGACATTGCGGGGTCCCGTCCCAGACATTGCGGGGTCCCGTCCCAGACATTGCGGGGTCCCGTCCCAGACTTGTTTTTCCGATATGCAGACAATAATATCCATAGTACGGAATTCGAGCATCGAGGCGGTTGCCTCCTGACGTAAGGACGATTCAATGGCGAGTCCCAGCCCCGGCAACTCCATCACGCTCCGCATCGACGCCCCCTCGCGCATCAGCATCACGGGCGAGCTCGCCGCCGCCGTCGCCGCGGCGGGGGCCCCCGTCACAGCCCTCGACATCAGCGAGTCGCACCACGACCGCCTCACCGTGGACATCACGTGCAACACGACGTCCGGGCAGCACGCCGAGCAGGTCGCCGCGGCCTTGGACGCGCTCGACGGCGTGAACGTGCGGAAGGTCTCGGACCGCACCTTCCTCATGCACCTCGGCGGCAAGCTCGAAGTCGTCCCGAAGGTTCCCCTCCGCAACCGCGACGACCTCTCGCGTGCCTACACTCCCGGCGTCGCCCGCGTGTGCCTTGCCATCGCGGAAAACCCGGAGGACGCCCGCCGCCTCACCGTCAAGCGGAACACCGTCGCGGTCGTGACGGACGGTTCGGCCGTACTGGGCCTCGGCAACATCGGCCCGGCCGCCGCGCTCCCCGTCATGGAGGGGAAGGCCGCCCTGTTCAAGCAGTTCGCGAACGTCGACGCGTGGCCGGTGTGCCTCGATACGCAGGACACCGAGGAGATCATCAAGATCGTGAAGGCGATCGCCCCGGTGTACGGCGGCGTGAACCTCGAGGACATCGCCGCGCCGCGCTGCTTCGAGATCGAGGCCCGCCTCCGGGAAGAGCTCGACATCCCCGTCTTCCACGACGACCAGCACGGCACCGCGATCGTCACTCTCGCGGCGCTCGTCAACGCCCTCAAGCTCGTGGACAAGAAGATCGAGGACGTGCGGATCGTCGTCTCCGGCGTCGGCGCCGCGGGGAACGCGATCATCCAGCTGCTCCAGGCCCAGGGCGCGACGAACATCATCGCGTGCGATCGCAACGGCGCGATCCACCGGGGCCAGCAGCTCACCGACGCGCACCGCATCTGGATCGCGGAGAACACGAACCCCGAGGCGTTCTCAGGCACGCTGCACGAGGCGCTCAAGGGCTCGGACGTGTTCATCGGCGTCTCGGCGCCGAACCTCTTCGGCCCCGAGCAGGTCGCGACGATGGCCCAGGACGCGATCGTCTTCGCGATGGCCAACCCGGACCCCGAGACGGACCCGATCGCCGCAGCGGAGCACGCCGCCGTGGTCGCGACGGGGCGAAGCGACTTCCCGAACCAGATCAACAACGTGCTCGCGTTCCCGGGCGTGTTCCGCGGCCTCCTCGACGCTGGCGTGGCCGACGTCACCCCTGACATGCTGGTGGCAGCGGCCCAGGCCATCGCGTCACGCGTCTCTGACGAGGAGCTCAACGCGAGCTTCATCATTCCGAGCGTGTTCGACCCGCACGTCGCCCAGGACGTTGCCGCGGCCATCGTCGCGGCAGCGCACGCCTGATTCTCGGGACCAAGACTTCAGACCAGGGAGGAAAGTAGAGCTATGGCCATCACTGTGACCGACCCCAAGCCCGTGGAGCGCGCCGAGGAGATCCTCACCGACGAGGCGCTCGCGTTCGTCGAGGAACTGCACCGACGGTTCGCCGGCGAGCGCAAGGCTCGCCTCGAGGCTCGGAAAGCACGACGCGCGGAGGCCGCCTCGACCGGCCGCCTGGACTTCCTGCCGGAGACGGCGGAGATCCGCGCCGCCGAGTGGAAGGTCGCCCCTGCACCGGCCGCGCTCGAGGACCGCCGCGTCGAGATGACCGGCCCCGCGAGCCCCTCAAAGATGGCCATCAACGCGCTCAACTCGGGCGCCAAGGTCTGGCTCGCCGATATGGAGGACGCCTCGAGCCCGCACTGGGGCAACGTCGTCGACTCCGTGCTCAACCTCCGCGACGCCGCGCTCGGCACGCTCTCCTTCACCTCGCCCGAGGGCAAGGAGTACCGGCTGCACACGGACGCGCCGCTCGCCGTCGTCGTCACCCGCCCGCGCGGGTGGCACATGGAGGAGCGGCACGTCCTGGTCGACGGCGAGCCCGCCTCGGGTGCGCTCGTCGACTTCGGTCTGCACTTCTTCCACGTCGCCAAGCTGCTCATCGCCTCCGGCCGCGGACCGTACTACTACCTGCCCAAGATGGAGAGCCACCTCGAGGCGCGCCTCTGGAACGAGGTCTTCGTCTTCGCGCAGGACTACCTCGGCATCCCCCAGGGCACCATCCGCGCGACCGTGCTCATCGAGACCATCCCTGCGGCATTCGAGATGGACGAGATCCTGTACGAGCTCCGCGACCACGCCTCAGGCCTCAACGCCGGCCGCTGGGACTACCTCTTCAGCATCATCAAGTTCTTCCGCGACGCCGGCGAGAAGTTCACGCTGCCGGACCGCGCCTCCGTGGTCATGACGGCCCCGTTCATGCGGGCCTACACGGAGCTGCTCGTCCAGACGTGCCACAAGCGCGGGGCGTTCGCGATGGGCGGCATGGCGGCGTTCATCCCGAACCGCAAGGAGCCCGAGATCACCGCGGCCGCGATCGAGAAGGTCCGTGCCGACAAGACCCGCGAGGCGACGGACGGCTTCGACGGCTCGTGGGTCGCGCACCCCGACCTCGTCGAGACGTGCCAGGCGGTCTTCGACGAGGTCCTCGGCGACAAGCCCAACCAGGTGGACCGCCAGCGCCCCGAGGTCAACGTGACCGCGGAGCAGCTCCTCGACGTGTCCTCGGCCGAGGGCGTCGCAACCGAGGCCGGGCTCCGCCTCAACCTCTACGTCGCGGTCGCCTACACGGCCGTGTGGCTCTCGGGCAACGGCGCCGTGGCGATCCACAACCTCATGGAGGACGCAGCGACCGCGGAGATCTCGCGTTCGCAGGTGTGGCAGCAGATCCACAACAAGGTGGTCCTCAGCGACACCGGGAACACCGTGACGCGCGAACTCGTCTCGACGCTCCTTGCGGAGGAGACCGAGCGCCTGCGCGGCGAGGTCGATCCCGGCCAGTTCGCGGCGTACTACGAGCCGGCGAGCCGCCTCATCGCGGACATCTGCCTCTCCGAGGACTACACCGACTTCCTCACAACGCCCGCGTACGAGCTGGTGGGCTGATGAGCGTCCCCGCCTCCGGCCTCCCGGCACCGCTCTTCGGTGACGCGGACTTCGAACGGATCGACGCACAGCTCGCGGGCTCGGACCGCCTCCTGGCAGAGGCGTACCCGGGCGACGCCGGCACTCGCCAGCCCGTTCACACCGTGTACGTCCCGGCCGACCGCTTCACGCCGTCGATCGCCGCGGACTGGGGCCAGCAGGCCCTGGCCGCGGCGGCAGAGGCCGGTGGGATCCGGCGCCTCGCCGAGCTCGTGGGCCTGTCCCCCGAGCTCGCGGCCGAGGTCGCCCCCCGCGTCGAGGCCAAGCTGCGGGCCGAGGCCATCGAGGACCTCAGGATCGACTTCGAGGACGGTTACCTCGCCCCCGCCCGATCCGACGACCCGGAGGGGACGGAGGACGCCGAGGCGCTCCACGCCGCGGACCAGGTCACCGCCGCGATCGCCGCAGGGACCGCCACGCCGTTCGTGGGCATCCGCTTCAAGTGCTTCGAGGAGGCCACGCGGCGCCGGGGCCTGCGCACGCTCGAGCTGTTCCTCGCACGCCTCGTGCAGAACGGCGGTCTCCCCGAGGGCCTCGTGCTCACGCTGCCCAAGGTGAGCACGGTCGAACAGGTCGAGGCGATGGTCTACGCCGTCGGACGTCTCGAAGCCGCGCTGGGCCTGCACCCCGGCCGCCTCGGCTTCGAGGTCCAGGTGGAGACCCCGCAGCTCATCGTCGGCGCGGACGGCAGCCATCCCGTCGCCCAGCTCCCGCACCGGGCCGAGGGGCGCATCACCGCGCTCCACTACGGCACGTACGACTATTCGGCGTCGCTCCAGATCGCGGCCGCGTACCAGTCCATGGAGCACCCGGCCGCGGACTTCGCCAAGGAAGTCATGCAGCTCGCGGTGGCCGGGACCGGCATCCGGCTCTCCGACGGCTCCACGAACGTGCTCCCGGTGGGCGACGCCGCGCAGCGCGAAGAGGCGTGGAAGCTCCACGCTCGGCTGGTCCGGCGCTCGCTCGAGCGCGGCTACTACCAGGGCTGGGACCTCCACGCCCATCAGCTGCCCACGCGGTACATCGCGACGTACGCGTTCTACCGCGAGGGCCTCGCCAATGCCACCGAGCGGCTGCGGAACTACGTGCAGCAAACCGTGGGGGCCGTCCTCGACGAGCCCGCGACGGCGCGCGCGCTCGCGGCCTTCGTGCTCCGCGGCGTCCAATGCGGCGCCGTCGGGGCGGACGAGGTCCGCGCCCTCACGGGCCTCTCCGAAGCCGACCTCACGCGGCTTGCGCACCCGCGCCTCCAGACTGTCCCGAACTGACCAGACGTAAGGATCCATCGATGGGCAAGTACTACTACCCCGAGGGCGGCCTGCCGCCGCAGACCCACCTCACGACCGAGCGCGCGATCGTCAAGGAGGCGTACACGGTCATCCCCAAGGGCGTCCTCACCGACATCGTCACGAGCAACCTCCCGGGCTTCACGAACACGCGGGCCTGGATCATCGCGCGCCCCATCTCGGGCTTCGCCACCACGTTCTCCCAGCTCATCGTCGAGATCGGCCCGGGCGGCGCGGCCCCGAAGGCCGAGTTCGAGCCGGGGGTCGAGGGCGTGGTCTTCGTGACGAAGGGCAGGATGAACCTCACGCTGGGCGGCGAGGTGCACGAGCTCGAGGAGGGCGGCTACGCCTACCTCGCCGCGGGTGACGCGTGGGGGCTCGAGAACACCTCGGACGGCATCGTCTCGTTCCACTGGATCCGCAAGGCGTACGAGCGCCTCGAGGGCTACGAGGCCAAGTCCTTCGTGACGAGCGACGCCGAGGTCGCTCCCCGCGAGATGCCGAACGTCAACGGCGTGTGGAAGACCACGCGCTTCGTGGACCCGGACGACCTCGCGCACGACATGCACGTGAACATCGTGACGTTCCAGCCCGGAGGCGTGATCCCGTTCCCCGAGACCCACGTCATGGAGCACGGCCTCTACGTCCTCGAGGGCAAGGCCATGTACCTGCTCAACAACGACTGGGTAGAGGTCGAGGCCGGCGACTTCATGTGGCTCCGCGCGTTCTGCCCCCAGGCGTGCTACGCGGGCGGCCCGGGCGAGTTCCGGTACCTCCTCTACAAGGACGTCAACCGACAGGTCCGCCTCACCTGACGCCCACCCGCCGCCGGGTGCCGGCACACGCGCCGCTTCACGCGGCGCACCCGCCGCCGGGTGCCGGCACACCCGGCGCCCCCGGCGCACCCCGCCGCTTCACGCGGCGGCCCAAAAGCACGACGGCGCGGGGCAGGACTGGCACTGAGCCGTCCTGCGCCGTCGTACCCACTTCCGCCCCCGGTCGCGCAACGCCGGGGGCGGAGGCCTGTCGGCAGCGGTCCGCGAGCGAGCAGCAGGCGCGGGTGTCGTGGGGCAGCACCCGCCTGAACTGCTCATTCGTCAATCAATTGCTCACCTGAGGCGGGGGCTACGCCGCCCGGACCACGTCGTAGACCAGCTCGACGAGGCTCGAATCGAACGTCTGGGTGCCCCTGAGGGCCAGGCGCTGCGTGCCCTCCGGCACGAACCCGCGTCCGGCGCCGAGCAGCGCGGGCATCACGAGGAGTCGCAGCTCGTCGACCTCGCCGGCGGCGAAGAACGCGCGGGCCAGAGTGAGGCTCCCCCAGAGCGCCACGTCGCCGGCCGTCCCGTGCTTGATCCGGCGGATCGCTTCGGCCGCGTCCCCCGATTCGATGCTGCACTCGCCGAGCGATCCCCACGGCGCATTGCGGAGCGTCCTGGAGAAGACATGGCGCTCGAGCGCGTTGAGCTTGTCCGCGATGATCTCGTCCGACGAAGCCGGCGTGGGCCAGTAGGAATTGAAGAGCTCGTAGGTCTTGGCGCCCATCACCATGGCGTCGATGCCGTCGAGCCATGCGAACTGGTGCCGATCCCACTCGTCGACCCGTCCCTCAACCTTCTGGGTGAACGTGAAGTGGCCGTCCGAATCCGCCGCGAAGCCGTCCGCCGTGACGGTTTCCTGCACCACGAGCCTTCCCATGCCCCCACGGTTGCATCCGTGCAGGGCGCGGGCAAGGGCTCAGGCAGGCGCCTCTCGCCGACAGCCCGCCGAGGTCTACAGCCCGCCGAGGTCTACAGCCGTCGAGGCCTTCGGGCCGCGGCTCGCCGAGGCAACCCCGTCAGCCGGCGAGCTCCTCGTCGTCGTCGGCGTCGCCGTCGTCCGCACGGCGCTCGCCGCCGTTGCCGGTCGGGACCCAGCGGACGGTGACTTTTGCGCCGTCGCCGTCCTCCTCGATCCGCAGGACGAGGTCCTCACCGTAGAGATGTTCGTGTTCCGCGTAATGCCCGTCGAGGCGTGCGGCCTCAAGAAGCCGTTCGAGAGCAACGGCCAAGGCCCGCCCCCAGTCTCTAGGGTCTGTGCTCGAGGCTCGCTCGGCACCCACATAGCTGGCCATATGGCCAGCTTGCCTCCTCCGAGCGGAACACGCCAGTGACGGAGGTCACTGCTAGGCTCTGCGCCATGGATGAGGCTTTGGGGAGGTTCATCAGCGATTTCGGCGAGCTCGTGCGGCTTTCCGCCGAGAACGCGCGGGGCGGATCAGGGACCGCGATCCGCGATTTTGTGCGGAAACACCTCGACGCGGACCCGGGCGAATTCCCCGTGGTCATCGAGCCGATCCAGCAGCTCCGCCTCGTCGACACCGATGTGGTGCTGGACGAGATCGCGGGCCGCGATCCCTCGGCTCGCGGCCTCGGCGTGGGCGGCGGGCAGATGCGGATGCACGCAGACCTGCGCTCCATGCTGGATCCCAGCCCGGTGGGCCGTTCCTTCCCAGCCGTCGCGCAGCCCGACTATTCGAACGCGTCGGTGGGACCGAGCAGGCAGCGCCGCACCCTCCAGTTCGGACTCCGCCTCTTCCGCTACGACGGCACGCCGGTCGCGGTCCTGCAGCGCGGGGCCTCCCCGAATGACCAGCGCTTCGTCCCTCAGCTCGAGGTCATCGCCACCGACGAGGACGCCGTCTCTCGGCTCTTCGCCGAGCTCCGAGGGCGGCTCGAGCGGGAGAGCGTCTTCAAGGGCCAGGTGGTCCTTCTGTCCGAAACCGGCTTCGGGCCGGGTCGCGCGCCGGCCTCGGGCGGGATCACGTTCGTCGACCGGCCGCACGTCGCCGACGCAGAGGTCATCCTCGCTCCGGGAGTTCTCCCCCGGATCCGCGAGCACGCGCTCGGGGTGGGCCGCCACGCGGCCGCCCTCTCGGCCCGAGGACAGCATCTCAAGCGAGGGCTCCTGCTCTACGGACCGCCCGGGACGGGCAAGACGCACACCGTCCGGCATCTCATCGGGGCCTCCGAAGGGACCACCGTGCTCATGATGTCCGGGCGCTCGCTCGCCCGGATCAGCGAGGCTGCGCAGATGGCGCGGGCGCTCACGCCGTCGATCGTGGTGCTCGAAGACGTGGACCTGGTCGCCGAGGACCGCAGCTTCGGGCCGATGCCGCAGCCGCTCCTCTTCGAGATCCTCGATGCGCTCGACGGGCTCGACGGCGACGCCGACATCGCGTTCGTCCTCACCACCAACCGCGTCGACGTCCTCGAGCGGGCCCTCTCCCAACGGCCGGGGCGCGTGGATCTCGCGGTCGAGCTCCCGCTCCCCGGGCTCGATGAGCGCCGTGCGCTGCTCGCCCTCTACGGGGGTGGGCTGGGCTTCAGCGACGTCGCGCTGGAACGCGCGGCGGGGCGCATCGAAGGCACGACGGCGTCGCTCGCCAAGGAGCTCGTCCGGCGGGCGGTCCTGGGGGCGGCGGAGGATGGGTCGGAACCCGAGGACCGCCACTTGGACGACGCCGCGGCCGCCCTCATGGCGGAGTCCGAGGCGCTCACGCGCACGCTCCTGGGCAGCCATCCGGCCGGCACCCGCCCACCCAGGCCAACTTCCCCAACTCCTCCGGCCAGCCGAACCGGCTTCCCCACTTCCTGAACCAGCCTCCGAAAGGGAGCGGTATACCGGGTTGACCCGGCTCGGCCCACGGTCCTACACTTTCATCAAGAGAGAATCTTCTTCCGCAATATGAAAGTAGCGCCGAGGGGACCATGACAATGACGTACACGGTGAACTGCTCCATCCTCCTGACCGAGCTTCCCCTGCTCGAGCGTCCGGCTGCGGCCAAGGCCGCGGGCTTCGACGCGGTTGAGTTCTGGTGGCCTTTCGCTGAGGCCGTTCCCGCCGACAAGGACGTCGACGCGTTCGTCTCCGCGATCCAGGATGCCGGGGTGCAGCTGAGCGGCCTCAACTTCTTTGCCGGGGACATGCCGGCCGGCGACCGCGGCCTCGTCTCGTGGGCCGGCCGCGGGGGCGAGTTCAAGGCCAACATCGCGGTCGTCGCCGCCATCGGCGAGCGGCTCGGAACGAGGGCCTTCAACGCCCTGTACGGCAACCGCCTCCCCGAGTCCACCCCCGAGGCCCAGGACGAGCTCGCGCTCGAGAACCTCGTGGCGGCGGCCAAGGGCATCGCGGAGATCGGCGGCACCGTGCTGCTCGAGCCCGTCTCTGGCACCCCTGCGTACCCGCTCAAGACCGCGGCGGACGCGCTCGCGGTGATCGCCAGGACCGAGGAGGCCGGTGCGGACAACGTGAAGCTCCTCGCCGACTTCTACCACCTCGCAGTCAACGGCGACGACGTCGCGGCGGTCATCGAGGGGCACGCGAAGGACTTCGGCCACATCCAGATCGCCGACAACCCCGGCCGTGGGGCCCCCGGCACCGGCGGGCTCCCGCTCGGCGAGTGGATCGCACGCTCCCGTGAGCTCGGCTACTCCGGCTACATCGGGCTCGAGTACAAGGCCCCGGCGGCCGAGGCGTTCAAGTGGACCATCCGGCCCGTCGCAGGCTGACCCCCCACCAGCGAACAGCACCTGCACCAGCACCTCGCGACCAACACCAGCAGCACACAGACTTCAGGAGAGAACATGAGCAACGCAGAGAACAAGGCCAGCGTCGCCGTCATCGGCCTGGGCATCATGGGCCTTCCCATGGCCGTGAACCTCGTCAAGGCCGGCCACCAGGTCACCGGCTACAACCGCAGCTCGGACAAGGTGGCCAAGCTCGTCACCGAGGGCGGCAGCGGCGCCGAGAGCATCGCTGAGGCCGTCAAGGACGCCGACGTCGTGATCACGATGGTCCCGGACTCCCCCGACGTCGAGGCGGTCGTGACCGGCCCCGAGGGTGTCTTCGCGAACGCCAAGCCTGGCGCCCTGTGGATTGATGCCTCGTCGATCCGCCCCGACGTGGCAGCCCGCCTCGCGACGGACGCCCGAACGGCCGGCATCCGCCCCCTCGACGCACCGGTCTCCGGAGGCGAGCAGGGCGCCATCGACGCCGTGCTCTCGATCATGGTCGGCGGCTCAGCCGAGGACTTCGAGGCCGCCAAACCGGTCCTCGACGCCGTGGGCAAGACGATCGTCCACGTGGGCCCTTCAGGCTCCGGCCAGACCGTGAAGGCTGCGAACCAGCTCATCGTCGCCGTCAACATCCAGGCGCTCTCGGAGGCCATCGTCTTCCTCGAGGCCTACGGCGTGGACACCGACGCCGCGCTCAAGGTCCTCGGCGGAGGCCTCGCCGGCTCGAAGGTCCTCGACCAGAAGGGCCAGAAGATGCTCAGCCGCAACTTCGACCCCGGGTTCCGACTGGCCCTGCACAACAAGGACCTCGGCATCGTCACCTCGGCCGCCCGGGAGGCCGGCGTCGTCGTTCCCCTCGGTGCGGCCGTCGCCCAGCTCGTCTCCGCCCTCGTCGCCCGCGGCGACGGCGGACTGGACCACTCCGGCCTCTTCAAGCTCACCAACGAGCTCTCAGGCAAGAACTAATCCGGTTGGCCCGGCCGCGCCGGGCCAACCGCCCACCCACCTTTAAGGAGCACCGACATGGCAAAGATGCGCACTGTCGACGCGATCGTGGCCATCCTGGAGAAGGAGGGCGCCACGGAGGCGTTCGGCCTGCCCGGCGCCGCGATCAACCCGCTGTACTCGGCGATGAAGGCCCACGGGGGCATCCGCCACACGCTCGCCCGCCACGTGGAGGGCGCCTCGCACATGGCGGACGGCTACTCCCGTGCCAAGGCCGGCAACATCGGCGTGTGCCTCGGCACCTCGGGCCCCGCAGGCACCGACATGATCACGGGCCTCTACGCGGCCCAAGCGGATTCCATCCCGATGCTGTGCTTCACGGGCCAGGCGCCCGTCGCGAAGCTGCACAAGGAGGACTTCCAGGCCGTGGACATCGAGTCCATCGCGAAGCCGCTCACGAAGATGGCCATGACCATCCTCGAGCCCGGCCAGGTCCCGGGCGCGGTGCAGAAGGCCTTCCAGCTCATGCGGACCGGCCGCCCCGGCCCCGTGCTGCTCGACCTCCCGTTCGACGTGCAGATGGCCCAGATCGAGTTCGACATCGACGCCTACGAGCCGCTCGCCGTCGAGAAGCCCCGAGCCACGCGCAAGCAGGCAGAGAAGGCCCTCAACATGCTGACCGCCGCGCAGCGGCCGCTCATCGTGGCCGGCGGCGGCATCATCAACGCGGACGCCTCGGACCGGCTCGTCGAGCTTGCCGAGCTCCTCAACGTCCCCGTGGTCCCGACCCTCATGGGCTGGGGCGCCATCCCGGACGACCACCGCCTCATGGCCGGCATGGTGGGCCTCCAGACAAGCCACAAGTACGGCAACGCGACGTTCCTCGAGTCCGACTTCGTGATCGGGATCGGCAACCGCTGGGCGAACCGCCACACCGGTTCGATCGAGAAGTACACCGAGGGCCGCAAGTTCGTGCACATCGACGTCGAGCCGACCCAGATCGGCCGCGTGTTCTCGCCCGACTTCGGCATCGTCTCCGACGCGGGCCTCGCCCTCGAGGCCCTCCTCGAGGTGGCCCGCGAGCGCCAGGCCGCCGGGACGCTCCCGGACTACTCGGCGTGGGCCGAGTCTGCCCAGGAGAAGCGCGGCCGCCTCCAGCGCAAGACGCACTACGACAACGTGCCCATGAAGCCGTTCCGCGTCTACGAGGAGATGAACCGCGCGTTCGGCCCCGAGACCACGTACGTGACCACGATCGGCCTTTCGCAGATCGCCGGCGCCCAGATGCTGCATGTGTTCGGTCCGCGCAAGTGGATCAACGCCGGCCAGGCTGGGCCGCTCGGCTGGACGGGGCCTGCTGCCCTCGGCGTGGTGCGCGGCAAGCCGGGCGAGACCGTTGTAGCACTCTCGGGCGACTACGACTTCCAGTTCATGATCGAGGAGCTCGCCGTGGGCGCGCAGCACCAGCTGCCGTACATCCACGTGGTGGTGAACAACTCGTACCTGGGCCTCATCCGCCAGTCGCAGCGCGGCTTCGAGATGGACTACCACGTCTCCCTCGCGTTCGAGAACGTCAACTCCGCGGGCCTGTCGGAGACGGCCCAGGGCTACGGCGTGGACCACGTCAAGGTCGCCGAGGGCCTGGGCTGCAAGGCGATCCGCGTGGAGCACCCGGACGATCTGGGCCCGGCCTTTGAGAAGGCGCGCGCCCTCATGGCGGAGTACAAGGTGCCGGTGGTCGTCGAGGCCATCCTCGAGCGCGTCACGAACATCGCGATGGGCACTGAGCTCGACAACGTGGTCGAGTTCGAGGACCTCGCGGAGCGCCGCGAGGACGCCCCGACCGCGATCGTGGCGCTGCTGGACTAGGACGGGGCCGGCGTGAAGATCGTCCTCGCCCCAGACAAGTTCAAGGGCACGCTCGCGGCGCCCGAGGTGGCGGAGGCGCTCGCGGAGGGCCTCCGCGCGGGGCTCCCGGGCGCCGAGCTCGTCCTGGTCCCCGTGGCCGACGGCGGCGAAGGCACCGTGACGGCGGCGCTCGGCGCGGGGTTCTCCCCGCGCCGAGCGCGCGTCTCGGGCCCCACCGGCGAGCCCCTCACGGCCGAGTTCGCGCTCGACCCGGCGAGCGGCACCGCCGTCGTCGAGATGGCCGCGGCCTCGGGCCTCGACGTGCTCCCGGGCGGCGCCAAGGACGCCCGCAACGCGACGAGCCTCGGCACCGGCCAGCTCCTCCGCGCCGCGCTCGACGCCGGCGCGCGCCGGCTCATCCTCGGCGTCGGCGGCAGCGCCTGCACCGACGGCGGGGCGGGCATGCTCCAGGGCCTCGGAGCGCGTTTCACGGACGACGGCGGCACCGAGCTCCCGCTGGGCGGCGCGGCTCTCGCGCGGATCGCCGAAGCGGACCTCTCGGGCCTCGACTCCCGCCTGGACGACGCGACGCTCATCCTCGCCGCCGACGTCGACAATCCCCTCTTGGGCGAGCGCGGTGCCGCCGCCGTGTTCGGCCCGCAGAAGGGAGCCACGCCGTCGGACGTCGCCGAGCTCGACGCCGCCCTCGCGCGCTTCGCCGCCGTCCTCGGCGCGGCCCTCGGACCTCGGGCAGCCGCTGCGAAGGACGCGCCCGGCGCCGGCGCGGCCGGCGGTGTCGGGTACGCGGCCCTCGCGCTCGGGGCCCAGCGGCGGCGCGGCATCGACGTCGTCGTCGATTTCACGGGCCTGCGGGAGAAGCTCGACGGCGCCGCGCTCGCGATCACGGGCGAGGGCAGCCTCGACGCCCAGTCCCTGGGAGGCAAGGCACCGATAGGCGTCGCCGCCGAGGCCCGCGCATATGGCGTTCCCGTGGTCGCGGTGTGCGGGCGGAGCCAGCTCGACGGCGCCGCGCGTGCCGCGGCGGGCTTCGCCGCCGTCCATGCGCTCACCGATCTCGAAGGGGACGTCGAGGTCTGCCTCCGGGACGCCCGGCGGCTGGTCCGCGAGACCGGACTGCTCATCGGGCAGAAACTGGCTTCCCACGGCCTCGCGGGAACGTCGGACGCCCCCACTAACGTTGACACTGACAGCAGGAAGGAGTCTGTGCGATGACTGACACCGGATTCGATCTGGTCATCCGCGGACAGCGCGTCCTCACGACCGCGGGGATCGCGCCGCGGGAAGTGGGCATCACGGACGGTCGCATCGTCGCGCTCGAGCCGCTCGGCAATGGGCTCGCGGGACGCGAGGTCATCGAGCTCGCCGACGACGAGACTCTCATCCCCGGCCTCGTGGACAGCCACGTCCACGTGAACGAGCCAGGCCGCACGGAATGGGAGGGCTTCGCGTCGGCCACCCGCGCCGCCGCCGCGGGCGGCGTCACCACCATCATCGACATGCCGCTCAACAGCATCCCGCCGACCGTCAACGTCGACGCGCTCCGGCTCAAGCGCTCGGCCGCGGAGACGCAGTCGTTCGTGGATGTGGGCTTCTGGGGCGGCGCCATCCCGGGGAACACGGGCGATCTCCGCGCGCTCCACGACGAGGGCGTGTTCGGCTTCAAGTGCTTCCTGCTGCACTCGGGCGTGGACGAATTCCCGCACCTCGAAGTCGAGGAGCTCGAGAAGGACCTCGCCGAGATTGCCTCGTTCGACGGGCTCATGATCGTCCACGCCGAGGATTCGCGCGCGATCGACCGCGCACCGAACCCCGAGGGCGACGTCTACGAGAGCTTCCTGCACTCGCGGCCGCGCGGGGCAGAGAACGTGGCGATCGCCGAGGTCGTCGAGCGGGCCCGTTGGACGGGTGCGCGCGCCCACATCCTGCACCTCTCCTCGTCGGACGCGCTCGCGATGATCGCGACCGCGAAGCGCGACGGCGTGAAGCTCACCGTCGAGACGTGCCCGCACTACCTCACGCTGCTCGCGGAGGAGATCCCGAACGGCGCGACCGCCTTCAAGTGCTGCCCGCCCATCCGCGAGGCGTCCAACCGGGAGCTGCTCTGGAAGGGGCTCGAGGACGGAGTGATCGACTGCATCGTCTCCGACCACTCCCCCAGCACGATCGACCTCAAGGACCTCGAGAACGGCGACTTCGGCGTCGCATGGGGCGGCGTCGCGTCGCTCCAGCTGGGCCTTTCCATCATCTGGACCGAGGCGCGCCAGCGGGGCATCCCGCTCGAGCGCGTGGTGGAGTGGATGGGCAGCAAGCCGGCCGCGCTCGCCCGGCTCCAGCGCAAGGGCACCCTCGCGCCCGGGTACGATGCAGACCTCGCGATCTTCGCCGCCGACCAGGCGTTCGTTGTCGACGCGGACAAGCTGTACCACAAGAACCACATCACGCCGTATCAGGGAAAGACCTTGTCCGGCGTGGTGCGCCGCACCTTCGTGCGCGGCACCGAGGTGGACTTCAGCGAGCCCAAGGGCCAGCTGATCCGCCGCGGCACGGCCTGACCCCTTGCTGGAGGAGGAACCATGACAACCACCACGAAGCTCGCTTCCGGGCAGCTAGCCCCCGAATTCACGCTCCCCGACGCGTCCGGGAAGGACGTCTCGCTCTCGGACTACCGCGGGCGCCGCGTCGTCGTGTACTTCTACCCGAAGGCGGCGACCCCCGGCTGCACGACCGAGGCGTGCGACTTCCGCGACAGCCTCGACGCGCTCAACGCCGCCGGGGTCAGCGTCATCGGCATTTCGCCGGATCCGGTCGAGGCGATCGCCTCGTTCGCCGACGACTTCGCCCTCACCTTCCCGCTCCTCGCGGACGAGGGCGCGGCCGTCGCCAAGGAGTGGGGCGCGTGGGGCGAGCGCATCCGCCACGGCGAGGTCGTCGAGGGCATCCTGCGTTCGACAGCGGTCGTCGCGCCGGATGGCTCCATCGAGTCCATCGACTACAGCGTGAACGCCGAGGGCCACGTGGCGGCCCTGCGGGACCGTCTGGGGGTCTAGCCCCTTCTCGCTTCCACCCGCTTCGAGGGGCTCCGGACAACCGGAGCCCCTCTTTTTTGCGCCCAGCGCGGGTTATTTGCGCTCAGGCCGCGCTCCTGTCCGGTTATCATTCCCCAATCGGTCGGATTGCGGCGCGTTTCGGCGCGACACGGACCCGACGCGGCTAGAACCGGACAGGAACACGACGGCGGACCCCAAGCGGAGTGGATCACACGCTAGGGTGTTGACAATCACAGTGGCCCCCGCCACACTATTTACACATGCTGAAATAACAGTTCCACGATACGGAACCAAAGAAACCGACGTTCCGTATAGCCGTCACCGTGGATGCCAGCATTGAGCAGTTGAGGACCCGACAAGCCATGTTGCTTGAACAGTTCAACGCCGCCCCCGCCGATCAGGCACGAGAGCTCTTGAAGCCGTGCCTCGACGTCCCCCGCTGGATCGAAGAGATCACCGAGGCCCGCCCGTTCGCGAGCCTCGAAGACCTCCTCGACGCCGCACGCGGCGCGGCAAGCCCGTTCACCGCCGCCGAGCTCGAGGGCGCGCTCGCGCACCACCCCCGGATCGGCGAGAACGCCAGGGGCAAATCCACCGAGGCCTCGATGTCGCGCAGCGAGCAGTCCGGGGTCGATCCCCGCGACCACGCCACCGTCACGGCGCTCGCTGAAGGCAACAGGGCCTATGAAGAGAAGTTCGGCCGGGTCTTCCTGATCCGCGCCGCCGGCCGTTCGGCCGCAGAGATGCTCTCCGCCCTCCGCGAGCGCCTGGGCCATTCGCCCGAGCAGGAGGACGCGATCGTCGCCGGGCAGCTCCGCGAGATCGCAGTGCTTCGACTCGAGCAAAGCCTGCTCGAGCAGAGCCTGTCCCGAGAGGAGCATGGGCGCATGAGCGTCTCCCACGTGACCACCCACATTCTGGATACCGCGGCCGGGAAGCCGGCCGCAGGTGTCGCCGTCGAACTCTACGCCCGCGACGGCGAGGCATGGTCCCAGATTGGTACGGGCACTACCGATGCCGACGGGCGGGTGAAAGACCTCGGCCCGGAGCGACTGGCAAGCGGCGAATACCGCCTCCAGTTCGCGACCGGAGCCTACTTCGCCGGCATCGGGCAGGAGACCTTCTTCCCGGAGGTTTCTCTGACCTTCACGGTCAACGAGAACGAGGCGCACTACCACGTTCCGCTCCTGCTGAGTCCATTCGCCTTCTCAACTTACCGAGGGAGTTAACCCATGTCTGAGAGCAAGATCGTGCTGGGGAAGAACCAGTACGGCAAGGCCGAGGTCCGCGTCGTCAAGGTCACCCGCGACACGGCCCGCCACGAGATCGAGGACCTCAACGTCACGTCGCAGCTCCGCGGCGACTTCGCGGCGGCCCACTTCGACGGCGACAACGGCCATGTTGTCCCGACCGACACCCAGAAGAACACGGTCTACGGCTTCGCCCGGGACGGGATTGGCTCTCCGGAGCAGTTCCTCATCCGCCTCGCCAACCACTTCACGTCGGAGTTCGAGTGGGTCACGGGCGGCCGCTGGGAGGCCGAGCAGTTCTCGTGGGAGCGCATCGTCGCGCACGGCGAGGGCCACGACCACTCGTTCGTCCGCAAGGGCCAGGAAGTCCGCAACGCGGTCGTGACGAAGGACGGCGACAACCTCTACGTCATCTCCGGGCTCAACGACCTCACGGTCCTCAAGACGACCGAGTCAGGCTTCGTGGGCTACCCCAAGGACCGCTTCACGACCCTTCCGGAGACGACCGACCGCATCCTCGCGACGGACGTCTCCGCCCGCTGGCGCTACAACAACGAGGCGATCGCGAACGGCACCGTCGACTTCAACAAGGCCTACGACGACGTCAAGGCGCTCCTGCTCGAAGGCTTCGCGGAGGAGTACTCCTACGCGCTCCAGCAGACGCTCTTCCAGATGGCCCAGAAGGTCCTGGACGCGCACCCCGAGATCGACGAACTCCGCTTCTCGACCCCGAACAAGCATCACTTCGTGGTCGACCTGAGCCCGTTCGGCCTCGACAACCCCGGCGAGGTCTTCTACGCGGCCGACCGCCCGTACGGCCTCATCGAGGCGAACTTCCAGCGCGAGACGATCTCGGACGCCGGAAACGCGTGGGACGGCATCGCCGGCTTCTGCTGACGTTCTCACCGGCCGCCTGGCCGGCCGTCCTGCCCGCCCACCTCTAACCGCCCACCCAAAGACGGACGACGGCGGCACTCCCTGGCCGCCGTCGTCCCGCCTTCCCTACGCCCACCCAGCCACTCATACCCACCCCGCCACCCACACCCACCCACCCAAGTTGCGCACTCGGAAACCAAAGCTGACAAGGAGGTCCGCTGTGTCCCGAAAGACCGCACCCATCCCGCCCGCTCCCACCCCCGAGGCCGCAAGCCCCGAAAACGAGAAGCTGCCGCTCGCTACAGCGTTCGCGTACGGCTTCCAGCACGTGCTCACGATGTATGGCGGCATCATTGCCCCGCCGCTCATCGTCGGCGCGGCCGCTGGCCTCAAGGCCCAGGACATCGCGCTGCTCATCACGTCCTGCCTGTTCATCGGCGGCCTCGCCACGATGCTGCAGACGCTGGGCATCAAGTTCTTCGGCTCGCGCCTTCCGCTCGTCCAGGGCGTCTCCTTCGCCTCCGTCGCGACAATGCTCGCGATCGTGAGCGGCGGCGGGGGCATCCAGGCGGTGTTCGGCGCGGTCATGGTCGCCTCCCTCATCGGCCTCGTCATCGCGCCGTTCTTCGCGCAGATCGTGCACTTCTTCCCGCCGGTCGTAACCGGCGTCGTCATCACGACGATCGGCCTCTCGCTCGTGCCGGTCGCCGCGAACTGGGCGCTCGGCGGCAACTCGAAGGCGCCGAACTACGGCGATCCCTCGAACATCGGGCTCACGGCGCTCACGCTCGCCATCATCATGGTCCTGAGCAAGGTCGGGAGCGGAGTGATCTCGCGCCTCTCGATCCTCCTCTCCATCGTCATCACGACCGTCATCGCGGTGTTCCTCGGCAAAGCCGACTTCTCGCAGGTGGGCACCGGGCCGATCGTCGCCTTCCCCGAGCCTTTCCACTTCGGCCTCCCGACGTTCCAGCCGGCCGCGATCATCTCGATGGTCATCGTCATCCTCGTCATCCTGACGGAGACGACCGCGGACATCCTCGCCGTGGGCGAGGTCGCCGGGGCGAAGATCGACTCGAAGCGCATCGCGAACGGCCTCCGCGCGGACATGCTCTCCTCGGCCGTCTCGCCCGTGTTCAACTCGTTCACGCAGAGCGCGTTCGCCCAGAACGTGGGGCTCGTGGCCGTGACCGGGATCAAGAGCCGCTTCGCGGTCGCGTCCGGCGGCGTGGTCCTCGTGCTGCTCGGCCTGCTCCCCGTCCTGGGCCGCGTCGTCGCCGCCGTGCCGATGCCCGTGCTGGGCGGCGCCGGGATCGTCCTGTTCGGCACCGTGGCGGCCTCGGGCATCCGGACGCTGACCAAGGTCGACTACAAGGGCAACATGAACCTCATCATCGTGGCGACGTCGATCGCGTTCGGCCTCATCCCGGTGGTCAATGGCAGCTTCTACGCGAAGTTCCCGACCTGGTTCCAGGTCATCTTCGACTCGGGCATCAGCTCCGCGGCCCTCATGGCCGTGCTCCTCAATCTCCTGTTCAACGTCTTCCGCGGCGGCAACCCGAAGCAGAACCCGTCCGTCTTCGCCGCGGCGCCGACGAGGATGATCCCGGTCGTGGTCCTCGACGCGCTCGAGGAAGGGGACCGCTGCGAGGACGGCAGGATCGTGGACAAGGACGGCCAAGAGGTTCCGCTCGAAACGGCGAACGGGGCGCACTAGCCGCCACAGCCCCAGACCGAACCACGAGCGCCGGACCTCTCACCGCGCGGCACGCTTGCCCGCAGCGCGCCCGCTCCAGCAGCCCGCGCCGTCGTCCGCTGGCCCCGCCCCCCACTCCGGAGGGCGGGGCCATCCGCGTGCCCCGGGTACCCTTGAAATATGCCTTCCGAGCCCCAGCCCACCCACGAGATCACCGTTCGCCGCGCCCCCAAGTTCCTCCCGTTCCTCCTGGCGGGCGGCCTGGTCGGGGCCGTCGTGGCGTTCGTGGTCGGGTACACGGGGACCGTCCCGGACGGGTACACGCGGGAGTCGGTATTCGGCTACTTCCTGGTCCTCTTTGCGGCCGCGGGGGTGCTCGTGGGCGGCGTCGTCGCGCTGGTCCTGGACCGCATCAGTCTGGCCCGCTCGCGCAAGGCCTACGTCGAGGAGCTTCCCGAGGAAACCGAGCCGCAGGAAGGCCCCAAAACAGACGACGACGGCGGGAGCGGCCCCGCCGCGCAATGATCCGGGCCGCCTCCGCGGCCATGAGACAATTGACCAGTGGTACGCGGTGACGGACTCCTCTCACTTGACCTAGACCCAGTCGATCAAGGCCCCAAGGACGCCTGTGGCGTCTTCGGGGTGTGGGCACCCGGCGAAGAAGTCGCCAAGCTCACCTACTACGGTCTGTACGCTCTGCAGCACCGCGGCCAGGAGTCCGCGGGCATCGCGGCGAGCGACGGCACGCGCATCAGCGTCTACAAGGACATGGGCCTCGTCTCCCAGGTCTTCGACGAGTCGACGCTGAACACGCTCACGGGCCACATTGCTGTGGGCCACTGCCGCTACTCGACCACGGGCGCGAGCCACTGGGCCAACGCCCAGCCGACGCTCGGTGCCACGGCCAACGGCACGGTCGCACTGGCCCACAACGGCAACCTCACGAACACCGCCGAACTCCGCGAGATGATCGAGGAGATTACGGGCGGCCACCTCACCGGCGAGATGAAGCAGGGCAACACGTCGGACACGGCGCTCGTGACCGCGCTCCTCGCGGGAGAGCGGGGCCACACCCTCGAGGAGACCGCGCTCGAACTCCTCCCAAAGATCCGCGGCGGCTTCTGCTTCGTCTTCATGGACGAGGGCACGCTCTACGCCGCGCGAGACACGTATGGGATCAGGCCCCTGTGCCTCGGCCGCCTCGAGCGCGGCTGGGTCGTCGCGTCGGAGCAGTCGGCCCTCGCTACCGTCGGCGCGAGCTTCATCCGCGAGATCGAGCCGGGCGAGTTCATCGCGATCGACGAGAAGGGCGTGCGCACGCACCGCTTCGGGGAGGCGACGCCGGCGGGCTGCGTCTTCGAGTACGTCTACCTTGCGCGCCCCGACGCGGCCATCGCGGGCCGCTCGGTGTACGAATCCCGCGTCGAGATGGGCCGTCAGCTGGCCCGTGAGAACCGGCACGAAGCGGACATCGTGATCCCTGTCCCGGAGTCGGGAACGCCCGCCGCGGTGGGCTACGCCGAGGAGTCGGGCATCCCGTTCGCGCACGGATTCGTCAAGAACTCGTACGTGGGCCGCACGTTCATCCAGCCCTCGCAGACGCTGCGCCAGCTCGGCATCCGCCTCAAGCTCAACGCGCTCGAGTCCGTAATCCGCGGCAAGCGCGTGGTGGTCGTGGACGATTCGATCGTGCGCGGCAACACGCAGCGCGCGATCGTCCGCATGCTGCGGGAGGCCGGCGCGAAGGAGGTCCACATCAAGATCTCGTCGCCGCCCGTCAAGTGGCCGTGCTTCTACGGCATCGACTTCGCGTCGCGCGCGGAGCTCATCGCGAATGGCGCGACGGTCGAGGAGATCTCGCAGGCCATCGGCGCCGACTCCCTGGGGTACATCTCCGAGGAGGGGATGATCTCCGCGACGCAGCAGCCTCGAGAGCGGCTGTGCACGGCGTGCTTCACGGGCAGGTACCCGATTGCGCTCCCCAGCGCGGACAAGCTCGGAAAGAACCTCCTCGAACGGGACGCGGCGCAAGAGGACGGACAGCGCAGCGAGCCAGCCGAGGACGAGGATCCCGGCGTCCGCCCCGGCGCGGCTGGCTGCGATCCCGGCCCCGGCTCCGAACTCGAATCCCTGCTGACCCCGGAAGACCGCGAGGCCACCGTATGAATTCCCCCACGCCCTCCCAGCACTCCCAGGCCTCCGGAGGCGGGATCACCTACGCCGCCGCCGGGGTCGACGTCGAGGCCGGGGACCGCGCCGTCGAACTCATGAAGGACGCCGTCAAGGCGACGCACAACGCCTCGGTGCTGGGCGGCGTCGGCGGTTTCGCCGGGCTGTTCGACGTGAGCCGCCTGCTCACGTACCGCCGCCCGCTGCTCGCGACGTCGACGGACGGCGTGGGGACGAAGGTCGCGATCGCGCAGGCCATGGACGTGCACGACACGATCGGCTTCGACCTCGTGGGCATGGTCGTGGACGACATCGTCGTGGTCGGCGCCGAGCCGCTCTACATGACGGACTACATCGCGTGCGGCAAGGTCGTGCCCGAGCGGATCGCGGACATTGTGCGCGGCATCGCGGCGGCGTGCTCCGTGGCGGGCACGGCGCTCGTGGGCGGCGAGACGGCCGAGCATCCCGGCCTCCTCGGCGAAAGCGAGTACGACGTCGCGGGCGCGGCCACCGGCGTCGTCGAGGCCGATGCGCTGCTGGGCCCCGAGCGGGTTCGCGCGGGCGACGTCGTCATCGCGATGGCGTCCTCGGGCATCCACTCGAACGGCTACTCGCTCGTGCGGCGGGTCATCAACCACGCCGGCTGGGCCCTCGACCGCCAGGTCTCCGAGCTCGGCCGGACGCTCGGCGAGGAGCTCCTCGAGCCCACGAAGGTGTACGCGGCCGACTGCCTCGACCTCGTCCGGACCCTGAACCCGGTGCTCGGCGAAGACCTTGCGCTCCGGGGCTTCAGCCACGTCACGGGCGGCGGGCTCGCCGCGAACCTCGCGAGGGTCCTCCCGAAGGGCCTCCTCGCGACCGTCGACCGCTCCACGTGGGAGCTCCCGGCCATCTTCAAACTCGTCGCGGAGCTCGGCGGCGTCCCGCAGGCCGATCTCGAGCGGACGCTCAACCTCGGCGTCGGCATGGTCGCGATCGTCTCCCCGACCGCCGCCGACGCGGCCCTCGCGCGCCTCGCCGAGCGCGGCGTCCAGGCGTGGGCCATGGGCACCGTGGGAACGGACGACGGATTCTCGTCGGCGGGTGCGTCCACCTCGTCTGCCGGCGATCCGGATTACGTGCAGGGCGCCAAGGGCGTGGACGGCGGGGCTGTCCGCCTCGTCAACGCCTACGCCTGACGTCTCGGGTACGCCAACTCCCGCTCCCTGCCGTTTCGGGTACAGATACTCATTCGTTCCGCCGTTTCGGGTACGCCAACTGCGCAAGTTGGCGTACCCGCAACGCTGGGAGAGGCAGATATCTGTACCCGAAATGCCTTTGAAGGGTGAGTTTCTGTACCCGAAATGCCTTTGAAGGGTGAGTTTCTGTACCCGAGACGGGAGTGGGTTAGAGGGACGCCGCGAGGTCCTCAAGAGCCGCTCCGACATCGGTCCGCCACCGCCAGCGGGCCCGGCTGTCGCCGCGCGTCGGACCGGCGTTCACGATCCCCACGGGCTTGCCCTCGCGGACCGCGTCGAGCACGAAGCGGAATCCACTCATGACCGCGAGGGACGAGCCCAAGACCAGCAGGCTGCTCGCGTCGGCGAGCATCGCCGTCGCCCGCTCCTTGCGCTCGGTCGGGACGCTCTCGCCGAAGTACACGACGTCCGGCTTGAGCTCGACCGAGCCGCACACGAGGCACCCCACCATGCGGAAGCGGTCCACCCAAAGCTGCGGAAGCTCGACGTCGCCGTCGGGGTTGACCGTCGCGGGATCGAGTCGCACGGCCTCCGCGTAGCCCGGATTGGCCTGAGTGAGCCGCTCGTCGAGGTTCGATCGGCCCTCGACGTTGCCGCAGTTGAGGCACACGACCTTGTCGAGGTCGCCGTGCAGCGTGACCAGATTGCGGGAGCCGGCGGCGGCATGAAGGCCATCGACGTTCTGCGTGACGACACCGAGCACCTTTCCGGCGGCCTCGAGCTGGGCCAGGGTGCGGTGCGCCCGGTTGGGCCGCGCCCGGTCGATGTGCCGCCAGCCCACGAAGCTGCGCGCCCAGTACCGGTGCCGCGCCGCGGGATCGTGGCGGAACTCCTGGAAGGTCATGGGCCGGTGCTTGCGCCACGACCCCTCCGGGCCGCGATAGTCCGGAATCCCGGAGGCCGTGGAGACTCCAGCACCGGTCAGGGCCATGACCCGCCCAGAGCGCAGCATCGACAGAAGCCCAGCTCGGGCCTCAGAAGGATCCTGTGGTTCGACGGTCTCGATGACTTCACGGGCTATCGACCGGAGCGCGGCCGCGTGAGCTCGCTCCACCGACGGATCGTCCCCCCGGAGGCCGACCTCGCTCATGAGCGGAGGTCAGCCGGTCTGCCGGGAGTCCTCGTCGTCATCGTCAAATTGATCCGCGTACTTGTCCTCGTAGTCGGAGTAGTCCGGCTCGAGGTCTGCGTCATGATGCGGGTGGCTGTTCGAAGCGCCCAATTCGCGCTGAAGTGCCGCATAGTCAGTGTTCGGGCTGTAGTACTTGATGTCCCGAGCCTGCTTGGTTGCCTTAGCCTTTTGACGGCCGCGCCCCATGGCGTGACCCCCTCTTTTGCCTCGTCCCGGAGGTAGTCGCGAAGGCAGGCTCGCGAGGCCCCGGAGTCATTGATCAATTTGTCGTAGGTCTAGACTACATGTAATCCCGACCGCCTGCGTATTCACGGGGGAGGTCGAACGGGCGTGGGAACACCGCGTCCGGCACGTCCCGAAGAGCACGAAGGAAGGGCGCAGATCGGCATGACCAGCGTGTACGGTTCCCATGGCCAGCACCCGGGGGATCCACAGACCGCTGAACCCCGCCCCACGCCCCCCTCCAGGCGCCCTCGGCGCATCAATCAGAGGCGCCTCTTCCGCGCCACCCCGTGGGGCCGCGTGACGACCGTCGGAGGGGCCGTCGTCGTCCTCCTCGTCCTGTGGGCGCTCGTGGCTACGCTGACGGCGAAACACACGGGACCCGAACCGCTCTCGGAGGGGGTCACCTCCGCCTCGAAGTACGCGGTGGGCGACTGTTTCGCGGACTTCGACGCGAGCGCCGACACCAACCGCACCGTCTCGTGCACCGAGGCCCACTCCGCCCAACTCGTCGCGACCGCTACCTACGCGGCGACGGACGCCTACCCGGGCAAGGAGTCGCTCGACACGCGCGCGGCCGAGCTGTGCCGCCAGACGAAGCTGGACCTCCCTCAGGACACGAGCAAGCTCAAGCAGCGCACGGTCGTCCCTACGCAGGGCGGCTGGAGCGGCGGCGACCGGCGCGTGGACTGCTTCGTCGAGAGCTCGAACGGCAACTCGCTCAGCCAGTCGCTGCTCCCGTCCTGACGCCCCGCGCACCCTACGCCCCCCGGCGACACGCCTACGCCCGCCCACTCGGCGACGCGCCTCGCCGCCCCCCGGGCTCTTCGGCTGAGGCCGCGAGCCCCGGCTACGCCCCCTTGTCCGCGGACGCCTTCCGCGTGACGCTCAGCCCGCCGCTCGAGGCGCCGGTGAGGTCGTGGAGGTCCACTGAGACGTCTGCCACGTCCACTGCGACTGTGTCGCCGTCGGCAATCTCCCCGGCGAGGAGCGCCTTCGCGAGCCGGTCGCCGATCTCGCGCTGGACGAGCCTCCGCAGCGGCCGCGCGCCGTACGCGGGGTCGTAGCCGGACATCGCGAGCCACGCCCGCGCCCCGTCGCTGACGTCGAGGGTGAGGCGCCGCTCGTGCAACCGGCTCTGGAGAGCATCGACCTGGAGCTGGACGATCCGCGAGAGCTCGTCCACCGAGAGCGGCTCGAACATGATGATGTCGTCGAGCCGGTTGAGGAACTCGGGCTTGAACGCCCCGTGCACCACCTGCATGACGGCGTCCTGCTTCGTGGCCTGGCTCAGGTCGGGGTCCACGAGGTACTGGCTGCCGAGGTTGGACGTCAGCACGAGGATCGTGTTGCGGAAGTCCACCGTGCGGCCCTGGCCGTCCGTGAGCCGGCCGTCGTCGAGGACCTGGAGCAGGATGTCGAACGCCTCGGGGTGGGCCTTCTCGACCTCGTCCAGCAGGATCACGGAGTACGGGCGCCGGCGCACGGCCTCCGTGAGCTGCCCGCCCTCCTCGTAGCCCACATAGCCGGGAGGCGCACCGACAAGCCGGGCCACCGCGTGCTTCTCGGAGTACTCGCTCATGTCGATGCGCACCATCGCGCGCTCGTCGTCGAACAGGAAGTCCGCGAGCGCCTTTGCGAGCTCGGTCTTTCCGACGCCGGTCGGCCCGAGGAACAGGAATGAGCCGGTGGGCCGATTCGGGTCGCTGATGCCGGCCCGAGCGCGCCGCACGGCGTCGGAGACCGCCTGAACGGCCTTCGCCTGCCCGATGAGCCGCCGCCCGAGCTCCTCCTCCATGTGCAGGAGCTTCTGGCTCTCGCCCTGGAGCATGCGCCCGGCCGGGATCCCGGTCCACGCGGAGATGACCTCGGCAATGTCGTCTGCCGTGACCTCCTCGGCCACCATCTTGACGGTCGCGCTCGCCTCCTGCTCGGCCGCGGAGGCATCCTTGAGCTCGCGCTCGACCGTGGGAATCTCGCCGTAGAGGATCCGCGAAGCCTCGCCCAGATCGCCGTCGCGCTGCGCCTTGTCGGCCAGCGAGCGCAGCTCGTCGAGACGGGCGCGCAGCTCGCCCACGCGGTTGAGCCCGGCTTTCTCGGCCTCCCACCGCGCATTGAGCGCCGCGAGCTCTTCCTTCCGGTTGGCCATGTCTTCCCGGATCGCCGCAAGCCGCTCGATCGAGGCCGCGTCGGACTCGCCGTCAAGGGCGAGCTCCTCCATGGTGAGGCGGTCGACGGCGCGGCGCAGCTGATCGATCTCCTCCGGCGCCGAGTCGATCTCCATACGGAGCCGCGACGCGGCCTCGTCGATGAGGTCGATCGCCTTGTCCGGCAGCTGCCGGCCCGCGATGTAGCGGTTCGAGAGGCTTGCCGCCGCCACGAGGGCCGAATCCGAGATCGAGACCTTGTGGTGCGCCTCGTAGCGCTCCTTGAGGCCGCGGAGGATCGCTATCGTGTCCTCGACGCTCGGCTCGCCGACGAAGACCTGCTGGAAGCGACGCTCGAGCGCCGCGTCCTTCTCGATGTTCTCGCGGTACTCGTCGAGCGTCGTGGCGCCGATGAGGCGCAGTTCCCCGCGGGCGAGCATGGGCTTGAGCATGTTCCCGGCGTCCATCGACGACTCCCCCGTGGCGCCGGCGCCGACCACGGTGTGGATCTCGTCGATGAACGTGACGATCTGGCCCTCGGAGCTGCGGATCTCCTCGAGGACGGCCTTGAGGCGCTCCTCGAACTCGCCGCGGTACTTCGCTCCCGCCACCATCGAGCCGAGGTCGAGCGAGATGAGGGTCTTGCCGCGCAGGCTCTCGGGAACATCCCCGGCGACCATGCGCTGGGCGAGGCCCTCCACGACCGCGGTCTTGCCGACGCCCGGCTCCCCGATGAGCACGGGGTTGTTCTTGGTGCGCCGGGAGAGGACCTGGACTACACGCCGGATCTCGGCATCCCGGCCGATCACGGGGTCGAGCTTGCCCGCGCGGGCAATCGCGGTGAGGTCCGTGCCGTACTTCTCAAGGGACTGGAACGTATTCTCGGGGTCCGGGCTGTCCACCTTGCGGTCGCCCCGCACGCCCGGGAGGGCCGCCTTGAGCGATTCGAGGTTGGCGCCGTTGTCCCGGAGCGCGTGGCCCGCCGCGCCGCCGTCGGCCGCGAGCCCGAGCAGGAGGTGCTCGGTCGAGACGTAGCTGTCGCCGAGCCGCTCGGACTCTTCCTTCGCCGCCTGGATGACCTGAAGCGCCTGGCGACTCAGCTGCGCTTGGGCGACCGTGGTGCCCGAGCTCGAGGGAAGCGCCTTGATGGCCGTGCTCGCGGCCACGCTCACGGCGTCCGGGTCCGCGCCCGTGGCGCGCAGGAGCGCGACGGCGACGCCCTCCCGCTGGTCCATCAGCGCCTTGAGGAGGTGGGCCGGCTCGACCTGCGGGTTGCCCGCCGTCGAGGCGTTCATGGCCGCAGCCGAAAGCGCCTCCTGGCTCTTCGTGGTGAATTTGACGTCCAAAGCGATGCTCCCTTCCCCCGGGTTCCAGACCCCATGAAACAGCGTCGATCTCACTTCGGTCAACGCATTTAACCTGAGTCTAGTCGACTCAACTCTCGGATCCAAACGAAGCCCTGCCCGGCGACCGGGGCATCGGCCCACCCCGCGTGCCATGCTGCGACGTGCCATGCTGAGAGGCATGGCGATCCTCATCGACACCCCGATGTGGCCCGCGCATGGGACCGTCTTCGCGCACCTCGTGTCCGACACGTCCCTCGCTGAGCTGCACGCGTTCGCCGCGGCCGCAGAAATCCCGGAGCGGGCCTTCGACGAAGACCACTACGACGTCCCCGAGCGCCGGCACGCCGAACTCGTGGCCCTCGGCGCGCGGTCCGTGGACGGGCGGACGCTCGCACGGGCCCTCATCGCCTCGGGACTCCGGATCCCGGCCCGCGAGCGCGCCAAGGCGCTGTCCGTGCCGCTTGCCGAGCGCTGGGAGCGGCTCCTGCCCGGCCAGGCAGGTCTGGGCCGAGAGCTCGTCGACCGCTGGTCCGAGCCGCACCGCCGCTACCACACACCCGCCCACCTCTTCGCGGTCCTCGACGCCCTCGAACGGATCGCCGAGAGCGGCGAGGCGCCCCGCGCCGTCGTCCTCGCCGGATGGTTCCACGACGCCGTGTATGCGGGGGCCGCGGGCCGCGACGAGGAAGAGTCCGCTCAACTGGCCGAAGCGCGGCTCGCGGACGCGGGACTCGCGCGGCGCGAGGTCGCCGAGGTCGCGCGGCTCGTGCGGCTCACCGCGGGCCACGCGCCGGGGACGGACGACGGCGCCGGGCAGCTCCTGTGCGACGCCGACCTTGCCGTCCTGGGCAGGGAGCCCGCGGGCTACTGGCGCTACGCGGCCCAGGTGCGCGAGGAGTACGCCCACGTCCCGGACGAGCAGTTCCGTGCGGGCCGCGCCCGCGTCCTCGAGCACCTGCTCACGCTCGACCCGCTCTTCCACACCGCACGGGCCCAGGAGCTGTGGCTCGAGCCGGCGCGCGCGAACCTCCGCGCCGAGCTCGCAGAGCTGCTCGCGGGCGCATAGCTCGCCCGGCCTGCCTCACGCGCCCCACTCGGCGACGACGACGCGCACAGACGTGTCGCCGCCCGGTGCCATGTCGACGAGCGCGAAGTCGTCGAGGCGGAGGCTGTCGCCGCGGTGCACGCGCCGCTCGCCTTGGACGCTCACGTGGGGCCGGAAGCCCTGCCCGGTGTGCTGGGGGCTGTGCACGCGCCCACCTTCGGCCTCGACCTCGGCGAGGACGCGCGCGTGCAGGGTCTGGAGCGCGGGCTCCGGCTCGACGAGCGAGACGCGGACGCGACCGTGGTAGCCGAAGTGGGCGTCGTCCCCGATCCGGATGCCGAGACCGCCGTCGTGGCCCGAGAAGGCGCGCCCGACGGCGGCGAGGGCCGCCGCATGCGCGGCGTCGAACCGGAGGAGGGTTACATGGAGAGGCCAGCGGTGCTTGCTGAACGGCACCCCGACCGGCGTCCGCTCGACGAACGCGACGACGACGAAGGCGCCCAGCGGACCGGTGGATTCCGGTGCCGCGGGCGCCTTCCGCGCGTCCATGGCTGGACCTAGCTCTGCTGGTCCTCGGTCTTGATGCAGGAGATCTCGAACTCGAGCAGAATGCGGTCCGAAACGAGCACGCCGCCCGAATCGAGCGCGACGTTCCAGTTGAGGCCGAAGTCCTTGCGATCGATGCGGCGCGAGCCCTCGAAGCCGGCCCGCAGGCTGCCCATCGGGTCGCGCTCGACGCCGACGAATTCGAGCGGAACCGCGATCTCCTTGGTCACGCCGCGGATCGTCAGATCGCCGTTCACGATGAAGCTGTTCTCTTCGACCTGGTCGATGCGCGTGCTCTTGAACGTGATTTCCGGGTAGTGCGGTGCATCGAAGAAGTCGTTGGTGCGAAGGTGCTCGTCGCGCTGGGCGTTGCGCGTGTCGATGCTCGCCACCTGGATCTTGACGTTGACGCTCGACTCTGTCGGATCCTCGGCGTTGACGTTGATGACGCCCTCAACGTCGTTGAAGGATCCGCGAACCTTCGTGACCATCGCGTGACGGGTCGAGAACCCGAGGCGCGTGTGAGCAGGGTCAAACCGCCATTCCCCCGCGTAAGTGGGGTCGATTTCGGGCATGTGGCCTCCTTAGATGTAACCAAACTTATAGCTCCTGAGGGATCGGTCACAAAAGGTACCGCATTGCCCGACCGTTCGGTGCACCGTTCGCCGCGCTCTCGCCGGGCGCACGGCGGCTCGCTGCACCACCCTCCGCCCGGCGCAATTCGCCGTCAGCGCGAGTAGCTGGCCAAGAGCTTGTCCGACTTGACGATGCGCTTCCCCAGCGGGAAGAGCGAGACGGGGATGAGCTTGATGTTGGCTACCGCGAGCGGGATGCCCACGATCGTCGCGGCCATCGCGACCGCGGTGGCCACGTGGCCGATCGCGATCCACACGCCGGCCACGAGAAGCCAGATGATGTTGCCGATCTCCGTCGGAACGCTCACGTGCTCGTGCTTGTCGACGATCGTCCGGCCGAACGGCCACAGCGCGTACGCGCCGATGCGGAACGATGCGATCCCCCAGGGAATCGTGACCACGAGAAGGCAGCACACGATGCCGGCGAGGAAATAGCCGAGGGCGAGCACGAAGCCGCCGAACACGAACCAGATCACATTGAGCAGGGTCTTCATGGGTCCAGTCTGCCGCTTCCGGGCGCTCTAAGCCACGCGCCGGGGGCCGCGCGCCGTGCGCGGGCCCCGGGCGGCGGCGCCGGCCCTGCCGGCAGAACGATCAGCCGCGGCGCGAGTTCGACGCGGGAGCGCTCGCTCGGCGCGGCCCGCGCCGAACGCCGTCCGCGCCCCGACG